>CAXXBX010000063.1:0-214983 GCA_964274945.1 Dehalococcoidia bacterium | reverse complement strand
CATGTCAGGCATGGTAGGCTAGCGACTCGTATCTAACCAAGGGAATCCTGGTGATCCATAAAAGGGTTGACTCTACACCATTTACACTCAAGGCAGTTCTTTATACCTCTTCTGCCTTTCCCAGTATGTCTCTTTGCGTCATGCGTGTCTGGCACATTGGGTTAACATGCACGCGTCTATGTATAGGGGTAAGTATTTACAACTGTCTGACTGCTTTGCATGCAAACGTCGCTCATGATTGCTAGTTTGTAACACGTACCTCACAAGGCGGACCTTGAAATCCTGCACCAAATGTCTGCATGAGCATGTACCTGCAGCTGTAGTCGGTTAGTAAATGGTGTATGGCATGCAATTTCATATTCTAGTTGAGTTTGTACAGTTTCCAGTGAGAGTTAGGATTAGAGAAAAATAGTGTTCGGTCTGATTAGATCTTGTATCCGCCCTTGAACCAATTGATATTATAGTTGCTCTTGAGTAAGTTCTTCTATCAAACAGCAGGTCTCTATCACAGCCGAGAGGTGTCTATCATATGAAGACTCCATATTGACCAGTCAGCGTTCCTAATGGTCACGTGACATATTTTAAAATACCATAAGTCTGATTCACACTAAGCACGTAACGTATTTTATCAAGTTAGGGCGATGTACATAACGTAACGTAACGTAACGTAACGTAACATAGCATGACATTTAATGTAATAGCATTCACATTGAGCTCCTACGTTTAGTGTCCCGTACATGACGTCAGGCATGATAGCTTCCGTTACAAAGAAGAGGAAACGTTGTCTCTTACTGCTTCTTCTTCTGTCTTGGATTCAAAGAAGAAAAGCACGCGGAATGAAAATGTGGATTAGAGAGATTTTCTAAAGCAGGCAGGACGCCCTAGTCAAACCTGTGAAATGCGCATGCTCAGGAGAGACACCCATGTACTGCTCCACGATTGGATAATTCCTAACGTCAACCGGGAAGGGTTGAATCTATCTCGACATATTACGTTACGTTACGAAAATCAATACGGTAAGTAACGACAACCCAGTGTGAATGATCTTGCCTAACGGTAAGTTGCTGTACCTGCTCAGTGTGAATCAGGCTTCAAGTTTCCTGTAGCTCATAACTAAGTAAAATTTGCAATTCAACCGAAAGGTAAAGTAGGAACTAGAAAACCATGCATGGTTTGTTTCCTCTTGAGCGAGAGGTACCAAGCAATATAACTGCCTTATCGATCTGTTTGGTACTCAATTAATGGTCATTTTTCCGAACATGTTCTATTAGAATAGTCGGGACGAATGTGATCCTTAATTATACAGCAGAGAGCTGCACGTGCAGAGAAATATATAAAAATTTTTAGAAAGGGCGGGATACCTCATTTAGGCTCTATGGTCACGTACGGTACGTGATATTCATGTGTCTTGTTCGAGTTGGCTTGTTGCTTTATATTAGCTTAATCGCTAAGTCGGTATTTTAAGAGTCTCAAAACTCTGCAGCAGTTTACAATGGCCATGCAAGTTCGTCTCGATATGATAGGCTTATATCGTGATGAATGATTACTACATACACCTGCAAGGCTAAAATTCTCTGATCCATTCTTTCTTCTTTGGAATACAGTCCATCCTCCACCGTCCGTTTTTATATCACAGTAGACTTTGAGTGAGCTAAGTCCATCACGTGGATCAACCTCCTAGCACCACTGTGGGAGTTGCCAAGTTGATGGCGTGATGACAGTTACGTGGAATCTCTTTTCTAATCTTAAAGTATGAAGAAATAGGCATGCTTCGTGAAATACGCTGCAATCTAGGCTGACCTTCGTTGTCTCCTTTATTATGGGAAGGCAAGTAGACAACAAAAACAGTAAATAATCCACACAGCAATGAATGACCAAGACATAGAGATGCTTAGCAGCTACAAGTCTACAGATACCGGTGGATCGTGAATGACGATTGAGCATTATTTTATATGCATACATCGCGTTAGGCTATTATTAGAATAACACGGTTGGTTGAGCAACCTTTAAGTACATCAAAATCTTCTAATTACCGTAAAATCTGACGTAACTATTACAATTGTATAAGCAGGAAACGTTGTAACCTCCCTACGATTAAATTAATGCTTTGATCGCGGTGTGCTGATATTGAGTAATGTGTGGGTCTGGTATAATGTACTCTGAACACAGAGATAACTTTATTTAGGTGACTCTTTTCTGAAGACGAATTTCGTGCTACATTGTAAATCAATTACATCTTGAACGTTGAAATTAAAAGATAATCAAGTTGCTGGAGCGGCGGTTGGGGACGAAATTGGACGTTTTACTAAGTTAATTACTAATATTTAGCCAGCAGTAATACGACTGAATTTAGATGTAAACATGAGTCTAAATGCTTGAAATGAAGCTTGTTAAAAAGACGGGAATGACGAGCATGATAAACATCGACGAGAATACGACAATTATTTCAGCTTAGTAAGTTAACTTACTACAATGTAAGCCTTGGAATTATCGAACAGGCAGTTTGAATGAAACGGTTGGACACGAATTTTTGGACGTCAAATAGAGGTACCAACAGAAAATATATTCAAAACTTCCGACTACGTACTAACAGCCTACAGACGTGCAAATGATTATATATTCAGTATGAGGACATGACAGACATTGTGTGTCTTTCCTTTTCGTGAATGCTAGATGTAATAGGAAAAGCACATGGATGCTAATTATTTCTTTCTCTGAAGATTGATTGTGCTGTCATGCCTAGATGGAGGAACGACATTCGCTAGAGCCCGGGGAATGCAGCTGGCATGCATGATTTCGTCACTCACTTTCAGGTAGCTGCGTTATGCAGACCGATAATTAGATAGTCATTTGAACTACCTAGATTCGGGCAGGACCGCAATTATCGTATACATATGATAATCACTTACGCGAGCCCTTCTGTGAGGGAAACAGGTACGAACGTGATCAAATGTTGATGAAGTACTCTTTACGATATCGATGATGCTAATTTTGCTCTATCAGAAACTTGAAACACAGTTTAGTAAACCATACTTGACTGTGTGATTATACTAATTTTTGTCGTCTCAAATTTGAACGTTCGGTGTCTTGGGTAGAGTTTAGTAGACATTGCAAAATACAGAATGATGGCGTGATTTGAACCATTAGATTCTCTGAATTTCCGCATAAAACTGGTGTGGTAATCACTTAAATGGATCCTCCAGAAGGAAACGTGATTCAATGTTGAGGCAGGACACTGTAGGATAATGGTATCTTCGCCTAATCTGAAACTTGGAATGGAGTTGTAAATATTACTAAACCGTAGATGCTAGTAGTTAGACTCGTGCCCAGTCCTCCTCCGCGCTAGGTTGCTTACACCACGTGCGCTAGCTGTCACGTGTGTATAGGTCCATGTGGTTTCACACGTGTGGTTGGCTTAAGCACGGTGGAGGACTGGGACCATGCTTCGTCACGTGACAAACATGTTTGTAACGTGACCGAAATGGCGTGACATGATTGGTAGATACTAATTTTATTTAGTATGATAGTTTCCGTAGGAGGGCTTTTGTAATGCATGATTACACAATTAGAAAGACTAAGTACACAACAATTATAGAGCCACTAAGCCATTACGTGCCGATAACTTGTTGATGTCGTCGTTGTCCGTGAGAGTGCGACCAGAGAAGGACTTTCGAGAAGAGCGGTCTCAATGGTAAGTGCAAGTCCATTCGCGCGCGCCTAGACCTTCTACATACCTGTCGAGCCACACGAGTACGTGAAGGTAACGCCTCTTTTTCAAAAGGCTGCGACGGGTCCTGATCCCTGTGTCTGCCAGAGCACCGCGTTCAGGCGTCCCTGTTAGTTACGTCTAGCAGATTTTGTTGGACCAATTTTAAGCTAATATCAGTCACGTCGAGGTGGCTCGTAAGCTTTCCCGGAAGCTCGCCACAGGATGGACCATGCCACCAGAACATACGTCTACGTTGGTATTGCCTTCACACCAGTCTCTGTTGGAGTTATAGCACATTCTACTGACGTTTCAGACTTGCGGAATCACCCCTCGCCTTATGCAAGTAAGATACGCACTGCGTACAAGAGGTGTGCACGTGCAGAGTGCCTGTTTGACCTGTAGATGTCACAAGGAGAAATCGACAAGATTCGAATCAAGCAAGTGGGACTTGTCCAACTCCAGCGAAGCAACATGTCTCAAGAGATTATGCGGAGACGCCAATCAATTGGCAATTAGTAGAAACGACTCTGTCGAGATAGATCGAACGTTTGCGGGAGTCCGACTGCTGTTCTCTTGGTCGAGGGCCTGTTTCGTGGCAAGATTTACGCCGTTTCTCCGTGAAAGACATCGAAGACACGATGCGTCGTCAAAGCCCTCATTTGTTTGGCATCTTGCAAGCGCTGGTCAAAGGGAAAGCCAACGAGGAGGCTGATAGCACACGCCTGCAGGCTCTCATCACGGGCACTGTGGCACTGAAGTTCTGAGATCGCCAAAGCAGTGGGATTGCACTCCTAACAGCCTACATGCTTGTTTGCTCGCGGTACAGGAAAACAAGCAATTACAGACCTCAACCATCTTGGTGTCTCACAATCATATCAACAGGTTTAGCGACGTCTAACTAAAGAACTTGGCGAATGATTACCAGGATGTACAGCAGCTCACGAAAGAGACACACATCTGGGTGTATGACAATCTGAATTTGTATTTAGATTTAGATCTGCTTTAGATTTGTGAAGGTAGTCAAATGTACGAAATATGTCCGTCATGGGCTGCGTTATCCTACTCTAGACTCTGCTAGCCGGCGCAGTTTTACGAAGAGGATCGTGCATGTGCATGATGGCGTTGATTTGTGAGGCCAGGCGACTGACCGGTTGTAGGCAGGCTCTTGCTAATCTACCACCTTCTGTGTCGTTTAGCAGAGCCTTAGCAACCTATTAGAAATCTTAGCTGAGACCAGCGGGCTGAGCTAAATAACTTAATTAGACTCAAATGATGTCACATGACGAAGCATGGTCCCAGTCCTCCTCCGTGCTTAAGCCAACCACACGTGTAAAACCACATGGACCTATACACACGTGACAGCTAGCGCACGTGGTGTAAGCAACCTAGCGCGGAGGAGGACTGGGCACGAGTCTAGCTAGTAGTGTGAAAAATGCAGTATGAAAAATTAAAATTTGCTCGCCGAATAATTTTTTCAACAAAATAATTGAAAGTCTTTCACACAAAAATTGAAAATAAACCATTAAAAATGAAAATTTAAATTTGAAAATAAAAAAGAATTTGAAATTTGAAAATTGGAAATTGAAATGGCCGGAGGGTCACAGACCTAGTACTTACATAGTGTACTAATTTCTACTAAAAATTGTTACTAAACATAATTGTACTAAAGAATTGTAAATTGCACTAAAATGTACTATTATTAAACAGGCCAATGTATTTACGTAATTTAATGTAATGCGTTAATTGGTGGTATTTAGACCATTCTGTCATATGGCGACTAATTACCTTCAAAGTGCATCCCGCCCGAGAGTTTGCACTTCTTGTGTTTCGTCATTGAATATATCTTTTACAAAAGACTGAAAATTCCTGTTCTATGTAGCACGTTAATGGTCTCACGATGCACGCCGCGCAGCCCAAGGCAGGCGGTACCGCGCTACAACAACTGCGTTGTGTGTATCCCAAACGTGCTGACGCCAACTGAGAATTATGGCGAAGCGGCGTTGATTTGATTGGCTTTGGTATTATCCGAGTGCCATTGCTGCTTATTCAGCTGAATTTATACGTGTGAATGACGGTAGGTAGACCAATTCGGCAATAAGTAGCGGTACGTTTTGATTGATATCAATCTTGCACCTCGGATTAATACGTGTCATAGTGGGACCCTGTGTCAATAGTGAAATCCGAAGAACGGCGGAATACAGCACAGGAGCCGTTTTGGTGACGCCCCGTCACCGTTGAACCGAGCGACATACATCGTGAATCAGACTTTCTTGTCTGTTTATTTGTAAATATGAGTTTTACCAAAAGGTGTTGTCAGCATATTTTGATGCTTTTACAACTTAAAAAACATACACTTAGCAATGTTCTCTCTAAAGCTTATTGTAGCATGGCACAGCGCAACGCTGGGAAATCCCAGCCACGTAACAAAGTGCAATAACGCCTAAAGAAAAACAAGGAAAGATCTACATTCTTATTGACTCGAAAGTTGTTACAGAAGGCTAGTTACTGAAGAAAGAGTTCTTGGTCAACCACTTACCTCCTCAACTTTCGAGGTCAATTTAGGACGTCCAGACGTTTCGTTTACGCGAGAAACGTCTCGAATTTTGAGGCAATGCAGATATGTGCATTAATGTGCGCGTGCGTAAACGAACACGGAGATGAAGAGGAAAGTGGCAGGTTTAATAAATTCGATCTTGCCCGTACTGGGGTGAAAGTCAAAGGGAGCATGTCCCGAAGAGAATGAAGCTAAAAGTAGTTAGCCCGAGGAAACCTGTGCGAGTCAAGCGGGTCAAGGAGCTCTGCTTCAGACCGACAGCAACAAGTCACAGTCTGACTCTACAGCTCCCGACGACAGTAAGTCTAACTGCAAGACTTCAAAGCACAAACAAGGTGAGTATGACCCGCATTATGAGATATAATACCCGTGGGTGTTTCTAACGACTGATGGAAAAGGAATATTTTTCAGCTGTGCCAGCACTTTAACACCACAATGAAAGCAATTTGTCTACCATTTTAATCTTTTACAGTACGTCTCGCTCTGTAAAGATGCTCTTGCACGACATGCTAATTTTCTAATGCATGAATCAGCTTTACTCCAAGAGCAGGAGCGTCTAGCATCTCAACATATGCTGGGATTGTCCAAGCACTTAGGTTGAATTCATCAAATAATACTATTAACTAGCAATGGACTGGGTATCCGAGCGTCTGTGGCGTAAACTGAGTTTTTTCAACTACCGTCTCTCTCTCTGCCACGCTGTTTTGAAATGATGGTGAGAACCCTGAATTTGTAACAGTAACTATGGTAACAATGTCTACCATCTACGTTTAGTGTCTAATGTATATACGTTCAACAATATGATCGAAAGCGTAAACATCACAATAATATCAGCAATATCGATTTAGTGTTTTGATAAAAGGCTATGATGATAGAAAGCACGGGAATTACAGTAAGTGTGCATTTTAAAAACAATTTTTCTCCAAATGGCAGCACATGCACGTGCACATACTATCTATTTGTTTCTTCGTATTTTATACTGGTTTATGCTATTTATAACAATAATAATAGTAATGAGTCAATAATGTTTGTAGTTTGCAATTAATCTTTATATACTGACGCGTCACTATCTAAGACGACTGGCTGCGTCAATTCATATAACCGTTTACGTCCCCCTCTGTGTCTTGGGTCAGAAGCATTAGTTCAAAATCGAAAAGCATTGCTAAAGTCTTCTACTTTCTTCTCAACGTTTTCTAAGTATGAACTTCTAAAGCCGTTTGGTTTATTTTTAAATGCATTTGCGATATACCGCAATTTTGCCGAACGGTTTCATTATTCTGCATGCTTTCTCCGACTTAGTTAACTTAATTAACTGGCTACGATTCTTTGCTACAATCTTTCTGGGCAGATTGATATTACTTCGTTAACTTATCGCTTCCCAAATACGGCTATCAAGTTTGTGCGAGCTTCTCGGTCGTCGCGTCTTCTGCGATGTTAAAAGTAGCGCTCTGCGTGCTCCGACACTCGCAAGTGCGTCTTCTGAAATTCAAAGCAGAAATGAATGCTGATAGGACGTAGAAGTGTCCATCTGTACAAAGCAAATAATGTATTTCCCAACTAATTTATCAAAATTTAAGTATTTGAAAGAAAAGGGAACTCGGAAAATGAGCGCGTTACATTAGAGTTAGAGAGAAATCTTTACCGAACTTCTTAAAAGATAGAATACTATTGTTTAGAGTACTATTGTTTATGCTCGCGTGGCCGGATCATCGGTAGCGATTATTGAAATGCCTTGTCTCTATTGTGTATCATTCCTTGATTAAGCTTGCACTTTGGCATACCTTGAGCTCAGTGTGCATGGGCAACATGTAAGTTTTTTTATTATTGAAGCTTTAAAAGGATATTAAACTGCCAGGCTCAAAATGACGCATTCCTATAGCTATCTGACTATCCTTTGTGTTGTATAATTAGATAATCATGTACTGTCAGAGACCGGGTGTCAGAGGCGTCAGTGGCTCCCCAGCATGAATGACTCGCTAGCAACTCTTGCCTCGGTTTAATTAGCTTCCCAATGCCAGAGTGACTCCCTTTCGAATATTGCTGTACAAAGAGGAAATATCTGGAAGTTGAGGTTTCTATATATTTGCCGGGCTGGCAGTTGTCTAAGTCATATTCTGTTCACGCTCCTTCGTGTTATTATACTGTCAGTTCCAATCGCACAACTGATTGAATGTTGCTATTTGATATCATGGACAAGTTCGACGTGGAACGTATTCGGAAGATCTTCCAAAATCAGTGAATACTTGAAATGCTTCTTGTTTGCAGAGGCTACTTGCAGAATCAGATTTTAATGCATGGGAAGCCGCTTGCCATGCTGAATTCACTGGTGCATAGATTATATCGTCTCTCTAGCTACTGGTGCCTAGGAGTAGTGACTGTGAATCGTTCACACTCTGATGCTGCTAAACGGTAGTCATTGCCACCGAGACTAGTGACAGTCACCACTACTGGGAGTCACTCACTCCTAGCCGTGACAGCTGCATTATTTTCCACGTGCCGTTTCGTTTCCGCGATTTCTTGCTTTGAACTACTAGGTATATGGATGCGTTTGCGATTTACAGATTGCATATGTTATCAATTTGTTGACGAATAATGCCGTTGGTTCGCAAACCCATACTGACTCAGACTACTTCGCGTCACTTACTTTTAGCTGAGTAACAAATTTGACGGTTTCGTTAGCTTATAGTAATATCTTCGAACTATCTATCCTTCTCTTTATCGCACATGGACGTATGTTTCCACCTCAAATTTCAGTTTCCACTGCAACCTGATAATATTCACGAAACGTCTTTTGCTCTGTGGCAAACGTTTGGTCGAAAGAGTAACTATAAGTTATGAAAATTAAGGCCAAAATTTGAAGTTGGAAGTAGATTTAATAATCAATTCCAATATATTGGTTATTTTATCATAAATGGAAAGTATATCTGCGCAATCAGAGGTCATTGTGCGACAGTTGATATAAAAATATAGTAAAAGATGATGTTTGAAGGAAGGCAGCTGCATTTGACTGAATCAGATTTCATAAACGCTTGTTACAGGTTATTTATAAAGTTCAAATGTAATTTGGAATATTTTAGTGTAGTAGTTGTGTGTTGACTTTTATCACGAGTATAGTCTGGACGTTTGTATCTTCGCCTCTACTGGGTTGTGTGCTACCTCAGCATATTTCTGAAAGCAACACGGCACATTGTATAGTTTCGTAATGGAAATATGAATTTTGTATTCTAGAAATGACGGTACACATTGCTAAAAATTTGCATCTCGTTGTACGGTCAACAACGCATCTAGGCATACATTGATTTTACATGAATTTAAATTTTTGGTACTTCACACAAACAAGCTATTGCTGAAATATACATTCTTTTATGCGTTAATTTCGCAATCATGCAGGCTTAACAGTTAGCACTTTTCCATTTGTGTTATATTTCTTGGTTTTATGTGCTGCTTTTAATGATAAGTTATCACATTCTTGTTTCAGCTCTAGGCCGCTTAGGGTCTTGCTACATGAAAATGAAGAAATTGGAAGACGCAGAAACGCTGTTCAGGAAACAGATTGAATGGAAACGAAAACATGCCGGTGGAGCCGCTGGTGCAGAAATTTCCATTGGTATGCTCTTGCTTATCAATTCTATTTTATATTTTAGTAATTTAATGTCACATTTGGGCGCCATTCCGGTATTCTCAACTTGGTTTTGCATTAGAAGTGTTCTAACTACTTCCTCAACATCTAAGTTTTGCCAATTGGGTTATATTTAGGTTCTACTCGGAGAGGGACCGCTGAAATCGCTGAAGCGGCTGGTACGACGGGAGCGCCTTCTCAGTAGCATACTTTTAGCCACTTTTGCCGTTGTATTGGCACTACGAGTTGAGACAGATTCTTAGTTGAAGTAGTGTCGGCTTCTATTCTGTTTCCGGTCAGTGGAAAGATCAGTCGACAGCCAGAGTTGCGTACAGTTGACGAGACGGGGTGGGATACTGGACTCAATTCACAGTTTTTGTCATACTTTATAAACTAGAATATTGTTATTCGGATGTACGGTGTCACTTCCATTTTTGAGGTACATCCTCAAATTTCATATCAAATATGCTTTGTCCATCTAGTGTACATTAAGACCTATCTGCTACATCTATTGATGTATATTACCTATACTTTTCGAGTAAACGGTGCTATTCTTAGTGTTCACTATCTTTCTTTATTTTTTGTACAAGTATTATGTTATGATATTTATGATCATATTTTTATGTAAATCCATATTTTTGAGTGAGCTTGATAGACTGGAAACGTACTATGAGATGTCAGGCTTTTCTGAGTGAATAATTTTTTCGTATGGATGGACATTCCAGCGAAGCTTGTAGATGGTCAAGATGTATATTTCAGCAAGTTTAGCAGTTAGTGGTGTCTTATTACATCGTTTAAAGGACATCTATTTCAGCGACTTACTTTTATTGCATCTTGATTTTGGAAGATATTGCTATATATTTGGCAACATGAACTCATGGACGCTTTTCTGTTTTTGTGTCTTATATGAGGTAATTATCACTATATTAGAGGTTCGCGCAATTTCAGGATTACTGAGATAAAGCGTTATGACTTGGCTGGAAGCAGACAAAATCAACATTTCAATTGTACATCAGGTTAATACACAGATGTGTTAGAAATAGCACAAATGTTTAATTAGATTTAGATTCTTTATTACGTTATAGAGAGACATACCTAATTTGGGACAAAACAGTTATTTAACAAAGCATTTATTATGAAATTAACACTCCTATCTACGTTCAGCAAAACGAAAGTTTTGTAAATTGGCCTTAAACAAAAGATACATAGATTTCGTTATCTGAAAACTATGAAGCAGCAATTGCGTAAGAATTGAATAAAACATTTTGTCACAAATGTTTTAAAAATATGATATGATACATGATGACTACAAAAGGGGACTCGTAAGCATGCATAGTATAGATCAATGAGCAACAGTACTCAAATTAAAGCCACGATAAAAGTTAGGGCAAACACGATAAAGGCAATAATCTTTAGATGAAAGAGTGTACATGATATTACTTCACACGAATCTAACTATTATGATTGTGTTTCTAGCGCTAAATAACCTTGCTGTCACATATGAAAATGGGGGGAAATACTACGAGGCGATAATGGCATACGAAGAGTCGCTTGTGTTGAAAAGGCAATACGATAACGAAAATCTAGTGGAAATGTCTACAAGTACGTACATGGAGAAATTTAGCGATTTTCGATATTTGTAATGTACATTTTGGAATATTTGAAGTATAGCATTTAACAATCAACATTTCTGTGTTAGCTCTCATGAATCTCGGTTACTGCTACAGTCACACCGGGAAACTTGAGAAAAGTTTGAGTTTACTGGAGGATGCAGTCAAAATTAGTCGATCATGCTATTCATCTTCTCATCCCGACTTGGCACGTGGTAAGAATACGGAGTCATAATCATAATTATAAATACATACATATTAATATTATCATTTTTGTGTAGCTATACGTGATCTTTCATTTACGTACAATCTACTTGACAGAAAAGATGAAGCTATGAAATTGGCAAGAGAAGCGTTCGATATTGCAAGCATATCTTTACCACCATCACATTGTGATTTGGCGTGGTGTAAGTACTATAGTCAGGACACTCTTTATACCATAATGATCTGTAGATTGTGATTACTCTTAGAAGCTATTTGACGATGTCTGCTACTAAACTTATTTGTATCATCTACAGCTGTCTCATTAGGTTTCCAACTTCATGCCCGTACTCTGGTCGTTTAGCAGATTGGTGCATTATTTGTTAATGAGAAATTTTTCCAGTATATTTTTTAATGTTCTGCATGTCCAACTGATGCTTTACAGTTCGTTGTAAAATAGAACAGCAAGACATCCCAGACTGTTTCTCTCACTGTTTCACATAGAATATACATTTTGAAATTTGTTTGTTATCATGGTGATATAGCGAGAGTGTACCGTATTTTGTTAAAAAGTTTTCAGCGGTTCGCTTACAACGTGATGTATTACAGATATGAACGGTATCGGGGATTGTTGTAAATCTCGTGGAGACTACAACGAAGCCATTGTGTGGTATGAAAAATCTCACGAATTCTTGCAACAACTGCGTTCTTCACTTAAACGAGACGACAACCTTGCAACAAGTTAGTATTAAGAAACTTTTTGCTTCTTATACGCTCTTTATTCTAGTTTTTTTCCAACATTCTAAATACTGATAATTTGTGTTTGTTGAAAATATGTCCAGTTGGACGCCAATTGTCGTATGCATATTTTAAAGGTAACAACTTAAATCACATTTGATATATCTCTTTGTTTATGCTCACATACTCATCTGGTTAGATTTGTATATCAAAACAACTTATGGTAATTGAAAACCGATCGATCAACATATATAGAAATATGAGCTTTGAAAGCATCTTTTTGAAAGCATCAGAATAGTCTGAAATCGTAGTTACAAGAAATAGTTACACACGATGTTTATCATACTATTAACCTTTACAAATATGGTAGTAAAAATTGACTAGCAGAGGCAATGTTGTCGAAGCGAGATAAAAATACAGGTTGATGTATCATGCTTGTAGTCAGTTTGAAGGAAAGAACATTGAAAAGCAATTGTACTCACATGAACTCACATGATACCTAATAATACTCATAAATATTTCTGCAAAAGTTCTGCAATTGACTAGATAACCACAACGTAGAGTGTCATGAATGACACTCTCGTAACAGGTTCGACATTACTGGCAAGTCAAGTGCTTGGTTTTAATAAATTGGTATCTTTCACAGTAGACATGAGAGATATGCTTTCCGAAATGTGTTGGGAGACTCTGATTATATCAAATAGATATCAGGCATAGGTTAGGGTAGGATACTATAAAATTGAAGGTATTTTCTAAGAACTTTTACAAAATGTTTGATTTCATTCGTTGATGGATATTTCCATGTAGCAAACCTACATGTAAAGTCTAAAGTTGATAACCTCATATTTTATATTTCAGCTATTATCAATCTTGGTAATGGCTACAGAGAAAGCGGAAAACTTGAGAAAAGTGCAAATTTACTAGAGGAGGCCGTTACTATCAGGCGATCGTGCTACTCACCTTCTCATTCCTCTTTGGCATATGGTATGCAATACGAAGTAATTAATGTAGAAATGCGTATATTTAATTTCATCGCATATATTTTTAGCTCTCTGTTGCCTTTCAATGACGTATGACTTTCTTGACAGGAAAGAGGAAGCATTGCAACTTGCAAGCAAAGCGTATGAGATAGCAACCGTATCTTTGCCGCAGTCACATCCTACTTTGCCGCATTGTAAGTAGAACAGCTTTTGCTACACTGATATAAGTAAGGTTTTCGGGGGCAAGGTGTGTTGATAACATGCATAAAGACACGACTCAATGTTTGAGCCAATTTGTCCATACGCTTGACGGTCAAAATGGTTTCGAATTATGCATGATTGTGCGTTATCTATTTGTTTATCGTAAATTGATTTCCATTTTCTTGTGCATTACAAACTGCTGAAGTAAGGTTTAGATAGTTGATATTTGTAATGATTACTTCTATTTAACTGCCACGCTTACATTAGCGTATATGCGCATTTTGTCGCAATTAGATCAGCTGCACCAAGTCAAACACTCCGTAACTGCGACGTTTATGACGCTCTTATTCAAACTGACAACAAACATAGCGCATGTGTCTTTCTATAGGCTGAATTGGACGGTACAGTAACAGATTGCGTTTGACAGTGTTTGTAGTCTAGTAAGCACGTTATACGAAATGCATGCTGTTCGATCACTTACGTCACGCCTACGCTGTCACGGCTTAATCTGTGAAGGCAAGCGTATTCAGATCGCAGTGAGCACAGAATATGTTCTTTGTTAATGGAAAACTAACAAGGCTGACAGATGTTTCCTAACTTGCTCAGAGCGCATTTTCAACGGTTACATAGCACTATAGAAAGGGCTAACTAGCGTTGTATATTGATTTTCTTGGTAGGGCACTACAGTATAGTACGTGCCATGGCTAAAACTAAAAATTACTTGAGATCAGCACACAAGTCCCTATGTGCGAGCATAATTTTTGAGTCTTTTACGTAATCTACTTTATGAATTTATAGACTGTAAACTTAATGAACTGAAAGATCCATTACTCGAATAATAATAATTGTCTCACAACAGTAAATTAAATTTGTGTTCGACGACAAAGTCTTTTTTGAAATGTTTGTCATCAACTGCTGCCTGCATCTTGCGATGTCACAGGTATGGTTACTGTGGGAAACTGCTATCGATCACAAGCTAACTACGATAAAGCCATATCGTGGCATGAGAAAGCTCGACAATTGAATCTACAACAAGAGTACTCGCCTAATCGAGGACTTAACATTGCTCTGAGTTAGTTTAGATTTTGCTTTCTATGTGATCTCGGTTGGATTGTATCTAAAGGAATTGATATCTAGATTTGTATTACTTGTCTCTCGACCATGACGAGAAGGGATGTTGGGAAGAAGCTATAAGGCTGTGTTTGGAAGCCCTTGAAATTGTCCAAAAGCGTCTCTTTCCAAATCGTACCTTTATTGCTATTGGTAAGATGATATGCTCTCAAACTTCGTATTGTTTCTCACACCGGCTTGTTGCAATGTGAATGTCTGTAGGTATGATGCGCTTAGGTTCGTATGAAATCAAGACCGCAAGACTTGAAGAGTCTATGACTCACTTGCAAACTGCCTTATCGATTTTGCAAGACAAACTACCTACTAGTCATTACACAGCAGATTGTGCGTTGATCTCTTTTCGTCGTTCGTTTTCTCTGTTCATATGATTGTATGTGTGCAGGTCACTATTACCTTTCTACGTTATTCCTTGTCATGCATAAAGCATACCAAGCCAGTCTACATGTAGAGAAATGTCTTGAGATACGAAAAACCATTTTTCCAGTTGGTCACAGCAAGATAAGGGAAGGTGAGACACATGCTATACATTCAAACTTTATTGAACGATCACTCTTACTTTCTATTTGTTTCTAGCCGAGTGTCTAAAACAAGACATTACAGGGCTGAATGGAAATGCTTAAGACTGACATGATATTCGTACTTTGCTGGTTGTGTGTTGCAGTTTGCTTGTGTCCTTGTTAGAATTGATGGAATTGGTGCACGCAGACAATAGGGATATATACAGTAGATAAAATTGGGGATTACACCTTATCTTAGCTAAAAGTTTATAAACTCTTCCACTATGTTTTCTTAGTGACAATGATATATGCACTAAATATATTCACACTGGTAAATGCTGAGAAGGCTATTTGCGATAGCAATAAACATCCTTATTGGTTAGATAGTTTGCTATATAGTAAATTGATGCATACCAATTTACTACATCTTTCAGGAGCATATGGGTGTGTATCAATGTTATTTAGTTTGTTCGATTTTGCAAGTATATTTTCGGAACCTGGAAATGAGACTGAAATGATTCGGACCAAGATGGACCTAGAGTGCAACGAGTACAACAATTCGTCCGTGAACAGCAGGCGATCGAGAGCAAGGGCTCAAAGAATCACGACACAGGCCAACTATGGCTTCACGACTTTTGTATGCAGCCCACACCAAAGCCTTGTCGACGTTTGTGGCTTTCCATTCATGACATAATCGTACTATAATATCATGGTCATCGTCTACTGCTCAGGCCATGGATTGATCCAAATCGTGGACACACCAATCACGACACAGACGCATGCTGTTTTCTTGACCGCCACTTTCGGCCCATAGCGTAGCCAAGTCGAGATCGTTGGTTCCCAATTCTCGACATAGATGGATGACTTCCTCATGACTAACTTCTGCCTCCATGCCATGACTTCGTCGCGATTGAACTGGTCATAGTTGTAACACAATCGCACGACGTGTAAATAAGCACCATCGTCAGCCAGGTTCATAGCCTTTTGGATGTGACTGGCACCGAGTTGACGAGTCAGGTGCACCATAACGGTATGGCCGCAAGAGGAAGCCGTGGTCATGACTTCATTAGTTAGAAATGGCATACTGGTCTGCAATAAATTCTAACCTTTTGGGATGAATTCAATTACCCTACCAGTATACTCCTAACCGTTGTTGAAAATGTAAAGAGGAGTAGCAGGAGATTGACTATAATAACCCACAGTTTAGACAGCGGCAAAAATCCTCATAGATATCATCGCTGTGCTATATTCTATAAATCTCATGTGTCTAATAGTATAGGTTGCCACCCTCGACGAGTTAACATAGCAGATAAACAAGATCTATACCTTAGACTCACGAACGGTAGATAGTCGGCGGAGGAGTGAAATAGATGGGTCGGAATCACAAAAAAAATATTTATTTGTATTAAAGAGATACTAGTGCAATACTAGACAACAGAAATTGGAATTTCTATTGGAGAGATCGAAATGAAATACTGGTCCACAAAATATACATTTGTATTGGAGAGATGCAAATGGTACAAATTAGGTAGTCTATATACTACTGTTGTAATGGTGAGAAAGAAAATAGACCACACTATCGAAAGCTAAACAAAGTAAAAGTGAGGAATCCGGAACGGCCGACACCGAATTATCTGACACAGTAATTTACCTTGGATCTCAGCAGAGGCATTGGCAGATACCGGTATCTCCTAAAGAAATTTAAGATGGCATTTTAACTCCAGACAAACTTTAGGCGTTCCTGAAGATGATGTTAAGAATGTTGAAGTCGGGAGCGATTCTCGTTAGATGCAAGTGGAATGTATTAGCGGATTTCATCAAAGTGGAGTACTACATGAACAACATCCTGATAAACTCGATCAATAAGACGAATCACATGACGACTGTAAACGAAGTCCTTAGGCATTTTATCCGAAGGCAACCCGAAATGACGATCACCTCAATCAGTAAATGGGACTGACAATTTGAAGTTACTGGAGCAAAAATTATTTCATAAAACAAAGACCCCACTGTTAAGCGGTGATGAGAGGGGAAGAGCCGTTCCGAGACCTACAAAAATGGGAAAGGTGCGTTCGGTTTGCGTTTACAGCGTTTTATCGAAAAAGAATATCTCAGTACGCTGCGCAGTTATTACTGCGCCTCCCACAGACTTTTTAGAGAACGGGCCGGTCAACCAAACCAACCCACATGGGGTTGACGCGCAGAATTCGAAGCAAGCGTACAGCACGGTCAATTGGGCAATAAATGATAGACCAATTCTACAGTTTTTAGACCACGACAAGCTTTTTATTCTTAGAACCGAAGAGTCGGACAAAGGAATCGGAGTGATCATTCTGCAAGAGCATAGCTTTCAGTTGTATCTTGTATCGTTTGCAATCAAGAAATTGTTAGATCGAGAAAGGAGATATTCGACAGTCTAGAAAGAATGCCTTACTATAATTTGTAGTGGGCGAAAACTTACTGTGTTCCTATATGAGAAGAGATTCTACTGCAGACCGACTACCAGCCACTACTGTACCTTCAAAGGCATAATTCGTAAACGACGAAGTAATGAGGTGGGCGTAGAAAGAGAAAATTATTATTGCTATAAATAACTGTTACCAAGTGAACCCCCTCTTTCAGAAATTCTTGGATCCGGCCCTCTTATGAGAATAAATGAGGAATCGAATGTGATACAGCAGAAGGTGAGTGAAGTGGCAATGGTAATAGAAAACCCAGAAAATTTGAAAAGCAAGACAACAGAAGAAGTGCGTTCAGTACAGAAGTGTACTGAGAAGAAACAGGTGAAGTAACTGACGCACAGTCTAGAAATACGCGGAAATAATTAATTTTTGGATAGAAACAAGCTCTTTCAGTGAGTGACGACAAGGCTGGCACAGGAAATGGAAATGAAGAGAGAGACAGAACTAGCGAGACAGCTCGACATCGGTCTCTTGTAGGATGTCTTAAAAGGAGAAAAGTTGTAATATGTTAGAGAATGTTAAATAAGAGCATGTTGTAGAGTACATGAATAGCAATGGAGTTGATGTAAGATCATGACATCTGATGACGTCAAAGTTGTATGGCACTAGCAGTGCAAGAGTGAAAGTTTACTTACAAGATAAAGAGAAAGTTTCAAATTCAACTTTCTGGCCTGAGAATGTCAGGATGAGATCTTGGATATTCGTGCCGAGTTGGGCTATACAAGGACCTGCGCAATCTTATCGGAATGGCTAGTTTCAATGTTGCTTCTTTTAACTGTCGAGGTTTACGATCTTCTGAAGATCTTGTTACTGAGCTTTTCAGAAAGCAAATTTTTTAACTTTACGAGAACATTGGTTGAACCCAGCTGAGTTCAAAGTATTGTCATCTGTATGAAATGATGTTGTATCTACAGCCAACTCTCATATGGAGGAGTTTCAGGTTGTAACGGGTAGACCATTTGGAGGGTAGCTCTTTTATGGCACAGAGACTTTCCAAATGCAATATTTCCTGTTACTTGTACATCTGATAGACAGATGGCTGTCAAGATGACAACATTACATCGGGTTATTCTTGCAATAGCCTCATATATGCCCGTAGACTTCGGTGATGGTGATGCTTTGAATGGGTACATCATGGAGTTGGCTTTATGTAAGATCTCTAGAAGTTGTGCAATATGGCCATGTTTTGTTATTAGTTGAATTCAACATTGATTTGCGATATATCAGTCGTTTTTCTGGCAGACTGGAATTGCTCTTGTTGGAACATAGCTTTTAGCTGAAGTCTTAGGGATTCTAATGCAAGCTTCATGAATACAGTGTACATTTACAAATATATTTGGGAATCGTATATCTATTATGTATGTATATCACAATCTATACAGAAACTTGTTGAGAGTTTTGGAATCCTAGAAGGTGGCAATGTGTCTTCTGATCACGGGCCATTATGATCTCTATGAATATTGTTGTTAAAACTGTTTGTAATGACAAGAATCATTCCTTGGTCTCTAAATTGCTGCTATGGAAAGAGACGACTGAATCAGACCTCAAAAAGTACCAACGAAGTGCCAACGAAGTTTAGAAATAGATTAAAAGTTGATACACATTCGTGTAGAGGCTGCTATATGCAATGAACCCCACTTCTGTATGAGCACGGTCTTTCAATACAAGCCTTCTATGGTAATGTCTTCTCTGCAATAACGAGATCTTCAAAACTATGCATTCCCATGAGGAAAAACAAGATGAAAAAGAAACTGGGATGGAACGATGAACTGAAGATGTTAAAACGAGCCTCAAATATGGACTATTCTAACTGGATGGCAGTTGGTAGATCACAACATGGGCTTTGTATAAGTCGATGTTGAAATCACGTAAGCAGTTTAAAAATAAGTTCAAGAGTTGGAAGAATATAAAAATGTGATGTTTGGTAAATGTCTAAGCAGAGGCCTGATCATGAATGATCATGACCACTTCTGTGTTATATTGAAGAGAGGAATAAAGCCAAACTCAGGTGGAGGATCTACCAGGATTACTCAAGCCTGTTTTGATAGGGACATTCTGTGTCGTTGAGAGAACATTTTGCTGCCGTTTCTAATAGTGAGCCTTCTCAGAGGAGAATCGAAGAGCAAATGAAGTTTGAGACAATGTTACGAAAGCAAATGGGTGGACTCAATCTTTCATAGTGGTGTGTCGATATCAAAGTTGATGAGATTTTATAGGTTGTACGGCATCTTAAGATGCAAAAAGGGGCAGGTTTAAATAGTATCCAACCAGAGCATACCAAGTATGATGGAGGTATGCTTGACTTATATCTGAGCATCGCTTCCACATTGATTCGCAGACAATCATTTGTTGCACAGCAGTTCCTTTCGTCATTTATAGTTCCTATCATCAAAGATAGATGTTGGTCTTGCCTTTGTTGGCTGTCTTGAGAAGCCAAGGGGTAGGTTTTACACCTGGAGCCGATTTGGGCTTTACAACAGCACTTGGTAAAACAACTTGACTGTTAGATCGTTTGCTATAGATTACCTAATTTTGGCGATATTCTTAACATTAAACTCAGGATAAATATTATTAGACTCAGGATAGAACATGATTGATTTGCTTGATCGATGCTAATATGGTTTTGTATATTGTACAATGTATTTCTCTAACAAGACTCAATTTCTTAGCACTATTGTTATATATGTCATAAAAATTTGCTTATATATATATAAGTTATATTATTTGTATAAAAGGGTACAACTTGTTAGTAGTCCTGACAGAAAAGATCACACAAAATATATCAAGCGCACACTTCTATCACCAAGGATTAAGTAATGCACTCTACGCGGTGCTCTAATTTTAAACTGAGACAGTGGTATTTACCGCAAATTGCAAAGTTTTTTTCGGTGATTCTCACAGTTTTCCTAGATTTTTAAATTTTTTCTCAGTTTGTTCCAAATTTTTCTATTTTCTTTTCAGGGTATTTCCAAGTTTATTCTAGATTTATCTAGTTTCTTCCGGTTTCGCCCAAATTTCCAAGTTTCTCCTGGAATTCCGCATGTTTTCTATTTGCACCCTATGAGACAAACGAATTCTTTAGATATAGATGAAACAAGTGTATGTACACCATCTGTCAATGTCTTTACGTCCTTCTCTCCACCCGAATAGAGGTGTGCTCCCTCGACGAGTAAAGATACTAAACAGACAAGAGATATAATAAAATAATAGTAATGTATTTCGTCACACTAAATCTGGTCTAGTTCACTCGTAGGGGCAACTTACATACGTTTGACTCGCTAACGGAAAACAAGGGTGGAGGTGGTGGAATATAGATAAGATAGAACCCTCTTCAACACGGATGCATACTAATGCAAGGACAAAACAATACGAGCGTAGTGAGAAAATTGCACCAGACACCAGTACACCATGTAAACAGTATTGGCTTTCAAGAAGCCTTACAGGAGATAAATCAGAACTGGTCTTATATATTGATTTCTTCGTACACTTTCCTTTTGTGGTCAGAGCAACAATACGGAGAGACAGCGTGAGCATGATAAGGAGGGGAGTGATTTGTAAATTGGAATTACCATACCCATACCAAATGGTTATAAAGAAAGATGGTAGCAGTAGACTTTGCATGTACTATTGAAGTCAAAGTGAGGAATCCTGAGCCGACGACACCGATGACAAAGCTGACACAGCGATACACTCGAACAATAGCATGGATTACAAGGCGATGGTAAGCGAAGTCTTCAGGCAATTAGCAGAAGCATACCTGTCAACTCGACTATCTAAATCTGTAATTGGGACGGACAAGGTCAAATTGTTTTGGCAAGAAATGTGTCATAGAAATACCCCACTGCTAAGCGGTGTGGAGACGATACTGAGACATACCACAAAGAAAGAGTGTGCGTTTGCTTTTTGGGTCGACAGCGTTTTATCGTGCCCACAAAGCTCATTACGCCCATTTGCTGCGTCTTTCACTGACCTACTAAAGAAGAGAAACACAAAATCCAAATGGGGTGACGAGCAGGAGAGAGCATATAGCACAGTTAAGAATTTATTAAACGATAGACGAATTATACAGCTGCCGGACCACGACAAGCCTTTTATTCTCAAAAATTACCATCGGAATAAGTAATTGAAGCGATCGTACTGCATGAGCATAAGGGTTAGTTGTATGCCGTATCGTTTACAAGCAGAAAATTGTTTGATCAAGAAATAAGATAATCAATGATCAAGAAGGAATGCCTTGCAATCATTTGGAGTGTTCGGAGGTTTGCTATGTTTCGATATGGAAATCGACTCGTTTTGCAGACAGAACACCAGTTCCGACTGTACCTTCAATGAGCATAATTTGTAAACGAGAGAGTCATGAGATGGGCACTGTTCTGCAAGATCACCAATTTTCGATAAAGGTGCTAACCGGCAAAGACCACGTAGGAGCCAAAGTCCTAAGTTGTATGAAGTATTATAAGTATCGTATGATTTGTATTTAGACTAAATTGCTTTGCAATTTGTACCTTATATTGGGGGTACGTCATAAATCACTTGAGAGTGAGGGCTATTGACTAAAGACTTGAATGGCGTATGTACTAGAGACTAGATAGGCGTACTGACTTGAGACGGCACTTTACGAATAAGCGAAAGAGCTGAATGACATAAAGTCAAGTCCAAGAGATTTGAAAGGCGGTACTGTCGGAGAGGGAGAAAGAGAGGCAGGTAGCCGTGAGAAGTCTACCTAGGACTGTTCAATTAGTGGAGTATATTATTGATACACTGTAACGAATAACTTACGTCTTCAATTAGCACTAACTAATAAAACTCGTAACTAACCTTCTTGTAGTCGAGGTCTCAGCAAAGACCTCCGTTCATCGTCTTCATTACTTTCTTACGTACCATAACTTGACACAAAATATTTTTTACTCTTTTAAAATATCAAATGTTACTTTGGTATTGATTATGATTGGGAGAAAAAAATGTCATTAAATAGTTAAGTATCTCAAGTTATGTTGCCACTATTTATTAATTAATTATAATAATAGTTTTAAACATCGCATTGTCAAATATATCAAAACAGCCGTTAATATAGGTTGCAATTACACTTAGTGGTAAGTAAGTGAGTAGGTTCGGCTAATACAAGAAGATATGATCACACGCGACTCTATTCTAATACGACTACGACAGTGAATACAAATGCCAAAATTGACTTGGAAAATGACAACAGACTAGTTACGCTAAATCATACATTTAGCATAATATGATAACCATTTATCTATTAATATATCAGCTATATACTATTGGAGGGACTCGAAAGTCTTATGTCGATCATCCTCCAGGCATTGCTAAAAGAGCAAGACGTAAACGTATCCTGAAAAAGGTATTTGTCTCGACCAAGTAATGTTCGATTTGTTTATAAACATCAGTAATTATAGATGTTAACCAAACAAGGTCAATCACATATGGAAACCGTTCACAATCGCGCCAGAAAATGTGGTACGAGCTTTAATTAATCACATGTGTGTGCACACGATTATCTGGAGGCTGTACAGTCTTCACTATACACAAATAGAGGAGACGCGATTACAGTAACTGATTTGTTCTATTTGATTTTTTAAATGACTTTCAGTTTGTAAGTTTAAGGAAGAATAGAAGGTTCTTTCTGGCAGGTTATATAATTAACTGATAATACTCTTGCTTTCATACGTTTACGTAAAAAAATTGTGCTATTTTATGTTGCATTTATTTAATATTTTATTGATTAAATTGACTTATTTTAATAAATGTTATTCATTAAAATTAACGCGTTGGCAAAATATTACTATAACTTTTATATAATTTACAATTTGACTAAAATTTTGTAGGTGCTACCCTTCCTGTATTATTCTATTTTTGAAATTCAATTTTGGTTGTATACTTGTTAATTAGGTAGTGGAGTGCGCTTTGACCATTAGCGTTTCTTTAGAATATAAGTAAATACACAATCCACATAAATGATAAAATTTATTTTAATAAAATATTTTAGTTCTGAGTATACTGTAAGAGAAGACAACAATTTTATATACAATTATAATTATTTTTGAACTGCAGTAACAGATTGATGATTTGGAGTAATGTTGTTAAAAAACAATATTTTTCTAATATTTTTGCAAGCAAAGTTAAAACTCTTAAAATTTTGAAGTACTTGAACGGTAGCCACTACTTTTGTTCCACCATTGCTTCGCCTCCACAGAATACGTAAAGCCCCCCTATTTCACGTGCAACTGCAATTAAAGTAAGCAATCGTTGCTTATGATATATAGTCATTTACTTTATTTTGGAGTTGTAAGTTGTGTCTAAACTGGAAACAATTTCACAAAAATTACATGCCAAACAAAGTGATAGAAAACATTTCAAACAATAAACTTCAAGGCTCACGATGGGCGTGTGTTGTAATCATTGTTCCATGGTCCTAATTATTACACCAGCAGTCAACTTTTGTTTCTAGTACTTTTGAAAGTAATTATACAAAAAGTTATGTTCGTCGCTTTTGCCTAGCTCCACCTTTTCTTACACCCATCTTACGCGTGCTTTGATTACCTCAAAACGTTTCAATTCTTATTCTACATTTGGTACATGGTGTTTTCCTTCTTGGTGTTTTAGTTTCAATTCTTACAAACCGTAAAGGTATAAAATTTTTTGGTAACTGCTAAACAAGAGATCCGTTATAGATACCAACAGGTGATTTGCTGTCTAGAGCTTTGTGTTTTTCAATAGATTAGTGGTAACAAGTTACTATTACAACATTTGGCATCTCAAAAATGGCATATCTTGCTTACCGTACGCAGTAAAATTATTTTCTGTAGTAGTGTACATTTGTAAAGCTACGTTGACTCTATATCCGGGTGTTTTAGCTCCCGGATACGGAAAAGCTCTACATCCCAGTTCTTGCGTTTACCGGTGGTCCGATATACTGACGAGTGAGAGATCAACAATTAGTTTGAGTTTTGGATGAGCGTTAACTATGCTTGTTACAGAAGCCGTATGATTTGGAAACTACAGGGAACAGCTGCTCTGTAAGCGTACTGTAGGAGTCCATCTATTCAGGTAAGACTACAGAAAGGAGAAAATGTGTTTAAACACGAGCAGAGAGTTGAGGATTTTGTAGAGGACTCTAGAGAGGTTGTGCACATGACGTCACTAGGCTACGTGTCCGCTGCAGCCGCCATTTTGAGTGGCAAGTCAGTCACGCCTTCGTATCTCTTCTGATATTATAGCTGGCAGTGTCCGTTTCGTCCGTTATAAATGGTCAAAAGCTGCTGTGCTGTTGGGTGTACTAATAGGTAATTCAATGTTGGGCGATATCACAATATATCGCCTTTTGACGAAATTTTGAGGGCTCAGTCGATTCTCAAGTGCAACGCGATAGTAGAACATGCTAAGTCTGTATGGGTGTCAGGGTCTCACGTGATCGTCGTCAAATTTTAGATGCCTTTAATCAACGCCAGCGTTATATCCTGAGATCTCGTTGCAAAAGCAAACGTATTCTGGCAATACATTCTGTGAGTTGGAGATCAACGGAGACAGCAATCCCAAAACGACTGACACAGCTATTAGGAAACTACCTTGCAAGAGAAGCAATACCAGCAGCATAATAGACCATTTACGTCAGCACCATCCAGAAGATCAAGGAAGGGAAGGCGTCTTCTAAAAGAAAGCTCATGTCGATGGTGTAGCCAAAGATATGTGACAATTTGGCAGCTACTAGCAAGTACGTATACAGAGCTGACGTATGCTGTCTCGTACTGCACGGCTAAGAACATGCTATCATGAGGAAGCATGGAAATGGTGGCGTTCAAGCAAATGTTACCAGTGTTTTTGTCCATGAAGAAACCTTTAGCACAACTGTAGGTAGGAGTGATGATTGTGGGATGAGCATTTTGCTAGATTAGTAGAGATATTATGAAGATACCGAGTTGCAAATTTGCGTTGCAAATTTAGTGTTGCAGATCTGTTCAATATATTGTGATGTTGTTGACCGCCTAATATTGATCGTGTGTGAATTTTCTGATATTGCCAACACTGATAGGTATTACAAAAGTTGAGGAGTTCAGTTTTATTACTACCCAAAGGACTGTGAGAGGAAGCAAAGATGGATTGCCGCTGTCAATAGAAAGGCCAGGATGCCTGGTGCATTGTCGTGGCTATGCAGCGACCATTTTGTCAATGGCGAAAAGAGCAATGATTCCACTTCTCCCGCCTTCGTTCCGTCTTTGTTTGCGTACGTAGCCAGCCCTCTGAAAGGAAGAGGTGAACGTGACATGGCGAGGTACCAGGAATGCAGGCGTCTAAGAAACGAAGGCTTGAGATGATATTTCAAACAGAAGAAGCGTGTTAGCTAGACTGGAGTGTGCAGCCGGTTGTCTCCCCTCAGGAGAAGAAAGACCATATGCATGGGACTCTAGATAATATCAGTAACCTGTCACAAGTACACCACGTGACTAAAGAATAATCCCACTTCCTAAAATAGCATCAGTTTTTTCAACTTCAACGATGACAGATGTCATCGTTATGCAAATGAAGAAATGTGCCCTGATAGAGAGTACCACGCCCACCCTTGTACGGTACCGTGTACTTTTTTCTGTATACTTCGTCACCTCAGTTGTAGTGCGGTGCCTATCTAAGGAGATGTACCTAGGCATTTGTAGCATTTCCCCTCCAACCGGTTCATCTACGTTAAAGATGGCGTGTTGTACAGTACAATGCACGCTAGGGACCGAGGTATTCACTGGCACAACGTTGTGTTTCTGAGCGGAGTTGTCCGCGGCCAAGGTCTGCCAACTTGTTTTGGCACGTGATGGAAAGTATAGTAAATACAAACATCTGTTTGTGTGTTGGAAATGTTATCTCCTGAGACACGCGTTCGACTGGAAGCCCCACTGAGACCCATGTTGCGTTTTGTATGTATGGTCAATTCAATTTCTAATTTCTATTCATGTTAGAAATAGAAAGGCGAACTGCACATTCAAGTTTCTAGTTTTGAGCACATAGATGCCTAACAATCAAACTTTAAAAATACATCTAAAGATCAAAAGTCAAACATCGAAGGATGAAAAACAATTTTACAAAAAATATAAAGCAGAATAAGAATGTTATTAAGAATTAAGAGTTATAATTTAATAAATACAAAATTTTTAAATAAGAATACAAGTAAAAAATAAAAAAGGTAATAAGAAATTAAAAATTTATTTTTTTAAAATTTATAATAAAAATATGTCTAAATTTAAAATTAAAAATGAAAACATGAAAATTGAAATGTAGAACTTTAAATGGCCGAACCACCCGCTGACCAGCTTGCCTTTATTGCAACAGTTTATCATGACCCTGATCAAGCTCCGACTTGTTGAAATCAATATTTGGCATACCTGTTTGGTGTCCATCAGTCTACAGTTTATCAAAATTTTAAGTTATGTATGAGAGACTGAAGCCACTCTTGATGTGCCTGATCATGAAGCAATTAGCAAGACTAAATAGGCCAATGCTGTTCAGGAAAGATTTCAAACGATTTGCGGTTATCTTGGATTATTTTGAAATATTTATCGAGAGACCAATAGCCGTTAATTAAAGCCAGAGCACAACATGGTCAACTATAAGCATAATAAATAATACCATGATATTTGAAATTGCAATTGGTTCTCAAAGTGCTATTTCGTATATTTCAAAAAGCTGGCGTGGCCGTGTAGCGGACAATTATCTTATTGAACATTTTGTTCTTCTGGACAACATTTTACCTTTTGACGTTATTTTATTATTAGCAGACAGAATACAAAATTAGTGATGCTGCAGGAATGTGCTGTCCAGATGTTAAGATGCCTTACTTCACAAGCTCAGTAACCTGGAAGTGGATTGCTCTCGCGAGATTGCTCGAATCCGCATACATGTGGAAATAGTAATTTTACTACTAAGGCAAAAGTGTACCGTTCCACAGGGAACTTTACTTATTAATTTACTCATGTTGAACACAGAAGACGATTGAGTATGACTGATAGAATTGTTACAGTGTGTTCTGCTCTCTGCAATTGCTGCGAATCTGTTGTGACTTAGGAGTGATTTTTTTTGATTTTACCGTGTTGGTACTGACACTAAGAAATGCTGTACTTTACAGAAGCTTTATTCAGCACGTGTGTCGTATACAACGAACAGCCTCCTTTCTATTGAGGCTAGGCTATAGGGTTAGAAGGAGGAACCAATGCAGAGAATAGCTGCCAACATTGCCCTTTTGTAGCTACTAAACGGTTCTCTTTCTCCTGTTCGAGTTTCTTCTGCAATCATGACTTAACCACTCTCCTCGTGTGACACAGCTGATTTTATTAGACACCGAATTTGGAACCATCCAATGGGACAGCTTTCGTGGTCACAAGCAATCATTTTCCCAGCCTTCTCAGTCCCTTCCAATGGCCACTGGCCAAATATCTCCGTTTTGTTTGGACAATGCGATAAGCCTAGCTGAAGTCAGCAACTCAAACATGAGATCAGGAAGAGATTCGCACCAATGACAGAGCATGCACAATAGAGAAGACTCCAGATCTTTCGTTTTCAATCAAGACATTTAAATGCTCAAACCGCCATCCTGACTGTCTAGCACCAGATCCGCGATGGGACTCTCGAATAACCATAAACAGCAGCTGTTTTGGCAACACTATTGGATGAGATTTATTAAGTGAGTCTTGATTAGGTTTGGTTGTAGCAGAGGGATGTTTGACCTCAGTTTCAGTGCAGTCTCTTGCGTAGAAGGAGCTAATTCTGCGCTGGTGAGAAGAAACGCACAACGAGGTAACTCTCGAATCCTGACAAGCTGTACAACTGCAGATATGCGTGTGTCTTGATGTTTTACCTTTGCCTCTTGACTTGGCCTATTGACATGGAGAAACTTGTCTTATTGCCAATCTAGAAATATGTGTTACGTAGATTTGATATCCAGTAAGCCATTCTTTCCTCCTTTGGCAAGTAACTTGTTGCTCAGAACCATACCGGGAATCACATAGAAACTTTCATGCCAGTACTTTGTTAGGATGACCTCTAATTCTTTCTAAAGCAAGAATACACCAGTCTTGAAAGCAAGAGCGAAGTGTACACTTTATTTCCGAACGGATGACGCTGGAGTAACTTGAGAATCTCTTCAATAGACAGTGATTCGATATCGCGTCATGCTAGGAGCTCACGATCGGTAGAGATGACCATTAGTGAAGTTTCTTAATTTGTCATTAGGAAATTGGAAGTTGCTTCTTCGGAATGTGCTTCGGTAGTTGTCGGGTTGTTCGCGGAAGTGCCACTTGGAGGTATCGACGGCATGACTTTGACCATTGTGTCGTCCTGGAGATCTATAACGTTTCCTACAGTGACTTGTACGTTTACCTAAATTCAGAAACCATTTCGAGCGAAAAGAACACTGATGGACAGTCAGGCGTTTAACAAAATCCTACGGAAGAGGAGAAGCGTCGAGAACGAGTCGGATATGACTAGAACTCGCTGAACCCAGCCCGCGCGAGTTCTTAAATACTTGAAAAGGACACCGTTCTTGCCCTTGCAAATCCATAGAAAGCCTTGTGAAGCCACGCACACGGACAGGACGATTTGAACGGTGTTCATGAATATCTGGGGTTTGTCTGTTTGTCTATCTCTCTGTCTGTCCGTCTGTCGGACTGTCAGACCGTCCGTTAGGCCGTCCATCACGCCGTCCGTCCGTCACTCTTTCCGTCAACTCTTCCGTCATTCCATCTGTCAGGCCAGTCGGTCGGTCTGTCAGTCGGTCATTTTGTCAGTCTTGTGGTCAGTCTGTCCGTTTGTCCGTCTGTCAGTCTCTTTCCTTCCCTCCGTCCGTCCGTCTCTCCGTATTTTCGTCACTCCGTCCCTCCATCCTCCCTCCATCCGCACGTCCGTCAGTTTGTTCTTCCGTCTATTCGACCGTCCCTCCGTCGTCCGTCCGTCCGTATTTCTGTCTCTCTGTCTTTCTTTAGTCGGTGAGTAGGGGCGTATCCTCGCCATGTACGGTTAGATATTCGTCAAATTTGTCTAGCACACGTCCAACCTGTAAGACCGACGGAAACGTGGCCGAACGTTTTTAGAATGTTCGTGTTTCGCTTTCGAACGGTCGACCTCCGCGTATAATCTCTCACGAGGTGCACGCTACTCTTTTTGATTTACAATCGAACGTTTTCCCGCAATATTGCCATGTAGACTGTAACTGTCGTCGTCCTTGATAACTTTCCGGAGAACGACGATTTCTCGCCGATTGCTGCCGGTCTTCCGGCGTTCGCGTTTCGCTTTAATTAAGATTGCTTGTGCACCGAATCCGACCAAGCAACGCCTCTGATCTTTACCCTTTGCATTGCGTCGATTTTTCCGAAAAACACTAGGAGCGAAGTAATTCAGAACGCGTATCAATCCCTATATATAGGTGACTAATTACCTGCACGTGACTCCTAAGATTTTGCTATCTTAATGCAATACACGATCACTTCTAATTTCTCTGAACGGGATATGACTCTGAACGAAATTCTCGGTCATTTCCCAGAACGGGATACTAATGCACCTAAAAATCAATAATGTACGGAATCAGCTCCGGTCGAAGAAGAAGTTTTGTAATGTGATACCAGTATATACTGTGGAATTGTCAATCTCGGTTAATTTCTTAGGACGGGATCTAATTGAACAAGAAATAATTGAACGATATAGAAATGCACGTGAGCGAGATAAACTTTATATGATAGTCAGAACGAGATACTCCTGCTGCAACATAAATTTCCATACAACGTTTATTATATTACTTAACTTTATGAGAATTCTTTCCTTGCGTCCAGTTAACGGGAAGGAACTGTGAACAAATTTTTTCAAGAGAATTCTTCAGAAAGATACACTTCATAATAAATTAGTTCTCGGTGAATGAGTTATACGTCATGAATGCAAACAACGATAAATAACTTGTCTGCAACTAATATTAATAGAAATTTACTAATCATTAGTAATTTGCCCGTACTGAGAAGGGAATAGTGAGGTTATGCAATAAAACAGGATTGGTTGACCTTACAAAGGCTTACATACTGTAGATATTGTAAGTCTTGTATACATATATGCATAATTTTGCATTCTCCAATTATCAATATAAGCGTGAAAGGCTTTCTAGACTAGGCATGACATCATGTCATTTACTATAATTATTTTTAAACGAAATACTTCATTCATTTCGTGCGTCACATGCTAGGATTTAGGACCATCAGAGATTGCAGTTGTTTGCTTAGTTCCTTAATTAGTTCAGCGTGTTCTGTTTGCATCACAGGAATTACGTGACGTCTGACTGAACGTTTGAGCTTTGTAATGGGTTTGAAGGCGTCGAAATCCGAAAAAGATCTACAGAAAGAGAAGAAATCGGGTAAACGATAAAAGAGAAAATTCATTTATTGTACAAAATCTACTTTGCTACGTAACAGAGTATTCACAGGGTATACAGATTGAGGACTCTGAAATTTCCACGCCTACTTTTATGTCTTCACATTAATGGCAAAACTACTACTTTGATTTGTCCTGAGTATTGTGTTTATTCTCTTGTGATGCCTTAGTATTATAGCCTTAGTACCACCCACTGCGAGGACGTGAATGGGGAATGAAGTAATTGAGAAGTGATATGATATTAGCAATTTGCAGCTTGCGAACGTCATTGTTGTAATAATGACACACAATAGCTAATATCCAACGTTGTTATGGCGTGCGTATTGTATATTGCGAAACTATTGATATTGTTGTGAAGGCAAGGGACTCGTGCGATTTTTGTCGTGAGAGCCGGTTGTTGCTCGTGTATTGGGAATGTGGGAAACACTGCGTCTAATGCATCTTTATTATAGACTACTTAGAGGCACAAACATCTATCTAATGCTTTTTCCGATGCATGCGGAACGTCTCAGACCGACATTTGGAGCAAAAGAGGTCTTGTACACAGAATCGTTAGCGTGATTAATCTTATTGCATCGTAGGAAGCAAATAGAATGAGAAGTGCTATTTCTACTGGGTGGGATTTACATGGCCAAAAAGGCATGAATCAATGTTTAAAAGTCTGTAGGTATAGCTAGTACGTTCTGGACAGATAGACGAGGTTCAGATTGCGGCGTTTCAAAGCATTGTAGCATAATCTAATTACTCATCTCATTTAGCTGGCAAAGTTGGAGACAGATAGGTGAAGCAGCTTTGCTTAGCAGTTAGGCTTCTGTCTGTTTCTGTGGCTTCATGAGGTTTATTAGGGAAACAGTAGTTCAATTAAGATGGACACTTGGTTTACTTTGCTACAGTGTAATGTGTGAATGTGCATATCTGATTCCACCAACGACATTACCATTTGCATATTAGAATAGTTTTGGTTGATGGACAATTTAATGCTGATTTTTTATGGTTATGATTTAGTGTTACTTTAGTAGTTACCAGATAGATATATAGAATAGGGGTAATCAAAACATATATTGGGTATTTTAGTATAAATAGTCCAAGTAAATTGACGTTTCTGGTATATCTCAAACTGAGTGTATTTGGTATTGTTAATTTTTTAGGTTTTTTCAGCGAGAACAAATCGAATGAGGAGATCGCAGCTGATGTTGAGAAGAAATCAACTGAGTTGGTCGCAACTGATGTTGAGGAGACATCAACTGATGTGATCACAGCTGAGGTTGAGAAGAAATCGACTGAGGAGATTGCAACTAATGTCGAGAAGAAATCGACTGAGGTAATGGCAGTTGATGTTGAAAAGAAATCAACTGAGGACATCGCAGCTGATGTTGAGAGGAAATTAACTGAGGTGATAGCAACTGATGTTGAGGAGAAATCAACTGACGTGATCACAGTTGATATTAAGAAGAAATCGACTGAGGTGATGGCAGCTGATGTTTCAGAAACGTCTGAAAATCTGGACGGTAAGAGAATAATTTTTACGTAGTCTGCTTTCACACCGAACAAGATTATTAGATAGTGAGTAATTTTCCGCATTACCCCACAGTTTCGCTGCATGTCGGTATAATTGAGGTTTTTGAAGACGTACATGAAGCAGTGCTAGTATCTAAACCGGCATGGCAAATGCAGGCGCTATGAGTAATGTAGGTGAAGGCGACGCGCTATATCATCGACACACGTAATATATAACGGAAGAGTCGCATATGGCGTTATTGAGAGGCAGGGAAGAGACGCGATTGCGTTCGGTGCATTTCTTTACCTCTTTTGTCTCCCTTGGAAGAGTTTCTACGAAGACGCAGAAGAGTACGGAAGAGCAAAAGGTGTCAGAAGATGTGATTTTACTGAAACACTCAGAAAGGTTGGAAGATAGGTCGCTTGCAAAAGTTGACTCCTTACCTTCACTCGTGGAGATGTTCCTGTACGACACCAGACCTGCCTGGTCGGAAAGTGTGGCCGTGGCTCAAGGGTTAGACCCCGGCCTCTGTGCATGTGCCACTTGCTTATGGCTCCATGTTTCAATGAACAGGTACTTTAGGCCCGTATCCAGACCTCCGGCTTTTCACGTTGGATAACCAACGGAGACGGGATGGAGAGAGGAGGGGAAAACAAAATTGTGTTGGCTGTCACAGAGGCTATGAGCGCAATGACACGGTTGAGGCGACAGGACTACGCTATACCCTACTTTTTGATGCGCGCGGTACGTTCAGGTGTGGAGTCAACTTTGTGTAACTGCGTTAAATAGGATTTTACTTGTTACCTTCACTCTTTGAGATGCTCATGTGCTACACCACAGCTGCCTGGTCGTAAAGTATTGCCGTGGCGCGAGGGTTGAGACCCTCGCCTCTGCGCATGCACCACTCGCTTCTGGTTCTGTGTTTCAGGAAACGGGTACTTTTAGGCCCAGATCTCGGCCCAAATGAGGTTTGTTCTTTGAGCAAACCCGCTGTCCAGGTACTGTAACCAGACTTGAGACTGTACTCTTAGTCTGCCGCTCACGAACGATTGGGTGGCTGTCCCACGGGACAGACAGCAGCTAGCAAAGAGGAGCGAGCCCTCGAGAATCATGCACTAAAAATTGGCGTTTCCAGCGAGCGCCAGGATGCTGTCTGCACAAAGATCCTACATGCTTACTGAAGTCTTTTTTTGTTTTCTACATTAGATGTGGTATAAGTATACAAAGTTAATGGCACCCACTATGAGGCTAATTGTTTCAACCATCGTTTGAGATGCCTAGCAGGCAACTTTTTGTACGCCTTGAATATGTTGCTTTTTCACTTTCCCAACTCCTTGATGGTAGAGTCGTGTATGCCACGGTTCTTGGCAGTAGTTTGGCGGCACCGATTCGGAAGCTGTGGCCCGTGAACACTGAGCAATCTAGCCCTGCTGACGACAACGCTCGCTGCACCTCTTGCACAGGTGTGACGCTGGATAGACGACAGTAATCGCTGAAGAAGAACATCGGCCCCGAACGAGTGCTCCTGACAGCCACTTATGCCAATAGCGATGATACCGGGAAGATGTCATTGACGCTTCGTCTAAGATAGACATCGGCATGACGGCGGAAGGGGTCTGTCTTTGACTGCTTATGTTGCAGACGCACATGTGTTGGGTTCTCGTGAGAGTCTGTCGTAATATCCTGAAGTGTGAGGTGAGATGCAGGATCGATGGCCGACAATGATGACACGGTGAATTCGCCCTCCCTCAGAAATCGGAAGAAGCACTTACAGCAAGCTACTCAGAGCATAATCGTATCGTAGATAAGAGGCTGCTGAGACCACACGGCCTTGATCGCGCAGCTATATCGGTGTAATGGAAAGGCATTGACGTGTGTGTCCCTCATACTACGTGCGACGCACTCCAAGCAGGACATAGGTCAGTTGGGGAAGAGCAGACGCAAAAGGGTCTCCATTGCCTTATTGAATATGCCGGTGACGTACGGCAAACAAATGACATTTGATGGTCTTGTGCGTCTTGTGATAGACAGTGTACATGCTATCAATCGCAGACGATGAACTTTCGGGTACAACGGAGAGTTACAGGTTTCCAAGGCCAGGAGAAGGTTGTTCGGTATGGCTTTCTTGCACTCTTGTACCCTTTTCCTTGCTTCTTGCATTTACTGGTATTTGCTTTGCCATACTGACTGCCACCTTCTCACTTTACCTCGTAGAGCCTTCGGGAAGGGAAGATCGGCTTACCACTACAACATTCCATTTATGCTTTTCATTGGCTCAACGTCAGAACGAACCAGAAGGGTAGGTACTAGACACAACAATGCTCGGACATTATCTTGCTCATCAATAGATTGTTCGCGCATCAGAAGAAGCAGTGAATCTAGAAAGGGTATCGCAAGGCGGGTCGTTTGTAGTGCTCAATCGGACTCCGACTAGGTGTATTCCTCCGGTTTGACTGCTTAACTCCACTCGTAGAGATGTTCCTGCACGCCACCACCCCTGCCTGGTCGGAAAGTGTGGCCGTGGCGAGAAAGTCAAGACCCCGGGCCTCTACGCATGCGCAACTTGCTTCTGGTTTTGTGATTTAAGGAACGGTTACTTTCTGTCCCGGATACCGGCCGCGGCCTTTATCGTTGGATAAACAACGGAGACGGGATGAGGAGGAGGAGGGAAAAGCAAAATTGCGTTGACTGTCACAGAATCTATAAGCGCAATGATACGGTTGCGGCTGCAGGGCTACGCATATACACTTCTTTTCGATGCGCGTTCTACGTTCCGGGTTGGAGTCAACTCGGTATAATTTCGTTGAATCGCATTTGACTCCTTACCTTCATTCGTTGAGATGTTCCTGCACGATCCCACACTTGCCTCATCGATAAGTGTGGACGTAGCGCGAGGGTCGAGACCCTGGGCCTCTAAGCATGCGCCAGTTGTTTCTGGTTCTGTCTTTCAGGGAACGCGTGCTTCTATGCCAAGATCCCTGCTCAAACGAGGTTTTTTCTTTAAGCAAACATTCTGTCCAAGTAAGATAACCAGGCTTGACACTGTTCTCCAAGTCTGCCGATCACGAACGGTTGGGTGACTGTCCCACGGGACAGAGAGAAGCTAACAAACAGGAGCGAGCATTCAGGAATCATGCACAGAAAAAGGGGCGTTTCCAGCGAGCGCCCGGAAGGTGTCTGCACAAAAATCTTACATTCTTACTCCAGGCTGCTTGTGTTCCCTACATTAGATTCTTATAAATATACTGCGGTAATGACAAATACAGGGAGGCTGATTGTTTCGACCATCGTACATGACGCCTAGCAGGCATCTTTATGTACGCCTCGAAGAACCTTGCTTTTCCACCATCCCAACTCTTTGATGGTAGAGTCATCTACGTCACGGGCCTTGGCAGTACTCGCGGCAGCGATTCGGAAGCTGTGGCCAGTAAACACTGAGCAATCCAGCCCTGCTGACGACAACTCCCGCTGCACCTCTTGCACCAGTCTGACCCGGGTTAAAGGACCGCCGTCGCTAAAGATGAACAGGGGCCACGAACGAATGCCCCTGAAAGCCTTGTATGCCAAGAGCGATGATACCGGCAGATGTAATTGGCGCCCCGTCCTAAATAGACATCGGCACCGCGGCGGAAGGGGTATGTCTTTGACTGTTTTAGGTGCAGCCGCGCAAGAGTTGGTTTCTTTTGAGAGTCGGTCGTAATATGCTGAAGTGTGAGGTGGGATGCGGGTTTGAAGGCCTGCAATGACAACACTGTGAATTCGCCCTCCCTCAGAAAAGCAGAAAAGCCGGGGCATCAGGTTACACTCAATATAACCGTATGGTAGCTAAGAAGCTGCTGAGACCAGACGGCCTTGATGGCGCGCGGCTCCATCGTTGTGATGGAAGATTTTGAAGAGTGTTGCCCTCAACCTGAGTGCGGCGCACTCAACGTAGGACATACTTTAGTTGGGGAAGAACAGACTCAAACGGGTCTCCTATTCATATTGAATATGCAGCTGGCATACGACAGGTAAGTAGCATTCGAAGGTCTTGTGCGTAATCTGCTGTTCCTTGAGAGCCGCAACGAGAAGACACATGGTACGTTCGGACGTAGGAAGTGGTAGAATTGAGAGTCTTTGGCAGAATTGGCGGTACCGAGATTCACCCGTAGCGTAGGACGTCAGAGTCGTTGCATCTAAGGCGGACAAAATGAGTCGACTACATTCGGCGTCGAGCTGGGTGAGGTCCAGTCGATGCCCGAATGTTGCAAGAGCTCTGGGAATTGCACCGAGAGTTGATCCGGGGCTGAACGTAGCTGTTAGTGAAAAAGCGGGGCGTTAGTAGGTTGTTACAGGACAGGGCACCCGTGACGTGATCATATTTCCTAGTATATGTATGGCCTGTCAAATAAATTAAAAATGGGCTGCAATAATAATGAGAAGCCTCAGCAGGTGCATTAACAGCTTGTCGTTACAGGAGTAGTTACGCAAGGCGGACACAGCAGTGGTATTGTTGCCCCGAAACTGAATGCACTCGCCGTGCTATTTACGACCCCAAAGGAAAAGAACAGGCAAGCAATCCTATGCTGCCATACTGCAGTCACGCAACGCTGTAAACCATTCCCATTGCAGTCAGTGTTCGTGCCAGACAGCCCCACAACCCCATAGACAATAGCTATGGGCGTTCAAACTAATGAGCAGCGTGGGTCTGCTAGACGAGGGCAAGTAGAGAGCACGTGCCATTCCACCTGACCTGGAAGGCATCCCACCACAGTAGATATGCTCGCGCGTCCGCATTCAGCCGCACCCAGTAGAGTAGGCGTTTGACGCGGCAAGGTATGTCGATAAGGCGTTGAAGGAAACATCTGCCGGCTGTGACTACCGACGCAACGTGCCGCAGGGTTCCAACCAACGACAGCAGCTCTCCCTTGGAGCAAGAGCTACGACCAAGCCAATCGCTAACCATACGACAGGTTTGTTGTAGCTTGCTTGCGGCAGACATATCTTACCTGCATCCGAATTTAGCCGCATACCAAGGAACTCAAGACACGATGACGACCCATCCACCTTTTTTGCGGCTACTGGAACCCCAGGGTAGTTGCACGTTCGAAGCTCTGTAGCCAAGTTCTCTGCCCATTCGATGGACTTTGCCACTGCAAAAATAGGAAATTTTACAGGTAGAGAATATCGGAAGTTATCCCTCTGCGATACATAATCCAAAAAAGGAGCGTCTGCCACGGCCGAGAATATCTCGGGCACCGAGCGAAGACCAAAGGGGAGAGCACGATCAATGTACGTTATGCCCTTACAGCGCACGTCCAACAAGTGACGGTTATCTGGGAGTACAGGATTTAGTGGTAGGCACTCTATATGTCGAGCTTAGGAATCGGCGCTCCACGACCCGTCTGCAAAAATCGCCGCGCTGCCTAATCGACACGAACATAGGACAGAGAGCATATGTCCGAATCTATGCCTTCGTTGACGCTGGCCAGACGAGGTGAGGAGAGGTCAACGATAAGGCGCCACCGCCCGGGATGGTTGTTCATAGCTGCCAAAACGATCGGGCTTACTGTAACGGTCTTCTCAAAGGATAGGCGAATGCGTGCCACGCTAAGACGTTCGACGACGACCTTGGTCGATGATACACACACACACCATACGTGCTTAGTCACCACAACTTCCAAATCACACTCTAATTCACTCTACACAACCGGGGTATATATAGCAATCCTACCCCAGTCATTGATTAACCCCACCCAAATTCCCTTGTATGGTAACCCATAAGTCAGACTTTAGCTTCTAGTTATACACGTGTTACACCACCCCCTATCAAGTCGAAACATCGCAAGTTTCTGCTCCATCTCCATTATCAACGTTGTCAATCGAACGGTTCGAAAAGTCAGATGCATTGTTTTCTTGTCCCTTAATAGTTACGATCTTCATGTTCAATCCTTGCAACTAGAGGGCCCAGCGCATGATACGGTCGTTTATGTTCTTCGCCCTGTTTAGGTATTTGAGCGTTTGGTGATCCGTTTGAACCCGAAACTTACGTCCGTACAAGTAAGAGTGAATCCTCCTGATCGCCCATATCACGGAGAGGCATTTCCCTTTGATTGTGGAGTACCTTCCTTCAGCGTACGTCAGCTATTTGCTGCGATATCCAATCTGGACCAAGCTGTTATCGTGCTCTTTTAGCAGAACACACCCAATGCCACCTTTGGACGCATCAGCTCGTAGCATATAGGATTTATTGTGGTCTGGTAGATGTATCGCTGGCTTGCTGGTGAATGTTCTGTACGTTGCCTCTTGTGCCTCTTACCACTCAATTCTGTTTGGCTGACTCTTCTTTTTAATTTTGTCAAAGGAACGGCTATAGCACTAAAAGTAGGAACGAAGTCGCTGTAAAAGCCTGGCAATCCTACGAAGGATCGGAGCTCTTTCTTCGTCGTCGATCGCGGTGCATTGCGTACATTGCATATGTTTCCTTCATTGGGATCGATGATCCCCTTGCCGGTGTGATGAACGATAAAATCCAGAGACTCGGCCCCAATTAGACACCTTGATGGTCGGACTGTCAACCCTGCCTTCGTAATCCGATCCAACGTTTCACGAAGAGCGACCATATGTTCCTGCCACGTAGGCGCATGAACGATTGTATCGTCCACGTATAAGTCAACTGCGGTCAGCCCCTGGAAAAGCTTCCTCATGGCTCGCACAAGAGTAGCAACAGAATTCATCGTTCCGAATGGCATTCTCAAACACTCATAACATCCGTCTGGAGTAAAGAAAGCCGTTTTATAGACGTCTTCTTTGGCTACAGGAATTTGCCAATACCTCTTGCTCAGGTCGAGTTTAGAGAAATATCTACTCTTCCCAAAATTTTGTGTTAGTGCGGGCATAGATTTCCTTGGTTCGGAATCAGGTAAAGTAATGCGGTTGAGCCGGCTGTAGTCAATGCGTATGCGGTTGGTTCCGTCACGTTTGCGAACCACGACGACAGGCGATTAGTACGGCGACTCCGACAGGCGTATGACGTTCATGTCTATCATCCTTTAGATATCCTCTTGTAAAGACTCGAGTACACTATAAGGGACGACGTGTGGTTTACAGCGCACTGGTATGTCAGCCGTCAACCGTATGCGGTGTTCCGTCAAATTCTTTGTTCCTATAACATCTGTAAACACACACTGAAATTCCTTTACCAGACCCGCTGCTTCCGACGCTTGATCGGAACTGCGCGCACTCCCATATTTTACGTCCTCAAAGGTGTCAGTAGGCAAGAAAGTGCACAAGTCATGCAACTCATCGTTGATCACTGCTTCTCCCGTCACACTTTCCGTTGCTTCACTGACGACGGTACAAACGGTATTTAACACGGGTCCTCCCTTGGAACAAAATGCTTCCTTCTCCCGTTCGTGGAATCTCTTTAAAAGATTTATTTGATGCACCTTGGTTTGCCCCTGACGTCAATTCTGTAGTCATCCAATCCCAGTCTCTCCTTCACTACATAGGGCCCCTTCCATTTCATTAATAGTTTGTTCGTGCCCGTAGGTAGAAGAACAAGGGCTTTGTCACCCACCGACAGTTTGCGATGTCTAGCTTTCAGATCGTAATACCTTTTCTGATGTCGCTGGGCCTTCCGTAGCTCCTCGCGAGCTATCCATAACGTGTCCTCGAGTTTTTCTCTTAGCTCGGTACCGTATTGGTAGCTCGTCCTCACGTCCACATCATCTCCTTCTCATGTCCATAGGTGGCGATGAATACGCAAAGGACCCTGCAATGTCGGTCCATAAATCTGTCCAAATGGTGAAAACCCTGTCGACTCGTGAGGTGCTTCTCGATACTCAAATAAGAGTGCGTCTATGTACCGGTTCCACTGCCTAAGCTTCTCTGTACACAAGCGTCTTAACACTGTCTTCAGTGTGCCAATAGACTTCTCCACCAGACCATTACATATTGGGTGGCATGGTGTGGTGGTGAGTTGGCGTATACTCAACAATCGAGAGAATTCTTTCATTCAATCAGAAATAAATTGGGTGCCTAGCTCATTTAGCACTTCCTCTGGCACTCCCACTCGGTTATAGATACAAACAAGAGCCTCAGCCACCGACTCGGTACTAATATTCCTAAGTGGGATGGCTTCTGGGTATCTGGTAGCATAGTCAATGAACGTCAAGATGTACCGGTGTCCAAAAGTACAAGGAGAAAAAATCGGTTTTACGAAGTCCACTGCCACGATCTTGAAAGGAACATCTATCAAAGGAGTACTCTGCAACGGTACTCTGGCACAATCTCCTTTCTTGTCCGTACGCTAACAAACTTCGCTTGACTTGCAAAATTGTGACACGTCTTTTCTCACTGCAGGCCAATAGAAGTTGCTGAAGACTTTGTCAGCAGTCTTCTTTGATCTCAAATGGCTACTCAAGATAGCATCATGAGCAAATTCCATAACTTGGCGACGGAGAGGTTTAGGAACGACCTCTTGCTTCACTGGCACTCCACAATTGACTCTAGAATGAGCGTATCTTCGATGGAGGATGAAATTCTTTACTTCATACGTCACATCTTGTTGTCTCTTGGTCTTGGGCTCTGTAAATTGCCTTTACTTATCGATCGTGTCATCACCCCTTTGCAATTGCATCAAACTCTCCCTGTCTATTGAAACCGACTGCCTCTCTTTTGGAACTCGCAATGGGACAGTGGCTCTTCCCAACCTCGCCTGAGCTCTGGTCACCACTCCAGCCAAATGATGATTGGCATCTGGATCTTCTTGACCTTCTCGCCCCTGGGATGTTGCCTATGATTGCATCACATATTGGGGTTTTTAAACACAAAGCCTCTACTGTACCCGACAAGTAGGGAGTGTCAATTGCAACACGAGCTTTCCGCACTCTCCTGACATTATGGTCGACGAATTGGATAAAGCCGTATTCTCCCGTGTACTGATCTTCTCTTACGAATTGCTGCTTGATGATCACTCCAATGCATGCAACGTCTCGCAGCGTTTCGACCTTGGCGTTACCTACCAATCCTTCAACGATGGGCATCTCCGCACGATTATTTCTCTTCCGTCTTCCGGCGCTGCTGACGAAAGGAACTCTCTCTCCTGAATCCAACGCTAAGAAACCCCTATGATGACAATGCGATAGGTCAGGGACAGAAGCAAACTGCGTCTGATCCCTTGATGAAAGACATCTGGTACCTACATCTTCTTACTCTCTCGCTCGAACATCTTGCTGAATTTCCTGTTCATGCTGATGGTTCCTTATGGCCGTCGCCGCTTTCTGCCGTGACTTCGCATCACTGGCGGTCCCACAATGATGAGACCAGCAATCTCTTGCCTCCTGCCTCAGTATTCTGATATGTAAGACACTCTTCTAGGTCTAAACTTGCATTCCGACGCTTTGTGGCCGAATGTCTTGCAAAGGTAGCACTGAACGTTGGGTTGTCCAGTAATGCCTCCTTAGATTGAGCACAGTTGGCTTCCCCTGAAGCCAGAGAGGGGTTTGATTTATGTGTTATCGGGACAGAGTAGAACTTGCGGTTATGGGCTGTCAAAAATCTCTCCGCTACCTGCGCTAACTCCATAACATTGGGTATCTATCTCTCACGACAATGCGCTGCTAAATCTCTTGGACATGCGTTGATGAATTGTTCTCTTATGAACAGTTCCTTGATGCCGTTCGATGTGTCTGCAGTATAAGACAACAAGATTCATTTGTCAAGATACGTATTCAACCGAGTAATGAACTGCTTCTTGTTCTCGTACAGCTCCGGGCGAAACCAACTATACTTGTTGCGGTATCCATCCATCGTTCAGTTATAGCGCTTGAGTAAGGCTTTCTTCAGTAAAACGAAGTTGGGAGCAGCGTCGTCCGGCATTCTGGAATACACGTCTAAAGCATTACCAGTGAGCAACGCACTTAAAGCTGTTGCACATTCAGAGTCGAGCCAACCGTTGCTCTTTGCAAACCTCTCAAAACGTTGCAAATAGCTACCTATTTCATCACTACTTTCCTAAAAAAGCGGTAATTTAGGAAACCTGCCTGGTCGCTTACCACTACTAACTTCTGGCTCGGTGGTTATCTCCACTTCTGCGGCCGATTCCCTTTTTACCTTCTTCATCTCCAACTCAGTCTTACGATCCGCTAATCTCGCGTCAACTTCTAACTGTAACCTATTCAAGTCTCTTTCTCTCTGTCTCTCTTCTCTTTCAATCGATTGCTGCTCTGTCACGAATGCTTGCAGCGCTTCTCCAATCACGCCCATTCTCTCTCCCATTTCAATTAATCACTCCATTCTATGTACTTGAGTTTACCCACTCACCTTCCACACTCTTCTACTTGCGACCCTCGTCTCACTTCTCGAATTGCTGCAACGTTTTCGGCACACGTTCCTTTCGCTTTCCTTTCCCGCTTGGGCCCCCAGTGTAACGGTCTTCTCAAAGGATAGGCGAATGCGTGCCGCGTTACGACGTTCGACGACGATCTGGGTCGATAATACACACACGCCTTACGTGCTTAGTCTCCGCAACTTCCAAATCACACACTAATTCACTCGACACAACCATCGTATATATGTATATATATATATATATATATATATATATATATATATATATATATAGGAGTCGTACCCCAGTCATTATTTAACACCACACAAATTCCCTTATATGGTAACCCAAAAGTCAGACTGTGGCTTCTCGTTAGACACGTGTTACACTTACCTAAACAGTTGACAAACCACAATCCAGTGGAAAGAACACACGGGATGCTGCAAACTCGGCTCTGAGGTAGCTGTCGACGACCAAAGAGTTTGCAATAACCGATTGCATGTTTCGTTAACTGATTTGCACTTGGTATAGCCTTAGGTGAAGCTGTTCCTGAAACCGTATGTTGGGCCATCCAGTATGTAGTTAGCAAAGGACAGCTCCCGAAGCCATGCTACCACCTTTAGTGGCAAGACGGAAGACACGCAGGCTAGCCGCGGTACACGACCAGACGTTGGACAGCTGCCGATGTCCAAGAGGTCAGCTAAGTAGGGATACTGACTGTCACAGAAAAGCAGGAAAGATTGAACCAAAAGCCTCCACATGACAGACTGCACGTGCGATAGTATGCTACACCTCTAAAGAGTCCTCTACCGAGCTGGGGAGTGGCTGACCTACTGCTGCCGAGCTGCTTTGCCCATTAAGGTTGAATTCTGCGTACGACCAGACTTCTGTGGGCATTTGGGAGCGGATGAGCTTGAAGATGGTTTCGGGAAATCTGGCAGCTTGTGAGAGCGTCGACATCCCAGGCACGCATGACGATATGTGCAGTTCGGGAAGCTGCTGCAGGAGGCAAAATTGTAGTTACGGCAGACAGGTTTGTGACAGGCAGAGCTTCTTATAGACGGATTGTGCTTTGCGCACGCATTGCATCGACCGCTGCGTAGCTTTGCAACGGGAGAAGCTGCTTTGGAAAATAGTTGCAGCAGAGATGGATCTTGCTTTAAAGCACACGAGGAGGCAGGGTGGTCGGCTTCCAGGCAGCGTGGGCAGGGGGGAACGTGCATGGTCCATTGCCAGACTGGGTTACGCCTATGGCGAGGTGTGGAGCTGACTCCACGGGTGCTAGTTATTGGCCGCCTCTTTCTGTCAGAAACTTGCATCATAGAGATGGCAATCCGTCCCGCTGTGGCATTGCACCTCGTGCACGACTAGCAGCAAGTATCCCTGGAGATCGAGCGCACTGCCCTGGTGGCGTTGCAGAAGAACGGCTGCGTACACTGCAATACACTGTACCCCAGGTCGGTATGCCCATTATCTGACGGAGATGACGACGGAAGTGCGCTTCACTTTGCCCCACTTGTGCAACCTGCATGCGCCTTAGCATCTCCAAGTTGTTACGTAAGAGTTTGGCAAAGTCCACGTATTCCAGTGCTTGGCTCTGGCAAACGACGCGTCCCGGATTAGGTACCGTGCCTTCACCAACGATAAATGACCCAACAACAACCAAATCTAGAGCCTGAATGCCGCAAGGTGAGACTGAAGTCTCGCCCGGCTGATTAGGTTGAGACCATCACGGCAGCCTAGAAAGAAGACCTGACTTTACGAAGGATCCGAGTAGATACCAGAATCACTGTTTTCTGTAGGCGCTGCAGGTTGTGTTGACCTGGAATAATGTCCAGCTTATCATTACTTCTATTTTTATGTCGTGCTGAACAAGATCAGTCTGGTTTGTAAGGTCTATTGCAAGTACCGAAAGAAAACCCTACTTCAGAAGTACTTTGCCCATGACGGCTGGACAGATAGACGAGTGTCCGATTGAGGCGTTTCAAAAACATTGCAGCATAATCTAATTACTAATTTTATTTAGATTGCAAATTTGGTGATAATAGGTGACGCATTCTTAGCAGTTAGACCAATGCCTGTTTGTATGTCTTCATGATGTTTATTAGAGAAACAGTAGTTTAACATGGACATGGGATTTTCTTTGTTACAGTATAATGTGTGAATTTGCACATTTGAGTTCGCTAACGATATTACCATTTGCATATTGGATTATTTTTGGTACATAGACCATTTACTGCTGATTCTTTGTGATTATGATTCCGTGTTACTTCAATTGTTATAAGATACATATATGAAATAAGTATAACCAAAACTTTTATTGGGTACTTTGGTATTAATAGCTGAAGGAGATGGACGTTGCTGATATATCTCAAAGTGATTCTATTTAGAGTTGTTGATTTTTAGGATTTTTCAGCAAGAAGAAATCGACTGATGCGATCGCAGGTGTTGTTGAGAAGAAATCAACTGAGTTGATCGCAGCTGATGTTGAGAAGAAATCAACTGAGGTGATCTCAAATGATGCTGAGGAGAAATCAACTAATGTGATTACAGCTGATGTTGAGAAGAAATCTACAGATGTGATCGGAGCTGACTTTGAGAAGAAATTAACTGAGTTGATCACAGCTAAAGTTGAGGACAAATCAGCTAACGTAGTCACAACTGATGTTGAGGAGAAATCAACTGAGGGGATCGCAGCTGATGTTGTTGCAGAAACGTCTGAAAATCAGGACGGTAAGAGACTAATTTTCCTAAAAGTCTGCTTTTATACCAAATCAGATTATTAGCTAGTGAGCATTTTACCATATTAACCCATTTTTTCTACAGGTGGTTATAAGTTAAATTTCTATTACTTACATAAGGCAGTCCTATGCAAACCGGCATGAGCAAATTTCGGCGGTATTAATGGTATAGGTGAAGGTGAATTGGGACAGCATCCTCACACGTAATTTGTAACGGCAGAGAAGGATATGGCAATATTGACAGAAATAGCAGAGACACAATTGCCTTCGTTGCATCTCTTTACCTCTTCTGTCTTTTCTGGAAGAGTCTCCTGAAAGGACGTAGAAGAGAACAGCAGAGTATAAGGTGTCAGTTGACTCCTTACCTTTACTCGTTGAGATGTTCCTGCACATCAGCTGACCTGCCTAGTCGGACAGTGTGGCCGTGACGCGAGGGTCGAGATCTCTCGCCTTTGCGCATGCGGCACTTGCTTCTGGTTCTGTTTGTGAGGGAACGGGTACATTTAGGCCCGGATCCCGGCCTCTGGCCCTTCACGTTGGATAACTAACGGAGAAGTAATAGAGAGGGGGAGGAAAAACTGAAATTGCGTTTGTTGTCACAGAAGTTATGAGCGCAATGAACTTATGAACTTATGAACTTATGGTGCAGCGGCAGGGCTACGCATATACACCTCTTTTCGATGCTTGCGCTAAAATCCGGCGTGCATTTATCTGTGTCTGACTGCGTTAAAACTAATTTGACCCCTTACCTCCAATCATTGAGATATTTCTGAACGACACCACACCTGCCCGGTCGGAAAGTGTGTCCGTAGCGCGAGTATGAAGACCCGGGGTATCTGGGCATGCGGGAGTTGCTTCTGGTTCCTTGTTTCAGGGAACGGATTCTTTTAGTCACGGATTACGGCTCAGCCTAGGTTTGTTTTTAAGCAATCCTTTGGTCCAGGTAAGTTAACCTGACTTGAAACTGTACTCTAAGTTTGCCGATAACGAACCGTTAGGTGACTATCCCACGAGACAGACAGCAGCTAGCAAAGAGGAGCGAGACTTCAGGAAGAATGCACCGAAAATTGGGTGTCCAGCGTTCGCCCGGTTAGTGTCTGTACAAAGATCTTACATCCTTACGCCAGACTGCTTGTGTTGTCTTTACATTAAATTTATTATATGTATAAAGCGGTAACGACACTCATTAGAAGTCTAATTGTTTGAAACAGTATTCAAGATGCCTTTCAGCCAACTTTATGTACGCCTCGAATGCCTTGCTTTTCCACTGTCTCAACTCTGTAATGGTAGAGTTGTCTATGGCACTGGCCTTGGCAGTAGTGGCGGCACCATTTCTGAAGATTTGGCCAGTTATCCAATAACAATCCAGCCTTGCTGACGACAACGCCCAGTCTGACGCTAGATAGAGAACAGCCGTCGCTGAAGATGAAAAACGGCCTCGAACAAGAATCTCTGGCGACCATTTATACCAAGACTTATGATTCGTCCAAATTAGACATCGGCTCCTTGGCGGAAGGGGACTGTCTTTGACTGCTTGAGGCGCAGACTCACTGAGATGGGTTTTCGTTAAAGTAAAGTTTAAGATCTTGAGGTGTGAGGTTAGATGCAGGATGGAAGGCCGACTATGACAAAACAGTGAATTCGCCCGCCTTTAGAAAACCGAAGAAACCCGTTCAGTAGGCTTTACAGACCGTAGCTGTATCGTAGCTAAAAGGCTGCTGACACCAGACGGCCTTGATTTCTAGCAGCTCTATCGGTGTAATAGCAAGGCATTGACGGGTTTGGCCCTCATCCAGCGTGCGGCGCACTCGACGTCGAACATATGTTAGTTGGGGAAGCGCTGACGCAAACGGTCTCCATGGCCAAATTAACGATATAGGTGACGTACGACAGATAAGTAGAATTTTATGTTATTTTGCGTAAGCTGATGTTCCTTGAGATCCGCGACGAAAAGACACCGAGTACGTTTGGACGTAGGCAGTGGAAGAATTGAGTGTCTTTGGCAGAATTGGCTGTACAGAATTTGACAGGAAGCGTACGACTTCAGAGTCGCTGGAGCTAAGCCGGAATAAATAAGTTGACTATCTTCGACATCCAGCTGGATGAGCTCCATTCTATGCCAGAGGAAGTGCTAGGAATTGCACCGAGACTTGATCCGGGGCTGAAAGTAGCTATTGGCGTGCAATAGCGGCGTTATTAGGTTTTTATGAGACAGGGCATCCGGGAAGACATTAGATTTTCCCGAAATATGTATGGCCTACCAAGTAATGAAAAATTGTCTGCAACGAACGTGAACGGTCTCAGCAGGTGAATAACCAGCTTTTCTCGACAGGAGTAGTTACGAAAGGAGGACACAATATCGGTATTGTCGCACCGGAATTGAATACACATGCCGTGCAATTGACGACCCCAAGCGACGATATGGAGAAGAACCGGCACGCACTTCTATGCTGCGAAATTGCAGTAACGCCACGCTATAGACCATTTCCATTGTAGCCAGTAATCGCGCCTTCAGCCTCAAAACCCCAAAGAATGGAGGCTACCGGACTCATTTGCAGCGTTGGGGGTTGTGAGACAACTTTACGTAGAGAGCAAGTGATATTCCACCAAACAAGAATGGCATCCTACCACAGCAAATCTGCTCGCTCGTCCGCATTCAGCTGAACCCAGTAGTTTAGGCGCTTGAATCGACAAGATAGGTCAATAAGGCGGCGAAGGAAACATCTGACCCTCTTGACTACTGACGCGGCGTGCTGCAGGGTTCCAAACAAAGACAGCAGCTATCTATTGGTGCAAGAGCGACGATCAAGCCAATCGCTAATCATTCGACAGGTTCGTTATAGCTTTACTTGCGGCTAGTAGATCGTACCTGCATCCGAATTTAGATGCAGCCCCAGAAACTTAAGGCACGATGACGGTTTCTCCAGCTTTCTGCGTCTACTGGAACTCCCAGGCAGTTGCACGTGCAAAGCGATGTAGCCAAGTTCTCGGCACACTCGCTGGAGTTCGACGCTGCAATAAAGGAAATTGTGTGGTTAGTGAATACCGGAAGTGTACTCTTTGCGATTCATTATCTAGACAAGAGCATCAGCAACGGCCAAGAACATCTTGGGCGCCGAGCGAAGATCGAACGAAAGAACACGGTCAAGGAAGACCCGCCTGTTCAGAGCACGCCTAATACGTGGCTGTCATATGTGTATACCGGGATTTGGCAGTAGCACTCTGTCTGTCGAGATTAGCTATCATCTCTCTAGGAACCAGATACGAAAGACGCCGCGATCTCTCATCGACACAACCATAGGACAGAGAGAATAGGTCGTAGCGATGCCTTAGTTGACGCTGAACAGACGCCGTGAGGAGAGATCAACAATAAGGCACCAGCGCCCGGGTTGGTGGTTCTTAGGTACCAAATCGTTCAGGATCAAGACGCGCCAGAAGCGGAGCCAGTATTGGACCAAGGCCATGAGGTAGTTAATGATGTCGGGAGAACCAGGTCTGAAATGAAGATCCAGCAGCCAGTCTAGAGAAAGGACTGTGACACGTAGGACACTTGAATTTATTGTGTTGGGTTGAGATGTCGATTATATTGCCTTAGTAGCAAGAGTCTACGCACTTTGTTCTATGTACTTGAAAAACAGTCGAGGTGTAGTGTTGTAGCGTAGCCAGCGTACGTTAGCTGGTTTAATATCAATAGAGACGTACATGACAGATTCATTCGAGATAGAAGTTACCTACACGTAGCCAGAGAAGAACTAAAGGACAACCACCTGAAGGTGGAGGAGAGTGGGTATAGAGCTTTACAAATAAGACTGTTTCAGTAGTTTAATTTGTTTGTAGGGGATGATGTGGAGTTGGGTATTATACGGGACATGTGGTTTTGCTGTTAGTTGATTGACTGAGTTGTTTGAGTTAACAAGTTTATTGAGTTGTCACAGAGCGCCCTTGCCACCGATGTATGATAAAATATTGGCAATAGTAACGACATATCAAGCTATTTATATCTTGTAACATAATCGAATTGTACACGATGCCTTTTTCCGTCCTTTGGATAGACCAGTAGACGTCATTCGGAGGGCGCATAGCAAAACCATCAAAGCATTCCACATCACGGCCCCCTTCATTGTAGATTGCCATCCAATGGGTGCCATCACCATAAAAGTAATTTTCGAGGATGATGACTAGAGTGTCACTGGCTTTAGGCTTGTGAGGTAAAGAGTATTTAGCATAGGTTCCTTTATGTTTGCCTACCTAGCGAGTGTCTATTATTTCTTCAATCTGTACTTTGGTTAGATTTTTCAACGCCTTGGCCCCTTTTTCCACAACCCAATGAGCCGGGTAATATTGATTCTTTGCTTGTCCTGCCGTCTTCACCTCCGGAACCCAACGCACTCGCTGTGAGAGGTGTCGCCAAACCGGCCAACAACGTGCTAAAAATCCACCCGGATTTGTCATGGCCGTTCTGCTACGGAGTGTCAAACCGTCGCTACTGGTAGCTTTCTCAGTGTCTCCAGAGATAGCACCAGATACGGCGATAAATCTTCTTATACCGAGCACCGCGAGGGCAAGGTTAAGAACTTTAGGTGCAAGTTTAGCCGTTACCGTGCCCATCGACCATATTTAGCTATCTGCGACTTGGACAGTTTCAAATCAGTGTTTCGCCGCTGTACCTTTGCCTTTATCATCATTTTGTATTGAATTTCCGTTATATTCAAAACATCAGCCCTCTGTGATAACTGACAATGAGATAATCATAGGTTGTAGCACGTATTTTACTGAAGGGAATTGCGTATTGCTTCCTTCTGACTAGCGGTCAGAGAACTAAAACTTTACGTAACTCATGTCTATATCTATAGGTTACGTTAAAGGTTTACGTTCATCTTTCCACTCACACCCTCCAACGTCATATATCGATTACTGAATGCCACCCAGTGTAAGCTGTACGCCAAATCGTCGTCGTTTGCAAGGTTTCTAAGTTGCTCGCCAACTGCTATATTATTTCGAGGTCGGCCGTTCCCATCTAAAGCCTTTCTCTGCTCTTGGAGACGGCGACGTGTATGATCGAGTAGAATTTTAAAATTCTTTTATAGACACTTGGTTTCGTGTCTAAATATTTTTTACCACTTTCTGAAACACCATTTACACCATCGAGTAATTTCTAGAAGCTTCAAAAAAGTTTGTCTCGATATCTCTGTCAGGATACTGTGTGCATGCTATTCACGCGCACGCTCATCAGTGTCAGCTTACCGTTGTCGAAGATTTGACTATTCTGGAGCTGACTCCCGTCCAGCTCGACGGACGAAAACGCAACGAATACGTGTCGAGGTAATCGCTAGCTGTCAACGCTGGTGACTCTCCAAGTAGACATCAATTCGGAGGCACTAAACTGATTTGGGTGTGTATACTCTATTTTGCTCGAAGTAGAGAGTACGCTCCGCACTCGCAACAACAAAGCTTCCACTTGCTTCTACAGCAAGAACGACGATCGAAACTTTGCATTCATTAGGACCATATACTCAGTGTTCTATTTATCATCAACCGTAATAGAAGCCTTATAGATACAGTTATCGAGGTGATAATACGAGAGATGTGCTTCCGACTAGCAAACTTATCAAACGTCTGGTCTCAATACTGCGGTAGAACATTTGAGCACTTTAGTTCCTGCCCAAGTATATCTCCAAGTACCCGTAAAGACAGAGGAAAAGTCAAAACGGCGTTTGGGTTACCTGAAAGTTTGTAAAAATTCAACCGAATGCATTTTGGGCTCAGTTAGTATGGGAGGGATTTTTGCAGGAACTTTCGCAAACCAAGGTTATTGTCAGTGTTAAATCCCGACAATCTCAGTGTTGCCGACGCTCAATTAACTGACTGTGTAAAGTGACGAAAAAACAACCGAAAACTGCCTATGTGTCGCGACAAGGATCAAGCGTTCAATGTTGTCTTTAGAGTGCGCTATGTAAGTAAAGTTCTGCAACTGCTATACATTATTTCGAAGATTTGTTGTTTCCGCTCGTTCTGTAGAGTAAGATGTCTATCAACGGAGATGCATAGGTGCGTGTACTAGCTAAACTAAACTATCGCCGCCTGTACAGTCCTTAACGTTTCAATGCAGCTGTGGTCTGTTCAATTCTTGTACCCAGGCTTTCTTGCGCGCTCGGAGAAGAGGGCATGCGCGCAAAGTAAGAAGAAAATCGTGGTAATGTAGGCACGCTTGCGGAACCGACGTTGTTTAGAATCTCGAGCCGATAATATCGCGCGCAATGAGACCCAAATTGGCAAATGTTACAAGAAAGCACAGTTTCTGGTTTCTTATGGCGTTGCACTACGCTCTAGGCAAGCTTAAGATGTGCAATATAGAGCTGAAGCAGCTGCAGCGTGTTGTCCTAAAGCACATCTACAACGGAAACGACGTGCACGTCTTCGTCTGGCTTCCTAAAGGATACTGTAAATCGCCGTGCTACCAACTTATACCGCTTATGGTTGACTATAAGATAGGGAAATTTGGTGAAGAAGATTGTGGATAAGTCGTCTTTGTCGTGTCTTCTCTAGTATCGCTGATGATAGAACAAGTTCAAAGATTACGTGAAGGCAGAGTTTCCTCTGCCATTCTTGGTGTAGATGTAGGTTCTACTCGCGTTTCAAGAGAACTGCTAGCTAGGGAACACAACCATTCGCCATCAGTTGGTCTGATTGCGCGCGACATTATCGACTCGAGATTCTAAACAACGTCGGTTTCGCCTGCGTGCATACATTACCTCTATTTCCTTCTAATTTATGCGCGCAATTACAACGTGTACAATGCTTTCTTCTCTGGGCGCGCAAGAGGGCTTGGGTAGGAGGCAAGGGTCTGTTCTAGCCTCGTACCCAGGCCCACTCGCGCGCCGGGAGAAGAGGGTCTGATACACGTTGTTTTGGCATTCGCGCATAAATTACCTCAAAATCGGCGTAATGTATGCACGCATGCGGAACCGACGTTGTTTAGAATCTCAAACCGACAATGTTGACAGCGAACAGCTTTCGTGTTCAGGTGATGCTCTCTTTTGTCCTATTTTTTCGACTTAGATACCAGTTCTGGCTGTCATGTGCCTGCACCTTCAATTTTCTGTTACAGTTAGAACGCACTGTGAACAGCGCTGACAAAGCAGTCGTGGAAGACCATCTGTCGTACAGATAAAGTAGCTGCAATTTGCACTCTTGTTCTTCACGCCAAGCAGACACTGTAAACAGCCTGACTGGATTACGACTAGACGTCGATCGCGCGAGGAACGAAAGTCTAAAGTCGTCTAGATGCAGCACTTGACCTTGAGTCTATACATCTATGGCTTCTTCCACATGTTTTACTGTTCCATTCCAAACGGTTGCGCGACATTATCGGTTTGAGATTCTAGACAACTATGCATGCATACATTACGCCGCTTTCGGGAAATATATGCGCGCATGCGAAGACAACGTGTACCAGGCCTTCTTTTCTGGGCGCTCAAGAGGGCCTGTGTACGAGGCAAGGGTCTGTTCTAGCCTCGAATTTCCAGATCGTCTCCCAAAAGAATTGGGATACGGTCTGGATCAACTTGATCAAAACCGAGTTTGGAAGTAGGCGTGGTTGTGTAAGTGCAATGGTAGGGTTGTAACAGTCAAAAACACCTCTTTAGATAATAGCACTATGCCACTCTATGTGACAATTTGAGATCGATTAATACATTTTAGAGGTGTATTTATACAAAGTGAGTGGTATTCAACTGCGATGGCAGCAAATCTACAGCGGCCCGCTGATCGGGATACATTGAATCAATTTGGAAAACCTTGGGAGCTGTTTCAAAAAAGCACGGACCAGTGCAGTTTTACATCAATATAGACGCACGTGCATGCTATCAATTCCGAGCTGTATTTCACGCAATTGTCGAACTCGTTTTTGCCAGAAGCCGTGCATGTAATTAAAGAACGCCCGATGTTCATTTGGCTGCCACTTTAGTGGCCGCATCTTGCTGATTGGCTGACTGGGATCACTTCCGAACTGGGTTTTGAGAGACGGTGTGGAACTTCGAGGCAAGGTATATTTCAGTTTCTTGACACCAACTATCATTAACGTAGCGTTACAGCGAAAGCCCTTAAAAGACAAATGTATTACGCACCTCTGACGTTCACTGTCTCTTGCATAGCATCTGGTACTGTGAACTTGCATTAACTAGTAACGTGTTGAGTAACTGTTTGCTTTTCCATGTTTAAACAAGCAAAACATAATTGCAATATACTTTTAGTGCTTTTAAGTAACGCCAACTTGAATTTGTTCCTTATTGATATTCTACATTAGTTAATATAAAGCAAATGCTCAGTATAATGCTTTTGGTATCTCTCTATCTAGCTACAACTACGTCTAGAGTGTCGCTGATTGATATCACCTACGTACTCTTTTGTTTAGAGTATTTGGCAGAAACAAGCAACCATTGCAACATAGATGTTAAGGACGATCTCAAAAGTTCGTCCTCCACTGCTGCAGATCATCTTACCGAAGAGGAGCAAATATGTGAAAACACTCGTAATGAAGAAACGCCAATGTCTCATGAGAAATATGAGTAAGATTTGTTATGGGCAAACTACATTACTAAATATTACTCACTATAGTGTAAAGTTACAAAGCGTTCATGCTCTTTTAATCCGATTAGTAAGAGCCAAAGAAAAGCGTGGGAAGGGGCGAACTGTTAAACACTTTGGCTGGTACCTAAACTGTTGACATGCATGCAGTACATATTCGATACCTATTCAGTTGAAAACTTTCTAAGGCACATTACATCAATTGGGAAAGTAATGTAACCAATAGCAACAACAACAAGCATGTGCGTTAAATTGCAATTGTATGGCCGCCGTCTAACTAAACATACCAAACTACTCGGACTCTATCCCATGAGCCTATATGGCTAACAGTGTTTCCTAATATGACTTTTGAATTAACAGTTTGGATACATTTAATAGCACTTGTAATTTAACATATTATGATTGTTAAATGATGAGCTTTGACGTTGCTTAGAATGTGAAGATACGCGTGATTTCATTAAATTTTTTACAGTAAAATTACAACATCGGGAAGCATAAATGTAGTAGGAATGCAATCTTAGTCCTCGTTCCTCATTAATGAGAAAAGTACGCTTACTCAAACAGACTGCATTGCACAATTTAAAGGTAACTGCAACGCAAGAAACAAAAAGTTTTCTTATGTTGGAAATTGCTAGTTCTAGTTGCGTTCATGACAGGAAAATAGTTTTAGCTTCCTACGTTAAACCTTCACTGACTTATAGCAGGTCAAGTTTGCTTACATTTCTGCAACTTCCTGTAATGCGTTAAATCGGGTGTTGTGTAGTTTGACGTCACAGAAGCGAGACTCCACGCCAGCATTATATTGTAAACAAAGGCATGTGTGACGAGAGAATGGTTTGGTGTTGCGTGGCTGGAGGATGCACCAATTCGTGCAAGTCATACGCAATCGTGTTTCGATTTCCGAATTAACATCCCCAAGTTAGCTAAGAAAAGAGTGCGGATCGCAACCAGCAGAGACGTTTGTGTCGTCTTAGCGACTACAACTAAGTACGACGCAGCCTACTGAGAGGACACAGTCTGTACTAGCAACTTTTAGAATGATTGCTTCGAGATACAAGTCTATTCAAGAGTTTGGTCTTGGGTTGTAGAAGAGAAAAATTGAGGCTACAATTTTCCATCTACCTCCCTCCACACTTCAAGATCTCAGCACTCTGGAACCATCACAAAAGAAAAGAAAAGCCGCATTTGAGAAGCGGGAGGGTATGGAAGACTCTCGGGCAGGACTAAAAGTAATGTAGATGGTTAGGAGAGGTCTACTAGACTCTTGACTATCTACAGACTTGCAACTAGGTGCTTGACCACCATGTGTAGTGAATACCGTCGTATGGATTACAGTATACTGTACAGTGAAGTCAAATCGAGTGTCAACTTGAATTGAACGTACGAACTTCAACTCATATTTTCTCTTTTTCACAGCAATAGCTAGAGTTTTGCATGAACTCTCCACAGTGCCATTATTGTCATTATTATTAGCCCGTCGGCCAACACCAGAAAGCGACAAGTTGCGTAGCCCTCAAAACTCAGGCAAGTTTCCCTAGTTGCAATCGTCGAATAGAAGACATGCGAGTGCATTTGCGATTGTTTACCGTCTTGGAACTGGGCTGTTTCTGAGTAACTAGTAGGACTAGATTGACTAAGGCCACGCCCACGCAAATTCGCAGCAACGCGAACCGAGAGTAAGAGACGAACGTGGTCCCATGCATAAGGTCTATGAACATTAGCTATATCACGCCAAGGCTTAAACCAGTGCAGCTGTCGTTTCTAGAGCTGGAGGTAATGAAGTGCGGTCTCCAGATAGTATTTCTTACATTACCAGTAGTTCTGTTGAGGAAAGGAAACTCCTACATGTTTGTTACACTTGTGCTGCTGCGTTTTACTGCCTTGCAACAGTAACATGACCCTGAGCGTTCGGAAAGACAGTAAATACCGCACAGTCGTGACAAACTTTCGGATGAGTGGCACGTACCTTGTAATACTAACTATCTAGACGTTAGTACAAGTGTACTATAAATAACATAAGACCATTAAAAGCAGGACGTAAGCGTTACTGACATAAAGTGCCTAAATGTACTAAATGTACGGCTGTACTAAATCGCTCAGACTCATTTTTAGTCATTATTTAGTGGACTAATGATTTCATGTAGAAACTACACTTAATTAATTAATAACCAATGAAACGTAAAGAGCCACCTACTCATCGTATTCATCAGTAGAGTTTGCATCAAAATTATCAGCTTCAAGCGCATTTGCACATGCTATACTAGTGGAAGAAGGCTGCAAAACTACACGGAATAGGGTTTTCGGCAATTGTCGCATTGGCACATCTGTACATGGCAAGCAGCTTCGCTGTCAAGAGCAGAGCTTACTGCTGCACCCAGTCTTACAGCTGCAACTGATCAGTTACAAAACGTCAACAGGTGCCGGTGGCTTCGTCGTCCATTCAGTAGTTGGGGCACAGTAGCAGACGTAACCAGTTCCGACTCCGTTACAGTTTGTGAATTTTCAAAGAATATTATGTGATTACCGAAATGCTTTTGTAGACGACGCTTTAGTTTACCGATTTTGTAATTTGGAGTGTCAACACCTTCTTGCTTTAGAAAGTCTACAAATTTTGACCTCAAGTCAGACATTCTTGCAAATAATCCTTCTTCATCTTCGCTAAGTATTGCTCCCTCAACTTCACCAGCAAGAATGTGAAACGCACGGTCATATTCTTTACTATGTTGTGCATCTTCTAGAGAGATCCGAGAATCAACAATGTTGGCTAATGTTTCTGTTGAGTGTAATTCCTGTAGCAAGATTCATGATAGGACAGCTCCTTGGTGATACCGTCAGGCTGACCCGGTCCTTGCTGCACTTCCATTAAAATTCTTCTGTCTTTTCTGATTTCCGCTGCGTTTGAAATAGGCAAACGTGCAGAAATGGTAGTAACTCTGCTTCAAGACTGTCGTTTTCCTTGAACTTTTCTTGTTCTCTGTTGACAAAACAAATATAGTTTGATGTTGGTCGGGGAGACAAGTCTTGTGGTCCCACGAAATGTTGCAGTGCTGCCCATTTCTTGAGGTGACTCTGAGGCCTTTGACTCTATTATTGAACTACTTTCAGTGATGCTAACATCTCGGCTGCGCTGAATTTTATCTAGAGCCTTTTTGTTCGTGTATGCTTGGTAGCATTGTCTGTGATAAGCTCCTATCGGTTTCGATTCATCGGTGCAAGAATTCTGTAGAACCGTAAAGACGTCGTCTAAGCGAATGCTTGCTGCATATTGCAACGTTCTCCAACTGGTTTGTTTAAAAGCCGTGAGAGGACCGGTAACATCATACGAATATGGCACAGGCAGTGCTCAGATCAATTTTTGCTATCTTTGCTCTCTGCACAGACATCTGATGATATTTAAGACGAAACTGCGAAATGATTTGAATTTGAGGTCTGTCAAGGTAAAAAATACTGCAACAATAAATCTCTGACGTTCGGTTTGGTAAAAATACCTGTTCAGTTGACATCTTTACCTCTGATACCGTTGAAAGCTGAGTTAATTAGAGCTGAGTAAGGACACTTGGTCGAAAGAAGACAAGTAGCTTGCTCACACATAAACTAACGTAGATAGGCGAAAGGTCTTACTTATATATTACTAACTGAAAGTTCATCTAGACCACAATCTGAAAGTGAATGCTTGTATTTACTTTGAACTTTTAGCACTTAGGTCTTCATCGTCCAGCTACGATAACGACTTTCATTTGATCTGGAATTAAATCTTCATTTATTGCACTTGTATTACTTTGAATTTCTAGCAGCTATTTAAGTCGTCATCGTCCAGTTACGATGACGTCTATCATCTAACTAAAACCACAATCTGGAAGTGAATCTTACATGTAGTGTCCTTGCAGTTAACTTTGATCACCTAGTTCTTTACTGTGCAGTTACGATTACGTCTTTCTACGTGTAGCAACCTTTTCCTTACGTCATACACTCCACATAACATCGTCTAGAGAAACACTGCATGTACTGTACCATAGACTTCGATCACGGTACCGGAAGTAGTCATTATGCCCCCGCATCACAATTCTTTACACGAGGTTGCGCAGATCATCGTATGTCTGGCGTGTTACTAGTTTCCCACACGTTCAGAAAATAATTTGGACTCTTTTGAAGCCAGCCAAATGACAAACCGACGAGATTATGAGGCCAAGTGTCTGAGACGTGAGGTTGGGCAAGAGTACTACAAAAAAGACCGTTAAATTACATTCGTAGGAGAACAGCAGACACCGTTGCATAGTCCACAACAAGGTAGCTGTGCAGCGCTTTCATTCTACGTGATGCCTGCTTGCCTGGACATCTAGGCTTTTTGTTGGCAGCCTAATTCGCATTGGTACGGCTTTCTGTTTGCTTACAGTTTGTTCTACTGCTGATGTAATAGAAGTTGAACTGCTAATGAGCAATCTGATTTAGTTTAGGTCTCTAAGAAAGTTGACAGACGCACAACTCAAAAGGTTTCGTCCTCGCGTGTCATGTGATCACTTGTGATATCGTAAGTTATTGGGCTAATGCTGCGAGCTAACGTGCTTACAATGGATGCTTTATGTCTCAGTAACTTTGCATGGTGGTTTTTTACCCGTTTTGAGTGCTCTGCCGACTACAGAGTTAGCAAGCTCGCTGTACTGACGTCTGTGCCACGCCCCTAAATTTTATTGACGTTCGGCTACCTAACGGCCCCGGTATGGAGATGCAAACAAGTGCAGTAAGAGTTCTGTCATATTGCTTTATCTTTTAGAGTTATCAAAACTTCCCCGGGCTTGGGGGCTACGCAACTTCCTAAAGAAGCGTCTTTTGGGTGTTGGCCGACGGACTATACTGTGTCATTATTTGAGACAATGTCAAATACGTTTTGACAGCACACGCACTGCACACGAGTATACATGTACGTATCCATCATCTCACAGCGACCGCAGCTGCACCAGAGGCGTAGACAGAGTCCAAGATTGAGGGGGCACAGTTGAAATTTTCTCAAATTTGTATTTCTACTCTTAATTTAAATCGTTTACCTTTTCACGTGTTAAGCTTAATTCTTCCGTTTTTGTCTGCTGAGAAATCCTGTCTACTGCTTTCAAGTCTATCTTACCAGACATATCTCTTCTTATGGTCAGAAGCTCTAGCCTATTTAATCTATCTTGTCCCATGTCATCACTAAGGTAGGTATTCAGTCTTTTCAAACATGCTCATATCACGCAGTAGAGACTCCTAATACCAACACAATTTGTAAGACTTTGAGCAGGTCTACGAAATCCTTCTTCACCGACAAAAGATGGTATATCATGTCAGAGAAAGACTTTACTTCCTGTTTGCTCTCTAGATAACGTGCTGCAGAATCCGCCTAAAATGACACCATTTCATGATTACCAGACGCCTACCGCCCCCTAAAAAACCCAAAGAGCGTGAACTGACTGATTTACCGCGTTTATGCTTAACGAAAGATAATATACTGTCCTTTCAGTGTCGCTTCCGCTGAAAGCATTCCGCGGGGAAGCCTGTTTCTTTGAATTCGCATTAGGCAAAGACATGAGTTCGATCGATAATGTTGATCGATGGAATGTGACAGCAGGGTTAGCCAATTTACTTCAAGGAAAATAGCAGCAAATTAATTAATATTGTAATCAGCATCATTATCATAGTTATGATGGGCATTATATGCTAACTAATTATAGAATTTCAAAACATGTTCGCAAATTGCAAAGTATAGGATCAAATGTAGAAAGTAGAAAATTTTTTTGACAGGCTATGTAGTAGCCTGTTCTCTTTCTCGTCCTCTTACAAAGCATGAGGCAATCTCAAATCTTTACAGACATTGTCACTGAAGTCGAAACTGTGTGATCCAATCACTCTAAAGGCTTTCAACAGACGTTCTTCACCCTGCAATTCATGCGATAACGGAACGTTATCATCACGTAAAAACCTACAGAGGACCCGTCAGAAGAACAACTGCTGCTGCCGTCGCCTCTACCCTAGCAGCGTTGCCTTGGATGTGAAGGTGTAGTCATTTTTACAGATCGCTGCTTGTATAGAGACTCACACGCGTCTCCATTCTGTGACGTGGAATACACCATGCCGTTATAACGCGTTACCAGAATTTGAAAACAGAAAGAAATTTTGACCTGCTCTATCTCAGCGAAGACTTAAATTATAATTCTAAACACATTTTTCTACTATTTATGCAAATAGAGCTATCAATTTCCAAAATAATGTTTTCCTCCTCCCTGACCTTTTAATAAACAAATTTATTTTATTGCTACATTTCATAATGTTTGCTTTCCTATTACTACATAGCATTAATTAAAATAATGCATTCAAATTTAACATTTTGAGCGTGTCAATTCAATCTCTGTTTTAGACCACCAGACTATTCATGGGATCAATGTATTCGTCCTCTCTTCTCTCGTTTGGTGAAAGTTCTACCAGTCGAACCCATTCTTGATAAACTGCTGAGTACGGACCAGGTGAGATTGGAAGAATTTGATAAAATGAAGCAAATGAATGGGGACGTCGAAAGAGCTCGGTATCTATTGAGTGAAATCTTACCTTATTCTTGCACCAAGGATTTTTACAAGTTTTGCGATACATTGTCGGAAGCTGGCGGATATGATCAAATATTACATCTTATACAACCGGACAGACATCCAGGTTATCAAAACTATTAATATATTATTCTAAACGTTGATAATATTTCTATCCATTGTATGCAGATCTACAGAAAAGAGATCCCGAAGGTACAAAATCTGTTCTGATTTAAATCTATTTGTTTAATTGCAATATTTAGAAATTATTGCGGAGTTATTAAAGGCGGCAAGGTCTCGTCGGCTTCCCTCACAAGAAAAATCTTTGTTGGACAAGGAAAAGCCTATGCACAAAGGTTCTACAATTTATTTCATTGTTTTAACCAATTAGCTATATTGTGTCTGACAAAGCAGGACATTTTTCGGTAGAAGTCGAAATGAGAAATTTTCCTCATTTTTGTGGTCGAGACAAAATTGTCACTGACATGTCCCAATTCTTTTGGAGTAAAGATCATGAACATGCAGAATTGATAAACACCAGGGATTTTCGATTGATGGTAAATACCATCGATGTGTTTCTTAGCTTTTCATTCTTGTGTATCGCCAATTCTACTTTTCTTTGTTTCAGTGCATCTGTGCTCAAGGTGGGGCTGGTAAATCATGCTTAGCAGCCTACTATGCAAGGCTTTACAGAAAGACGTACGATGGAGGAGTGTTCTTTATCAGCTCGAGAACGAATGCATCCATACGACAATCGATTTACAAATTTGTAAGATAAATTGCAATTAAATTCTGTATTTATTTTTAGAAACTTGCATTTGCAATAGATCTGTCTTTTAAGCTCGGAGAAAGGCGAAGTCGCAAGTAAATCATTGGAAGAAATGAAGGCGCGCTTCCTAGATCTCCTTATTTTACGTGGCGGCAATGTCTTGTTGATCTACGACAGCAGTGATGATATGAACGTCGTTCAACACGTAGTGCCCTCGTGCAGCATAAAAATTCACGTTATCATTACGACAAGATGCAGAGATCACACGTTGATGCAAGAAGGCAAGGTGATTCAACTACCGGAGTTGGATGAAGACGCTGCTGTTGACTGTTTTCGCCGTTGGGCTGGAATATACAACAAAGACGGCAGTATGTCACAATTTGATTTGGATGAAATCAGAAGTATAGTGACCGATGGACAAGTAAAGCTATTGCCACTGGCCATTCGACGTGTTGCAACATTGATGAAGAAGACAGGGGCTACTTTTAGAAAGATAAAGGAAACGCTGTCCTTGAAGAAAGAAATGGTGCGGTATCTAGAGGATGACTTCAATGACATATTACATGGTAATGGTCTGCTGCATCTAAAGCAGAAACTGACGAGTTTGGGTGTTTCTCGAATCGATCAAATTTTAACTGCCGAATTCTCCTCATTGATCAAATCGTGTAACTTTTGTACGATTGATGAAGAGAAGCTGAAGAAAATGCAAGACAGACTGAGGGTCGACGAGGAAGCGCCAATGCATTGGGATCTCGATCTAGCTGAGGTTGCAAGCAGGTCTCAAGTTGCAGACAAAATTCTTCGTTTTGCTTCTTTAATGGACACGAGCGCTGTTCCTACGGATGTTATTCGTGCAGCCGTATTGCGTGATGGAGAGTCAAGGTTTGGAGAACATGAGTTTGAAAGCTCTTTGTATTTGTTGTCACACGAGTTTTCTCTGCTCACATTCAATGACGAGGAACAGACGTGTGACATTCATGCGCTCGTTCAGCGGTCTGTTATAAGCCACACGAAGAGAAGAAACAAATTACTATCTTCTGTCGTTTGTTTGACAAAGTGTATTCAAGACATGGTACCAGAGTCCGCTGGAGCAATACAACGCAACCTCAATAACAGCAAGTTGATTGCATTGGCTCCACACGTTTACAGCGTTTGCGATCACATCTTGAAGTTGAAATGTATAAAGCAAGAATGTCGAATGCTTTTGAAGTTTTCCTGTTGTTTGGCAAGAGATCTCTACGACATTACAACAGCCAAGCATTTAGCAGAGGGGTGGTTGCAAATTTGTCGTCGAATCGGCACTCGCACTAAAGTCGAAGCCTTTGAATTGAGCCAAAGTGAGTACAATTTTACCCATAATTGCAGTTTAGCTTTGCAATTTGATATTTCAGGTCTGATTTGTGTTGGTGATGCTTACAATCTAATGAGTAGACCTGACTCATCGAAGCCATACTTTGAAGAAGCCTTACAAGTATTGGAAGCATTTGGCGTCGACGATTCTCTTCGTATGTCATATGGTGTTGGTAAGACGATATTGATATAAGAGTGTGTAAGTAATTACTGAATGTATTTTTACAAATGAATGAATTTTTCCTATTCTGTTTAACACGATAATGGCCTGTCACGATTCACGCCGCGCAGCTCAAGGCAAGCGGTGCCGCGCGACAACAACTGCGTTGAGGGTATTCCTAACATGCCGACCTCAAACGTGAATTTTGGTAATGCCTCGTTGTGTTGATTGGCTTCTGTTTTATCCGAATGGTTTTGCTGCATTTTTAGCAGAAGTTATACGTGTGAATGACGGTAAGTAGACCAATCAGACAATAGATGGCGCCACGTTTTGATTGATATCAATTTTGCCGCTCGGATTAATACGCGCGATAGTGGGACACTGCTTGAATAGTGAAATGAGAAGGATGGCGCAACATAGGACATCTGCCGTTTTTGTGCCGTCCCGTCACCGTTGAGCTGAACGGATTGCATGGTGAACCATACCTTCTTGTCTTTATAGTTGTAAATATGGGTTTTATCAAAAGCTGTTGTTAGCATATTCTAATACTTTTACAACTGAGTAACATACAATTAGCAGAGTTCTCTGTTAAGTGTTATAGCGTGGTGCTGCGCCACGCCAAAAAAACCCAGACACGTGACCAAGTACAATCGCCCGAAAAAAAGCAAATGAAGATCTGCATTCTAATTGAGTTGGAAAGTCGTTACTAGAGAGCTAGTCACTGAAGAAAAAGTTCGTGGTCATCCACTTACCTCCTCCACTTTCAAGGTCAATTTAGGACGTCTAAACGTTTCATTTACGCAAGAAAGGTGGCAGGTTCAATAACTTTCTTCTTTCCCGTATTGGGGCGAAAGTCAAAGAGATCATGTTTCGAAGAGACAGATGTTAAAAGTAACGAGTCGGAGGAAATCTATTTCCAGTCAAGCCGAATAAGGAGCTCTGCCTTAGGCCGATAACAATAATACGCAGTCTGACTCTACCGCTCAATACGACAGTACGTCCAAAGCCATGTTTACAATATGACGCTGGCGACGCTCGAGGACGCTTGCGAGGATGCTAGCGACGACGCTCATGCAGACGTCAAATTGTAAACACTCGCACGTTGCGTCACGAACGTCGTCAACGTCGCAAGCGTCGTCAGCGTCGCCAACGCTAGAGTTGATTCAAGTTCAACTCTAGCGTTCAAACCGGAAGTGCTCTAGCGTCTACTGTAAGCACGTGTCTTTTTTCGACAAATCAGAGATCAAATCCTGAAGTGAAATAGCCGAAAGTAAACTGTGGAATGAAACCTACCGAATGTGCATACGTGTAGGTACGGCTGCTTGCTGCAGATCAAGTCACGGTGGCTTAGAGATGAAAGGCGTAAGAAAGACGCTTGGAAAAACGTATTTTAAAAACGGGCTCCCAGCAGCAGGCTGCCAAATAATGTAGAAGCGTCTCCGCGACGACTTGGTGAGTGAGAAACTCAGGAAATAAAAACCAAATCACAGACATTTTGTATTACGATGAGCATGCGCGTAGTGGCTCGTCGCTGACGCTTATCAAATGTTATTGTACATGGTACAACGTCAGCGTCAGCATCTTGACACCGATTCGTCGTCTTCACGCGACCGTCCTCGCTTGCGTCGCGGGCGTCATTAGCGTCATATTGTAAACCTAGCGTAACTCCAAGTCTTCAAAACACAAACAAGGTCACCATGATCCGGATTGTGAGAAACTATACACGTGGGTGCATCCAACAATTGATGGGAAAAGAATGTTTTGTAAATTATGCCAACGCTTTAACACCCGGCAATGAACGCAATTCGTTCACTATTTCTAATCTTCTACATTGTGTCTCGCTCCGTAAAGATGCTCCTGCGCGACAAGCCGAGTCTCTTATGCATAAATCAGCTGTATTCCAAGAGCAGCAGTGTCTAGCATCTCAACGTAATGGTGGGATTATCCAAGCAATTAGTTTGAAGTAATCAACAATAATATTAATTAACAATGGTTTGTGTGTCCGAGCGTCTGTTGTGAACATGGGCGTCTTCCTACTACCGTCAGTCTCCGACACGTAATTTTGTATTCGTGGGGAGAACCCTGAAAAAGTAACAGCAGTTATGGTAACAATGTCTATCATCTATGTGTAGATCTAGATCTTGTGTATATACGGAAAACATTATTATCGAAAGCGGATACGTTAGACTAATGCCACTATTATCGATTTAGTGTTTTGACAAAAATAATTGAGATTATAGAAGGCACAGAAAGTAGAATAAGTGCACATTTTGAAAACAATTTTTATCTAAACGTCAGCACATGCACTTGCACATACTATATATTTGTTTCTTTGTATTTTACAGAAGTATATGCTATTTATAATAATAATGTGTCGACTTTCTTCAATTTGAAGGCCAGAGGGATTCCCTTCCGCATCTTGCCGTATAGTGAGCAAATTTCTTGAAGTTGAAGTTTCTAGCTAATTACTGGGAGAGCAACTGTCAAAGTCACATTCTGTTCGCGCTCTTCTGTACTATTATACCGTCAACCCCAATCGCACAACAGTTTGAATGCTGCTGTTTAATATCTGACATGAACGAGTTCGACATGGAACGTATTCGCATCGTTGTCCAAATCAGTGAATACTTGAAACACTTCTTGTGTGCAGAGACTACTTGCAGAATTATAGTTCAATGCATGGGGGGTTCTTGCCTAGCCGCTTTCAGTATTGCCTAAGATATTGCCTCTCGAGCCACTGGTGGCTGGGAGTGGTGACCGTGAATCTCTCACATTCCGGCGCTTGTGAACGCTAGTCATTGCCACCTGCACCAGTGAATGGGTAGTCACAACTACTTCTAGTCACTCACGCGTAGATATTGCAGCTGCATTATTTTGCATGTGCCGTTTCTTAATCGCTGTCTTTTGTTTTGAACTTCTGTGTATATAGGATGCGTTTGCGATTTCAGATTGTTTAAATAATATATTAGAGGACGAAGAGTGCTGTCGGTTCGTAACCCAATACTGAATCAGACTAATACGCGTCACTTGCATTTCAGCGGAGTGAAAAATGGACGATTTCGTTTGCTAATTGTAATCACTTTTCAACTGTGGATCCTTCCTTTAACATGTAAACGTATGTGTCTACCTCATATTTCGCATGCCCACGGCAACCTGACAATATTCACGAAACGTCTTTAGTTTTTTGACAAACGGTTGACAGAAAGAGACTAACTATATGTTGTGATAAGTCAGACCACAATTTGTGGTAAAAATAGTATTAAAAATTAATTGCAATGTATTAGGCATATTATCATAAATGGAAAGTATTTGTTCGCGATCAGCTCTCATTGAGCGACAGGTGATTTCTAAATATAGAGAAGGAGAAGGGTTTATAGGTTGCATTTGACTGTATCTGTTTGACTGAACGCTTGTTACCGGTTATGTATATAGTTCAACTATAATATGGAGTATTTTCGTGTCATAGTTGTGTGTTGAGTTCTATCACGAGAATTGTCGCAACATTTGTATCGTCGCTTCTACCGGTTGCTGTACTACCTCAGCGCTTTTCTGAAAGTGACGCGTGACATTGTGTAGAATAGTAATGGAACATAAACTTTGTATTCTAGAAATGACGGTACACATTGTTAACAATTTGCATCTCGTTGTACTGTCAACAACGCAACTAGGCAGACAGCGCTATTAAATTTACTTATATTTCTATAAGTCACACTAAGAAGCTATTGCTCTAGTTTAGATGATACAATATAAATATGCATCCTTTTAAACGTTAAATTCACAATCATGCAGGTTTCATAGCTACTTCGCTCTATTTTGTATTATATATCTTGGTCGTTTGGTGCTACTTTCAATGTTAAGTTATCACATTTTTCTTTCAGCTCTAAGCCGCTTAGGGTGTTGCTACCTGGAAATGAAGATCTTTGAAGATGCAGAGAAGCTGTTCAGGAAACAGATTGAATGGACACGAGAATATGCCGGTGTAACAGTTGGTGCAGATATTGCTTGTGGTATGCTCCTGCTCATATATTCATATTCTTAGTAATTAAAATGTCACACCTCACCATTGATGTGCTAGTCCAATATTCGCAACTTGTTTTTGCATCGGTAGTGTTCCAACTACTCTTGCAACTAATATGATTGTGGTTCTAGCGCTACATAACATTGCTGTCGCATATGGAGAAGGGGGGAAATACGACGAGGCGATAAAGGCATACGAGGAGTCGCTCGTGTTGGAAAGGCAATTGGATGACTTCAATCTAGTGGACACATCTTCGAGTATGTACATAAACTGTGCAGCGATTTTTAATATTTGTGTTGTACATGTGTGAATATTTGAAATATGGAAATTGAAACTCAACATTTTCTATGTTAGCTCTCATGAATCTTGGTATCTGCTACAGAAATAGCGGGAAACTTAAGGAAAGTGTGAGTTTAATGGAGGAGGCAGTCACAATTAGACGATCTTGCTACTCATCTTCTCATCCCTCCTTGGCAATAGGTAAGAAATACTGAGGATTAATCATAATTATAAATACGTATTTAGTAATATTATCATGTTCGTCTAGCTATACTTCATCTTTCCTCTACGTACGATTTACTTGACAGAAAAGATGAAGCTATGAAATTGGCAAGAGAAGCGTTTGACATTGCAAGTGTATCATTACCGTCATCACATTGTGATTTGGCGTTGTGTAAGTACGTTTGTCTAGATTCTCTTAATACCATAATGATCTGTAGAATCTGATTACTCACAGAAGCTATTTGACGATGTCTGCTACTAAATCTATTCGTGTCATCTGCAGCTGTCTCGTTAGCTTTTCAACTTCATACCCGTACTCTGCTCGTTCAACCGAGAGGAGCATTATTTGTGAAATCTAAATTTATAGTTTTCGAATTTGATGCCCAGCATGTCCAACTGGTGATATAAATGTTGCTGTAAAATAGAACATGAAGACATCCCTGTGACAGATTATGTAAATGTTTAGACCGTTTTGCTTACTCACTGTTTTACATAGATTAAAAATTTTGCAAATTTTACAGTCATGGTGATATAGCAAGAGTGTATTGTATTTATAGATTTGCTTAGCATTTTGCTAACAATGTGATGTATTACAGATATGAACGGTATCGGTTCTCGTTGTGAATCTCGAGGAGACTACAACGAAGCCATCGCGTGGTATGAGAAATCTCACCAATTGCTGCAACAACTAAGTTCTTCGCCTACGCGAGACGACATCCTTGCAACAAGTTAGTATTGCGTACCTTTTCATCATGTACGCAGTTTATTCCGTTTTCTTTCAACATCCTAAATACATCAAACTAATAATTACAGCTCGTGCTGTCTTCATTTTTGCTGTAAATATCGCGTGGGCATTCTATTATATTTGATAATTTTTATTTACCAAGAATATGTTAACTTGGACGCCAATTATCGAATACCTAAATCATTTTTGAATAATGCGATAGATGGTGGGCTTTGACAATTAAGTGAATTCACTAAGGTAACAACTTAAAACATATATGGTATTTCTCTCTGTTTTTGCTCTGAAGTACACGTCTGGTTAGATTTCTATAACAAAACAACTTCTACTAATTGAAAACAGATCGATCTAAGTATACATAATTTTGGTTTCTGAAAGCATTAGATTAGTCAGGAAAAGTAGTTGAAAGAAAGTGTTACAGTCAAGTTTTACTAAACTATTGACTATTACAAATATAAAAGCTAAAATTGAAAGCAAGAGCAATGTGGTGAAAGCGAAATCAGCATACAGTTATGTATCATTCGCGTAATCGGTCAGAGGAAACGAACATTGACAAGCAATTTTACTCAAATGATAGTTAACACTCATAAATGTTGATGCAAAAGTCCTCAAGTTGACTAGATAAACTAGATTGTTGAGTGACATGAATGAGGTTCGACTTTACATGTAAGTATGTGTTCATTTTTGATAAATTCGTATCTTTTATTATAGACATGAGAGATGTGCTTTCCTAAATGTGTTTGATACCTTGAAACAGAGAAATAGATTTGAAAGATAGTTTAGGCTAGGATACTACGAAAGACAGCATGCTTTCTAATTAATTTTGCGAAATGTTTGAGGACATTTGCTGATAGTTGTTTTCATGTAGCAAGCCTGCAGGTAAAGCCTAAGTTGATAACCTCCTGTTTTACATTTCAGCTCTTGTTTATCTTGGTTGTTGCTTCAAAGAAAGCGGAAACCTCGAAAAGAGTGCAAATTTACTGGAGGAGGCAGTTACCCTCAGACGGTCGTGCTGCTCACCCTCTAATCCCCAATTGGCATTTGGTATACAATATAGGTAATTAGAGATAGAAATACGTATTTTTATTTTCATTGAATATATTAGTTCTCCGCAACCTTGCGAAGACGTACGACCTTCTGGACAGAAAAGAGGAAGCATTGCAACTCGCAAGCAAAGCGTATGAGATGGCAACCGGGTCGTTGCCGCCTTCACATCGTACTTTGCCGTATTGTAAGTACAACAGTCTCTTGCTATACTATAATAAGTAAGATTTTCGGGCAAGATGTGTTGCTAACATGCATAAAGGCACGAGTCATTGTGTTAGGTAATCTGGTCATACGCTTGACGGTCAATATGGTTTCGAATCATGTATGATTATGCATTATCTATTTGCATATCGTTATATTATTTCTACATTCTTTTGCATTACAAACTGTGAAATTAAGGTTTAGATAGTTGATATTTGTAATGATTATTTCTATTTAACTACCACGCTTACATTATCGTATATGCGCATTTTATCGCGATTAAATTAGCTGCACCAAGTCAAACAATCCGTAACTGCCACGTTTTTGACGTTCTTATTCGCGGTGACAACACACCTAACGTATGTGTCTTTCTATGAATTGGACGTTACAATAACAGATTGCGTTAGACAGTGTTTGTAGTCTAGTATGCACGTGACACGAAATGCATGTGGTAACATCACGTATGTTACGCGTATGCTTTCACGGCATTCTCTGGGAAATCAAGCGTATTCAGATTACAGTGAGCACCGAATATGTGCATTGTTAATTGAAAGATAACAATGCTGCCATATATTCGTCAACCCACATCCAATTAAGCAGCTTTAGCTTTGCAGTAGTTTCATACTTTGGTCTGATCGCATTTGCAACGGTTACACAGCACCATAGAATGAGCTAACTAGATATCTATATTGATATTGTTGTCAGGGTACTGCATTATTAAGTGCCATAGCTACAACTAAAAAATAATTGAGATCTATACGAGTTCGTATGTGCGGGCATCATTATTTAATCGTACACACAATCTACTTTATGACTTTATAGACGGTACAATTAATATACTGAAAGATGCATTACTTGAATAATAATTATTTTCTCATAAGCATTAAATAGTTTGTTCGACAACAAAGTCTTCTGTAAAATGTTTTGTAACCAACTGATGCCCCCATCTTGCGCTGTTACAGATATGAATGCTGTGGGAAACTGCTATCGATCACAAGGAAACTACGATGAAGCCATATCGTGGCACGAGAAAGCTCGGCAATTTCATCTAAAACAAGATTGCTCGCCTGATCGAGACGAAGACGTTGCTAGAAGTTAGTTTACATTTCGTTTTAATGTTAGCTCAGTTGGATTGTAGCTAATTGTATTTATAATCTAGATTTGTATTTATTGTCTCTCGACTATGGCGAGAAAGAATGTTGGAACGAAGCCATAAAGATGTGTCTGGAAGCCATAGAAATTGAACGAAAGCTAATTTTTCCAAATCGTACCTTTATCGCTATTCGTAAGATGATATATTTTCAAACTTTGTATTGTATGTTACAAACGTCTGCTTGCAATGTGAATGTGTGTAGGTATGATGCGATTAGGTTCGTATGAAATCAAGACCTCAAGACTTGAAGAGTCTACGACTCACTTGCAAACTGCCTTGTCGCTTTTGCAAGACAAACTACCTACTAGTCATTACACAGCAGATTGTGCGTTGATGTCTTTCCGTCATTCGTTTTCCGTGTCATGTGATTGTATGTGTGCAGGTCACTTTTACCTTGCTACGTTATTCCTTGCCATGAAAGAAGCATACCACGCCAGTCTACATATAGAGAAATGTCTTGAGCTACGAAAAATAATTTTTCCCGATTGCCACAGAAAGATAAGGGAAGGTGAGCTACGATAATTAGGGGCCGGATCCAGAGCGGGGGTTCAGTGGGTTGAAACCCCCTCTTTTCCAATAGGCATGCTTTAATAATTTTATATAATTTCATTAGAAAAGAGAAAATTAGTAATGCTATATATAACTGCTAACGGTGAACCCTCTCTTTCAAAAATTCCTGGATCCGGCGCTCTACATGTTATACATTCTGTCTTCATTGAACGATTACTCTTAATTTCTATTCTGTTTCTAGCTGAGTGTCTAAAACAAGACATTGGAGGGCTGAAAGAAAATACAAGTGACTGACATGATATTCGTACTTTTCAGATTATGTGTTGCCGTTTGCTTGTGTTCTTGTTAATATTGATGGCATTAGTTGGCATGGTGCAAGAGAAGTATAAGGATGTCTAGATAGATTTTGGGATTGCACCTTATCAATATTGTAGCCAACATCTTATATACTTTTTCACTTTGTAGTTTTAGTGAGACTGATATGTGCAATAAATATAGTCAAACTTGTAATTGACTAATTTTCCATTTACTTGAGCGATAAAGATCACTATTGGTTTAGATAATTGTTTCTGTAGTAAATAGATGCATGACAATTTATATTACTACATCTTCCAGCAGCATACGGTCGTATCGATGTGTTGTGTGTTTAATCGGTTACGCCAAAATATTTACAGAAAGTAGAAATAAGATTGAAATAAATCGAAACTTGCTCGCAAAGATATATTTAGATATATTTTGATATATTGCTATCTAAGTGTTCAAACAAAAGTGTCATAATTGCTTGAGAGGAAAGGACCATTGGAGAGTTGTAATTGGGCACCTAGATGACGAAGCCACGTGACAGGTGAATTGACTGAAGACCGACGTTTTAACTGGATACTGGCACTAGGCGAAATGGGGGAGAGCCGAACGACGTAAAGTAAAGTCCAGGAGATGGTTAGGAGGCGCTGGTGTCGATAGAGCGTAGAGACGGAAAAGAATCCGCTCAGAAAAGAGCTGAGAAGCGCTGCATGGTGTCGGAAGAGCGTAGAGACGGAGTAGAAGACGCACGAAGGCATGTGAACTTTAGGGAGGACCGTGTCATTAGTATTTTATATCATTGATACTCTGTGTACCGAAACACTTATCCTTTGAGTTAATCCGACTATCGCTCCTAACTAAGGTTCGTTTCCGGTAAGTCAGTCAACAACCGCCGTTCTTTGTCTTAATTAAATAGCTTTTAACGTACGAAAACGTCACAGTTTAAAGGTTCAGGCGGGAAGATAACTGATTGTACAAAAGGGAGTGCGTCTAGGCGGAGAATATGGATCGAATAATTGATCAAGTCAAGGACCAACTCACAATTCTAACCCCAAATATCACAACAATAATCCTAACACTTGCGACATAACCCTAATCTATAACTCAAAGCTTTAATCCTAACACTCAGAACTCTAACCCTAACCTTCACAACTTTAACCGTAAGAAAACTGTTAGGTCATCTGTGGAATAGAAGGGCAACTAGCCTGAATTAGGGCTCTTATGTGAAGGGCAAGCCATCCGTGTGATTCCCTAATCATTGATTTTACTAGTTGTTATCAATTTTGGAAACCCGCAAGGAATCCTGGTTAATCACCTGGATACTACACCATGCAAATTGGAAATGTATTGTCTCATAATTGTTTTAATTTGCCGAACAGTGTTGCAACGTTATCGTTCTTTTCTAAAGGTTGTGTCATGCGCAACTCTCTCTAATCTGGATGTGTAATGATTGTTATTATGCATGCAACCGCCTGGTGCATGTTGAGTGCTGAATGTCGATGCTCTAATCATTGTGCGTGCGTGCATGTGTATGCGTGTGTGTGTGTGTGTGTGTGTGTGTGTGTGTGTGTGTGTGTGTGTGAGCGTGCGTGCGTGCGTGCGTGCGTGTGTGTGTGTGTGTGTGTGTGTGTGTGTGTGTGTGTGTGTGTGTGTGTGTGTTGTCTGTTTGGTGTTAAAGCTCAGTTGCAAACTTGGAGACTCGGAGTACACAGCAATAGTGATAATGGGAATATTGGTGCCGTAAATCAAAGAAATAATTTTTTCTTACTCTCTACAACAGTTTTTGTCGTTTCTGAGACGGTTTGATGTTATCTTATTCATCTATCTTCCAAAGAAGAAACACAAACTAAGGCACCGAAAATTGTAATCCATACATTATAACATTTGCTACCATTACGTGACCGTAAAAGTAATCTTTGGTAGATGCGCCCATAATTATAAAGTATAAGTGTTAGAAACTCAATTGTATATTCCAGAGATACAAATTACGTACGAGTGCAGAGAGTTTGCAAAGAGAAGTTTTCAACTGTTGAAGAGGTGCCCGGATTACGTTCCTCAATTAATTAATCACTGATTTCGGTGATATTGCGTGTAACAGCTAGTGATGATTGCACATTTGACATTATTACTTAAATGTCAGAAGCGTTATACATTGTCTTAGCCTCTCATTTTGTGTGCAGGTTAATAGCTATACAAATGGTCGACTGCATGCATATGATAATTAATTGGTAGCCTGAAGTTTCAACAGAAATCAGTCGGACATAACAATAATTATTTCCAACACATCAATTTGCGAACCATTTCTAGTAGGTAGTATTTTCGTACCAACGCAATATGAAAACACTAGGCGCCAAGTTGAACAATATTCTTTCGTCAAGATTTTCTAACCATACAAGGTAACGTCTACTGAATGTATCTTTTTCAGATCTTGTTCATTTCAGTTTCATTTCTACTTTTTGCAAAGACTGCAGGTACTTGAAACCATGCCAGACAACTAGATTGTGGCCTGTATTTCCGTATGCGTAGACGCCGTTCAAGTTGCTGCTATGACATGTTTTGTACCACCAAGCTCCTGAGTACAATTGGGCACAGTTGCTGCTGCTTTGGTCATTGTCTTGGTCTCTGGTTGTAAAATTCATTCCATTGTGAGTCGATAGCGAGTCACCTGCTGTTCCAGTGTATCGTCCAATGTAAACACGTACTTGGAATTTGCATTTCCAATAGTAAAGTCTTCATATCTAGCATATGCCTTACTTCTATCCGGTGCCATCATATCAATTCGCAGAGTAACGTCAACTGCCAAACGATGGATTTTGTCAAGTCCAAGCCAGAACTCGCCGTACAGCCCTCCAAAACCTTCTTCATATTCAGTCCAAGTGCGATAAAAATTTTCTGATCCGTCTTTTCTTCTTTGTATTACAGTCCATCCTCCACCGTCCGTCTTCATGTCACAGTAGACCTTGAGTGAATCGTGGCCATCACGTGGGTCGATTTCATAGACACCACTATGGGAGTTGCCAAGTTGGAGAGCATGATGACAGTTTCGTGGAATTTCGTTGTCAGTCGTCGGACTTAAGGTAGTCAGATCAGATCGCCGAGTAGTACGCTTTGCTTTCTGCTAATGTTCTCTATTCTTGTTGACCGAAAGGCAAGTATCGAATGCGACGAAACAAAGAAAGCAGAGAGCACTTAACAATCTAGCAGTTGTGCTCTTCAATGTCACTGTCAGTGGATAGTGTAAGCTCTGCAACAAGGACATTTATATAAGAGTTCATGCTCGTGTCGATTCCAGGCTATCCATCCCATTCATGTAATCTTCGGCGTAATTTGCGGTTTGCTATCTTAGAAATCAGACACAGCTAGTATTGTTTAGTGATAGGAAGTCGCGGGACTCAATTGTCCTGTCATAAGGATGTACATACAGAGCCGGCATTGTTTAGTAAGAGGAAGTCATATTGACGGATATAACAGAAACATGAATTGGTGTTGCCACATGTAGCATTACCAGAAACTCCCCCGCCATTCGGCACGGACGTTCTCCAGCCTGAAGAGAACTATTGTGTATGAATGTGGTGCTGCTAGAGTCTAACAGTTTTGGAAGCACACAAGTGCAAGTCACTAGCTTGTGTAATACTTTCATATTTTGATAGCATTTCTCTCGCTGGCTATAGATTTAGTAGCAGATTTCGATAGAAATGCATGCATCTGCTCGATGTACGTACTACAACACATCACAAGGCGTGAGCAACTGCACTGCAAATGGATTCCGTCTTCAACTCAAGTTCATGAACGTTTTGATACCTGCCTTTACATCGCTTGATGACCGTCCACAGATTTGCTGATAGTGTAAGATGCGGTAAATTATGGAGAACAGTACCGTCGTGCTGTTTCTTCTAGCTCTTGTTGAGTTTGACGAACAGTATGCATAGGGCATGCATTGTCAAGGTGATGACGTCAGTCTATAGCCTGACTGTAGATGACATCTAGTTGTCTTTCTGTTGTTTGTGGTTGTCTGCTCATATTCTGGGGTTTTGTTCTTGTTAGAAGCGGCACTATGCGGATCAACAACGTTAACACTGGTGATTTATTCAAGGTCATCTACGGCAGGTTGTTTTTTCGTGGGTAACCAGGCGATCCATGCGGTGTGACACTAAAACAGACTGAAGCCAGTCTGTTCACCGCTCTTGCTGTTTCTAATATGTCTCTTTTGATAAAGTGCTTATGACAAATGGATTGACCTGCATGCGTCTAAATGTAGCTATATAGAAGTCTCTGGCTACTTTGGAAAAGTCGCTCATTATTGCCAGTTTATAACACGTGTAGCAACAATCTTGCGATGGGTCATGCAAGATTGCCTCAATACTATTTATTATGATTACACCTGCAAACTTTCTTTAATTATGCAATTGTCAAAAATTGAAGCAAGCTCAATATAATAAATAATTTAATGTAACGAATTAACTAATAAACTGCAGATATATTTATGGATTGGGTATACCGGACAATCCATGGATTGTCAGTATGCGCTTTCTACACAACAAATATGCATAATATAGTATGCTCATTTTAATTGGAATGTTTCAATTTCCACTGATTTGGCAGCTAGCTCTTTGTGTGCAATGATCAAGAAACATAATATTTTCTCTGATTTCTAAGTATATTGACTCAAACGTGTGAAACGATGTAGGATTAGCCTAAATATTCCAATTCTTATAGAATGAAATCGTCTATAATTATTTATACTTATCGCAACTTCTATTTTATTACATGAATTAGAAGTCTTAACACTGGCCTACGTCTACTGAGCTTTTGCAGTAGCATCAGGATATGAAAAAGCAGTGATGAACTAACATATTAATTAACTAGATTACTAATCAATTTTTGATTGTTCCTTGTTTACTTGTCAAAGGCACAGCAAACGTTTGTGTCTATTTGTTAATTAAATTTAATTCGTAATTAATTGTTATCTGGAATCTTTTAACTTAATTAAAAGACTTTTATTGCACACTCTACTTTGTTCTTAGATTTTTTGCAAAGCAATTCTACTACTTCTATTATGTAAGCAAAATTTAGTGACAATTAAGAACTGAGAAAGAAGATATTTTTAATTCTAGAGATTCTCCAATCAGCAAAAGATGCATGCAAAAACGGAAAATGTTAATGAAGTCCGTCTTGTATCATTTCAGTTTCATTTCCACTTTCTGTAAACATTTGGTTCTCTGAATAGGTTCCCAGACAACGAGGTGCTGTCCTGATCTGCCGTATGTGTATTCGCCATTCAAGTTACTGTCATAACAGTTGACATACCACTAAGCTCCTCTAAATTCAACAGCACAGTTTTTACTGCACGTGTCGTTGTCTTGGTCATGGGTAGAAAATTTCATTTCTTTGTGAATCTTTGTTGCATCACCTGCTGTTCCACTGTATCGTCCAAAGTAGATCACATACATGGATTTTGCATTTCCAGTACAAAAATCGTCGTACTTTGCGTACGCTTTGCTGTTGTCTGGCGCCATCATGCCAATTCTGAGAGTAACATCAACTGTACGTCGATGAATTGCATCAAGTCCAAGCCAGAATTCACCATTCAGTTCTCTAAACTCTTGTTGATACTCAAGCCAAGTGCTATAAAAATTTCCGATCCATCTCTTCTTCTTTGAAATACAGTCCATCCTTCACCGTCCGTTTTCATGTCACAGTAGACTTTGAGTGACCCAAGGCCATCACGTGGGTGGACCTCATAAATCCCACAGTGAGAGTTGCCAAGCTGTAGGGCGTGATGACAGTTACGAGAAATTTCCTTTTGAGTTACTTGAACAAGAGGAAATTGCAATACTTCCATCAGACCGTCCATCACGTTCATGATGGTATGTATCATCTTGACTTTCAGCATCGTCGTCTTTTGAAAGACAATACCCTAATGATATAAGACAAAGAAGCCAAACAGTCACTAAAGAACTAGTCATATTGTATATAGTAATGTTGTTGACGATGGGTTATAAGCCAGCTTTTATATTAGGTGCATTGGCATAACCTGTTATCTTCACAGTTTGTTGTTGCAGTCTTCTGCGAATTGTGCGGTCTTCTGTTCTAGAAATCAGACATAAGAACAATTGTTCTCAAGTAAAAGAAAGTAACGAGATTCAATTGTCTTGTTCTGGGGTGTGATGTAAAGACACAACTAGCATTGTATTAGAACCAGTTAGAGGAAATTATAAGGGACGGATACAACAGGATTTGACCTTCACTCTGCGTCACATTTACACTTGGAGGCGTGGCCATCGGTAGCGTGATCGAAAGCGGGTCCGCCTCGTATGTTTTCTAGATAGAAAGAAACTATTGAGTGTCTAAGGTCGTTAGAATTTCAGGAACACACACGTGCTCATCGTCATTTATCTTGTGTCATCCATTCATTTCCGGTGGCATTTCGAAATGGCGGATTCGGCTAGAGATTCTTGTATTCGACGAATATGACAAAGAAATCACTAAGCGTGAGCAACTGCCATTTTGCATGGTTTGCGTCTTCAATTAGCTGAGTCTTTCGAGTTGTATGCGTAGGAGCAAAACAGCTGATGAAGTTGGGTTGTGTGGGCAGAATTTAGGTAAATTGACACCTGCCCGTATTGTTGTGACTGCATGGTGATTGTCTGTTCATGTTTTGGGTAACATGTTCTTGTCAAAAGCGGCAATAAGCGGTTTCACAATAGTGGTAGTCTGACCAACTTGTCAGCCATGGTAGGTTAGAGATCCCTGGCTAAGCAAGTGAGTCCTTGTGATCAATATATGGGTTGACTCTACACCAATTAGACTCAATGCAGTCTCTTTAGACTGCTTCTGCCGTTCCCAGTATGTCTCTTCGTGTCAGGCATTTATGGCACATTGATTTTACATGCATGCGTCTATCTATAGGAGTAAGTATTACCAGTGTCTGGCTGCTTTGCATGCAAATGTCATTTATGATTTCCATTTTGTAAAACGCACCTAATGAGGCGAACCTTGAAATCTTGCACCAAATGTTTGTATGAGCATGTATCTGAAGCTATAGTGGTTAGAAAATGGTGTATGGCATGCAATTTCATATTCTACTTGAGTTTTGTAGAGTGTTCCATTGAAAATTGGGATTATATATATATATATATATATAGTGTTATTCTGATTAGATCTTATATCTACCATTGAGACAGATGTTGGTATAGTTCTCTTGAGTACATTCTTATCAAACTACAGGTGTCTATGACAACCGACAGGTGTCTACCACGTGAAGACCCATTATTGACAAGTCAGCCTTTGTAAAGGTCACGTGACATATTCTAAAATACCTTAAAGCAGTTAGTTAGACAGAGTTGACTCCACCTCCGGAACGTAGCGCTCGCATTGAAAAGAAGTGTATATGCGTAGCCCTGCCGTCGCATTTGCGTCATTGCTCTCATAGCCTTTCTGAGAGGCAACGCAATTTTCATTTTTACTGCCATTCTCCATGCGGTCTCCGTTGTTTATCCAACGTGAAATGCAAGGGGATCAGGGATCCGTGCGTATATGTACTCGCTCCCTAAAAAACAGAACCAAAAGCAAGTGGCGCATGAGCTGGGGCTTGGGATCTCGACCCTCGAGCCACGGCGACACTTTCCAACAAGTTAGGTGTGGTGCCGTGCAGGAAAATCTCAACGACTGAAGGTAAGAAGTCACATTGTACCAGCGCCATATGGCTGTGACGCTTTGCAGAGTTACACAATTGACATTGTGTTTGCTGTCTTTGTTGACAGTTGTCGATTGCTGTGAGTGCTTATGTATGTTCTGATCATGACTGAGGCTGGCAAATCAACATTAATGTCATTATGATGAAACCTTATAATCATAATCGGAACACGTGTTGTCTTTACTGCAGTTCAGTGTGTAATTGTTAGATATCTCTGTGTTAGCGGAAGTATAATATTGCACTCAACAGTCATTACAATTTTTGTGTTTAATGATTTTGTACAATGTTTTTATTTGATGATATTGCTTGATGAAATTGCAACGATATCGTCTAAACTGTTTCTTTAATATTTCTATGCTACTTTTCAATCTTTGGACTTATTTTATTGTTTTACACTTTACCTTTATTTGCATTTACATTGAGCATCTTCTATGATGTTTGGTATATGATATGGTGTGTTGTCGTATTATTTACTTTTATGTATTTACACTTGCTAAATCCATCTACTACATGATTCCTTTTATGCATTCACAGATGCTAGTGACGGTTTATGTATATATATATATATATACAAGCTCCATTTCCTGGCTTCGCCCGGGGAAACACATGCCAGGTGCTTCTCCTTTCCACATGAGAGCGCCGCAGTTGACACACACGTTTGTCATACAGCCAGTACAACACGGAAGTGGAGGAGAGACAGGTCGCCTCTATAGGTAGAGATTATAGCAGAAAGTATCTAAAAATTCGTTTGATGGTATCATAGGGGATGTTGGCCATGAATAATTGCAGTGAATAAAAATGTCGCGTAGCACTCCCGGATATTGCGCTGCCCAGTTGAATGAAATGAAGTCACGTGCAGTTAGACGAATCCATCAGAGCAGAACTGGAAGTCACATGTAGTAATCACCCGGATAATCTGTTCCCGTATCTAACGAAGTCACGACTCGTACCGACTCTCATCATTTCGACAGTCCCGCTGAACGTCTTCTCTTCGAAGACGTTGCTGGAGTTCTGGGGAACATGTGCATCAAACACGGCAGCTCTTCGACGGTCGTAGACTGGCAAACGACTGTGGGCGTATTTTTTCAAGACCCGGATATAAGCAAAAATATGTTCTCTTTACCGGCGTCGCCCGCAATAAACGACACGCTCGACGCGTACCGTCCGACGTCGGAAACAGGCAGTCTAAATTTGGCGGAGATACGATGCGCCGTTCCGGAGATATTCGCGCGCGAGCGGAAGCGAGTGCGATCGGCGGGAAATGGCGTCGTCGTGGGAGAAGTCAGGAGGACGACCATGGTCTTCCTTTCGACTTGAATGAATTCGGCGTGGCCGAACCAAATTCAGCCGAGATCGGACTCGCCGTTTTTGAGAAACGCTCCAACAGATGGACACACACACACACACACACACACACACACACACACACACACACACACACACACACACAAACACACACACACACACAAACACACACACACACACACACACACACACACAAACACACACACACACACACACACACACACACACACACACACACACACTCACCCACACATATAATGCTCCAAGCCTTGTTCGTCTGACAATGCTAGACGGCAACACTTAAACTTGGAGCACATCTCTAGACACGTTTTCCCATCCGCACAGTTTTAAAAGCACATGACCGATATCTATGTTCAAAATATGGTTTCGCTTACTCAAGTCACTGGAAATGTTATCGTCGATCTGTTTTGGTGGCACTATGATGGATCGAAGCAATTAAATTTGGTTGTCTACACTACAGGCTTCTCTTATACAGGATAAGGCAGATAGTGAACAAATTACTGAACGGTCTGAAACCCGAGATTGTCATATTGGATTTTCAACCACAAATAAACGTTCTGTTGCTATTGACCGTAGCTTTATTTTATCTAGTGACATTGTCTTGAATGGTCTTTCCTTGGCTGCTCGTCTACATTATGCTAATTAAATCGACATACCGACTCTTCATGCTGTGATGAATGAGACGATGCCTCTCCCAGTCTTCACTGTTGTTCATATTTTCAAATCGATTCGTCCTTTGATAGCTGACGTAATTTCCGGGGAATTTCGTTTGTGTGTCAATCCTAGTATGCTGGGCATGGTGAGACTGTTTGCTTTTGCAAAATCTGTTCTTAGTTTGCCTCATCGGGGTGAGAAGACGAGACTTCATGTTATCAAAATCTATTTGTATCACGTATTAAGCAATCGCAAAATGGAAATATGGTCTCATTATTGTTAGAAGCCGGTATTGATGCTTCTCGCCTTGACAACAATAGTTTCACATCTGTTGATGTTGGAAAAAGCAGTGCACGTCGATCCAACAGAATGGCTCGTGAAGGTCGTTACAGTGACGCTGTTCGCTCTCTTCCCTCAGAGGGTTGTGCAGATCATAACAACTCTGCTGCATATGAAGAACTTTCATCTGGTCATCCAGACTGTCAACTTTCTGACTTTTCTTATGACACACCACCTTCGTTAGTGGTAGAAAATAAAAATGTTCTATCAAGTCATCACGCATTATCCAAAGGATAAATTCCTGATGGTTCTCAGTTGAGGACGCAACATCTGTTGAATGCAATTTGTGGTACCATATCCCCAACAGCTCAATCCTGCTTTGACAGCCTCACCGTTTTCATGAACAATCTGCTTGCTGGAAAATTACCTACATGTATTGCTCCTTGGCTAGTAGGTGCCTCTCTTACAGCTCTGAAAAGGAAGAATTGTGGGTACAGACCCACTGCAGTTGGTGAAACAATTCGTCGTCTTGCAAGTCGTTTATGCTGTGCTGCCACTAAACCTCGTCTTGAAGAACTATTACTACCATACGGTTAAAAAGGAGTAGCAGTAAAAGGCGGTTTGAAAGCTGCTGTGCACGCGGTAAGATCGTTCATTAATTGCCATTTTTCAGGAAAGATCTCTGCTGTTTAAAAGTTGACATGAAGACCGCGTTCAATGAATGCAACCGACTATCTTTTCTTAATCGTCTACCTAAAGAATTGCCTGATATATATCCTTGGGTTTCTTGGTCTTATCATTGCGCAGGAGAATTGCGCTTTGGTACCCACCGTATTCTTTCCAAATCTGGTGTTCAACAAGGTGATTCATTGGGTCCACTGCTATTCAGCCTAATGGCTTTAAAACTCCTAGATGAGATTGGCAATCAAATTTCTGATCTGCGCTTACAGATTTGGTATTTAAACGATGTAACATTTATTGACACAAGATCATCGATTGCTTCAATGCTTGATTCGTTACAATCAACCGTCCCAAAATATGGCTTAAACCTGAACTTGAACAAGCGTGAAGTGTTTTGGCCCAGCGGTGACCACAATTTTCCAGATACTTCTTCACAAGTCCAACATGTTATGCAAGTAGAAAGTGGTGCAGATTCTTTGGGCTCGCCCATTTATCGATCAGAATAGTATTATGACGCAGTTTTCCAAAAACAAATTAACACCGTAACGAAAGCTCAAAACCATCCATAGATATTGATAATCCTCAGGTTAAATTTCAACTTCTGCGCAGTTGTTTATCTCTCCCTAAGATCAACTATCTTCTTCGCACTGTTTCCCCAAGAAAAGCAACGCAGAAATGCTATCTTTTTGATCAATGCTTGCGAAATTCACTAGAAATTTTGTCTCACTCGTCGCTTTCAGATGAATCGTGGTGTCAAGCATCCCTGCCAATCACTCTGGGAGATCTGGGATTACATGAAGCACAAAGTTTCTCTCCTCTTGCATTTATTGGTAGTTGTAATTTTAGCCGATATATAGTCAAACGCCTCCTTTCTACTTCTGCTACTAAAGAATCTTCAGTAGTTCTTTCGGATTACTAGACGAATTCCAAAGCAGCCTTTCTTCAGGAGTTTGGGAGTCTTACATCAGGCACTAATATTGACTCGCTATCTCAACGTTCATTGCAAAATCAAGTGGATACAGGGAAGTTTGATTCATTGAAACAGTCTTCAACCATTCCTGACCAAGCTAGACTAAACGCAATATCTGAAACACATGCAGGGGCATGGGTCAAAGCCATAACCAACCCAAATCTTGGCCTTGCTATGTCCAGGCATGAGTTCACTGTTGCTCTACCACTTCGGCTGAGTATTCCTCTTTTTCCGTCTCATCCAAACGCTGTACGCTGCCCATGTGGTCAATTGATTGACAAATTTGGTGATCATCTTCTCAAAACGCCACGATGCTTTAGGGGACACCATCTATAATGCAACGTTGATAGATGACAAAGGGACTTTACTAGAACAGAGGTTTTCGTCCAGAAGAACAATCGCCCTGGTGATGTTTACCATCCCAACTTTCTGTTTGGACGTCATGACTATTTTGACCTTACCAACGGTAACACAGTCCAATTGAAATTTGTTGCCAACAGTGCAAATTCTGCTGGTTCTGATTCAGCAGTAGTTCAACTTGAAAAGATCTCAAGTACGAAGAAGCAGTCGTTGACAGTGGTGCCTTGTTCTTCCCACTAGCAGTGGAAACGTATGGCTGTTGTACTCCTGCTAGTCTGGATATTATTAAAACTATTGCGTCTAAAGTAGTGACTGCGACTAGTATTCCTTTTACACAAGCATATTCTAATTTAATGCAACAACTGTTTGTTAATTTGTGGAAATTTAATGCTTGCATCATACAAAGTAGATTAATGGTAGACGCTGATGCAATTGCATGGGATTTGCCGGTTTTGTTTGTTAGTAGATTCTCTCTCTCTCAATATATATATATATATATATATATATATATATATATATATTTAGAGTGACACTCATATATTTGTATATAATACGATAACACCAATAACACATATCCGCACTAAGGACTGAAGCACAAAGAGTCTAAGTCATAATAATTAGGTCTTGAGTTATACTGCCATAAACGAACAGATAACTGTTCGCGAAATTGTCTGGGAGCTTGGCCCAGAGACAAGCCAGATGATAGAAGAGACTTCTTTACAATTGATCTCAACACCTCCAGACTATGTGCAGCCCTTACTCCGTATTATTCAACCACAAGAGGGTAGAACAAACAGCCATAACTTAAAACGTTAGCAAGATGGCGTTCATCTTTTTCCACTTCCACAGCCTCAGCAGCAGCACCAGCTTTTATGGCAGCATTAATAAGGTGAGAGGGAATGAAAGAATTCCTCACGGAAATGTCAAAATAAGCAGGCTTGCCTAGGGAAAAGTCGGGATGGAAAACGTCAACTGGTCTTGTCATAGAATGAGAGGAACAGCGTTGTTCTCGACGTACATTGGAGTTGTCTAAGAGCAACCAGTGAAAGATGACGTCACATAAGGCATCATCCCGCTTAATTAATACGAAGAGGACCACAGCCAAGAGCATGGTCACCAAAAATATCCCATTCATGACCGCGCACATAACGGACTGAGTCTGGGGGTGCTGGGAAAACCTTAATTCGAAATTCAAACGCAAGGAAGTCACAAATTCATGCGGAGACATGGGCAGGCCTAGACTTGAGTTGGGGATTGAACTCAACCAAGCGCCCGCATGAGATTATGCGACAGCACTGAAACGTGCCTGTTCTCGCAGACTAACAAGGATGAATTTAATGTTGGATCTTAAAGCATCAACCAGAGCCTTATAGAAGGAATGTTGTGTAGAAGAAACAGAGGACGAGACCGAACTAGTAGGTGGTAAAAGACTTACAAGAATTTGATGGCATTGCACTTCACCAGAAAAACGTGAGAATGCTGAGTCCAATCATTTTCTTCATATACCGACATGAACGCTGATTCATTAAGAAAACAAAGAGATAACTGCCGAGAAAAGTTGCAGCTGCCAACGAAAGCTGCAGATGAAGATCTAGAAGCTTCACGAAGACCTAGACCACCCAAACGAAATGGAAGAGTTGCCTGTTTCCATGCCAGGTCAGAGACCGAAGAAGAGGATAAAGCCTCTAAACTGTGGTGAAGATCACTGTCAAACTGTATCAATACATTATTGATCTTGAAACCAGGAACCGTTCTAATGATTTGATTCAGCTAGCAAAGGCTCAAGCCGCTGCGGAGAAGATGAAGCTTTACCTGAGAATCCTCTAAAGCTGTCAAACGGTCCTGCCAATCCAAACTCTTGTCCAGTCGTTGGAAAACAAATTCAGTAACATATGAGAAATATCTATATATAGGACAACCAAGGAAGTCAACACAACCATGAATCTGAACACTGCGCTAAATTTCAGTAGCAAATTTGAAGAAATTGTGATCCCCAGATAGCCAAAAGACCTCGCATTTGTTCAAATTGATATGAAGACCAAACGAGGGACCCTTTGATAACAAGACTTCTAAGAGACAATCAGCTGAAGCCCGCTGGCCAAGGCAATAGCCATCGCCCAAATACGATAACGTCAGCTACAAATCTGGCAATGGACCCAGGTCATCCAAAAACTCCATAAGAACGAGGAAGAAAAGTAGGGGACTAAGTGGATACCCTTGCTGCACTCCTGCAGATGACTTGATCCAAAAATTCCAAAAATGCAACATGCCTTCACAATGGTAACACCACGAGGACCATCAGTACAAGGTTGGGAACTCTTTACTTAGACGACTCAAAAAGGAAGCTTAAGAGCATTCATTAAAGGCATTTTTAATATCAATTTTCAGGCAACACGTTGGCATCAGGTCCATATTGAGCAATACAACATGATAGTGTGCACAGCAGCGTCTAAACCTCCTGGAACACAGACACCAACATGGCCATAAGACAAAAAGGTGTCAGGTAAGTCATCTTTTACAGCAGAACAGCACAGACGGCTGACAAGTCGACGTAGGACCTCACCAACCGCTAGAGGGCGGACACCACCTTGCTTCTTCAATAGAGCAGTGAGACGTGGTCCACATAACCTAGAGGCTATCCTAGGATCAGCACGACCAGACAGAAGAAAATTTACGAACAGGTCAAGTTCTCCAAACACTGCTTGGCTCTAGGAGTTGTAGTACCAAGAACGGCATCAAACATTGTTGAAAATTCAGTTGAGAAGCTCCGAGGCTGGATGCTCAAGAAAAAGCTTCAAGTGAAGCCAGAACTGAATCCATACTGACAGATAGTAAAGGAGGGATATCACCAGATACAGTTGGCAAGACATTCTCCGTGTGGCGTTAATAGATTTCTTCAAGAACATTGCTGTCATGAGGGCTGGCTGTACCCAGAAAGGCAAGGCACCGCATGGCATCTCTGTAACGACCTTCTCTGGCATAAGCAAGCGCCATTATTCGATTAATTTGATCTAGAGGCGAAGAATTGCAATTAGCATACTGTTTGCTATCAACATCCAGTCTAGCTTATAAAGAAAGACTGAATATCACCAGAAGTCCACCGTTCTAGACGGGATAACAACAAGGATTTGACAACAACACGTTTGTTTTGTCCACCTTTTTGGTGGGCATCTCAAAACAGCTTTAGGGAACATGTGAAGAAGAGCATAGACCATAAACCATGGTATGTGGCATTCCTGAATTATGTGGCAAGAACTACAGCAAGAACAGAATAAACAGAGCGTGAAATATGGCCAATAGTCTTGACTAGTAGCAGAGAAACCTCTTGCATCAAATACTCAAACAAGACAGCCTCCAGATGAACGGGACACGCGAAGGCTGCAGGCTGCCTTGATTGCTTCAAGAACCGGATTTTCAAAATGACTTATCTGATCAGTGAAAGGACAAGATGAAGCACCAGAAGCTGATTCACGAGTTACAGAATGACGTGAAGTAACGTCTGTAGGCGCTCTAGAGATATCGTGAGTGCACGCCATTCCGGAGAGCCAGAAAGACAGAAGAGGATCTACCATCAATCCACAACATCTAGGGCGGCCAGGGCCTTCAGACTGTGTACAAACATTTTAATGGGCAGAATAGGCGAAGCTACAGTCTGAACAGAGACACCGTTTGTGAGCACACAAAAAGGATTCTGATGGAAACGAGAGCGAGAGACATGTTCCAAAATAATATGTTGCCAAAGGGAGTTGCTGTTGGCGTACGAACAATGGCATAAAGGGCAAGAGCAACTCTCCAACTCTGACTCATAGGTGAGTGCAGAACGGAGGTCGCGACGCTGGCAGCTATCCGTCCCCCCATCATCCGCATCATCATCATCACTGTCAACGTCTTCAACCAACTTGCTGGACATATAGCAAGAAGACAAGAAAACAAGGAAAACGGCAGAAAAAATTCAAAAGATGGGATCCGCCATTGTAAGGTCCCTTTATACATACATACATACATACATACATACATACATACATATATATATATATATATATATATATATATATATATATATATATACATATATATATGTATATATGTATGTATGTATGTACACATATACAGTAATCTAAAGCAAAGTCTGGATTGAAGTTTTAACAATGTATCTCTTGTTTCGTAACTAAGGTTATTGCTAATTCAATTCAATTAATTAATATTGCTCTCTCAGGCATTCAAAATCGATAGAAGATACACTGTATCTAGTTTCATTATTTCATTATCGGTTGATTACCATTTACAGCAAAAGTCGTCTTGGTATTAATATCAACGTAAAGGTATAACATATATTAAACCATATTTGCAAATTATTCGTTACATGTATTGGTTACATGAACTAGAGCATTGCCTAGATAACAATTGCATGTTATTATAGCAAAGGAATTGTTAGTCAATCTGTATGTATTATATCGTCTTAGTTAATTAATGATTCCATTTTAAGACTTGAAAAATAGTTATGTTTTTATGAGAAAGCAATCTTTGCAAATGGAAAATTCAGTGTGTACAGCATTTTTGTGTCTAACTGGATTGCTAAATTTTTAAGAAGTTGAAGAAGAATTTGTATGCTTGCTCAAGTGTTGAGTCACTGAACTATACAAGTACAGTACGGAAAGGAGGATATCAGGTTTCTATGGACTTTTTGTGAGTGTTATTCAACCGCAAGCACCTATAATCGGAAGCATTCATTTCCGCTGAGCAGTCGCCGGTTAAAAAGGTCCTGACACCCTACACAGATCGATTTTATGAAAAATTTATTTCTATGATGTCTTTCCTTAATAATTTCATTTCATCATCTTTGCTACGTCTACAAAGTGACAATATTAAAAACTGCCATCTTCATCTTTAAATCGACGTGCATTCTTGAGTAACACTGCACTTCCAGTATTCCTTTCCTCCTAGTCAGAAGCGAAGTTACATCATGAATAGCTCTATTCGTCTCTTAAAGTGTAGAAACAGTGTCTGTAGCTTACGCCTAGCTCACTTGCATGTTTCCAACCAACCTCGTAACTTGACAAGAACTTCTGGCGCACTCGACCTTTGCGCGAAGACAGTATGGACGCCATTACGAGCCTTCTTCTTCTTCTTCTATTAAGTTGGCAAATTAACTAAAGCGTAGAATCAAAAATCTTTGCACGACGATTCGTTACACAAGGTAGGGTAAACTCGCCAAATCGTGGACGCCCTTCGAAGTAATAAGAATAGCTCCGATCAGAAGTCTTACGACAACGTCATTAAAAATGAAATTTACATTGGCCCTTGGTGATCACGCAGACTCACTCTCCAGTTTCTAGCTATTTGTTGAGATATTATTATTCAACTAGAACGTGACGTCCTAAAGAGCTTGATTTTAACACTACTATCGCTAATGATAGACAGCGGCGTTTTCCCACTAAGCCAACGATCTATTACGGTAAACAGGACCGGAACTGGAAGCTACGGTTACAACAAGCTTTTCGCGTCTCCTAGATGTCTATGCAGTCTGCAAAACTCCTGAATTTACTAGGTTCTGGCATCTCATCCAGCATGGCGTACCCGAAGTGGAACCAATGGCTACAGCCGGGATTGTCGCTGCCTATCCATTCTTGTCTATCTTTCTTTAAGTCTTGGTAGAACGATTGACCGTAACTGCTACATAAGGAGTCATTCTCGTTGCTGCTTGAACCAGCAACTCCCATTGCAAACGTTGTCTTGGACTTCCCTGATAAGAGGCGAGCTTCTTGACGTTGTAGCTTTCCTTTCTTGCCAATTTATGTACGTTTAAACCTTCAGTTTTTCTATAAATCAATCTGCAGTGAAGATTTCAGCTGCATGAGATGGCAGCAGTCGTCTGTCGCTTGTGTTCTGTCCTAGCGTTGGATCTGAGTTCTGTGCTGCAAAGAGATCTGCAAAAATTAGCTTATCTTTCTTTGCATGGATGTATGTTCAGGTTTACAGTGCAAATTTCCAGACCCGCCCACTTTTGATTTCAGCTTGCTCGATTCTAGTCGCTACTCATAGAGGTGAATAAATAAATCTGCATGGTACAGTAGAGTAAGGCATAGGCTGTGCAACCAACGTACATCGGTGACTGCTTGCGTTGAATATGAAACACTGCACGATTGTTATGATTTCGCATTGGCAGGATAGTCGAGGATACTGTCTAAACATATGGGAAAAAGTGAGAAAACGCGGCGCCAACTGGAAGAGCGTCCTGTCCCGAAAAGGTACGACACACTGCTTGCTACTACTACAACCACGTCGCGGTCGATGGCCAATTCGTTCCGTGGTAAGAAGTGAAACTTCAACTGTTTACCTTTAGGCGGTGTCCACGTTTAGGCCATTTACCCTACAACTGAACATTTTTCTACGTACATTCACTGAAAGTCATTTGTATTAACCGGCTTTTGTAAAAGCCACAAAAGGTATCAGAGAGAGTTGAAACTAGCTGATTATTATAGCCGTGTCAGTAATTTAATGCATGATTTGAAACCATGCATTTTTGGTCGGCACACTACAATACAGCTTGAAAATTATCTACATTGGTACAACTTTGCACTGACAAAACATTACAAAAATTGTGTATATATCGATGAGCTCTGGATTCTTAATTAATAATTACAATGTAACCCCAAGGTATATTCATTATTTAGGATATAAATATCTTCATTATGATTAATCAATAACTATGCTTATGCTGCTTATTTATTATTAAGACAATAGTTGGTGTAACGTATAGTACAGTCTTCGTATAGAATCTCTCTGATCAAATTTTGTGGCCCTTAAAAGCCGGTTCTGGCTCCTATAAAGGCTAATTGTGAACATTAGTCAGTGTTCTGTACGATTTATATGGTGGAACCGCCATGTCACCTGTCCATCAATAGTCACGAGATAATCTCCAAACGTTTCTCTGATCTCAGCTACCGATAAACCAAATCTTTTGCTCTCTACGTGGCCCAGCCGACTTAAACCTCAACCAGGTACTTCATTTCTCCAACTACAGACCTTTTCTATATTCCAGCGTCGTGGACGCTCGCTTAGCGTCGTGGATGGTCGTCTAGTGTCGTGCGAGCGTCGTGCGAACGTCGCGGACGCTGAAAGGGACACAGTATGACTCTGACGCTCGCTAGGCGTCAGCGTCTAAGACGCTCGCAAATCGTCAGCGTCTAAGACGCTCGTACGACGCTCGTACCAGCGTTGTACTCTGAACCGGGCCTAAGTTAGACTTTGTGTGCATAAATTTTAGTGCAGAATTGCATAAAATATTAGTTACCTATTATGGCCTGTATTCCTTTTATCGCTTGTAGCAGTTATGGGTTATGATGAATGGTTGAAATTATAAGCACATGATTGCAATCGTTAATAAATTACAAGCATCTGTACTCACATGGCCATTCATTATATGATGACAACAGATTTCCTTTATAATGGACAATTATTGTAACATATTTTCTGTATTAGCCTTTGAATTCTATATGCGAGTGATCAGACTCTAGTCTTTACTACTGTGATTGTGTGTCAATTCTGCCCTTCAGTAGTATGAAGCAAGGTTGGTTTTTTAGTGATTACTAAATCCTAAGCATCTTCAGACAGCACAAGTGGATAGCAGACGATACTGCACGTTTACAGATGGCTAGAAAAATCTCATTAAACGAAATGCCTTAACTCTTTCTGTTTTGGTTATCCTAATTTGCACCAAAATACCGCAATGCAATTTGTGTTTACTAATTCCATTTTCTCTGTCCTTATTGATATTTGTCAGGGCAATTGCTCAAATACTGAAAGGCCGTCTCGGAATTACCTCGTTTGTCAAAAGACCTGTAAATATCCATAGGTACTCTGCGTATTGGCGTGTCTATCATGTTTTATGAATACTAATAACATTCGATCGTACGTTAAATTTTTCAAGTTAAGTATTGTTATTTACACTACTATAGAAAATTGGCTTGGCTTGTCTATCAGGGTGCCCCGATTGGACCGTTGCTTTTCTCACTGCCCTACTAGATCTGTTAGATAACATTGGCACTTCCCAAGATATCAATGTTCAGTTATGGTACCCTGACAATGGTGCTTTCGTGGGCTCTCGTCATGCTATGGCTTATCTCCTGGATATCTTGCTGTCTAGGGAACCATCCTTTATCATATATATTTTATCATATACATATACATACATACATACATACATACATACATACATATATATATATATATATATATATATATATATATATTGATTAGTCACTATCTACCTAATTATTATGACTTAGACTCTTTGTGCTTCCGTCCTTACAGCGGATATGTGTTATTTGTGTTACCTGTATTATATACCAATATATGGATGTCACTCAAAAAATATATATGTATGTATGTATGTATGTATAAGTTTGATAGGCGGCTAGATCGGATCACGCACGAAGCTAAAATTTGTGGTGCAGGCGTAACTCGGCATGTGTAAGAACATAGGCACGGTGGCGTCGTCTTACAGCTTTTTAGTCGGGTACCCTTTTGGCAGTGCAACATAGAACGACATAGTGCTGTTAGTCGCTCAGAAAGGAGACTAAATGCCCCTGATAAACTCAATTTAAAGGAAGTTCCGTTACTTGTACTCTATCTCATGGCGTAGTTTTGTTTCCTAATAACTAAAAGTGCAATGCTCACTTTCAATATCCATGTTTTGTTTACATGCCATTGTTACGTCACAATGCTATAGTTATCAAGCAGTCCCATCAGACTGCGTTATCCGAGCAATCTGTAGTTGATTTGTTTATCTTAAACATCAAACTAAATTCAAAGTAAAAAGATAAAACTTTCGAAAAGAAATATTGTTGAGTGCGTAAATATAGGTTGAAAATGTGCTGAGTTACTCATTATATTCTAGAATATCCAATGAGGACCCGCCTTTAATCGCTCGCATTGGATAACATCAACTACGTCCAGAACAAAGACGTAGAGATCTACTTTAGTATTTAGGTCATTGCGTATAGATTGTAAACGTGCTGAGTATAGTCTAAAATATCCCCGCAGGAACGGCCCCAACTCGCAAGCGAATTACTCAGCAACGGCTCATCGGACCTCCACCAAGATTAAGCTGACCTCGGACGGTATATGCACGGAGCGCGTAGTTTATTACCGGCTACGTCAAAAACGACAAAATATTTTTGTGTTGTATATATGGTATCTAGAAATATGCCTACATTTGGTTTTCCGAGTACGCTCGCCGAATGTTAGCCTCATTCAATACTCCTGTTCCCTGCGGCGGGCAGCAACGTGTTCGAAGTGATAACATCCAATGGGACTGTTGAAATGGCTCCGAGAAGACTCACCGAAGAGACGTGTGGCAGCGTTTGCACTGAATCCAACATACACGTTTCCTGTAGCGAGCGCTACACTGGGAGTGTGAACACATCGAAAACGGAGAGAAAACAGTGCGCTAAATCATGCCTGCCTGCGTGTCAAGCTACTGCATGTATCCTATGGCTGAGTAAGAAACTGCACGTGACTTTCAAGTTTCTATTGCTCAGATAGATATCTCCGAACGGAAAATTCGCTGCAATTTCTCAGAATGTGACACTCGGTTAAGTATTCATTTGTCTTCAACAGGATACTAACTAATTAGTATATTCCTGTTTATTCAAACAGAATCCCACATAAGTCATTTGAACTGAATCCAAACAGGGAGAATGTCGATTTCTAACCAAAAAATTGCACATGACGTGTCTACACACACTCAAACTGAGTCTTCCGTCATAACACTACAGTACTCTGTCCGCACGAAGGACGGGTCATTTATCTAGTTATATATATATATATATATATATATATATAAACCAAGTATTATGTTTCAGAGAAGTTTAGTTTGTTTATTTCTGGTTTTCTGCCACATTGTTATACTATAATTTAAAAGCTATATTTTCATCAATATACTCACTTGATATGACGATCTGCACAATATCGTACGTCTGCTCTGCATAAGATATATCTGTGTTGTTCTTGTTCCATGTAGCTATACTGGATTTGCGAATGATCACGTACCGTGAATTTTGTATCAGAGTGCAGATATCATGCTTACTAAATTTATTTTAGACAGTTCTAATATAAACCAGAAAGTAGATCGCAAACCATTTCTGGGTAACAGTCTAGACTAAAATTATTGAGGACAATGTTAAATCTGAAAATGTTGCGTACATTTGCGAATAAAATTAAAGTCAAACATAGTTAGCATTAGTGTATGTAGCACTGCATGTACTATTTATGAAAACCGAGAATAGGCTTAACGAAAACTTATAGCAAAACAAATGTAGTACTTTCTACTTGTAGTGTCCATTGCGTCAGTAAATGTATTAAAAGATGTTGCTGTCTTTTAAAATCAAGTTTGTGTTAAGAGTTTCAAGAGAGTTATAGATGTGCAAGGCGATATATTCACTGTCAGTAAATTACGCTAGCGCTTTAATTTGCATGATGTTTTGTGTTCTTTATCGATGCATGTATTTCTTTTGCAGTTTACAACTCTGAAGAGTTTTACAGATTGGGGGAAAATTACATACAATAATTATTTCTTAATGGTTGGCCACATTCATGAGAGAAACGTTTGATTGAGTCATTGATGATTATGCATGATTTATGTTGTGTAGGGCAAATTCTTCATGGAATTAATCGCTGATACTGAACTCAGCAGAATTTCAGGAGACATTTAGCAGAAAGGCAAGTATTTCAGGAGACATTTAGCAGAAAGGCAAGTAAGTTGTTATATTAGATTTTATGTTATATCGAAAGTCGATATAGTCCGTCAGCCAAGGTTTGGTTTTGCGGGGGCAAGGCTAAAATTTATATTTTTATATTCGAGAGCTTTTCGCCTTCCTAGGCATGGTTGCGTTTGTAGACATACTGAAAAGAAAGACGCTAGGACAAAGATAACTGTCTGTAGAAGATGTGCACGTAAAGGACAACATATTGGCTAAGTCTTATCTAATAAAACTGATGAGAGACTGGCGTATTTGCGGCTAATCACATGTTAGCGTCTCGCTGGTTTTTGAGAACCCTGCCGTCTCTGGGCATTTTCACCAACAACCTAGGGCATGTGATCGCGGTTTACTGCATTCTAAAATCTGGTGTGCATCTACAAACACGCGAGGTTTCTGACCCCAAACGTCACGCACTGTGCAGTAATGGGAAAAAGAATTGTCAAGTAGAAACCACGGTTCTGCGACCCAGCAGACTTAAAAGGTGGGATGTCAATACTCTGTTGAGATTTCTTTGCGCAGACTGCTGTTTTCAACGAGTTACGATATTCCTTTACTTCTTTTTAATATGAGTTTATAATATTCGCTTGTTATGTTCTTCTGTAACTCTATCAAATCGATTTTCGAGTTTGCTGATAGTTTTAAGTGTTTTGATAATATAAGAAGTCATAAGTAGCCAAGGAGAGTGATGTTGAAGAGTTGTAGAGGATGAACTGTTTGTTCATGCAATCCATTACATACTCTACATACATATCTAATATGGGGAAGAGAAAAAGTGGAGAAACTATTCATCCTAGAAGGGATTGCCAGTCTTGTGCTAGATGTGGAACCACTGCAGAGGTACAGAAAATTAAAACAAAAGCTGAAACAGTAAGTAATGGCAACTCTTGAAATCAAATCAACCCAAAGTCTTGCTTTTGTCACAAATTTGTTGTTACATTTGTTGTTTATTACATCGGACAGTTCTTTTCAAGACAGATCAACATTTAATTAGACAAAACCTAAACAGTAGAATACCCTAGCAAGTAGTTGGACCAGTTGTACAGTGTGTACTGTATCCTTACATTCAGTCGCTGCCGAATCTGGCGTGGCTTTGACATTAGCATCAGCGGTAATGCAACGTGATTACAACATGTAGCATTCGTAGATATGAGCACACGGCCGTCTCAAAGAATCTAGTTTCCTGACAACACCGTACGATGATAACATGGTAGACAAACTTCTAGTGAGAAGGCGTCCAGTGGAGTGTCGACTCAACGGTGTTGCAGTGCGTAGTTGAGTTGCCACTTTCGGCTTAGCATGGCGTTCACCATGCAACTTTCCTCTCCCTAACAGAGTCTCATATTGCGCTGTTGACTTTGCAGGGGTTCGAACAACGAGCCCGTATGTCATACTATGTAACACATGTCTACTGGACCGCCGATGAGTCTTAATCTTATGTATTGCAATAAAATGCCTATTTCGTCGAGGCGGAGCACGTGGAGGTATATGCGGGAGTGCGGACTGGCGCGCTAGAAAATAAATGCGATGTCTGACGGACTGGCTATGTCCAGGAGGCAGCAAATATGTTTGCAGTTTGCAAGTGGAATAACGTCATATCATCATCTTTGTGAGCGCTGACATCTAGAAAATATACCTGCTGTGCTTTAGTCTGTATACCGTACACGTGGATATTTTCACGTAATGAATATTTTCGCTATTTTCGAGGTTGAAGTTTTTTTCCGAGAAAATTTATGAAGGCGTGGCCCATTCCTCACATGACATCCCCGTGCAAAGTCCCGTATAAGGGATGCTGTTTACTAGTATCAAACTTTATACTGATAGTACCGTATACTGTAGAAGTACTACTGTAATAGCTATTAACACAACACAAATGGAATCAAACTGCACTGCTGTTAGTACTCTACTCAAACTACTGAATCAAGATAATGTCTGCACCCTTCATAGTTCCATTTGCTAAGTCATTTCCATTGAAAGCAAAATCAAGAAACTCTGCCATGTGCAGAATACCAACGTCATCTAATGAAGCTACAGCTATGGAGGCACCAAGCTTCATACCACTGCCATGATGAGAGTGGCTGTCAAACACAGCAAGACACAACTTACGAGGATCGAATGCAATTGCGACTGAAAAGTGACTTGGCATTACAAGTACACCGGTATGGACTGTGCCTGCTCCAACAGCTCTGTCGCTGATATTCAGCAGATCTTGTTTGAACTGGTCGTAATCCCACATGCCAAAATCTCCTCCTCTGCCAATTGTCACGTACATATCCGAACAGGCAGTCTCTACCGCACCGTAAACCGACAAAAAGCGTCTGCAACCAGCAACATCATAACGCTTGTTTGTTGCCTTCTTCAATACATGCAACACAAGCTTTAATGGTCTGTTGTGACGGTTCTACAGTACCACTATCGGGTACTTGCACACAATCTAGCACAATCTGGGTAACTGCACAAATAGATATAACCGTGCAAGCATTGCTGCCATTTTGCTCATTCAACCTTGACTGGCAGAATTATGATTGTAATACGTAGAAATAACTGACTTGAAGTATTCTACAATCAATACAACAGAGGCATCATTGCAAAGGTCATCTGTACACTGGTCTTATGACTTTACTTCCTTGGGCTGCGAAGAAGTAGTAAAGACAGTGTGTGTTTTGCTGAAGCAATACAAGATAGGGGCTAGGGCATGCATAGACCAGCCTGAGAAAACCCACTTCTGATGAGCCTAGGACGCTCCGATATTGCCTTATAAGCGTGTACAATCCAGCTAGCGTGCAAATTCTTAATAGACGACAATCTGAGATCTACAGTAATCTCGCACATAGAAGTACCCCTGTCTAGCTGTTGTCTGACCTGATCACCATACCATTTCTGAAATAACTGCCGTAAGTCTTATTTAAATGACTTATTGACCGTCAAATCCAATGGCTGCAATTTGTCTGTGTAGCACGCTGGCACATACAACACAGAAATGTACCTTGCATCTAGGAATTTTCGTACAGCGTCTGTTCGATGGGCTTGAAAAACATCGACAATCAACAAGCAATGGTGCTACTCGGGCAGTCCTAATTCCTGTCTTTTTAGGGCAAAGTATGGGTCGACCACTTTCTCTAGGTATTCTAAAATGGTGCTTTCTGTTGACCAATGGGAAGCAGTATGAGTTATGTTCCAAGAATCAGGAAAGTCATATCTGGCATGACAACGATCAGTGGTACCTTGGTAAATCACTTGACTGCATAGGGTTTCACCTAACATGTTGACTGCAAGCAATACCGTAATTTCTCGTTTATCATCCAAACCTGCAATAGCAACCTGACAAGACCCTTTTTTTCCATAGTCCAGTTACCAGAAGAGACCATGCGGACTCCAGTTTGGTCCCAGTTTACAACCATATCTGCTGGAATTTGATGCCTACTGACCACACCTAGAAATTTAAAAAAAATTGTAATATCTTAGGAAGGTCAGCAGATTTCCTTTTGGCAGCCTTGATTCCCTTTCGTTTGGTAAAACCCATTCTGTCTAGCATACAACAATCCCAGTTCTTCGTTGCAATAAAGGAACCTCTAAACTCACTCAGCATGTCCTTTCTTTTGTGGGCGATGATCCCACGAGTAGATGCTATCACTATGGGTACACTGCCTTCTTCTCGAAGTTTCAAAATGTAATTCTGTATCATGTGATCCAAGGTATCACCAATCAACAATAGACGTCCAAGTTTCTGTCTTGGAAGAGAGAAAAGTGGAACTTCACCTGGTTGTTGCTTAATCTTCTGGCGGTATTGTTTTCTGCATCAAACGACCCGTACTTTCGTTCACTGGATGGTTCAGTACACTACTGAAGTGTCTGGCTGCTCATGCAATTTCATGATCGCTTGCATAAGGAGCGATGTCCAATCGTTCCGAGGCACTGTACACGTGGTACTCACTCTCTCTTTTTTGCTTGCGGTCAGCCCTCGTAGGGGGACCTTCTTGAAGCGACACACAATATTTTCAGCCTTTACTGTTGTAGAAGGTACACCGGGAACGTCAGTGGGTTGCGGAAGACACGGTATTTTCTCTATATCCACCGCTTTACGTAACCAATTCAGAAGCGCCATAGGTGGACCACGTGATGCATAGAACCATGTGACATGCATCAAACCGCGAAACTTTTAACCCACAAAATGGTCTCTGATGAAATAACGCAAAAATTTAAAGACGCGAAAAATACCACTTTTACAGTAGCCTGCTAGAGTGTATATGTGTACAAGAAACATAAAAGCTAAGTTTGCGATTTTTGTAATATTGTAAGATTTTATTCGTCAATTAATTTTATTAATATTTACTTATTTGTAAATGTATTTAATCGATATGGAATATATCTATTAGTTCTTTAACTGACTTGACATTTCAATGTACTTATCATGTACGTACATAACATTCTTTTAAAGATTTCCAATGAACAAGATCATTAGCAACCTCAACAGATAAAGTTGATTTTTAAATATTTCCATTAATTAAATCGACTCTCTGCACTTGGGCATAAAATATATAAAATTTATTTCAATATTTAGTTTCTCTTTAACTAAGAAATTTTTCTGGCAACTTTTCTAATTAATGTCAATTGGACGAGTAAGCGTTGCCCATAATTGTAGAAATAGTGCATTAAGTGTTAATTTTTCTATACTTCAATTTCTTTAATTAAATAAAAATACCAAATAGTTATTTTAAGAAAAAATTGTAATCAACTTCGATTTCAAAGTTGGAATTCACTTTGATATACGAGTTGATTGCGGTTTATGATTTGTACAGTTGGAATAGTTGGTACGCAGAATTTTGTAGTAAAAACCAACAATGATAACTTGTTCCTTGTACGTTATGTTCTGTTATCGATTGTGCGCATGTAGAGATGCCTGTCATTATTCGAAGTTTATAGATCGAAAAGTTTGCTTCGCAATACGAAATGTTTTTACGCGTGCACAGTAAAAAATTTTTCTTATAAATGGTATCTGAACGTGGGACGCTCCAAATGATGATCCATAACCTTTTTTACATTTGCTAACTTCAATGAATTTTCTGCAATAATTTATAAGAAACCTCTCACAATGCCACTCATTAAAAGAATATGAAGCAAATGTTATCTTGGTAATTCCGATTAAAATCAAATTAAAAATCTTTCAGATTTGAAATCATTGCAACTTACATTTACAAAATAAAATTTCTTTCGCCGAAATCCAGGCAACTAGTTTTGCTTTCCTCGAAGTTAGCAGAGATGTAAAATAGACTTGAGTCTCAAAGAATTAACATGTGACGTAATCACGTGCCCAAATTTACATCGTTCAAATACTCGGTGAAAGTGAAGAGTGATATTGTACGAGAGAATATATTTTTTGGGAAGTCGGCCGTTAAAGGAGGCTGGCAAAAACCAAAGCCACTACAGTTGAAATACATAGAAGCTAACTTTCAGAACGTAATTAGCTATCGTGGGAGTGAAAGTCTCGTGAGTTTCAATGACCTTTGCTTTATTGGATGGAATCCCCTTTGTGTGCAATTTGCAACTTGACACTATTACAAGCACAGAAATCCCTGCTCTAATGATCTTCGACTATGTCTGATATTCAAGATCATTTGAACGTTCTCATTGTTTGCACTCTAGAGTCGGAACTGCAGGCGGCAGTAGCAGTTTTGGAAAGCGGAACGAACAGCAAGTTTGAAAACAAATACATGCATCCCACCGATCTCAGCGGGCTCAACGTCAGAGTTTGTGAAGGATGGAATTCTAGTGATATGAAGGTGGGCGTTGTCGCGCAAACAGACCTAGGAGGGACCGAAAGTCAAATATTGCTTGGCAATCTCGCTAAGTTCTTCACAGCTACAATAGTGGCAATGACGGGAACGTGTGCTGCAGAAGAAAACACGCATGGTCACGTCGAGCACGGTTGTGTATTTGTCGCCAATCGAGCGACAGTAGAGATGGGAGGTACTGTCGAGGAAGGAGGGGACCTCCAGGCTAGAGCAAAATACTGTGAGCTCGACAAAGGCATACTTGCAGCAGTCAATGAATTGGTTCACTTGGATTCTCATATCTGGTTGAAGTATGTTCCGGACAATGCCATTCGTCCCAGCCCTCGTTATCTTCAACAACTCATCCTAGACCTTGTGATCAAGAGTGGGATGGACGGTATTAGTAAGAGAGACCTACTGGACAAAATGGTTGACAAGAAATTATCTGGAATGTATACAATGAGAGACGATACGACTCGTCTCACTTATGACGAAATTCTGAACACAATGTTACAATCGCCATCAGCTTGGATTTCTTCATCGCCAACAGCAGAATGCAGATATTTTTTAACTGATCTAGGAGAGAAATACGCAACAAATGAAGCTATATTTCCGCGTCGGGATAATGTTGTAGCTACTGTTGATTCCATGCTTTCCGTGCCGCACAAGGATATGAACCTGAAGGCGAAATTGAGTACTTACAAAAAGCGGGTTGCCGACAAAAATGTGAAAGCAGTAGACATGGAAGCTTACTACTTTATGAAACATGCCATTGACAGTTTCAAAAGAAACAGAGTACCAGGCAAAGTAGTTGTCATAAAAGGCATTTCTGACTATGGCTCTAATGCAAGCAAAGGAGACTATTTTCATGTGTTTGCTGCTAGCACGCCTGCGGCTTTTCTAAGGCACTTGATGACAGCTAAAAAACATCTCTTCGGTAATTTAATTTTCGTTACAATGTATTTGGTTATCACACACTTTAATGTTGACTGTAATTAGTTCATGAAGAATGTCAAACGACTGAAACGCAAATAGGACAACCAAGACGAGGTTAGCCAACGTTTTGATGTAGAGTAGCAGACCTCTCAACTCTCATGATTTCGTCGTGATACTTACGATTTACATGCATCTCTCACGATCTCACGAATTAGTGCCCAATTCTCACTATTGCCAGTCCTTCTTCTGACAATTCTATCTTGAAACACTCTGACAGCCACACTTTTTACCCTCGTTTTCCAAAATTAATGGATATTTTGAAGTAGACTCTGCTTGCCTGCCTTGGTCATCCGGGTTATCAATAACCAGAAAGCAAAGCCAACACGTAAGTATGTGGCCGCCTTTCTTGCACTCAGAGGGTTATGCCACGCCTACATGGGACAAGTTTTGGGGGCGTGGTCATTTGCAAAAGACAGTATCACGATTTCCTGCCTTCAAAAGTTGAGAGGTCTGTAGTAGGTCTAGTGTAGAACTGTTAATCACATTTGTCCTATATTTTCTGGCAATTCGTCTAAGATTCTGATCCGTGTTTGCCAAGTCAGTTAGCAACAAAGTCAGTACAAAGCTGGTAGCGAAGCATCAGACAGTTAGGCTATTGTTGTAGTGGTATGCAGTCTGATCAGTCTTTTCCAATTCGAATTTTCTTTGATTAATTGAACATATTAATGAATTTAAATTTGGTCAACTGTTTAGTACTAGCAAAAATTATTTATTAAAGTTAATGGAAATTCTATTTAAAAATAATCTACAATTTAAATTGAATTAAGTAATTAAAAAATTAATAAAAAGTAAAAAGGATTTTTATAATTAATGAATTTGAAAGATTGATTATTATTAAAAATTTTGATTGTTATAAATAGAATGGAATTGCAATCCGTACGTTTTAAGCTACCATTTATTGAAATAGGATGAGCAAGTCTGAAAAAATTACGTTCTAACGCATTTGAACGTTATTCTAAGTACTAGTTTTCATATGGACACGTCGAGGATATCGCTGTTATTACTCACACAGGGATACAACAGAAAACCCTAGTAACGTTGTCTTGGGTTTTTGGTGTTTCACAAGAACATCCTTATAAAACCCTGTATGGTTACTAATACAATTACCCTTGTGGTGTTTCCAAAACCTCTTCTAAAACCCCACAAAACCCCTTTCAAGGTTTTGAAGGGTTTTCGTTACCATTGGTCGTATAAAAATAGCATATTGATATAATTTTGTGTGGAAATGTTCTTAGACTCGTGACACATTCTACATTAAAAACGCGATCTATGTCAAAGGCAGGTTTTAAATAATTACTTAACATCTTCTTTATTAAATTAATTGACAACATTCTATAAATATTTGCATACTATAAAATTTAATTTAATGCGGAACTTGATTTAATCAAATTCTATATCTATACAATTTAATTTTTAAAGGGCTACTGCAACACAAAAATAAAGATCTATTTTAGCTAAATTTAAGAATCTACATATGTATACTTTAGAAAAAATAAAATTATATTACTTGCGAAAATACTGAGAGAATGACTGCAGTCGAAAGCTACTTCTGCAATATTATTTCTGGAAAGGAGCCGTTTTACCACACTGACGTTGGTGGAGGCAGAGTATCGCTATCATACATACTAAATAGTTAGCCTTGTCCCCAGACTCTCTCTCGCTAGTCTTTTCCCGAGCCCGTATAAAAATTCCAGGCTCGAGAGAGTCTGGGATTATCCCGCCTACTTCCTGCCATATCTTCTTACTAAATGATCACTAAGTGTCACTCCAACATCATCAAGTTTCCGGTAACTTCAAAATCAAACTGGCGTTGGAACTAATCCAGTAAATGTACCACGCGTGCTGCTATAACCATTGTTTGGTGCTTGTGGCATATCCCGCATTTGCAGACAACTGACGCATGTTGAAAAGGTAAGCCTAGGGAGTTTTGGTGACGAGTGTGGTGTAGGCTTGTAGTCTAATATCTACAATTAGCGCAGTGATGACCTAGCTTCTACCTAGTTCTCACTCGCAACTCCAGACTAGACTCTGCAGCAAAAAGCGCCCAGTGACAAGGGAAGTAGTTGATCTTGATATGAAACTACGGTCTGGAGGGTCAACTTGAAGCTTCCAAGGCTATTCTTTCGCAAAAAGATGTATTTGTTTTCTAATTGAACACTTCTCGAAGAGTAGAAGGTAGTTTCATGTCAAGATCAAATCCTTTCCTTGTCTTTCCGCGCTTTTTACTACAGAGTCTAGTCTTCACGAAAACGCTGTTGGCCACAAAGGAAATGCGCATGTGAACTACGTAGAAGGTCATCACTCCGCCAATTGTAGATCTCAGACTACAAGCCTACACGGCACCTGTCACCAACACTCCACAGACTTACCTTTTCAATTTGCTTTAGTTGTCTGCAAGTGCTGGATATGCAACAAATACCAAACAACGGTTATAGCATCCCCTGTGGTACGTTTATTGGATTAGTTCTTAGCTAATTTTATTTTGAAGTTACGAGACACTTGATAACATTGGGGGTGACAGTGATGACGTTGGGGGTGACACTTAGTGAGCATTTAGTAAGGAGATATGGCAGGATGTAGATGGGATGATCCCAGACACTCTCGCGCCTGGAATTGTCATACGGGCATTGGAAAAGACTAGCGTGAGAGAGTCTGGGGACGAGGCTAGTAAATAGTATGGTGATTGGGTCAAGAAAGGGTAAAGTGTACCCGTCAAAACCTTGCCTAAAGTAAGGATTGGCAAAGCTATTCAGAAGTTTGGTCGTCGCCGAATTCTGGAGCACTCGGGAGAGCAATCTCTCAGTTCGTCGAATCTGTGGAACCATGTCTATGTTTGAGCCACTTGCTGACAGTGCATCTAATAATAAATTGCTCTCCTCTGCTGATTTGGACAAACGCAGTGAACGGCTGCCAGACATGTCGTGGTAAGTCCTAGCAGCGCATAGAACAACCACGTAATCTATCTTTCGAAAGTACCCGGATAATCCCTAAGCTCAAACATCGGCGAAAACGATCCGTTGTCTTGACTTTATAACAGTTATCGAATGTGAATGCTGACTCTGGGTTACTTGCATTGCTATGACAAGATTTCACGACAAGGACCCCTTTAGGTATTCGACGTTCTTTTCCCGACGTAAGAACTTTCAACTACTGGAGCTATAGAGTAAATGTGCTCGTAAGACGTTTTACCACTTGTCACAGTGCTTGTACAACGATATTTAAATGAAATATGCGGAACGATGAATAAGAGTAAGCATCTGGCAAAACTCAAAAGCCTAAATCCCGCCTACTGCAATCAGCCCCTCCTACTGTTTGTCACAAGAGCTGACTCGAGTCGACAAAACTCGTATTTCATGCAACCGATAGACACCCTCACAGCAACGGTTTGTTGATGCTCTTGCAAACTGAAAAGAAAAACATCAATGCAATAGCATGAGGGAAACAAATTGCCTTTTAGAGGTGGAGCTAAATGCACAGGAGGTTCAAATGTTGCCTCCCGACCAGCAAGACGTAAAGCCATCTAGACAAAAATCGTCTTGCCTGTAGCCTGGACGACAATATATCGCTTCCAAAACAATCAACGCACATTTGAATGTCTAAAGATTCATACAAAAGTGCCCGTACTTCGGAGTGAATGTACTTACCGCAAGAAGCGCATTTCAAGATCAACCATTTCTGTCCGTTTCATCGTCCTCCTGTGCAGAAGATATAAAGAGACCTACGCAAACTGCTGTTAGCAATCGACTAAGATACACTGCATCCTATTCTGATCGAAACAGGGTAGCTGGTCATCTCGTTTCCTGAGACGAAATTCGCGAAGTGAGGCGCCATGGTGGTGACAACATCAAAGAACGTCCACTTCGTCCCTCTCCTAGATAAACTCGTCCTCTGTTGCATCCTACCTATCGTTGAATTTATGCTCCAAACCTTCTTTTCACTACACGTTGCGACAATGGAGAAGAATAAGCTCAGGTGGCTAAACGGACAATCAGTATTTGACTTATCAAGCACCTGAATATGGGACATTTTAATACAACGAGATGTAGATAATCTGGGTCTTGTTTTGAAAGATAATGCGCGGGATGTGTCTGTAAACTGTAGTGTAAAAGTGGAATTTGCCGACCGCTGTACACGTATTGTATACGCTAGACGTTATAGCGGTTCCTAATTATGAGCACTGTGCAAGTGTGTGTGTGTGTGTGTGTGTGTGTGTGTGTGTGCTTGTGTGTTTGTGTGTGTGTGTGTGTGTGTGTGTGTGTGTGTGTGTGTGTGTGTGTGTGTGTGTTTGTGTGTGTGTGTGTGTGTGTGTGTGTGTGTGTGTGTGTGTGTGTGTGTGTGTGTATTTGTGTTTGTGTTTGTGTGCGTGTGTGTGTGTGTGTGTGTGTGTGTGTGTGTGTGTGTGTGTTGCAATGAAATCGCAGATGTTTTCTCCAGATTGGCTGAATACGACGCCAGTTTGCAGCCCATTGTATATCACCCTGGTTTTCGTTACAAATGTCTTGACGTATGGGTACAGTACTATACTGCAAAGAACGTCCTATCAGTATCGCCAAGTACATGGAACGAGAACACTACCGCGGTCTGCACATGAGTAATACGTAACCCCATCATCATAATAAGTGGTGTAGTGTTTGCGCTTTTCGAAGACATCACAGTTTGTGAATGTTCAAGCCTCTCTCCTTCGACCGAAACAAGAGCTACTTCCAAAACTGAAGTGAAACGATTACTTCTTTGCCCGTTTTCTGATCAACAGGCAACTGCGCTTACTCTAGCTCTTTCTTGCTTCTCGAAGCCAAGCCTCTTCTTCTTCCGCGGCGGTTGCGTTGAGCTAAATCAACTTGCTGTACGAAATAGTTTGATATTACATCAGTCTTTAGCTTTCTCTCTTTCTGCTGAGTCCAAAGCTTTGAAACAACTAAGTCTCTTTCTCAAAACCGTGATCTTCGAAGTGACAGCTGCAAACTCCATTGTCATCTTCCCTGTCCTCTCCTAGTACTTACCGTATTACCTCAATTTACGCTGCATCCCGGTGTAAGCTGAAATCTACAAGAGTGCCGGTATACCCCGGAGTATACCGGCATGTTGCAGTGTACAGGGTAAAATAACCGGTTTTCTTGTAACATACGTCTACATACCTTTAATTGAGGTGTGCAATCATGCTTCCGCAACAAAACACAAGCAGCAGTCTCAATGATGCAATAGAACTGCCTTAGTTCAGAACCAATATCATGTGAGGAAAAATACTAGACTATATTGAAACATGCATAGTGTTCTGTAGAATCAGTCATGTTCCTCTTCCCCCTCTTCTTCACTGTCCTCTTCATCATCTGTCAGCCCTGTATGGTCCTCCTGGTCATTGTAATTGTCTTGACCATTTTCAATGATAGATTGCAGTCTTGAATGTAGAGGATTTGGAGTATCAAATATTCCACATTCAGTAAATGACTTCTTGATCAAATCTTCAGAGATGGACTTCCAGCAATCTGACACCCATCGAACGACCGTTTCATAGAAGTAAGAATTTCTTTTCCCGCTACGGGTTTACTCCTCTTGTCCTTCATTTAGCCACTCCAACCATTTTTCTTTTATGAGACTCTTAAATGGCTTGTTCCTGGACACGTCAGCTGGCTGCAGTAATGGTGTCATCCCTCCAGGGACGACAGCCACATCTGTGTTGTAATGCTGTTGGAAAGATGGTAACACTGATCTCTTCGTGTGGCAAAGGGCCCTATCCAATACAAGCAGAGAATTTTGTCGCCAGAAAACATTAGGTCGCATTTTCCAGAACTGTTGCGTCCAGATGTTCATCATTTCTGCTGACATGTAACCGCTTCGACTGACTTGCAAGATCACCTCATTAGGAAATCGACCTTTGGGAATATCTTTAAGACCCTCTAATATGATCATTGTTGGGAGCTTTTTGCCACTAGCCATGGCAGCCAACAACACTGTGTATCTAAGTTTCCTTTTTCCTGTAGTCTTGGCAGGAACTGTCTTGACTCCACGGAAGTCGTAAGACTTTGAACTAGGAAGATCGAACCATAATGGCGTTTTATTCATGTTTCCAACTACCTCCTCATCGTAACAGCTTGAGTCAAATTATTCATTCACAAACTCCAGAAAATTTTGAGCCAACTCTTGTGTGTTAACTGGAATTTTCTGCCCTACCGAAGTCACTGTTCTGCAACTAAAGCCATGGCGTGCAACAAAATGGGATAACCATCCATTTTAAGCTTTGAATTTAACGTCATCATCAGAGTGCAGCTCTGTGTACACCTCCATTGCATGCCTCTTGATACACTCTCCACTGATTGTAACTCCTCTGCTGCGTAGTTCCTGGATCCAAGATAATACTTCGGTTTCTAGGCAAGGGTACTTTGCATGATTCAAAGAGGAGTTTTTATCAGGCAATGTTCGGCGTTTCTTCACACTTACACTTCTCTTAAAACTTTACGTAACTCATGTCTATATCTATAGGTTACATTAAAGGTTTACGTTCATCTTTCCACTCACACCCTCCAACGCCATATATCGATTACTGAATGCCACCCAGTGTAAGCTGTACGCCAAATCGTCGTCGTTTGCAAAGTTTCTAAGTTGCTGGCCAACCGCTATATTATTTCGAGGTTTGCCGTTCCCATCTAAAGCCTTTCCAGATCTGCTCTTGGACACGGCGACGTGTATGATCGAGTAGAATTTTTAAAAGTCTTTTATAGACACTTGGTTTCGTGTCTAAATATTTCTTACCACTTTCTGAAACGCCATTTACGCCATCGAGTAATTTCTAGAAGCTTCAGAAAAGTTTGTCTCGATATCTCTGTCAGGGTACTGTCTGCATGCTATTGACGCGCACGCACATCCGTGTCAGCTTACCGTTATCGAAGATTTGACTATTCTGGAGCTGACTCCCGTCCAGCTCGACGGACGAAAACGCAACGAATACGTGTCGAGGTAATCTCTAGCTGTCAACGCTGGTGACTCTCCAAGTAGACATCAATTCGGCGGAACTAAACTGATTTGGATGTGTATACTCTATTTTGCTCCAAGTAGAGAGTACGCTCCGCACTCGCAACAACAAAGCTTCCACTTGCTTCTACAGCAAGAACGATGATCGAACCTTTGCATCTATTAGGACCATATACTCAGTGTTCTATTTATCAACAACCGCAATAGAAGCCCTATAGATACAGTTATCGAGGTGATGATACCAAAGATGTGCTTCCGACTAGCAAAACTTATCAAACGTCTCGTCTCAATGCTGCGGTAGAACATTTGAGCACTTTAGTCCCTTCCCAAGTATATCTCCAAGTACCCGTAAAGACAGAGAAAAAGTCAAAACGGCGTTTGGGTTACCTGAAAGTTTGTAAAAATTCAACGTAATTCGTTTTGGGCTCAGTTAGTATGGGACAGATTTTGGCAGAAACTTTCGCAAACCAAGGTTATTGTCAGTGTTAAATCCTGACAATCTCAGTGTTGCTGACGCTTAATTAACTGACTGCGTAAAGTGCCGTATAAACAACCGAAAACTCCCTATGGGTCACGACAAGGGTCAAGCGTTCAAGGTTGTCTTTAGATTGCGCTATGCAAGTAAACTTCTGCAACTGCTATGAATTATTTCGATGATTTGTTGTTTCGCTCTTTCTGTATAGTAAGATGTCTATCAACGGTAATGCAGAAGTGCGTGTACTAGCTAAACTAAACTATCGCCGCCTGTACTGTCCTTGACGTTTCAATCCAGCTGGGGTCTGTTCAAGTCTTGTACCCAGGCCCTCTTGCGCGCCCGGAGAAAAGGGCATGCGCGCAAAGTAAGAAGAAAATCGTGGTAATGTATGCACGCTTGCGGAACCGACGTTGTTTAGAATCTCGAGTCGATAATATCGCGCGCAATGAGACCCAAATTGGCAAATGGTACAAGAAGGCACAGTTTCTGGTTTTGTTATGGCGTTGCACTACGCTGTAAGCAAGCTTAAGATGTGCAATGTAGAGCTGAAGTAGCTGCAGCGTAATGTCCTAAAGCACATCTACAACGGAAACGACGTGCACGTCTTCGTCTGGCTTCCTAAAGGATACTGTAAATCGCCGTGCTACCAACGTATACCGTTTATGGTTGACTATAAGCTAGGGAAATGTGGTGAAGAAGATTGTGCATATGTCGTCTTTGTCGTGTCTTCTGTAGTATCGCTGATGATAGAAAAAGTTCAAAGATTACGTGAATGCAGAGTTTCCTCTGCCATTCTTGGTGTAGATGTATGTCCTACTCGCGTTTCAAGAGAACTGCTAGCTAGTGAACACAACCATTCGCCATCCGTTGGTCTGATTGCGCGCGACATTATCGACTCGAGATTCTAAACAACGTCGGTTTCGCCTGCTTGCAAACATTACCACTATTTCCTTCTAATTTATGCGCGCATGCAATTACAACGTGGACAATGCTTTCTTCTCTGGGCGCGCAAGAGGGCCTGGGTACGAGGCATGGGTCTGTTCTAGCCTCGTGCCCAGGTCCACTCGCGCGCTTGAGAAGAGGGTCTGATACACGTTGTTTTGGCATTCGCGCAGAAATTACCTCAAAATCGGCGTAATGTATGCACGCATGCGGAACCGACGTTGTTTAGAATCTCAAGCCGATAATGTTGACAGCGAACAGCTTCCGTGTTCAGTTGATGCTCTCTTTTGTCCTATTTTTTCGACTTAGATACCAGTTCTGGCTGTCATGTTCGTGCACCTTCAATTTTCTGTTACAGTTCGAATGCAATGAGAACAGCGCGGAAAAAGCAGTCGTGGAAGACCGTCTGTCGTACAGATAAAATAGCTGCAACTTGTACTCTAGTTCTTCTCGCCAAGCAGACACTGTAAACAGCCTGACTGGATTACCACTAGACGTCGATCGCGCGAGGAACGAAATTCTAAAGTCGTCTAGATGGAGCACTTGACCTTGAGTCTATACATCTATGGCTTCTTCCATATGTTTTACTTTTCCATTCCAAACGGTTGCGTGACATTATCGGTTTGAGATTCTAGACAACTATGCATGCATACATTACGCCGCTTTCGGGAAATTTATGCGCGCATGCGAAGACAACGTGTACCAGGCCTTCTTTTCTGGGCGCCAAAAGAGAGCCTGGGTACGAGGCAAGGGTCTGTTTTAGCCTCGAAGTTCTAGATCGTCTCCCAAAAGAATTGAGATACGGTCTGGATCAACTCGATCAAAACCGAGTTTGGAAGTAGGCGTGGTTGTGTAAGTGAAATTGTGTAAGTGTAACAGTCAAAAACACCTCTTTAGATAATAGCACTATGCCACTCTATGTGACAATAAGAGATCGATTAATACATTTTAGAGGTGTATTTATACAAAGTGAGTGGTATTCAACTGCGATGGCAGCAAATCTACAGCGGCCCGCTGTTCGGGATACATTGAATCAATTTGGAAAACCTTGGGAGCTGTTTCAAAAAAGCACGGACCAGTGCAGTTTTACATCGCGATAGACGCACGTGCATGCAATCAATTCCGAGCTGTATTTTCACACAATTGTCGAACTCGCCTTTGCCAGAAGCCGTGCATGTAATTAAAGAACGCTCGATGTTCATTTGGCTGCCACTTCAGTGGCCGCATCTTGCTGATTGGCTGACTGGGATCACTTCCGAACTCGGTTTTGAGAGACGGTCTGGAACTTCGAAGCAAGGTATATTTCAGTTTCTTGACACCAACTATCAATAACGTAGCGTTACAGCGAAAGCCCTTAAAAGACAAATATATTCAGCACGACTGACGTTCACTGTCTCTTGCATAGCATCTGATACTGTGAACTTGCATTAACTAGTAACGTGTTGAGTAATTGTTTTCCTTTCCATGTTTAAACAAGCAAAACATAATTGCAATATACTTTAGTGCTTTTAAGTAACGCCAACTTTAATTTGTTCCTTATTGATATTCTACATTAGTTAATATAAAGCAAATGTTCAGTATAATGCTTTTCATATCTCTCTATTTAGCTACAACTACGTCTAGAGTGTCGCTGATTGATATCACCTACGTACTCTTTTGTTTAGTGCATTTGGCAGAAACAAGCAACCATTGCAACATAGATGGTAAGGACGTTCTGAAGAATTCGTCCTCCACTGCTGCAGATCATCTTACCGAAGAGGAACAAAAATGTGAAAACACTCGTAATGAAGAAACACCAATGTCTCATGAGAAATATGAGTAAGATGTGTTATGGGCAAACTACATTCTTAAATATTACTCACTGTAGTCTAAAAGTTACAAAGCGTTCATACTCTTTTAATCTGATTAGTAAGAGCCAGCGAAAAGCGTGCGAAAGGGTGAACTGTTAAAGGGTTAAACACTTTGGCTGGTACCTAAACTGCTGACATGCATGCAATACGTATTCGATACCCATTCACTTGAAAATATTCTAAAGCACATTACATCAATTAGGAAAGTAATGTAACCAATAGCAATAACAACAAGCATGTGCGTTAAATTACAATTGTATGGCCGCCGTGTAACTAAACATACTAACTTACTCGAACTCTATCCCATGAGCCTATATGGCTAACAGTGTTTCCTAATATGACTTTTCAATTAACAATTTGGATACAGTTAATAGCACTTGTAATTTAACATATTATGATTGTTAAATGATGAGCTTTGACATTGCTTAGAATGTGAAGATACGCGTGATTTCATTAAATTTTTTACATTAACATTACAACGTAAGGGAAGCATAAATGTGGTAGGAATGCAATCTTAGGCCTCGTTCTTCATTAATGAGCAAAGTACGCTTACTCAAACAGACTGCATTGTACAATTTAAAGGTAACTGCAACGCAAGAAACAAAAGTTTTTTTATGTTGGAAATTGCTAGTTCTAGTTGCATTCATGACAGGAAAATAGTTTTAGCTTCCTACGTTAAACCTTCACTGAGATATAGCAGGTCAAAGTTGCTTCCATTTCTTCAACTTCCTGTAACGCGTTAAATCGGGTGTTGTGTAGTTTGACGTCACAGAGGGGAGACTAAACGCCAGCATTATATTTTAAACAAAGGCATGTGTGACGAAAGAATGGTTTGGTGTTGCGTGACTACAGGATGCACCAATTCGTGCAAGTCATACGCAATCGGGTTTCGATTTCCGAATTAACATCCCAAGTTAGCTAAGAAAAGAGTACGAATTGCAACTAGCTAAGACGTTTGTGTCGTGCGGGCGACTAAGTACAACTAAGTAAGACTCAGCCTACTGAGAGGACACAGTCTGTATTAGCATCTTTTAGAATGATTGCTCCGAGATACAAGTCTATTCAAGACCTTGGTCTTGGGTTGTAGAAGAGAAAAATTGAGGCTACAATTTTGCATCTACCTCCCTCCACACTTCAAGATCTCAGCACTCTGGAACCATCGCAAAAGAAAAGAAGAGCCGCATTTGAGAAGCGGGAGGGTATGGAAGACTCTCGGGCATTACTAAAAATAATGTAAATTATTAGGAGAGGTCAGCTAGACTCTTGACCATCTACAGATTTGTAACTAGGTGCGTGAGCACCATGTGTAGTGAATGCAGTCGTATGAATTACAGTATACTGTACAGTGAAGTCAAATCGTGTGTCAACATGAATTGAACGTACGAACTTCAACTCATATTTTCTCTTTTTCACAGCAATAAGTTCTCACCACAAGAAAAATCTTTGTTGGACAAGGAAAAGCCTAGACAGAAAGGTTCTACAATTTATTTCATTGTTTAAACCAATTAGCTATATTGTGTCTGACAAAGCAGGACATTTTTCGGTGGAAGTCGAAATGAGAAATTTTCCTCATTTTTGTGGTCGAGACAAAATTGTCACTGACATGTCTCAATTCTTTTGGAGTAAAGATCATGAACATGCAGAATTGATAAACATCAGGGATTTTCGATTGATGGTAAATACCATCGATGTGTTTCTTAGCTTCTCCTTCTTGTGTATCGCCAATTCTACTTTTCTTTGTTTCAGTGCATCTGTGCTCAAGGTGGGGCTGGTAAATCATGCTTAGCAGCCTACTATGCAAGGCTTTACAGAGAGACGTACGATGGAGGAGTGTTCTTTATCAGCTCGAGAACGAATGCATCCATACGACAATCGATTTACAAATTTGTAAGATAAATTGCAATTAAATTCTGTATTTATTTTTAGAAACTTGCATTTGCAATAGATCTGTCTTTTAAGTTCGGAGAAAGGCGAAGTCGCAAGTAAATCATTGGAAGAAATGACGGCACGCTTCCTAGATCTCCTTATTTTACGTGGCGGCAATGTCTTGTTGATCTACGACAGCAGTGATGATTTGAACGTCGTTCAACACGTAGTTCCCTCGTGCAGCATAAAAATTCACGTTATCATTACGACAAGATGCAGAGATCACACGTTGATGCAAGAAGGCAAGGCGATTCAACTACCGGAGTTGGAGGAAGACGCCGCTGTTGACTGTTTTCGCCGTTGGGCTGGAATATACAACGAAGACGGCAGTATGTCAGAATTTGATTTGGATGAAATAAGAAGTATAGTGACCGATGGACAAGTAAAGCTATTGCCACTGGCCATTCGACGTGTTGCAACATTGATGAAGAAGACAGGGGCTACTTTTAGAAAGATAAAGGAAACGCTGTCATTGAAGAAAGAAATGGTGCCGTATCTAGAGGATGACTTGAATGACATATTACATGGTAATGGTCTGCAGCATCTAAAGCCGAAACTGACGAGTTTGGGTGTTTCTCGAATCGGTCAAATTTTAACTGCCGAATTCTCCTCATTGGTCAAATCGTGTAACTTTTGTACGAGTGATGAAGAGAAGCTGAAGAAAATGCAAGACAGACTGAGGGTCGACGATGAAGCGCCAATGCATTGGGATCTCGATCTAGATGAGGTTGCAAGCAGGTCTCAAGTTGCAGACAAAATTCTTCGTTTTGCTTCTTTGATGGACACGAGCGCTGTTCCTACTGATGTTATTCGTGCAGCTGTATTTGGTGGTGGAGAGTCAAGTTTTGGAGACGACGAGTTTGAAAGGTCTTTGTTTTTGTTGTCACACGAGTTTTCTCTGCTCACATCCAATAACAAGGAACAGACGTGTGACATTCATGCGCTCGTTCAGCGGTCTGTTATAAGCCACACGAAGAGAAGAAACAAATTACTATCTTCTCTCGTTTGTTTGACAAAGTGTATTCAAGACATGTTACCAAAGTCCGATGAAGCCATAAAACGCAACCTCAATAACAGCAAGTTGATTGCATTGGCTCCACACGTTTACAGCGTTTGCGATCACATCTTGAAGTTGAAATGTATAAAGCAAGAATGTCTAAAGCTTTTGAAGTTTTCCTGTTGGTTGGCAACATATCTCTACGACATTACAACAGCCAAGCATTTAGCAGAGGAGCGGTTGCATATTCGTCGTCGAATCGGCATTCGCACTAAAGTCGAAGCCGTTGAATTGAGCGACAGTGAGTACAATTTTACCCATAATAGCAGTTTAGCTTTGCAATTTGATATTTCAGGTCTGACTTCTGTTGGTGATGCTTACAATCTAATGAGAAGACCTGACTCATCGAAGCCATACTTTGAAGAAGCCGTACAAGTATTGGAAGCATTTGGCGTCGACGATTCTCTTTGTTTGTCATATGGTGTGGGTAAGACGATATTGATATAAGAGTGTGTAAGTAATTACTGAATGTATTTTTACAAATGACTGAATTTTTCCTATTCTGTTTAACACGATAATGGCCTGTCACGATTCACGCCGCGCAGCTCAAGGCAAGCGGTGATGCGCGACAACAACTGCGTTGAGGGTATTCCTAACATGCCGACCTCAAACGTGAATTTTGGTAATGCCTCGTTGTGTTGATTGGCTTCTGTTTTATCCGAATGGTTTTGCTGCATTTTTAGCAGAAGTTATACGTGTGAATGACTGTAAGTAGACCAATCAGACAATAGATGGCGCCACGTTTTGATTGATATCAATTTTGCCGCTCGGATTAATACGCGCGATAGTGGGACACTGCTTGAATAGTGAAATGAGAAGGATGGCGCAACATAGGACATCTGCGGTTTTTGTGCCGTCCCGTCACCGTTGAGCTGAACGGATTGCATGGTGAACCATACTTTCTTGTCTTTTTAGTTGTAAATATGGGTTTTATCAAAAGCTGTTGTTAGCATATTCTAATACTTTTACAACTGAATAACATACAATTAGCAGAGTTCTCTGTTAAGTGTTATAGCGTGGTGCTGCGCCACGCCAAAAAAACCAAGACACGTGACAAGTACAATCGCCCGAAAAAAAGCAAATGAAGATCTGCATTCTAATTGAGTTGGAAAGTCGTTACTAGAGAGCTAGTCACTGAAGAAAAAGTTCGTGGTCATCCACTTACCTCCTCCACTTTCAAGGTCAATTTAGGACGTCTAAACGTTTCATTTACGCAAGAAAGGTGGCAGGTTCAATAACTTTCTTCTTTTCCGTATTGGGGCGAAAGTCAAAGAGATCATGTTTCGAAGAGACAGATGTTAAAAGTAACGAGTCGGAGGAAATCTATTTCCAGTCAAGCCGAATAAGGAGCTCTGCCTTAGGCCGATAACAATAATACGCAGTCTGACTCTACCGCTCAATACGACAGTACGTCCAAAGCCATGTTTACAATATGACGCTGGCGACGCTCGAGGACGCTGGCGAGGATGCTAGCGACGACGCTCATGCAGACGTCAAATTGTAAACACTCGCACGTTGCGTCACGAGCGTCGTCAACGTCGCAAGCGTCGTCAGCGTCGCCAACGCTAGAGTTGATTCAAGTTCAACTCTAGCGTTCAAACCGGAAGTGCTCTAGCGTCTACTGTAAGCACGTGTCTTTTCTCGACAAATCAGAGATCAAATCCTGAAGTAAAATAGCCGAAAGTAAACTGTGGAAGTGAAACCTACCGAATGTGCATACGTGTAGGTACGGCTGCTTGCTGCAGATCAAGTCACGGTGGCTTAGAGATGAAAGGCGTAAGAAAGACGCTTGGAAAAACGCATTTTAAAAACGGGCTTCCAGCAGCAGGCTGCCAAATAATGTAGAAGCGTCTCCGCGACGACTTGGTGAGTGAGAAACTCTGGAAATAAAAACCAAATCACAGACATTTTTGTATAAGATTACGATGAGCATGCGCGTAGTGGCTCGTCGCTGACACTTATCAAATGTTATTGTACATGGTACAACGTCGGCGTCAGCATTTTGACACCGATTCGTCGTCTTCGCGCGACCGTCCTCGCTTGCGTCGCGGGCGTCATTAGCGTCATATTGTAAACCTAGCGTAACTCCAAGTCTTCAAAACACAAACAAGGTCACCATGATCAGGATTGTGAGAAACTATACACGTGGGTGCATCCAACGAGTGATGGGAAAAGAATGTTTTGTAAATTATGCCAACGCTTTAACACCCGGCAATGAACGCAATTCGTCCACTATTTCTAATCTTCTACATTGTGTCTCGCTCCGTAAAGATGCTCCTGCGCGACAAGCCGAGTCTCTTATGCATAAATCAGCTGTATTCCAAGAGCAGCAGTGTCTAGCATCTCAACGTAATGGTGGGATTATCCAAGCAATTAGTTTGAAGTAATCAACAATAATATTAATTAACAATGGTTTGTGTGTCCGAGCGTCTGTTGTGAACATGGGCGTCTTCCTACTACCGTCAGTCTCCGACACGTAATTTTGTATTCGTGGGGAGAACCCCGAAAAAGTAACAGCAGTTATGGTAACAATGTCTATCATCTATGTGTAGATCTAGAGTCTTGTGTATATACGGAAAACATTACTATCGAAAGCGGAAACGTTAGACTAATGCCACTATTATCGATTTAGTGTTTTGACAAAAATAATTGAGATTATAAAAGGCACAGAAAGTAGAATAAGTGCACATTTTGAAAACAATTTTTATCTAAACGGCAGCACATGCACTTGCACATACTATATATTTGTTTCTTTGTATTTTACAGAAGTGTATGCTATTTATAATAATAATGTGTCGACTTTCTTCAATTTGAAGGCCAGAGGGCTTCTCTTCGGCATCTTGCCGTACAGTGAGCAAATTTCTTGAAGTTGAAGTTTCTAGCTAATTAGTGGAAGAGCAACTGTCAAAGTCACATTCTGTTCGCGCTCTTCTGTGCTATTATACCGTCAACACCAATCGCACAACAGTTTGAATGCTGCTTTTTAATATCTGACATGAACGAGTTCGACATGGAACGTATTCGCATCGTCTTCCAAATCAGTGAATACTTGAAACACTTCTTGTGTGCAGAGACTACTTGCAGAATTATAGTTCAATGCATGGGGGGTTCTTGCCTAGCCGCTTTCAGTGGTGCCTAGGATATATTGCCTCTCGAGCCACTGGTGGCTGGGAGTGGTGACCGTGAATCTCTCGCATTCCGGCGCTTGTGAACGCTAGTCATTGCAACCTGCACCAGTGAATGGGTAGTCACAACTACTTCTAGTCACTCACGCGTAGATATTGCAGCTGCATTATTTTGCATGTGCCGTTTCTTAATCGCTGTCTTTTATTTTGAACTTCTGTGTATATAAGATGCGTTTGCGATTTCAGATTGTTTAAATAATATATTAGAGGACGAAGAGTGCTGTCGGTTCGTAACCCAATACTGAATCAGACTAACACGCGTCACTTGCATTTCAGCGGAGTGAAAAATGGACGATTTCGTTTGCTAATTGTAATCACTTTTCAACTGTGGATCCTTTCTTTAACATGTAAACGTATGTGTCTACCTCATATTTCGCATGCCCACGGCAACCTGACAATATTCACGAAACGTCTTTAGTTTTGTGACAAACGGTTGACAGAAAGAGACTAACTATATGTTGTGATAAGTCAGACCACAATTTGAAGTGAAAATAGTATTAAAAATTAACTGCAATGTATTAGGCATATTATCATAAATGGAAAGTATTTGTTCGCGATCAGCTCTCATTGAGCGACAGGTGATTTCTAAATATAGAGAAGGAGAAGGGTTTATAGGTTGCATTTGACTGTATCTGTTTGACTGAACGCTTGTTACCGGTTATGTATATAGTTCAACTATAATATGGAGTATTTTCGTGTCATAGTTTTGTGTCGAGTTCTATCACGAGAATTGTCGCAACATTTGTATCGTCGCTTCTACCGGTTGCTGTGCTACCTCAGCGCTTTTCTGAAAGTGACGCTTGACATTGTGTAGAATAGTAATGGAACATAAACTTTGTATTCTAGAAATGACGGTATACATTTTTAACAATTTGCATCTCGTTGTACGGTCAACAACGCAACTAGGCAGACAGCGATATTAAATTTACTTATATTTCTATAAGTCACACAAAGAAGCTATTGCTCTAGTTTAGATGATACAATATAAATATGCATCCTTTTAAACGTTAAATTCACAATCACGCAGGTTTCATAGCTACTTCGCTCTATTTTGTATTATATATCTTGGTCGTTTGGTGCTATTTTCAATGATAAGTTTTCACATTTTTCTTTTAGCTCCAAGCCGCTTAGGGTGTTGCTACCTGATAATGCAGAACTTGGAAGATGCAGAGAAGCTGTTCAGGAAACATATTGAATGGACACGAGAATATGCCGGTGTAGCAGTTGGTGCAAATATTGCTAATGGTATGCTCCTGCTCATATATTCATATTCTTAGTAATTAAAATGTCACACTTCACCATTGATGCGCTAGTCCAATATTCGCAACTTGTTTTTGCATCGGTAGTGTTCCAACTACTCTTGCAACTAATATGATTGTGGTTCTAGCGCTACATAACCTTGCTTTGACATATGAAGAAGGGGGGAAATACGACGAGGCGATAAAGGCATACGAGGAGTCGCTCGTGTTGGAAAGGCAATTGGATGACTGCAATCTAGTGAACATGTCTCTGAGTATGTACATAAACTGTGCATCGATTTTTAATATTTGTATTGTACATGTATGATTATTTGAAATGTGGAAATTGAAACTCAACATTTTCTATGTTAGCTCTCATGAGTCTTGGTATCTGCTACAGTAAGAGCGGGAAACTTAAGAAAAGTGTGAGTTTAATAGAGGAGGCAGTCACAATCAGCCGATCTTGCTACTCATCTTCTCATCCCACCTTGGCATTTGGTAAGAAATACTGAGGCATAATCATAATTATAAATACGTATTTAGTAATATTATTATGTTCGTCTAGCTATACTTCAACTTTCCTCTACGTACGATTTACTTGACAGAAAAGATGAAGCTATGAAATTGGCAAGAGAAGCGTTTGACATTGCAAGTGTATCATTACCGTCATCACATCGTGATTTGGCGTTGTGTAAGTACGGTTGTCTAGATTCTCTTAATACCATAATGATCTGTAGAATCTGATTACTCACAGAAGCTATTTGACGATGTCTGCTACTAAATCGATTCGTGTCATCTGCAGCTGTTTCGTTAGGTTTTCAACTTCATATCCGTACTCTGCTCGTTCAACCGAGAGGAGCATTATTTGTGAAATCTAAATTTATAGTTTTTGAATTTGATGCCCAGCATGTCCAACTGGTGATATAAATGTTGCTGTAAAATAAAACATGAAGACATCCCTGTGACAGATTATGTAAATGTTTAGACCGTTTTGCTTACTCACTGTTTTACATAGATTAAAAATTTTGCAAATTTTACAGTCATGGTGATATAGCAAGAGTGTATTGTATTTTTAGATTTGCTTAGCATTTTGCTAACAATGTGATGTATTACAGATATGAACGGTATCGGTTCTCGTTGTGAATCTCGAGGAGACTACAACGAAGCCATCGCGTGGTATGAGAAATCTCACCAATTGCTGCAACAACTAAGTTCTTCGCCTACGCGAGACGACCTCCTTGCAACAAGTTAGTATTGCGTACCTTTTCATCATGTACGCAGTTTATTCCATTTTCTTTCAACATCCTAAATACATCAAACGAATAATTACAGCTCGTGCTGTCTTCATTTTTACTGTAAATATCGCGTGGGTATTCTATTAAATTTGATAATTTTTATTTACCAAGAATATGTTAACTTGGACGCCAATTATGGAATACCTAAATCATTTTTGAATAATGCGTTAGATGGTGGGCTTTGACAATTAAGTGAATTCACCAAGGTAACAACTTAAAACATATATGGTATTTCTCTCTGTTTTTGCTCTGAAGTACACGTCTGGTTAGATTTCTATAACAAAACAACTTCTACTAATTGAAAACAGATCGATCTAAGTATACATAATTTTGGTTTCTGAAAGCATTAGATTAGTCAGGAAAAGTAGTTGAAAGAAAGTGTTACAGTCAAGTTTTACTAAACTATTGACTATTACAAATATAAAAGCTAAAATTGAAAGCAAGAGCAATGTGGTGAAAGCGAAATCAGCATACAGTTATGTATCATTCGCGTAATCGGTCAGAGGAAACGAACATTGACAAGCAATTTTACTCAAATGATAGTTAACACTCATAAATGTTGATGCAAAAGTCCTCAAGTTGACTAGATAAACTAGATTGTTGAGTGACATGAATGAGGTTCGACTTTACATGTAAGTATGTGTTCATTTTTGATAAATTCGTATCTTTTATTATAGACATGAGAGATGTGCTTTCCTAAATGTGTTTGATACCTTGAAACAGAGAAATAGATTTGAAAGATAGTTTAGGCTAGGATACTACGAAAGACAGCATGTTTTCTAATTAATTTTGCGAAATGTTTGAGGACATTTGCTGATAGTTGTTTTCATGTAGCAAGCCTGCAGGTAAAGCCTAAGTTGATAACCTCCTGTTTTACATTTCAGCTCTTGTTTATCTTGGTTGTTGCTTCAAAGAAAGCGGAAACCTCGAAAAGAGTGCAAATTTACTGGAGGAGGCAGTTACCCTCACGCGGTCGTGCTGCTCACCCTCTAATCCCCAATTGGCATTTGGTATAAAATATTGGTAATTAGAGATAGAAATACGTATTTTTATTTTCATTGAATATATTAGTTCTCCGTAACCTTGCGAAGACGTACGACCTTCTGGACAGAAAAGAGGAAGCATTGCAACTCGCAAGCAAAGCGTATGAGATGGCAACCGGGTCGTTGCCGCCTTCACATCGTACTTTGCCGTATTGTAAGTACAACAGTCTCTTGCTATACTATAATAAGTAAGATTTTCGGGCAAGATGTGTTGCTAACATGCATAAAGGCACGAGTCATTGTGTTAGGTAATCTGGTCATACGCTTGACGGTCAATATGCTTTCGAATCATGTATGATTATGCATTATCTATTTGCATATCGTTATATTATTTCTACATTCTTTTGCATTACAAACAGTAAAATTAAGGTTTAGATAGTTGATATTTGTAATGATTATTTCTATTTAACTACCACGCTTACATTATCGTATATGCGCATTTTATCGCGATTAAATTAGCTGCACCAAGTCAAACAATCCGTAACTGCCACGTTTTTGACGTTCTTATTCGCGGTGACAACACACCTAACGTATGTGTCTTTCTATGAATTGGACGTTACAATAACAGATTGCGTTAGACAGTGTTTGTAGTCTAGTATGCACGTGACACGAAATGCATGTGGTGAGATCACGTATGTTACGCGTATGCTTTCACGGCATTCTCTGGGAAATCAAGCGTATTCAGATTACAGTGAGCACCGAATATGTGCATTGTTAATTGAAAGATAACAATGCTGCCATATATTCGTCAACCCACATCCAATTAAGCAGCTTTAGCTTTGCAGTAGTTTCATACTTTGGTCTGATCGCATTTGCAACGGTTACACAGCACCATAGAATGAGCTAACTAGATATCTATATTGATATTGTTGTCAGGGTACTGCATTATTAAGTGCCATAGCTACAACTAAAAAATAATTGAGATCTATACGAGTTCGTATGTGCGGGCATCATTATTTAATCGTACACACAATCTACTTTATGACTTTATAGACGGTACAATTAATATACTGAAAGATGCATTACTTGAATAATAATTATTTTCTCATAAGCATTAAATAGTTTGTTCGACAACAAAGTCTTCTGTAAAATGTTTTGTAACCAACTGATGCCCCCATCTTGCGCTGTTACAGATATGAATGCTGTGGGAAACTGCTATCGATCACAAGGAAACTACGATGAAGCCATATCGTGGCACGAGAAAGCTCGGCAATTTCATCTAAAACAAGATTGCTCGCCTGATCGAGACGAAGACGTTGCTAGAAGTTAGTTTACATTTCGTTTTAATGTTAGCTCAGTTGGATTGTAGCTAATTGTATTTATAATCTAGATTTGTATTTATTGTCTCTCGACTATGGCGAGAAAGAATGTTGGAACGAAGCCATAAAGATGTGTCTGGAAGCCATAGAAATTGAACGAAAGCTAATTTTTCCAAATCGTACCTTTATCGCTATTCGTAAGATGATATATTTTCAAACTTTGTATTGTATGTTACAAACGTCTGCTTGCAATGTGAATGTGTGTAGGTATGATGCGATTAGGTTCGTATGAAATCAAGACCTCAAGACTTGAAGAGTCTACGACTCACTTGCAAACTGCCTTGTCGCTTTTGCAAGACAAACTACCTACTAGTCATTACACAGCAGATTGTGCGTTGATGTCTTTCCGTCATTCGTTTTCCGTGTCATGTGATTGTATGTGTGCAGGTCACTTTTACCTTGCTACGTTATTCCTTGCCATGAAAGAAGCATACCACGCCAGTCTACATATAGAGAAATGTCTTGAGCTACGAAAAATAATTTTTCCCGATTGCCACAGAAAGATAAGGGAAGGTGAGCTACGATAATTAGGGGCCGGATCCAGAGCGGGGGTTCAGTGGGTTGAAACCCCCTCTTTTCCAATAGGCATGCTTTAATAATTTTATATAATTTCATTAGAAAAGAGAAAATTAGTAATGCTATATATAACTGCTAACGGTGAACCCTCTCTTTCAAAAATTCCTGGATCCGGCGCTCTACATGTTATACATTCTGTCTTCATTGAACGATTACTCTTAATTTCTATTCTGTTTCTAGCTGAGTGTCTAAAACAAGACATTGGAGGGCTGAAAGAAAATACAAGTGACTGACATGATATTCGTACTTTTCAGATTATGTGTTGCCGTTTGCTTGTGTTCTTGTTAATATTGATGGCATTAGTTGGCATGGTGCAAGAGAAGTATAAGGATGTCTAGATAGATTTTGGGATTGCACCTTATCAATATTGTAGCCAACATCTTATATACTTTTTCACTTTGTAGTTTTAGTGAGACTGATATGTGCAATAAATATAGTCAAACTTGTAATTGACTAATTTTCCATTTACTTGAGCGATAAAGATCACTATTGGTTTAGATAATTGTTTCTGTAGTAAATAGATGCATGACAATTTATATTACTACATCTTCCAGCAGCATACGGTCGTATCGATGTGTTGTGTGTTTAATCGGTTACGCCAAAATATTTACAGAAAGTAGAAATAAGATTGAAATAAATCGAAACTTGCTCGCAAAGATATATTTAGATATATTTTGATATATTGCTATCTAAGTGTTCAAACAAAAGTGTCATAATTGCTTGAGAGGAAAGGACCATTGGAGAGTTGTAATTGGGCACCTAGATGACGAAGCCACGTGACAGGTGAATTGACTGAAGACCGACGTTTTAACTGGATACTGGCACTAGGCGAAATGGGGGAGAGCCGAACGACGTAAAGTAAAGTCCAGGAGATGGTTAGGAGGCGCTGGTGTCGATAGAGCGTAGAGACGGAAAAGAATCCGCTCAGAAAAGAGCTGAGAAGCGCTGCATGGTGTCGGAAGAGCGTAGAGACGGAGTAGAAGACGCACGAAGGCATGTGAACTTTAGGGAGGACAGTGTCATTAGTATTTTATATCATTGATACTCTGTGTACCGAAACACTTATCCTTTGAGTTAATCCGACTATCGCTCCTAACTAAGGTTCGTTTCCGGTAAGTCAGTCAACAACCGCCGTTCTTTGTCTTAATTAAATAGCTTTTAACGTACGAAAACGTCACAGTTTAAAGGTTCAGGCGGGAAGATAACTGATTGTACAAAAGGGAGTGCGTCTAGGCGGAGAATATGGATCGAATAATTGATCAAGTCAAGGACCAACTCACAATTCTAACCCCAAATATCACAACAATAATCCTAACACTTGCGACATAACCCTAATCTATAACTCAAAGCTTTAATCCTAACACTCAGAACTCTAACCCTAACCTTCACAACTTTAACCGTAAGAAAACTGTTAGGTCATCTGTGGAATAGAAGGGCAACTAGCCTGAATTAGGGCTCTTATGTGAAGGGCAAGCCATCCGTGTGATTCCCTAATCATTGATTTTACTAGTTGTTATCAATTTTGGAAACCCGCAAGGAATCCTGGTTAATCACCTGGATACTACACCATGCAAATTGGAAATGTATTGTCTCATAATTGTTTTAATTTGCCGAACAGTGTTGCAACGTTATCGTTCTTTTCTAAAGGTTGTGTCATGCGCAACTCTCTCTAATCTGGATGTGTAATGATTGTTATTATGCATGCAACCGCCTGGTGCATGTTGAGTGTTGAATGTCGATGCTCTAATCATTGTGCGTGCGTGCATGTGTATGCGTGTGTGTGTGTGTGTGTGTGTGTGTGTGTGTGTGTGTGTGTGTGTGTGTGTGTGCGAGCGTGCGTGCGTGCGTGCGTGCGTGCGTGCGTGTGTGTGTGTGTGTGTGTGTGTGTGTGTGTGTGTGTGTGTGTGTGTGTGTTGTCTGTTTGGTGTTAGAGCTCAGTTGCAAACTTGGAGACTCGGAGTACACAGCAATAGTGATAATGGGAATATTGGTGCCGTAAATCAAAGAAATAATTTTTTCTTGCTCTCTACAACAGTTTTTGTCGTTTCTGAGACGGTTTGATGTTATCTTATTCATCTATCTTCCAAAGAAGAAACACAAACTAAGGCACCGAAAATTGGAATCCATACATTACAACATTTGCTACCATTACGTGACCGTAAAAGTAATCTTTGGTAGATGCGCCCATAATTATAAAGTATAAGTGTTAGAAACTCAATTGTATATTCCAGAGATACAAATTACGTACGAGTGCAGAGAGTTTGCAAAGAGAAGTTTTCAACTGTTGAAGAGGTGCCCGGATTACGTTCCTCAATTAATTAATCACTGATTTCGGTGATATTGCATGTAACAGCTAGTGATGATTGCACATTTGACATTATTACTTAAATGTCAGAAGCGTTATACATTGTCCTAGCCTCTCATTTTGTGTGCAGGTTAATAGCTATACAAATGGTCGACTGCATGCATATGATAATTAATTGGTAGCCTGAAGTTTCAACAGAAATCAGTCGGACATAACAATAATTATTTCCAACACATCAATTTGCGAACCATTTCTAGTAGGTAGTATTTTCGTACCAACGCAATATGAAAACACTAGGCGCCAAGTTGAACAATATTCTTTCGTCAAGATTTTCTAACCATACAAGGTAACGTCTACTGAATATATCTTTTTCAGATTTTGTTCATTTCAGTTTCATTTCTACTTTTTGCAAAGACTGCAGGTACTTGAAACCATGCCAGACAACTAGATTGTGGCCTGTATTTCCGTATGCGTAGACGCCGTTCAAGTTGCTACTATGACACGTTTTGTACCACCAAGCTCCTGAGTACAATTGGGCACAGTTGCTGCTGCTTTGGTCATTGTCTTGGTCTCTGGTTGTAAAATTCATTCCATTGTGAGTCGATAGCGAGTCACCTGCTGTTCCAGTGTATCGTCCAATGTAAATACGTACTTGGAATTTGCATTTCCAATAGTAAAGTCTTCATATCTAGCATATGCCTTACTTCTATCCGGTGCCATCATATCAATTCGCAGAGTAACGTCAACTGCCAAACGATGGATTTTGTCAAGTCCAAGCCAGAACTCGCCGTACAGCCCTCCAAAACCTTCTTCATATTCAGTCCAAGTGCGATAAAAATTTTCTGATCCGTCTTTTCTTCTTTGTATTACAGTCCATCCTCCACCGTCCGTCTTCATGTCACAGTAGACCTTGAGTGAATCGTGGCCATCACGTGGGTCGATTTCATAGACACCACTATGGGAGTTGCCAAGTTGGAGAGCATGATGACAGTTTCGTGGAATTTCGTTGTCAGTCGTCGGACTTAAGGTAGTCAGATCAGATCGCCGAGTAGTACGCTTTGCTTTCTGCTAATGTTCTCTATTCTTGTTGACCGAAAGGCAAGTATCGAATGCGACGAAACAAAGAAAGCAGAGAGCACTTAACAATCTAGCCATTGTGCTCTTCAATGTCACTGGAAGTGGATAGTGTAAGCTCTGCAACAAGGACATTTATATAAGAGTTCATGCACGTGTCGATTCCAGGCTATCCATCCCATTCATGTAATCTTCTGCGTAATTTGCGGTTTGCTATCTTAGAAATCAGACACAGCTAGTATTGTTTAGTGATAGGAAGTCGCGGGACTCAATTGTCCTGTCATAAGGATGTACATACAGAGCCGGCATTGTTTAGTAAGAGGAAGTCATATTGACGGATATAACAGAAACATGAATTGGTGTTGCCACATGTAGCATTACCAGAAACTCCCCCGCCATTCGGCACGGACGTTCTCCAGCCTGAAGAGAACTATTGTGTATGAATGTGGTGCTGCTAGAGTCTAACAGTTTTGGAAGCACACAAGTGCACGTCACTAGCTTGTGTAATACTTTCATATTTTGATAGCATTTCTCTCGCTGGCTATAGATTTAGTGGCAGATTTCGATAGAAATGCATGCATCTGCTCGATGTACGTACTACAACACATCACAAGGCGTGAGCAACTGCACTGCAAATGGATTCCGTCTTCAACTCAAGTTCATGAACGTTTTGATACCTGCCTTTACGTCGCTTGATGACCGTCCACAGATTTGCTGATAGTGTAAGATGCGGTAAATTATGGAGAACAGTACCGTCGTGCTGTTTCTTCTAGCTCTTGTTGAGTTTGACGAACAGTATGCATAGGGCATGCATTGTCAAGGTGATGACGTCAGTCTATAGCCCGACTGTAGATGACATCTAGTTGTCTTTCTGTTGTTTGTGGTTGTCTGCTCATATTTTGGGGTTTTGTTCTTGTTAGAAGCGGCACTATGCGGATCAACAACGTTAACACTGGTGATTTATTCAAGTTCATCTACGGCAGGTTGTTTTTTCGTGGGTAACCAGGCGATCCATGCGGTGTGACACTAAAACAGACTGAAGCCAGTCTGTTCACCGCTCTTGCTGTTTCTAATATGTCTCTTTTGATAAAGTGCTTATGACAAATGGATTGACCTGCATGCGTTTAAATGTAGCTATATAGAAGTCTCTGGCTACTTTGGAAAAGTCGCTCATTATTGCCAGTTTATAACACGTGTAGCAACAATCTTGCGATGGGTCATGCAAGATTGCCTCAATACTATTTATTATGATTACACCTGCAAACTTTCTTTAATTATGCAATTGTCAAAAATTGAAGCAAGCTCAATATAATAAATAATTTAATGTAACGAATTAACTAATAAACTGCAGATATATTTATGGATTGGGTATACCGGGCAATCCATGGATTGTCAGTATGCGCTTTCTACACAACAAATATGCATAATATAGTATGCTCATTTTAATTGGAATGTTTCAATTTCCACTGATTTGGCAGCTAGCTCTTTGTGTGCAATGATCAAGAAACATAATATTTTCTCTGATTTCTAAGTATATTGACTCAAACGTGTGAAACGATGTAGGATTAGCCTAAATATTCCAATTCTTATAGAATGAAATCGTCTATAATTATTTATACTTATCTCAACTTCTATTTTATTACATGATTTAGAAGTCTTAACACTGGCTTACGTCTACTGAGCTTTTGCAGTAGCATCAGGATATGAAAAAGCAGTGATGAACTAACATATTAATTAACTAGATTACTAATCAATTTTTGATTGTTCCTAGTTTACTTGTCAAAGGCACAGCAAACGTTTGTGTCTATTTGTTAATTAAATCCAATTCGTAATTAATTGTTATCTGGAATCTTTTAACTTAATTAAAAGACTTTTATTGCACACTCTACTTTGTTCTTAGATTTTTTTGCAAAGCAATTCTACTACTTCTATTATGTAAGCAAAATGTAGTGACAATTAAGAACTGAGAAAGAAGATATTTTTAATTCCAGAGATTCTCCAATCAGCAAAAGATGCATGCAAAAAAGGAAAATGTTAATGAAGTCTGTCTTGTATCATTTCAGTTTCATTTCCACTTTCTGTAAACATTTGGTTCTCTGAATAGGTTCCCAGACAACGAGGTGCTGTCCTGATCTGCCGTATGTGTATTCGCCATTCAAGTTACTGTCATAACAGTTGACATACCACTAAGCTCCTCTAAATTCAACAGCACAGTTTTTACTGCACGTGTCGTTGTCTTGGTCATGGGTAGAAAATTTCATTTCTTTGTGAATCTTTATTGCATCACCTGCTGTTCCACTGTATCGTCCAAAGTAGATCACATACTTGGATTTTACATTTCCAGTACTAAAATCGTCGTACTTTGCGTACGCTTTGCTGTTGTCTGACGCCATCATGCCAATTCTGAGAGTAACATCAACTGTACGTCGATGAATTGCATCAAGTTCAAGCCAGAATTCACCATTCAGTTCTCTAAACTCTTGTTGATACTCAAGCCAAGTGCTATAAAAATTTCCGATCCATCTCTTCTTCTTTGAAATACAGTCCATCCTCCACCGTCCGTTTTCATGTCACAGTAGACTTTGAGTGACCCAAGGCCATCACGTGGGTGGACCTCATAAATCCCACTGTGAGAGTTGCCAAGCTGTAGGGCGTGATGACAGTTACGAGAAATTTCCTTTTGAGTTACTTGGACAAGAGGAAATTGCAATACTTCCATCAGACCGTCCATCACGTTCATGATGGTAGGTATCATCTTGACTTTCAGCATCGTCGTCTTTTGAAAGACAATACCCTAATGATATAAGACAAAGAAGCCAAACAGTCACTAGAGAACTAGTCATATTGTATATAGTAATGTTGTTGACGATGGGTTATAAGCCAGCTTTTATATTAGGTGCATTGGCATAACCTGTTATCTTCACAGTTTGTTGTTGCAGTCTTCTGCGAATTGTGCGGTCTTCTGTCCTAGAAATCAGACATAAGAACAATTGTTCTCAAGTAAAAGAAAGTAACGAGATTCAATTGTCTTGTTCTGGGGTGTGATGTAAAGACACAACTAGCATTGTATTAGAACCAGTGAGAGGAAATTATAAGGGACGGATACAACAGGATTTGACCTTCACTCTGCGTCACATTTACACTTGGAGGCGTGGCCATCGGTAGCGTGATCGAAAGCGGGTCCGCCTCGTATGTTTTCTAGATAGAAAGAAACTATTGAGTGTCTAAGGTCGTTAGAATTTCAGGAACACACACGTGCTCATCGTCATTTATCTTGTGTCATCCATTCATTTCCGGTGGCATTTCGAAATGGCGGATTCGGCTAGAGATTCTTGTATTCGACGAATATGACAAAGAAATCACAAAGCGTGAGCAACTGCCATTTTGCATGGTTTGCGTCTTCAATTAGCTGAGTCTTTCGAGTTGTATGCGTAGGAGCAAAACAGCTGATGAAGTTGGGTTGTGTGGGCAGAATTTAGGTAAATTGACACCTGCCCGTATTGTTGTGACTGCATGGTGATTGTCTGTTCATGTTTTGGGTAACATGTTCTTGTCAAAAGCGGCAATAAGCGGTTTCACAATAGTGGTAGTCTGACCAACTTGTCAGCCATGGTAGGTTAGAGATCCCTGGCTAAGCAAGTGAGTCCTTGTGATCAATATATGGGTTGACTCTACACCAATTAGACTCAATGCAGTCTCTTTAGACTGCTTCTGCCGTTCCCAGTATGTCTCTTCGTGTCAGGCATTTCTGGCACATTGATTTTATATGCATGCGTCTATCTATAGGAGTAAGTATTACCAGTGTCTGGCTGCTTTGCATGCAAATGTCATTCATGATTGCCATTTTGTAAAACGCACCTAACGAGGCAAACCTTGAAATCTTGCACCAAATGTTTGCATGAGCATGTATCTGAAGCTATAGTCGGTTAGAAAATGGTGTATGGCATGCAATTTCATATTCTACTTGAGTTTTGTAGAGTGTTTCATTGAAAATTGGGATTATATATATATATATATATATATATATATATATATATATATATATATATATATATAGTGTTATTCTGATTAGATCTTATATCTGCCATTGAGACAGATGTTGGTATAGTTCTCTTGAGTACATTCTTATCAAACTACAGGTGTCTATGACAGCCGACAGGTGTCTACCACGTGAAGACTCATTATTGACAAGTCAGTCTTTGTAAAGGTCACGTGACATATTCTAAAATAACTTAAAGCAGTAGTTAGACAGAGTTGACTCCACCTCCGGAACGTAGCGCTCGCATTGAAAAGAAGTGTATATGCGTAGCCCTGCCGTCGCATTTGTGTCATTGCTCTCATAGCCTTTCTGAGAGCCAACGCAATTTTCATTTTTACTGCCATTCTCCATGCGGTCTCCGTTGTTTATCCAACGTGAAATGCAAGAGGATCAGGGATCCGTGCGTATATGTACTCGCTCCCTGAAAAACAGAACCAAAAGCAAGTGGCGCATGAGCGGGGGCTTGGGATCTCGACCCTCGAGCCACGGCGACACTTTCCAACAAGTTAGGTGTGGTGCCGTGCAGGAAAATCTCAACGACTGAAGGTAAGAAGTCACATTGTACCAGCGCCATATGGCTGTGACGCTTTGCAGAGTTACACAATTGACATTGTGTTTGCTGTCTTTGTTGACAGTTGTCGATTGCTGTGAGTGCTTATGTATGTTCTGATCATGACTGAGGCTGGCAAAGCAACATTAATGTCATTATGATGAAACCTTATAATCATAATCGGAACACGTTTTGTCTTTAACCCTTTCAGTGTGTAATTGTTAGATATCTCTGTGTTAGCGGAAGTATAATATTGCACTCAACAGTCATTACAATTTTTGTGTTTAATGATTTTGTACAATGTATTTATTTGATGATATTGCTTGATGAAATTGCAACGATATCGTCAAAACTGTTTCTTTAATATTTCTATGCTACTTTTCAATCTTTGGTCTTATTTTATTGTTTTACACTTTACCTTTATTTGCATTTACATTGAGCATCTTCTATGATGTTTGGTATAGGATATGGTGTGTTGTCGTATTATTTACCTTTATGTATTTACACTTGCTAAATCCATCTACTACATGATTCCTTTTATGCATTCACAGATGCAAGTGACGGTTTATGTATATATATATATATATATATATATATATATATATATATATATATATATACAAGCTCCAATTCCCGGCTTCGCCCGGGGAAACACATGCCATGTGCTTCTCCTTTCCACATGAGAGCGCCGCAGTTGACACACACTTTTGTCATACAGCCAGTACAACACGGAAGTGGAGGAGAGACAGGTCGCCTCTATAGGTAGAGATTATAGCAGAAAGTATCTAAAAATTCGTTTGATGGTATCATAGGGGATGTTGGCCATGAATAATTGCAGTGAATAAAAATGTCGCGTATACACTTGCAATCGTATAGCACTCCCGGATACTGCGCTGCCCAGTTGAATGAAATAAGTCACGTGCATTTAGACAAATCGTATAGCACTCCCGGATATTGCGCTGTCCGAAATGAAGTCACGTGCAGTTAGACGAATCCATCAGAGCAGAACTGGAAGTCACATGTAGTAATCACCCGGATAATCTGTTCCCGTATCTCACGAAGTCACGACTCGTACCGACTCTCATCATTTCGACAGTCCCGCTGAACGTCTTCTCTTCGAAGACGTTGCTGGAGTTCTGGGGAACATGTGCATCAATCACGGCAGCTCTTCGACGGTCGTAGACTGGCAAACGACTGTGGGCGTATTTTTTCAAGACCCGGATATAAGCAAAAATATGTTCTCTTTACCGGCGTCGCCCGCAATAAACGACACGCTCGACGCGTACCGTCCGACGTCGGAAACAGGCAGTCTAAATTTGGCGGAGATACGATGCGCCGTTCCGGAGATATTCGCGCGCGAGCGGAAGCGAGTGCGATCGGCGGGAAATGGCGTCGTCGTGGGAGAAGTCAGGAGGACGACCACGGTCTTCCTTTCGACTTGAATGAATTCGGCGTGGCCGAACCAAATTCAGCCGAGATCGGACTTGCCGTTTTTGAGAAACGCTTCAACAGATGGACACACACACACACACACACACACACACACACACACACAAACACACACACACACACACACATACATACACACACACACACACACACACACACACACACACACACACACACACACACACACACACACACACTCACCCACACATATAATGCTCCAAGTCTTGTTCGTCTGACAATGCTAGACGGCAACACTTAAACTTGGAGCACATCTCTAGACACGTTTTCCCATCCGCACAGTTTTAAAAGCACATGACCGATATCTATGTTCAAAATATGGTTTCGCTTACTCAAGTCACTGGAAATGTTATCGTCGATCTGTTTTGGTGGCACTATGATGGATCCAAGCAATTAAATTTGGTTGTCTACATTACAGGCTTCTCTTATACAGGATAATGCAGATAGTGAACAAATTACTGAACGGTCTGAAACCCGAGATTGTCATATTGGATTTTCAACCACAAATAAACGTTCTGTTGCTATTGACTGTAGCTTTATTTTATCTAGTGACATTGTCTTGAATGGTCTTTCCTTGGCTGCTCGTCTACATTATGCTAATTCAATCGACATACCGACTCTTCATGCTGTGATGAATGAGACGATGCCTCTCCCAGTCTTCACTGTTGTTCACATTTTCAAATCTATTCGTCCTTTGATAGCTGACGTAATTTCCGGGGAATTTCGTTTGTGTGTCAATCCTAGTATGCTGGGCATGGTGAGACTGTTTGCTTTTGCAAAATCTGTTCTTAGTTTGCCTCATCGGGGTGAGAAGACGAGACTTCATGTTATCAAAATCTATTTGTATCACGTATTAAGCAATCGCAAAATGGAGATATGGTCTCATTATTGTTAGAAGCCGGTATTGATGCTTCTCGCCTTGACAACAATAGTTTCACATCTGTTGATGTTGGAAAAAGCAATGCACGTCGATCCAACAGAACGGCTCGTGAAGGTCGTTACAGTGACGCTGTTCGCTCTCTTCCCTCAGAGGGTTGTGCAGATCATAACAACTCTGCTGCATATGAAGAAATTTTATCTGGTCATCCAGACTGTCAACTTTCTGACTTTTCTTATGACACACCACCTTCGTTAGTGGTAGAAAATAAAAATATTCTATCAAGTCATCACGCATTATCCAAAGGATAAAGTTCGGATGGTTCGCAGTTGAGGACGCAACATCTGTTGAATGCAATTTGTGGTACCATATGCCCAACAGCTCAATCCTGCTTTGACAATGAACAATCTGTTGCTGGAAAATTACCTACATGTATTGCTCCTTGGCTAGTAGGTGCCTCTCTTACAGCTCTGAAAAGGAAGAATTGTGGGTACAGACCCACTGCAGTTGGTGAAACAATTCGTCGTCTTGCAAGTCGTTTATGCTGTGCTGCCACTAAACCTCGTCTTGAAGAACTATTACTACCATACGGTTAAAAAGGAGTAGCAGTAAAAGGCCGTTTGGAAGCTGCTGTGCACGCGGTAAGATCGTTCATTAATTGCCATTTTCAGGAAAGATCTCTGCTGTTTAAAAGTTGACATGAAGAACACGTTCAATGAATGCAACCGACTATCTTTTCTTAATCGTCTACATAAAGAATTGCCTGATATATATCCTTGGGTTTCTTGGTCTTATCATTGCGCAGGAGAATTGCGCTTTGGTACCCACCGTATTCTTTCCAAATCTGGTGTTCAACAAGGTGATTCATTGGGTCCACTGCTATTCAGCCTAATGGCTTTAAAACTCCTAGATGAGATTGGCAATCAAATTTCTGATCTGCGCTTACAAATTTGGTATTTAAACGATGTAACATTTATTGGCACAAGATCATCGATTGCTTCAATGCTTGATTCGTTACAATCAACAGTCCCAAAATATGGCTTAAACCTGAACTTGAACAAGCGTGAAGTGTTTTGGCCCAGCGGTGACCACAATTTTCCAGATACTTCTTCACAAGTCCAACATGTTATGCAAGTAGAAAGTGGTGCAGATTCTTTGGGCTCGCCCATTTATCGATCAGAATAGTATTATGACGCAGTTTCCCAAAAACAAATTAACACCGTAACGAAAGCTCAAAACCATCCATAGATATTGATAATCCTCAGGTTAAATTTCAACTTCTGCGCAGTTGTTTATCTCTCCCTAAGATCAACTATCTTTTTCGCACTGTTTCCCCAAGAAAAGCAACGCAGAAATGCTATCTTTTCGATCAATGCTTGCGAAATTCACTAGAAATTGTCTCACTCGTCGCTTTCAGATGAAGCGTGGTGTCACGCATCCCTGCCAATCACTCTGGGAGATCTGGGATTACATGAAGCACAAAGTTTCTCTCCTCTTGCATTTATTGGTAGTTGTAATTCTAGCCGAGATATAGTCAAACGCCTCCTTTCTACTTCTGCTACTAAAGAATCTTCAGTAGTTCTTTCGGATTGCTAGACGAATTACAAAGCAGCATTTCTTCAGGAGTTTGGGAGTCTTACATCAGGCACTAATATTGACTCGCTATCTCAACGTTCATTGCAAAATCAAGTGGATACAGGGAAGTTTGATTCATTGAAACAGTCTTCAACCATTCCTGACCAAGCTAGACTAAACGCAATATCTGAAACACATGTAGGGGCATGGGTCAAAGCCATAACCAACCCAAATCTTGGCCTTGCTATGTCCAGGCATGAGTTCACTGTTGCTCTACCACTTCGGCTAAGTATTCCTCTTTTTCCGTCTCATCCAAACGCTGTACGCTGCCCATGTGGTCAATTGATTGACAAATTTGGTGATCATCTTCTCAAAACGCCACGATGCTTTAGGGGACACCATCTATAATGCAACGTTGATAGATGACAAAGGGACTTTACTAGAACAGAGGTTTTCGTCCAGAAGAACAATCGCCCTGGTGATGTTTACCATCCCAACTTTCTGTTTGGACGTCATGCCTATTTTGACCTTACCAACGGTAACACAGTCCAATTGAAATTTGTTGCCAACAGTGCAAATTCTGCTGGTTCTGATTCAGCAGTAGTTCAACTTGAAAAGATCTCAAGTACGAAGAAGCAGTCGTTGACAGTGGTGCATTGTTCTTCCCACTAGCAGTGGAAACGTATGGCTGTTGTACTCCTGCTAGTCTGGATATTATTAAAACTATTGCGTCTAAAGTAGTGACTGCGACTAGTATTCCTTTTACACAAGCATATTCTAATTTAATGCAACAACTGTTTGTTAATTTGTGGAAATTTAATGCATGCATCATACAAAGTAGATTAATGGTAGACGCTGATGCAATTGCATGGGATTTGCCGGTTTTGTTTGTTAGTAGATTCTCTCTCTCTCTCTCAATATATATATATATATATATATATATATATATATATATATATATATATTTAGAGTGACACTCATATATTTGTATATAATACGATAACACCAATAACACATATCCGCACTAAGGACTGAAGCACAAAGAGTCTAAGTCATAATAATTAGGTCTTGAGTTATACTGCCATAAACGAACAGATAACTGTTCACGAAATTGTCTGGGAGCTTGGCCCAGAGACAAGCCAGATGATAGAAGAGACTTCTATACAATTGATCTCAACACCTCCAAACTATGGGCAGCCTTTACTCCGTATTATTCAACCACAAGAGGGTAGAACAAACAGCCATAACTTAAAACGTTAGCAAGATGGCGTTCATCTTTTTCCACTTCCACAGCCTCAGCAGCAGCACCAGCTTTTATGGCAGCATTAATAAGGTGAGAGGGAATGAAAGAATTCCTCACGGAAATGTCAAAATAAGCAGGCTTGCCTAGGGAAAAGTCGGGATGGAGAACGTCACCTGGTCTTGTCATAGAATGAGAGGAACAGCGTTGTTCTCGACGTACATTGGAGTTGTCTAACAGCAACCAGTGAAAGATGACGTCACATAAGGCATCATCCCCCTTAATACGAAGAGGACCACAGCCAAGAGCATGGTCACCAAAAATATCCCATTCATGACCGCGCACATAACGGACTGAGTCTTGGGGTGCTGGAAAAACCTTAATTCGAAATTCAAACGCAAGGAAGTCACAAATTCATGCGGAGACATGAGCAGGCCTAGACTTGAGTTGGGGATTGAACTCAACCAAGCGCCCGCATGAGATTATGCGACAGCACTGAAACGTGCCTGTTCTCGCAGACTAACAAGGATGAATTTAATGTTGGATCTTAAAGCATCAACCAGAGCCTTCTAGAAGGAAAGTTGTGTAGAAGAAACAGAGGACGAGACCGAACTAGTAGGTGGTAAAAGACTTGCAAGATGTTGATGGCATTGCACTTCACCAGAAAAACGTGAGAATGCTGAGTCCGATCATTTTCTTCATATACCGGCATGAACGCTGATTCATTAAGAAAACAAAGAGATAACTGCCGAGAAAAGTTGCAGCTGCCAACGAAAGCTGCAGATGAAGATCTAGAAGCTTCACGAAGACCTAGACCACCCAAACGAAATGGAAGAGTTGCCTGTTTCCATGCCAGGTCAGAGACCGAAGAAGAGGATAAAGCCTCTAAACTGTGGTGAAGATCACTGTCAAACTGTATCAATACATTATTGATCTTGAAACCAGGAACCGTTCTAATGATTTGATTCAGCTAGCAAAGGCTCAAGCCGCTGCGGAGAAGATGAAGCTCCACCTGAGAATCCTCTAAAGCTGTCATACGGTCCTGCCAATCCAAACTCTTGTCCAGTCGTTGGAAAACAAATTCAGTAACATATGAGAAATATCTATATATAGGACAACCAAGGAAGTCAATACAACCATGAATCTGAACACTGCGCTGAATTTCAGTAGAAAATTTGAAGAAATTGTGATCCCCAGATAGCCAAAAGACCTCGCATTTGTTGAAATTGATATGAAGACCAAACGAGGGACCCTTTGATAACAAGACTTCTAAGAGACAATCAACTGAAGCCGGCTGGCCAAGGCAGTAGCCATCGCCCAAATACGATAACGTCAGCTACAAATCTGGCAATGGACCCAGGTCATCCAAAAACTCCATAAGAACGAGAAAGAAAAGTAGGGGACTAAGTGGATACCGTTGTTGCACTCCTGCAGATGACTTGATCCAAAAATTCCAAAAATGCAACATGCCTTCACAATGGTAACACCACGAGGACCATCAGTACAAGGTTGGGAACTCTTTACTTAGACGACTCAAAAAGGAAGCTTAAGAGCATTCATTAAAGGCATTTTTAATATCAATTTTCAGGCAACACGTTGGCATCAGGTCCATATTGAGCAATACAACATGATAGTGTGCACAGTAGCGTCTAAACCTCCTGGAACACAGACACCAACATGGCCATAAGACAAAAAGGTGTCAGGTAAGTCATCTTTTACAGCAGAACAGCACAGACGGCTGACAAGTCGACGTAGGACCTCACCAACCGCTAGAGCGCGGACACCACCTTGCTTCTTCAATAGAGCAGTGAGACGTGGTCCACATAACCCAGAGGCTATCCTAGGATCAGCACGACCAGACAGAAGAAAATTTACGAACAGGTTAAGTTCTCCAAACACTGCTTGACTCTAGGAGTTGTAGTACCAAGAACGGCATCAAACAATTGTTGAAAATTCAGTTGAGAAGCTCCGAGGCTGGATGCTCAAGGAAAAGCTTCAAGTGAAGCCAGAACTGAATCCATACTGACAGATAGTAAAGGAGGGATATCACCAGATACAGTTGGCAAGACATTCTCCGTGTGGCGTTAATAGATTTCTTCAAGAACATTGCTGTCATGAGGGCTGGCTGTACCCAGAAAGCCAAGGCACCGCATGGCATCTCTGTAACGACCTTCTCTGGCATAAGCAAGCGCCATTATTCCATTAATTTGATCTAGAGGCGAAGAATTGCAATTAGCATACTGTTTGCTATCAACATCCAGTCTAGCTTATAAAGAAAGACTGAATATCACCAGAAGTCCACCGTTCTAGACGGGATAACAACAAGGATTTGACAACAACACGTTTGTTCTGTCCGCCTTTTGGTGGGCATCTCAAAACAGCTTTAGGGAACATGTGAAGAAGAGCATAGACCATAAACCATGGTATGTGGCATTCCTGAATTATGTGGCAAGAACTACAGCAAGAACAGAATAAACAGAGCGTGAAATATGGCCAATAGTCTTGACTAGTAGCAGAGAAACCTCTTGCATCAAATACTCAAACAAGACAGCCTCCAGATGAACGGGACACGCGAAGGCTGCAGGCTGCCTTGATTGCTTCAAGAACCGGATTTTCAAAATGACTTATCTGATCAGTGAAAGGACAAGATGAAGCACCAGAAGCTGATTCACGAGTTACAGAATGACGTGAAGTAACGTCTGTAGGCGCTCTAGAGAGATCGTGAGTGCACGCCATTCCGGAGAGCCAGAAAGACAGAAGAGGATCTACCATCAATCCACAACATCTAGGGCGGCCAGGGCCTTGAGACTGTGTACAAACTTTTCAATGGGCAGAATAGGCGAAGCTACAGTCTGAACAGAGACACCGTTTGTGAGCACACAAAAAGGATTCTGATGGAAACGAGAGCGAGAGACATGTTCCAAAATAATATGTTGCCAAAGGGAGTTGCTGTTGGCGTACGAACAATGGCATAAAGGGCAAGAGCAACTCTCCAACTCTGACTCATAGGTGAGTGCAGAACGGAGGTCGCGACGCTGGCAGCTATCCGTCCCCACATCATCCGCATCATCATCATCACTGTCAATGTCCTCAACCAACTTGCTGGACATATAGCAAGAAGACAAGAAAACAAGGAAAACGGCAGAAAAAATTCAAAAGATGGGATCCGCCATTGCAAGGTCCCTTTATACATACATACATACATACATACATACATACATACATATATATATATATATATATATATATATATATATATATGTATGTATATATGTATGTATGTATGTACACATATACAGTAATCTAAAGCAAAGTCTGGATTGAAGTTTGAACAATGTATCTCTTGTTTCGTAACTAAGGTTATTGCTAATTCAATTCAATTAATTAATATTGCTCTCTCAGGCATTCAAAATCGATAGAAGATAGACTGTATCTAGTTTCATTATTTCATTATCGGTTGATTACCATTTACAGCAAAAGTCGTCTTGGTATTAATATCAACGTAAAGGTATAACATATATTAAACCATATTTGCAAATTATTCGTTACATGTATTGGTTACATGAACTAGAGCATTGCCTAGATAACAATTGCATGTTATTATAGCAAAGGAATTGTTAGTCAATCTGTATGTATTATATCGTCTTAGTTAATTAATGATTCCATTTTAAGACTTGAAAAATAGGTATGTTTTTATGAGAAAGCAATCGTTGCAATTGGAAAATTCAGTGTGTACAGCATTTTTATGTCTAACTGGATTGCTAAATTTTTAAGAAGTTGAAGACGCATTTGTATGCTTGCTCAAGTGTTGAGTCACTGAACTATACAAGTACAGTACGGAAATGAGGATATCAGGTTTCTATGGACTTTTTGTGAGTGTTATTCAACCGCAAGCATCTATAATCGGAAGCATTCATTTCCGCTGAGCAGTCGCCGGTTAAAAAGGTCCTGACACCCTACACAGACCGATTTTATGAAAAATTTATTTCTATGAGGTCTTTCCTTAATAATTTCATTTCATCATCTTTGCTACGTCTACAAAGTGACAATATTAAAAACTGCTATCTTCATCTTTAAATCGACGTGCATTCTTGAGTAACACTGCACTTCCAGTATTCCTTTCCTCCTAGTCAGAAGCGAAGTTACATCATGAATAGCTCTCTTCGTCTCTTAAAGTGTAGAAACAGTGTCTGTAGCTTACGCCTAGCTCACTTGCATGTTTCCAACCAACCTCGTAACTTGACAAGAACTTCTGGCGCACTCGACCTTTGCGCGTAGACAGTATGGACGCCATTACGAGCCTTCTTCTTCTTCTTCTATTAAGTTGGCAAATTAACTAAAGCGTAGAATCAAAAATCTTTGCACGACGATTCGTTACACAAGGTAGGGTAAACTCGCCAAATCGTGGACGCCCTTCGAAGTAATAAGAATAGCTCCGATCAGAAGTCTTACGACAACGTCATTAAAAATGAAATTTACATTGGCCCTTGGTGATCACGCAGACTCACTCTCCAGTTTCTAGCTATTTGTTGAGATATTATTATTCAACTAGAACGTGACGTCCTAAAGAGCCTGATTTTAACACTACTATCGCTAATGATAGACAGCGGCGTTTTCCCACTAAGCCAACGATCTATTACGGTAAACAGGACCGGAACTGGAAGCTACGGTTGCAACAAGCTTTTCGCGTCTCCTAGATGTCTATGCAGTCTGCAAAACTCCTGAATTTACTAGGTTCTGGCATCTCATCCAGCATGGCGTACCCGAAGTGGAACAAATGGCTACAGCCGGGATTGTCGCTGCCTATCGATTCTTGTCTATCTTTCTTTAAGTCTTGGTAGAACGATTGACCGTAACTGCTACATAAGGAGTCATTCTCGTTGCTGCTTGAACCAGCAACTCCCATTGCAAACGTTGTCTTGGACTTCCCTGATAAGAGGCGAGCTTCTTGACGTTGTAGCTTTCCTTTCTTGCCAATTTATGTACGTTTAAACCTTCAGTTTTTCTATAAATCAATCTGCAGTGAGGATTTCACCTGCATGAGATGGCAGCAGTCGACTGTCACTTGTGTTCTGTCTTAGCGTTTGATCTGAGTTCTGTGCTGCAAAGAGATCTGCAAAAATTAGCTTATCTTTCTTTGCATGGATGTATGTTCAGGTTTACAGTGCAAATTTCCAGACCCGCCCACTTTTGATTACAACTTGCTCGATTCTAGTCGCTACTCATAGAGGTGAATAAATAAATCTGCATGGTACAGTAGAGTAAGGCATAGGCTGTGCAACCAACGTACATCGGTGACTGCTTGCGTTGAATATGAAACACTGCACGATTGTTATGATTTCGCATTGGCAGGATAGTCGAGGATACTGTCTAAACATATGGGAAAGAGTGAGAAAACGCGGCGCCAACTGGAAGAGCGTCCTGTCCCGAAAAGGTACGACGCACTGCTTGCTACTACTACAAGCACGTCGCGGTCGATGACCAATTCGTTCCGTGGTAAGAAGTGAAACTTCAACTGTTTACCTTTAGGCGGTGTCCACGTTTAGGCCATTTACCCTACAACTGAACATTTTTCTACGTACATTCACTGAAAGTCATCTGTATTAACCGGCTTTTGTAAAAGCCACAAAAGGTATCAGAGAGACTTGAAACTAGCTGATTATTATAGCCGTGTCAGTAATTTAATGCATGATTTGAAACCATGCATTTTTGGTCGGCACACTACAATACAGCTTGAAAATTATCTACATTGGTACAACTTTGCACTGACAAAACATTACAAAAATTGTGTATATATCGATGAGCTCTGGATTCTTAATTAATAATTACAATGTAACCCCAAGGTATATTCATTATTTAGGATATAAATATCTTCATTATGATTAATCAATAACTATGCTTATGCTGCTTATTTATTATTAAGACAATAGTTGCTGTAACGTATAGTACAGTCTTCGTATAGAATCTCTCTGATCAAATTTTGTGGCCCTTAAAAGCCGGTTCTGGCTCCTATAAAGGCTAATTGTGAACATTAGTCAGTGTTCTGTACGATTTATATGGTGGAACCTTCATGTCACCTGTCCATCAATAGTCACGAGATAATCTCCAAACGTTTCTCTGATCTCAGCTAACGATAAACCAAATCTTTTGCTCTCTACGTGGCCCAGCCGACTTAAACCTCAACCAGGTACTTCATTTCTCCAACTACAGACCTTTTCTATATTCCAGCGTCGTGGACGCTCGCTTAGCGTCGTGGATGGTCGTCTAGCGTCGTGCGAGCGTCGTGCGAACGTCGCGGACGCTGAAAGGGACACAGTATGACTCTGACGCTCGCTAGGCGTCAGCGTCTAAGACGCTCGCAAATCGTCAGCGTCTAAGACGCTCGTACGACGCTCGTACCAGCGTTGTACTCTGAACCGGGCCTAAGTTAGACTTTGCGTGCATAAATTTCAGTGCAGAATTGGATAAAATATTAGTTACCTATTATGGCCTGTATTCCTTTTATCGCTTGTAGCAGTTATGGGTTATGATGAATGGTTGAAATTCTAAGCACATGATTGCAATCGTTAATAAATTACAAGCATCTGTACTCACATGGCCATTCATTTATATGATGACAACAGATTTCCTTTATAATGGACAATTATTGTAACATATTTTCTTTATTAGCCTTTGAATTCTATATGCGAGTGATCAGATTCTAGTCTTTACTACTGTGATTGTGTGTCAATTCTGCCCTTCAGTAGTATGAAGGAAGGCTGGTTTTTTAGTGATTACTAAATCCTAAGCATCTTCAGACAGCACAAGTGGATAGCAGACGATACTGCACGTTTGCAGATGGCTAGAAAAATCTCATTAAACGAAATGCCTTAACTCTTTCTGTTTTGGTTATCCTAATTTGCACCAAAATACCGCAATGCAATTTGTGTTTACTAATTCCATTTTCTCTGTTATTATTGATATTTGTCAGGGCAATTGCTCAAATACTGAAAGTCCGTCTCGGAATTACCTCGTTTGTCAAAAGACCTGTAAATATCCATAGGTACTCTGCGTATTGGCGTGTCTATCATGTTTAATGAATACTAATAACATTCGATCGTACGTTAAATTTTTCAAGTTAAGTATTGTTATTTACACTACTATAGAAAATTGGCTTGGCTTGTCTATCAGGGTGCCCCGCTTGGACCGTTGCTTTTCTCACTGCCCTACTAGATCTGTTAGATAACATTGGCACTTCCCAAGATATCAATGTTCAGTTATGGTACCCTGACAATGGTGCTTTCGTGGGCTCTCGTCATGCTATAGCTTATCTCCTGGATATCTTGCTGTCTAGGGAACCATCCTTTATCATATATATTTTATCATATACATATACATACATACATACATACATACATACATATATATATATATATATATATATATATATATATATATATATATATATATTGATTAGTCACTATCTACCTAATTATTATGACTTAGACTCTTTGTGCTTCCGTCCTTACAGCGGATATGTGTTATTTGTGTTACCTGTATTATATACCAATATATGGATGTCACTCAAAAAATATATATGTATGTATGTATGTATGTATAAGTTTGATAGGCGGCTAGATCGGATCACGCACGAAGCTAAAATTTGTGGTGCAGGCGTAACTCGGCATGTGTAAGAACATAGGCACGGTGGCGTCGTCTTACAGCTTTTTAGTCGGGTACCCTTTTGGCAGTGCAACATAGAACGACATAGTGCTGTTAGTCGCTCAGAAAGGAGACTAAATGCCCCTGATAAACTCAATTTAAAGGAAGTTCCGTTACTTGTACTCTATCTCATGGCGTAGTTTTGTTTCCTAATAACTAAAAGTGCAATGCTCACTTTCAATATCCATGTTTTGTTTACATGCCATTGTTACGTCACAATGCTATAGTTATCAAGCAGTCCCATCAGACTGCGTTATCCGAGCAATCTGTAGTTGATTTGTTTATCTTAAACATCAAACTAAATTCAAAGTAAAAAGATAAAACTTTCGAAAAGAAATATTGTTGAGTGCGTAAATATAGGTTGAAAATGTGCTGAGTTACTCATTATATTCTAGAATATCCAATGAGGACCCGCCTTTAATCGCTCGCATTGGATAACATCAACTACGTCCAGAACAAAGACGTAGAGATCTACTTTAGTATTTAGTTCATTGCGTATAGATTGTAAACGTGCTGAGTATAGTCTAAAATATCCCCGCAGGAACGGCCCCCACTCGCAAGCGAATTACTCAGCAACGGCTCATCGGACCTCCACCAAGATTAAGCTGACCTCGGACGGTATATGCACGGAGCGCGTAGTTTATTACCGGCTACGTCAAAAACGACAAAATATTTTTGTGTTGTATATATGGTATCTAGAAATATGCCTACATTTGGTTTTCCGAGTACGCTCGCCGAATGTTAGCCTCATTCAATACTCCTGTTCCCTGCGGCGGGCAGCAACGTGTTCGAAGTGATAACATCTAATGGGACTGTTGAAATGGCTCCGAGAAGACTCACCGAAGAGACGTGTGGCAGCGTTTGCACTGAATCCAACATACACGTTTCCTGTAGCGAGCGCTACACTGGGAGTGTGAACACATCGAAAACGGAGAGAAAACAGTGCGCTAAATCATGCCTGCCTGCGTGTCAAGCTACTGCATGTATCCTATGGCTGAGTAAGAAACTGCACGTGACTTTCAAGTTTCTATTGCTCAGATAGATATCTCCGAACGGAAAATTCGCTGCAATTTCTCAGAATGTGACACTCGGTTAAGTATTCATTTGTCTTCAACAGGATACTAACTAATTAGTATATTCCTGTTTATTCAAACAGAATCCCACATAAGTCATTTGAACTGAATCCACACAGGGAGAATGTCGATTTCTACCCAAAAAATTGCACATGACGTGTCTACACACACTCAAACTGAGTCTTCCGTCATAACACTACAGTACTCTGTCCGCACGAAGGACGGGTCATTTATCTAGTTATATATATATATATATATATATAAACCAAGTATTACGTTTCAGAGAAGTTTAGTTTGTTTACTTCTGGTTTTCTGCCACATTGCTATACTATAATTTAAAAGCTATATTTTCATAAATATACTCACTTGATATGACGATCTGCACAATATCGTACGTCTGCTCTGCATAAGATATATCTGTGTTGTTCTTGTTCCATGTAGCTATACTGGATTTGCGAATGATCACGTACCGTGAATTTTGTATCAGAGTGCAGATATCATGCTTACTAAGTTTATTTTAGACAGTTCTAATATAAACCAGAAAGTAGATCGCAAACCATTTCTGGGTAACAGTCTAGACTAAAATTATTGAGGACAATGTTAAATCTGAAATTGTTGCGTACATTTGCGAATAAAATTAAAGTCAAACATAGTTAGCATTAGTGTATGTAGCACTGCATGTACTATTTATGAAAACCGAGAATAGGCTTAACGAAAACTTATAGCAAAACAAATATAGTACTTTCTACTTGTAGTGTCCATTGCGTCAGTAAATGTATTAAAAGATGTTGCTGTCTTTTAAAATCAAGTTTGTGTTAAGAGTTAACAAGAGAGTTATAGATGTGCAAGGCGATATATTCACTGTCAGTAAATTACGCTAGAGCTTTAATTTGCGTGATGTTTTGTGTTCTTTATCGATGCATGTATTTCTTTTGCAGTTTACAACTTTGAAGAGTTTTACAGATTGGGGGAAAATTACATACAATAATTATTTCTTAATTGTTGGCCACATTCATGAGAGAAACGTTTGATTGAGTCATTGATGATTATGCATGATTTATGTTGTGTAGGGCAAATTCTTCATCGAATTAATCGCTGATACTGAACTCAGCAGAATTTCAGGAGACATTTAGCAGAAAGGCAAGTATTTCAGGAGACATTTAGCAGAAAGGCAAGTAAGTTGTTATATTAGATTTTATGTTATATCGAAAGTCGATATAGTCCGTCAGCCAAGGTTTGGTTTTGCGGGGGCAAGGCTAAAATTTATATTTTTATATTCGAGAGCTTTTCGCCTTCCTAGGCATGGTTGCGTTTCTAGACATACTGAAAAGAAAGACGCTAGGACAAAGATAACTGTCTATAGAAGATGAGCACGTAAAGGACAACATATTGGCTAAGTCTTATCTAATAAAACTGATGAGAGACTGGCGTATTTGCGGCTAATCACATGTTAGCGTCTCGCTGGTTTTTGAGAACCCTGCCGTCTTTGGGCATTTTCACCAACAACCTAGGGCATGTGATCGCGGTTTACTGCATTCTAAAATCTGGTGTGCATCTACAAACACGCGAGGTTTCTGACCCCAAACGTCACGCACTGTGCAGTAATGGGAAAAAGAATTGTCAAGTAGAAACCACGGTTCTGCGACCGAGCAGACTTAAAAGGTGGGATGTCAATACTCTGTTGAGATTTCTTTGCGCAGACTGCTGTTTTCAACGAGTTACGATATTCCTTTACTTCTTTTTAATATGAGTTTATAATATTAGCTTGTTATGTTCTTCTGTAACTCTATCAAATCGATTTTCGAGTTTGCTGATAGTTTTAAGTGTTTTGATAATATAAGAAGTCATAAGTAGCCAAGGAGAGTGATGTTGAAGAGTTGTAGAGGATGAACTGTTTGTTCATGCAATCCATTACATACTCTACATACATATCTAATATGGGGAAGAGAAAAAGTGGAGAAACTATTCATCCTAGAAGGGATTGCCAGTCTTGTGCTAGATGTGGAACAACTGCAGAGGTACAGAAAATTAAAACAAAAGCTGAAACAGTAAGTAATTGCAACTCTTGAAATCAAATCAACCCAAAGTCTTGCTTTTGTCACAAATTTGTTGTTACATTTGTTGTTTATTACATCGGACAGTTCTTTTCAAGACAGATCAACATTTAATTAGACAAAACCTAAACAGTAGAATACCCTAGCAAGTAGTTGGACCAGTTGTACAGTGTGTACTGTATCCTTACATTCAGTCGCTGCCGAATCTGGCGTGGCTTTGACATTAGCATCAGCGGTAATGCAACGTGATTACAACAAGTAGCATTCATAGATATGAGCACACGGCCGTCTCAAAGAATCTAGTTTCCTGACAACACCGTACGATGATAACATGGTAGACAAACTTCTAGTGAGAAGGCGTCCAGTGGAGTGTCGACTCAACGGTGTTGCAGTGCGTAGTTGAGTTGCCACTTTCGGCTTAGCATGGCGTTCACCATGCAACTTTCCTCTCCCTAACAGAGTTTCAAATTGCGCTGTTGACTTTGCAGGGGTTCGAACAACGAGCCCGTATGTCATACTATGTAACACATGTCTACTGGACCGCCGATGAGTCTTAATCTTATGTATTGCAATAAAATGCCTATTTCGTCGAGGCGGAGCACGTGGAGGTATATGCGGGAGTGCGGACTGGCGCGCTAGAAAATAAATGCGATGTCTGACGGACTGGCTATGTCCAGGAGGCAGCAAATATGTTTGCAGTTTGCAAGTGGAATAACGTCATATCATCATCTTTGTGAGCGCTGACATCTAGAAAATATACCTGCTGTGCTTTAGTCTGTATACCGTACACGTGGATATTTTCACGTAATGAATATTTTCGCTATTTTCGAGGTTGAAGTTTTTTTCCGAGAAAATTTATGAAGGCGTGGCCCATTCCTCACATGACATCCCCGTGCAAAGTCCCGTATAAGGGATGCTGTTTACTAGTATCAAACTTTATACTGATAGTACCGTATACTGTAGAAGTACTACTGTAATAGCTATTAACACAACACAAATGGAATCAAACTGCACTGCTGTTAGTACTCTACTCAAACTACTGAATCAAGATAATGTCTGCACCCTTCATTGTTCCATTTGCTAAGTCATTTCCATTGAAAGCAAAATCAAGAAACTCTGCCATGTGCAGAATACCAACGTCATCTAATGAAGCTACAGCTATGGAGGCACCAAGCTTCATACCACTGCCATGATGAGAGTGGCTGTCAAACACAGCAAGACACAACTTACGAGGATCGAATGCAATTGCGACTGAAAAGTGACTTGGCATTACAAGTACACCGGTATGGACTGTGCCTGCTCCAACAGCTCTGTCGCTGATATTCAGCAGATCTTGTTTGAACTGGTCGTAATCCCACATGCCAAAATCTCCTCCTCTGCCAATTGTCACGTACATATCCGAACAGGCAGTCTCTACCGCACCGTAAACCGACAAAAAGCGTCTGCAACCAGCAACATCATAACGCTTGTTTGTTGCCTTCTTCAATACATGCAACACAAGCTTTAATGGTCTGTTGTGACGGTTCTACAGTACCACTATCGGGTACTTGCACACAATCTAGCACAATCTGGGTAACTGCACAAATAGATATAACCGTGCAAGCATTGCTGCCATTTTGCTCATTCAACCTTGACTGGCAGAATTATGATTGTAATACGTAGAAATAACTGACTTGAAGTATTCTACAATCAATACAACAGAGGCATCATTGCAAAGGTCATCTGTACACTGGTCTTATGACTTTACTTCCTTGGACTGCGAAGAAGTAGTAAAGACAGTGTGTGTTTTGCTGAAGCAATACAAGATAGGGGCTAGGGCATGCATAGACCAGCCTGAGAAAACCCACTTCTGATGAGCCTAGGACGCTCCGATATTGCCTTATAAGCGTGTACAATCCAGCTAGCGTGCAAATTCTTAATAGACGACAATCTGAGATCTACAGTAATCTCGCACATAGAAGTACCCCTGTCTAGCTGTTGTCTGACCTGATCACCATACCATTTCTGAAATAACTGCCGTAAGTCTTATTTAAATGACTTATTGACCGTCAAATCCAATGGCTGCAATTTGTCTGTGTAGCACGCTGGCACATACAACACAGAAATGTACCTTGCATCTAGGAATTTTCGTACAGCGTCTGTTCGATGGGCTTGAAAAACATCGACAATCAACAAGCAATGGTGCTACTCGGGCAGTCCTAATTCCTGTCTTTTTAGGGCAAAGTATGGGTCGACCACTTTCTCTAGGTATTCTAAAATGGTGCTTTCTGTTGACCAATGGGAAGCAGTATGAGTTATGTTCCAAGAATCAGGAAAGTCATATCTGGCATGACAACGATCAGTGGTACCTTGGTAAATCACTTGACTGCATAGGGTTTCACCTAACATGTTGACTGCAAGCAATACCGTAATTTCTCGTTTATCATCCAAACCTGCAATAGCAACCTGACAAGACCCTTTTTTTCCATAGTCCAGTTACCAGAAGAGACCATGCGGACTCCAGTTTGGTCCCAGTTTACAACCATATCTGCTGGAATTTGATGCCTACTGACCACACCTAGAAATTTAAAAAAAATTGTAATATCTTAGGAAGGTCAGCAGATTTCCTTTTGGCAGCCTTGATTCCCTTCCGTTTGGTAAAACCCATTCTGTCTAGCATACAACAATCCCAGTTCTTCGTTGCAATAAAGGAACCTCTAAACTCACTCAGCATGTCCTTTCTTTTGTGGGCGATGATCCCACGAGTAGATGCTATCACTATGGGTACACTGCCTTCTTCTCGAAGTTTCAAAATGTAATTCTGTATCATGTGATCCAAGGTATCACCAATCAACAATAGACGTCCAAGTTTCTGTCTTGGAAGAGAGAAAAGTGGAACTTCACCTGGTTGTTGCTTAATCTTCTGGCGGTATTTTTTTCTGCATCAAACGACCCGTACTTTCGTTCACTGGATGGTTCAGTACACTACTGAAGTGTCTGGCTGCTCATGCAATTTCATGATCGCTTGCATAAGGAGCGATGTCCAATCGTTCCGAGGCACTGTACACGTGGTACTCACTCTCTCTTTTTTGCTTGCGGTCAGCCCTCGTAGGGGGACCTTCTTGAAGCGACACACAATATTTTCAGCCTTTACTGTTGTAGAAGGTACACCGGGAACGTCAGTGGGTTGCGGAAGACACGGTATTTTCTCTATATCCACCGCTTTACGTAACCAATTCAGAAGCGCCATAGGTGGACCACGTGATGCATAGAACCATGTGACATGCATCAAACCGCGAAACTTTTAACCCACAAAATGGTCTCTGATGAAATAACGCAAAAATTTAAAGACGCGAAAAATACCACTTTTACAGTAGCCTGCTAGAGTGTATATGTGTACAAGAAACATAAAAGCTAAGTTTGCGATTTTTGTAATATTGTAAGATTTTATTCGTCAATTAATTTTATTAATATTTACTTATTTGTAAATGTATTTAATCGATATGGAATATATCTATTAGTTCTTTAACTGACTTGACATTTCAATGTACTTATCATGTACGTACATAACATTCTTTTAAAGATTTCCAATGAACAAGATCATTAGCAACCTCAACAGATAAAGTTGATTTTTAAATATTTCCATTAATTAAATCGACTCTCTGCACTTGGGCATAAAATATATAAAATTTATTTCAATATTTAGTTTCTCTTTAACTAAGAAATTTTTCTGGCAACTTTTCTAATTAATGTCAATTGGACGAGTAAGCGTTGCCCATAATTGTAGAAATAGTGCATTAAGTGTTAATTTTTCTATACTTCAATTTCTTTAATTAAATAAAAATACCAAATAGTTATTTTAAGAAAAAATTGTAATCAACTTCGATTTCAAAGTTGGAATTCACTTTGATATACGAGTTGATTGCGGTTTATGATTTGTACAGTTGGAATAGTTGGTACGCAGAATTTTGTAGTAAAAACCAACAATGATAACTTGTTCCTTGTACGTTATGTTCTGTTATCGATTGTGCGCATGTAGAGATGCCTGTCATTATTCGAAGTTTATAGATCGAAAAGTTTGCTTCGCAATACGAAATGTTTTTACGCGTGCACAGTAAAACATTTTTCTTATAAATGGTATCTGAACGTGGGACGCTCCAAATGATGATCCATAACCTTTTTTACATTTGCTAACTTCAATGAATTTTCTGCAATAATTTATAAGAAACCTCTCACAATGCCACTCATTAAAAGAATATGAAGCAAATGTTATCTTGGTAATTCCGATTAAAATCAAATTAAAAATCTTTCAGATTTGAAATCATTGCAACTTACATTTACAAAATAAAATTTCTTTCGCCGAAATCCAGGCAACTAGTTTTGCTTTCCTCGAAGTTAGCAGAGATGTAAAATAGACTTGAGTCTCAAAGAATTAACATGTGACGTAATCACGTGCCCAAATTTACATCGTTCAAATACTCGGTGAAAGTGAAGAGTGATATTGTACGAGAGAATATATTTTTTGGGAAGTCGGCCGTTAAAGGAGGCTGGCAAAAACCAAGGCCACTACAGTTGAAATACATAGAAGCTAACTTTCAGAACGTAATTAGCTATCGTGGGAGTGAAAGTCTCGTGAGTTTCAATGACCTTTGCTTTATTGGATGGAATCCCCTTTGTGTGCAATTTGCAACTTGACACTATTACAAGCACAGAAAGCCCTGCTCTAACGATCTTCGACTATGTCTGACATTCAAGATCATTTGAACGTTCTCATTGTTTGCGCTCTAGAGTCGGAACTGCAGGCGGCAGTAGCAGTTTTGGAAAGCGGAACGAACAGCAAGTTTGAAAACAAATACATGCATCCCACCGATCTCAGCGGGCTCAACGTCAGAGTTTGTGAAGGATGGAATTCTAGTGATATGAAGGTGGGCGTTGTCGCGCAAACAGACCTAGGAGGGACCGAAAGTCAAATATTGCTTGGCAATCTCGCTAAGTTCTTCACAGCTACAATAGTGGCAATGACGGGAACGTGTGCTGCAGAAGAAAACACGCATGGCCACGTCGAGCACGGTTGTGTATTTGTCGCCAATCGAGCGACAGTAGAGATGGGAGGTACTGTCGAGGAAGGAGGGAACCTCCAGGTTAGAGCAAAATACTGTGAGCTCGACAAAGGCATACTTGCAGCAGTCAATGAATTGGTTCACTTGGATTCTCATATCTGGTTGAAGTATGTTCCGGACAATGCCATTCGTCCCAGCCCTCGTTATCTTCAACAACTCATCCTAGACCTTGTGATCAAGAGTGGGATGGACGGTATTAGTAAGAGAGACCTACTGGACAAAATGGTTGACAAGAAATTATCTGGAATGTATACAATGAGAGACGATACGACTCGTCTCACTTATGACGAAATTCTGAACACAATGTTACAATCGCCATCAGCTTGGATTTCTTCATCGCCAACAGCAGAATGCAGATATTTTTTAACTGATCTAGGAGAGAAATACGCAACAAATGAAGCTATATTTCCGCGTCGGGATAATGTTGTAGCTACTGTTGATTCCATGCTTTCCGTGCCCCACAAGGATATGAACCTAAAGGCGAAATTGAGTGCTTACAAAAAGCGGGTTGCCGACAAAAATGTGAAAGCAGTAGACATGGAAGCTTACTACTTTATGAAACATGCCATTGACAGTTTCAAAAGAAACGAAGTACCAGGCAAAGTAGTTGTCATGAAAGGCATTTCTGACTATGGCTCTAATGCAAGCAAAGGAGACTATTTTCATGTGTTTGCTGCTAGCACGTCTGCGGCTTTTCTAAGGCACTTGATGACAGTTAAAAAACATCTCTTCGGTAATTTAATTTTCGTTACAATGTATTTGGTTATCATACACTTTAATGTTGACTGTAATTAGTTTATGAAGAATGTCAAACGACTGAAACGCAAATAGGACAACCAAGACGAGGTTAGCCAACGTTTTGATGTAGAGTAGCAGACCTCTCAACTCTCATGATTTCGTCGTGATACTTACGATTTACATGCATCTCTCACGATCTCACGAATTAGTGCCCAATTCTCACTATTGCCAGTCCTTCTTCTGACAATTCTATCTTGAAACACTCTGACAGTCACACTTTTTACCCTCGTTTTCCAAAATTAATGGATATTTTGAAGTAGACTCTGCTTGCCTGCCTTGGGCATCCGGGTTATCAATAACCGGAAAGCAAAGGCAACACGTAAGTATGTGGCCGCCTTTCTTGCACTCAGAGGGTTATGCCACGCCTACATGGGACAAGTTTTGGGGGCGTGGTCATTTGCAAAAGACAATATCACGATTTCCTGCCTTCAAGAGTTGAGAGGTCTGTAGTAGGTCTAGTGTAGAACTGTTAATCACATTTGTCCTATATTTTCTGGCAATTCGTCTAAGATTCTGATCCGTGTTTGCCAAGTCAGTTAGCAACAAAGTCAGTACAAAGCTGGTAGCGAAGCATCAGACAGTTAGGCTATTGTTGTAGTGGTATGCAGTCTGAGCAGTCTTTTCCAATTCGAATATTCTTTGATTAATTGAACATATTAATGAATTGAAATTTGGTCAACTGTTTAGTACTAGCAAAAATTATTTATTAAAGTTAATGGAAATTCTATTTAAAAATAATCTACAATTTAAATTGAATTAAGTAATTAAAAAATTAATAAAAAGTAAAAAGGATTTTTATAATTAATGAATTTGAAAGATTGATTATTATTAAAAATTTTGATTGTTATAAATAGAATGGAATTGCAATCCGTACGTTTTAAGCTACCATTTATTGAAATAGGATGAGCAAGTCTGAAAAAATTACGTTCTAACGCATTTGAACGTTATTCTAAGTACTAGTTTTCATATGGACACGTCGAGGATATCGCTGTTATTACTCACACAGGGATACAACAGAAAACCCTAGTACCGTTGTCTTGGGTTTTTGGTGTTTCACAAGAACATCCTTATAAAACCCTGTATGGTTACTAATACAATTACCCTTGTGGTGTTTCCAAAACCTCTTCTAAAACCCCACAAAACCCCTTTCAAGGTTTTGAAGGGTTTTCGTTACCATTGGTCGTATAAAAATAGCATATTGATATAATTTTGTGTGGAAATGTTCTTAGACTCGTGACACATTCTGCATTGAAAACGCGAACTATGTCAAAGGAGGTTTTAAATACTTACTTAACATCTTCTTTATTAAATTAATTGACAACATTCTATAAATATTTACATACTATAAAATTTAATTTAATGCGGAACTTGATTTAATCAAATTCTATATCTATACAATTTAATTTTTAAAGGGCTACTGCAGCACAAAAATTAAGATCTATTTTAAGCTAAATTTAAGAATCTACATATGTATACTTTAGAAAAAATAAAATTATATTTCTTGCGAAAATACTGAGAGAATGACTGCAGTCGAAAGCTACTTCTGCAATATTATTTCTGGAAAGGAGCCGTTTTACCACACTGACGTTGGTGGAGGCAGAGTATCGCTATCATACATACTAAATAGTTAGCCTTGTCCCCAGACTCTCTCTCGCTAGTCTTTTCCCGAGCCCGTACAAAAATTCCAGGCTCGAGAGAGTCTGGGATTATCCCGCCTACTTCCTGCCATATCTTCTTACTAAATGATCACTAAGTGTCACTCCAACATCATCAAGTGTCCGGTAACTTCAAAATCAAACTGGCGTTGGAACTAATCCAATAAATGTACCACGCGTGCTGCTATAACCATTGTTTGGTGCTTGTGGCATATCCCGCATTTGCAGACAACTGACGCATGTTGAAAAGGTAAGCCTAGGGAGTTTTGGTGACGGGTGTGGTGTAGGCTTGTAGTCTAATATCTACAATTGGCGCAGTGATGACCTAGCTTCTACCTAGTTCTCACTCGCAACTCCAGACTAGACTCTGCAGCAAAAAGCGCCCATTGACAAGGGAAGTAGTTGATCTTGATATGAAACTACGGTCTGGAGGGTCAACTTGAAGCTTCCAAGGCTATTCTTTCGCAAAAAGATGTATTTGTTTTCTAATTGAACACTTCTCGAAGAGTAGAAGGTAGTGTCATGTCAAGATCAAATCCTTTCCTTGTCTTTCCGCGCTTTTTGCTACAGAGTCTAGTCTTCACGAAAACGCTATTGGCCACAAAGGAAATGCGCATGTGAACTACGTAGAAGGTCATCACTCCGCCAATTGTAGATCTCAGACTACAAGCCTACACGGCACCTGTCACCAACACTCCACAGACTTACCTTTTCAATTTGCTTTAGTTGTCTGCAAGTGCTGGATATGCAAGAAATATCAAACAACGGTTATAGCATCCCCTGTGGTACGTTTATTGGATTAGTTCTTAGCTAATTTTATTTTGAAGTTACGAGACACTTGATAACATTGGGGGTGACAGTGATGACGTTGGGGGTGACACTTAGTGAGCATTTAGTAAGGAGATATGGCAGGATGTAGATGGGATGATCCCAGACACTCTCGCGCCTGGAATTGTCATACGGGCATTGGAAAAGACTAGCGTGAGAGAGTCTGGGGACGAGGCTAGTAAATAGTATGGTGAGTGGGTCAAGAAAGGGTAAAGTGTACCCGTCAAAACCTTTGCCTAAAGTAAGGATTGGCAAAGCTATTCAGAAGTTTGGTCGTCGCCGAATTCTGGAGCACGCGGGAGAGCAATCTCTCAGTTCGTCGAATCTGTGGAACCATGTCTATGTTTGAGCCACTTGCTGACAGTGCATCTAATAATAAATTGCTCTCCTCTGCTGATTTGGACAAACGCAGTGAACGGCTGCCAGACATGTCGTGGTAAGTCCTAGCAGCGCATAGAACAACCACGTAATCTATCTTTCGAAAGTACCCGGATAATCCCTAAGCTCAAGCATCGGCGAAAACGATTCGTTGTCTTGACTCTATAACAGTTATCGAATGTGAATGCTGACTCTGGGTTACTTGCATTGCTATGACAAGATTTCACGACAAGGACCCCTTTAGGTATTCGACGTTCTTTTTCCGACGTAAGAACTTTCAACTACAGGAACTATAGAGTAAATGTGCTCGTAAGACGTTTTACCACTTGTCACAGTGCTTGTACAACGATATTTGAATGAAATATGCGGAACGATGAATAAGAGTAAGCATCTGGCAAAACTCAAAAGCCTAAATCCCGCCTACTGCAATCAGCCCCTCCTACTGTTTGTCACAAGAGCTGACTCAAGTCGACAAAACTCGTATTTCATGCAACCGATAGACACCCTCACAGCAACGGTTTCTTGATGCTCTTGCAAACTGAAAAGAAAAACATCAATGCAATAGCATGAGGGAAACAAATTGCCTTTTAGAGGTGGAGCTAAATGCACAGGAGGTTCAAATGTTGCCTCCCGACCAGCAAGACGTAAAGCCATCTAGACAAAAATCGTCTTGCCTGTAGCCTGGACGACAATATATCGCTTCCAAAACAATCAACGCACATTTGAATGTCTAAAGATTCATACAAAAGTGCCCGTACTTCGGAGTGAATGTACTTACCGCAAGAAGCGCATTTCAAGATCAACCATTTCTGTCCGTTTCATCGTCCTCCTGTGCAGAAGATATCAAGAGACCTACGCAAACTGCTGTTAGCAATCGACTAAGATACACTGCATCCTATTCTGATCGAAACAGGGTAGCTGGTCATCTCGTTTCCTGAGACGAAATTCGCGAAGTGAGGCGCCATGGTGGTGACAACATCAAAGAACGTCCACTTCGTCCCTCTCCTAGATAAACTCGTCCTCTGTTGCATCCTACCTATCGTTGAATTTATGCTCCAAACCTTCTTTTCACTACACGTTGTGACAATGGAGAAGAAAAAGCTCAGGTGGCTAAACGGACTATCAGTATTTGACTTATCAAGCACCTGAATATGGGACATTTCAATACAACGAGATGTAGATAATCTGGGTCTTGTTTTGAAAGATAATGCGCGGGCTGTGTCTGTAAACTGTAGTGTAAAAGTGGAATTTGCCGACCGCTGTACACGTATTGTATACGCTAGACGTTATAGCGGTTCCTAATTATGAGCACTGTGCAAGTGTGTGTGTGTGTGTGTGTGTGTGTGCTTGTGTGTTTGTGTGTGTGTGTGTGTGTGTGTGTGTGTGTGTGTGTGTGTGTGTGTGTGTTTGTGTGTGTGTGTGTGTGTGTGTGTGTGTGTGTGTGTGTGTGTGTGTGTATGTGTGTGTGTGTGTGTGTATTTGTGTTTGTGTTTGTGTGTGTGTGTGTGTGTGTGTGTTTGTGTGTGTGTGTTGCAATGAAATCGCAGATGGTTTCTCCAGATTGGCTGAATACGACGCCAGTTTGCAGCGCATTGTAGATCACCCTGGGTTTCGTTACAAATGTCTTGACGTATGGGTACAGTACTATACTGCAAAGAACGTCCTATCAGTATCGCCAAGAACATGGAACGAGAACACTACCGCGGTCTGCACATGAGTAATACGTAACCCCATCATCATAATAAGTGGTGTAGTGTTTGCGCTTTCCGAAGACATCACAGTTTGTGAATGTTCAAGCCTCTCTCCTTCGACCGAAACAAGAGCTACTTCCAAAACTGAAGTGAAACGATTACTTCTTTGCCCGTTTTCTGATCAACAGGCAACTGCGCTTACTCTAGCTCTTTCTTGCTTCTCGAAGCCAAGCCTCTTCTTCTTCCGCGGCGGTTGCTTTGAGCTAAATCAACTTGCTCTACGAAATAGTTTGATATTACATTAGTCTTTAGCTTTCTCTCTTTCTGCTGAGTCCAAAGCTTTGAAACAACTAAGTCTCTTTCTCAAAACCGTGATCTTCGAAGTGACAGCTGCAAACTCCATTGTCATCTTCCCTGTCCTCTCCTAGTACTTACCGTATTACCTCAATTTATGCTGCATCCCGGTGTAAGCTGAAATCTACAAGAGTGCCGGTATACCCCGGGGTATACCGGCATGTTGCAGTGTACAGGGTAAAATAACCGGTTTTCTTGTAACATACGTCTACATACCTTTAATTGCTGTGTGCAATCATGCTTCCGCAACAAAACACAAGCAGCAGCCTCAATGATGCAATAGAACTGCCTTAGTTCAGAACCAATATCATGTGAGGAAAAATACTAGACTATATTGAAACATGCATAGTGTTCTGTAGAATCAGTCATGTTCCTCTTCCCCCTCTTCGTCACTGTCCTCTTCATCATCTGTCAGCCCTGTATGGTCCTCCTGGTCATTGTAATTGTCTTGACCATTTTCAATGATAGATTGCAGTCTTGAATGTAGAGGATTTGGAGTATCAAATATTCCACATTCAGTAAATGACTTCTTGATCAAATCTTCAGAGATGGACTTCCAGCAATCTGACACCCATCGAACGACCGTTTCATAGAAGTAAGAATTTCTTTTCCCGCTACGGCTTTACTCCTCTTGTCCTTCATTTAGCCACTCCAACCGTTTTTCTTTTATGAGACTCTTAAAGGCTTGTTCATGGACACGTCAGCTGGCTGCAGTAATGGTGTCATCCCTCCAGGGATGACAGCCACATCTGTGTTGTAATGCTGTTGGAAAGATGGTAACACTGATCTCTTCGTGTGGCAAAGGGCCCTATCCAATACAAGCAGAGAATTTTGTCGCCAGAAAACATTAGGTCGCATTTTCCAGACCTGTTGCGTCCAGATGTTCATCATTTCTGCTGACATGTAACCGCTTCGACTGACTTGCAAGATCACCTCATTAGGAAATCGACCTTTGGGAATATCCTTAAGACCCTTTAATATGATCATTGTTGGGAACTTTTTGCCACTAGCCATGGAAGCCAACAACACAGTTTATCTAAGTTTCCCTTTTCCTGTAGTCTTGGCAGAAACTGTCTTGACTCCACGGAAGTCGTAAGACTTTGAACTAGGAAGATCGAACCATAATGGCGTTTTATTCATGTTTCCAACTACCTCCTCATCGTAACCGCTTGAGTCAAATTATTCATCCACAAACTCCAGAAAATTTGAGCCAACTCTTGTGTGTTAACTGGAATTTTCTGCCCTACCGAAGTCACTGTTCTGCAACTAAGGCCATGGCGTGCAACAAAACGGGATAACCATCCATTTTAAGCTTTGAATTTAACGTCATCATCAGAGTGCAGCTCTGTGTACACCTCCATTGCATGCCTCTTGATACACTCTCCACTGATTGTAACTCCTCTGCTGCGTAGTTCCTGGATCCAAGATAATACTTCGGTTTCTAGGCAAGGGTACTTTGCACGATTCAAAGAGGAGTTTTTATCAGGCAATGTAAGCCTTTCTTCACACTTACACTTCTCTTAAAACTTTACGTAACTCATGTCTATATCTATAGGTTACATTAAAGGTTTACGTTCATCTTTCTACTCACACCCTCCAACGCCATATATCGATTACTGAATGCCACCCAGTGTAAGCTGTACGCCAAATCGTCGTCGTTTGCAAAGTTTCTAAGTTGCTGGCCAACCGCTATATTATTTCGAGGTTTGCCGTTCCCATCTAAAGCCTTTCCAGATCTGCTCTTGGACACGGCGACGTGTATGATCGAGTAGAATTTTTAAAAGTCTTTTATAGACACTTGGTTTCGTGTCTAAATATTTCTTACCACTTTCTGAAACGCCATTTGCGCCATCGAGTAATTTCTAGAAGCTTCAGAAAAGTTTGTCTCGATATCTCTGTCAGGGTACTGTCTGCATGCTATTGACGCGCACGCACATCCGTGTCAGCTTACCGTTATCGAAGATTTGACTATTCTGGAGCTGACTCCCGTCCAGCTCGACGGACGAAAACGCAACGAATACGTGTCGAGGTAATCGCTAGCTGTCAACGCTGGTGACTCTCCAAGTAGACATCAATTCGGCGGAACTAAACTGATTTGGGTGTGTATACTCTACTTTGCTCCAAGTAGAGAGTACGCTCCGCACTCGCAACAACAAAGCTTCCACTTGCTTCTACAGCAAGAACGATGATCGAACCTTTGCATCCATTAGGACCATATACTCAGTGTTCTATTTATCAACAACCGCAATAGAAGCCCTATAGATACAGTTATCGAGGTGATGATACCAAAGATGTGCTTCCGACTAGCAAACTTATCAAACGTCTGGTCTCAATGCTGCGGTAGAACATTTGAGCACTTTAGTCCCTGCCCAAGTATATCTCCAAGTACCCGTAAAGACAGAGAAAAAGTCAAAACGGCGTTTGGGTTACCTGAAAGTTTGTAAAAATTCAACGTAATGCGTTTTGGGCTCAGTTAGTATGGGAGAGATTTTGGCAGAAACTTTCGCAAACCAAGGTTATTGTCAGTGTTAAATCCCGACAATCTCAGTGTTGCTGACGCTTAATTAACTGACTGCGTAAAGTGCCGTATAAACAACCGAAAACTCCCTATGTGTCACGACCAGGGTCAAGCGTTCAAGGTTGTCTTTAGATTGCGCTATGCAAGTAAACTTCTGCAACTGCTATGAATTATTTCGAAGATTTGTTGTTTCGCTCTTTCTGTAGAGTAAGATGTCTATCAACGGTAATGCAGAAGTGCGTGTACTAGCTAAACTAAACTATCGCCGCCTGTACTGTCCTTGACATTTCAATCCAGCTGGGGTCTGTTCAATTCTTGTACCCAGGCCCTCTTGCGCGCCCGGAGAAAAGGGCATGCGCGCAAAGTAAGAAGAAAATCGTGGTAATGTATGCACGCTTGCGGAACCGACGTTGTTTAGAATCTCGAGCCGATAATATCGCGCGCAATGAGACCCAAATTGGCAAATGGTACAAGAAGGCAGACTTTCTGGTTTTGTTATGGCGTTGCACTACGCTCTAGGCAAGCTTAAGATGTGCAATGTAGAGCTGAAGTAGCTGCAGCGTAATGTCCTAAAGCACATCTACAACGGAAACGACGTGCACGTCTTCGTCTGGCTTCCTAAAGGATACTGTAAATCGCCGTGCTACCAACTTATACCGTTTATGGTTGACTATAAGCTAGGGAAATGTGGTGAAGAAGATTGTGGATAAGTCGTCTTTGTCGTGTCTTCTCTAGTATCGCTGATGATAGAAAAAGTTCAAAGATTACTTGAATGCAGAGTTTCCTCTGCCATTCTTGGTGTAGATGTAGGTTCTACTCGCGTTTCAAGAGAACTGCTAGCTAGTGAACACAACCATTCGCCATCCGTTGGTCTGATTGCGCGCGACATTATCGACTCCAGATTCTAAACAACGTCGGTTTCGCCTGCTTGCAAACATTACCACTATTTCCTTCTAATTTATGCGCGCATGCAATTACAACGTGGACAATGCTTTCTTCTCTGGGCGCGCAAGAGGGCCTGGGTACGAGGCAAGGGTCTGTTCTAGCCTCGTACCCAGGCCCTCTTGCGCGCCCGGAGAAGAGGGCCTGGTACACGTTGTATTCGCATGCGCGCATAAATTAGAAGGAAATCGTGGTAATACATGCACGCATGCGGAACCGACGTTGTTTAGAATCTCGAGCCGATAATGTCGCGCGCAGTGAGACTCAATTTGGCTGAAGGCAGAGCTTCTGGTTTTGATATGGTGTTGCACTACGCTCTAGGCAAGCTTAAGCTGTGTAATGTAGAGCTGAAGGAGCAGCAGCGTGTTGTCGTAGAGTACATCTACAATGGAAACGACGTCTGCAGCTGGCTTCCTACAGGATACGGTAAATCGCTGTGCTATCAACATACACCGTATAGGGTTGACTGTAAGCTAGAGAAATGTGGTGAAGAAGATTGTGGATATGTCGTCATTGTCGCGATCGTGTCTCCTATAGTATTGCTGATGATAGAACAAGTCAAAGATTACGCGAACTCGGAGTTTCACTTGACCTTGGGTCTAGATCTAGGGCTTCATCACTACTGAACACGGAAGCTGTTTCACTGTCGATTGCGCGCGACATTATCGGCTCGAGATTCTAAACAACGTCGGTTCCGCATGCGTGCATATATTACCACGATTTCCTTCTAATTTATGCGCGCATGCGAATACAACGTGTACCAGGCCCTCTTCTCCGGGCGCGCAAGAGGGCCTGGGTACGAGGCTAGGGTCTGTTCTAGCCTCGTGCCCAGGCCCACTCGCGCGTCGGGAGAAGAGGGTCTGATACACGTTGTTTTGGCATTCGCGCAGAAATTACCTCAAAATCGGCGTAATGCATGCACGCATGCGGAACCGACGTTGTTTAGAATCTCAAGCCGATAATGTTGACAGCGAACAGCTTCCGTGTTCAGTTGATGCTCTCTTTTGTCCTATTTTTTCGACTTAGATACCAGTTCTGGCTGTCATGTTCGTGCACCTTCAATTTTCTGTTACAGTTCGAATGCAATGAGAACAGCGCGGAAAAAGCAGTCGTGGAAGACCGTCTGTCGTACAGATAAAATAGCTGCAACTTGTACTCTAGTTCTTCTCGCCAAGCAGACACTGTAAACAGCCTGACTGGATTACGACTAGACGTCGATCGCGCGAGGAACGAAATTCTAAAGTTGTCTAGATGGAGCACTTGACCTTGAGTCTATACATCTATGGCTTCTTCCACATGTTTTACTTTTCCATTCCGAACGTTTGCGCGCGACATTATCGGTTTGAGATTCTAGACAACTATGCATGCATACATTACGCCGCTTTCGGGAAATTTATGCGCGCATGCGAAGACAACGTGTACCAGGCCTTCTTTTCTGGGCGCCCAAGAGAGCCTGGGTACGAGGCAAGGGTCTGTTTTAGCCTCGAAGTTCTAGATCGTCTCCCAAAAGAATTGAGATACGGTCTGGATCAACTCGATCAAAACCGAGTTTGGAAGTAGGCGTGGTTGTGTAAGTGAAATGGTAGGGTTGTAACAGTCAAAAACACCTCTTTAGATAATAGCACTATGCCACTCTATGTGACAATATGAGATCGATTAATACATTTTAGAGATGTATTTATACAAAGTGAGTGGTATTCAACTGCGATGGCAGCAAATCTACAGCGGCCCGCTGTTCGGGATACATTGAATCAATTTGGAAAACCTTGGGAGCTGTTTCAAAAAAGCACGGACCAGTGCAGTTTTACATCGCGATAGACGCACGTGCATGCAATCAATTCCGAGCTGTATTTTCACACAATTGTCGAACTCGCCTTTGCCAGAAGCCTTGCATGTAATTAAAGAACGCTCGATGTTCATTTGGCTGCCACTACAGTGGCCGCATCTTGCTGATTGGCTGACTGGGATCACTTCCGAACTGGGTTTTGAGAGACGGTCTGGAACTTCGAGGCAAGGTATATTTCAGTTTCTTGACGCCTACTATCAATAACGTAGCGTTACAGCGAAAGCCCTTAAAAGACAAATATATTCAGCACGACTGACGTTCACTGTCTCTCGCATAGCATCTGATACTGTGAACTTGCATTAACTAGTAACGTGTTGAGTAATTGTTTTCCTTTCCATGTTTAAAAAAGCAAAACATAATTGCAATATACTTTAGTGCTTTTAAGTAACGCCAACTTTAATTTGTTCCTTATTGATATTCTACATTAGTTAATATAAAGCAAATGTTCAGTATAATGCTTTTTATATCTCTCTATTTAGCTACAACTACGTCTAGAGTGTCGCTGATTGATATCACCTACGTACTCTTTTGTTTAGTGCATTTGGCAGAAACAAGCAACCATTGCAACATAGATGGTAAGGACGTTCTGAAGAATTCGTCCTCCACTGCTGCAGATCATCTTACCGAAGAGGAACAAAAATGTGAAAACACTCGTAATGAAGAAACACCAATGTCTCATGAGAAATATGAGTAAGATGTGTTATGGGCAAACTACATTCTTAAATATTACTCACTGTAGTCTAAAAGTTACAAAGCGTTCATACTCTTTTAATCTGATTAGTAAGAGCCAGCGAAAAGCGTGCGAAAGGGTGAACTGTTAAAGGGTTAAACACTTTGGCTGGTACCTAAACTGCTGACATGCATGCAATACGTATTCGATACCCATTCACTTGAAAATATTCTAAGGCACATTACATCAATTAGGAAAGTAATGTAACCAATAGCAATAACAACAAGCATGTGCGTTAAATTACAATTGTATGGCCGCCGTGTAACTAAACATACTAACTTACTCGAACTCTATCCCATGAGCCTATATGGCTAACAGTGTTTCCTAATATGACTTTTGAATTAACAATTTGGATACAGTTAATAGCACTTGTAATTTAACATATTATGATTGTTAAATGATGAGCTTTGACATTGCTTAGAATGTGAAGATACGCGTGATTTCATTAAATTTTTTACATTAACATTACAACGTAAGGGAAGTATAAATGTGGTAGGAATGCAATCTTAGGCCTCGTTCTTCATTAATGAGCAAAGTACGCTTACTCAAACAGACTGCATTGTACAATTTACAGGTAACTGCAACGCAAGAAACAAAAGTTTTTTTGTGTTGGAAATTGCTAGTTCTAGTTGCATTCATGACAGGAAAATAGTTTTAGCTTCCTACGTTAAACCTTCACTGAGATATAGCAGGTCAAAGTTGCTTCCATTTCTTCAACTTGCTGTAACGCGCTAAATCGGGTGTTGTGTAGTTTGACATAACAGAGGGGAGACTCCACGCCAGCATTATATTGTAAACAAAGGCATGTGTGACGAAAGAATGGTTTGGTGTTGCGTGACTACAGGATGCACCAATTCGTGCAAGTCATACGCAATCGGGTTTCGATTCCCGAATTAACATCCCAAGTTAGCTAAGAAAAGAGTACGAATTGCAACTAGCAGAGACGTTTGTGTCGTGCGGGCGACTAAGTACAACTAAGTAAGACTCGGCCTACTGAGAGGACACAGTCTGTATTAGCATCTTTTAGAATGATTGCTCCGAGATACAAGTCTATTCAAGACCTTGGTCTTGGGTTGTAGAAGAGAAAAATTGAGGCTACAATTTTGCATCTACCTCCCTCCACCCTTCAAGATCTCAGCACACTGGAACCATCACAAAAGAAAAGAAGAGCCGCATTTGAGAAGCGGGAGGGTATGGAAGACTCTCGGGCATTACTAAATGTAATGTAAATTATTAGGAGAGGTCAGCTAGACTCTTGACCATCTACAGATTTGTAACTAGGTGCGTGAGCACCATGTGTAGTGAATGCAGTCGTATGGATTACAGTATACTGTACAGTGAAGTCAAATCGTGTGTCAACATGAATTGAACTTACGAACTTCAACTCATATTTTCTCTTTTTCACAGCAATAAGTTCTCACCACAAGAAAAGTCTTTGTTGGACAAGGAAAAGCCTAGGCAGAAAGGTTCTACAATTTATTTCATTGTTTTAACCAATTAGCTATATTGTGTCTGACAAAGCAGGACATTTTTCGGTGGAAGTAGAAATGAGAAATTTTCCTCATTTTTGTGGTCGAGACAAAATTGTCACTGACATGTCCCAATTCTTTTGGAGTAAAGATCATGAACATGCAGAATTGATAAACATCAGGGATTTTCGATTGATGGTATATACCATCGATGTGTTTCTTAGCTCCTACTTGTGTTTCGCCAATTCTACTTTTCTTTGTTTCAGTGCATCTGTGCTCAAGGTGGGGCTGGTAAATCATGCTTAGCAGCCTACTATGCAAGGCGTCACAGAAAGACGTACGATGGAGGAGTGTTCTTTATCAGCTCGAGAACGAATGCATCCATACGACAATCGATTTACAAATTTGTAAGATAAATTGCAATTAAATTCTGTATTTATTTTTAGAAACTTGCATTTGCAATAGATCTGTCTTTTAAGCTCGGAGAAAGGCGAAGTCGCAAGTCAATCATTGGAAGAAATGAAGGCGCGCTTCCTAGATCTCCTTATTTTACGTGGCGGCAATGTCTTGTTGATCTACGACAGCAGTGATGATTTGAACGTCGTTCAACACGTAGTTCCCTCGTGCAGCATAAAAATTCACGTTATCATTACGACAAGATGCAGAGATCACACGTTGATGCAAGAAGGCAAGGTGATTCAACTACCGGAGTTGGATGAAGACGCCGCTGTTGACTGTTTTCGCCGTTGGGCTGGAATATACAACAAAGACGGCAGTATGTCAGAATTTGATTTGGATGAAATAAGAAGTATAGTGACCGATGGACAAGTAAAGCTATTGCCACTGGCCATTCGACGTGTTGCAACATTGATGAAGAAGACAGGGGCTACTTTTAGAAAGATAAAGGAAACGCTGTCATTGAAGAAAGAAATGGTGCCGTATCTAGAGGATGACTTGAATGACATATTACATGGTAATGGTCTGCTGCATCTAAAGCCGAAACTGACGAGTTTGGGTGTTTCTCGAATCGGTCAAATTTTAACTGCCAAATTCTCCTCATTGGTCAAATCGTGTAACTTTTGTACGATTGATGAAGAGAAGCTGAAGAAAATGCAAGACAGACTGAGGGTCGACGATGAAGCGCCAATGCATTGGGATCTCGATCTAGATGAGGTTGCAAGCAGGTCTCAAGTTGCAGACAAAATTCTTCGTTTTGCTTCTTTGATGGACACGAGCGCTGTTCCTACTGATGTTATTCGTGAAGCTGTATTTGGTGATGGAGAGTCAAGTTTTGGAGACGACGAGTTTGAAAGGTCTTTGTATTTGTTGTCACACGAGTTTTCTCTGCTCACATCCAATGACAAGGAACAGACGTGTGACATTCATGCGCTCGTTCAGCGGTCTGTTATAAGCCACACGAAGAGAAGAAACAAATTACTATCTTCTGTCGTTTGTTTGACAAATTGTATTCAAGACATGTTACCAAAGTCCGATGAAGCCATAAAACGCAACCTCAATAACAGCAAGTTGATTGCATTGGCTCCACACGTTTACAGCGTTTGCGATCACATCTTGAAGTTGAAATGTATAAAGCAAGAATGTCTAAAGCTTTTGAAGTTTTCCTGTTGGTTGGCAACATATCTCTACGACATTACAACAGCCAAGCATTTAGCAGAGGAGCGGTTGCAAATTCGTCGTCGAATCGGCATTCGCACTAAAGTCGAAGCCTGTGAATTGAGCGACAGTGAGTACAATTTTACCCATAATAGCAGTTTAGCTTTGCAATTTGATATTTCAGGTCTGATTTCTGTTGGTGATGCTTACGATCTAATGCGTACACCTGACTCATCGAAGCCATACTTTGAAGAAGCCGTACAAGTATTGGAAGCATTTGGCGTCGACGATTCTCTTCGTAGGTTATATGGTGCGGGTAAGACGATATTGATATAAGAGTGTGTAAGTAATTACTGAATGTATTTTTACAAATGACTGAATTTTTCCTATTCTGTTTAACACGATAATGGCCTGTCACGATTCACGCCGCGCAGCTCAAGGCAAGCGGTGCCGCGCGACAACAACTGCGTTGAGGGTATTCCTAACATGCCGACCTCAAACGTGAATTTTGGTAATGCCTCGTTGTGTTGATTGCCTTCTGTTTTATCCGAATGGTTTTGCTGCATTTTTAGCAGAAGTTATACGTGTGAATGACTGTAAGTAGACCAATCAGACAATAGATGGCGCCACGTTTTGATTGATATCAATTTTGCCGCTCGGATTAATACGCGCGATAGTGGGACACTGCTTGAATAGTGAAATGAGAAGGATGGCGCAACATAGGACATCTGCCGTTTTTGTGCCCTCCCGTCACCGTTGAGCTGAACGGATTGCATGGTGAACCATACTTTCTTGTCTTTTTAGTTGTAAATATGGGTTTTATCAAAAGCTGTTGTTAGCATATTCTAATACTTTTACAACTGAATAACATACAATTAGCAGAGTTCTCTGTTAAGTGTTATAGCGTGGTGCTTCGCCACGCCAAAAACACCAAGACACGTGACCAAGTACAATCGCCCGAAAAAAAGCAAATGAAGATCTGCATTCTAATTGAGTTGGAAAGTCGTTACTAGAGAGCTAGTCACTGAAGAAAAAGTTCGTGGTCATCGACTTACCTCCTCCACTTTCAAGGTCAATTTAGGACGTCTAAACGTTTCATTTATGCAAGAAAGGTGGCAGGTTCAATAACTTTCTTCTTTCCCGTATTGGGGCGAAAGTCAAAGAGATCATGTTTCGAAGAGACAGATGTTAAAAGTAACGAGTCGGAGGAAATCTATTTCCAGTCAAGCCGAATAAGGAGCTCTGCCTTAGGCCGATAACAATAATACGCAGTCTGACTCTACCGCTCAATACGACAGTACGTCCAAAGCCATGTTTACAATATGACGCTGGCGACGCTCGAGGACGCTGGCGAGGATGCTAGCGACGACGCTCATGCAGACGTCAAATTGTAAACACTCGCACGTTGCGTCACGAGCGTCGTCAACGTCGCAAGCGTCGTCAGCGTCGCCAACGCTAGAGTTGATTCAAGTTCAACTCTAGCGTTCAAACCGGAAGTGCTCTAGCGTCTACTGTAAGCACGTGTCTTTTTTCGACAAATCAGAGATCAAATCCTGAAGTGAAATAGCCGAAAGTAAACTGTGGAAGTGAAACCTACCGAATGTGCATACGTGTAGGTACGGCTGCTTGCTGCAGATCCAGTCATGTTGGCTTAGAGATGAAAAGCGTAAGAAAGACGATTGGATAACGTATTGAAAAAACCGGCTTCCAGCAGCAGGCTGCCAAATAATGTAGAAGCGTCTCCGCGACGACTTGATGAGTGAGAAACTCAGGAAATAAAAACCAAATCACAGACATTTTTGTATAAGATTACGATGAGCATGCGCGTAGTGGCTCGTCGCTGACACTTATCAAATGTTATTGTACATGGTACAACGTCAGCGTCAGCATTTTGACACCGAATCGTCGTCTTCACGCGACCGTCCTCGCTTGCGTCGCGGGCTTCATTAGCGTCATATTGTAAACCTAGCGTAACTCCAAGTCTTCAAAACACAAACAAGGTCACCATGATCCGGATTGTGAGAAACTATACCCGTGGGTGCATCCAACAAGTGATGGATAAAGAATGTTTTGTAAATTATGCCAACGCTTTAACACCCGGCAATGAACGCAATTCGTCCACTATTTCTAATCTTCTACATTGTGTCTCGCTCCATAAAGATGCTCCTGCGCGACAAGCCGAGTCTCTTATGCATAAATTAGCTGTATTCCAAGAGCAGCAGTGTCTAGCATCTCAACACAATGGTGGGATTATCCAAGCAATTAGTTTGAAGTCATCAACAATAATATTAATTAACAATGGTTTGTGTGTCCGAGCGTCTGTTGTGAACATGGGCGTCTTCCTACTACCGTCAGTCTCCGACACGTAATTTTGTATTCGTGGGGAGAACCCCGAAAAAGTAACAGCAGTTATGGTAACAATGTCTATCATCTATGTGTAGATCTAGAGTCTTGTGTATATACGGAAAACATTATTATCGAAAGCGGAAACGTTAGACTAATGCCACTATTATCGATTTAGCGTTTTGACAAAAATAATTGAGATTATAAAAGGCACAGAAAGTAGAATAAGTGCACATTTTGAAAACAATTTTTATCTAAACGGCAGCACATGCACTTGCACATACTATATATTTGTTTCTTTGTATTTTACAGAAGTGTATGCTATTTATAATAATAATGTGTCAACTTTCTTCAATTTGAAGGCCAGAGGGCTTCTCTTCGGCATTTTGCCGTACAGTGAGCAAATTTCTTGAAGTTGAAGTTTCTAGCTAATTACTGGGAGAGCAACTGTCAAAGTCACATTCTGTTCGCGCTCTTCTGTGCTATTATACCGTCAACCCCAATCGCACAACAGTTTGAATGCTGCTTTTTAATATCTGACATGAACGAGTTCGACATGGAACGTATTCGCATCGTCTTCCAAATCAGTGAATACTTGAAACACTTCTTTTGTGCAGAGACTAATTGCAGAATTATAGTTCAATGCATGGGGGGTTCTTGCCTAGCCGCTTTCAGTGGTGCCTAGGATATATTGCCTCTCGAGCCACTGGTGGCTGGGAGTGGTGACCGTGAATCTCTCACATTCCGGCGCTTGTGAACGCTAGTCATTGCCACCTGCACCAGTGAATGGGTAGTCACAACTACTTCTAGTCACTCACGCGTAGATATTGCAGCTGCATTATTTTGCATGTGCCGTTTCTTAATCGCTGTCTTTTGTTTTGAACTTCTGTGTATATAAGATGCGTTTGCGATTTCAGATTGTTTAAATAATATATTAGAGGACGAAGAGTGCTGTCGGTTCGTAACCCAATACTGAATCAGACTAACACGCGTCACTTGCATTTCAGCGGAGTGAAAAATGGACGATTTCGTTTGCAAATTGTAATCACTTTTCAACTGTGGATCCTTTCTTTAACATGTAAACGTATGTGTCTACCTCATATTTCGCATGCCCACGGCAACCTGACAATATTCACGAAACGTCTTTAGTTTTGTGACAAACGGTTGACAGAAAGAGACTAACTATATGTTGTGATAAGTCAGACCACAATTTGAAGTGAAAATAGTATTAAAAATTAACTGCAATGTATTAGGCATATTATCATAAATGGAAAGTATTTGTTCGCGATCAGCTCTCATTGAGCGACAGGTGATTTCTAAATATAGAGAAGGAGAAGGGTTTATAGGTTGCATTTGACTGTATCTGTTTGACTGAATGCTTGTTACCGGTTATGTATATAGTTCAACTATAATATGGAGTATTTTCGTGTCATAGTTGTGTGTCGAGTTCTATCACGAGAATTGTCGCAACATTTGTATCGTCGCTTCTACCGGTTGTTGTGCTACCTCAGCGCTTTTCTGAAAGTGACGCGTGACATTGTGTAGAATAGTAATGGAACATAAACTTTGTATTCTAGAAATGACGGTACACATTTTTAACAATTTGCATCTCGTTGTACGGTCAACAACGCAACTAGGCAGACAGCGATATTAAATTTACTTATATTTCTATAAGTCACACTAAGAAGCTATTGCTCTAGTTTAGATGATACAATATAAATATGCATCCTTTTAAACGTTAAATTCACAATCATGCAGGTTTCATAGCTACTTCGCTCTATTTTGTATTATATATCTTGGTCGTTTGGTGCTACTTTCAATGTTAAGTTATCACATTTTTCTTTCAGCTCTAAGCCGCTTAGGGTGTTGCTACCGGGAAATGAAGATCTTTGAAGATGCAGAGAAGCTGTTCAGGAAACAGATTGAATGGATACGAGAATATGCCGGTGTAGCAGTTGGTGCAGATACTGCTTGTGGTATGCTCCTGCTCATATATTCATATTCTTAGTAATTAAAATGTCACACTTCACCATTGATGCGCTAGTCCAATATTCGCAACTTGTTTTTGCATCGGTAGTGTTCCAACTACTCTTGCAAATAATATGATTGTCGTTCTAGCGCTACATAACCTTGCTTTCACATATCAAGCAAGCGGGAAATACGACGAGGCGATAAAGGCATACGAGGAGTCGCTCGTGTTGAAAAGGCAATTGGATGACTTCAATCTAGTGGAGATGTCTTCGAGTATGTACATAAACTGTGCAGCGATTTTTAATATTTGTATTGTACATGTGTGAATATTTGAAATATGGAAATTGAAACTCAACATTTTCTATGTTAGCTCTCATGAATCTTGGTATCTGCTACAGAGACGGCGGGAAACTTAAGGAAAGTGTGAGTTTAATGGAGGAGGCAGTCAGAATCGATCGATCTTGCTACTCATCTTCTCATCCCTCCTTGGCACTAGGTAAGAAATACTGAGGCATAATCATAATTATAAATACGTATTTAGTAATATTATCATGTTCGTCTAGATATAGGTCATCTTTCCTCTACGTACGGTTTACTTGACAGAAAAGATGAAGCCATGAAATTGGCAAGAGAAGCGTTTGATATTGCAAGTGTATCATTACCATCATCACATTGTGACTTGGCGTTGTGTAAGTACGTTTGTCTAGATTCTCTTAATACCATAATGATCTGTAGAATCTGATTACTCACAGAAGCTATTTGACGATGTCTGCTACTAAATCTATTCGTGTCATCTGCAGCTGTCTCGTTAGGTTTTCAACTTCATACCCGTACTCTGCTCGTTCAACCGAGAGGAGCATTATTTGTGAAATCTAAATTTATAGTTTTTGAATTTGATGCCCAGCATGTCCAACTGGTGATATAAATGTTGCTGTAAAATAGAACATGAAGACATCCCTGTGACAGATTATGTAAATGTTTAGACCGTTTTGCTTACTCACTGTTTTACATAGATTAAAAATTTTGCAAATTTTACAGTCATGGTGATATAGCAAGAGTGTATTGTATTTTTAGATTTGCTTAGCATTTTGCTAACAATGTGATGTATTACAGATATGAACGGTATCGGTTATTGCTGTGAATCTCGAGGAGACTACAACGCAGCCATCGTGTGGTATGAGAAATCTCACCAATTGCTGCAACAACTAAGTTCTTCGCCTATGCGAGACGACCTCCTTGCAACAAGTTAGTATTGCGTACCTTTTCATCATGTACGCAGTTTATTCCATTTTCTTTCAACATCCTAAATACATCAAACAAATAATTACAGCTCGTGCTGTCTTCATTTTTAATGTAAATATAGCGTGGGCATTCTATTATATTTGATAATTTTTATTTGCCTTTTATTTTTATTTTCAAATAAAAATGATAAAATTGAAAGCAGGAGCAATGTGGTCCAAGCGAAATCAACATACAGTTATGTATCATTTGCGTAATCAGTCAGAGGAAACGAATATTGAAAAGCAATTGTACTCACAGGATATTTAAAACTCATAAATATTTATGCAAAAGTCTTCAAGTTGACTAGATAAACCACGATGTTGAGTAACATGAATGAGGTTCGACTTTAGATGTAAGTATGTGTTCATTTTTGATAAATCCGTATCTTTTATAGACATGAGAGATGTACATTCCTAAATGTGTTTGATACCTTGAAACAGAGAAATAGATTTGAAAGATAGTTTAGGCTAGGATACTACGAAAGACAGCATGTTTTCTAAGAAATTTTGCGAATTGTTTGAGGACATTTGTGGATAGTTGTTTTCATGTAGCAAATCTACAGGTAACGCCTAAAGTTGATAACATCCTGTTTTACATTTCAGCTCTTATCGATCTTGGTTATTGCATCGAACAAAGCGGAAACCTCGAAAAGAGTGCAAATTTAGTGGAGGAGGCAGTTACCCTCATTCGGTCGAGTTGCTCACCTTCTCATCCACAATTGGCATCTGGTATGAAATAATAAGTAATTAATGATAGAAATGCGTATTTTATTTTCATTGAATAAACTTAGTTCTCTGTTGCCTTGCCATAACCTACGACCTTCTGGACAGAAAAGAGGAAGCCTTTCAACTCGCAAGCAAAGCGTATGAGATGGCAACCGTGTCGTTGCCGCCTTCACATCTTACTATGGCACATTGTAAGTACAAAAGTCTCTTGCAATATATATACTATTATAAGTAAGATTTTCGGGCAAGATGTGTTGATAACATGCGTAAAGACACGAGTCATTGTGTTAGCTAATGTGGCCATACGCTTGACGGTCAATATGCTTTCGAATCATGTATGATTATACATTATCTTTTTGCATATCGCTATAGGATTTCTACTTTCTTTTGTATTACAAAGTGTTAAATTAATGTTTAGATAGTTGATATTTGTAATAGTTATTCTATTTAACTACCACGCTTACATTAGCGTGTATGCGCATTTTATCGCGATTAAATTAGCTGCACCAAGTCAAACAATTCGTAACTGCCGCGTTCTTGACGTTACTATTAGCGGTGACAACACACCTAACGTATGTGTCTTTCTATAGTCTGAGTTGGACGTTACAAAGACAGATTGCGTTAGACATTGTCTGTAGTCTAGTTATGCACGTGACACGAAATGCATATGGTGAAATCACGCAATGTTACGCGTATGCTTTCACGGCGTCCTCTGGGAAATCAAGCGTATTCAGATTACAGTGAGCACCGAATATGTGCATTGTTAATTGGAAGATAACAATGCTGCCATATATTCGTCAACCCACATCCAATTAAGCAGCTTTAGCTTTGCAATAGTTTCATACTTTGGTCTGAGCGCATTTGAAACGGTTACACAGCACTATAGAGCGAACTAGCGATCTATAATGATTTTGTGGTCAGGGTACTGCATTATTACGATTCACAGCTACAACTAAAAATACTTGAGATCGATACAAGTCCGTATGTGCGAGCATGATTATTTAATCGTACACACAATCTACTTTATGACTTTATGGACGGTACAATTAATATACTGAAAGATGCACTACTTGAATGATAATAATAATTATTTTCTCATAAGCATTGAATAGTCTTCTGCAAAATGTTTTGGAACTGCTGCCTTCATCTTGCGATGTTACAGGTATGAATGCTGTGGGATACTGTTATCGATCACAAGGAAAGTACGAGGAAGCCATATCGTGGCACGAGAAAGCTCGAGAATTGTATCTAAAACAAGATTGCTCGCCCGATCGAGATGAATACGTTGCTATAAGTTAGTTTACATTTCGTTTCTACGTTAGCTCGGTGGGATTGTAGCTAATTGTATTTATAATCTAGATTTGTATTTATTGTCTCTCGACTATGACGAGAAAGAGTGTTGGAATGAAGCCATAAAGATGTGTCTGGAAGCCATAGAAATGGAAAGAAAGCGCATCTTCCCTAATCGTACCTTTATTGCTATTGGTAAGATGATATATTCTCAAACTTTGCATAGTATGTTACAAACGTCTGATAGCAATGTGAATGTATGTAGGTATGATGCGATTAGGTTCGTATGAGATCAAGACCGCAAGACTTGAAGAGTCTACGTCGCACTTGCAAACTGCCTTGTCGTTTTTGCAAGACAACCTACCTACTAGTCATTACACAGCAGATTGTGCATTGATCTCTTTGCGTCGTTGGTTTTTGTGTCGATGTGATTGTATGTGTGCAGGTCACTTTTACCTTGCTACGTTATTCCTTGCCATGAAACAAGCATACCAAGCCAGTCTACATGTAGAGAAATGTGTTGAGATACGAAAAATTATTTTTCCCGATTGTCACAGAAAAATAAGGGAAGGTGAGCTAAGATAATTCAGGGCCGGATCCAGAGCCTGGGTTCAGGAGGTTGCAACCCCCTTTTTTCCCATGGGCGTGGTTCAATAATTTTATATAATTTCATTAGAAAAGAGAAAATTAGTAATGCTACAAATAACTGCTAACGGTGAACCCTCTCTTTCAAAACATTCTGGATCCCGCCCTCTACATGTTATACACACTGTCTTCATCGAACGATTACTCTTAATTTCTAATTTGTTTCTAGCTGAGTGTCTAAAACAAGACATTGGAGGGCTGAAAGAATATACAAGTGACTGACATGATTTTCTTACTGTTTTGATTGTGTGTTGCCGTTTGCTTGTGTTCTTGTTAAAATTGATGGGATTAGTTGGCATGGTGCAAGAGAACTCTATGGATGTCTAGATAGATTTCGGGATTGCACCTTACCATTATTGTAGCCAACAGTTTATATACTTTATCACTATGTAATTTTAGTGAGAATCATATGTGTACTAAATATAGTCAAACTTGTAATTGACGAGAAGTCTATTTACTTGAGCGATTAACATCATTATTGATTAAGATAATTTTTTCTCTAGTAAATAGATGCATGGCAATTCATATTACTACATCTTCCAGGAGCATACGTTGTATTGATGTTTGTTTGTTTAATCGGTTACGCCAAAGTATTTACAGAAAGTAGAAATAAGATTGAAGTAAATCGTACTTGCTCCGAAAGATATAGTTAGATATATTTTGATATATTGCTATCTTAGTGTTGAAACAAAGTGTCATAATTGCTTGAGAAGAAAGGACCATTGGAGAGTTGTAATGGGTACCTAGATGAGGAAGCCTCGTGAAAGGTGAATTTTTTACTTAAGACCGACGTTTTAACTGGAGACTGGCACTAGACGAATTGTGGGAGAGCTGAACGACGTAGAGTAAAGTCCAGGAGATGGTTAAGAGGCGCTGATGCCGGTAGAGTGTAGAGATGGAAAAGAGTCTGCTCAGAAAAGAGTTGAGAAGCGGTGCATGGTGTCGGAAGAGCGTAGAGATGGAGTAGAAGACGCAGGAAGGCGTGTGAACTTTAGTGATGACCGGGTCATTAGTTTTTTATATCATTGATACTCTGTACCTAAACACTTATCCATTGGGTTAATCCGAATATCGCTCGTACACTAAAGTTCGTTTCCGGTAAGTCAGTCAACCATCGCCGTTCTTCGTCTTAATTATATAGCTTTTTACGTACAATAACGTCACAGTCTAAAGGTGCATGCAGGAAGATAACAGAGTGTACAAAGGGAGTGCTTCTAAGCGGAGAATATGGATCGAATAATTGATCAAGTCAAGGAGCGAAATGGGCTTAGAACAAAAATGTTTGAAGAGAGACGAGGAGAGCGACCCCTGAAACGGCTAGAGTTAGAAAAAGGTAAGATAAAATGCGACAGGCTTGTAGTCTGGGGGAGTTGAGTGGTTTGATTGAACCCTCAGCATCCTCAATTGACGTCATTCTGAAAGTCTTTACCAAAAAACGTGTTTTACATCTATTGAGAGACCCAAATCTTTGCATTAATGGCGCTTTTGGAAACACTTGCTGACCGGGGTAGCTGTTGAGATACATACTTTTGCTAACGCACTTGTACCAGAAGACATTCTGAACCAGCGCACGGCGTCTACCTCGGATATCTTGCAATCATTTCTGTTGACTGATTTGGTGCTAGCGCAGCAGCGTATAAGGTCCGTCGGGGATTTGATCCGAGTATAACGTTCGCTTGTATTTCTCAAAAGCCAAAATATAATCGTAGCATTATTCTGCTTGTCGGTTTGTCAAACAGGCAAGTGTAGAGTACTTCTATAGAGAAAATCATGACCATTTATTGCAATTTCACACACTGCATGGTAACGTAATATAGGAGCAAATTCATGAGACCAATCTGGCTCGAAGATAACCAAGTTATACTTGAAGGTCAGGCATATCTAAACAAAATGTACGCAGTAGACAAATTAGCAGCAGTCTGCGTAGTTTTTATCAAATGTCATTCACATCTACACAATAACTTTATGTCATAACGAGTTTTCTAATTGTTGAAATTTTAGCTTTAATAAATAGAGTAATATGCACAATTTTAGGATCTATTGTGAGATACGGTCGAACCCCCTTAGTGAACTGCTAGCTATGCGCCAGCGCTAATTACAGAGAGAAGTATATGATATAAAGTTGAACAAATTGGAGACCGACATGTTTTTATCAACAGAGATGGTGTCTGAGACTTAATAAAGTCGATCTCGACGATGTCATGATATGAGCTGCAGAAGGTTGTCATAAGAAAGTCGTCAGTTAATGTCGAGAATTGGAAGCTACTTATCTCGACTTAGGTATGTTATGTGTTGTAGAAAGTGGTCACGAAAATATCAAGCGCCTGTATCGTAATTGGGGTGTCACCAATTTTGATCGATTCTTATCCTGGGCAGCAAAAAGTGGTCATAAAGTATATTACAACAATGTCGCGATTGGGGGCTATCGACGTCGTCAAGACTATGGTGCGTGCTACATGTAAGAGTCACGAATCCATAGTTCGCTTGTGTCGCGATTAGTGTGCCCACGAGACCGACCGGGCTATGACGTATGCGGCAGAAGAAGGCCATGAATCTACCGTAAAACTAGGTCGTGATTTGAGAATCACCGACGTCGAGCTCACTATGGTGAGTGCATGCTGCAAGCAAATTTTATTTAAGAATTTATAGAGCGTATGTCACGATTTTGGTGCTGAAGCATACAATGCCGCCATGTCTCACGCCGCCAGGTACGTTGGCATTAGGATCGTGACTTTATGTTGTAGATGTGGCGCAACCTACCTCGAAAGGGCTATGAAAGGTGCTGAAGAGGCGAATCACGAAAACACCGTGCAATTGTGTGTCATCTGGCCCTCCATTGATTCAGATTGAGCAGACACACTGACACTATTACCAACATTCTTAATTAATCAATTACATGTGCAGTCATTAAATTCCTTTTACTTTTAACAAACTTCTTCCATAGATTTCTCTTGTTGCCTTTCCGTTTTGTGACGGCCCACCTCCACATGAAAGCGTGGCTATGTTGAGTGGGCAGAGTCCGGCTTGTATTCCCAAGCTGCGCAAGAGGTCGTTGCTCGGCAATGGTGGGGCCACCGAGACCGGCCCGCGAACCAACTCCACGTTCACGTGGATGACTCGAGGCTGCATCCACGGAGAGTTGACATGACCAGAAATTAGAGCTCCGACAACAGGGCGGGAAAGGCAAGAAAACGAAACGGAGACTGCTTGCTCGCGCGCAGACCGACGTGAGCTATGCGCCTGCGCACAGACACTTGGGGCCAACCGTGTACGCTTTCTTGCTCGTGCAGCGGCCGCGCCGAGTAATTGAATTGAACTATGCTTAGCGATTCCGTTAAACTCCATTTGAATTCCCGTTACTCCTAACAAATTTCTTACCTGAATTTCTCTACTTGCTATTCCGTTCCATGACGGACCGCCTGACCATGAAAGCATGGCTATGTAGAGTGGCTTGAGTCCGGCTTGAATTCACAAGCTGCGCTGGAGGTCAGTGCTTGGCCATGGTCTGGGCCACCGAGACCGAACCCGGACCCACATGGCCCTTAACTGCATTATTTTGATCCATATACCACGACACAGAGAAGTGACCACAGCCAAGTTGGTCACCACTCCTTCCAAGCCGACACCTACCTCCACGCGCGAGCACTTAGCGAAACCCCGCACGGCCTTGGAGGCCGGCATAACGAATGACAGTGGCGTGAACGACATGTTACACTAAACACACGCAAAAGACCTTCATTGCTTAGATGCTACGAGACATCTCGAAAAGCCAGCCAACGTATTTTTATCCAATTTTAAATATCGTTTGTACTCATCGCTGCGCCATCTTTCCAGCGTCAGGATGGTGGACTCCTCTAATCCCCGGCTTGCTGCCGCCGTCGCAGCCACTTTTCTGAAGCTGTGCCTTGAGTAGCGTACGGGGTCATGGCCGCTGGCAGCCAAAGCTCCTCTGACCTCACTTACCAAGCGGCCTCTTGACAATGTCGCGCCGTCGCGAAATAGAAATAGCGGTCCCGGTGCCGATCCTCTAATCGCCAAATATGCCAACACGGTGGTGACGGGCAGAGGTCCGAGTCAGTTTTGCCATGCTGGATGTCGACCTCCCGCCGAAACGTGTCCGTCTTTGATTGCTTAAGGCGAAGACGTATGATCGACGGAGAAGCACGTGAGTATATCGCGACATCCTCGACGGACAAGTGATCCGAGGGGTCATAGGCTGCTCGAGAGGGCACTGTGAACTCGCCAGCCCGAAGGAAAGCAAAGAACCCAAGGCAGCAAGCACTCGATAGCATCAAAACGTCAAAGTCTGAAGAACTTGGAGACCAGTGGTATAGCAAATTTTGAGCACCTCCGGCGTAACGGGCAAGCGACCATGGCGAACCACTGCCCATATTAGACTCTTGATTCCCAGTAGTACGAGCTCAAATCGCGGAAGGGAGCAGAGAACGGGTTACTATAGCCATGGCAAATCTGAAAGTGCCGTAACGCCGACAGGTAACACTTGATGGTGGCATGAGAGAGTTGAGCATTGTCTAAGGACGCGACCAAAAAAGACAGTATCCGTTCTCACCTTGGAAAAGGCAACACGTGAGCTCTATCACAGAGCCTCCGATATCGTGCTGAACCTCCGATACCGTACATAACCCGAACGATACCACCGGGCCATCGACGTAGCTATAGATGCTCCAAGCAAGCGCGCAACCGACTGTTTCAATCGTCCGATGTCCAGTCCACCTGCAGATCGCACACCATGTCGATGAAGGTTGATGAGACGGGATGTGAAATCTGAGACAAATGCGACGACGTAAAAGCACTTGAATTAGCCTGTCTGCGAGATATAGCGTCCCCGAGCGTTATACAGTCCTGGCAGGTGAGCTGACGTAAAATTAAAACTACAGTGCTCAGCCACAAAGTGAAGCATGTGAAGCAGTTGTATCACACGCAGATCCCGGCACCTACCTCGCTGCAGCAATGCGACAACTGTGGAGTTGTCTGACTGAAACAAAACATGGTCGTTTTGAAGATCTCGACCGAAGACCAGGGCGGCGAAAACAATCGGTGCGAATTCTTTGGAACAATGGAAACATTGGCCCACGACGCACCCCATTGAACCTGAAGTCACCATTCACTCCACACTGCACTGCAACCCCAGCCTCCGGACGCATCCGACTGCACTGTAACGGGCGGGAGCGGACAACCGACTGCGGCCAGCTAACCTTGACCGTTTCATCTCTCGATAAATTTGACCCACAACCAAGTTCCATAAAGACTTTGAAAATCTTATAACGCCAACCAGATGGTCCAGCACCAGAAATTCGTGGTTATCGAATAATCACTTCGAGAAGAAGAGCTTTAGAGAGACTTCTTCGATTAAAATTTACTAAAGGGGAAACAGCAAAAATTTCTCAGACTTTTCCGGATTCTTTTTCTCTAACTTTGGAACTGTCTCTTCTAAAGCTAGTGCTAACCCCTTACCAGTTAACAATCTACCTGCTCTTGAAAGTTTAGCACATCGAATCAATTTGAGAGATGCTTGTTTTGATTGATAAAACTTGAAATCAGCTCTCTTATAAATCGTAGACTCAGACAAATGCAGCAATTCCTCCCATTTTCATTCTAGAAACTTGTCCAAAAACAGACTCGGCTTCTTTCAAGCCAGACATGTCCCTCTACCATGCTCCTCTATCATTATCTTGGGTTTCACATATTTTTCTCAAAGCCACCTAACAGCAACCTCTGAAGTTGGACCTCAAGGCTGATTTGACTAATTGCACAACTCTAGAAGGTGTAGCCGACAGCATAGTATCCGGTGACAACTTGCGAATGAACTCTAAAGCAGCTGATGCTAGGTCTAGACGACCTCATGTATAGAAACTGCAGAAAGCAACTTGCTGTTTTCATCTAATATTGAAGGCGACTGTGCTTCAAAACAAGGAACTGTTGACACTTGGCAGGTAGTAAGTGAAGCGGCGACGCTCTTGTTTTGACAACCTGAATCCCAAGAAGTAGACTTTGGTGACCTTTTCCTACATTGAGATGTATGTTGATAAAACTTTAGAAACCAGAGTCGGCAATGTGAGCATCGCAAAAAATTCAAACGATTGCTAAAATTGCGCTGCAAACGGTCGGAATCATGAGATTGCTGTATTTGACAACAATACGATATAGAGGGCAAGACACTTTACAATGTTAAACAGGTGAAACCACCTGTACTTGTGACAAATCAGTCAAATGGAATATAAACAAGAAACTTCTCACACTGATTTTTTTCTACCCAGTTGGACATAAGAGAGTGCTCTGTCAGTCTGTCTGTCTCTCTGTCTATCGGTTTGTCCGTCCGTCCGTCCGTCTGTCTGTCTGTCTGTCTGTCTGTCTTTCTGTCTTTCTGTCTGTCTGCCTGTCAGTCAGTCTGTCTCTCTGTCTTTCTGTCTGTCTGTCTCTGTGTCTGTCTGTCTGCCTGTCATTCTGTCTGTCTGTTTGTCTATCTGTCAGGCTGTCTGTCTGTCTGTGAGTATTTGCGCATCTCCACTGGATAGGTATTCGCCTAATTTGCCTTGCTCATGCCAAACCAGTAAGGCCGACTGCAAACTGCGCGGGGTTTCCTTCGGAGGGTCGACTTCCGCAAAATATCTGTTGACGAGGCGAACGCTACATCTTACAGTTCCATCAAATGCTTGCCAGCAATAGTTTCGTGTAGACTGTACAGTCTTGGCGTACTTTGCACCGTTTCTGGAGATTGACAATTCATTGCCGACTGCGGCCTCTCTTCCAGCGCTCACGTACTGCTCCAAATTGTGATTGCATCTGCACCGAATACGACACACGCGTCCGAGCGGTACACTTGGAATGAGTCTATTTCTACCAAAAAACGCGATGAGCAAAGTCATTCAGAACGCGTGTCAAGCAATATATACGGGTGACGAAGTACTGGCACGTGACTTTTAAGATTTTTTTATCTGATGCGATTCACGATCCCTTCTAATTTCTAAAATTGGGATATAATTAAACTGAATATAACTCTGTACGAAATTCTCGGTCAATTTCTAGAATGTAATACTAATGCACCTAGCAATCAATAATGTACGTAATCATCGCCGGGCGAAGAAGGGAAGCTGTAATGGCATACCAGTAGTAATGTATATACTTTGCGATCCCAGTTATTTTCTTGAAACTCGATCTAATCGAACAACACATTATTGAACTGTATAAAAATGTATGTGAGTGAGATATATTTATAGTTGAATTCAAAACGGAATATCTATTCAACAATGTAAAATTCCATACAACGTTTATTATATTAATTATCTTTTGAGAATTCTGTCCGTGGCTGCTAATTAACGGGATATAACTCTAAACAAAATTATTTATAAGAATTTTTTAGGAAGATATACTTCAAAATAATTTAGGACGAGGTAAATGAGTTGTACTTTATGACTGCATACACCAAAAATATAATTATGTGCAACTAATAATAATATAAATTTACTAGCCATTAGTAATGTGCCAGTGCAGAAAACGGAATAGGTGGCTTAATTAAGCAATGAAACAGAAGTGGTTGACTTTACATACTGTAGATATTATGGGTTTATATATATATATATATATATATATATATATATATATATACACACACACACACACACATATACGTATAGCTTGGGATTATTGAATAGAAGCATGAAAAACTTTGTAGGCTAGGCATGTTATCATATCATTTGCTATAAGTATTTTTCCACGCGATACTTATTAGGCTCGTGCGTCACGTGCTAGGATTTAGGACCTTTACATTATGTAGTGGTCCGCTTAGTTCTTTTAAGATGGTCATTTTTATAACAGGAAATTCGTGACGTGAGACTGTACGTTTGCAATTTATAATGGGTTTGAAGGCCTCCAAATCCCAGAAAGATCTACCGGCACAGAATAAATCAGGTACACGATCTTATGAAAAATAGATATTTTGTACAAAAATTACTTTGCTACATAACATAGTATTTACAGACTCTACAAATTGAGTTCTTTGAAGTTTCTATGTCTATTTTTATTACCTTTACATGAATAGCAAATCTAATACTCTGCTTTGTCCAGAGTGTGGTTTGCTATCTTCTACTGATGACTTGACTTTTGTCATCTAGGATCCAGTTTAGATTGCAATAATTTCGTGCAAGACGAGATCGTTAAACTACTACTGAGTACCACCCAGTGGGCGAAGGCGTGAATAGGAACTTACATAAATTGGGAGTGAAACCAAGTATTGAGTTTGCAGTCTGCAAGTCGAAGTGATGAAGGTGACCCTCCTCGGCTAATGTGTATGCATTTTTGTTAGAGAATGTACCTATTAGACATTGTTACCCTGTTTTTGAGATTTTTGTGGAATCAAGCGACCCGTGGGATTATTATCATTAGTGTTGCAGCACAATGCTGGAATTGTGGGAATCGATGCGTTTATTATTTCGCTATTTGCAATACATGCGGAACAGCTCTGACCAGTATTTGGAGCTGGACTTCACCGTTTCTTACAATCATTCAATTGATTCATCTAGTTATTTGTGTATGTGCATCGTGGGATCAAATAGGATGTGAAGCCTTCTTTTCTACTTGGTGAAGTTTGTACATGGATACTTATAAGTCATGTATGGCTAAGTCTGATAGAAATCAATCAGACAGTTTAGGTGTTACGTTATGGATATATTCGTGTTTGATTGTGTCATTTCCAAAATTTGGTACCAAAAGCTCATACTCATTTGTTATCTTTGTAAACTTTTTGACAGAAATTTGACATGGTTCTGCTATAGGTTTACACTAGTACTGGCTTTATCTGTAGTTTCATGAGGCTTACTGGGGAAACAGTATTTGAAAATGGACACTTGGTTTTCCTTTGTTACAGTAGAATGTCCATTGGTCTCTTTCACATGATTTATCAACGAGCTCACGTTTTGCCACGTTGTCTATTACGGTAGTTAAACCGACTTATAAATTACCACTAATTAAAAGTCCAACTCAGCACTTTGGTAACGTCATCAGTAAAGGAGATTGATATTGCTGATATACCATAAACCCATTCTATTTGGTAGAGTTAAATTTTTCTAGAATGTTTCAGCCTGTGTCGGCGTGATTGTATGTGTGCATGTCACTTTTACCATGCTACGTTATTCCTTGCCATGAAAGAAGCATACCAAGCCAGTCTACATGTAGAGAAATGTCTTGAGATACGAAAAATTATTTTTCCCGATTGTCACAATAAGATAAGGAAAGGTGAGCTACGATAATTCAGGGCCGGATCCAGAGCGGGAGTTCAGGGGGTTGTAACCCCCTCTTTTCCAATAGGCGTCGTTCAATAATTTTATATAATTTCATTAGAAAAGAGAAAATTAGTAATGCCATAAATAACTGCTAACTGTGAACTTCCTCTTTCAAAAATTCCTGGATCCAGCGCTCTACATGTTATACATACTGTCTTCATCGAACGATTATTCTTAATTTTTAATTTAATTCTATCTGAGTGTCTAAAACAAGACATTGGAGGGCTGAAAGAAAAAACAAGTTACTGACATGATATTCGTCCTTTTTTTATTGTGCGTTGCCGTTTGCTTGTGTTCTTGTTAAAATTGATGGGATTAGTTGGCATGGTGCAAGAGAACTCTATGGATGTCTAGATAGATTTCGGGATTGCACCTTACCATTATTGTAGCCAACAGTTTATATACTTTATCACTATGTAATTTTAGTGAGAATCATATGTGTACTAAATATAGTCAAACTTGTAATTGAGGAGAAGTCTATTTACTTGAGCGATAAACATCATTATTGATTAAGATAATTTTTTCTCTAGTAAATAGATGCATGACAATTCATATTACTACATCTTCCAGGAGCATACGTGGTATTGATGTTTGTTTGTTTAATCGGTTACGCCAAAGTATTTACAGAAAGTAGGAATAAGATTGAAGTAAATTGAAACTTGCTCCGAAAGATATATTTAGATATATTTTGATATATTGCTATCTGAGTGTTCAAACAAAGTGTCACAATTGCTTGAGAAGAAAGGACCATTGGAGAGTTGTAATTGGGTACCTAGATGACGAAGCCACGTGACAGGTGAATTGACTGAAGACCGACGTTTTAACTGGAGACTGGCACTAGACAAATTGGGGAAGAGCTGAACGACCTAGAGTAAAGTCCAGAAGATGTTTAAGAGGCGCTGATGTCGGTAGATCATAAAGACGGAAAAGAGTCAGCTCAGAAAAGAGTTGAGAAGCGCCGCATGCTGTCGGAAGAGCGTAGAGACGGAGTAGAAGACGCAGGAAGGCGTGTGAACTTTAGCGAGGACCTTGTCATTAGTAGTATATATCATTGATACTCTGTGTACCGAAACACTTATCGCTTGAGTTAATCCGACTATCGCTCGTAACTAACGTTCGTTTCCGGTAAGTCAGTTAACCATCGCCGTTCTTCGTCTTAATTAAATAGCTTTTTACGTACAATAACGTCAGAGTCTAAAGGTTCAGGCGGGAAGATAACTGAGTGTATAAAGGGAGTGCGTCTAAGCGGAGAATATGGATCGAATAATTGATCAAGTCAAAGACAAAGATGGGCTTAGAACAAATATGTTTGAAGAGAGACAAGGGGAGCGATCGCTGAAACGGCTAGAGTTAGAAAAAGGTAAGATGAAACGCGACAAGCTTGCAGTCAGGGGGAGGTTGAGGGGTTTGATTGAACCCTCAGCATCCTCAATTGACGTCATTCTGAAAGTCTTTAACGAGAACGTGTTTTACATCTATTGAGAGACCCACATCTTCGCATTAATGGCGCTTTTGGAAACACTTGCTGACCGATGTAGCTGTTGAGATAGATCCTTTTGCTAACGCACTTGTACCAGAAGACATTCCGAACCAGAGCACAACGTCTAACTCGGATATCTGCAATCATTTCTGTTCACCGATTTGGTCCTAGCTCAGCAGCAGATTAGGTCCGTCGGGGATTTGATCCGAGTATAACGTACGCTTGTATTTCTCAAAAGCCAAAATATAATCGTAGCTTTAGTCTGCTTGTCGGCTTGTCAAACAGGCAAGTCTAGAGTACTTATATAGACAAAATCATGACCATTTCTTGCAATTTCACACACTGTATGGTAACGTAATATAGGAGCAAATTGATGAGACCAATCGGGTTCGAAGATAAGCAAACTGTACTAGAAGGTCAGGCATATATATGCAAAACGTACGCTGTAGAAAAATTAGCAGCATTATGTATAGTTGTAATCAAATGTCATTCACATCTACACAATAATTTTATGTCATAACGAGTTTTCTAATTGTTGATATATTAACTTTAATAAATAGAGTAATATACACAATTTTAGGCTCTATTGTGAGATACGGTCAAACCCCCTTAGTCAACTGCTAGCTACGCGCCTGCTCTAATTACAGAGATAAGTATATGATATAAAGTTGAACAAATTGGAGATCGACATGTTTTCGTCAACAGTGCGGGTGTCTGAGAATTAATAAGGTCGAACTCGACCAAGTCATGATATGCGCTGCAGAAAATTGTCATGAGGAAGTCGTCAGTTAATGTCGAGAATTGGAAGCTATGTATCTCGACTTAGGTATGTTGTGGGCTGTAGAAGGTGGTCACGAAAATATCAAGCGCCTGTATCGTAATTGGGGGTAACCAATTTCGATCGATTCTTATCCTGGGCAGCAAAAGGTGGTCATAAAAATATATTACAACAAAGTCGCGAATGGGCGCTATCGACGTCGTCAAGGCTATGGTGCGTGCTCCATGTAAGAGTCACGAATCCATAGATCGACTGTGTCGCGATTAGATTAGTGTGCCCACGAGACCGACCGGGCTATGACGTATGCGGCAGAAGAAGACCATGAATCTACCGTAAAACTATGTCTTGATTTGAGAACCACCAACGTCGAGCTCACTATGGTGAGTGCATGCTGCTAGCAAATTTCAAGAATTTATAGTTTGATGTGGTACGATTTGGGTGCTGAATCATTCAATGCCGACATGTCTCACGCCGCCAGGTAAGTATGCATTAGGATCGTGATTTTATGTTTTAGATGTGGCGCAACCTACCTCGAATGGGCTATGACAGGTGCTGAAGAGGGGAATCATGAAAACATGATGCAATTGTGTGTCATATGGCCTTCCATTGACTCAGATTGAGCAGACACACCCACACTATCACCAACATTTTTTATTAATTAATGAAATGTTCAGTCAACAAATTCATCATCGGCATAGAAACCGAAAAAGGAAACTGCACGGGGTACGTGCACCCTCAACTTTTCCAGCTGCTTGATATTTCAAGGAGAACAGACGTGAAAGTGACATGACATACACTCTAGTAGACTCGACCCAGTCTCTCTCCGCGGAGGATTGACAATCCGGGGAATGACGAGGGCGAGAAGAGAAGTACTGCAAGAGAGTCAATGACTTGCTAGCTACCATATTAGACAGATGACTCTTTCGCCTTGACTATTCTAACGCGCGCTAACACTCAAAACAGAGGTTCTCTCGCGGAGCCAAACCTTTTCCGCTGCGTCTTACTCTCTGGCAACACAAGACTACTCCATCTATAATGTAGGATAGATGCATTAGACTCGTGATTAGTCTCACATAGGCGTAGGACGCGGTCCGACTGGTCTGTCCAGATGCTCAATGGCATCAAATTCCGTTTTACGGGTATAGCCGATCAAATTACATATAGGTGATTGTGGTATCACCTCGTGCAGCCAGGCCATTACTATCCATACTTTGAAGTACTGAACTGCGAGGCTAACAGACCCAGATATAAATTATGTTGCCCTACCCATCTACTAGCGCGCGCAACGTTATCCAACCAATTAGCCCACGTTTGGCCGGACGAGTCACTTTTTGCTTCCTACACCCCTGTCTCACGTTAATTTTTTCTTTTTTAGCAGAAGAAATTTTCCTTAACGATTGTTTATCCGGTGACAAGCTTAATTAATAAATTAATTATAATGAACCCGCTGGTTACGAGTTTGAAAATTACCAACCATAACTAGGAACTATTTTGCTAAAACATGAAATTTTCATTTATCTGTCAACTGCTACTAAAGCTGCAGCAGTTCTTGACGAGGTCACAGCTGAAGAAAAAGTATTCGAACAAATCCATTTGCGCAGCCCAGCAATGGAGGTGCAAGACGTGTTTAAATCAATTTACAAGGCGTGTACCTGATGTCTATTTCCGATCGACAACCGGTTTCGGGTCAGTCATCATCCGACCGATTCTTCGCCAGTTCAATCACGTCAGTCTCTCTCGTCCCACCATGTTCAAGAATGTCAGAAATAGTGCTCTAACGCACGAATACTCAACCGCTGCTGGTCGCAAGGCTCCATTCCCAAGCAGCGGACACTTACATAATTCCTCTCCAAGTCTCATTGCGTTGTTCTCCAACTCGTCGACGACTCGTTCGTCGTCCACCTCCACACCGCGTTTCTTTAGTCTGAAACGTCAGCTACGTCGTTCTTCTCGGCCGAAATTGACGACGGCCGCGCACGAAAACGACAACGCGGCTCTGAGGTTAGTGTCGTGTGTTTGTTGCTTTGATTCAGTGCGGGAGAGCTAGAAAGCAAACGTTCTTATGCGTAAGACCAGCTTCCGGTAGTCTGTTGTCGACTGTTCGTCGCATCTGGCTACATGTGTTGTATTCCTAGTTCTTGCGCCTTATTAGCGCTTCAAACGTCTAGTAGCCAAGTAATCTGACAGTCATCGAGGTTTCGTGACTTGTCAGCTTCGGGATGACATTGTGGGCACTCTTACGTAATTGCTCGTCTTTTTAGTGTCAGCTATGTAACACTTCTGGTGTCGTGTACTCGACACCCGCGTAGAGCGACTGCTAAAGTCGGTGCGTGGCGAGACATCATTGCGAGGCGAATGGGAAAGAGTTACATACGCCGACGCTCATTGATGTGATAATCATACCGAATGAGGCTTGGAGCTGTTGCCAAAAGGAGAGAGAGATCGTGAGTGTGGGCGGAACGATAGTGTGGCGTTTCGATGAGATAATGAACGCGTGATAATACGAGATAGCATTTCTAGTCAGGCGTGAACGACGACCAAGATGACGTACTTTTGTAGTAGTGTTTTTATCACCTATTACTCGGTATTTTAGGAAATTGCAGATTTTGGGTGTCTAGATTCAGTATAGAATTGCATGAGATATTTTTTTCATATTTTGGCCTGTCTTCTTATTGTTATCTTTTGTCCGTTTTGATGCATGGTTGTGAAATGCTAGACACATGATTGCAAGGTCAATCAGTGACATGCATCTGTACTCACATGACCATGAATGTATCTAGTGTAAGAGATCATTCCTTAGTACACAATTATTGTCACTTATTGTTTATTAAGCAGTGACTTCTCCATATACCAGTGATCAGACTCTAGCCTTCACTATTAGTATCGCGTAACTATGTGTGAATCCATACAAGCATGAAACAAGGCTAGCGATGTGATTGTGATTACTAAACCGTTTGGTTTCCAGACTGCAGAAGTAGGTAGCATTCAATACTGCACATTTCTAGATGACTGAAAACGTTTGATTCAGCAAAATAACTCACCCATCTTTGTTTGTCTATCCTAACTTGTACTGAAATACCTAAATGCAATAAAGCTTCACCAATTACTGTTTCTAGGTCTGGTATTGATATTTATCAACCCCAACTGATCAAATGCAGAAAGACTGTCACAGAATCACCTCGTCTATCAAGAGCTGTATGTATCCATAAGTGTTGAACTTATTTACTTGTCTATTTCGATGCTTGATGGTGTTATTCCTGCACTAAAATAGTCAAGCTATCTAAGACAGAATGGATTTAGTCTAGGCAGTAAAGTCTTCGTGATGCATACTTAGTATTATGTTATGCAGCCGTAATGGAAACTTGAAATTTACAAAGAAGTTCACTCTAATCAAGAGCACTGTAGAGTATTCTCCTTGACATATTGCAGTCTGCACAACAGTTTAGGTTAGACCATGGTGTGTTGGTGGTGTGGGTGTTAGCGATGTTCTGTCGCCTTTGTAATTCCATGTGACTTCCATGTGACGCTTATTCATTGTTATGTGCAGCTAGATGGAGGAAGAAGTGCTGCAGTCTATGACACTTTAGAGGGTTGAGTGTGGGCGGTGTAGAGAGCAGGTATCAAATATATTGTGACATTGAGGATCTGTTGCATGCCCTCTGCTCGGTAGTCATGGAGTCTTTATTTTGGCGGTAGTTAGTGCTGTGTGCAAGCTGGTCCGGGCAGTTTATGCAGAATGTGTCACTTGGAATTGTAAGGTTTCGATTATGGTTATTGCTTATGCCCATGTAGCTCCGGTGTTAGTTCACTGCATTTCCAATCTTTTCTTTTCAACTCCAATTCTTTTTGCTCTAGGTCTACGTTAATTTGTTAACTAGTGTGTGTATTTCCATTTCTACTTGTACCTGTGACAAGCTTTTGAAAATTGGTTTAGGCACTCATGTACTTGTCAGGATTTATTAATAGAGAGAATTCTCTGCCAACATTGCACTTGTTAAGAATTCTCAGCATGCATCAGTCTGACACCTTTGTTTATTCACTGTGCCTACAGAGCTGACAACAGCACCTGTATAGCCAGACTTTGCAGTGCTGGCAGCCACGTGACATATTGTTGTAGCTCTGTGCAACACCTAGCAAGTCGATTGGTTTATATTCTACTACTAATGATTTTGAGTAATAACTTTTTTAAATTTTGCCTTTGAAAAATAATAGGATAACTGAAAAAACATTTTGGTTATTGAAAAGTTTCAGTCGTCAGGTCTTTTGGTTTCTGCACATGCGCATGAAACATTATAATATCGCTGCTGGACTGAAGTGTGCAGCTCAAGATGTCAATTCGGTGGAAAAGCAAGCAACCAAAATGCCATTACCACTTTCCGTGCGATATATTGTTTCTGTGAAGATGCAATTAGTATAAACTCTAAATTTGTTGCAGCAGTATTGTGCTGAGTGTCGTTGAGAGATCAATCAATCTTTCCAGAGGACGAAGAAAATGCATATGTCATGTTGAACAGCCAAACAAGTCTACACCATCCTGTCTTTCACTGTTTGGATTATGAACAACTACCATGCATATGCACACCCACACACCGCCTACCCGAGCAACAGCCACGTCTATGAATAGTGAAATATGATCAACAAAAGTAATACGAAAGGAAGTCAAGATCAAGAGAATCTTGTACTTCCTACAACTGAGTTTGGACCGCTTGAAGAAGATAATGGAATCAGTTTGAAGAATTTCTATATACTGTTCCACTACCTTATTGGCATTGCCAACAAGAGTTGAGAGTTGAGACAAATTTGTAGTGGCAGTAGCATCAGCTGCCATACTGTCTAAAATCGGTGGGAGGAGGGTTTAGCAGCCGGTGTTACAGATAGTTTGTATAGAGGACGCGAGACTGCAATTAATATTATTTATTATCCAAAGCGCTAGACTTTATTTCAATTGCTTGTGATGCACAGCAGTCTGAGTTTGAGGTGACTCCAAGGTTTGAGTATCTGCTGCCGTTGCCAGCACTGTACACACACGCTCCTTGATTTCTCTGTCATTGAGGTCTACATCAGCAGCTATTTTGATGGCAAAGTCAAACTTTTATATTAGACTACTAGATCACCTTGGTACACTGTGTATGAAAGTTTCGTGTCAATTAAATAGTTTTGCATGAATTGAAGTGGCATAGTCTTGCTCGTCATCCTAAAGCACTGTTCACAGTACGAAGCTGGCGCGAGCATCCTGCGAGCGTCAACGTTACACTGTGTACATGTCGGAGTTCGTGACGCGAACACGACGCTCGCCTAGCTTTCATGACGTTTGAATAGAGAAAATGTTTAATTGAGCGTCCTATCCAGAAGTATCCCAGCGTCCGATGAAAGTACGTGCACATTGTCAATAGAATGTCAGTCAGAGCTACTGAACGTATCCAGGATACTCTATTCGTTCGCATGGCTTTGATGGAAGTTTTCACTGACTGCGTGAGTAGTAATTTTCTGCCTTTGGCAAGTCCAGTCGCAGGACTACCAGGACCTACTGTGAAAGAAAAAGCTTGAAACAATGGCGCAACAACAACAAAAGCAAAACGTTGTAGTCCATATGTGCTGCGAGTACACTCTTGGCTACTTTGCAGCGCCACACCACTTTCAAATTACTCTTTGTGCGATGAACGCTAGTCAGACGCAATAATTTGTGAATCTCTGCCAGCGTCTTAACGTGAAGTTGGCGTGATGCACAAATATTGTAAACAACATATACAGTCCGCGTCAAACAATTGGCACATTTCAAGTTTACTTGTACTATTTATAGAAGGTCTTCTTTATTTGCTATTTACTAAGAAACCCGCTCCAAATTTTTCTCAAACAGCTAAGGTAGTCACAAAAGCTATTCCATAGTCTGCGCACCCGTCTATAGAAACCTTTTTCATTGCTAAAATGAGTCGTGAAAGACAACGCCGCGATATTGTTATTACACCGCTCCGGTACCAAGAAGCCATCAAAGATCTTTCAACTTCTAACTGTTTCTCGCTGTAATGTGTACCGAAGCCTCAAGAGATTAAACACTGGAGAAGAAATAGAACGCAGAGCTTCCCGTGGAAGACCAAGAAAACTAGCAGAAAACCAGCGAACAGCATTAATGAACATGACACAACATGGAACAACAAAGTCAGCAAAAATCCCTGCTATCAGCTGGCAGCGCAGAAAGGAGTTGACGTCAGTACTTCCACCAACAGAAGAAAAATTCATGATGCAGGCTATCGATACACTTTACTGAGATAAATTACGCTCAAAAAAGAGACGTGTAGACTGGTGCTCTGACCATGCAGCTGATGACTGGAGCAAAACAATTTTCACAGATGAGACCACTTTTGAGCTGTACCGCAATAACGTCCATATTTGGGTTCCAGCAGTTGTTGAACCAGTCAATCCGTTTCCTCGTCATGGCCTCAAAATCCACGCAAGGGGTAGGATAGGCTCGCGCGAAAAAACTGTTTTGAAAACGTTCAAGACAAACATGACAGCCGCCATTTATATCGACATTCTGGCACAGTGTCTTCTTGAATCGGATGATACACTTTACCAAGACGAATGACGCCTTCAACTTGACAATGTTCCTACGCATACAACTCGTCAAACTCAGCGGTGGCTGCAAGGCAATGGGGTGACGGTTCTCGATTGGCCCGCTAACTCACCAAATCTTGCGTCAATACAAAACCTCTGAGCGATCACTAAGCTGCGTGTTGAGCTTTGTAGGCCTCAAAACGTGTACAAACTTGAAGACGCAATGCGAGCGGAGTGGCAGTTGCTCACGCTATGTGATCTGTCGCCATACGTCGAATGCTTGTCGAGTCGAATGCGCCTTTGAGTAGATAGCGGGGAATGCTATCAGAAAATGAAAGGATAACACAAGCTACTGATGCGCACTTACGTGTTTCCAAAAGTTTAGCAAACCTACGAGCATAAACAATACTTCTCTTCTAGCTAGAGAACGTACTAACGCGAATACGGATGCGCTTCTGCTCACGTTACCCATCGCCACGCCTCCAAGCGTAAATGTGTCAAGAGTTATGACGCAGACTGTACGTATATGAAACATCGCCAATGAAAGCATCAGACTACTCTAAAATTATAGTTACAAGAACACATTGAACACAAGGTTTATAAATTAGACTATGGACTTTTACAAATTGAAAAGATAAAATTGAAAGCAGGAGCAATTTTGGTCAAAGCGAGATCAACATACAAGGTTAACTACAATGCTCGTAATGAGTTAGACAGAACGAACATTGAAAAGCAATTGTACTCAAATGATAGTTAACAATATAAATTTTTATGCGAAGGTCCTCCAGTTGACTAGATAAACCACATTGTTGAGTGGCGTGAATTCAAATCTCGTAACATGTTCAACATTACAAGTAAGTAGGAGTTCATTTTTGATAGATCAGTATCTTTTATAGTAGACATGAGAGATATTCTTTTCTAAATATGTTTGAGACCTTGAAACAGAGAAATGGAATTGAAAGATAAGTTAGGCTAGGATACTAAAAAATGTAGCATGTTACCTAAGACATTTTGCCAAATGTTGGAAAACATTCGTTGACGGTCATTTTTAAGTAGCAAACCTGCAGGTAAAGCCTAAAGTTGAAAACTTCATGTCTTACATTTCAGCTCTTATTAGTCTTGTTAAATGCTTCAAAGTAAGCGGAAAACTTGAAAAGAGTGCAAATTTACTGGAGGAGGCAGTTACTATCAGATGGTCTTCCTATTCACATTTCATCCCAAATTGGCATCTGATATGAAATAATAAGGAATTAATGATAGAAATACGTATTTTTATTAACATGGAATATGTTTAGTTCTCGGTTACCATTCAAAGGCGTACGACCTTCTGGACAGAAAAGAGGAAACATTGCAACTCGCAATCAAAGCATATGATATAGCAACCGTGTCGTTGCCGCCGTCACATCCTACTTCGCCGTATTGTGTAAGTACAACAGTCTCTTGCTATACTATTATAAGTAAGATTTTCGGGCAAGATGTGTTGATAACATGCATAAGGACACGACTTATTGTGTTAGCCATTGTGGACATAAGCTTGACGGTCAATATGCTTTCGAATCTTGTATTATTTTGCTTGCGTTACCTTCTTGCATATCGTACAATGATTTCTATTTTCTTGTGTAATACAAACTGCTCAATTAAGGTTTAGATAGTTGAAATGTGTAATGATTATTTCTATTTAACTACGACGCTGACGTTAGCATATATGCGCATTTTATCGCAATTAAATCAACTGCACCAAGTCAAACACTCCCCAACTGCCACGTTCTTGACGTTCTTATTCGCACTGACAACACACCTAACGTATGTGTCTTTCTCTAAGCTGAATTGGACGTTACCGTAACAGATGAAGTTAGAAAGTGTTTTTAGTCTAGTATGAGCGTGAGACGAAATGCATATTGTGAGATTACGTATTTTACGCGTATGCTTTCACTGCATCTTCTGGGAAATCAAGCGTATTGAGATCGCAGTGAGCACCGAATATTTGCATTGTTAATTGAAGATAACAATGATACTATATATGCGTCAACCCACATCCAACTAAACAGCTTTAGCTTTGCAGTAGTTTTATACATTGGTCTGAGCGCATTTGCAACGGTTAAACAGCACTATAAAAAGACTTAACTGCAATACATATATATATATATATTGCTTTTGTTGTCATGATACTGCGTTATATTACGTGCCACTGCCACAATTAAATAGTGCTTGAGATCGACACAAGTCCGTGTGTGCGAGTATAAATTTTTAATCATGTACACAATCTAGTTTATGACTTTATACACGGCACACTTGATAAACTGAAAAATACACTACTGAATAATAATAATTTTCTCACAATCATTGAATAAAGTGTTCGACAGCAAAGTCTTCTGTAAAATTTTTGTAAACAAATAATGCCTGCATCTTCCGATGTTACAGATATGAAAGTTTTGGGAAACTGCTTTTGATCACGAGGAAACTACGATGAAGCCATATTGTGAAATGAGAAAGCTCGGCAATTTTATCTAAAAACGAGATTGTTCACCTGATTGAGACGCTGACGTTGCTAGAAGTTAGTTTACATTTTGTATTTATGTTAGCTGGTTTGGATTGTGGCTAACTGTATTTATAATCTCGATTTGTATTTCTTGTCTCTCGACTATGACGAGAAAGAGTGTTGGAAAGAATCCATAGAGCTGTGTCTGGAAGACATAGAAATAGAACGAAAGCACATCTTTCCAAATCGTACCTTTATTGCTATTCGTAAGATGATATATTCTCAAACTTTGTATTGTATGTTACAAATGTCTGCTTGCAATGTGAATGTGTGTAGGTTTGATGCGATTAGGTTCGTATGAAATCAAGACCGCAAGACTAGAAGAGTCTGTGACTCACTTGGAAACTGCCTTGTCGTGTTTGCTAGACAAACTACCTACTAGTCATTACACAGCAGATTGTGCTTTGATTTCTTTTTCTCGTTCGTTTTCTGTGCGATCTGATTGTATGTTTGCAGGTTATTTCTACCTTACTACGTTATTCCTTGCCAAGAAAGTAGCATACAAAGCCAGTCTACATGCAAAGAAATATCTTGAGATACGAAAGACGATTTATCCATTTGGTCACAGAAAGATCAGTGAAGGCGAGAAACATGCATACATTCAGTCTTCATTGAAAGATTACTCCTATTTCTATTTTTCTAGGCGATTGTCTAAAGCAAGACGTTAGAGAGCTGATTGAAGATGCTAGTGACTGACATAATATTGGTACTTTGCTGATTGTGTGTTGCTGTTTGCTTGTGTTCTTTTCAAAATTGATGGAATTGGTTTGTATGGCGCACACAAACTATAGTAATGTCTCGATAGTATTGGAAATTGCACCTTATCAAAGCTAACATTTATAAAACTTTTCCAATTTGTTGTTTTAGTGAGAATAATATATGCGATAAATATAGTAATACTGGTAAATGATGAGATTCACAAAGCCTATTTACGTTGGCGATAAAATCGTTATTGGTTAGATAGTTTGATCCCTAGTGAATTGATGCAGACAAATTCATATTACTACACCTTCCAGAAGCATATTGTTGTATCGATGTTGGTTTGTTTGTTAAGTTACGCTCAAATATTTCAGAAGATGGGAATAAGGCTCAAATAGATAGAAAATTGTTCAGAAGGATATATTTGTTGGGATCTCCTATAAATTTTGAAACCAAGTCACAAATCACTCGAAGGGGGAGGTACTATTGAAAACTTGTGATTGGATAATTAATGACAGATCCATATCAAAGATGAAATGACTGAAACCTGAAATTGTGACTGGAACCGGCACTTGCCGAATTGGGGAGTAGCTGAACGACGTAGAGTCAAGTCTATGAGACAGTTGAGAGGTGTCAGTGTCGCAACAGCGCAGAGACATAGAAGAAGGCGCAGGAAGCCGTGAGAGCTTTAGAGAGGATCGTGTAATTAGTATTGTATGTTATTAATACTCTGTAAAGAAGCACATAGGTCTTGAGTTAATTATCCCTAACTATAACTGTCTCATGAGACTCGGAAATGTTTCATGAGAAAGATTGTTTTATCTTTCGCAAAATGTCACCATTTTCATAAGTTGTAAGCATAAATCTGCTATTAATAAATGTAAAAAGCTGTTTGCGTGCAATTCCACTTGATAAAATCGTAAATTATCCCATCCAAGACAAAGAATCAGTATATCTGCCAATCAACAATGTAGAAACAAGTAGAAATACTGTCTTGTTAATGGCAAAATAATTGTAAAACTTTCGACTTGTCACATTGCATTAGATACCATGTTTGAAGTACTAAATGGATGTAGATAGATAGACACATTGGTGACAATATAGCTCTACACCAACAGTAGACTAAAATTGCACAATGCAACCTACTCAGAAACCCGTCGTTTTCAAAATCGCTGACCGAGATATAATGACGTCTTCTTATTTTTCAGGTAGAAGTAACTCTTCGACTACCCTATTCGATATCACGGAGTCAAAACAGCGAGCATGCATTGTACCATGCATGAAACTATATTCTCACAAAATATCTTTGTGTCTCACTTGACAATTGCAAAGAACTGCTGCATCAGCAAGGATGACGATTGAAGAATCCGCTTCTGGTAGCCACCAGTCGGATGCGTAGATAACAACAGTCATTTCCGTTTGGAATAATTAGATTGAGTTGTGCTAGAAACAATGTTTAGTAGAAGAAAGCGATAACGTTATAAGATTGTTGTCTTTCAAAAGCAAACCAGATCAATTATGAGACAGACAAGAGGTCGTATTGAAGTTACTATTCTATATAAATAGGGACCACATTCTTCGTTACTTCCTAATTTACTTTGCATCTGATCTGTTAACGCCACAGTATGGATATCATATATAACAGCAATCACAACTCAAACTAAATCTTGCATTACATCCTAGTCCTAGCTGTGGTGTTTTATGAAATAGACCGACGTGATGACCACGATCCAATCAAGATCTACTGTGACATGAAGAAGGACGGTGAAGGATGGACTGCAATAGAAAGAATGTAAGACGGATCAGAAAGTAGCAATTGGCGAATCCGCGAGCAAAAACAGTGACAGAGGGCGTGATTAACATGCGCGTTGGAATTCATTCGATATTGCTACCAAACGACAACGTGCCCTATTTGAAGCGACGTCATATGTGTCTTACGTCATAGAACTATCGCATGATATGGTGTTATAAATAAATTTCCATATATCCATGATCACGTGCTAGCTCAAAATTTGAGGCATGCGCGTTGAAAATTCAGAGACGGTAAAACTTCCCTTAAATTACGAAAGGGTAGTATATATAATCACCATTGCCTTGTAAAGCGTGTTTCAGCAGAAAGAGGCGTTTCGAATGCGAAGCAGCTTACAAGAAAGACCTGTGCGCATGGTCAGTGATACGCCAAACTATGGCTCTGACGAAAAATATAGATGAACATTATGATGATAAACAGCGGTCGTTGCTGAGACTTCAGGGACACTGACGATAGTTAAGAGTTATTAGACAAATTCTTATCATTTTATGCTCACTGTACGATTTTGCGTAACTAGTCTATTGCCATTGTCCGAGTCAATTTTGCCGTTTGCATTCACTGTCGTAGTCGTATTGGAAGAGAGTCGCGTGTGAGCATATTCCCCTGCATGCGCTGAACCTCCCCACGTACTTACCACTAGGTGTAGTTGAATAATATAGTGACCGCTGTTTTGATATATTTGGCAATACGATGTTTGCGAGCGTTAGTTAATATCAATGAAAGAAATAGTAGAAATATTACAGGAGATGATTAAATATTTACTAATCCTTCTGTTTCTCAACAACAATCAATAGAGCGGCAACTCTGATACTTTGATAATTAGAAAAGACTTGGTGTCACATTATGATACGGGATAAACAGTAGTCATTGCTGAGATTTCGCTGACACGGACTTTATCTACGAGTTACATTTAAGGTTAACTCAAGACACAAGTGCTTCGTTACATTCTATCATTAATTAATATACACCACTAATTTCACGGTCTTAGATAGAATTATCACGACTTCCTGTCTATTCTGTTCCGTCTCTGACTCTAGCGCCTCTTAACTCTCTTATAGACTTGACTTTATGTCATTTGAGTCTCTCGCTTATTTGTCAAGTGCCGGTCTCAAGACAATACGCCAGTCTATTCGTTAGTCAAAAGTCCCCTCCCTCTCGAATGATTTTTGAATGATGCCTTCATTAGGTAGAAATTGCAATTTTGTCCAACAAATTATACGAAACATAAAATACATTATACAACTCAAGAAGTCGGCTCCTCTATTCTCTTTGCTATTTAGCACCTTAATCGTAAATTGTTGATTTTGCTGAATTGCGCCCATCTCATGACTCTGTCGTTTAAGAATGTTATCCTCTGAAGGAATCATGAACTATTTCAAGCGCAAATCTCCACAAGGCGTGGAAGTGTTTGTGCCACCGGTTGCTGCCACTAGCAGTCTATCCTCCAGCGACATAGCAGTTGCCTACGGAGAAGTGGGAGCTGCGGAAGAACGAGAGCATAAAGAAGGACAGAATCATAGTGATAATCATTATCACTGCTACTCTAGCAAGGAGCGAGCTGACATGGGAAGGTGTGCAGGACAACATGGACCAACATGGGCATCGCGCATTACACAAAAGTGATGGGACATCCTGTTCCAGAAGCAACGGTACGGAAATTTCGTGATAAGTTTAAGCAAAAGTTGGAAGTACGTCGATAGCATCACGATTTAATATTTCTCATATTTCTCTCTGGAAAGAAGTAGGTGGAGATTGTCTGGCTGAGCGAGACTAGAGCTATTTAGCTACAGCGTGGGTAAGCCTGGTTGTATTAAGTAAATGCTTAACTTTTGGAAATGCGCTTTAATCATCCCATAATTTTGAAAACCACGAAATCGCTTTTGAAAGTCACATGTTCATGTAACTAAATATGAATGTGCATTTAGTGCAAAAAGGCGTTTCTTAGTGTATTCAGTTAATTAATTGTATGAGACATTTAGTTAGAACCACTGCTATCCAGACACCTGCAAGCGTAAGGTCTATCAGAATAAATAGCTGCCGATAGCAAGTATTATTATGCAGGCTCCCATTCGCCGGTTTGCGTTGTCTGGTTTTTGTCTTCGCAATCTAGCGGCCTCCAGACCAATACAAAACGTTAATTATTATACTTTTTAGAATTAGCGCGTTGTAGCGAATGTTCTTGCAAGACCTATGAATTGACTGTTTCGCGAGATGTACAAAGGGAACAGAGTAACACAACGGTTTCCTCTAGTAATAACAAGCCTCCTACTTCTGCAATATTACTTTTGGTCGACCACTAATTGTCTTATCTGCGCTTATCCAAACTCCCATGTACTGTTATTGCCTTGTACGTAAACATATAGGCGAAAATGTTTTGGATACGCGAGACTAATGACGTCTTTTGTCTAACGTGTTATGGAGTCTTGGATTATAGTCTCGGTTATTTTCTTATCTCGGTCACTCGGTTGCTGCTAAATAGCTGCAGCCAGACCTAGCTGCTACGCTACCGTCATAGTCCTACTAGATAGCAACTTCGTAGAGCGGGTCATTTCATCATTCGTCGTAACGTTGCTGTTGTAAAACTTGAAAACTAATCGCACCAATACTCTGTCACAGAGTATCATATCAAGGTCAGTGCTTGCCATCTCCTTTCTGCATCTACTATTGAGATGCGAGTTATCTCCTTGGATATGCTCATTATATGGCTTCCTTTCGCCAAGCTGTTGCTTTTGTCTTGTCAACTGTGTACGCTCGCAAACCGGAGGCTTTCCTTTTTGCTTCATGTTATAGTCATTGCCACTGGCTAATAGACCTACGGTGTAATGTTAGTACTCATAGTACAGTTGCTGCGGCACAACGTGAAAATCTGAGAATCCAACACTCTTACATCCGGGATCATATCTCGGTCAGTTCCTTACATCGCGTTTCTACTAGACGAATTAAGACGTTGGTTATGTCTATTAGAAGTTGTCCTTTCAATGTTTATCTAAGTCACTGAATTGCCTGTTTTATCTCCTCAGTTCTTATGTTGTAAGGCGGTGAGAAAGGTGATCGATCTACGGGACATAGAGAGCGCTCGATTGGCTTTTCTAGCCTCTTCCAGAAGAGTAACCAACAGCAGAGTTGGTAGAGTTGGTTAGCTCTTTCGACCATAGCGGCGAAATTGTAGTAGTTGGAAGAGGCGTGTGCACACTGATCTTCTTCTGAAAGAGGCTGGAAAAGCCCAGTACGCGCCCATAACCTCGGTCAGAGTATGAGCCCACACCTTGGGTTTCACAGCTTTTACGTAAGTGATTCTAACTTTATTACCCGAGGCCCGGATTTCCGGGTGGAGGATATAGTAGTCGTTCGATGACCGTACGACCCAACAACCGTATATATAGTTGGTTAGCGGAGATGCAAATGAAGCTATTCCGACAAATAGACGAGAAGTGGTGTCATTACTGACCAATAGACGAACATGATGTCATCATGACGCTCCACCTCTGGTAGCTGCTAACGAGAATTCGGCCATCGGGCGTCCGTCCTGTACATGGTGTTTAGTTCTTTGCTTTAAGGGTTTAGCACATACATTTGTACGTGTATGTTTCCCCAACAACAACCAGGGCGAGGTGTGTAGCTGTACTTGACTTGTAACATTTTGCTTGTTCCACAGTGTTTCTGCATAGTGGTTCTGTAGTCTGCCAGCTTGAATTTTGGGTGTGCGTGGCTGAGCGGCCGTGGTGTTGTTGCAACGATCACTAGTGTCGTCTTCAACAGAAATTTGGCATTTGACGGGTATTTGCGAAGGAGAACGTGCATTGTCCATGACAGCGTCTGTTTGTCGGGCAAAGCGGCTCGGCCGACCTGTAAGTACGCTAGTGCGTCTCTATTCATTTCTGTTTTACGGTATCCAAAGTCGGAGCGAACAGACGCCTAGCTAATCTACATGTGCAAGTGCATGTTTTCCCGCATTGATGTTTTGTTTTGGCTATGGGGTCACCTCATACAACAGTAGGCGACGTCTAGCTAGAGAAGCCGCACAAAGAACAAGATGCCTAGAGAAGCAGCACAAAGAACGAGACTTTTACATTCTTGTGAGCTGGAAAATCGGTGGTGAGCTGGTTGTTTGGTCTCCATTTGTAACCTAGGTTTCCCACCAACAAACAGAACAATGATCACGCCTGTTACTTCATCACGTAAGGCGAAGATTGCCAGCCGGCCAAGCGTCGAGGCTCTCCGACTTGTAACGTTTGGCTTGTTCCATCATTTGGAAACAACTATATTTGTAACGTTCCCACATCTAATTTTGTTTTGGCTCTGGTACGTATGCCACGCCTAAAACCAGCCATAGTTACGACCTCAAAAGCTGCACAAACAAACACCTGCACAAAGAACCGACGAGCGAAGGTTGTAAAAAATAGAAGCGAGATCCTACGGGACGTTGGCTGACGGACTGCGTAGCTACCCGTTGTACACGGTAGCAGCCAGTCACGTGACTTACATCAAGGTCGATCTTTTCCATTTCAATAATGCTTCTTATTTATTACCCACATCATACCATTCTGTCATACGATTTTGTCATAGCGCGACTAATTTACCTTCAAGGTGCATACCGGCAGAGGGTTTGCACTTCAAGTGCTTCTTCATTAATTAATTAATTAAGTCAATGTACTTCTGCTAGTCTTTGCTGCTGCTGCTGCTGCTGCTGCTGGCATTGGTGGTGGCAATGGTGATGATGGTGGTGATGATGACTATCTCAATGATGTCTTGTTTTTCTCTACATGAATAGTACAATCATACCATGTCATAATTCATGTGCAGTGCCAATTATCTGTAAAACACACTCTATACCCGTTTCCACTCTGACCACAGAACTGATTTCTTCATCTTCATAGACCTGAATTAATTGTAACTGGTGAGTACAAGATTACTAACAGCCATGTTTGCTTGATCAAACCTTGCAATATAATATCTGCACCTCGAAGGTGCAAGACCATGCATTCGAAAATAGGATTCAAAGGTCCAAGGGACCATTCCTACTTTTCCGTCTATCCTGTCGCCCTTGCTATTCACAAGATAGAACTTTCCTCTTTGTAACGGAAACAATGTTTCCTGACAATGTTGTAGCAGTTGCTCGGCTGTGGACGTCTTTGCAACTGACAGACAAACACCTGTTGGAAGACTTCTGCTGTCGACTGTCCTCCTCAGTTTGCTAGAATAGACGAGTGCACAAACAGTTATCTAAACTAAACGAATAAAACATACAGCAACAGCATTAGTTTCTCTCCGTCAACTGTCAGTAAGAATGGTCAAAACCAGCGCCAACTCAAATGATTCTAGATTATAAAATCTAGATATATCGTAATAAACATTGTATTTATAATCATTCAAAGTGTGTACACATTTTATGAGACAACCATGTGTACTAACTAATGTAATAATTTGACTAAACTATCAAAAAAATTGACGTTGCATGTGTATGCCGTGTTCTTAGGAACTTCGAACATTAGAGATTGACATGATTAATAAGCACCACGATGGCCACACGAAGAGAACATTTATCCTAAAACTAATTGAAATTCCATGATTTGAGATATCAAGCAGAAAAAGACACACAATTGCAGAACAACACACATATGCTAATGCAAACACAAGTAACTGTTGTCTGATCGTGACCACTACTTACAGTTTGCCAAGTCTGCAAATGTCGAGTAAAAAATTCAAGCAACTGAAACTTACAGAATGGTTAAAACCTATTATTTCTTAACTCAGTCCTAAAGGTAATCATCTATACTAATGAACACACACGTAGTGTGATTCTTACTGTAATTTGAAATTAGTCTCATTGTGCTAAAAATTGAGTATTAAAATTATATGAAGCATGTCAAAGTAATCACACAGTTTACCACACACTTTTTACCAATTTTCTTTGTGATGCAAACCTACCTGCACTACAGAGGGCAAAGATCTCTTTTTCGAGCCAACAGCTTGCTTTCCATTGCCCCTCTCAACACTCTTGTATTTGTCTACCACAGTAGGCAGATCTTTTGCAACTAGGACATTCCAGGTAATTTAGTAGCAACACACTAGACAATTTTAGCTACAAACCTGCAGCTGTTGTCTGTTGAGATTGATGAATAGCTCCTGTATAGAGATGAATCATTAAATATGAACACACACTTTGAATATTGTAGCTAAAATGATATTCTAAACCCTAGACCTCCACATGCTGTGCCTCCAAAGGTTTCCTCTGACACTTCTAGGGCTTCCTTACAACTAAGGTATCCTCCTTCCACGAGGCTTGCCAGATAAGCCACCTTTCTCCTCTTGGCATCCTGCTCCATCATCTCTATAACACAAAACCCGCCAAAAATCTATGTCAAAGCGCCAGATATCAACAAGTCTTTATTTCTTCCGGCCTGATGGCCCTCAAGCATCGTCGTTTTACCACACCCAGGGGCGTAGAACACCTGAAAACAGGTAGAACTAGTTAGTAGGCTAGAACATAGACTACAACTTTATAACGCAACTACTTACAAAAAGCGACCGGTTTACAAGCAATTGTGGAACGTGGAACATGGAAAGTGTGCTTCCACGTTCCACGTTCCATACTTGAGGGTGACGTCAAAAGAATTGTAGCGCACGCTAATATTTTGATGACGTCTAATGACGTCACTGACGTCACAAGCAATTTTGGAACGTGGAACGTGGAAGCACGAACCGGCCACCGTAGAGTCAGCTAGTGGTCTCCTAGAATCTCTCCAAACCCGGTGCCACAATTGGCACCGTCACCATGGCAACGGCAAGCCTGCACTCACACATGCGCGCGCGCACATTTAGTTGGGCGGGGCTTAGATTGGGATTCACAAAATTAGCATATGTGCTGAGTCAACAATTGTTCAACGGGCGACGTCATTAGTCATCTTCTTATTATTGTTAAACCACGATGTTCTTTTTGCCTCGGGGAAAGAAAACGCTGAGTATCATTTTCTTGGTGTCATTTTTCTACAGAGGATGCGCTGCCAGTCTGACGGGTCCCAACGTATGCACAAGCCGTGTTAGGTACTAAAGTAGAGACCTTGGCAGGTCTGCAGATACGAAAATCTTGTTGCAGTAGCGGAATAGGATTGTTTGTCGTCTACAATTGCGACCTCTAAGTCATCTGCACAGTGGTTTGTAATAGCGCAAATCAGACGGCTTGATCTACCTGTAATCTAGTGGTAGTGCCATTGTAATAATTCAGCTGACGCTATTTTGTATGCGTGCGTGTTGTCACTAGCTTTAGGCTGGAATTGTGACGCAGGGTGACATTTGCAGCACAGCTGCTCCCATGGTACTAAGAGAGATACGTTAGCTATGTTGTACAGTAGATAGACTTTCTTGATCGTGATCTAATGTGTGCAGCTCGGTTGTGCCTCAAGTAGGTACTGAGACGCAGTACTACGCGGAGAAATCCAGTACGTCATGTCCAGATATCTGGAGGTGGTTTTCCTGCACGGTGAAACGGTGATCTCCATACAGAGCTATTGTATCTCAAGTTGATCAATGACGTCATCGTCTTCTTTCTACGTGTAGTGGTCGATATCGAATAGCCTACATAACGACGTACTTCACTACGTACCAAACCAGATACTTCTGTTGTTCTGGTTACTCGGCCGTAGGCAGCGAATGCAAACGTGAGTGTTCGTGTGACCATAAATCAGCCAGAATGGTGACTAGGAATGTGTTGATTGCAGCTGTGTGCTCGCCCACTTGCAAGAACTCGGGAACGTGTACTAGTCCGGGACGATGCCATTGCTCTTCCGGATGGACTGGATCTAGATGTGCAACACGTAAGTGTACCTGCGCAATCTATGACTTTCAATCTATGCTACATGATGTCTTTGTTCATACACGTTGCAGCTGAATGTCATCATGGTTGTGCTACGAACGGTGGAACCTGTACGGCTCCATTTAAGTGTCTTTGCCCTGCAGGACTGTCTGGTCCATCATGCCAAACAGGTTGGTATATAATTGATTTAAAAAATATGAAATCTTAGTTTCTGTAGAAATTGAATATTTTCTTAAATTATTTGAATTCGTATTTTTATTTACTGTATATACCGTATATTTGCTTTTGCATGTAGTATGCAGTGGTGACCGATTTGGACGGAATTGCGTTCAGAGGTGCACGTGCCAGAACGGAGCTTCATGTGATCCGCTTACAGGAGCTTGTAACTGCACAGCTGGATGGCAGGGAGAACATTGTGATGAGGCGTGTCCCACAGGAACATATGGCCTAGGGTGCGTTTCATGCACTTGCCAAAATGGAGCATCGTGTCACCGCATCACTGGAATTTGCACTTGCACTCCCGGATATTACGGAAAATCGTAAGTACCACTTTGTCATTGCTTGAACACACGCAATATGAAGCGAGTTTTAGATGCGAGCGTCGCTGCCCTGCGTGGACTTTCGGTCATGCTTGCAGTTACTCTTGTCAGTGCGACAAATCGAACACTTTCAACTGCAGTCACGTAAACGGTTGGTGTGATTGTCAACATGGTTGGAGGGGCGCAGTTTGTACGGACGCATGTCCCCATGGGTTGCACGGACCTAACTGTAAGTTCAACTGTAAATGCCAGAACGGTGGAACATGTGATCGATATACGGGAAATTGCAGGTAAAGCCAGTATTGAATTTATCGAAACTATACATGGTGTCAGATTGTAATTTGGATAAACAGATGTCCTCCTGGATTTATCGGGGAAAATTGCGAGAAAATTTGTCCAGCAAATAGATACGGTTGGGGATGTGGGCAAGAGTGCACGTGTGTTAACGGTGGACTGTGCAATCCTGTCGACGGGATGTGTACTTGTGTTGGAAATTGGGTCGGTCAACATTGCGAGAAACGTGAGCGACCACTAACCAACAAATAATTTAATTTCCAACTGAATTGTTTATTGTGCTTTTAGCATGCTTAGACGACTGGGAGTATTGGAACGGGACTACTTGTATCGCATGTCCTTGCAACAGAGCAAACAGTCAATGGTATGTGAATGTGTATCTGACGACTTGATTGTCAGCAAATTGTATTGTTTGATAAACTCAATTATTCTATTAGCTAAACCTGTAAAATATAAGAATGCAGATAAACGGACGCAACCGTTATGGGTATACACACAGACACACAGAGACACACACACACACAGACACACAGACACACACACACAGACACACACACACACACACACACACACACACACACACACACACACACACACACACTATTAGACACTTAGGGGTTTAGTTACAAGAATCACGTTAGGGAGAGACATTTGGGAGAGGTGCATGAATATATAGGTTGAGGAAATTGATAAATAAGGGTCTTGCGGAGAACAGTAAGACACATTGGCTGGGAATGGAATAAGATACTCTACGAACTGATTGAGCAAGCGAGTGAGTAGGACCCTCGTGGTGAAATGTTGGCAGTTGAACAGCAGACCGATGCACACGTAATGACGGACGGACACACACACACACACGCGCACGCACGCACGCACGCACGCACACACACACACACACACACACACACACATACTTTGTGTTATCAGTATACAGAATAAGGCTATACTGCCCACACCAGGGCATTTGAGATGTTGTGAAGCATGCAGCATGCGATTGCAATTTCAAGCGTTCAGAATTTCTACTACACTATGTACCTTAATTAATTAAATAGCTGCATGTGTTGATTTGTCATATCATTTCCACTTGCTATTCGTGAGAAGCAATAACTGCATGTACCAATTTCTTACTCGGCCATTAATTAATAGCACTATTTCAAAGTTTTGAATGCATTATTATTAACTGAATGCAGTGCAACCATCCCTGACTGACTTTGTATCGTAATTATATATTACAGGTGTAATCAGTCTAGTGGTGAATGTGAGTGCTCGGACAGTTGGGCGCTGCCGTCATGTAATACATGCCAGAATGGAACGTTGGACAACAAATGTCCCGGTCAGTGTCGCTGTCGGATCAGCAAAAATTTTGATTTACAGAGTCTGATTGTAATCTCAATAGAATTAACTGGAAAGAGCTCATCTGTTTTTCGATGGACATTTGCTGCAATTGGATGTGTCGCAGTCTTCGTCATCCTGATCATTATACTAGTAATAGTATTAGAATGTCGACTGGAAAAGCTTTCGAATACCACTAGGTATAGAAATTGCTGTCGGACTTTAAATGATCAAATACAATGATGTTTTATTTATTAGTGTAAAGTTTATAAATGCGAGAGACGAACAAGTATCGATGCAGTAAGCTTGCATGAAAAGTGTACGAAAATTGGACATTGAGTGTGCAATCTCTGTATATCAATTAACAGATCTTGTTCAACTTTGGCTACTAGTCGGCAAAGGTGCCTTCCAGGTTATTTTGCTAATTATTATTTATGTGAAAAGTAATTAAATAATTTATTAATTAAGTTTTAAAACCTTCGATACTTATATTTATTTTTAATATAATTTTAAATATTTAGTTCTTAATTAATTAATTTATTTATGGACTAATAATTATTATCTATTTATAGTTTTAGATTGTTTTATTTTCAATCAAATAATAAATTAATTAAAAAATTAATTAATTATGTATTTAATTAAATAGTTAAATATTTATTTATAAAATTGATTAATTTATTAATCAATCAATTAATTGATTAAATTATTATGTATCTATTATTACCGCATATCTTTGATTAACTTAAATGTGGCTTTCGAATAAAAGTCGTTCAAATAAACGCTGCTATATGTCAACGACGAGGCGATTATTCAAACAAGTATGATATTTAGTGATTAATTACAAGAAACAATTCGTATGTATTTATCTATTGTTCTAAGTAGATTGTTACCATATACATTTGATTGTACATAGACCTCGATGATGATGAGTCTAAGCAAGAAAACGGTAATGCGGGCTTCTCTATTTCTCCAACAAGAAATAACAAGGCAAATCGAGGATTCGGTGAACACGAAATGCAACTGACAGCCGGTCGGTTTACCGGGATTGGAGATGATAGAATGAAAGCAAAGCTTCCTAAATATATGAACACAGACTTTGGACGTCCGAAGGCAACGTCCAACTTTGATCTTCCGGGACAAATTTAACCAGGATTTGTTATATCTAATTGATGTTCATCAAACGTAGATTAGTCATTATCTATTCATGGCATTTCAATTCTCAAAAACGTTAAACATTTCAAACTATTAAAATAGTTCTTATCTAGCTTTTCTTTCGTAGTGTAACGTCTGTGATTTCGATCAAATGACCAAAGAAGATTGCGACTGTAATAAGATGGAGTGGTACAGTGCTGAAACCTAGGCGCCAAGAAATTGGTTCCTGGCACTTTTGTTGTACAGTAGAATTAGCTAATTAGCAATGTGCTCAAAACACACTGCAATGCACGAAACTTACTATGAGTGTGTTCTTAGAACACCCAACGATTGAATTTAGTCTCAACAACGAGGCACAGGTACGTACTCCGATCGTAGCAACGCCTAGGCTTAACAACGCCAAACAGTTGCTGTACACGTACTGACAATACTTGCTTGCAAGAAATGAACAAAGTAACACCACGTGCGGACTCAAGCATTGCAACACTTGTTTGTACACAGATGGCTGAATCACATTAGACCCAATTATCCCAACACTTGTATACATGTGGCTAGACCTAGGCATCGCAACACTTGTATAAAGTTGACTGAAAAAGGGCAGGCAGTCTTACCATTAAACTGTAAATCCCTTAGGTGCATTGCTTTACATGGCAATAGTGTTGTACAGACCAACGACTCGACTGCCGGATGTGGGCGGGTAGATAGACGGATGTGGGCGGTATTATAGGCTTCTCGCGTACACGTACGTCCACTGTTCTAGACGACAGGGGTTACGTGCAGCTACATGTTTCAGTCTGCGATACTCTCTGTTCTTTCGTAGCAGTAGAGTCTACTGTAGATTTGGATCCAAATGAAGCTATTTTGCATAAAGATTGCGTACGGTACCTGTTCTTTCTCAGCCCGTTGCTGTACGGTTAATTTACCTAATAATTTGTCACGAGAGCGGATGCCGCCAATAATTTCAAACGCTGTACAGTAATTGCATTTAAATGCTCTTAATTGCTGCGTCAAGTTTTCATCAAAGTATAATAAGTCTACCTTGCTAAAATGAAAAATCAATTTTGTTATTCCTAAAGTTCCATGCTTACTAACAATATCATGAATAAAATTCTATAACAAAATGAAAGTAGTGGTTGTCACTAACTTGCATGCATAGGCAAAACCCCTTCTTCGACCGTGTGCACATTCTGGAAGGAGATCGCATATTGCCGATGCAGCAGGTTCGTCTCCGTCTCAAATTCCAGACAACTAAATTACTAGATACATGCAAGTTTAGTATAGTATAGTATTTGGTAACAATAATAATTGAACCAATACGGTTTGAATTTATCATACTTCAGCCGTCGTCAAACCATGCAGTAGCAATGACACATGGTATTACAACCACTGGTATGACCGCTGGAATTTCTGATTAAATATTTTATAAAACCCAAATAAAATCCGCCTCCCGCACAATTTTATGACAATATTAGACTAAATATGTCTGTTAATTTCGTATGTCAGTGTAGGCACTACTTAGTATGTTGGCCCGATAAATATCCTGGATCCTCTCTGGATCTGAGTCGACAACGAAAGACTCGTTTTCCAACGCAAAAATATTGTTAATTAAAACAACATCAAACATCTAAACCTCGTTCCACTTTGAGCCAGAAACGGAAGTTGTCGATGTCAACGTGACATTCCGCAATTGTACGAATTTGTCACGTGCGTTACGGCTTCACTTCTGACACTCCTCTGCGAGAATGAGATTACCCTTTGTCTCTTCGGCTTCGATACAGATCTTCGTCTCAATCCTCATCGCCTTCTTGACTTTGCAGAGCTTAGCACACGGCTTGTCTGGAACAAATGTTTGCACGTCACGAGTTAGGTAAGCAGAACTAAGCAGAATACTTGAGTGTCAAAGTGAGAGGAAAAGACAGCGTTAGTCTAGGGCTCTAGCTATACAGGGTGCCATTGCAAAAAGAGCTGGATTTGTGCACGGGGTTACAAGTACAGATCTAAAGTATATGCACGATACTGTTTCCGTGTCTGCTTGTTATCATAAAAGTTATTGCATGTTTAGTAATGTTTGTTTTAGTTGTGCATGGGAAGATGGCTGCTGTTCCGATATTCGTATACATTTAGAGAGCTGTGCACAACGGTCTCTTGCGATCTCCTCTACCATTAATTTTGCAGTCGTGACAAGTGCAATATCTAATAGAATTAGAATAATGTTATTATAATTAGACTAGCAAGCGTTTTCCTTCTTCTTCCACTACACCAGGAACTCAAGTCTTTGTCAAATAGATGCGAATCACAAGCCCAACAAGATGATGCCTATTTGAAGTTTCTAGACGCGAAACGACAAAAAGGCTACTTAGTTTTTTTAGTATCAACCATGTCTATACGTAAGGCGCAATGTCTGCTGCTGCACAATGTCTAAACGGTGAACGCTGCTTCTAGCAAATCATACGGCAAGGAGGCACCTGTAACAACTATAGATGGATCAGCTGTGTCCCTGCTAAATGCTTGCAGCAAACGAATTAGAAGTGTTAGACCCGTATGTTTGGCTTTGTTATGATTGACGTATTATGCTGCACTTCATACTTCTCATCTCTGCACTATACCTTAGCTACATCTAGAGCCTTTTTGGAAACACATGCTGCATGTGAGCTTTTAACGGTTATTGGTACTGACTGACTTTCTGCTAGAGATCTTTCGCATATTAATTAAGATTTCCTGGAAGCAACCGTCCAGGTTTCGTTGGACGTCATTCCAACATGTTGATCCCGGATACGCGAAGAGCATCACTCCGTCTCTGCACTGCAAAAGTCGTATAATTACGCTCACAATTTATTTATACATTATCGGAGCAACAAAGCAAGTAAAAATGAATTTGTCTTAGAACTTTATGGAACGCAATCAGTAGTAGATTGGATGTCAATTAACTAAACTTTATTAAGCATCCGTTCTTTAAGTATGAGGGAATGGACGTTAGTGGTTTCTTTTCCGCAAGACTTACTTACACCGTGTACTTATTTATGCCTTCTAGAGAAGTAGCTGAGTAAGAAACATAGCCAAATGTCTGCTGGTATAATTAATGCACCGTTGCTAGCTGTTCTTGCATATTCTGTAATGAGTGACAGAAACTCAAGGTCCTCAAATTTAGTAAAATATTGGGATGACATTACGTATATGTTAGTCTATAATATGTGAAGAGTCAAATCCAGGCAATTTAGAGTTGAAACGTTAAGAAAACAAATATTTAAACATATGCAAATAATTTAAATGCAGCCAGATTAGAAATTATCTTTTTATGCTCACAAAATCGATACGCAACACGGTTTGTAGAAGAATCGTTGATTGCAAAGACATAATGGCTTATTTCATTAAAAATTAGGCTGATCTTAAGCACGATGGAGAAATGTGGGGCACTGTACACATTATGATTCAAAGTATTACTGCTTATCTAATCTATGTATTATGTTTGTTTGTGTGTGTGTGTGTGTGTGTGTGTGTGTGTGTGTGTGTGTGTGTGTGTGTGTGTGTGTGTGTGTTTGCGTGTGCGCACGCTTGTGTTTGTCCATTCGCAGCCGCACAAACATAACTTTGTATAGTATTATCGTGTGTAGCACGTACTCCTCCTACAGTTACTCATTAAAATTTTGCATAATTTTATGAATTACTCATGATCCTAACACGTGTTTACTTTTCCAGTTCAAAAACTTCGAGACTGAGTTCCTAGAGTAGCCGATACACGTATCGATATACACACCGTTGTTTCAACGCTTGTACTTGGTTTACATGCTCAGCTACAGGGTACTTAATTTTGTGTGCGCATACATTGTTGGCTGTAACATGTTGGTATTGTCTTTCAGTATTGGCTATCGTTTTGCGTACTATACTTTCTACTACACTACCTACTCGACTACTCAATTCTGCTGCTTTGGCTATGACCAAGTGGGAGACACTTGTCAAGATACAAACTATTGTTAACAATTTAATCTAAAAAACTCTAAACAGTTGTAAACGCAATAGACCAAATGATTTTGCGTAGGAATTAAATTAATGAATTAGAAATGGTACCTAATATGTTAGCATTGATATACCAGTATATAGTTTTATAAAATAGTAGGCTTACCCTTCTATGCAAAATCAAAATCATTAATTAAATTAGGAAGTTCAATATCCTGACATATCGTAGATCACAATTTTTTAAAAATTCTAAACGCTTGACTATACATTTTCTTGTGATAGAAATAAATGCTTCTGTTTCCCGATTAGTCCCAAGTAAAATAAGTCTGCACCTCTATTTTTTCTTAAATAATTATTTAATAATAAAAACAATACTCTGCTTTACCAGCAAGTTGTGTAGAAAGTTTTAGTCAATTCAATTGTGTAAAATGCGCTATTCCGTACAGTAACAACATTTACACAATTGTTCGGTGATTGTTTTAGTCTGAAAATAGTTAGGAGAAAGATGAGGACATCAAAAGTGCGTTTTAAATTAATTAGTTGTCTATTTGCAGTTGTGGATGGTGCAGGTACGGATTTTCATTTTTTTTATAAAATTATGAATGAATATAATAGTTCAGTAATGTATAGATATAGTTCAGAATGAATTATACCGTACCTCATTGTTAGTGATAATGGCAAACTTTTAAATTTATTGAGCACTAGTAGGAAAACTCGGACAAACTCTAGTCTAATGCAAGACTGAGTATAACTGATTATTAAAAATGTGAAAGTTCTAATTGATCTGCAACTGCACACGTCATGCATTGCACTAGTAAACAAGATACTATGAAATTTAAACATGAAAAGGGCTGACAAAATATATGTGACGTTAACTGAATTTTGGTCGTCTAGAAAGTACAGTATCACAGCCAACGCAATGCTCGCTTCGCTATTGCTGCCATAGCGGTTATCCGGGTTTTGGCTACATCCGGGTAGGTTGCACTCGAAGAATAGGCGCCGTATCTTCGCGAAAACTTACTTGTGCCAGCTCGTCTCGCTTGCTTTAAGCGCTTCCGTGAAAGATTTTACGCTGCTGCGAACGTCGCGTGGAGGTAAACGATACTAGAGCTAACTGGCTACTAGAGTCCGAGTCGTCAACACTCAATGGAACATTTGAGTTTACTTGATTGTTTATCTTTATTTAGCAAGCTGTTCTTCAACGTGCAAGAATGGAGGCACGTGTTCGAGTCCTGGAGTGTGTACGTGTGTTTCCGGGTGGACTGGTTCCAAGTGTACCATTCGTAAGTCCATGTGTATCTTCACTGAGCAGTGGCAGATCCAGGGTTTAATGAAAGGGGATTTCGCGCTCTGAAAAGGGGTTTCCTTTCTTTTGCTGAAGAAACCTATTAATATTAACTAGTTTGTATTGATTTGGAAATTCAAGACATATACAACAGAAGAAATTGAAAACGTGAGGAAAGCGAATTCCGCACTGCCTAGGCATCCACACTATCCTCGATGACCTATCACTTACCACAGATGTGGATTTGTTTGTCATTTGTGTATAGTTTTCAATACCTTATGCAGCCATTTTGTTGTCAAGTGTGCATACTGATTTTAGTAGTACCCAGCAAATAGTAACTACTCGGAGTCCCAAAGCTGTTGCCATGGAAATGGTAAAAGTACTGTTCCCTTGGATTTGCCACAGCTCACATTTG
>CAXXBX010000062.1:0-26635 GCA_964274945.1 Dehalococcoidia bacterium | reverse complement strand
CTAAAGATCACACCACAAAGAGAGTCTTTTGTAGAACAGGATAGGGAACTGACCTTTACAGTAGTTATACCTGCACCTGTTGATTTTGCCTTGGGCTTGTCTATTGCAATTGCTACTCCCGAAACGATGGAATTATCTACATACGGCATTAACGGTGATGATGGCACTGTAAGTTGCAGAGTGTTGTATAACGGTAAGGTACATTGCTGGGGGAAGTTTGAGAGTGCCGATCCTGTGCCATCGTTTCCTTGGGGTAATACAGCCCTTCGTAGTGTAGTTGTGGGTTCTTATTTTGTATGTGGCTTACACTTAGATGGTAGTGTAGAATGTCTAACTTACCGTGATGATAGTCTTTTGAATATAGGATCAGAGCCTTCTGTCCCTACTGTAACAGGTGCTATATTCACATCTATTGATGCAGGTACTATGCATGTGTGTGGCGTTCTATCTGATAATAGATTAGAGTGTTGGGGTTTGGGTTCAAAGCCTGGTTTTGATGAACTGGCATCTCCTATAGGAACTTCAACAGTGCCTCAAGATGCAAACCAAGCACTACCACCTGATAATATTCAAGGACATGTAGTTAGTGTTAGTACAGGTGGTTTTGAGACGTGTGCATTGTTAGATGACAATAGTGTGGAATGCTGGGGTTGGGGTTTCCAAGCACTAGGTAGCACTCTATATCCCCAACCTGTGAATAGCAAGTTTAGTGTAATATCTGTAGGTGGGCTTGGCGCCTGTGGGCTACTACTAGCGAACAGCAAGCCTGTATGTTGGGGTGGTCACTACATTGCTCAACCGGGTGCACATAACGATGTGCCGATGACAGACATATCTGTTAGTGGGGCTTCTGCCTGCGGTATACGTACGGATGATGGTAATACAATATGCTGGTCTCTTCTTACCCCTGCCTCAACCTACTATACCCTTGCTGGAGGTACACAGTATAGTGTATTGGCTAGCAGTTCCGAAACAAATTCCGCCAATGAGGCATCGTATACGTGTGGTATACGTAAAGATAACAGTAATATAGAATGCTTTGAGACTTCTTTTCTGTTTAATGGAAATTTGAGCTATAATATACCTACATCACCTTCTCCACTGCCTGGGGGTAGACGTATTCAGGAAGATGTTGTTAGCGTTACGATACCGAGCGGTAGTACTTCTACAACTTTCACTGTAAATTATGAAGACGACAGTATATCATCGCTTAGTGGTCTGTATCTACCGCAGGTAAGCAGTCCTGTAGCAAATGTAAGGGAAAATACTAGACCTTATATAGAAGTGTATGATAACGATATTGACTTTTCTGTGAATGTGCAAAATATATACGAGAATAGTGTACAATCTGTTGCAATATTTACTATCAGTATTGCTGATGATAGGATACTTGATGCCCTAGGTACTAATACTCTAACACTTGCAGTATCGTTTGGTGGCAATGCTGATCGTGGTACTGATTATACAGTATCGGGGCTGCTTGCTGGAGATATAGTCAGTTTTGATAGTAATAGAATAACTGTTACATTTGCAGTACAAGTAATTGATGACAACTTATTTGAGTTAAGAAGAGAATCTTTAGAGGTATCTCTATCAGGTACGCCTACAAGCAGTATTGATCTTCCTGAGTTATTAACATTTACAATACTGGATAACGATATTGTAAACTTAGAAATAACACCGGGCACCGAGTCGTTTGTAGAGCAAGATAAACTGCTAACGTTTACGGTATCAATACCCTCTGCAGGGAGTAATGCTGTTAGTATATCCATTGCGATTGCTACACCGGGCACCACGGAAATAAGCGCATTTGCATATGGTACAAGTACTAGCACTGCTGTACTTTGTAGGGTGCTGTTCAACGGTAGAGTCCAGTGTGTGGGTAATTTCTTCCAATCTATTAGTGTGCCTAGTGCACCTTGGGGTGATACTGTTCTACGTAGTGTAGTAGTAGGTATAAATTTTGTATGCGGACTGCATTTAGATGGTAGTGTAGAGTGTAAAACGTATGGTGCAGATACTCTTGGAGTAGATGCTGTGCCTGCTGTAAGCGGTGCTGTGTTTACATCTATCTCTGCAGGTGTAGCACATGTGTGTGGTCTTCTATCCAACCGTAGAGTAGAGTGCTGGGGCTTGGGTTCACAGCCGGGCAGTGAACCTTTGGGAAGTTATCGAATCCTTGTTGTTGATGAGAACCAAGCAATACCACCTGTTGGTATACAGGATCGTGTAATTAGTGTGAGTGCAGGTGGTAATCACACCTGTGCGTTGTTAGATGATCATAGCGTAGAGTGCTGGGGTGAAGATCTCTCTCTGGGTAGTAGTTCAATTCCACAACCTGCGAATAGACTCTTCAGTAAAGTATCTGTGGGAGGAGGAGGAGTGTGCGGTCTATTGCTTGCTGATAACACGCCTCTATGTTGGGGACATAATAATGTTTCTGCAAGTGGATTGTATAACACTATACCTATGACAGACATATATGCTGGTGGTCTAATCTCCTGTGGTATACGTCAGGACAACGGTAATCTCTATTGCTGGAATGAGGGTAATGAGACGTTTACTACTGGACTTCCACAGTATAGTGCACTGGGCAGTAGCAAAAATAGCAGTAATTTCATATTCTATGTATGTGGTATACGTCGGGATAACGGTAACGCTGAATGCTTCTACAGGAGTATTGCTTCACTGCCTACAGGTATCACATCACCTGTTGCGTTACCTGATGGTAAGCGTGTAGTTGTAGAATCTGTTAGAGTTACTATACCCGAAGGTAGCACTACTGCAACCTTCACTGTAAACTATAAGAATGACGATTTATCTTCGCTCAGTGGTTTGTATCTATTGAATGTGATAGACAGTTCTGAATATAACTTGCGACAAGTTAACCTTCCTTATGTGGCAGTGTTTGATAACGATATTAGGCTATCATCTAACTTGCCAGCGGTATCCGAAGCCGACATAGTAGACGGAGTAGAGTTTACTGTCAGTTTGATTGATAACCGTGCATTTGATAGTATAAGTGTTAATGCATTAACGTTCGCAGTATTGTTTAGTGGCAATGCTGATCGGGGTACTGATTATACAGTATCGGGGCTACCTGCTGGTAATGTGGTGGTATTTGATACCAATAATCTTGAAGATACCTTTAAAATAGTACCCATTAATGACACTGTGTTTGAGTTCGCCGAGCAGGTAATAGTTACACTACAGCATACATCATATGATGTTCCAAGTGTATCCATTACTATATTAGAAGATACACAATTCGGTATAAATATAGACATTGATAACCCTATAATCAGTGAAGGTGGTAGTATATCTACTGCAATAGCTACTATAAATCTAGAGGGTTCTATACCAAGTGGAGGACTTACGTTTACTCTAGCAGTGATTGGAACGGCTACAGAGTCTAAGGACTACACTACATCTTCACTGTTAGTTAATAGTATCACTTTAAAAGAGAGTGATACCATTACATACGCATTTACTATTCTAGACGACGATGATAAGGAGTTTAGCGAAGATATAGTGCTGTCTATAGCAGTGTTACCTGTAGGTAGTGAGTTTGTTCACAGTTCTGACTTTAGTATTAGAGTCATAGACAACGATGTGACTGTGGTAGCTTCTGTTGAGCCTTCGGAGTTGTCGGAGAATTCGTTATCTGCAGCAGTGTATACCATAAAGTATGATGGCCCTGCTCTTATCAATGGGTTGAGTTTGGCACTTGCATTTAGTGGTAGTGCTACCGAGGGTACTGACTATGTACTCTCTTTACCTGCTAGCAAAGTAGTAAGGTTTACCCAAGACACGACAGTAGTGCGTTTTACGCTGAATATAGTAAATGATATACTGCTTGAAGATGAGGAGATTGTGATACTGGGAATAAGTGGCACACCGCCTGAGAGTATCGTGTTTGACTTTGAGAAGAGTGTTTTTGTGATACCTCGTAACGATGTTAGGTCTCTAACAGTAAGTGCTTTGACAGTGTCAGAGGGTGCTAGTGTAACCTTGACACTTGCAGGTGCATCTGGAGTATACACATATGCTGTGAGTGGCATAACTGCAGACGATATAAGTGGCATAGGTTTGTCAGGTGTGTTTATGTTATCCTCTATAGGTCAAACAGTAGTATCGTTTACAGTTGTAGACGATGCTTATACCGAGGGTGAAGAGAGTGTGCTTATTGCAGTTACTGCTCCAGATGGTGCAACTATATCAGTAAGCACAGTGATATTTGCATCAGACCCTTTGAGTGTAAGCATATCTAATGCTGTTGATGTTACAGAGAGTGCAGGTGTCAGTGCTGAGTTTATTATCAGTGTAAGCGGTGGTATACCTACATCAGATGTAACTGTGAACTACAGCACAGAAGACGGCACAGCAAAAGCAGGCACAGATTATACAAGTGTAGCTAACGCTATGGTTACGTTTAGTGCAAGCACTGATTGTGTAAGTGGTTGTGATAAGACAGTATCAGTGTCAATAATAGACGACACCGTATCTGAGAATACAGAGCTGTTTAGAGTAAAGATAAACAGCGTTACAGGTGGTGGGCACAGTGATGCACCTACTATAGCTAGAGCTACAGCTACAGCTAGCATCTTATATAACGATAATATAGTGAGTATAAGAGTAGATGATTCTAGTATTACAGAGGGTGATGCTATGTCAGTTGCCACGTTTACAGTAGAGGCTATAGGAGTTCTTCCTGCTAATGGTGTAAGTGTAAGTGTGTCTGTAGTAGGTAGTGCTACTATAAATACTGACTATGCTCTTATAGGGTTAGCTAGTAGTGTTGCAGTTATCACGCTAACAAACAGCGATACGAGTAAGAGTTTCAGTATAAGGGTTATAGACGATCCTGTATTTGAGATTGACGAGACTGTAGAAGTTTCTATATCTGGTAACCTACCTGTAGGCTTTAGTTATGGCACTAGTAGTGTAAGTGTGTTGATAGACAGTGAAGATATACAATCGTTCACTGTAACTGTAAGTATTTCACCTGCAAATGTATCTGTGTTTGAAGATGTCGGTAACGTCAACTTTGAGTTTGCATTATCTGATTCTGTGCCTAGTAGCATAGCTGTATCTTGGAGTGTTATAGCACCTCAATTTAGTGTAGGTGTTGGTGATGGTCATGCCTGCCGTATAGTTGGAGATGGAACTGTGCAGTGTTGGGGTAGCGGTGCAGGTGATCCACATGTACCTCCTGCAGGCATAAAATTCACTAAGATAAGAGCTGTTTCTAACCATAATTGTGGGATTGATATAACTCGTTCTATACGTTGCTGGGGTTTTAACGATTTTGGCGAAGCGATCCCAGGACCTACTGTTGAGAAGTACAAGGATATTGCAGTAGGATTTCTGCACAGCTGTGGGATACTGTTATCTGGAGAAGTGAATTGTTGGGGTTTTGACATCGATGGCCAAGCCACTCCACCTTCTGGTAACGACTTTGTGTCTCTAGCCGCTGGGACTTCCCACACATGCGGTCTAAAAGAGGATGGTAGAGTAGATTGCTGGGGCGGTGGTAGCGTCACAACATCCGAGCCTTCTGATGTTACATTCAAATCCATATATTCTGGTGGAACCTTCGCTTGTGGATTGACTGATCAAGATACAATGCGTTGCTGGGGTGCTTCTGGATACGTTATACCTCCAGGGAACCCTACATTCACAGATATAGCTGTAGGCGATAGATATACCTGCGGTATAAGGCTTGATGGAACTTTGCAATGCTGGGGTGATATAGCACTAGCAGGTTCTGCAGCTAGCGTACCTGCAGCTTATACAAACACTAAGGTTACTGATATTGATACTTATGAGGGTGCCAACTGTGCAGTACGTGCTGATAATGGTAACGTATTCTGTTGGGGTTTCGGTTATGATGATGGCAGTATTACTGTTCCTTTGTTACCTGCATCACCTCACTCTGCTTTAGAGAGTCATATAGATACAGTAGGAGTTTATTCATCTACTAATGCTGTTATACCTGCAAATACTCTAACTATAAGTGTCAGCATACCCGTTACTAATGGTTTACTGCCTACTGCAGATACTTTATATATAGTAAGGGTGGATGGTATATCAATAAATAATCCATCTGTTGTAGCTTCTGATGTGTCTGTCTCATCTATAAATTATCAGTCTGAGCTAACTGTACAAGATAACGATACGATTATAGAGATATCAGTTGATAAAGCAAGCGTAGACGAGGGTGAAGTAAGTTCTATAGCTACGTTTACAGTAGAGGCTACAGGAGTTGTTCCAGCAAGTGGTATAACTGTGAATGTAAATATAGGAGGTAGTGCTACTATAAATACTGACTATGATCTTATAGGGTTAGCTAGTAGTGTTGCAGTTATCACACTAACAGATAGTAAGAAGAGTGCGAATTTCAGTATACAAGTTATAGACGATCCTGATATTGAGATTGACGAGAGTGTAGAAGTATCTATATCTGGTGAGTTACCTGCTAATGTTGTGTTTGGCACTACAGAGGCTACTATTACTATAGTTAGTGAAGATGTGAGTCCAGCATTGCCTGTAACATTTAGTGTAGTGCTATCTAGTGATAAGGTAAACGAGGGCGATACTGTAGAATTGACTATATCTGGTGTTGCAGGTTCATACACATATGCTGTGAGTGGCATAACTGCAGACGATATAAGTGGCATAGGTTTGTCAGGTGTGTTTATGTTATCCTCTATAGGTCAAACAGTAGTATCGTTTACAGTTGTAGATGATGTATTGAGTGAAGGTGCTGAGACTGTAGAGATTACAGTTACTGCTCCAGATGGTGCAACTATATCAGTAAGCACAGTGATATTTGCATCAGACCCTTTGAGTGTAAGCGTATCGGATGCGTCTGATGTTACAGAGAGTACAGGTGTCAGTGCTGAGTTTATTATCAGTGTAAGTGGTGGTATACCTACATCAGATGTAACTGTGAGCTACAGCACAGAAGAAGGCACGGCAAAAGCAGGCACAGATTATACAAGTGTAGCTAACGCTATAGTTACGTTTAGTGCAAGCACTGATTGTGTAAATGGTTGTTCCGAGACAGTATCAGTGTCTATTATAGACGACACTATATTAGAGAATATAGAGCAGTTCAGTGTAAAGATAAACAGTGCTACAGGTGGGGGACATTCAGAGCCACCTGTAATAGTTGATGCTACAGGAGTTGGCACAATCCAAGACAGTGACACACTACCGTTCAGTGTAAGTGTGAGTGATGTTACAGTGTCAGAGGATGATAGTGTAGAGTTAACTATACAAGGTGTTGCAGGTTCATACACCTACGCTGTGAGTGGTATACAGGCAGATGATGTAAGTGGCATAGGTTTGTCAGGTGTGTTTATGTTATCCTCTATAGGTCAAACGGTAGTAAAAGTTACAGTAGTAGATGATGTATTGAGTGAAGGTGCAGAGTCTGTAGAGATTACAGTTACTGCTCCAGATGGTGCAAATATGTCAGTAAACACAGTGATATCTGCATCAGACCCGTTGAGTATAAGCATATCAGATGTTGAAGTTGCTGAAGGTGAACCTAACGATGTTACATATGTAACAGTCGCAGTATCTGTTATCGGAGGTATACCCACAGATGCAATCACATTCCACCCAATCACTGATGAAGGTAGCAGTACAGCCGGGGCAGACTACTTAGATGTAGATTTTAGTACTAATATTGTGTTTAACTATAGTAAATGTGCATTGTCCTTGATTTGTACAGAGATTCTAACATTTGCAGTGTTAGGTGATAATCTAGCAGAAGACACAGAGCAGTTTAGTGTTCAAGGATTACTGTTAGGTACTGGTGGTCATCCTGATGCGCCTACTATTTCCAAAGGTGTAGTAACTATATTAGATAACGACTACCGTCCGACTCGTGTTTCTGGGCAGGAGTTTGCTAGTTCCCTACCGTTGGCAGTAGGTACTACTGTAAGAGTATCACTATCTGGTTACTTTACAGATCAAGATGATGACGATGCAGTGTTGAGTTATAGTGTAGTGAGTGATACAGGTGATACAGGGTTGAGTGCTAACATTGTCAGTGGTAATGTGTTATCTGTTAGTGCAGTGAAGGCATTAAGTGTTACATTATCCATATATACTACAGATGGTGCTAACAGAAGCACTGACTTTATAAGTACTACTATTAGCACTGTTCCTACATTATCTATATCTAGTTCTCTGAGTACTATTAGAGAGGGTTCAACAATCTCAACTGCATTGTTGACATTGAAGTTGTATAGTCTAAGTTCAGATGTGGTAGAGGTTAATGTTGGCTTGAGTGGGAGTGCCTCACAAAAGATAGGTGCTGTTGGAACTACAGGAGACTATGAGGTATTATTGGGTTCTAGAGTGATAGAAGTTGTATCTGTAACCCTTGCTGCTGTAGGAGGTGTTGGCGAGACTGTTATAGGTATACGTGCGATTGATGATACTGCATTTGAAGCTACTGAACGAGTAGTTGTTTCTGTAACTCCTCCTATGAATACTGTATTAGATACTACTTTTCCATTAGAGTTACTTGTAGAAGATAATGATGGAAAAGTAGGGCTATTATGTGCAGATAGAACAAACGAAGTAGTGATATTACAGAATAACAATCAATTTGGTATATCGTTATCAGGTTGGGAGTTACGAGAAGTGCAGGCTGGCAAGCAAAATCCTGCATCATATGTATTTCCATCTGGTACGTATGTAGAGACTGGTGAGTTTGTGCGTGTATACAGTATTACATCGGCTGGTGTGGTGCATGCATTCGGAGTATCTAATATATGGAATCAGGATGGTAGTGATACAGTATCTCTGTATAATGCTGGCAGTGATAGGCTCTTTAACCGTAATACAAGTAGTAATTGTAGCGATGCATATGATTTAAATGTAGAAGTATCGTCTGTATCTAGCAATGTATCAGAGGGCGGTACTGCAGAGTTCTCTGTAACTTTGTCCAATCCTGCTCCTTATATTAGGAATGCGGAGGTTGATTGGGCTATAGCAGGCGATGTTGAATCATCGGACTATATGGTTACCCCAACTACATCAACACGTCTATCTATTGTGGGTAATAAAGAGGGTAAAATATCTCTACTGATTACTGATGATACTGACACTGAAGGCTCTGAGCGTGTAACTATAGAGTTATCTAGTGTCTCTTCTTATGGATTTGCTGCTAGTGATATTGTGATATCGCAGAGTAGTGCTACTACAGTAATATCTGCATCAGACCCGTTGAGTATAAGCATATCTAATGCTGTTGATGTTACAGAGAGTGCTGGAGTAAGTTCTGAGTTTATTATCAGTGTAAGTGGTGGTAGCCTTACAGAAGATGTAACTGTGAACTACAGCACAGAAGACGGCACGGCAACAGCAGGCACAGATTATGCAAGTGTAGCTAACGCTATAGTTACCTTTGATGCAGGCACAGATTGTGTAAGTAGTTGTTCCGAGACAGTATTAGTGTCTATTATAGATGACACCGTATCTGAGAATACAGAGCAGTTCAGAGTAAAGATAAACAGTGCTACAGGTGGTGGACATTCAGAGCCACCTGTAATAGTTGATGCTACAGGAGTTGCTATTATATTGGATGATGATGATGGAGTAGTGAACATAAGCGTAGACACTAATAGTATTACAGAGGGTAATGCTATGTCAGTTGCTACGTTTACAGTAGAGGCTACAGGAGTTGTTCCAGCAAGTGGTATAACTGTGAATGTAAATATAGGAGGTAGTGCTACTATAAATACTGACTATGATCTTATAGGGTTAGCTAGTAGTGTTGCAGTTATCACACTAACAGATAGTAAGAAGAGTGCGAATTTCAGTATACAAGTTATAGACGATCCTGATATTGAGATTGACGAGAGTGTAGAAGTATCTATATCTGGTGAGTTACCTGCTAATGTTGTGTTTGGCACTACAGAGGCTACTATTACTATAGTTAGTGAAGATGTGAGTCCAGCATTGCCTGTAACATTTAGTGTAGTGCTATCTAGTGATAAGGTAAACGAGGGCGATACTGTAGAATTGACTATATCTGGTGTTGCAGGTTCATACACATATGCTGTGAGTGGCATAACTGCAGACGATATAAGTGGCATAGGTTTGTCAGGTGTGTTTATGTTATCCTCTATAGGTCAAACAGTAGTATCGTTTACAGTTGTAGATGATGTATTGAGTGAAGGTGCTGAGACTGTAGAGATTACAGTTACTGCTCCAGATGGTGCAACTATATCAGTAAGCACAGTGATATTTGCATCAGACCCTTTGAGTGTAAGCGTATCGGATGCGTCTGATGTTACAGAGAGTACAGGTGTCAGTGCTGAGTTTATTATCAGTGTAAGTGGTGGTATACCTACATCAGATGTAACTGTGAGCTACAGCACAGAAGAAGGCACGGCAAAAGCAGGCACAGATTATACAAGTGTAGCTAACGCTATAGTTACGTTTAGTGCAAGCACTGATTGTGTTTCTGGTTGTTCCGAGACAGTATCAGTGTCAATAATAGATGACACTACACCAGAGGGCAATATAGAGCAGTTCAGTGTAAAGCTAAACAGTGCTACAGGTGGTAGACACACTGATTCACCTACTATATCTACTGACACTGCTAATGTCCGCATCATAGATAATGATGGTGTAGTGAACATAAGCGTAGACACTAATAGTATTACAGAGGTAATGCTATGTCAGTTGCTACGTTTACAGTAGAGGCTATAGGAGTTGTTCCTGCTAGTGGTGTAAGTGTAAGTGTAAATATAAGCGGTAGTGCTACTATAAATACTGACTATGATCTTATAGAGTTAGCTAGTAGTGTTGCAGTTATCACACTAACAGATAGTAAGAAGAGTAAGAGTTTCAGTATACGAGTTATAGACGATACTGATATTGAGATTGCCGAGAGTGTAGAAGTATCTATATCTGGTGAGTTACCTGCTAATGTTGTGTTTGGCACTACAGAGGCTACTATTACTATAGTTAGTGAAGATGTGGATCCAGCATTGCCTGTAACGTTTAGTGTAGTGCTATCTAGTGATAAGGTAAACGAGGGCGATACTGTAGAGTTGACTATATCTGGTGTTGCAGGGGTATACACATATGCTGTGAGTGGTATAACTGCAGATGATATAAGTGGCATAGGGTTATCAGGTGTGTTTATGTTATCCTCTATAGGTCAAACGGTAGTAAAAGTTACAGTAGTAGATGATGTATTGAGTGAAGGTGCAGAGTCTGTATTGTTTACAGTTACTGCTCCAGACGGTGCAACATTATCAGTAAGCACAGTGATATCAGCATCAGACCCTTTGAGTGTAAGCATATCTAATGCTGTTGATGTTACAGAGAGTGCAGGTGTCAGTGCTGAGTTTATTATCAGTGTAAGTGGTGGTATACCTACATCAGATGTAACTGTGAACTACAGGACAGAAGACGGCACAGCAGAAGCAGGCACAGATTATACAAGTGTAGCTAACGCTATAGTTATGTTTGGTGCAGGCACTGATTGTGTAAATGGTTGTTCCGAGACAGTAGCAGTGTCTATTATAGACGACACTATATTAGAGAATATAGAGCAGTTCAGTGTAAGGATAAACAGTGCTACAGGTGGTGGACACAGCGATTCACCTACTATATCTACTGACACAGCTATTGCCCGCATCGTAGATAATGATGGAGTAGTGAACATAAACGTAGACACTAATAGTATTACAGAAGGTTCTGCTATGTCAGTTGCTACGTTTACAGTAGAGGCTACAGGAGTAGTTCCAGCAAGTGGCATAAGTGTAAGTGTAAATATAAGTGGTAGTGCTACTATAAATACTGATTATGATCTTATAGAGTTAGCTAGTAGTGTTGCGGTTATCACACTAACAGATAGTAAGAAGAATAAGAGTTTCAGTATACGAGTTATAGACGATTCTGATATTGAGATTGCCGAGACTGTAGAAGTATTTATATCAGGTGAGTTACCTGCTAATGTTGTGTTTGGCACTACAGAGGCTACTATTACTATAGTAAGTGAAGATGTGAGTCCAGCATTGCCTACAACGTTTAGTGTAGTGCTATCTAGTGATAAAGTAAACGAGGGTGACACTGTAGATTTGACTATATCTGGTGTTGCAGGTGTATACACCTATGCTGTGAGTGGCATACAGGCAGATGATATAAGTGGCATAGGGTTATCAGGTGTGTTTATGTTATCCTCTATAGGTCAAACGGTAGTAAAGGTTACAGTAGTAGATGATGTATTGAGTGAAGGTGCAGAGTCTGTAGAGATTACAGTTACTAATCCAGACGGTGCAACTATATCAGTAAGCACAGTGATATCTGCATCAGACCCGTTGAGTGTAAGCATATCTAATGCTGTTGATGTTACAGAGAGTGCTGGAGTAAGTTCTGAGTTTATTATCAGTGTAAGTGGTGGTATACCTACATCAGATGTAACTGTGAACTACAGCACAGAAGAAGGCACGGCAAAAGCAGGCACAGACTATACAAGTGTAGCTAACGCTATAGTTACGTTTAGGTCTGGGAGTGATTGTGTAAATGGTTGTTCCGAGACAGTATCAATGTCAATAATAGATGACACTGTATTAGAGGAAATAGAGCAGTTTAGAGTAAAGCTAAACAGCGTTACAGGTGGTGGACATACCGATTCACCTATTATATTTACTGACACAGCTACTGCTCGCATCATAGATAATGATGGTGTAGTGAACATAAGCGTAGACACTAATAGTATTACAGAGGGTTCTGCTATGTCAGTTGCTACGTTTACAGTAGAGGCTATAGGAGTTGTTCCTGCTAGTGGTGTAAGTGTAAGTGTAAATATAAGCGGTAGTGCTACTATAAATACTGACTATGATCTTATAGGGTTAGCTAGTAGTGTTGCAGTTATCACACTAACAGATAGTAAGAAGAGTAAGAGTTTCAGTATACAAGTTATAGACGATACTGATATTGAGATTGCCGAGAGTGTAGAAGTATCTATATCTGGTGAGTTACCTGCTAATGTTGTGTTTGGCACTACAGAGGCTACTATTACTATAGTTAGTGAAGATGTGAGTCCAGCATTGCCTGTAACATTTAGTGTAGTGCTATCTAGCGATAAGGTAAACGAGGGAGATACTGTAGATTTGACTATATCTGGTGTTGTAGGTGTATACACCTATGCTGTGAGTGGCATAACTGCAGACGATATAAGTGGCATAGGGTTATCAGGTGTGTTTATGTTATCCTCTATAGGTCAAACAGTAGTAAAGGTTACAGTAGTAGATGATGTATTGAGTGAAGGTGCAGAGTCTGTATTGTTTACAGTTACTGCTCCAGCTGGTGTAACGTTATCAGCTACTACAGTAATATCTGCATCAGACCCTTTGAGTGTAAGCGTATCGGATGCGTCTGATGTTACAGAGAGTACAGGTGTCAGTGCTGAGTTTATTATCAGTGTAAGTGGTGGTATACCTACATCAGATGTAATTGTTACTTACAGCACAGAAGAAGGCACGGCAAAAGCAGGCACAGACTATACAAGTGTAGCTAACGCTATAGTTACGTTTAGGTCTGGGAGTGATTGTGTAAGTAGTTGTGTTGAGAGAGTGTTAGTATCTATTATAGACGACACTATATTAGAGAATATAGAGCAGTTCAGTGTAAAGATAAACAGTGCTACAGGAGGTGGACATACCGATTCACCTACTATATCTACTGACACAGCTATTGCTCGCATCATAGATAATGATGGAGTAGTGAACATAAACGTAGACACTAATAGTATTACAGAAGGTTCTGCTATGTCAGTTGCTACGTTTACAGTAGAGGCTACAGGAGTAGTTCCAGCAAGTGGTATAACTGTAAGTGTAAATATAGGAGGTAGTGCTACTATAAATACTGATTATGATCTTATAGAGTTAGCTAGTAGTGTTGCAGTTATCACACTAACAGATAGTAAGAAGAATAAGAGTTTCAGTATACAAGTTATAGACGATTCTGATATTGAGATTGCGGAGAGTGTAGAAGTATCTATATCTGGTGAGTTACCTGCTAATGTTGTGTTTGGCACTACAGAGGCTACTATTACTATAGTTAGTGAAGATGTGGATCCAGCATTGCCTGTAACGTTTAGTGTAGTGCTATCTAGTGATAAAGTAAACGAGGGTGACACTGTAGATTTGACTATATCTGGTGTTGCAGGTGTATACACCTATGCTGTGAGTGGCATACAGGCAGATGATATAAGTGGCATAGGGTTATCAGGTGTGTTTATGTTATCCTCTATAGGTCAAACGGTAGTAAAAGTTACAGTAGTAGATGATGTATTGAGTGAAGGTGCAGAGTCTGTATTGTTTACAGTTACTGCTCCAGACGGTGCAACATTATCAGTAAGCACAGTGATATCTGCATCAGACCCTTTGAGTGTAAGCATATCTAATGCTGTTGATGTTACAGAGAGTGCTGGAGTAAGTTCTGAGTTTATTATCAGTGTAAGTGGCGGTATACCTACAGAAGATGTAACTGTGAGCTACAGCACAGAAGACGGCACAGCAGAAGCAGGCACAGACTATACAAGTGTAGCTAACGCTATAGTTATGTTTGGTGCAGGCACTGATTGTGTAAATGGTTGTTCCGAGACAGTATCAATGTCAATAATAGATGACACTGTATTAGAGGAAATAGAGCAGTTCAGTGTAAAGATAAACAGTGTTATAGGTGGTGGACATACCGATTCACCTATTATATCTACTGACACAGCTACTGCCCGCATCATAGATAATGATGGTGTAGTGAACATAAGCGTAGACACTAATAGTATTACAGAGGGTAATGCTATGTCAGTTGCTATGTTTACAGTAGAGGCTATAGGAGTAGTGCCCGCAAGTGGCATAAGTGTGAGTGTAAAGATAAGTGGTAGTGCTACTATAAATACTGACTATGATCTTATAGGGTTAGCTAGTAGTGTTGCAGTTATCACACTAACAGATAGTAAGAAGAGTAAGAGTTTCAGTATACAAGTTATAGACGATACTGATATTGAGATTGCCGAGACCCCGAGACTGTAGAAGTATCTATATCTGGCAATCTACCTGCTAATGTTGTGTTTGGCACTACAGAGGCTACTGTTACTATAGTTAGTGAAGATGTGAGTCCAGCATTGCCTGTAACATTTAGTGTAGTGCTATCTAGCGATAAGGTAAACGAGGGCGATACTGTAGAGTTGACTATATCTGGTGTTGCAGGTTCATACACCTATGCTGTGAGTGGTATACAGGCAGATGATATAAGTGGCATAGGGTTATCAGGTGTGTTTATGTTATCCTCTATAGGTCAAACGGTAGTAAAAGTTACAGTAGTAGATGATGTATTGAGTGAAGGTGCAGAGTCTGTAGAGATTACAGTTACCGCTCCAGATGGTGTAACGTTATCAGTAAGCACAGTGATATCTGCATCAGACCCGTTGAGTGTAAGCGTATCGGATGCGTCTGATGTTACAGAGAGTACAGGTGTCAGTGCTGAGTTTATTATCAGTGTAAGTGGTGGTATACCTACATCAGATGTAACTGTGAGCTACAGCACAGAAGACGGCACAGCAGAAGCAGGCACAGACTATACAAGTGTAGCTAACGCTATAGTTACGTTTGGTGCAGGCACTGATTGTGTAAATGGTTGTTCCGAGACAGTATCAGTGTCAATAATAGATGACACTGTATTAGAGGAAATAGAGCAGTTCAGTGTAAAGATAAACAGTGCTATAGGTGGTGGACATACCGATTCACCTATTATATCTACTGACACAGCTACTGCCCGCATCCTAGATAATGACGGAGTAGTGAGTATAAGTGTAGACACTAATAGTATTACAGAAGGTTCTGCTATGTCAGTTGCTACGTTTACAGTAGAGGCTACAGGAGTAGTTCCAGCAAGTGGCATAAGTGTGAGTGTAAATATAAGTGGTAGTGCTACTATAAATACTGACTATGATCTTATAGGGTTAGCTAGTAGTGTTGCTGTTATCACACTAACAGATAGTAAGAAGAGTAATAGTTTCAGTATACAAGTTATAGACGATACTGATATTGAGATTGCCGAGACTGTAGAAGTATCTATATCTGGCAATCTACCTGCTAATGTTGTGTTTGGCACTACAGAGGTTACTGTGTCTATAGTAAGCGAAGATGTGAGTCCAGTATTGCCTGGAACGTTTAGTGTAATGCTATCTAGTGATAAGGTAAACGAGGGCGATACTGTAGAGTTGACTATATCTGGTGTTGCAGGTTCATACACCTATGCTGTGAGTGGTATACAGGCAGATGATATAAGTGGCATAGGTTTGTCAGGTGTGTTTATGTTATCCTCTATAGGTCAAACGGTAGTAAAAGTTACAGTAGTAGATGATGTATTGAGTGAAGGTGCAGAATCTGTAGAGATTACAGTTACTAATCCAGCTGGTGCGACTATGTCAGTAAGCACATTGATATCTTCATCAGACCCGTTGAGTGTAAGCGTATCGGATGCGTCTGATGTTACAGAGAGTGCTGGAGTAAGTTCTGAGTTTATTATCAGTGTAAGTGGTGGTATACCTACATCAGATGTAACTGTGAGCTACAGCACAGAAGACGGCACAGCAGAAGCAGGCACAGACTATACAAGTGTAGCTAACGCTATAGTTATGTTTGGTGCAGGCACTGATTGTGTAAATGGTTGTTCCGAGACAGTCTCAGTGTCAATAATAGATGACACTACACCAGAGGGCACAGAGCAGTTTAGAGTAAAGATAAACAGTGCTACAGGTGGGGGACATACCGATTCACCTATTATATCTACTGACACAGCTATTGCCCGCATCCTAGATAATGATGGTGTAGTGAATATAAGCGTAGATGATGCTATTATTACAGAGGGTGATACTATGTCAGTTGCTACGTTCACAGTAGAGGCTACAGGAGTAGTTCCAGCAAGTGGCATAAGTGTGAGTGTAAATATAAGCGGTAGTGCTACTATAAATACTGACTATGATCTTATAGAGTTAGCTAGTAGTGTTGCAGTTATCACACTAACAGATAGTAAGAAGAGTAAGAGTTTCAGTATACAAGTTATAGACGATCCTGATATTGAGATTGACGAGAGTGTAGAAGTATCTATATCTGGTGAGTTACCTGTGGGGTTGCGTTATGGCACTACAGAGGCTACTATTACTATAGTTAGTGAAGATGTGAGTCCAGCATTGCCTGTAACGTTTAGTGTAGTGCTATCTAGTGATAAGGTAAACGAGGGCGATACTGTAGATTTGACTATATCTGGTGTTGCAGGTGTATACACATATGCTGTGAGTGGTATACAGGCAGATGATATAAGTGGCATAGGGTTATCAGGTGTGTTTATGTTATCCTCTATAGGTCAAACGGTAGTAAAAGTTACAGTAGTAGATGATGTATTGAGTGAAGGTGCTGAGACTGTAGAGATTACAGTTACTGCTCCAGCTGGTGTAACGTTATCAGCTACTACAGTAATATCTGCATCAGACCCGTTGAGTGTAAGCGTATCGGATGCGTCTGATGTTACAGAGAGTACAGGTGTCAGTGCTGAGTTTATTATCAGTGTAAGTGGTGGTATACCTACAGAAGATGTAACTGTGACCTACAGCACAGAAGAAGGCACAGCAACAGCAGGCACAGATTATACAAGTGTAGCTAACGCTATAGTTACGTTTAGTGCAAGCACTGATTGTGTAAATGGTTGTTCCGAGACAGTATCAGTGTCAATAATAGATGACACTACACCAGAGGGCACAGAGCAGTTCAGTGTAAGGGTAAACAGTGCTACAGGTGGTGGACACAGTGAGTCACCTGTAATAGTTGATGCTACAGGAGTTGGCACAATCCAAGACAGTGACACACTACCGTTCAGTGTAACAGTAAGTGCTGTTACCGTTAGCGAGGGTGATACAGTAACCTTAACACTGCAAGGTGCTGTAGGAGTATACACATATGCTATTAGTGGTGTGTCTGCAAATGATGTAAACATTGCCTTGTCAGGTAATGTATCAGTAGGAGTGACAGGTAAGCATACCTTGGATGTTACTATAGTAGACGATGTTCTGTCTGAGGGTACTGAGAGCCTGATGATTACAGTTACTAATCCAGACAGTATTGGGTTATCAGTAATCACAGTGATAAGTGAGTCAGATCCTTTGAGTGTAAGAGTGTTAGATGCTCCTTCTGTGTCTGAGGGTGATGAAGGTGCTGATAGCAAGTTAGAGTTCATTGTGAGAGTATCTGGAGGTATACCTACATCGGATGTAGTTGTGAGTTACAGGACAGAGGGAGGCAGTGCTACTGCAGGTGAGGATTATCAGAGTGTAAGAGATGGTGAGTTGCGATTGAGTAGTTCTAGCTGCACTAACATACCATGCGATGAGCCCATAGAGATATCGTTGCTAGGAGATAATGAAGCAGAGGGTGATGAGAGTGTAGAGTTGCATCTGTTGAGTGTATCAGTGAGTTCTGGCTTGAGTGTTAGTATATCAGATGCACTAGGTATTGGCACTATATTGAATGACGACTACAATCCTGTAGTGTTGATTCCAGAGATGCGTGTATTATCGTTGGTGCGAGGTACTAGTGTGAGTGTAGAGTTGTCGTCTGTATTCAGCGACAGAGATGACCCTGTGTTGTCGTATACAGTGTCAGTGCTTCCAGTGTCCAGCATAGCAGAGGTGAGCATATCAGGGGGTGTGTTGTATGTATCTGGCATAGGGCTTGGAGTTACAGAGTTCAGTGTGTCAGCGAGTGATGGAACAAACCCTGTAGTGTCATCTATGTTTAGAGCCACAGTGTCTACTGAGTTTGTTCCTGTAGTGAGAGTTAGTGGGTTAGGCGTTGAGTTGTCAGAGGGTGAAGTAGGCAGAGTGAAAGTAAGTCTGACACAGACATCATCAGTAGGGACAGTGTTGTATGCTAACTATGTGATAACAGGAGGTACTGACATAAGTTCTCAAGACTTTAGCAGTGATAGTCTATCTGGTAGAGCCATGCTGGACTATAGTGTGGGTGTAGATGCATACATAGAAGTTGAGATAAGTTCTGATGGCTTGTTTGAGAGTGTAGAGTTGTTTGAGTTGCAAATAGTGAGTATAGATGGTGGAGTTATAGAGGGTTCTGGAGTTGTTACAGGTAGTATAGGTGTGAATGTGGGTGAGTTGTTGGAGGTGGTTATATCAGATGCGTTTGTGAGTGAAGATGCAGGTGTAGTTATGTTACCTGTTGTTATAAGTGGAGCATTGAGTAGTAAAGATGTGTTAATAGATGTGTCAGTGAGAGATGTTGATGCTAAGTCAGGAGCAGATTATGGGTTGCAATCTGTAAGTCCATTGGTTGTGCCTGCTGGTGTTAGTAGAGGTGAGGTTTCAGTTGTATTGGTAGATGATGTCTACAATGAGGGTGAAGAGAAGTTTGAAGTTGTGTTAGGCAATGTTCTAGGTGGTGGTGGAGTAAGTAGTCAGCTCAGAGTTATTAAGAGTGTATCAGTTGTTACTATAAGAAGAAGTGATGCAATAACAGTTTCACTGTCATTGCTGTCAGAGCGAGTGGATGAGAGTGTAGGCGACTCTGGAGTTAGCGTGGAGTTATCAGGCGGGTTGCCTACATCAGATGTATTAGTGAGTTATGTAGTAACAACTGGAGTTGGCACATTGTCAGTGGACGATTACAGAGATGCAAACGGAGGTGTGTTGCGTATAACTCCTACTGATTGCACAACTCTAGGGTGTGTGAGTAGTCTAGGCTTGGTGATAGTAGATGATAGTATAGAGGAAGGTTTGGAGGGTCCTCTGACAGTGAGTTTGAGCAGTGCTGTTAGTAGTGGCGGTGGAGATGTAAGAGTGAGCTCTGATGCGGATAAGTCAGTTGTGGAGTTGTCTATAAATGAGAGTGATGGAGTGATATTATCTACTAGTGCAGTGTTGAGTATTGACAGAGGCACAGTTAGAGTGTCCGAGGGCGGGAGTGCTAAGTTTGTTGTGTTGCTTTCTGATCGTGTAAACAGTGATATTGATATTGATTGGGAGTTGTTGTTGTCTGGTAGTGTGTCTTCTGATGACTTTGTGTCTACTATTGGTAAGGTTAGTATACCCTCAGATGTGTTGTCATATGTTATAGAAGTGGATATAGTAGATGATGTGGTGTATGAGTTAGATGAACAATTTGAGTTACGTATAAGTGTATCTTCAAGTTCAGTGCACAGTGTAAGTTCGGATGACAGAGGAGTAGGAGTTATATTGGGTAATGATGGAGGTGTGTTGTCAGTAAGTCGTGTTGGGTTTAGTGAGGTTCGTGAAGGTTCTAAAGCGATGTTTACAGTGTCGTTGGATAGTGGCTTTGAGTGGGGTTCTGTATCTGAGAGTTCTGCAGATGCTATAAGAGTAGATGTGTCAGTAGGTGGTGATGTAGATAGTGCTGACTATATGATGTTATCTCCTAGTGCAACTACACTAGTGTTTGAGCGTGGCGGTTCTGTGAGTAAGTTGTTAGAGTATGCGATATTATCAGATGGAGACTACAGTGAGGGTAGAGAAGAGTTATCATTATCTCTAAGTGGGGTGAGTCCTAGCGACTTGAACAGTATATCGGTTGTATCGGGTGAAGCATCTGTATACATACCTGCGGAGGTTGGTCGTGAGGTGTATGTAGATGTTATGGTGTCAGGGAGTGGTTTTGTGAACGAAGGTGAAGATGTTACTATTATGTTTACACTGAGTGGAGATGCTTACGAGTTGTTAAGTGGTGCATCTGTTACAGTAGAGTATATGTTATCATCTATAGCGGATCTTACTGTAAGCAGTGCAATGGGTGATGTTGTTATGGAGTTTGGGAGTGGTTCTGAGTGCTCCAGTCTTCCTTGCAGTAAGAGTATAGTTATATCTGTATTGGATGATGATCTGTCAGAGGGTGTTGAGAGTGTGAGGGTGAGTTTAGGTAGTCTGCGTGTAATTGATGGAGTTGTGAGTGTTGTTGGAGGTTCTATGAAGGAGGCTATATTCAGCATAAGAGTAGACCGTGCAGATGACTTTACAGTAGAGTTATCCCCATCTAGTGGTTCTATAACAGAGGATGGCAATGATGGATTAGATGTAGGAGTAAACGTTGTATTATCAGGAGGTATACCGACCAGTGTAGTAGAGGTTAGTTACAGAGTATCTGGAGATGTGTCTGGTGTTGACTATAGAGATGCGAACAATGGCGTGTTATCTATAAGTGAGGCTGATTGCAGTAATGTGTTTGTAGATGATAAGTGTGTATTGAGTCTAGGAGTAGAGTTAGTAGATGATGCAGTGCGTGAGGTTGCCGAGCGTATATTGCTGGTAATAGAAGGAGTGAATGTAGGCGGAGTGTTGTCTACAGAAGAGTTGCTTGTTGTGAGTAAGTCGTCTAGTGTAGTGTTGATAAGTGAGAGTGACCCTGCAGAAGTTAGCGTAAGTACCCCTATAGGTGAAGTGTCAGAGGGTATAGGGGTTGTATTGTTCACAGTGTCGTCATCACAACCATTGGATGCAGGTGAGTTGTTGGAAGTGGATGTGAGTATTATGGGCACTGCAAACATAAACACTGACTATGAGGTGTTAGTATACAGTGCGTCTGCGTTTACAGTTGCCTTGGACTCTGCAAGTCAGCAATCTGTTGTTTCTATAAGAGTGTTAGATGATGAAGTGTTTGAGTATGCAGAGAGTATAGAGTTTAGTCTGACAGGTGTAAATGGTGCATCTAACAATAAATTATCTAGTGGTGGCGATGTAAGCAGTAGTGTTATAGTAGAAGATAATGAGTTGTTATCGCTTAGAGTAGTGAACTCTGTTCGTTCTGTGAGTGAGAGTGTAGGTAGTGTAAAGTTTGATGTAATGAGTGATAAGGTAGTGTCATCAGTTGTTACACTTGCAGTGTCAGTATTGGGTGGTGAGGCTACAGAGGGCACTGACTATGTAGTGGGTAGTATAAAGCACATAGATTCGTCAGGTTCTGGTTATGTGAGTATAGACGTGTTAGATGACATTGAGTTTGAGTTATTAGAGTCTGCATTAGTTGCATTGACAGTGTCAGTGGACAGTCGTTCTGGTCGTGTGAGTGTGTTAAGTAGTGTGATAATGTTATCAATAGATAGTGAGGATCCATTGTTAGTGGGTCTGGATGAAGTTGCATCAGGTGTTACCCTACCTTCTAAGAGAGGTGATGCTGGTGAGTTTGTTATAGGTTTGAATGGAGTTGCCCCTTCTGATGTGTCAGTAGAGTGGTATGTAGAGGATGCATTGGGAGCAGTAGTTGTTTCGGGTGTGAATGTGATACCTACAGGTATGTCCCAGACTAGAGTGTCTGTAACTATACCTACGGATGTAGATGAAGTGTCGGAAGGTATAGAGGCTTATGTTCTGACGTTGTCTAAAGCTATGAGTATGTTTGCATTATCAATAGATGCTACAAAGCAGAGTCTATCGTTCAATGCTGTAGATGATGATGTTGTGAATGTGATTATAAAGTCTAGTGCAGTGTCGTCTATATCTGAAGGTGATAGTGCTGTGTTTGTGTTGGAGTTAGATGGAGTATCTACGAGTGATATACGAGTGATGTTGTCGTTATCAGGTGCTACATTGTCCGACACTACAGTAGTTATACCTGCTATGAGTAGTGTTGCATCGTTTACAGTGTCATCTGTAGAGGATGCTATAGTTGAGAGTACTAGCACATTGGAGGTTATGCTATTGAGTGTATCTGGAGCTAATGGAGTGTTAGTGGAAGTGGGTAGTGTATCAGTGAGTAGTGTATTAGTTATAGATGATGATAGTGCTGAGTTATCAGTAGACACTAGAGATGTAGAGTTATCGGAGGGTGCTAGTGTAGATGTAACAGTAGTTCTGAGTTCTGAGTTAGCATATGATATAGAAGTCTTCTGGAGTGTTATAGGAGACACTGCAGACGTGAGTCCATCGTCAGGTACTGTAGTAATAAGTGCGGGTAGTAAGTCTGGTAAGTTTAGACTAAGTGGCTTGCTGGATAATCTTGTGGAGTTGGAAGAGAGTGTAGGTATATCGTTGTCATCCTACAAAGTGGATGCATCTATATCTAGTAGAGTGTCAATAGTGGATGACAGTAAACGCTTCATAAAGTTGTTGAATGCTGACAAGACATCCTTGTCAGTGAGTACTACTGCTACTAGTGTAAGCGAGGGTGGTTCTGTGAGGTTTGTGTTTAGTTATACTGGCGGTGTTGGTGTAGGTATTAATGTAAGGTATAATGTGTTGTTAGAAGGTCTGTCAGCGAATGCATTAGATATAAGTAGTTCTGTGGTATTGAGTGGTAGTGGAGGTGTATTAGATATAGTTATACCTAGTGATAATGCAGCGGTTGGAGATAGGTCTTACAGGTTGTCAGTATCTGGATGTGGGAGTGAGTTTGCGTTGTTGTGTCAGGCTATCGACATTAGTGGAGCAACGAGTGGTATAATCCGTGTTGTAGATATAGACACACCACCTACTGCTCCAGTTGGAGGTGGCACAGGTGGAGGTGGTACAGGTGGCTCTCGTCCAACAGATACTGGTTCTGGTACTACATTCACATCTGATCCACCTAGTGTATCATTACCTTCTGGTGAGTTAGCAGATGCTGTAATAGCAGAAGATGCTGGTCCTGTATTTGGCTCTGTGTTTGTGAAGTTTACCCAAGCGGATTCTGGCAGGATATCAGATGTCAGAGTTATCACAGTTAAGGACTTATTCACCCCTGTTTCTAATGTGCTGGAGATTATTCCTGCAAACTCTATAATAAAGATAGATAGCACTAAATTCAGTGAACTTAGTATGTCATTGGAGGGGCTACCTAGTGATGTATCTATAGGGACTATATACGATATAACACCTCTGTTTGATGATGGTTCAGTAGAACAAGAGGTTACAGATGTCAGTGCAGAGGTATGTCTACCTATACCCAGTCGTATAGTTCGTACTGCCCGAGACTTCTATCTGTATCACTATGTAGATGCAGATGGTGATGGTGTACAAGTGTGGGAGCGTCTGGATAGTGTAGTTACTGAAGGTAGAACACATGTATGTGCACAAGTTTCGAGTTTCTCTCTGTTTGCTTTGGGTTATACCCGTATAGAGTTTGATGATGAAGATGGTGGTTTACTACCACCTACAGGTGGTGTATCACCTGATGTGTTAGTGTTGTGGGTTTCTGCTTCTGTAGGCTTGTTGCTTGTTGTGTATGGTGTGCGTGTTGTACGTACAAGACGTGCAAGAAGCAGAAAAATTTGAATCTAATAATATTTATATATCTCTATTACAACCTAAATCGTAATATAGTGTTAGAATAGTATTTGTTGTAATGATAAATACTATTCTATAAGGTTGTTGTATAAGCATATAATTAAGAATTATTAAGGATGTTTATATTGAGTAGATCATATTTAAAAAACAGGTTAGCATTCTATAAGTCTTCTTTCATATTCATTGCTTTATTACTTGTGTTACTGACGGTTTCCGGGTGTTGGGTTTCCACAGGTAACCCACAAGATACATTTGATTACGCAGGTCCTGTTGCACGTGAACAAGGTGAACTCTTCAATTTTATATTTGTAATAGCAATATTTGTATTCGTTATTGTAGAAGGTCTTATAATATATATATCTTGGCAGTATAGAAGTAGTAAGCGTAAAAATATGCCCAAACAGGTACACGGCAATACACTACTTGAAATAACTTGGACAATAATACCAGCAATTATACTAATTGTAATAGCAATACCGACTGTTCAAAGTATTTGGTCTACATCTCGTCCACCTGAAGAAGGCATGAACATTACTGCTATTGGGCATCAGTGGTGGTTTGAATTTAGATATCCCGAACAAGGTATAATTACAGCTAATGAAATGTATATTCCTGTAGGCGAAGATATAATTATCACTCTGGATAGTCAAGATGTAATTCATAGTTTCTGGGTGCCTAAACTGGCAGGTAAAGTGGATATGGTACCAATTAGCGAAAACATTCTTTGGCTTAGAGCAGACCAACCCGGTACCTACTATGGACAGTGTGCTGAGTTTTGTGGCATCGCTCATGCACATATGCGGTTTAGAGTAGTAGCATATACCCCAGAGGAATTTATTCAATGGAGCGATGAATGGTTTATACCACCAGATGCCCCACAAGCATCGTCACCTGAATCAGAAGGACAGGTTTTATTTACAGCTAATTGCTCTACTTGTCATAGTGTAAATACTGACTACGGCGTAGAGATAGCATTACAGGAGCAACGTTGGCAATCTTGGCAAAACGATCCCGAAGGTTCACTACTTGTTTCAGCACCCAGCCTGATGCACTTTGGCACACGCTCTACACTAGGTGCGGGCGAAGTCGAAATGAACATGGAAAATCTAATACAGTGGATAAAAGATCCCTCCGAGATAAAACCGGGCACACGCATGCAACAAAACGCATCTATTTACCGAGTAGATCCTGAAAAAGCAAATCCACACTCCACGAGGGCTAGAGCTAAATTGTCAGATGACGAGGTTGAAAAAATAGCTAAGTACCTTATCTCGCTAAAGCCGGGAACTGACAGTGGTGTAGAACAGTAAGACTAAGCATATTTAAGGACTTCACTAGAATGAAAACAGCAACTATTACTATTCCGCGTATATTTCCACGACCAAAGCACTATAAAGGCGTTTGGAGTTGGATTGCTACAGTTGACCATAAACGCATAGGTATTATGTACGGCGCTGCATCACTGTTTTGGTTTATTGTAGGAGGATTTGAAGCACTACTAATGCGCGAACAGTTAAGGGTATCTGAACAGACTTTTATCAATCCTGATCTGTATAATCAGCTGTTCACAATGCATGGAACTACAATGGTATTTCTTGTTGGTATGCCCTTAGCAGCAACCTTTTTTAACTTGCTTGTTCCACTTCATATAGGTGCACGCGATGTTGCATTCCCACGCTTAAATGCGTTGAGTTTGTGGATATTTATATTTGGGTCTATCCTTCTTAACGTGAGCTGGCTAACAGGAGAGGCGCCTAATGGTGGCTGGTTCGGCTACGCTCCGAATTCAGGTTCTACTTACAACCCCGGACTCGGTATGACATACTGGGTATTAGGTTTAAATGTGCTTGGTATTGCATCAATTGCAGCAGGGCTTAACTTCATAGTTACAATAGTTAATATGCGAGCACCCGGTATGAGCTTCTTTAGAATGCCTGTATTCGTTTGGATGGCTTTTATAACATCTATACTGATTATTTTAGCACTTCCTGTACTGACTGTTGCTCTTATACAGTTGCAAACCGATCGGCTTTATGGCACGAATTTTTACAATCCTATCGCAGGAGGCGATCCAGTACTTTGGCAACATATGTTCTGGCTATTCGGTCATCCGGAAGTTTATATACTTATTCTACCCGGAATGGGGATAGTCTCTGAGATAATACCGACATTCTCACGTAAACCCATTTTTGGATACCCCTTTATTGTGTTTGCTGGTATTGTAATAGCCTTTTTAGGGTGGTTTGTATGGAGCCACCATATGTTCACGGTTGGGCTCGGCCCCCAGCGGCTAATACAGCGTTTGCGATATCT
>CAXXBX010000061.1:0-78709 GCA_964274945.1 Dehalococcoidia bacterium | reverse complement strand
AGGTTCGCCTGATATGTATGATGCAACTGTATTGGCTTTCGCTAGAGACTCCAGGTCTGGGCTTAGGCTTCACTGAATAGGAGAGGAATATATGCCTAAACAACAAAATGTGTGGGATCGAGTTAAAAAGGCGTTGCCTTTCAATCTTTCAACCACGCCCCGCGGCGTTCCGCCTAAAATGGCGCACCACATAAATGACTTATGGAGCGACCAGGTTTCACGAAGCGCAGTCAACTCTACCCTCTTTAATACGCGAGGGGGGTTGCGCAGGCTCTATAATACGTCACATACTGTGAAAAAGATAGTGGATATTCCTGCTGAAGACGCCACTGTGCGGTGGCGGTCGTTCACCTCCACCGATGACGCTGTCTTAGAGGCGATGAAAGCGCAAGAAGTGGAGTGGAACATAAAATCTCTAGCATCTAGGGCGATTAAAACCTCTCGGCTATATGGGTCGGCTTGCATTTTCATGCTGACCAAGAATGCGCCTCAAGCCGCGCCTCTAGTCATCGATGAAATGGTTAAAGGCGACTTGGCGAACTTGCTTCTGGTCGACCGATTTCACATGAGTGCGATTGAATACGATGAAGACCCATTCTCTAGAAGCTTCTCCAAACCATCCATGTATAGAATCGAAATAGGCGTAGGAGGCGAGCGCAGAGAGCTTGACGTTCATGGCTCTAGAGCTATATTGTTCGATGGCGTGCCTCGATTATCGGTAGACGACTATCGAGGAGACCAGACCTGGGGAGAGTCGGCTCTAGTCTCCTGCATGATTGCCGTGAGACAAGACGAGTCCATCGCCGCAGACGTGGCGTTTCTAGTGGAGGAAGCCAGCGTGCCTGTGATCAGCACAGACGGCTTCAAAGCCTTTGTGGCTCAAAGCCCTGAGTTTTCCATCGCCGACCACGATGTCGACCCCGATGACATGTCTGCCACTAACGCGCGCCTGAAATCCATCTATCGCACCATGTATCTTGACACTGAAGACAGCTATCAGCGCGTTTCGGTCAACTTCAATGACCTGCCTAGGCTGATAGAGGTGTTTGAACAGCGCCTGGCGGGCGCGGCTGACATACCAGCCACTAGATTCTGGGCTGAGTCGCCTGCGGGTCTGGATGCCACTGGTGAATCCGATTTGCGTAATTATGCGCTGAAAATTGGCGAATTACAGCGAACTGTGCTTGATCCTGCACTGAATACGTTGGATCGCGTCCTTTTGAGGGACGCTGGCGCATCAGGCGAACCGCCAGAGCATAAATGGCTGTCGCTGATCGATCTCTCAGACCAAGAAGAAGCCGATGTGGCTATGGTCAAATCTTCTGCAGTGTCGAGCGCGCTAGCCTCTGGCATAGTCAGCGTGGAAGAGGCGCGCAATTCACTTGACGGAGACCCCTTGTTCGGCACTTTGCGCGATATTGCGCCAGAACAGCTTGAAAAGCAAGAGGATTTAATCTACGGATCGGAAGAAATAATGCCTGAATCTACAGGTTCAGTCGGATTTAACTCGAATAACTCCAATAATGCATAGTTTTAGGCGTATTAAAGTGCATGCGAATTAAAAAGATAATTTTTTTCTAATTAACTGAGTAATTATCTATATTTGTATTATAATTACGCTATACGATGCAAATATTACGTGAATAAATTATGAGCGCAGGCTTAATACTTAATTCAAGAGCGGATTTTCAGGAGTCTTCACGCAAGAAGACTCCAGAAGGCTATCTCACCGCAAAAGCTGTGATAGCCAGGAAGGGCGTTCTTGGATTTTACTTGAATGAGATATTCGAGGATGTGCCTAAGAGTGTGAACGCTCGTATTCCTGTTTTAATGGGAGATGAGTTTTTTGACACTGACGATTTTAGTGAATCTGTAGCGAGAAAGCCTGTGACTCTAGGACACCCGCCGTCAGATGTGGGTGTGGATAACTATAGAAATTATGCGGTAGGCCATCTTGGAGATAATATCTACAAAGAGGATGACCTTATTCTCGCAGACATGACTATAACCGATCCTTCGGCAGTGAAGATGATTGAGAATGGCAAAGATGAGCTTAGCGTGGGATTTAGAACCGATGTGAAGTCTTCTAAAGGCTCTTACAAAGGCAAGGAATACCAGCTTGAAATGTTGAAGCCTATAATCAATCACGTAGCACTTTTGGATCGTGGAAACGGTAGAGCAGGCTCTGCTGTAAGGATTCTCAATGAGGAGACTAAAAATATGAGTGAAGAGAAACAAGAACAGCAAACGCCAGTGATAGGCAAACTTCAGGTGGAGCTATCTGCAGCGCCACCTTCTAAAACTGACAGCGCTCCTGAGTCTGAAGTTGCCGATATTTCTTTAGGCGAAACAAAAGAAAAATCTGTGGAAAGTGTCAAGCAGGCGGCTGATATAGCTGGTGGAGGCGTTGAGACAGCTACTGTTGTGGCTGGCAAAGGCGTTGAAACCGCTACTGCGGTTGCGGGCAGTAGTGTTGAAACCGCTACGGTGGTGGCGGGCGAGGGCGCTAAAGCCGCTAAAGCCGTGTCTGAGGGCGCTAAAGCCGCATCTGGAGAAGTTTACGACAAGGCCGAGTCGGCCTTCAAGGAGAGCGTGGAACGTATAGCTCGCTTCAAGACCAAGCTTATCGCCAACGCGCGTCCTTATCTTGACGATGATGTTGATCCTTATGTCATGTCCGAGCGTGAAATCTTAGAATCTTCACTTAAAAACACGGTGACTGATTTGGATGATAAGTCTGATGACTATCTTTTAGGCAGGCTAGACGCTATGGTGCAATCTAGGAATGCGGCCTCGAAAGAGCGAAAAGCGATTTTGGTCAACTCTGACCCATCCGCGTCTTCAGGCGTGACTGAATCTCGATCTAATAATGTTCTTGATATTATAAAAACGGTTAAGGGAGTTCGATAATGGTATTACAGCACGGAACTGAATATAGTCGAAGGTTTCATCCAGGTCATCCTGGAATGGTTGCCAGAACGCTATTTCCACATTATAACGAAATAGGAAAATTGGGCACTCTCCCCACTATAGGTGGAACGTTGCTCACCGATTTGACGCCTGGTGCGGGTCTGGTCTATGATGATTCGAATAACACCTATAATATTCCAGCGACTGACGCCGCATCTAGAGATGTGGTAGGCATTCTAGGATATGAAGCTAATGAGGTTAGCCCTGTCTCAAGTGGTAAGATTACCTATAAGGCCACTGAAGTTATAAAAGTGTGGACTATGGGAATTATTTATGTTAGAGCAGGTTCCACTGTTCCGAAAAAGCACGATTTACTCAGGTTCGATCCAGACACTCAGACTTGGATAAAGCGAGAGGCTGGGGTTACGACTGACGCTGCGGCTTATTACGCGGACGTGCAAAAAATCTCAGTAGTAGCTGTGAATGACGCCTCTGCAAACGGCTTGATAATGGCACGGCTTACAGGCTCGTATAACAAATAGGAGATTAGATATGGCTGATATTTTTGGGCGCAAATCTGCGCTAGACTATGCCCACTATAAAGATTTAGCGGAGAAAAACGGGCAAGATCATGTCAAGTCCTATATTAAGAACTCTGCGAGTCTGAATAACTATAACACTTATCATGATTTTAATGCTCTTGGTAAGTTTTATGGGCAAAAGATACAAATCGGTAACGATGACCAGCCTCAAGTGCTGGGATATCTTACTGACTCATTGCAAGCTATGCAGGCAATGGTAGAGGAAACTTTTTACACCGAGTTTAGGGCTGACCAGTTCATCCCCGTAAAACAGGATGGCATTCCTGAGGGCGCTACCACATACGGTGTTACGATAACCGACAGGTTCGGAGAGTCTGGATTTATCAGCAATGATGGGTCTCAAGCTCTGAACTCGACCGTATCGCAACGTAAAGTGAGTTATCCAATTGAACTCGGTGGAAACGTGGCTTACTGGAACGCAATGGATGTAATCTCTGCCATGACCACTGGTGTGGCGCTAGATGATGAAACCATCCGAACCGCCACTCAAGCCGCGCTACAGCACATTGAAGCAGTGTGGATCGGCACTGGCGATGGAGATAATATCCACGATTTTAAGGGCTTGATAAACCAAGAGACTCATGCTACTCAAACAGACAAGGTGATCTTGACCGATGCTACTGCCACGATTAAGCCATTGTTTGCCGTTGATAATGCTTTTAGAAACCCGCTTAAGTTGATTAGAGCCTTGCAAGATGAAATCACAAAGTTCATTTCTGGCACTCAGGAAATATTCGGTAGGAACATCCGAAGCGGAATGACAATTTATCTTCCGCTGGAGCAGTATGCTAATATCACCAATACAGTTATGACAGAGTTCCAAGGCATTTCTACGTGGGATTATCTTTCCACACGAAACTTGTGGACTAAAATGACTGGTGAGGCTTTGAAGATTGTGCCCGTCATGGAGTTGAACTTGATAGACGGTACGAATGACCGCATGATCATAGGGTTGAATAACCCTCGTGTCATGGAAGCCGTTATGCCGATGGCCCCTAACTTGAGGTTTATCAATTCTACCGATTATGGTTATAAAGCGCCTATGTGGTATAGAATTGGCGGATTGCAGGTTAAGCGACCAGACGGTCTGCGCTACTACACTATTTGATCATGGCTACACGCTATATAGAATTGGGCGAGTCACCTTCTGATATAAAGGGGGTGACTCCGCCTCTAGCTGTTGATACCTCTTACTTGATCCAAAATGTAGGAGGCAGGGAGATTCATCTATACGAATCTGCAACGTCTCCCACGTTGCCTGTTGAAAGTTTTATAATTAAACCAGGCGATACTTGGACAATTAAAGCTGGAGTAGACGGCCTATTTTGTTGGGTTGAAGAACTTTTTTCAAGCAACGTAGGTCATTTGGTAATAAACGAGGTTTAGATTATGCCTATTCTAGGCCCTTATGGTGGGTCTGCTGCTTCCTCGACTGCGCCTGTAGTCAGTGGAGAGTTTCATTTAGGGCCTGCACCCACAATGTTTGGCGATGCCGCCATTGATGCTACTGATGAAGCCGCTGTAGCGGCTCTATCTCCAGCAGCTGATTATGATGCCGCAGTAGCTCTCCGTGAACGAACGCGGCAAGTAGGCATTATGACTTCATGGCATTGGAGAACCGATGCCGCCGTAGCAGTCCCTATCAACCCGCTGATAGAAGCTAACATACCTATCGCGGCTGTTAATTTACCTCAAGCGCCTTGGGGAACGGGCACGCCTTGGTCATTGCCTGCAGGGACGGTAATATCTTGGGAAGACCTGAATCAAGTCGAGCATACTCTTCCAGCTACCTCACAAGAGTCCGTACTGGCGCATGGCGCTGGCGTAGTGACAACCACAGTTGTCAACGCAAGAGGCAGTTTGACAGTGCCTATCGCGGATAATCAGCCACTGCTGTTGACTTTCGATCCCGCTGTTCTTGAAAACTGGCTTGATGCTTACAATGAGTTAGGAGAGGGGGTGATCCTATACTACACCAGCGGTGGCGATAACTTCTTACGCTATGAGGTGCATTTAGGCAATAATGAGTGGTCTTCTTTGGAAATCGCTCAGACTTCCCCTGGGGGTCTTACGCAAGATCAAGTCAATGCGCTGATAAGTACGGCTCGAACGGCGATAACTACAGAAATTACAGACGCAGTGGCGTTAAAGCAAGACACTCTCCCTGTGCTAGGCAATAATGAGATGTGGAGATATGACGGCACTGCGATGGAAGCCGTGAGGCGGATTGAAAATCCCGATTCATTTGTGCATCAATTCCAGTTCGATGTCAATGTCACTATAAACTCTTTGAATACCACCTACTCTAACTCTCGCGGGCTTCCTAATGCCATGAGAACGTTGAGGGGCGAAGGCACGGTAAACCCGCACCTCACTTTAATGATAAATGCGACAGGACAGTCGTCTGACTCTGAGATCAGGGTTACCCTTCGAAACTCTGCAGATGATACTACTTTAGATTCTACAACTTTGGACTTTGGTTCAGCCTTAGGAACACTTACAAGAAGGGTGCATTTTGATAACGTTCAAGATACATATATTATTAGAATAACGCACGTAATTGGTAGTACTGTAATCAACAGTATTGCTGGAACTGTAGTTGTTGAGTCTCTCACATTTTTAACGCTAGATGATACTCCTGAGGATTTCGGAGTGTTTCCTTCAGGATCGCCCGTAGTTATAAATAATGACGGAGATGGTCTAGCGTTTACCAGACAATCGTCTGGCTTTAACAGTGGAGGCCAGGTGGTAACTACGCATGATTATGGGTGGAGCTTAGATGACGCTAATGCAGACCCGAAGGGCGCGTGGCTAGATGAAGACGGAAACATATGGGTTTGCAATCAAGGCACTACTGACTCTGAGGTTTTTATTTATACGCCTAACGGAACGCTTCTTCACATTTTAACAGTTCCTGATGTAGTTGAAATCTCGGATGTAGTATGTAATAACATCACTATGTGGGTCACTGACAGAGACGATGGTGAGGTGAAAGCATACTCAAGACCTGGTGTGGGCGGAACTGCGATAGGGATCGCTCCTTCTAGGGATACGGCTAATGATGTTAGCACTGGGTTTAGCAATCTAAGTGGTATAACCCTCACTACAGATAATATTGTAACTACAGATGCTAGAAGTGCAACCTCTAGAGCGAAACGTAATTTTCGTTCTACATTAGGCGATAACAGTTCTTATAACTTACTCTCATCGCCTCAGGCGAAAGGTGCTTTCTTCTTCGATGGGTTTATATATAACGTGGTGAATAATGCAGATGCGTCTGCGAGCCTAATCAGGTTTGTGAATATCGCCAGTTTAATAAACCAAGGGGTGGCTTTAACTCCATTGGATGAGGATGGAGATGGAGTTTCTCTAACTGGTATAGTGAGAGATGCGGCGACATGGTGGGGCATAACTACAGATGGCGAAGTTTTGGCGTGGGATACTATAAGCGGTGAATATCTAATCCCAGGCGAACCTAGACCTGCCACCACTGAGGCTTTCGGGCAAGTAAGATACTCAACCGATGATGAACTTGATTCTGGGGTTCCTGGCCGCAGAGACCGTGCCGTGTCTACTGCAAACCTTGATCATTGGATAACTGAGAGAGATGCTACAAGGAATGCCGCAGGATTTGTCACTAAGGCCGCTACAGATGTTAATGACTTAGGCACTGATGATGATGATTATATGACAGCTGATTTAGTTAGACAAGCTGTGAATGAGATTCACAAGCAATCTTGGCTTTCAACCAACCAGTATTTCTTGGGTGAGCCGCCTGCTTCAAACGCTTATTTTGTGGGCCCTGCTAATTTAGGCATAAGTGGATTAGATGATACCCAAAGGGTGTGTATTGCAGCTGATGGAGATGACGAGTTTTATTTGAGTTTTGATGACCAACTGTGGACTATTGATCCCTTTAGAGGCCGCGCGCTAGAGCAGGTTGACAATAGCGCGCTACCCTCTAATATAGGCAGTATGTATATCCATGAAGGAAGACTTTATGGAGTGACATATGACGATTTCAGACCTTTTTCACATGTCATTGGAGGTACCACAGTTTCATACGGTGCAAATGATTTCACATCTACCAGTTCTACTACTACAGGCGTTGCCAGGTTTACAGAATGCCCTAAGATATTCCGTTACCGAAACTTGTTCTATGTGCTTGATACTGTAAATGAGAACTTTTACACATTTAACACACACACATTCGTAGCCACCGCCATGTCAGGCAGTGCTTCTAATTTTGGACTGGGACTTACACATAACATTATAGACGCAATGGTATTGAACGATCATGTTTGGGTGTATGATCTAGCAACACATGAGGATTGGAGACGCGCTACGAATGCCTCTTTTGACATAACCCCAAATATTAATTCTATAAATATTCATCGAGATAGTTTTGTACCTGCAACTGTAGATCATCTATATTCAGTTGCCTCTTGGAGAGGCCAGAGCTACGCCTCGGTTGTTGATAGTAATGATGATTACCGACTTATCAGATTTGGAGCTTAGATATGCCTTTATTCAGAAAAAGAGATGGTAGACAGGTAAGGCCTACGCCTCAGATTGTCAACAATTTTATAGCTGAGTTTTCAGACGGATTTCAGTTTGAAGAGTTCGCACGTATGATTGAGGTATTGCATGGCAGGTCTAAATCTAAAGGGGATACCGATGATCAGAAGCAAGAGAAAACAAGATTTCAAATAAGAAGTCAGGACTGGGCGGCAGAGATGATGGAAATCCTTGATAAAGGCAAAACCGCGATTGAAGAGGGATATCTCAACAAAGTTGAAGACTTGGAAGCCACTGAAGCTGACTCAGACGTAAAGTCTCTGGTCGATCTTCACGGACGAGCCGCTGTGGCGGGAGCATTGTTCAAATACTCCACTGGAGATGGTCAATTGGGCGATGGCTATCGAATCGTGGGCAAGGGCGCTCAACGCCGAGCGAAGAGACGGCCACGCGGACGCAGGTCTTAAAGCACATTTCTCTAAAACAGTGCGTTTTACATAGCACCGCTGGCGTCTTTCAAGTATAATTGAAAGACGCCAGCATCTCGAATTGTTGCTGGCGTCATTTTTATCCCCCAGAGAAAGGGTTATCATTGACGGCTCAAACCGAAGAACGATTTTGCAGCAGGTGTGACTTATTCCCCGCAGCTTACGGAAATAGATGCGGCATGTGCGAGATCGGCAAGAAATTATGCAATAATTGTGTGTTAATGTGGTTGGACATAGATGGAGATGACATATGTGCGTTATGTGCCATGTCGGAGGAAAAGGCGGATCAGATGGCATGGGTGGGTCTCAAAGATCAAACTTACATACATGTGGTGGATAAAGCCATAAGAGACGCTTTTGGAGAATGAATAGCATGAGTGAATTAACAGAAAATGCGCTAAAGGTTCTTGAAGAGCGATACCTGCTTAGAAACCCGTCAGGTGACATAGTCGAAACGCCTAACCAGCTCTTTCATAGGGTAGCTGACGCGGTTGCAGAAGACGAAAGCCAGGCCGAATTATTTTATTCCATAATGGCTGATTTGGACTTCATGCCTAACAGTCCTACGCTTTTCAATGCGGGAACTGATAACGGCACACTTTCGGCGTGTTTCGTATTGCCTTTGACAGACACTATGGAGGGTATTACTCAAGCCTCCCATGACCAGGCGATGACATTGAAATACGGCGGAGGGGTAGGGTTTTCACTCTCATCTATACGCCCCAAAGGGTGGCCCATTTCCACTACGCATGGAAAGGCTTGCGGGCCTGTAGCCGTTTTGAAGTATCTTTCAGCCACATCAAAGTTGGTTACACAGGGCGGACGCCGAGCTGGCGCACAGATGGCGGTGATGAGTGTCCATCACCCAGATATTCTAGAGTTTATCGATTGCAAGAAGGTGGAAGGGGATATTGCTGAGTTTAATATCAGCGTAGGGGTGACCGATGACTTCATGAAGGCTGTTCAAGAAGGCACTAGTTATAATCTTTACTTCAAGACAAACCCGTCTGATCCCGATGACTTGCACGAAAGAGTGGTAGACACGCTAGACGCTAGGATGGTTTTCAATAAGATGGTGGAAGGCGCTTGGAGAAATGGAGAGCCAGGCTGTGTGTTTCTCGATACTGCCAATTTTGACAGCCCAGTATTGCCCTTAGGTAGATATGAAGCGACTAACCCATGCTTCACTGGCGATACTCGCATTAACATCTGTGGTGGCATTAAGACTGCCAAAGAGCTGTATGACGCTCAGTCCAACCCACGTATCATTATTGACACTAGGTTTGGTGAGGGTAAATGTTCAGAAGCGTCTAAGGTCTTTAAGTCAGGAGTGAAACCTGTCATGAAAGTAGTCACTAGAGAGGGCTATGAGATTAAAGTGACAGCAGATCATAAGATAATGACAGATCGTGGCTGGGTAGAGGCAGACTCACTTCTGTATGGTGATAACATTCACATTTTGAACCACGGGGGTTGTTTTGGCAAGTCAGGCAGTGCTGACGAGGGTCTTATCTGGGGGTGGCTGGTTGGAGATGGCTACATCAAAAAGGAAAACGGAGAAGCACATCTCGATTTTTATCATGAAAAACGTGAATTGGCAGAGACTTTCTTAAACGCTGTGAACTGCGTTTTAGAAAGTAGCGGTTACGCCAGCAAGTATGGGCATGTGAAGATTAGAAATATTGAGGAGAGAAAGTTAGAAAAAATAGCCTCTGTAAGGCTAGCACAAGCCTTGCGAGTAGGTAAAGATAAGCTCAGAGTTCCAGAGGTGGTGTGGAACGGCTCAAAAGAGTGTCAGTCTGCATTCTTGTCGGCGCTTTTCACTGCTGATGGAACTGTATTTTCTAGTGATAAGTCTAGAAAAGGCGTTCGTCTCAGTTCAAGCGAAATGTCTTTGCTTAAAGACGTGCAAATATTGTTACTTAACTTTGGGATTATATCTACCATATATCCTGAACGTAAGAAGGCTGGCGTTGGTATTCAGGGCTATGATTGCAAGGCATCACATGATTTAAGTATTTCTGGCTCTAATTTAATTTCGTTTGCAAATGAGATTGGCTTTCTATTGGATCGAAAGTCTGCAATACTTAAAGACGCTATTGACAGTTATACTAGAGGCCCTTACAGTTCAAAGTATACCGCTGTGTTTCATTATTCAGAAGATGCGGGCTTTGAAGAGGTCTATGACATTACCGTAGCCAAGTCTCATTCGTTGATTGGCAATGGCATAGTCATATCTAATTGTGGGGAACAATTTCTGCTTCCCAACGAGAGTTGCAATCTAGGCAGTATCAATCTCTCCAACTTTGTCTTGAATGAAACTGAAGGCTTACATAATTGGAGTGAGGAAGATTTTGAAAGATTGTTGGATGGCGCTTCCTTTGAGTTCCCCCGATTAGATTGGGAGAGACTGGCTAGTGTGGTTAGAGTATCGGTAAGGCTGTTGGATCGGACAATTGATGTAAATAAGTATGCTCTTTCGGAAGTTAAACGGATGAATGAGCTGACTAGGCGCATAGGCCTGGGCGTTATGGGCTGGGCAGACGCGCTCATAATGCTAGGCATTCCGTATGATAGTGAACACGCTACCAGGTTAGGCAATAATGTGATGCAATTCATTCATTATCAGGCTCTCTCTGAAAGCAAAAGATTGGCTTGGGTAAATGGTAATTGTCCATTATTTATGATGCAAGGGAATGATTCTGACACTGAAGATTTTGATTTATCAAAGCCAAGACGCAACTCATACCTACTGACTATCGCGCCTACAGGCACGATATCGATGATTGCAGGTTGCTCCAGCGGGATAGAGCCTATATTCTCTCTGGCTTATCGAAAGCAAAATATTCTAGGCGGTCAAACTCTTTACTATATCGATAGAAACTTTGAGCGTGTGGCTAAAGCTAGAGGCTTCTACAGCGATGAATTGATTGAGGCTCTGTCAGAAGGGCAATCTTTGCAAGACCAGCCAAATGTGCCAGATGATGTAAAGAGGCTGTTCGTAACCTCGCCCGATATCAGCCCGAAAGCCCATGTAGCTATGCAAGCGGCGTTTCAAGAGTGGGTAGATAATTCCATCTCCAAGACTATTAATATGCCAAACGAGGCGTCTGTCAAAGACGTAGCTGACGCTTACATGATGGCATGGGAAACGGACTGTAAGGGGATCACAGTTTACCGCGCTGGGAGCAGAGATAAAGAGATTCTGACTTCAGGACACGCCAAAACTGAAGAGCGTGAGGATGCGTCTACTTGCACAGAATGTGGGGACGCGCTAGTGTTTGAAGAAGGTTGCTACTCTTGTAAAACGTGTCTGTATTCAAAATGCGACATATAATTATGTGTCGGATAAATAGTACAGATTTGCTAATAGGTGCGCGATAGCGTCTGTTGCGTGTGGCATACTCTCATTATTCACAATGAGGGTCGCATCCGAGTGAAATGACTTTCTCAGCTGAGGCTGTTGTCTGAATACTTTAACATCGTCTTCGTAATGGTGGATAAAGGCGCCGATGCGCTCTATTGTGGTCTTCATGTTTGAGTTCAGCATTCCTCTACCCACAAAGTCTTCGATTACAACTACATGTGGTTCGTGATGGTCTATAAACTCAACAGCCTCGTTTAGAGACTTGGTTTGGCAGAACCTAATTTGTATCGGCGTAGCCACTGCCAAACCTATCGTAAGGCCTGGGTCTACAGACACTACTGTCTTACTTTTTAGATTGCCCAGCGCGGTCTTGGCGAACTCAGACACTTCTATGCTTCCATTATAGACATCGCTGAAATGGAATCCGCCTATGTGTGAGATGTTCATGATTTAGCGTGTCCTCTCAAGGCACTCCATGCCTTTGGAAACAGTATCGCGCATTTCGAACCGATATACTCAGCTATTCTCTTGGTTTCAAACTGAGCGCCTTCGGTTAAAACTCTCTGTTGATACACTCTGAAATAAGCATACAGGCTACCAGTCCAGATAAACGAAGTCATGGTAGACATAGGTAGAACCGACCTGGCTTGCTCAGGCGCTACTCCCGTTTTAATTAAGTCTTCATACATTTCAATGCACTGATCCATTAGGGTAGCAATCGCGCTCTGATCGACTTGCACCTCGCCAGAAGAGCCTTGCTTGCTCTTGCCTTTAGCGGGCTTGCCTCTCCAAGTCTCGGGCAATTCGTAAGACGGTGTATACGAAACATACCTACGGCTTATTTCATTCTCCGTAAGCCCTACTTTGTGTTTGTATAATTGTCGAGCCACATATATAGGGCATGTCACCTTGAATTGCAGTGATGTGTGGGAGAACGGACTCCAGTGCTGGTGACTAGCCAAATAACTTAGCAGTTTCTCATCCCTGATAGAAAGCTTGATTTTAGTTTTCCCATAACTTACTCTGGCTGCATTGACTATAGTTAAGTCATTTCCCATCGAATCAATAAAATCAACGTCAGTTTTCATCTTCACAATCCAGACAATACCCTGTGTTTAACTCAATGGCATATATTAATTCAATGCCACAGTCCACACAGGTGTCATCGGTATCTTTAATCGGCATCACACTCCTCGCACACGCTCTTTTCTAGCTCTTGGCTAGATTCAAGCGCTTCACTGCAAATCGCGCATATGTTATATTCTAGTTTGAAATTAGTTCTATTTGCCATGAGAATCCCCATGGCTATGATCATTAGCCCGCTTCATGCGGGCTAATTCATCGTAAAGCGGGCAATTCATGTTTTTATTGCGCTGATTGATTAAATTATCAGCGACCAGAAAGCCTGTTATGGCAGACGCCGCTCCAACTATAGCCATTCCTATTAGTAATGTCATATCTTCTATATCATCCAGTTTCTTGAGATTGAGATACGATTTTCGCTTCTTGAACACTTTTGGAAGAGCCTTTTGTAAGGTCTGTCCGTACTTTCCAGCCTGCGCTATTGGCGATTTTAGCTGCGAACTTTTCTGCAATTTTAATGTCATTGAATGATCTTCCTGCTTTCCACATGACTGGTTTATCTATTTGGAGGTCTCGCAAATAGATTGTATAGTTATACTTGGGGGAACTCTCGTTAAAATGTGGCGCTTTAACCACTCTAATTACGACTTCATGCTTTGGTTTTTGTTTGAACCACATCGATTTTTGTCTCCTTTTAAGACTTAACGTTGATATCTATATTATACAACATAACATGAAACATGCAAATAAAGCATATGAGCGTGGAGAGCTATGACGCTTGATAGCTTAAGATTATCCCCTACGCCACGACAAGTGGAGGAAACGGTTCGCACTTTGGTGGGGGAGGGCAGTGGAGTGCCTCTTAAGTTCGTCTTCTCGCCTAACAGGCCTATTAAAATCCCATTGGATCAGATCAATGCCACTGTGATGCCATTAGAGGAGATCAGCTATGGAGTGCCTTGGAATGGGCACAGGCGCGAAGCGTTATCGGGCAAGCTAAAGCCTTACACTGGTTCTATCATAATTAGCCACTATTCAGTTGAGTGGCGATATCGAAGCAGTGACTCTAATGATGTTGCGGATACTTTCGAGCTTGAACGGATACAGCTTATCACAGACGAAGTGAAGTCAGCTAAGCCAGACCAAACTTACTCCCACCCGCCTGGGTGGAGCTCTGCGCACATAATGGCTGAATCGGCTGGCAGGTTTCATTTATGGGCGGCTTCTGAGGAGGGGTTGGAAAGAGCTGCAGAACTAGGAGTGAACATATGTGGCTCTTCTAAAGTGAACACTGAACATTTGACAGTTGCAGACGGTGAAGAACGGCTTATATACAGGCTCGCGGTGAGTTTCACTAGAGAGCTGTATCCTGGGGTGAGTGTAGACCCAATTGAAGGCGTTGATATAGGCGTTCACGATCCCTCTTATCGTTCCAGCGTTTCTCCTATCGATCCTTTGTCTTTGGAACTTTGGGAAGCGTCCCCAAGCACACCATACTCTCACCCCATAAGGGTGCGCGGAAGCGATGGCTTGCAATACAATTCTATTGCGAAAGGCGACCTTACAGTTGACCCTGTTGCGCCTGATTGGGTGTCGGGCACATCTTATAGCCACCCTTCGGTGGTGCGAGGCTCGGATTCTAATCTGTATTTCTCTACTGCAGACGGAGATTTATCTATTGATCCTGTAGTTCCACCTCATATGCCTCCAGACCCTATCCCGCCTGCAAGTGGCTGGATACGAGCAGAGGCTGTGAATTGGGAGATAGTTCCTGAAGAATGGATAGAAGATAAAATGCCGTCTTATCCTAGTTATGCCATAGTTACAGACAGTAGGGGTCTAAAATACGAGGCTGTTGACGGAGGAAATTATAACAAATATCCTAATCCTTTTAATGAAGATAACTGGAAACTATTATATAATGTGACAATAATATAGGTCACGATTGCTTTAACTCAGGTGGAAGACTATGCCTTTAGGAATATCAAGTAGAATAGATGTCAATACCACAGTCACCCCATTGCCAGCGCCAGACGCGCAATTCGGGTCATTGATGCTGTTGACTTTAGATGACAGAATCCCAGACCATGACCCATATAGGGTATATTACAACATAAACGAGGTTGCAGAAGAGCTGCCTGGCGGTGAAGACGATGTGTTTACTCCTCTTTCATCGGTTTCTACCCAATCGCCATACACTGCGGGAAGAGTGTATGAGGATGCGCTGGTATATTTCAGCCAGCAGAACGCAAACCCTCAGCCCTTGAAGGTAGGCAAGCTGGTTGGGGAGAGGACAGGCACGTTGCTTTTAGGAGGAGATACAACTTCCGATGAAGGAACCTTCTCAGGCCTCTCCAGTCCTGCACTGGTTGTAAATGGAGTAAGTGTTTCCGTTGTACTGACTTCTTTATCTACTTTCGATGAAATAACGGCTGCGATACAAGCAGCCTTACGCGCTATTTCTACTACTGCTGCAGTAGCTGCGGGATTAGGCTCTGGCAATGCCCCTGAGGTAGGGATGTCCGATTATGGCGGTAGCGACAGGATGTATGTAAAGTTGGGCCTGGACACGGACGGCAATCCTTACCCTGTCGTTCTTACAGGCAATATAGCGACTACTGGAAAACTTGTAGCCGCTAACGCTCCTCTTACGTTTGAAGTGCTGGATGAAGGTTTCTCTACCGCAGCCTCGTTTGGCAAGGCTATGAATAAAATACAAGAGGTGAATGATGATTGGTTCTGGGTGGCTCTAGATAGTAAGATGGAACAAGATTCGGGCTCTGCGCCTAGAGTCACAGCCTTTGTCGAGTGGGTGAACGCTCAAAGCCATAATAGGAAAATGGGGCTGGTGAGCGTTTCCGATGAAAAGACCACGTCTTACCCTGAAGGGCAAATCTATCATACTGATGAGACTTCTACTTTAGCGTCCCAATTAGGCACTCGCGCTTCAAGTAATTTCGTGATGCTTGTCAGAGATGACCCACCTACTGGGGACGAGCCGAATATAGCCGTGGCTATAGGCTCAAAGTTCTCTGCAGTCGATCTATCAGGGCCTGGCATTCTCCCTACAGCGAATACCATGCATTTAGGGTCTAGAGTCACTCCAATTGTAACTGTAACCAATTCAGGCAAAGACGAACTAGATCGTAAGAATGTCAATATTTACACTAAGATAGCGGGTCGTGATATCTTACTGGAAGGCGTAACATCGAACGGGTCTTTCATTGACCGAGAGGTGTGGATCAACTGGATTAGATCAGAGATTTCCAAAGAGGTGTTTAACCTATTGGTCACATCGCCTAGAGTTCCGCTTTCAGCCTCAGGTTTGGATTCTATTAAAACAGTTATAGAGAGAGTGTGCGAGCATGGCGTGAGTAACGCTGGAATAGCTCCAGGCACTTTAGACCTAGCGACCAGAAACACAGTGGCTCAAATCACTGGCAATGATTCATTCGATGGGCATTTGCCTAGAGGCTATTTGGTTCATTATGCGCCTCTCGCCACGCTTACAGACGCTTATAGGGCTGTCCGAAAGGCGCCTGATTTCCATGTATGGTTCAAAGGCTCTGGCGCGGTTCATTTCGGTGATATCCATTTGGTGTTCAACCCAGCTTAATCGTTATTAGGAGATAGCTAATGTCTTATTCAACTATACTGTCTATGGAAGACGTTACTGTATCCATGCGATACAGGAACATAAAAACAGGCGCTGGAGCCTGGAGTTCGTGGTTCAAACTCACTGGATGGTCTGATGATGCAGATGTCCTGATGTTCAATGATTCGCCCCCGCTCGCCAGCGACAGAGTGGGAGCGGCAGGAGACCGTGTGACCTTTAGAAACTCAGAATACGGTGGGGAAATTACGTTCAAGTTCCTTCCTGCATCTTATTATGGATTTTGGTTCATGCAAAAAGAAGTGGAAGAACGCGGGGATAAGGGAAGTCCTTCTATAAATAACCCAACGCCTCCGCGCTGGGAGTGGGAGATGACTGCCACTAACAGCGTTCAAGGCTGGAAAACCACTGGCACCTGCGGTTACTTGCTGACGATACCTCGCGGATTGACCGTAGGTAAAGAAAACGCGTCTAACATGGAAATTACAATTGCCTTCCAGACCATCTACACTCTGATGCCAGAAAATACCAGTAATTTGGTTGGTAGACCTGATGCCCAATCTCTAGCAGCTCTAGCGGCATAAAATAACATATAATAGTGTTATAGCCATTATGTTGGTAAGAGAAAGGGAATCACACGCTCATGAGCAAACAGACATTCTCCGAAGAGGAGCTGCTTAAAAAAGACTTCACCATAGGGGATACGAACTTTAGGATCGAACCGATGCCTGCAGAGCCAGGCATCGAACTGTGGGAACATATTCGAGCCGAGATAGGGAGTTCATTGGTGACTAACGCGGCATCGATTGACCCTCTGATGCCTAATTCGGTAGAGTTACAAGCCGTTATGAACCTTCTGGCGCTTAAGCCAGATTTCACTCGCTCTATAAGAGCAGAAATGCACAAATATGTGTATTTTGACAATGATCGTTCTTCAGGGCTGACTCAGTTATCTGGTAATGAAGATGCCGCATTCAAGAACATTCCTGTAGTTGCATCTTATTATCAGGTCATGGTTAGGTCACTGGCAATCAATTTTTTAGAATCTCTAAGGGAAATTGGATCAATGTTCCAAGACTTAGTAGCCAATTTACGCCCATAAAAGTACCTGAACTGCATTCGGTAGTGACTTGGCTAGTATATAAAAAAGCTTGCACTTTAGCTGAACTAAGGTACGGCCCTTACTGTGTGGATGATGTGATTGATTTAGTTAACATCTTCATGGGAGGGGATGAAAACCAAAGAAGAGCGCAAGAGGTTGAAAATAAGAAAATAAGACAGAGCCAGAGAAGGCGAGCATGACTCATGGAAATACTAGATGTGGGAGGGCATTCAAGTGTCTGAACCACAGAATCAAAATGCGCGCACCTCCAAAAGAGCGCAAGATTTAGAAGATTTCCACAACGATCACCGTCTGTTTGCTGTAGGCTCTCCCAGAAAATCTTCCAGTAATTCCGCGCGATTAGGCGCGGGGATGATACAAACACGTATTGCGCAAGGTAAAGCTGCACGTCCTATAGAAGAGATCATAATCGAAGCGCGCCTTGAGGGCCGTGTGGGTAACATCAAGTCCATCGAGCGTGCATTAGGCGATGTGGAGGAGAGGGCATTTTCAGCTACGCAAGCCGTTGCCAGCATGGTTGATGTGTTTTCGATTATATCGGCGGGAGCGACAGTGGTAGGCGCTCCTGTTTCGCGCGCATTGCTCAAGTTAGAGACACAATTGGGGTTAGACGAAGAGGAAACCCGTAGAGCCAGAGATATGGCTAGGGATGTGGCTAGACGCACCTACCGAGACCCTGCGGATTTGTTGCAAGCGTATTTTGCACTTCGGTCTGCTGGTCTTTCTGAAGCAGTAGGCACGGAAACACTATTCACATCTGCACAGTTGTCTGCAGCCCAACTGGGTACTACGGGAAGCATCGCATCTCTTATAGGTGGTGCGATAAACGCTTTCGGTCAAGAAAATATCACTCCAGAGCGAGTCGGTGAGATCGTGCTCAGCACTGTCCAACTTGGTAAGCTCGAAGCACAAGACCTTACCACCACCCTGCCTCGTGCGCTTTCACTCTCCACGCAATTAGGGGTGTCTTTAGAGGAAGTAGGCGCGGCTATTGCAGGTTTCACTCGTCCTGGTAATGCCGCCACTGAGGCGGTTACAGCGGTTCGTGCCACAATGAACGCGCTTCTCAGCCCCACCCGCCAAGCCCAGAATATTCTTGAAGAGCTAGGTTTAACTATAGACCAAGTCAAAGATATGGTTGGAGAGCAGGGCTTGATGCAGACCTTGCATAATCTATTTGTATTGGTAGGCAGGGATACCACTCAGATGAGTCGACTTATCAATCGATTGGAAGCCAATCAATTCGTGTTTGACCTTGTAGGTAGACGATTTGACGAATATATGGGTCTATTAGACAAGGTTCAAACCAGTCAAGGCAATGTGAATCGAGGATTTGAAGCATATCTTAGGTCTAATGTATCTGTATTGGATAAAGGCGCGACTCTTGCAAAACTAAGGGCAGAATCTATATTCGATAGGTTCGTATCAAAGGGATTGAATGTTTTAGGGGCACTGCCTGGCGCGGGTATGGAAGCATTTGGTCTAGCAGGTTCTTTGTGGTATATGAACCGATTTGCATTGTTCTCCAGAGAAGCCACCAAAATTAGAGATGTAACTAAAAAGACAGCTGCTATGATTTTTGGTAAGAGTCTAGTGCCTGACCCTACTGCATCTAAAGCCATACGAGAGCTTGATCCTAAAGAGGCTAGAGATTATAGGATGCTATTGGAGCAAGATAAACGAACTACGGGTTTCCTAAGGTCTCAGGCGGCTGATTTCAGATTTGCGGAAGGTGGCGGTAAGTTCCGAATGTATAGCCCGTGGCAACTCTGGATGTCAGAGTTCCCTATTATAGGAAGATTCGTTAAGAGCAGGATGTCTTACGGGTTGGATATTGCTGAAGAAGTGCCTGTAGTAGGCGGTAAAACTCCAAGTGGTCTACATGTGGTGAGAAACATGGGGCTAAGAACAGAATCTCCTAAAGAGCTACGAGCATCTATTAAGCGTCAGCTGATAACCGAAGGCAGAATCTCTGACCCACGTGATAGGATAGAAAACCAAAGAAGAGCCAGAACTGCTAGAACTACGGCTGGGGTGTTATCACGATTAAGGTATTTAGTCGGTCAAGGCGGGTCGTCCGCATTGAATGCTTTGCTTTACGCTTCTGCCATGCCAAGAGGACTTATGGGGCTATTCTCCAGAGGGCGAGATCGCGCGGGCGGTGCTCTAGGCGCATTGATCGGTAGAGGCGCGCCCCCCTTGATGAGCGCTAGACTTCGTGCAGCTATGCTACCAGGAGAGTTTGCGAGCTTACTTGCAGGAGGACGAGGTCGAGCGGGCGGCGCTCTAGGCGCATTGATCGGTAGAGGCGCGCCCCCCTTGATGAGCGCTAGACTTCGTGCAGCTATGCTACCAGGAGAGTTTGCTGGATTAATATCGAGGGGACGTACTCGAGGTAGAGATTCTCTAACTGCCATGTCGAACGCGCTTAAGCGCGTGAATCAAAGTCGTCTAGATTATTTTAGATCGCTAGACCAGCGAACCATGAGGGATAGATTTATGGCTCTTAGACCCGATACTCTGGGTGAAAAAAGAGCGCGTAAGCTATTTGACACCGCGAGCCCTGCACGCCAAAATAAACTTCTTCAAGGACAACTCTCACGAAGCGCTTTTCCTAAACTGCAAAGCGCTTGGATGAGTGCCTCGTTTTATGCTCCCATGATGGCACGAGACCTTGCGGGCGTTTTCTCAAGAGGTTTTGGTCGTGGGAGAGGCGCTATAGGCACATTACTAGGTCGTGGAGGTGGCGGTCTTGGGGCGTTATTAGGTCGTGGCGGAGGAGGTGCAGGTGCGTTATTAGCCCGTAGGGGAGGAGCTGCAGGCGCGTTATTGGGGCGTGGCAGAGACTCTTTGGGGGGTTTTCTTGCTCGCTCTCCCACAGCTATGGCAAACGCGCTTAAGCGCGCGAACCAAAGTCGCATAGATTATTTCAGATCGTTAGACCAGCGAACCCTGCGTGATAGGTTTATGGCTCTTAGACCAGATGCGATAGGTGAAAAAAGGGCGCGTATGTTATTTGACACCGCAGGCCCTGCACGCCAAAATAAACTTCTTCAAGGACAACTCTCACGGAGCGCTTTTCCTAAACTGCAAAGCGCTTGGATGAGTGCCTCGTTTTATGCTCCCATGATGGCAAAAGACCTGATGGGGCTTGCTCCAAAGGCCAGAGCTGCAATTAAGGGCATGGGGTTAGAATCGGTAACTGCAGTTTCAAAAATAAGAGGTGGATTTACCGAAGTCAGCTCTAGAATGTCAACCTTAGTTACTTCATTGAATCTCGCACGAACGGGCGTATTATCCCTTTCGCAAGAAATAACATCAAAACTGGTAACGGCATTTAGAGCCTTAGCGGTTCAGATGGCAGCTGTAGCGCAGACGGCGTGGAGGGGCATAGTAACTGCTTTCACTGTCATGGCAGCTCAAATACCTCGTTTGGTAACTATGATTAGGTCTCTAACTGTAGCTCAAGCGGGTCTTGCGATTGTTATGTTACCTTTGTGGGGTAAGATAGCACTCGCTCTTGGGGCAGTTTCAATCGTGGCAGTTGGACTATTAGCCATAACAGGCAAACTAGACGATGCCTTAAGAGGCGTAGGCAATTTCTTCGGGATGATGAATGAACAGGCGGGCAAGCTAGTCCCTACTGTAAATCCCTCGCAGTTGTTAGACCCGTTTCAGTCGGTGGGAGTGGCTGGGGTTGGAGGTGCTTTGCCCGCTAACGCATTTAATAATTTAAGCATCAATTCGCTGACAGTGGAAACACAGGCCACGGATGCTCAATCCATTGCATCGAGCATATCCGAGAGAATGCGGGAGGAGTGGGAAAACGCCGCTTTTCAAGCTGACAGTCCGATAGACAGGTGATACATGGCTTTAGTTGATGTAACAATAATTCAGGATGCTTCGTTCATACTGAGCAGGCGTGATTCAAACACGCCTCTGGTGATAAGCCAAGAAAACAATGTGTATAGGGAAGAGCACTCGCTATCGTTGCGCAAGACTAGCTACCCTGTAGAAACTGGCGCATCTTTAACTGATCACGCTTTCAAGCAGCCAGATATTATCACAATTGAAGGCGGGGTGATGGACTTAAATGTAGTCAGAAGAGACCCTAGGCCTGTAGATCAGACCCCTTTGGGTGAGTTTAATTTGCAAACCACAGGGTATGTTTCGGTAACGTCTTACCATAATGAAGGCGCGGCAAGAGCCGCTTGGGCTGAAATATATCAAATATTCCAGGATCGCGCTTTAGTATCGTTAACCACTACCTTAGGTCGATATGATAACATGATTATCACATCTGCTGTAGTCCCTAGAGATTCAACTACAGGGTTAGACCTCAAGTTCACGTTAGTTCTAGAAGAAGTCCTAGTAGAGCCTATTGATGCTCAAATCATACCTGTTTCAGGGGTAGCCAGTAGAGACTCTCTCTCTATTCAAGACGTATTCACTACTGGTTTTGATATATTTAGATCTGACCCAATTCCTTCGGAGTTGTCAGCGGAGTTAAGCGCAGAACGAGTTAGGGTACTGATGAACCTTAGCGAGGCTGTCGAGCAAGCTGAACCTAATATAGGTCTTCCTAATGATTTAAGAAATGTCGGACTTCGCAGGTTTACAGATGTGAATGGCTCGTATAAAGTAATTAAGCTTAAAACACAATCCGAAACTCGTGCAAACGTTACTTACAGTGCTACTTTAGTTTATGTTGATGATGCTCCTGGAAACATTACAGGTTGGGTTTTAGACACTAACCCTACCTTAAGTGATCGTGGTAAGTATGACCAACGACTGGCTTTTGATTACAGGTATACCCAACCTCTCACGCCCATGAACTTATACCCGCTAGTCGCTAATGAAGATATAAGCGTCACTGAGTTAGCCGCTCAGTCAGCAGTGCCAGTTGATCTTGCGGCACCAGGATCAGTATTATTTTTCGCTAGAACTCCCGCGGATATCAGAACTACAGGATACCTTATTGTACTGCCGATCGAACTAGACGTGGGTAGAGCAGGCCCCCCCTTTGACAGAAACTCTTTTGGAACGGCTATTAATGCTTACCCAGATGGGGAAAACCCTGACAGGATTGCCAATCAGCCTGTTAGATACGGCATATATTTCATTAGTAAAGAAGATGCGGATAAGTTCGATTGGCCTCCAAATATAAAAGGAACTGAGAAGTTAGACTAGATTAAATGCCTTACCTTAGAAAAACAATATTAGAGTTAGAAAATAACTTAGGAACTATATATCGAGTCAGAGAACTTCGCATAGCGTTCTCTCTTAACTTATCTATTCAGTCAGACCCTTCCAGCTCTACCTTAAAGGTTTATAACCTTGCTCCAGATACTGAAGATCAAATATTTGCAGGAACTAAGGCTCATTTTTATGCAGGCTACAGTTATGGAAGACCTAATAATTGGGTGCCTCCTAAAGTCTATCAAGGCACTATCGTTAAAAAAGAGAGTGAACGAAGTGGCACTGAAAGAGCTATGAAACTGATTTTGGATGAATCATATGTGGAAAAAACACAAGTATTGATTAATCGATCATGGGGAGGAAATCTTTCACCTAGATTAATTGCGCTTGACATAGCCCAAGAAATGGGGTATTCTCAGATAGAGAACTCTATAGACATACCCTCAGAAAGGAGAGGATCGTACTATGCGGTATCAGAACCCGCGGGATCAGCCCTTACCAAGCTATTGAGATCACATGGCATGGCATGGTTTGTGGATAGGGGCAGTCTAGTGGTCACTAAATCAGGAGACCCTGCTTCACGGATATCCGAATATCAGATTGACAGTTCTAGAGGCATGATAGGCACTCCCACGCTCACAGATGATTCAGTGAAAGTTAAATCAGTTCTGGTGTCTGATATTAGGATAGCCCAACCTTTGAGGGTGGTCAGCCCTGAAATCGGAGTGGATGAAAGAGTGAAGGTGGTTTCAATATTACACAAAGGAGATACCTGGGGAGACGAGTTTGTAACTGAGATAGAAGGGACTAAAACCTTAGTATGAGTAATATCAATCCTGAAGAAGACTATGCATCTGCGGCACATACATTACCATTTGTGATTAATCAGCAATTGAAGCTCATTAATACGGCGATGCCTGGCATTGTAAACGCATACGATGCGGCTAAGCGGACTGTTCAAGTAACCCCTGCCATCAAGAGAACATTTACAGACGGCAGGCCGCCTGCCTCTTACCCTGTGCTAGACGATGTTCCAGTGCTATTCCCTGCTTTCGGCATTTATAGGATCGAAGCGCCTTTAGAAGCAGGAGATGCTGTTCTTCTTATATTTTCACAGCGTGGGCTTGCGGATTTTAAGGCCTCCAGGACTTCTTCGTTGCCCTCTGATGGAGGGTTCTTCTCACTGTCAGACGCCATCGCGTTACCTGGGTTTGTGGGACTGAACGCTCCTGCAGACTTAAATGGTGCATTGGTAATAAGCACTGAAGACGGAAATTATCGAGTGGCTCTATCTGCATCCATGTTAGAATTACAAGCATTTAGCTCTTCAATAAGATTGAAAGGCCCCTCACATGTGGATCGAAATGACCCTGATGATGGCGATATTGTATTATCGGGGAGGAGAATAGTGGTTCGCACGGACGGAGGCGGTAATTGGGTAAGGAGAGATTTATGAGAAACTTACGAATAAAAGAAGGTTCTATCACTACTGAGTCAGGCGATGCCGCCTTAATTTCAAGTGTGGCACAAAGGGTGAAAATGGTGAGAGGCGAGTGGTTTATGAACACAGATGCAGGTTTGCCTTATGTGGGTCTGTCTGGATTACGGAACGCGCGTTTAGCTGCAGGGTATATAATAGAAGAGATAAACAAGGTAGAGAATGTCGCTCAATCTGAAGCATCTGATGCAAAGATAATTGAGGATACTCGCCAATTGAGGGTCGATGCAAATGTAACAGGCTCAGATGGGGAGTCGTTCTTGACTTCGGTAGTTATCTAACAGGTAAGTATATGTCATTCCAAATACACGTGACTGGTTTAACTGACGCATTCAAGTCAGCTTTAGGCGCGGACTTGTCGGTGCAAGACCAGACAGAAGCAGGACAGCTTATAGGAGTTCTTGCGTCTTATTTTACTCGATTAGAAGACGTTATGGCATTTTTGGAAGCAGGCCTTTCAGTTCACACCGCCACTGGCGATCAATTATTGGCAATAGGGTCTCTGACTGGCATAACCCCCCTAGGGAGCGAGAGATCGACTGTTACGTTGACACTTAGCGGAGTGGCTAATACGGTTATCCCCGCCAACTCTCGAGTTCAAACAGCCGCAGGCGTTGTTTTCAGGTTAAAGAGTGAAGCCACTATAGGTTCGTCTGGAAACGTAGCGGCAGATGCTGAATCAGTTGAATTGGGCGCTATCGAGGCAGACATAGCCAGCATCTCTGAGATAGTGGACCCAGTGGCAGGTTGGACAGGAGTTACAAATGCAGCCGCCGCCGCTTTAGGTCGAAACCCTGAAACAAGCGTGGAATATCGCGCAAGGTTCGCGAGGGCTATCAGAAATAACTCCATCGGATATATAAAAAGCATAGAATCTAACATCGAAATGTTGACTGGCGTCAGGTATGTCAAGGTATTTGAAAACTTCACAGATGCTGATGTGACAGACAGAGGACTTACAATCCCAGCGCATTCAATCGCTACTATTGTGGTGGGAGGAGATGACGATGAAATCTTTGAAAGTCTTAGGAAAACTAAGCCTATTGGCGTTGGTATGGCAGGCACAACTACAGCAAGCGATGGGATTAAGTTTTATAGGCCTACTAATATTCCAATCACTGCTACAATTCCTATAACTGTCAACCTAGATTTCCCCGCTGACGGAGAGCAACAAGTCATAGATGCTTTCATAAATTACATTTCAACGCTAGGCATTGGCTCGCCTATCGATGCCATCCAAATGTCTGCATCAATCCTAAGCATTCCTGGTCAAGCTCCCACAGCGTTGGTTACTGTCGCTAAAAAGACGGGCTCTGGTGACGTAACTACGGAGAGCGGTTTAGGCAAGATAGACCTTATAACCTTAGCAGAGTCTGATGTAACTATTACTATCACACTGGCACCCTAGTATTATGGCTACATTTGGCTGGATATTAACTACTGAGAATAGCGCGCCTAGAGGCGCTTGGACTGACCTAGGCGGCAGCTGGTGGGTCTGTAATCAGGGCAGTAGTGCCTCAGAGATTTTCGTATATTCTGCAGAGGGCAGGTTTCGCTACAAAATGACCCTCAGTGACGTGGTAGAAATAACTGATGTGGCGTTAGACGACAACACTATGTGGGTGGCCGATAAAGATGATGGGATAGTGAAGGCGTATGTGCGCTACGAGACCCCTGCATCAGGAATAACCGCGACTGAAGTTACTCCTGTGCGCGATAGCGCCAAAGACCTAGACTCTGAGTTCAATAATTTGTCGGGAGTGGCTTTAACCACTGAACGGATATTGACTTTAGATTCATTATCTACAAGAGGCAGAATCAATTCTTTCACCAGGGTAGGTTACCAGTTAAGCGAAAGTTATAATTTACCATCGTCTCCTCATCCTAAAGAGCTATTTGAATATTATGGGTTGATTTATTTCGTAACTATCGATACTTTAGGCAATGGTGTGATAAAGTATTTCGATTTTAATAATCCTTCAATGCAAGGCGCTGTATTATTGCCTGCAGATGACCAGGGCGATACGGTTGTCCCAGCGGGCATTACTAGAGACGCTACAACGTGGCGAGCGATAACTGCAGACGGCGATGTGTTAGGGTGGGATGTCGCTTCTGGAACGCTGCTTGATCACCTTGAGCAGGTAGGTACTTCTGCGAGGGTAGCGAGAACCACAGATACTACGTCTGAAACTAGCGTTTCTCAGTATATACACCCTTCGAACAGTCTAAATCTCATGGTATCACAGTACACTGTTCCCGAATCTCCGCTGTATAAATTAACCGAGCAAATCCTTGCATACATGGATGCAAATGTGATGCCTCGCATTAAAGCCTACTATGATGGCTTATTTATTGACAAATGCGCTGGAAAATATTTAGATTACATAGGAAGTAGAGTAGGGTTGGAAAGACCTTCCATCAGGTTTGTCAATAGAGATTTATTCGGTTTTGATAATCCTCCAGCACTGCCTTTTGATAGAGGAGTCTTTCAAACTGCAGTTGAGCACCCTGTGATTGCCAGATCACTCACAGGTGCGACAGATGAGACCTACAGAGCGTTGATAAAGATCAACGCTAGGCTAAACTATTCCAACGGGTCTGTCTCTGAGTTAAGCGATATACTGCTAAATGTTAGAAACGCGGATGGCACGGAGGTATTCACCAGCTTAGTGCCAAGCGAGTTACTGGGTTTTGTAGAGGTAGCAGGGCCTCCTTCGTATCTTCCGTCAGTGAATGATGCGGAAGGGGTTGCAGCTAGTATGGAACATGAGATTTATCTGGTTAGCAATCCAAGACAATTGTATGAGAGATCATCTAACGGGATTTGGGACTTTATAGACCTGCCATCCTCTTTCGCGGCTGATCTTAGGGGCATAGCAGTAGACGTTTCAGGCAGGTTATACATAGTAGATGTAGACGGCACTATATATTTCCGAGAAACTGATCGCTCTTGGCAGACATTGCCGTTTAGCCAACCTCCAATTCTAAGCACTGACAGGGCGAATGGGATATCTGTAGATAAAGACCGTAACCTATATATTATAACTAACAGTAGAAAGCTCTATAAATACACACGCTCTAGCGATTCATGGTCGAACTCTGCTTTTAATCTTGCCGAGATCACAAACCCTAGAGGCGTTGGTATAAACCTACGCAATGAAATCTATGTTACCACTGCAAGCGGTGAGGTTTATTTTGGCAGAGACCCTACTGCTTTTAGACTTTCAGATAAAATCTCCACTATTGACAGAAATAGAAGACAGTTACCCCAGTTTAGAGGACTTAGCGTTACTGGCGAATCTTATTATGGCATTGATGTGGATGGTCGTATTTATGTGAGACAAATACCTTATCAATCTTATGTTTATGATGATGGTATACTCAATCCTGGTACTGACGGTAGAATATTCTTATTCACTCGAAATCATGAACTCGCTCAGGTTTTAACTGATAACCCTGAATACATACCAACTCCAGCTGGGGTAAAGGTAACTATTGATACTCAAAGCGTATAACTATTATATAATTAGAATAGATGGAGAATAATAATGCCTAGAACATACCCTCATAGCATAGGACAAAATGTCTGGTCTGAAAATGCACCCACTAATGTGATAAATGAATGGAGCGCGTCTGGATCATACACACACCCATCTACTGTATGGGGGTCTAATGGCAGGCTATACAGGTCAGTCTCAGGCGGAACTCTCACCAATACTCCTGTTAATAATGACGGAACAGACTGGGAGATACAGCAACTTGACTTTAGCGATGGGTGGGGGCCTGATTACAGCGCGGGTTCTTCCCCATCCCGTAAGTACCCCGAGAGGGAAGTAGAGAACTACCATCACTTGAGAAGCAGTTCTTTAATGGCAGAATTGAATGAGCGGGGACTTTTGGAATGGGTGGCTACTATAAGTTATGTCCACCCTGCGGTATGCTTGGGCAGTGATGGGGCGATCTACAAATCGGTTAGAGATAGTCTCAATCAGAACCCTACCACCGATAGTGCCAATACATACTGGGGGCCTTTGGTAGGCGCTTCTGGATTGGGCAGTGGTGCTGTCACTGCGGACAAAATAGCCAGCGATGCCGTTACAACCGCCAAAATAGCGGATAATTCTGTCACACCAGCGCATCTTGACGGAGATACCCCGACTAAGCGGCAAGCATTCAAAACTTACTTGCAGATACCCGATGCGGTTACAGGATTATCTGGTAGTAGTGTAGGCACCACAGAGCTTCAAGACAGCTCTGTGACAACTGCAAAGATAGCGCGTGACGCTGTGATGACTGCCGAGATTCGAGATGACGCGGTTACGCCTGCTAAGTTGGACGCAGATACAGCTTCAAAACGGAATGCTTTCAAAGTTAGATTAGATATACCTGTGTCTCAGGGCGCTGCAGTTGTGGCTGACGGCACTATAAGCACTGCTAAGTTAGCGAATGGCGCAGTTACTAACTCAAAGCTAGGCAGTAGCGCTGTCTCATCCTCCAAGATAGCGAACAGTGCGATTTCGCCTGCCCAATTGAATGCCGACACATCCAGCGAGAAAGCTGCCTTTAGGTCTAGACTTGGCATTGTTACGAGTACAGGAACGGTTACTCTCAATGATGGTTCAGTAACTACCGCAAAACTAGCTTCAAGCGCAGTAACCAATGCTAAATTGGCAAATAACTCCGTCACGCATGAGAAAATCGCATCCAACGCTGTTCGGACGTCTGAAATCCTGAACGGTAATGTGACAGGCGCAAAGATTGCTAACAGTGCCGTTGATGGAAGCAAGTTGGCTAGCAACTCTGTGAGTGAAAGTAAAATAGCCAGCAACGCTGTTAGTTCGGCTAAAATCGCCTCGGGGGCAGTTACCAATACAAAATTAGGCAGTGGTGCTGTCTCATCGTCTAAAATCTCGGACGATGCAGTCACTCCTGCCAAACTAGATGCAGACACCACCACAAAGCAGAATGCCTTCAAAACACGTTTGGGGATATCAGCCTCTACAGGCGTTAGTGATGGTTCAATTACAACTGCCAAAATAGCAAGCAGAGCAGTCACGGGAGATAAGATCGCCTGGAAGACGATAAACAGCGATAAGATAACAGCTGGTTCAATCGGTCATGAAGAAATAGCGACAGACGGTGTGCGAACATCTGAAATAAAAGACGGTAATGTGACAGGTGCAAAGCTCGCTAACGGAGCTGTAAGCGGGAATAAATTAGCTAGCAGTGCTGTAAGTGAAAGTAAAATAGCTAGTAACGCCGTCACGGCGGCTAAAATAGCGGCTGGCGCGGTAGGCACATCTGAGCTTGACGGAGGTACAACTGCTAAAAAGCAAGCCCTAGTTTCATATTTAGGCCTACCAAATATACACATAAGTACTAGTTCGCCTGGGTCATCTTCAGGGAGTGTAGGGGATATCTGGCTTGTGAGGGAATCTTAATGGCAATTTTAGTTAGAACATCCAGCGGCTGGAAAAATGTGGGTGATATAGATACTCGCACTAGTAGCGGTATTAAAGGCATTAACAGGGTATTTACTAAGGTTAATAGCACTACATGGAAAGAAGTACCTATTGTAGTTGATTTTAGAATAACCAGTGTGAGAACTTTTATAGCGTTCCATTCTTACTCTCGTACATTGAGGTATACTTACACAATCTCTGCCACTGATTTGGCTTTTACTAGAGTTAATTTACAGATAGAAAAACACTCGTGGAAGCAGCAACATACAGGAGGTGTAGATGATGAGAGTAGAGAAACACTTGTTGAAAAAAATTACCCTTTGATTAAAGGGAATAATTTAATTAACGATACAATAGATATTGAGTTTACTGCCAGTAATGATAGGGATGATAGTCGTTTTAGTTATAATGCCGAAACACGTATTAACGTATTAGTATCCTTTTTCGATGGTAATACACGAATATATCCTTATCCGACTAACCCCGCTGGGAGGGTCAGACTACCTTATACTGGACAATTAAGATTTTAAGTAAACCACAGGCTCAATCTCCAGATTTGGCTGGGGAGCGCTTTTATCCTTTCAACCGTGGAAGCAGTAGAGGGTTAGTCATTTTCCCTTTATAAGGTCAGTGAGAGTCTGACCTCTGTGGTTTATTTCTAATGTGTGTGAGGGGTTATCAAACGAGCAATGACTCTCTCGTGATTATACCATCTGTCTACATCTAGCACACGATACCTGTCACCATCATATGTGATCTCATCCGCGTATGCTTCCCGACTGCCCGACTCCCGCTTGCTGGCGTCCATATGCACTTCTTTGTCCACATAGAATGTCCTCACACCAGTCAGAGAGTTCCAGAAGTCTTCCTCGGCGGTGCGCTCTTCCCCTTTGTGGAAGCCTGGCTGTGTGACTGCTTTCACCGTAGTGTCAGTAAACATAGCGCTCTGCAGGTGGGGCGTGCCGTCACTGCGGTGCTCTAAAAGATTTGATCTATGCCAAGTGATGTTTTCAGACCAAGGCATCTCCTCGATGCGCCTCTTAAACAAAGCGTGTCTTGCCTCCCACACCCGTATTACCGTATGCTCCACCTACTCGAACTCGCCTCACCCCCCTTGATACTCTCCAGTCTACCGAATCACGCATGAAACCTGTTTCAATAAGTGGGTTATTAAATCCTTTTCTCCTCACTGTACTAGGGGCGTTAGCTGGATCATCAAATGTGGTTATCGAGTTCTTTAATACACTTACCATCGCATTTCCCCATTCCCTAGTTATTTTAGGGTCGGTGAGGGCTTCTGCAGGATCAATAGGTCTATACACACGTTTTTTCTTTTGGGCTTTTGTTTTAGCAGTTGGAGTCCACTTCCGTAATTCAGGTCTTGTTTTAGCATACTTCACATACAGATGGGATGTCCAACGCTTTGTCAATACTCTTTGAGATGCCTTAGCTAAATCATGACGCACACTTTGAAACCAAGGTCTTGGTGGAATTACCGTCCCATCGCTGTTAACCGATCCAAACTCTTGTATTAAAGCTATATGAGATACCTCTAGATTACTTTTAGGGTGTTTTATTCCCCTAAATATGCCCACATCCAGAGAGTTTTCCAGCACCGAACCCCTGTTGGCTTTGGAGTGCGCGATAACACCATTGATCCAACCGCTTTCGCTTCGGCGAAAGCCTAAGTCCATAAAATCCCCAGGCCCAGCTTTAGTTACTTTGCCTGGTCGCCCTCTACCGCCTCTTACGGCTGGAATTGAACGAAGAGCCATTAGAATACTCTCACAGACATGGCTACGCTCGCATCATATATGTGGATGAACATACGACCATACTTGGTGCGGCTGAAATCGGATGTGAACTCTTCAGCGCGGTGCTTTGCGGCATTCGATCCAGTGCTGGATGTCTGGTGCGTGTATGTTACTCGATGGTCTCCAATTTGTTCGGATATCAAGTTCTTATTCCAAACCGCTTGTGTCTCTTCTGATATCTTGGGGGGCATCTCCCCCAAATCCTGAACCACATAAATGTGGGCGGCGCAATAAATAGTGCCGATCTCCTTGAGACGATATATCTCGAGAGCCAAATCATACGCCCTTGAGATATTGCCGTCATGCTCGGCCTTGTTTAGGTCTGCTTTGCTCCAATCAGACGAAGAGCTTACAGGGTCATTTGACAGAGTTCCTGCCTCGATTGAATCATACCGATACCCATCACTCCCCCATACAGAGATTGGATGCGTGTAGGTTTCGGTCGCGCTCCAGTCATCGTATAGCGCGAACTCTGGAAGCCTAGACTTAAACTCAGTTATTTGAGCTGCAGTTGCCATCTCAACATTTGCGATTCTCCAACACGGCAAGACGAGCGTTAGACTCTTTGTCAGAGAACTCGAATCTAGCTTCTAAATCATCTAACCGCCATTGGATTCTTTTATAGCCATTCGGCTTCTCCAGCACAGCAAGGCGCTTATCTAGATCAGATAAGCGCATTGCCAGTTTCCATAGTACTGTGCCTAGCGATATGGCTATAGTGATGCCGCCAATTAAAAGCGATGCCTCTACTTGATTCAACTAATATCACTCAAGAGCGAGAGGATCAAGGTAAGCATTCTGCAACCTGATCACAATATCGTTGCCATCCAATTTACATTCGGCGCCTTCCACATTACAGTCAATGTAACCGTTGATGTATTTATTGACGGTAAGTTCAAACACCTCAGTAAACCTGGAGTGAATCATGTCGATATCTATGCGTCTGTACTCTACGAACTCATATTTATCATTCTCAACATCATAGCAAAGGTTGTGAGGGTGCATTTCCTCTGTTATCTGCCAGTGCCTGTACAGTCTGGGGTAACGCTCTTCACCGAAAGGCGCAAAACCTAAGTCAGTGCATGTGATTTCGACTGAACTCGCAGGCAATTCAAGCGCACGAGGGGCGGTCGGAACAGGCGTAGCAATATCTGCAAATTGACCCGCTGGCCCCGCGACTGCGGGAACGGATAGCGGAGTGGACGAGCCATTTTCTGGCTCAGCCTTCACTATATTTACCACATTCCAGACGGCTAGCATTACCAGCATTGTAACAACCATCAGTACTACTGTAGATAAAATTACTGCGAAAACGCTGGGGTAAGTGTTATTTTTCATTAGGTATTTCCTCCATAGTTACATATTTCACATGTGTATATTTTATAAATAATGTTCAACCATTACAAGATTTCTCAAGTATATTTTTTATATTGTCCGCCATATTAAATGCTAGATAAGGAGGCACTGAATCTGCCATCATTCTAGCCGAAAGAGGCTCTGAATCAGGGAACTGAAACCCGTCAGGAAATGTGTGAATCCTGGCAACCTCGGCTACAGTCAAAGACCTGTTCTGAGTAGGATGCAAGAATCGCCTTCGCAAACGAGTAAAGTTTCTGGATATGGGTTTGCTAACAGTATTTCCTCTTAGCTTGAAATATCGTTCCTCTACGTGCGGGTGAAACTCCATTCTCTCGCCACGCAACCACGCGTCCCTTCCTGATTCGCCAGGCAAGATTCGTTTGAAGTTTCTGATATCGCGTTCGCTGTGCGAGATCGCGCGGTGATGCCTCCACTTGATTTCCTTGTAAACAGGCAAAGATGTCCGAATCCACCTCATTAACTTCTTCGGTGCTGCGATATTACGACTATGTGATACAATAGTTCTATAATTATAGATTTCGCCTGGTTTCAAGACTGGCAAATCTTGTATAGCGTCCCAAAGAGAGACTTGCTCTCCAAACGGAGGGCATACCACATCCCTTACTGATGTTTCGCCATTTGAAACGCACCGTCTAACTCCTATGGCAAAGAGAATCTTCTTTGACTGAGGAACCCCATATTCAGACGCATTCACTCCACACATATCTATAGAATATTCACTCTCTAGATCGTTGAGCTCTTGTGGCAGTGAGTGCTTTAACCATTTTCTAGTCACTGCAATCACGAATATATGAGGCTTCAACTCATGAAGATGCGTCATCGCACCACCAATTTCACTTGCGGGAACGTCAGGCGAAGGAGTTACAGTTACCACCCCCAGCTTGTGATCCTCTCCTGACCATATGTCAGCTACCTGCGCTTTTATTTCTTGAGGCAAAATCCTATTCGGCGCGCCTGTAAATAATTTTACAGGCATATATCTTAGATTAAAATTGGCGATTTTCATATTGACTGGTTCAGGGTCTACCATAGCCAGCAATTGAAACCTTCGTTTAATAAAGGCCAGAGAAACGCCCCCGCACCCAGAATACAGATTAATCACGGACGGACGAGCCATCATAAAGTCCTTTCGTTGATAAAATTAGGAGATAGGCAGTTACACAGGTGACTCTCCTACTATGCATGCCCCAAGGTGTGACCCTCATCATGCATCGCAACCCCCGTAAAGACACCCATATATACACTCAAACCGCGCGCGAATGAGCTTTTGCCATCACTGCCTAAAGGTTGCCTATACTATTATTGTAAACTCTCTCACCAGCGGTGTCAATTGATAGATCAATACCAATGCAACGCCTGCCTGCGTTCACTGCCGCCACAACAGTAGTGCCCGAGCCTACAAACGGGTCTAACACCAGATCGCCCTCATTAGAGGATGCCTTGATGATACGCTCCAGCAACGCCAATGGCTTTTGGGTAGGGTATCCTATGCTTTCTTTGTACCTAGCGTTATTCCGAACTTCATTAATGTCATTCCAAACAGAGCGCACCAATGAGGGTCTAATCGAAAGTGCTACATCATCATCTTGAGGTAAGCGCCCTAATGACTTTATTATACGCTTTTTAGCACGGCGCTCTGCGCTGGGTTCATGCTTTATAGAGCCATATCTAATAGTCTCACCGTCTGGGTCAGTATACTTCCCCCAGCGTTTTGACATCTGGTCTGATAGGTTATCTTCCCTAGGAGCATTGAAAGTATTCATGCCTACGTTTTTAGCATAAAATAGGATGGTATCATGCTTACGTGGGTAGATTCGGGTAGCTGCGGTCATTGATACAGACTGATACCGCCATACCAACTCGTTGCAAAAGTTCTTATAGCCGAAAATCTTGTCCATCTCTACTTTTATGTAGTGCGATGCATGCCAGTCACAGTGCAAGTAAATACTACCAGTGGGTTTTAAGAGACGGTGCATCTCTTGCAAGCGAGGGCGTATCCACCCTAAATATTCATCTATCCCGTCAGACCACTTATCTGTGAATTCTCCAAAATCCCGCTCAGTAAAGAACGGGGGATCGGAATAGATTAAATCTACCGATTCTCCCTGCATGCGGTGCATAACTTCCAAGCAGTCTCCGCGTATTAAAGAGTACCTATCAAAAGATTGCTCTTCTATCATTTTGCATCTCCCCAAGTTTCTCCTGTTTTTATGTCGACATGGAACTCCGCATCGGTTTCAAATCTAGGCGAACACATTATATCGACTATCATTGCTTTCGCAGTCTCTTCTTTGCCTTTGACTATTTGACCGCAAATAGAATCATGCACATCAAAGAAACATCGACCAAGGCCTTCTTTCCTCAAAGCCGCATCTAAATCGATCAGCGCCCTAAGCGTCATATCAGCGCCTAATGACTGAGAAGGCATATTGACAGCTTGATTTCCAATCTCATTCATGGTATCAGGCGTGATTAAACTCCAACGCCTCTTTCTACCAATAGAACTTGAAACTTCACCAGTCTCTATAACCTCATGTCTCATTTGATCCACATAACGTTTCAGTAAAGGATAAGTTCTAAAGAAGTTATCGATGTGATCAGACGCCTCCTGCAAAGAACACTTCAGGTGGGTTGACAGTGTCTGTGGGCCTATACCGTATAGCGTGCCGAAAGAAACGCCCTTCGCTGCAGTCCTTTGCACACCGTTAACGGCATCTTCCGAAACATTGAACATCCTGGAAGCTGTGTAGGTATGGATATCACCGCCCTTTAACGCTGTGAGAAGGTTAGGGTCTTTAGAGTAATGATATGCCATCCAGAGCTCTAGAGAACTGTAGTCCGCTTCGAACCACAAATGACCGTGATCAGGCAGGAATATACGCTTGATTGACGCAAAACTTCCTTCGATAAAATCGTCTCTAGGTATTGTCTGCAATGGTGGGTCATGTATCACTCGTCTTCCTGTCACAGTTCCCCACAAGGCGAAAGAAGGGTGAACTCTGCCGTCTTCCCACACATGCTTCTCCGTCCCTACAATGTAAGAACTCATCATTTTCGCCATGCGTCTGTAATTATACAGTAAATCTGTTATGTGTTCATCAGGATACTTTTCCAGAAACGCCGCGCCTGTGGTTCGGACACCGTCTGGCGGTTCGTAGCCTAGAATGTCAAAGAGCAAGTGTGCCAGTTGCTTGGGGGAACTCGCATTCAATCTCTCGCTTTTAGGTTTCTTGACAACAGCAGATGCTCTGAATCCTGTGTGGAACGCGAACTCAGCTATCTCTTCTTTGAGTTCCTCTATCTTAGGCGACCATTCTTTCTTCACTTGCCTAATGTAATCTCCGTCTACACGAATGCCCTCATATTCCAACCGCGCGAATAATTTCTGAGCAGGTTTGAGATACTCATTATACAGTTTTTCAAAGCCGCCTTCAGATATGCCTTTTTCCAACTTTTTATACAGCAGGTAGGTATAGTGGGTATCTAATGCGCCATATCTAGCCAGCGCCTCTACAGGCACATCGCTGAATGAAGACCCGCTCTCCGTCATGTGAGAGTGTATGTCCTGCTCATACATAGGAGCATTGAACAGCGTTCTAGACAGCTTTTTCAAGCCAACATCGCTCGCTCTCTCATACAGACACAAAGCCATCGCCATCGTGTCTTCATAATGTTTCGGAGCGACATAAAAATTGTGCACCAGATACTTAATATCGAATGACGCATTGTGCATCATCCAAACATGATTATCGCTCTCCAGTAACGAGACGAACTTGGATTTCAAGACAGGATTCTGCAAAATCGCCTGGGCGTCAAATACCAGATTCACACTTTCATCGCTAAGCTGAATAGTGATTAAGTTATATTCAGGGTCAATAAGCGTAGGTGTTTCTGTGTCCAACGCCCATCTGCCAGGCGAGTTGGCAACGCTGTCCAGCGTAGGCCCTATCAGACTTGGATCAGATAAGTAAGTGTATTCAAAATCTGAAATATCAATGGGAGTCTCGCCATTCACAACACCTACCGCTCTCTGGAGCGCTTCAACAATATTATCGAATGCCCAATGCTGGCCTTTCACCACATGTGATGGGTGGTAAGTAGATATGACATAGCATTCCAGAACATCGCTCCAGAATATCATCCCGTCCATCTTGGCGATGCCCAGTTCTGCTTGTCTGAGCTTAAGTCCTTGAGTCTGAAATTGGAACAACTCTCTAGAAGGTACAGCGCCTAAAGATACCACCACCTTAGGCGAACCCGCCTTAATTTCTGCTATGAGTCTGGGAGAGCAAGCCCTCACGGCGTCCAGCGGTGGGGACATCATATCCCCAGAAGCATCTACAGGCTGACACAGCAACGTATTGTGTTCTCGAACAGAGCCTCGATGCAACCCTACTCTATTCAATGCTGAGTCTAGCACTATGCCTGACTTGCCAGAAAAAAGCCTCCGTTGCTTCACGTCAGACCAATCAGGTGCATCGCCCACTAAAGCTATATCTGCAAAACTAGGGCCTGGCGAATAAATTATATCCTTCTGCAAAGGACATTTATTACAGTTGGTTAGCGATAATACATCGATATTTACCACAGTGTTTCCTTATCTTCTTGCGAATAATTGCACCACACTTGCTCAACCCGCTTTTGTTCTGTCGGGCTAGTGGCTGAAAAACTGGCGGCCTTCAGTTCATGCTTTTCCCACCCAAGGTGATCCCATTCATCATCACAGCCTGATATCGCTATCGCGCCCTTATGCTCTAAAAACACATCGGAACACTCTGACTTATTAATTTCTGAGACAGCATACGGGGTATGCCGTCTTTTTGAGTAAGGCGGGTCAAAATACAATATAACATCCTTTCTCTTGCTGCTTTTCTTAGCCAAAACCGCCGCATCCATGCGATGTAATTGGGCATAATGTATTCTTTCAGATAATGCCTTCACACGTTGCCATCTATCCCGTATAGATTTTTCTTTCCCCGTATATGATGCTATCCATTGTGATGATCCCGTATGATTTTCTCCGTCTCCGTGAAACAAAGTCTGCTCGACTACGGTTACGAACGCTAAAGCTCGCTTAGGAATACCAAGTGATTCATCATCTAAATGCTCAACACTCCATTCAAACTCACTCAATGAGTATGGAGTATTCTTCATCAAATGTGCCATCTCATCTCTGTGATCACGGATAGCCCTCCAAAAGTTCACGACTCGGTCATTTAAGTCATTCACTACTTCACCCTTAGAGCGCTCTCTCTGCAACCACACCCCCCCCATCCCTAAGCATAACTCAACATAAACTCCATCAGTACGTTGCGGCAGTAAAGACGCCACCCACTTACCAAGTCTAGTTCTACCAGATTTACCACCAAAGTAAGGAAGAGATAGTAGCATCCTCCCTTTATTTCGATTATTCTGTGCTACCATAATTTCTCCTTATTTTCTTGTGAATAATTACACCATACTTGTTCTATACGGCGTGGTTTTGTTTTACCTTTTTGACTAGCCCCAGTATTCATGCCTGCAACTGAAAGTTCATGCTTTTCCCACCCAAGGTGATCCCATTCATCATCACAGCCTGATATCGCTATCGCGCCTGCGTGCTGTTGAAATAATTCAGAGTATGCAGACACATCTATCTCATTTATATGATAAGAATCTCCCTTTCTTTTGGAGTAAGGCGGGTCAAAATATAATAACGCATCTTTTCGATTCATGGTTCTCCTAACTAAGTTTAGCGCATTATCGTTATATAATTGCACATATCGTAACCTTTCCATAAGGTTGGGTAACACCTTGTGTCGGTTAGCAGCCTTAGACACTTCATTAATTCTTGATTTTACTGCCCACCTTGATTTTCGGGCTTTACCATCCGCGTCTGTAAGATTTCCGTCAGCATTTTGAAATCCTTGCTCTAACACTATTACCAAGGCAAGAGCTCTTTTAGGCACACTTAAAGTTTCACTGTCTAAATGCTCTACTGCCCATATATACTCATCTAAGGAATATGGGGTGTATTCCATCAATCTAGACAATTCGTCTGTATGATCTCTAGCTGCCCTCCAAAAATTAACTATCCTCCCATTCCAGTCATTCAGCACCTCTATATCATTACGTTCTCTCTGTCTGAGGATGCCAGCCATGCCTCCACATAATTCAACGTAAAATGTGTCGGTTCGCTGGGGCAGTAAAGACGCTACCCACTTTCCCAACCTAGTTCGCCCAGACTTGCCTCCGTAATAAGGCAAAGCATCGATGTGGTTCTTTACCATAGATTTTCTTTATCCTCTTGTTTATAGTTACACCATACTTGCTCTACTCTTCTGGCAAGACGCCCGTTTTCCAAAAGCTGTCCGCTTTTGGCCTTATTGCCTGACACGTTGGTTAATTCGTGCTTTTCCCAACCCAAATGATCCCACTCATCATCACAGCCCGATATCGCTATCGCGCCTGCGTGCTGTTGAAACAAATCTGTAATTTTATCTATATCAATAGAAGATACTGCATACGGGCTGTGGTTTCTCTTAGTATAAGGCGGATCAAAATATATAATAGAATAAGGTAATTTAAGAGTCTTCTTCACTATAACTGCCGCATCTCCGTTATATAGTTGAACATAATTAATCCTTTTTCGTATCATATCTAACAGTTTATACCTATCCCTGACGGCAAAAATATTGGTAGTGCCGACTTTTAGCGCCCACTGAGGCGGATTAATGTGACCCTCACCATCTCCATGAAATAAGTTTTGCTCAATTACGGTTAGAAACGCTAATGCTCTAACGGTAGGATTCAAACTTAAGTCATCTAGGTTCTGTGCCGCCCATTTATACTCCTGATATGAGTATGGCGTATGTTTAGCCATTCGGACTAGCTCTTCCCCATCGTCTCGCAAGGCTCTCCAGAAGTTCACCACCCTATCGTTAATATCGTTTAGCACCTCTACTTTAGAAGGCGCTCTTTGCAATAATATGCCAGCCATACCAGCGCATAGTTCAACATAGGTACCGTCTGTGCGTTGTGGCAGTAATGATGCTACCCACTTGCCAAGCCTAGTTCTGCCAGATTTACCTCCGTAATAAGGCACTGATCTTATATAATCTACAGGCATTTACTATTTTATACTTTCGTTCTAATTATTAAATATACGCGAGGGGGAGGGAGTAATCCCGCCCCCTCGTATCAAGGCTACCACCTTCTGGTTTCGAGCGAGGCCTCTCCGTTCAGAACGTTTGTGCTCTCAATCTTATCTACATTGAAGCGCTCTATCCCCGTCATGTCCATGCCTCTGCTAATGTTAAGCACCACTTCATGGCCCTCAAGCTCAGGCATCAGTTGTTCCACGTCTATCTCCCCTTCAAGAGTAGAGAGGTCAATGCCTGCCGCCACTACAAATTGCTTCAGTTTCCATAGCGACTTAGGGATAAGAACGAAATGCTCCAGCTGAGAGGCTTCCCTCCCATCGTCAAGCGGGACTGCAAAACGCGCCCTGACCATAGGGTTGCCGTTATTGGATGTTACCATCTCCCAAGAAGACAGCGATCCTACTTGCTTCCCTTCAGGCGCTTGTATTGCACCTCCTCCGCTTATATTGACTCCATTGAAGTCTACCATCGTTGGCATGTTAGTTTCTCCTTTCATGCCTAAAATCACGCTAGTGCAACACTTGCACTATCCAAGCGTTAATTTTTAATATAAGTATTCATTCTGGCGAAGCCGTCTTGAATATTTCGAGTATTTTAGCCATAGTAGGATTATCCAATCTACTTGGCAAGTTTGCGCCCCCAGGGGGTTTGCGGGAAGCCGCTGGGTGTTTGGGACTATGTGTGAATTGAATAAACGGCAAACCCTTTATGTTCTTTCCCATAAACCATACCATATCAAACAGCAAAGCGGCCTCTTCCCTCAGAGCGGGCCTAAGCGCCAGCAAGGTGTTTGTGGATTTGGTGCGTTCATCAGTTTTCTCAAAGACATGGCAAATCACCAATACATTCATGCCTCTATAAATTGACAAGTCTCGGAAGATTCGCAAGGTCTCCAGCATATATTGATTGGCCTTCTTGTAATCCAAGATTTCAGGAGACGCCGTCACGGATGAAACGCCTCTGGTCATCATGGCTTTACTCAAGCTTAGATGCTGTAAGACTGTCAGAGTATCTATAGCCACAGTTTTATAGCTATGAGCCGCGCTGTTAAGCAAGAAGGCCCCCAAGTCTCTCACATCATCAAAGTTTTCTGGAACAAAGGTATCAATATCAGTTCTGTGCGCTATCGATTTAGTGCCTGAATCTGAATCTATGATTAAAAGGTCTTTGGCCTCATCACAATCTTGCGCAGTGGATACCAAAGTGGTCTTTCCCACTTTTGCATCACCTGCTATGATGGCATTCAACCCATGGTTACTTGAATCACTGGCCTTGCCAAACTTATCGGCTAAAGCCTTAGGTGTTCTTACTGGAACTGTCATTTAATCTTTACTTCTTTCAATAATCTGTTTCAATAATTCTTTACCCGACAAAGACGGGTCTTTCTGATTTCTAATAGTACTCCTTTCTCCAGTCTTTTGGAAGAACGAATAGATAACATTATTGACATTATCACCATATTCGATGGCATGGCAAATCTTCGACACTCCGCAGTCCCAACAGCCATCCCAACGGAAATTAGGATACAAGTTGATTGGTTCTCTCGACATGTCATCGAGGATTTGTTTCAACCGTCTCTCAAAGCTTTCAAGCCTAGGCAATGATGTTTCTAATATTTCTCTAAAATAAAATGGACTTTCTCCAACTTTCAGCTGGTTAAGAACATCCGTGTAATCATTAGGGTCTAAGTTATCGTCTTCAATCGCCTTTAAGTAAGTGCCATAGTCCGTCAGTATCTTAGCCTTAGACAACGTTCCGTTACTCAACAAGCGAGGCGTTTTAGGCTCTGACTTTGAAAGCCCGTTATACAACACGCCTCTGACTCGCGCGTGACTTCCAAATATCATTGACGCCGCCCAGCAATACGCTGAAAACTGTGGAGTGAACATGAGATTGTCTAGTCGGGGCGTTCTGTTGTAAGTCTTATGCTCCAGCACCAAAACTTCATTTGTGTTGGGGTTGTAGAGCAATCCATCAAACGTGCCTATCAATCGGTGCTTTGTGCCAGGCACTCTAACTCTGAAAGAGATTTCAGAGCCTATAGGCACAATATCCTTGCCATAAGTGGAAGTCAGACCATAATGCTGAAAGTAGCGCGTCAAAAGATTCAGGGACAGTTCTCGAGACTCGGCAAGCTCCTCTTCTTCAGAGGCTGAAAGTCCTGTGCCTACCGCTTCTGTATACTTTGCTCGAACTTCGTTCTCTGCCGATTCTAGAAACTCCATGTACCTAGAGCGGTCATGGCTCTCGGAATTGCCGCTAACCCAATCATCTATGTGAAGAGACAGACCTTCGTGTATTATAGTTCCCACATACAATGCAATATGTGGGACGCCTATAGGCTCAAGTCCTTCGCTTTTCGCTTTAGAGGTGAGACCCCACTTTCGTCTGCACCTCAGGAAGTCTTGAACTTCAGAAATTGATACATCCATAATTTAGTACTCTACTGATCCCCACAAATATGCGTGATCTCTAATTTGAACCCTCACAAACCACAATTGATTATGGTAACCATGCAACTTAGATATTTCATCAATAAATACACATATATTACGATTGGCTTTCGCAGTACGTTCCAATTTTGATTTTGACCTTAAAATACCCTCCACATGAAGAATCATGTTTCTCATGGAATCATCCATTAACGTATAAAAACGATCATGCAGGGTGAGATAAGTGCAACGGTTGGGCTTACCATTCTCACAATGTCTAAACTCGCGTCTAATTCCGATCCGTGCCTCATGTATTTGACTGAGCAGTTCTAATTCTTTACCTTCCTCTCCAAGTGCATTGGGAGATGGTATGTATGATCTAATATACTTAAGATAAGAAGGCAGATTTAGGATCAATTCATCTACGGCAGACAACTTTAGAGGTTCTCTACGATGACTGCAACATTGGCAGTCGGGATTACTGCCCTGACTGCACGACTGGATTGGTGCGGGCTTTTCGTGTAACCTTTTCAGCACCCCATCCAGCGTTGAAATGTCTTCCTTCAGAAAGAAAAGTCCACCAGACACATAGGAATATCTCCTTTTACCTGCTGGTTTATAAAAGGGACTTTGTGTATCTGATAACCCTATGATAAACTGTATATTCTTCTTAATAGAGAGTAATGTGTTATATATAAATGAATAAGTGTGTTCAGTATGTTCATATTCAATAATTTCAAAATCCGACTCATGTTCCTCCCAAACAAAGCCAAACCTGTCTTTAAGTTCATTTAGCGCATTATCGCAATGCGACATGCTTTTATTCAAAATAGAATCATAGACGCCTTTGTATTCAGATAACTTTTTAGAATCCTGTAAGTCTTTTTCAATGTAAGCACAATAACGTTGGAAGTGCTTCATAAAATCATTCAGCTCAGGTAAACTTTCTTTCGTAACTTGTAAGGTCATATTTAACTTCCAATCTATTTTCTTGAAATGTTTGGAATTGTGAATAGCATTTTGGCTACCTAGGCAGGATTCGAACCTGCGACCCGCTGATTAACAGTCAGCTGCTCTACCGCTGAGCTACTAGGTAACAGTATTTCGCACAAGAGCTTCGTAACTTCGTATGCCGCTCACTCGTCTTTGCTATTTCCGTCTCCAATAGATATTATTCTATATTCGTAAATTGGCGTGTCAAGCGTTTACAGCGAGAAAACGCGTCTTTTTTTATCATCCGAGCGCCATCTCGAGCAACGCTCTGGAATTGACGATGGATCGACCACGGGCGGTGTTGTGGATGCGCTCATCGACCGTCCCCGTGGCATGTAAGCAATATATCGACACGGGTTGCGTCTGTCCGCGTCTGTGCAATCTAGCCACCGCTTGCTGGTTCACCGCTCCCACCAATGCTTCTTCAAAGAATATGCCCAAAGACGCATCTTGCAGATTGTGTCCCTCTTTCATACATCCTATTGTAGCCGCCAGCACGCCATCATTCGAGTCTCTCCAAGCCTTTATAGTCTCATCTCGCTTCTTATCAGGCACATCGCCTGTCACGGTGAAGAACTCCCTGCCCGAAAGGCTGGCGATCCTTCGTGCAGAATCTCTATACCAAGTGTAGACAATGGCTTTAGAGCCTTTAGAGTCCTTAAGTATGTTGTCAGCCAACGAGGCTTTAGCGCTCTTGCCATCAGGCTGTATTGCAGAGATACGGCGCAAGTGAGTAAGTAGAGACCCAGCTGAAGCCAGCGTGATATTATCCATATCGGGATTTGACAAGCGCCAGTCCTTTTTTATCTCATCCATTTGCTTCATAGCTGCATCGGAAAGCTTAACGCCCATAGATTGATAGTAAATAGGAGGCAGCTCTATCCCCACATCAGGAAATGTGCGCCTAAGCATATATTGATCTAGAAGCTCAGAAAACGCTTGCTCGTTTTGCACGCCCTTCACTTGAGGCCCAAATGAAGTTATTCTAAACTTAATCCAATCGGCTGCCCAATCCCAGTAAGACCTGAACTTCTCGCGATCACACATTTTCAATAACTGAAATGCATCGCTAGGGTCTTTATACAATGGAGTGCCTGTCAGAAGCCAAATATTATCCGACTCTATTTTTTCAGCGGCTTTAGCCCGCTTGTTAGTTCTATTCCTGAGGTAATGCGCTTCATCAAAAATAACAGAAGTCCAACCAGACGCCAGCAAGTCGAGATATCTGGAGAGGCTATCGTATGAAACGATTGTCCATCTGCCTCCAGCGTCAATCTGATCTAATTTACGTTTCTTAGTTCCCTTGACAACTCGCACGTCTGAATCTTCGCCTTCGCACTCTCGTATCTTTTCCTCCCACATGGAGGCTAGATACGAAGGACATACGATTAAAGTCCTGCCTCCAGCCTCTGACGCAGCCTTTATTGACGGGTAGGTCTTGCCTAACCCCGCGGCATCGCCTAATATTCTTCTTGGATGTGATAATAAGTCATTTTTAGCCTCTATTTGATATTCATCTAACTTCATATCACAAAGTCACTCCTAACTCATTGCCCCAAGAATCCCAGCCTGCACGAGTTTGGCGAGCGAAAATCTCTAAATAAGGCCCTTTACTGTAGCCCTCAATCAGTGGATACATTTCATCTGGCTTTTGGGAGTGTTTACGCCTTACCGCATTTACCAATGAAGACGGACAATGCCGCCCCTTAGAAAACATCCCTAACTTGGTGTATGGCAGAGACCCTTTCACCCCTAAAAGCAATATTTCATGATGGCCTCGATTGTAAAATCCAGTGCCGACTTTTCCGTCTTTTACCCACACAAAGTTAGTTTTATACGTGTAACCCCATGCACCCATCACCCTAAACGCGTCAGGAAGCAAGTTATTCACCGCCCATAGAAACAGCATAGAACCATCCTTAGACACCGCTTTAACGGTTTCGCCTACGGTATTCGCGATGTAATCTGTTTCTAAAAGGTCATAATGCCTACTAGCTGCTTTTATACGGCGTGAATACCCGACTTTCGATTTCCACGGTGGGTCTGCATAAATTATCTCATATTTAACCATTCATTGAATCCTTTATTCTTCGCCTGATAACTTCTTCAGCGCCTAATAGCCCTGTGTTTCCATATAACTTAAATGCTAAGTCAAGAATGCTCTTAACTACCTCAGGTCTTTCTTTTTCAAGAAAAAAGTTTGACACCTCAATAATTATGTTTGCCATTGACTTGTCGGGGCTATCCTCCACTGCTGTGAGGTGAGCCATCTCAACCTTTTTAGCCAGGTCTTGCCAAGCCTTTTCAGTGGGAGGCGCATCACCGTTACCAGTAGCGCGATCTACAAAGTTATTCAGTAAGGCTGTGATATCCATGAAGCCTGGATTGAGCGCCTTAGACACCTCCATGCCTAATTCGTTATACGGGGAACTTTCGTCTAAAATCAACCATCTCACAAAGTCATGGTTGGAACTGTCTTGCGCAGGCTTTGATTTAGGAGATGCCGCCTCGAACCTTGCATTATGCATATCGCATCCCTCCACCACCCTATACAAACCTGTGTGCTCTGCGATGATCTGGTCTTGGGGAGGGCATAAGCACCCTTCGGATATTCCCTCATCAGAGCCTGGAGGAAACTCTTCGTCAAACTCCACGTACTTATCTTCATCTGGGTCTTCAATCGGCTGGGAAGGCAATGCCCAAGGATTTGCCGCTCCGCCAAGAGCTGTAGTAGGGACAGGGGATACTCCATAGGCGGGAAACGCATCACCAGTCCAGCTCGTCACTGACGAATGCTTTGCCGTATTTTCTATGCTCTCTGTATTACTCATCGGGTTCTCCTAAAACTAATTTCATTTAGAGCGTGTAACGCATAAGTTACACTATATAATATGATTTGCGAGATGATGATGAATAGGAGATCAAAACGTGAACACTCTCGATTTTTATAAGTTTCTTTATGAACATGCGCCAAATGATAGCATTTGTGTTCTCTCTCTGATAAAAGCGGGAGACAAGGGCTTGCATGGGCATTCGCCGCAATTCAAGCGTTCCGAGCTGGATAAGATGGCGAAAGAGACAACGCACCAGAACTCTGTGGGCAACACTGTCTATATGAGAACGACCGTTCTTGCAAAGCCTACCGAGTATGGCAGGGGGGTGGAGAAAGACACCCTTGGCACTTGTGTGCTGTGGACAGATATAGATACCAGAGACAAAACTCAAGCTCTGGATGCGCTCAAGGCGTTTTCCCCAGAACCCTCTGTCATCATATCGACTGGAGGCGGTTTCCATGCCTACTGGAAGCTGTCTAAGTTCGAAGTCAGACTTCTGGAAGCCAAGCGCAGAAACATGTGGATTCGCAAGCAACTCTTGCCTTACGGCGCAGACGCTGTTCAATCTATGGATCACATACTTCGTCCCGCAGGCACGATCAATAGAAATTATGATCCTGTCTTTAATATTGAGGTGGTTCATAGCAATGATAAAACATATGTTCTAGAAGACTTTGAATCTGAATATTTACCAAATGAGAAGATGTTGGATGTGGCTTTGGATGACCCTACGCCATTGCCTGATAACTTCCTCGAAGACCTAGATAAAAAAGCTCCACATGTTCGCAAAAGAATAATATCCGAACCAGCGGCTTTAGAAGCAGGCGCGTCCCTCGCGCTAGGAGGGGATGGCACACATAATCGTGTGGATCGTTCTCTCAATGACTTTTGCATAGTGGCATCGCTCCTCGATTTAGGATACTCTCCCAGTCAATGCACGAAAGTATTGACGCACCCTACATGGTTCAGCGGGAGTAAAACTCGCCAGAAAGGCACAGTCGAATACGCACGGAGAACTGTCAGCAAGGCTTATAGTCAAGCTGGAGAATCTGATTCCAAGCTCTATTTTGAAGACAAGACATTCATCCCTGAAAAAATGGCTTCTCACATACTTAAAAATGAACATGTGCTTACTCATACGAATGGGAAGAAATACGGAAGGATGTGGAGATATGACAAAGACCTAGGTAAGTGGAGCGGGGATGGCTCTGCATATATTGCCAGTAGGATATCTTCGATGCTTGGCAAAACCTGGAGGCACAGATATGAAAGCGAGACTATTCATAAGATAGAGGTGGATACAGCGTTCGCCAGCCATGACAAAGAGTTCCGAGAGAAGACGCCGACTCGCATGGTGAACTTGCTGAATGGGATGCTAGATATAGATACAAGGGAACTGCACCCTCATTCGCCGTCTTACAGGTCGATACAACAGATGCCAGTATCATACAACCCTCTCGCATCGACTTCAGAAGTATCTGATAGAGTTGACAGCATTTTAACTGAAACACACGCATTAGCCTTCTATGAGTTTCTAGGATATACACTTCAAACAGAGCAAAAATACAAGAAGTTCCTCTTTCTGTATGGTGGAAAACACGCAGGTAAAACTACGCTGTTAAACACGGTTCGTGGATTTCTAGGCAAAGAAAATTGCTCCTCCGAAGACATTGTGGACTTATTCGATGGCGAATACTCATTGATCAGACTTCTGGGCAAGTTCGCAAATATTTGTGGAGACGTGGATACTTCTACCATGTCTAAAAGATTCAGTCGCATAAAGAACATAACTGGCGGAGAAGTAGTCAGCGCCAATGAAAAGCATTTACCGCAAACAGATTTCCTATGCACAGCCAAACTATATTTTGCAGGCAATAATTATCCAAGACTGGCTTCTGAAACAGATAACGCGAGCATAAATAGATTCTTAATAATACCATGTGAGAGTTATTTCGAACCAGGCGCGCCTGGAACTGACTTTTCGGTGGAAGACCAGCTATCTACGCCGCTTAACCAATCGGCGCTGTTAAACCTAGCGTTAGACGGATGGAAACGCTTGAATGACAATAATGGGTTCACTCAGAGCAAGGGCATGGAAAACGCATACACAGAGTTCTATTCGGAGATAGATTCGGTATTCGTATTCATGAAAACGCTGGAACTAGTGCCAGGAGGACAGTCAACGATCAGACCCTTGCACCATGCATATATACGATGGTGCAACTTCAACCAAGCCAACCCTGTAGGCGAGAGGGAGTTCCGAGACAGATTCATAGACATAGGCAGAGAGCTTGGCATAGTGGTTAGGTTCATCAATGGCAAGAGGGTCTATGAGAATGTCGAACTGCCAGAATACACTTCAAGCTATACAGTTCCTCCGACTTCATCGCCCCAAGCATCCCAGCCTAACCTCCGCTCTCTGGCAAACATTTCCAAATAAGGCCCCTTGCTGAACTTTTCAATTATGCCATACATCTCTTCAGGCTTTTGTGAATGGCGTCTACTAGGGCTGTCAAGAATCGAAGGTATTACTGGGCGGCTCACGCTCCCCCGCTTAGGGCCTTTTCGACTATACACGGGGCTACCCCTGCGGCCTAGTAAACATATCTCATGCTTGAAGCGAAAGTAATGCCCGAGTCCCACATTGCCTGTCTTATTCCAAACCATGTTTGACACATACTTAAAGCCCCAGGCATCGATTACTGAAAACGAATGCTGAAGAGAGAGAGAGATGTCGTCCACAGGAATAGGAATGCGTCATCGGATGTAACAGACTTAACTCCATCGCCTAAGCCGATTAGCTCATCGACACTCATCAAAGAGTAATGTCTGTCCGCGCCCCTGCGAATCTTACCTCCGCCTCGGTCAGTCCCCCAAGGCGGGTCTGCATAAATTATCTCGTATCCGTTGGTATCTGTATACAATTGTCATACCACCAATTAGTCCAGCCCTTCCTGTCGACTTTAGAAAACACCTCAAGGTAAGGGCCTGTAGTTAAGTATTCAATATCTTCAATTAATTTATCGGGATGAACGTGTGTGGTTAGTTCCGCTGTTACGTAGTGACCTTCATACTCATCGCAGTGCCACGGGTAAGGGCAATCGCAATCATAATCTTGCTTAGTCATGATTAAATGATTTCCCCTTTTGCCAATCAGACAGACACGTTCCCTAAAAACGGTATCTCTGATATGCAGATTCCAACGTAATTCCTTTATAAACTCAAACCCCCAATCCTGCATAACCAATTTCATCCGTGATTCAGGACGTGCGTGGTCAGCCCACATAAATAAAATTGAATCGTCTGCAGCGACAGATTTTATGCTGTCGCCTATTTCGTGTATCTGGGCTAAAGTTAGGTGATGATTTTCAGGCTGTGCATATATGACTTGGTATTTCATCGTGGAATCCCTTCCAGTAATGCGCGGACAGCACGTTGAAAAGTAAGCTCACGCAGGTTACAGTCCGAAAGGCTTTTACCATTTAATTTCACCCAACCTCCACCCCAGTCATCAGGCACATCTGACCACGTGAAGCCGTGGTTACGGAAGATATTTTCTAAAACATTCTGTGAGTGACGTTGACAGCTAACGCATTGCCTGTTTTGGTCGCAATTCTCCAATGCATGCTCGAACAGGCATTCCATAAGATTAGTGTAACGTATATACTCCCCTTCTGTATAAAGATTTAACATACTCTCAAAGTTTTTGAAAGTTAGCGAAGACTCACTGAACAGCTCCTCTCTTGTAACATACCATATTTTTGACTTAGTGGGTTTTTCCAACAAGCTGACTGACTTATCAGACTTTGGCTTTATATGGTAAGAACTTAATTCAGCCCCATATTCATGACGTTTAATCACCCTCTTAAAAGGAAAATATTCCATCCTAATAGTAGGGTCTTTTACGCCAAAAGTTCTTAACCAGACATAAGACGTGAGTATTTTTGTCTCCACGAACCCCAATCTAGCAAATACCTCACTTAAGACTTCGCGTGGATCGTAATCATACGGTTTCCACTGCCACTCTTTATCGCATTCTACCCAGGGGTGTCCAAAAAGGTGCTTGGCAACCTCATCTTTATAAACGTACTCCCCTTTGTTGTATCCTATTATTACTTCTTCTAGCCATTCAACATTAAATGTATGTGTCTTAAATAATTCTTCTATTGTCATTTCTAGCCTTTCTAACATAACTTAGTGAGCTTTGACGTTGGAATGGTAATAACTCCTTCATGTAATTTAGATACTTCTTCAATATATTTAACAGCTATCTTGAACGGGCGTGGGACTACATCAATTTCTTCTATGACCTTACCATTTGTTTTCATCCATACAAAGTCATGTACCGAATTAATGTTGGCATACTCAAAACCATTCTTTTGAAATATATCATCCAAAGCATCCCAAGGATTGTATTTATATTTACTGTGTCTCCAATCTCTAGCGCATTTATGCCAAGTATGCCCAAATAAATGAGTAGTAACTTCATTCCAACCCACATATTCGCCTTCCCTATACTGACTTAATACATCTTCTAACCACTCGTAGTTAAACGTATATTTTTTGAATAACGCTTCTATTGTCATTTCTTGCCTTTCTAAAAGTTTGACGTATCGAAAAATCTGTTTTATGAAACCACAAAGCAATCCTCTCTGCCTGAAAATCGTATCATAAGTGAAAGTCGTGGATAAGTTCTCTTCAGTCTAGCTGCCTCTTCCATCATGCCTGAATCGAATATAAGCCCTGTATTGTGAGAGGGCAATCCCGCCACTAGTCTGGCAACTGTCTCATAAAGCTGAACCCCATCCGTTGAACCTCTAATGAGTTGCAGTTGGTCTGCTGACGGGTTGGAAGTCCTGCAAAGAACGAAGAGAGTTTTATCAGAATACTTATCAGCTAGAAACGGCATCAATCCATCCGATCCGAGAGTAGCAGTTACCGTTGCCGCATCACAATCCAATGTCTCGAACACGGCTCTTGCGTATGCAGATGCCGTAAGAGACACATCACTGCGCATAGCGTCTCCCAATACGAATGAGTGTGGCGAAACGCTTCTAATGTAGCGTATTGTGCGTTCTAGAGCATCATATCCAGGCGTCCCCAACGCTTCATATGCCGCGAACGACAATCTGTATCCCAGCACCGAATCATGAGTGGCATCTATCACCCCGCGATTAAACTCAAATGCGGCTTCTGCCGAAGCAGAAACCGCATGAAGTCCAACGCATAACCCGCCAGAACCTGTATTGAGTTTACTCATACTATGGATTTCAGGGCATTCTTTAATACTGCTTGTGCCATGGGTGGAGGCACAGAATTACCTACCAATTTTGTCATAACCGTAGGCCTATCGGTTATCTTAAAACTGTCAGGAAAGCCTTGAAGCCGTAACTTTTCTCTAGAGGTAAGTCTTCTCTCACCATTAACAAGTTGCTTATTACAGCTAGCAGACACTATAAATGTGCGAGCATGATCCTTACTAGTCCATCTACCCTTTCTCCACTCATTCCATATTAATGGGGGAGGTGATTCTGGGGTATGCTGGGAATATGCTCTACTTCTGACTCTATCAGAAACAAAAAAGCTTGAGTCAGGATTAGACTCTAACAAATCTATCAAGGGGGTAACTGGAACTTTTGGAAAATTCCAATTCATCTCGAGTCCAAAATTAATTCCAACGATGAATATTCTCCGCCTCTCTTGGCTCACACCGAAATCAAAAGCATTTAACTCTCTCCAGCTCGCAGAATACCCTAGTGACTCAAGCATGTTGAGCAGCCATGTCAACCCCTCGCCACCCTTAGTCGTAACTATACCAGGAACATTTTCAATTATTACCAAGCGGGGTTTTTTAGCTTGCAATATTCGCCTCACATCGTATGCGAGAGCTCCCCTCTCGTCAGACATCCCAGTCAATGTTCCAATAACGCTATATGACTGGCAAGGCAGCCCCGCCATCAACACATCATGATCAGGGATATCTGACGCCTTAATCTGAGTGATGTCATTCATAGATGTCATCCCGTAGTTAACTTGATAGGCAGTATTCGCATCTTCATCAATATCGCACGCGAATACGCATTTCAACCCTAAGTTTGATCCAGCAGTGTGGAATCCACCTATGCCTGAAAATAAATCTACAAATGTCTTCATCACCCTATTTCCTTATTTGATTATCATTGCACACGATACCAATCAAACGCTTTTGTATGGTTGGGTGTAATAAAAAGATGCCCTACTATAAAAGTGGGCATCAAGGCGGCGCAAACTCTTATCAAGTCCTTCCTGACAGACCCTATTCTACCGCCCTCAACTTGGCGGATCAGCGCTACTTTTTTAATTTCAGACATGCGCAACACGGATGTTAGAGTTAAATCATCCACTCTAACATCGGCGGCAAGATTCCCAGCCAATTCTTTTATAGCATCATACTTAAACTTTGTTATCCAAAGAACAGGCCACTGCTTCCTAGCAGTAAATGACTGATTGACAATAGGCTTCTCATCACTATCAAACAAGTCTTCGATTGCGCGGTTAAGCGCTGTAGGGTCATTTTCCATGTTTTGAATAATCATCCTAGACACTCCATTGCATCAGGAGTTGCACCCCTAGATTTAATTAATTTTTTCATATGTTGTTCCATAAAGAACAAATGACTTTCAATATTGAAAAGTATTTCACGCTCGGTCGCTTCATCTTTGGCATTATAAGCTGAAGGCAACTCTCGTATCACCTTCATGTGAGTTTTGAACTCTCTGGCAATGCCCTCCGTAACTTTACGAGCTTCTTCAGCAGTATATGCCTTTTCATAGAGTGCCATCGGTATTCCTTTCTACTCGGAAGGGGGTGAAGTGAGCAAGAAGCTCTCCCCAAATCTGTTCATGTATATCGTCTATTGATTGCTCGCCGTCTATAACAACGAAGCGTTCAGGCTCTTCTTCAGCTATGACGCGGTAAGTCTCATCGACACGCCTCAAGAAATTGCGTTCCACAGCGCTTAACGAGGTTTTGCTGAACACCGACCTACCCATAGTTATTAGAAATGTAATATCAGGCTTCCCAGCCACGAAATCATTCCATTTCTGAATAGTTCTGAGCGGTATGTCTGAAGCGACTGACTGGTATGCAGTCGTGCTGTCAATAAACCTGTCAGTGACTACCACTTTGCCGTTGTGCAACGAGTCTTGTATCACTGCCATCAACTCACTCCGAGAAGCCATTATCAAAAAGAACTTTGTTCTCTCAAAGATTAAATCCCTTCTGCCATACTTCGATAAGAGTTGACGGATTTTCTCACCGACTGTGGTTGCGCCTGGCTCACGACACAATATTGCGTCATGCCCATTCTGACACAACCTCTTTTCCAACAAGTCTGCTTGAGTGGTCTTACCCACTCCATCCACGCCTTCAATGGATATTAGCATTATTCTTCCTTTTCATTTAATTAGCTATGATTTGTATTTAAGTGGAACTGGCAACTCAATGCCTGAAATACGAGTCCACTCAAGGTATTGACTTCGGATTGACCTCCAATCAGGATATCTTCCAGTTATAACAAGCCACTCAAAATGGTGTGAAATAAACCTGGAGCCGTGCGGCTCAGGCTCTCCAGTTCCCACAATCGAATGCACGAACTCGTGCAATAGCTGACTGCAACTAATGTAGTTTTGGTCAGGTTCATCAAATGGAAACCAGCCATGATCGCTTAAATAAATGGTGTTATTGCTAGAATCATACCACGAGACTCTATCGTCTCTATCGTTAAACTCAAGTGCAGGTTGTGACCAATCGGAATTAACTTTACCGAAGTGAGATGCTATCACTGATAAATTATCCAGAACATTATCCACCATGCCTTTAGGCGTTCCGTTTTCCCATGTCAATCCCAACCAATGCTCTAACGAGTGATATTGGTCAGGATTAACATCAAAACCATCAACAGCAATCAAATCTCTATAGTACCGCCTCAATTACTTCAGATTTAGCTAGTTGGGTAGGGTCTAAGGTCACAGCCTAAAAACTTCCTGCCCGCCATGTTAGCCGCTGATAAGACGGAGTAACTTCCTGCCGCGGGGTCTAGCACGATTTCACCTGGTTCTGTGACTGCCTCAATGAGCATCTTTTGAATCCCTGCTGGCTTTTTGTGAGGGCTAACATTATATCCGAGAGGCTCGCTCCAGATGTCTGGTATGTTATGAACCTTCCACACGCCTTTGGCTCGTTTAGGCGGCTTTTGCGCAATGAGCAAGTATTCGCAGTATCTGCGAGTCCTATAGCCCATACCCATACGGCCTTTATTCCATACCACCATGTCAACGATTTCCAAAGGCGTCTTTTGCTTTTCAAACCAACCAGAAACACCCGACACCAAGTGAAACTTATCTACCCACAAGAACAAATGGGCGCTTGGTTTGAGAACTCTACTTATCTGTACTAAAAAGTCTTTTATGGTATCTTCACTCATGGCAGGGAACTTGGATGAGGCCTGGCCTCGATTTTTCCCCTCATTGCCATAAGCCATCTTATCCAACAGACCTCGATACTGAGGATCAAACACACATAATGGGATTGAGTTATCAGCCAGTTCCGCTAATAACTCTAACCCATCGCCTGTCTGAGGCGTATCGAATGTTTCACAATTCATGAGTATCTTCGAACTCCAGAATAAGACGGAACTAACATGTCATCTTCGTTAGACGCCGTATCAAACTCTCTATCGATCAGCTCTACAATCAATCGGGTCATCGATAGCCCCATCTCATCTGTCCCATACTCTCCCAAGGCCGCCTTAGCTCGTAGCCAGCGCAGCTTTCTCATAGTGTCTTTAGGCACTACCATAGTCAGTTTATGCCTATCATCCGCTAAAGTCGTCATGCATCACCTCCGTGATGTGTATCTTGTAGTAAGCAAGTCGCTTACAAATATAATGGTAACAGCGCTTGTAGCGTTGTCAATACCAAATCCACATAAACGGCACTTTTATTTAGCACTATTGAACAAATGTTTGAAATAGGAATATGCCCGTTTCGGGCAAAAGTGTAACACTTGCATTACATGGCGTTCTAGCATTCTTTTTCAGAAATGGCTGCTGGGTGCGTATTTCACACAGTTTTTGGCTATCTGAAAAAGAATGCTAGAACGCCATGTAATGCAAGTGTTACACTTTTGTGTCTAAACTAGCAGATTTAGCGTGTATTCGACCAATTTCTTGCAAATTATTGCTGGCATGTGGGTATGTGGAGTAATTGTAACACTTGGATTACATAGTCAAAACCTTTTCGTTCAGAATCTAGAGAAAAGTAGGAAAGAAAAGGTTTAGCCCGTGTAATGCAAGTGTTACATTTTTTTGACATCCATGCGGTAGGGTATTGACAAAGCATAGGAGCATGTATTAGCATGTTATGTATATCGATCAACAAGGTTTGATGAGAGGAAATAGTTGTTATGGGCACAGAGAGTTTAGGCAGTAAGCTTAGGAAGGCTAGAATTGATGCAGGTGTGAAAATTACTCACATAGTTCAAGGCGGGAATACGTCCAGCACAGCATTGTATTTCTGGGAACATGATAAGAGAGTGCCTTCTGAGAAGTCTGTTGAAATGCTGAAACGTTATTTCGACATCAGTCATCTGGAGTCCGAGATAAAAGCCGCGAGACTGAAACGCGCGAACGTCTTTGTGACTCCTGAACAGGCTGATTGGAAAAGCACGCAAACTATAATTGAGTCATTAGGTTTCAAGTATGAATATCAGCTAGCCATTCAGAGTATTAAAGACGATGATTTCTTGATGCATTACCCCGCTTGGCAGAAAGTCTGCACTAAGTTAGAACGATTGGTAAGCTTACTAGACGCCGCCATAGTATCATTTTATAACCTGTTGGAAAAAGAAGAAGAGAATCTTTTGGGTTCATCTTACGCCAAAGGCATGACATTAGTTGATTTTAACTGGAAGCCTTTCGAACTGAAATATAGAAGCCATCAAAGAGGCAACACGCCTAAAGCTAAAATAAACCGCACTTCCTGGCGCATTAAATCTGCAATGTCAGAGATACATAAGTTTGTAGGGGATCAAGATGAGCAAGCTGGCAATAATTCAATAGGATATAAGACCCTGCTGAATAAAAGCCGAGATATATATGACTTGGCTGATTCAATATCCAGAACTCCATTCCCACGAAAAGTATGGGAGAATGATTTCACATACTCATACACTTATAAGTAATACCATTCAAAGTGTTTCCAGGCTAACTCAAGCAGAGTCACCATCTTCCACAATATGTATAACTGAATCCATGTCTCTGATTGATAAAGTTGATGCGTGTCTAAGTTTAAGGTATAGCTTACATGTTCATTCAAAATCATATTCAGTTCTTATTGGACTCCTAAACCTCTTAGTAACAACCGTGATTTTTTTTCCTTGAAGGTAGTCCGATTCAGATGGTGTAATATAGCCTCTAACGAGAAGTTATAATCTTGTAGTTCTTGTATTAACTTATCATGAGTGTATCCTTTATCAGGGTTTTCTGGGAAGTCATCTAGATAGAGTTCATCTACCACATCGGTAATGTGTTCCCCCCAAAGCGAAGAAACCAAGATGCGAACTACATTGTCAGGGGTCTTATCTGCAGTGAATGCTTGGAAGCCTAATGTTTTCCCTTTTGAAAAGAAATGTACTTCTACTCTACCCACATTGTAACTTCGGTCATCGCCAAAAGCAGTAAGAGGCACTCTAGGCTTGATTCGTATACTTACATCAAAATCTAGGTTTACTTTGGGGTCATACACGCGGCATTTATATACTCCGTTGTCCACCTCCTTAAAGTCATGTGTAAATAAATGCAGGTCATAAACTGTGCGTTTATTCAATATCATAATTGATTCCTTTTAACTTTATTTTTATCTCTTGTTTTTTAGTTTTTCCAATTTTGCATTTATTCGCCAGTGATACAAAGTCTATCTGACGGGTTGCCGCTGTAGGTTGAAAATCTCTATGCGTCCATCCCCAATGAGAGCCATTATATTGCGACCAACCATACTTTTTTAATGCCTTAAATACCGAGTCACATGATAATCTTGGATACTCATGTAAAAGTTCTGTAATACTAAAGACTGTTATCATCTCGCCTTCTTCTATATTACTAAACAGGGTATCTAGCCATGATTCCCAGAGTCGAGCCTCACTTTCTATTTTCCGACTATCCGTAATAGGAGTATTGTCATTCATTAGGCTGTTGTCTCCATAGCTAATTGGCGTTGGTCTTCAATTCTTTGCATGTTTTCTTGATGAGTAGAATTAAAGGCTCTGATAATATCTCCTACGCTTATGGTATCGCCTATTTTAATATTTCGATACATCGGAGTAGTCTCCTCCCACACCACGTCTTCAGGTTTATATGTGTCTGGGTTTGTATACCTAAACACCAGCGTGCCATACATGAATATGATTTCAGCTTTACCTCCATCATCGTCATATGCTTCCCAATGAGTAATTTTCCTCATCATAAAGTCATCCATTTCAAATTGAATCATGTTTATCCCCTCAAAGAGTGGCTAAGTTGTTTAATTGGTTCTAATAGTTTGTTGGTAAGGCTGTTCTTTGGCTTTTCAAAGCTTATAAACTCAACCTCCCAAGGCGTGTAACTCATAGTGGCTACAACAGGCCTGTTTATAGCCTTTTGGAAAAGCCTGGCTATGTCTAGTTCTGTTCCTATAGTCTTTTCACTCAAGCCCGTGGCCTCCAAAAACGAAAACCACAATTCAAACTGATCTTCATTGACTACAGACGCATGAACACAAAATCCGTCTTTGCCATTGCCTCTATGAAAGTCAAGATACAGTGTCCTTTTGCCTCCTGGTAGAACTCGTGTAAGCACCACTCTTTCTTTAATGGCTACCTGATTTCTAATGTCTAAACGCTGTCTGATTTTGTTCTGGAACTTTCCAGAGTTAAAATGCCTGTATGACACTCGGTCAAGTATGTCTTGATAGTTTTCTAAATCTTTAATCATGGGTATTGTATCCCTGTTCAATTAAGTAGGTTTCAAAAGTTTGACGTATTAAAAAACCTGTTATGTGAATCTTGTCATAAAGCTATTCCTTTTTGCCCTGAACAAACCTAAGTTTTTAACTACTTTACCCTGCCTGGTAAGAGGCATAGTATGCCCACAACACACGCAGTGCATCTCTGTTTTCCTATTGTCAGTGGTTAAGGTAGCCAGAATATGTCTGACTCTCATTCCGTATCGTTGGCATCTTTCACACTTTTGCATGAATGTCCTTTTCTATAACTTTGAAGTAAGTGTTGAACAGGGTAGAGTCCTCATAAGCCATCAAGTCTTCTGGGAACTCTTGTTCACCCCATACGTGATTGATTTGCTTTAATACGTCTTCAGGCAACTCCTTTTCACAGTCATTAATCGTTGTGAACCCTCCCATAATCTTACCTTCATAAGAGTTTAAGACTATGTTAGGGCTTCCATAAGCCAAAGTGATAACTACTCCTAAGTAGTTACGGTCTTTGTCTATCAAATATTTGTAGATGAATGGGTCTCTAGTCTCATAGACATACTTACCCTCTTCATCTGTAATAGGCATTCCAGTTTCATCTAGAATCGCCCATTCATCATCGGTAAACTCTATGGCAGGTAAAGATGCGTAATCATTTACCATTCCTTGTATGTATTCTCTCACGCTGTTAATCATTTTTTTTTCTTTCATGTTAGTTGGGTAAAAGAAGAACTCTTCAAACTCTTCCAATAGTTCTGCTACAAGGTAAAAAGGCATGTCAAATATGTCATTCAAGACTCCAAGACCTACTCGGTAATCAGAATTGTCCACTTCGTGATCCAATAGCCATCTAGCTACTCTGGAGTCAGAATCTCTAACCTTATCCCAGAAGCCTTCGTTAGCAAAGACCTCACTCATGTAGCCCGCTGAGTCAAAAAACCCAAAATGGCTGAATACCATATAAGGCATTCCGCTTACGGAAGGCTTCTTTCTTAAAGTTTGGTATTGCAGTTTGTCTTGAGTATAAGGTATCCACTTTCCTACCTTACTAACTTCACAGGCTACTCCTAATGAGCAATAATAAATATATTCCTTACCAGAAATAATTTTTACAGTTTTAGCCAAAGCTCCGTGTGTCTGATTATATTTTAGGCTTCTAAACTCATTTATCAGGTTATCTCTGTTTGACTTCATTTCTTCTTCGGTATACATGCTTTCCTTTCAAAAGTTTGATGCGTATAGAGTGGCGTTATTGCGGTGTAATCTTAAAATACTCTCCAAACTCTTCTATGAAGTCGGCTATCAGCGGGAAGGGCATCGCAAAGTCATCATTCAATTCAGCCAAACTTATAGAAGCATCTTCTAAGTTAAAACCAATTATCTTGTCTTTTATATATGTTGCAACTTCAGAATCAGATTTATTTATAGCTTCTCTAAAAGGTTCTGAATTATCTATTTGACCTGTACGGGTAAAGTCATAAAACTCAGCTATATCTCCAGGTAAATCATACATTGTTACATCTGCTTCACCTGTTTTATAAACTGTAGAAAACCCTAACAGGCGGGGGACGGATGGGGGGCAGCCCTCAACCGAAGTCGAAGCGTTAAAGTATTCCCAATCACATTTTGCTCCTTTGTTGACTTGAGTAAACCAATCGCCTACGCCACTTTCATTGCAAACTACGCCCAGCGCGCAATAAGAGACATTACCGTCATTATTTAAGGTCGCTAGGCGATAACCGCTTTGCTTGTATTTATCACTGCGAAGCGCCTCTATCAGTTTAGCTCTGTTAGCAGTTATTTCTTCTTTGGTATACATGCTTTCCTTTCAAAAAGATTTGACATGTGTGAATTAGCGTTCAGTTCTTATAAGCTATCCTTCACATAGGTATCTGTTTCGCCCTGCTAGGCTCATCAGATCAAGCGCTTCACCTGACTACAGACAGGCGGCACGAACAAAGCGTGCCGCCTGATAAGCGGGTTAATCTTAAGTCTCTAGATACTCTCCAAACTCTTCTATGAAGTCAGCTATCAGCGGGAACGGCATGTTTATCGCATCATTCAATGTAACTAGGCTTAAAGTCGATGTTTCCCAATCAAACGGGTGTAAAAAATCCAGAACATAGTTTGCTGCATCAGACTCGGATTTACTTATCGCGTTTAATAACTCTCTAGAGTTTATGAAATCACCTGATGCAGTAAATCCATAAAATTGAAACACAGAGACAGGCAATACAGAAGTAACGACAACAGGTTCATGCGTTTTAACTGAGGTAGAGAACCCCAGAATATCCTTAGGGTTAGGAGTAAAGTTATCATAAACATTAACCCAACCAAACTTGCCCCTTTGTGGGAGAGTAACCCAGTTTCCTGTATCACTCTCATTGCAAGCTACACCTAAAACACAATATCTCATATTGCCTTTAGCGTCTAACTTTGCTAGCTCTTGACTGCATTGTTCATATTTGCCGCTCCGAAGCGCCTTCACTAATTTAGCTCTGTTAGCAGTTATTTCTTCTTCGGTATACATGCTTTCCTTTCAGAAAGATTTGACATGTGTGAATTAGCGTTCAGTTCTTATAAACTATCCTTCACATAGGTATCTGTTTCGCCCTGCTAGGCTCATCAGGTCAGGCGCATCACCTGACTACAGACAGGCGGCACGCTTTGTGCGCGCCGCCTGATAAACTTAATCATCCTCCCTCGTAAAATACTCTCCAAACTCTTCTATGAAGTCGGCTATCAGCGGGAAGGGCATGTGTATGCCATCATTCAAGGTAATTAGACTTATCACCTTAGTGTCTAGGAAAAGAGCTCTGGCTGCTTTTTCTTTTACAAACTTCGCCACTTCAGAGTCTGACTTAAGAATGGCCTCCATAAAAGCGGTTGACTTTTCTACTTCGCCTGTGCTGTTAAATCCATACATCTCACTTACGGATTTTAGCAAGGCGTCTTTTGATAGTTCCTCATCACTGGTAAATACCCTTACAGGTGAATCAGAATGTATCTTATCCGAGAATCCAAGCGTGTATTCATCCAAAGGCGTGTCAACCATGAAGTCATCTAGCGATACCCAACTTTCAAAATCGGTTTCATGGGTTACGAACCAATCGCCTACGCCACTTTCATTGCAAACTACGCCCAGCGCGCAATAAGAGACATTACCGTCATTATTTAAGGTCGCTAGGCGATAACCGCTTTGCTTGTATTTATCACTGCGAAGCGCCTCTATCAGTTTAGCTCTGTTAGCAGTTATTTCTTCTTTTGTGTATGTAGCCATTTTTATTTTATCTTTCATAAAAGTTTGATAGGTCTAGATCGATGTTTAACTTACAGGCGTTTTATCTTTCACAAAGTAGTATTCTTCAAACTCTTCTAGCATGTCAGCTATAAGGTTAAATGGCATCTTATGCCCGTCATTTAAGGTCATTAAATCAAATATAACAGGATGTAATGGCCTATTATTACTTATTTTGTCGCTCAACCATATAACTGCATCTGAGTCAGAGGTATTAAACTTATCGCAAAAGTCTGCAAGGTCTTCTTTTCTTATACGACCTCTAGCATTATGAAAACCGTAATGCTCTTTTACTTCAATAGGCATCTGATAGTAAGGCATTCCAAAACCAGGTATTTCATATAATAGCTGGGGCGGTTTGTATGGATGTTCTACCCATTTGCCTCTTTTGCTAATCTCGCAGGCAAGGCCAGTAACGCAATAAGTTGTCTCTGTTTCATACGCTACGCCTAAGGCCCCCAACTCTTGTGAGTATTCACCGCTACGAAGCGCCTCTATCAGTTTAGCTCTGTTAGCAGTTATTTCTTCTTTGGTATACATGTTTATCCCTTAAAAAAGTAGTCTTCAAACTCTTCTAGCAAGTCAGCTATCAGAGGAAATGGCATTCTGAATACATCATTCAGCCTAGTTAAAGTAATACCATTGATTACAGCTGTCGGGTTAGGCGCTGTTTTAGACTTCTCTTTTAACCATTCAGCTGCGTCAGAACTAGAACGGGCAATAGCCTCCGAAAAGTTTTTTTGACTCTTTGGATGAGCGCAACCTTCTGAGCAGTGAAACCCGTAATGCTCCACTACATCATTAGGCATCGAGTAAACTATTTCTGAGCCTCCATCAGACTTATAACCTAGTTTTTGGTCATAATGCTGGATTTCTACCCACTCGCCTTTCCCGCTGACATCACAGGCTACCCCTAACACACAATAATACGAACCTACATCATAATTTATGCATAGGCTTCCAACACCTTGTGGGTATTCGCCGCATCGCAGGGCGTCAAACAATTCTTTTCTATTTGTGTCTACAGTCATATTTAAGCCTCCAGGCACTCATACCACTCACACCTGAGTGAAGCTAGCCTTTGTATCAAGTCAGTATCAACATTGTAAAGTTTATTTGCCACCTTCACTATGGCGTCTAAATCTCCGTTATTCCAACAGGTCTCATTAAATAATTCCACATCAGCATCATATTCGTCAGGCTCTTCATATTCATCGAAGGTCGTTTCAAATGTCCCACGAAAATACTCATAATTGTCAGCTACGAATACAAAGTCGCCTTTATCGTGAAAGGCTTCGAACTTCAACACCGAGCCACGCACGTCCTGAAGTCTGTGATCGATAATTGAAACTTCGGCAAACTTAGTGTCGCCAGGCATTGCTTGTATGATAACTTTCCAGCAACCGCCTCCGTCTGTTTTTTCATGATTCTCAAGGTAATAGTAATCACCTATTGAATCATAAGTGATGTTTTTTCTATCAATAAGCAAGGGAAGTCCCTCCGTAAGGTTTGATACACTTAGTTCAGTGTTTCAGGGTTTATAGGCTTTCCTCCATACAGGTGTCTGTTTCGCCTTGCTAGGCTCTTCAGGACAGGCGCGATACCTATCGACAGACAGGCGGCGCGCTTTGGGCGCGCCGCCTCGCTTCAGGCTACTCTATGTAACTGCCAGAGCTTTTCCGTAATGACTCTATCTCTCTATCATTGAACCCTAAATCTTTAGCTACCCAATAGGCGGCCTCTTGACAGTCCAACCACGTATCTTTATCATTCAGTTTCATCCATTTATTCGACCTTGCTATGCTAATGCCTAACCACTCTAGGGCTTCGTAAGGCGGTCTGCAATGATACATTTTGTCTTTTAGTAAAAAAGCATGATGGATTTCTATATCTGACTCATCGCAAGTTTCTCCATAAACATAGTCAAAGATGCCTTTGTCGGGGCCTGATGACGAAAATACTTCGCAGACAGCTCCATTTATGCAAACTCCATCATCACTCCAAAGCTGACCTGTTATCAGCTCCTCATCAGGCCCCAGCGCAAACAGGTATTGCACAAACCTCTCTCGGTTCATTCTGATTTGTTCATCTGTGTAATTCATTAGGCAACCTTTCTAGTTTTTTACCGACACTAATTACATATATGTATTCTATAATAGTATTTACGGTTTGTCAACTGATTCAGTTGGCAGTTAAACTCTTTTCAATACATGATTTAACTATATCCTTGAACTCTACCTCAACGTTTGCAAGGCAGAATATTTCGTGATCGTATTGGTCTGGGTTCTTAAGATCAGTCTGGCAAGACTCACATTTTGAGACGTATTTGGGTAAGTTGTGAGTAAAATATACATACTCCCACTCAAATGGTTCATGATGGAAATCAATCCAACCTGACATCTCTCCTTTAACGCCACAACCGTTAACCTTTATTTTCCAATGACCAAAATCACTTTCGGCAGGGTCAAACTCAGGATAGAACTCATATCGTGGGTTCTTATGATTACCTTCATAAGTTATAGTCGGAGGTCGATTAAATGATGCCTCTAGGTTTTTCGCCAACCTATCCCACTTAGTCAGGTGGTAAGATATTAAATCAGCGTTGATCCTCATTTCTTCAAGCCTGCCTGCATAGGCCTCATACGCATTTTTGTTAATGATAGAGACCAAACTGTTACGGAGGGTCTCGGAGTCAGAGATTAACGCCGTTAGCGCCTTATTCATGTTTTTTATATCAGTTTTCATGTTTTCCAAAAAGTTTGATGTGTCTGCTTTTCTGTTTCAGGGCTTATAGGCTCTCCTCCATACAGGTGTCTGTTTCGCCTTGCCAGGCTCTTCAGGACAGGCGCTACACCTATCGACAGACAGGCGGCGCGCTTTTGGCGCACCGCCTTTCGGAAGATTGCCATTCTTACATAGATAACTTTAGCTGGGAGTAAGGGTTAAATCTTTCGCAAGTTTTACATACCCAATTGACAGGATAGACTATATTGAAAGGGCAACTTGCGATACCGTTATTAGTTGAACGAGAATGTATTTGCAGGTTATGACTCGTCCACATAGGCTCTTTCCATAAAGTTCCTAACTCCGCACGATATTCGTCCTCTACATCCCCACAGTCTGTGGTATAGCCGTCCATAAATAGGTCGAACTCGTGAATCAATATCTTTATCAGGCCATCCGCATCATAAATATCAGAGTCAGACCTGCCTTCAATATATGAGGCAGTGCTATCATCTATTTCATAGTATTGCTTGACTTTTTCAGGCAATCCCAAATCTAGGCCGCAAAAAGGTATAGATATCAATTCTGCCTTTTTCAAACGATAGTCGGCCTCATTAGCTTCAATCACATAGGCATACTGTGTATCCCACCAACCTGGCACTTTGGTGTTTAAGTTAACCCACCTGCCTAGTCTTGAAATCTCACAGATGATGCCTGCTGGGCTAAAGGTGTTCGGGCCTTTCAATTCCACAAAGTTATCATACTCTGTGTTTGTATTAAAGTGAATGCCTTTTATCAAGTTATCCCGCCTGGCGGCGACAAGGCTATAAGTGGGTTCAGCTATATTAAGCAAGGGTAGTCCCTTTCTAAATAGTTGTCTGTTTCGCCTTACGAGGCTCTTCAGGACAGGCGTTTTACCTGCCGACAGACAAGCGGCACGCTGTGTGCGTGCCGCCTTTTTAACAATCTAAAGATGCTCTATCTGGCCTGTAAAATAGTTTCTATCTGGATATGCTTCAACATAGTCAGGCTCTAATTCAGGGTCTGGCCTGTTGCAAGTTATACAGGTCCAATTTCTAGGGCATCTAGCTACTCTAGCGCCTTTCTTATTAGTCGTGTAGGCATGTATCCGTTTAATAGGGGATACCCATACAGGTGTGGCTGGAAACTTATCGTCTCTCGCATCATATTCAGGCGAGTCATACATGCCTTGATCGGTGTAGTAGCCTTGTTCCGATAGTTCAAACTCTTCTATCAGAACTTTTATCAGTCCGTCAGTCCAATATACTTCTGTATCGATATCATTAGAGAAAAGTCTGGAAATTAACCTGTCAGTTATACCGTAGTATTGCTTTACCTCTTCTGGTATTCTCAAGTCTACATCATCAAAAGGCATTGCTAAAAGTTTAGCCTTTTTCAATGCAAGGTCTGTGTCGTCTGAACTTATCATATAGGCGAATTGTGTCCCCCACCAACCTGGCAACTCAAAGTGTAAGTCTACCCAACTGCCTAGTTTGGAAAACTCACAAATCATGCCTGCTGGGCTGAACATCACCTCAGGCCCATCAGGCTCGTAGGCAAACGTGCCTTTAAGACTTATTATTCTTGAAAGGTTTTCTTTTGCCTTAAAGTGGATGTCGTTGACTAACTTGCATCGCCTTTCTGCAAGCGTCTCAGGCGTGGGTTCAGTTATATTAAGCAAGGGGAGTCTCTTTCTAAATAATTGTCTGTTTCGCCTTAGAGAAGGCTCTTCAGGACAGGCACGATACCTATCGACAGACAGGCGGCGCGTTTTGGGCGCGCCGCCTTACTGATAGTCTTAAAGTTTCGGGATATATTCAATGCCAGACAGGTGGCGATAAGTCATGAAGCTGAATTGTATGTCGACTAACCTAGTCAGTTCACAATGTGTGGAATAAAGAACCGCATAGTCAGACTCATCTTGCGTCATGCCTTCCTTCGCATCTATATAGGCTAAAACGCATTCTGCGTCCTCTAGGTTGATTCCTGGTCGGGCAGGCATCCTCGCTAGGATTTCAACCATCTCGTTATAAATGTCTACCTTGCACTCCAGCAGGCAAGAAACATCTTCTATTAAAGGCCAATCAGCAGAATAGTAAAGTCGCCTCGTAAGGGTGTCATGAGTCTTGCCTAATGCCAATACGCCTACGCCTGACTCATATGACTCAAGGTCATCGCATAACTCTGACGCATCGCCAAAAAACTCTTCATTCAATGAATCAAGAGTTTGAATTGTAGATTTTCTAGTTTCAACTGTCATTCAGCAACTCCTAAAAAGTTTGATACATGTAATTTAGCGTATATACGCAATGTTGCTATTCTATAATACAAATTACAGAATAGCAACTGTTGCAGTCGACATTTTAACTACTGCAAAAGGTTTGAGATGTCTGCTTTTCTGTTTCAGGGCTTATAGGCTCACCTTCCAGGCAGTCTGTTTCGCCTTGCCAGGCTCATCAGGACAGGCGCTTCACCTGTCGACAGACGGGCGAGCGCACAGAGGCGCTCGCCTTTTCTTTCAGTCTGGGCTATAATAATGCAGGCTCGCTAGCGCCTTCTTTGTAAAGCAAGGCTTGCCTTTCATCGTCCTTCGCTTGCATAAGCAACAGGTCTCTGTTAGCCTCTATCACCTCATCTAACGCCTCAGCGATTATATCCTCTACCTCTTCTTTATCAACTTCATAGCACCTTTCTGCGTGTAACTCTTTAGCCACGTCCGTGTAGGGGTGCGCACATTCTTGTATGCCTGATTGGCAATGACTCTCGAAAGATGCCTGCGTAAAGGTAAGCCATTCCTCTATTTCAGGGTAGAATACCTGATTATCTTGCGTAAGATTTATCCTGCCTGTTACATCGGCATACAGACCGTCATCGCCTGTTAACTCGACTGAAAACTCCCAGTTTGAGTTAAGAATGCCATTCAATGGGGCGTAGTAGCCTTCCTCGCCTATTAAAATGGGTGGAAAGTCAAGCTTATTCATAATTGATTCCTCAATCAGTATTAACTGTTTCGCCTTTGAGTAGGCTCTTCAGGCCAGGCTCTCTACCTGACGACAGGCAGGCGAGCGCATAGGGGCGCTCGCCTGTAAATAAGTGTTTCAGGTATAAATCCCTGTTTTTTCAAAGTCAGAGTAGCCTGACGGACATGGATTTTCAGTTCCTAACGCAAAATGGGGCAAAAAGGTACAGTTGAAACCATGCTTGTCTACCTCATCTTTGCGGGCGTAAGGCGCTTGATAATTGCACCACCTGCACAAAGTCCTATAAACTCTTCGGCGCTTACCTTCCCAGTAAACTTCTTCGTAGTTTTTTTCCGACTCTTTGAATATTTGATCGCTAATCATTGTATAACCTCTTAAAAAAGTTTGATGTGTCTGCTTTTCTGTTTCAGGGCTTATAGGCTCTCCTCCATACAGGTGTCTGTTTCGCCTTGCCAGGCTCTTCAGGACAGGCGCTTCACCTGACTACAGAGGTCAACACCGCATTCTTTAATGAAGGCGGTGTTGACCTGATCTAAACTTATTTAAGACTATCCCATTCTATCGGAGGTAACTCTTGCAGGTTACGGAATGTATCTATAGTCAGTCTATAGAACTTGGCAAAGGTATACCCATGAGCTCCACCTTCCCAATTCTCACCCCATTTTTCAACTTTCTCTAAACTGTCTCGGCAGTAGAACTTTACCTTTCGATTTGGCGACAACCACCTGCATAGAAAGTGAGCATATTCATGAAGGAGAACCGATATCCCTAACAGGTTTCCATAACTATCTGGATTTATCTTAATAGAATCGGTAGAAGGGTAATACGTGCCTTCAAACCTATAGTCGTAACCTTCAATCACGCTAGGCGAATGAATGTTCAGAAGGTAACCTAAGTCAGTTGCGATCTCGCTATAATAGGATATGTTGTCAGGAACTTTAGCCTGTTTTTCAGACAAGTTAGATACATCTTCCAACACGCCTAACCACGGGTAGTATCGGTCACCTGTTTTAGGAACTCTCATAAGGCCTCACATATTGGTATACCAAACCTGCTTTCAGCAAACCTCTACCAAGGTGATTCAGCATGTATTCAGCATTAATGTGTTCCCACACCTCACCGCTTTTCAGCCAGTTAAGCAACTTCTCTGCATGAAGGCGTCTAACGCCTTTTCTAATATCTCGCGGTGACCTTTCCAGTCTCACAGAAAGCAGGATATTCTCATATTCTGAACCTGCGACCTCACGATACGCTAAGTTATATTCTTCACAGGTTATATTGACAAAGTCACCTTGCTCAGCCGCATATTCTATTACCTGTTCGACTAACTCGTATTCGCATGTAACTTTAAGCTCGTTTTTCAACTCACTGTGCCTTTCAAAAAAGTTTGACATATACGATTTAGCGCGCCTGGCGTTGCCTCTTGAGAGGCAGGGCGGAGCATGTCTCGCCTGTGTGGCAGGTCGCGCGTAAAGCAATGTCTCACCTTTCTTCATTCAACTGTTTCGCCCTGCGCGGGCTCATCAGGACAGGCGCTTCACCTGTCGACAGCGAGTTGTGTAGAGTGTTCGGTAGCATACGTGTATTATATAACGGAAGGTAGATTATGTCAACTATATCAGGAGAAAGCAGGCTAACACGCTTGGCGTGTTAGCCTGCTTGAAAGGTTAGGTGCGATTTCGGGTCTCAAGCTCGACATGAATAGTTGACTGCAATACCGCCGCCTTTATCAAGCCTTGTCCCAGCCAGTTATGAATCATCTCCATATTAAGGTGATTCATAAAATCATCATCATGTAGCAATCCCCACAGCCTTACCACATCAAGGTAAACGGATTTACCGTTTACCGCGGTGTCAACTGTTGCTATAAGGGTTGTTAACTTCTGTGAGTCACCTTCTAATTCCTGAATCGCTTTTAGCAACTCATAGTTAGCAACAGGTATCACATTAACTTTATAAAGAGAATGTCCAACTATTTGCTTAACTACATAGCTATCGCAAAGGACTGATAAAGGCGTGTCCATTAGAACTATCCTTCTTGAAAAAGTTTGACATATACGATTTAGCGTGCCTGCAATGGTCGCCTCTTGAGAGGCAGGGCGGAGCATGTTTCGCCTGTGTGGCAGGTCGCGCGTAAAGCAATGTCTCACCTTTCTTCATTCAACTGTTTCGCCCTGCGCGGGCTCATCAGGACAGGCGCTTCACCTGTCGACAGACGGGCGAGCGCACAGAGGCGCTCGCCTTTTCTTTCAGTCTGGGCTATAATAATGCAGGCTCGCTAGCGCCTTCTTTGTAAAGCAAGGCTTGCTTCTCATCGTCTTTCAGTTGCTTGAACAGTAAAGGTCTGTTAGCCTCTATCGCTTCATCTATCGCTATTGCAATCAGGTCTTCCACATCTTCCCTGTCTTGCAGGTAGCAATATTCCTCGTGAAGGCTTCTAGCTGAATTCTCATATGGGTGGAGACAGGTATCATAACCTGATTCACAATGACTTTCGAAAGAGGTCTGTTTGAAGGTAAGCCATTCCTCTATTTCAGGGTAGAATACCTGATTATCTTGCGTAAGATTTATCCTGCCTGTTACATCGGCATACAGTCCCCCGTCACCTCTGAGTTCAACTGCGAACTCCCAGTTAGACTCAATGATGCCTGTTATTTGACTATCATCTTCACCTATCAATATAGGCGCAAAATCTACCTTATCCATTAGTTTAATCCCTAAATCAGTATTAACTGTTTCGCCCTGCTAGGCTCATCAGGTCAGGCGCTTCACCTAACTACAGACAGGCGGCACGCTTTGTGCGTACCGCCTGTATACAATTTTTAAGTCCTGATTTCCAGAAAGGCTAGCCAAGCCTTTCTATCCGTCTCGTTGGCCTCAACTATAGAATCAGGTTGGCTATTTTCCCACTCAAGGTGAGTAGGCGACTTTTCACCACAGCCTGTGCAAAAGTCAAACCAGCAGGGGTCATTGCAAAGGTCGCAACAATCGCAAGCAGGAGTGTGCCCGCAAGAATCCAGGCTAGAACCTATCCCGCAGGTATCGCAAATAGTGTAAGACTGATCGTTGAAACTGAAGGTACCTTCGGATACCTTCTTAAGTGTGAAACAATTCAGGCAATCGCCACATTTAGGATACCTGTGCTTGCAAGCTAAACACTCGCCTTCGCCGTTAATTAATACCATAACTGCGAAACAGGAATCACAAATGGCTGTGGTAGCCTTATTGTCAGGGTTAATACTTATAGTTGAATAAATATTTGCAGTAGTCATTTTTACCTTCTAAAAAAGGTTTGAGATAGTTGATTCAGCGTTTTAGGGCTTACGGGCTCTCCTTCCAATGGGGCGTCTGTTTCACCTGTGCGCAGGCTCATCAGGACAGGCGCTTCACCTGTCGACAAACAGGCGAGCGCACAGGGGCGCTCGCCTTCATTAACTATCATTCAGGCTCTCCTGCTAACTGTTTCAGAAGGTAAACTACATCTTCCATGCCAGGTCGGCTTGAAAATAACTTAATGTCCTGTTCTAGGTCGTCACTCAACTTAAATCTATTCCTTTCTCTAACTTATAGAACCTTATCGTTTTATCTTTAGATGATAATATCTTGCCTTCGCCGTTATAACCTCTTCCACAGGCTATACAATCGAATCCATCGAAACCTTCAGTGTGAACTGAATGATGTTCTACTACTAGGTAGCCTGATTGTAAAGATACCCCACACCTGCAATTAATGAATGTAGGCACTTAATCTCACCTTTCATCTGATTAACTGTTTCGCCCTGCGCGGGCTCATCAGGACAGGCGCTTCACCTGTCGACAGCGAGTTTATAACTTGCCAACAGGCGCTTGACGCGCCTGTTGGCAAGCGGGGGCTATCCGAAATCGCAACCTTCATCGGATTCGCAATTGCAGGACATATCGCAGTCGCAAATACAGTTACTCATGTGGCAGGTAACGATTGCGTTCGCCTCTCCAATAAGGCAACACTCACATTTTTCACAGAAGGTATCTCCACCTTCGTCAATGCAGGTTTGGATATCGCACAGGCAATGACAGGCATTACCCGTATCAACATCATCAAGGTGTCCGCAGTCGTAATGAACTATTGTGGCTACAGGCATTATAAGTTTCCCCTCAGGCTATACGAACAGCATTTGACCTGATCAGAAAATCAGGCGTAAAATTATCGTCAGTCAACAACTCCTGTTCAAAGTTATGTTGACCCCAGTCAGTTGAATCCTCTGGAATAAAGGCGGCCTCGCAACCTGATTCGTGGAATGTGTAACTCAGGCAGTTACAGTTGTCGGTATAAGATGTATCACTCATGATGACCTTCTTGAAAAAGTTTGATATATGCCTATTAGCGTGCCTGGCGTTGCCTCTCGAGAGGCAGGGGTGGAGCATGTCTCACCTGTGTGGCAGGTCGCGCGTAAAGCAATGTCTCACCTTTCATCTGATTAACTGTTTCGCCCTGCGCGGGCTCATCAGGACAGGCGCTTCACCTGTCGACAGCGAGTTGTGTAGAGTGTTCGGTAGCATACGTGTATTTTATAACGGAAGGTAGATTATGTCAACTGTATCAGGCATAGGTCTACCTTGCCGACAGGCGCTTGGCACGCCTGTCGGCGAGACTCGATTTCAGTTCATCACCATACTTATCAGGTTAGGCACTCGGTAGAATCTACCCTTGTTATCGCCTACATATTTAGCCTTAACTAAGAACTTTCCTATCAGGCTGTCTTGCTTTACCGTCTCAGTTAAGTAACCTTCGGGGAAGGCTTCATCCCAGTCGATTGGGGCGATTTTCATTAGTTCACGGAAAGTGTCGATAGTCAGTCTAAAGAAGGCTGCGAAGGTGTGTCCGTGAAGACCTCCTTGCCAGCCTATGTCCTGTTTCTTAACTGTGTATAGACTTCTCACACAAGGTAAGTTTCTCATGTAATAGAAAGTCGACCAGTGAGTTAAAAAGTGGGCGTATTCATGCAGGACAGTATCCATTCCAAACAGGTTACCCTGCCTAGAATGGCCTATAAATATAGAATCATATACAGGTGAATACTCACCTGCAATGCCAGGTTTGACTATACCTGATACCGAAGGTGAATGCATGTCTAGGCGTTTACTTATGAGGTCGATTACCTGTTGGTAGTAACCTATGTCTTTACAGGAATCACTCTCCTCTTCAGACAGGACAGCCATATCTTCCAATACGCCTAACCACGGATAGTATCTGTCACCTTTCATTGTAACTTGCATAATAAGGTCGCTTACCCTTTGTGAAGGTTTGATATATGCCTATTAGCGTGCCTGGCGTTGCCTCTCGAGAGGCAGGGGTGGAGCATGTCTCACCTGTGTGGCAGGTCGCGCGTAAAGCAATGTCTCACCTTTCTTCATTCAACTGTTTCGCCCTGCGCGGGCTCATCAGGACAGGCGCTTCACCTGTCGACAGTTGGACGGGGTCGGGGCACGCGCCTGAATGACGCGCGCCCCAGTGAGTTCTACCGCGCCTTGTAAATAGAGGCGACCAACTCTTTAGCCGAGGTGAAATCCAATTCAGGCATGTCGTATACGCCCCTGAATGCTTGGATTACCTGTATCAGCATCTCTCTAGCCTTCTTAGGCGTTCTGCCCTTATTCGGCAGGCGACCCCTCATTCCAATTACTTTGTCAGTCGGGTTCGCTTGCTCAAGCAGGTGACGGGCAAGCCCGTGTATCAGGACTGATATGTCAAGTATGTTGACCTGTATTTCAGGTTCAGGCCTGCCAGTTCGGTAGATGCCTGCGTGGCGGCCATTGAAGCTACCTGCGTAGACCATAGGGGTTTCTACCCCGAATTGCCTACTGAGTCTATCGGCTATAGCCTGATACTCGTCAATCGAGTTTATATTCCACTCGCCTGTGTAGATTTGGCTAGTTGTATTGACAGCGAGGTTAAGCGCCTTGCCCCATGTAGGTCGTGAACTGCTCATCGCAATTTTATCCTTGCAGGAAGGTTTGATACATGACTGTTAGCGTGTCTGCAATAATCGCCTCTCGAGAGGCAGGGGCGGAGCATGTCTCGCCTGTGTGGCAGGTCACGCGTAAGTCAGTCTCTCGCCTTCCCAATAAGTCGTTTCGCCTTGCTGTAGGCGTCATCAGTGCAGGAGCGTCACCTGCAGACGACCAGGCGAGCGAGTCAGGTCGCTCGCCTGTGCGTGAGGTCAGCACCAAGGCGGGTCTTGGTTGTGGTCTTGGAAGGCTATCTCGTCCTGTGCTTCCAACCTAGCTTCTTCCCTGCTTACCCAGTCGGCGTCCGCCTGTATCTCGCAGGCGCCCTCGCAGGCGTTGCAGTATCGGCATAGGTAATTCATCTTTCTTCTCCTTATTGAAAAAAGTTTGATGAGCCCCACAACTGTTTATGAAAAGGGTGTCTATTTCCAAAATCAGTTCAAAATTGCGGATTCCGTCACCTGAATCGGCATAATCGGCTTGACCTGCCTGAATCAGTCGAATATCGCAATTTATAGGCGTCATGATGCCGAATATCGTAAAATATCCTACACCTTATATCAACTGATTGAATGGGGTGTTGAACTGATATCAGTTCAAGTGTCTCTATAGACGAGCATTGCCGTTTAATAGCCCCCGGGGGCATACTAGCGGAGAATCAGGCGTGTCGGGGTAGTAAACCTACTAAATTAGCGTAAAAGCCGTATACGGGCAACGTGGGGCAATTAAACGGCATATACGGCTTAAGAGCCCCCGGGGGTATGCTAGCGGCGTTTAGGGCGATTAGGGTATATATCCTACAGAATCGCACAACTCGCTGCTGTGGGCAACGTGGGGCAATTAAACGGCATATACGGCTTAAGAGCCCCCGGGGGTATGCTAGCGGCGTTTAGGGCGATTAGGGTATATATCCTACAGAATCGCACAACTCGCTGCTGTGGGCAACGTGGGGCAATTAAACGGCATATACGGCTTAAGAGCCCCCGGGGGTATGCTAGCGGCGTTTAGGGCGATTAGGGTATATATCCTACAGAATCGCACAACTCGCTGCTGTGGGCAACGTGGGGCAATTAAACGGCATATACGGCTTAAGAGCCCCCGGGGGTATGCTAGCGGCGTTTAGGGCGATTAGGGTATATATCCTACAGAATCGCACAACTCGCTGCTGTGGGCAACGTGGGGCAATTAAACGGCATATACGGCTTAAGAGCCCCCGGGGGTATGCTAGCGGCGTTTAGGGCGATTAGGGTATATATCCTACAGAATCGCACAACTCGCTGCTGTGGGCAACGTGGGGCAATTAAACGGCATATACGGCTTAAGAGCCCCCGGGGGTATGCTAGCGGCGTTTAGGGCGATTAGGGTATATATCCTACAGAATCGCACAACTCGCTGCTGTGGGCAACGTGGGGCAATTAAACGGCATATACGGCTTAAGAGCCCCCGGGGGTATGCTAGCGGCGTTTAGGGCGATTAGGGTATATATCCTACAGAATCGCACAACTCGCTGCTGTGGGCAACGTGGGGCGTTTATACCCTAAATGCGGCGAGGTTACCCGTATACGGCTTATATATCGATTCGGGTAGTAAAACACTAGAATCGCTTTATGAACGAGCTGGGGTGCCCCCGGGGGCTATTAAACGGCAATTTCGTGTAGGACTCAGTCCTACGAAATGTAGGAGCATGTTAAAAAAAAAAGTTCGGAAATTATGCGAAATCGCAACTTTTCACTTGCAATTGCGTATATACTCTTATCTACGGGGCAACGAAAACCCCGGCGATTAGCGACCTAACTGATTAGGACTGAAAATGAGTTATCAATTACCTAACCCTGAGCAACTGAGAAAGTTGCATAAAGACCCCTCACCTGCGCGAGCTGAGTGGTGGCGGAAAGCGCTAAGTAGGACGGCTAAAGATAGTAACCTGTCGATTGCAAACTTACTTGGGAAAACCGACAAACACCCCGAATCAATACTTGATATTTCGGTGAGTTCAATTAGGAGTTGGGTTAAACAGACTCGGGGAATTCCTATACAACGAGCGCAAGCAGTTGTAGACTGTTTTAATGAAAACGGATATGTATCGATAGTTGAAACTATAGTTAATGAGGGGTATATCGATCCCGATAGTAGGATTTCGAATAGAGTGAATAGCAGTGTTAAGACAACTGTTAGCGGTAATGCAAAGAGCGTAAATGCAGTATCGATCGATGATGTAACTATGAGTAAGTCGAGCGCATTATCCGTGTTTAATGTAATTGATAACCTGACTATAGATGAGTCAGTTGATGATACGGATTACGCTAGACTACGATTAAGACTGATTATGATAGTAGGCCCCTCAGTAATATACAAGTCTAAAATCGATAAGTTAGAGCGTGAAATTTCCGAGTTGACTGATAGACTCATTGCGCATACCCGGGCAACCTACTCGCCTGGTAAGACTAATGATGAACTGATGCAACATGTAATGAATGGCGCAACGCTAAACGCTAAACTCACTGATGCGCAATCCGAATTGGATAAAATCCTAAACGGTAGTAGGACTGATGCGAGTGATGCGGATGCGAGTGATGCTGATGCTAAAGTTGAGGTGTCGATCGAGTAAGTCCTAACTGATACCGGGGGCAACTGAGTTGCCCCCGGTTGCCTAACCCGATAAGATTTGACTTATCGGGTTTTTCGTTTTTCTCAACTAAGTTGCCGCTTTTACCGTACGCAGTTTAATTTACACTACGACTATATTTTTTTAGGTGTAACATTTATCACATTGACATTATTATTTTGAAGGTTTGACATGTCTAGTTTTCTGTTTTCCATATAAAATAAACCACATTTGTTTTAATTTCAATACTCCTGATTCATACCCGTTTTACACCTGCGAATAACCCAAATCTTTACCTATTTTAGCGTTAATACCAGTATTACTTCTACTATAGTAAGTAATTTATGTATAAAAGTGCAACTTAACCTTTACATAGTCAAATGTTTTTAACTGAGAAATAAAGGAAAAAAGGGGGGAAAAGTATTAAGCCATGTAATCCAAGTGTTACAATTACTCCACATACCCACATGCCAGCAATAATTTGCAAGAAATTGGTCGAATACACGCTAAATCTGCTAGTTTAGACACAAAAGTGTAACACTTGCATTACATGGCGTTCTAGCATTCTTTTTCAGATAGCCAAAAACTGTGTGAAATACGCACCCAGCAGCCATTTCTGAAAAAGAATGCTAGAACGCCATGTAATGCAAGTGTTACACTTTTGTGTCTAAACTAGCCTGTTTTGCACCCCTTCAAGCTAATTACGAAAAGACTTTCAGAACGCTCTGTAATACAAGTGTTACACTTTTGCCCCAAAACTAGCCTGTTTTGCTGGTATTAAAGCTTCCACTCACCTTGCAACGCATGTTATATAATGAGGGCATGAAACCCTTAAAAAAACTAACCGAGCTAACGCCAGAGCGTATAGACGCTCTGGCTGAAACGGCATCATCAGGCGCCTCGTTAGATGACATAGCGCACCTGCATGGAATATCCCCAGCTTACCTCAGAGTGTGCCTTGAAGAAGGCTCGGGGCCATCAGCTGTAGACCCATTCGCCACTTTGGCTAGGCGGTTCAAAATGGCTAGAGCTGAAGCCCGAATAGACGTCCTGAATAAACTGCGTGAGTCCCCAGACCTGAAACATAACGAGCATTGGTTGGAGAGGACTGCAAAGCAGTATTCAGATCGTCCACAGCCATCTAAGCAAGCATTTTCCAGCGCTCCGCAAATCTTCTTGGAAATCAAATCCGTAGCTGTGCAAGACCGAAGCGGAGACAGAGATGACACCGCCATAGAAGCGCCTGAGGACTCTTTCAGGGTGATTGAACCGCCTAAAAGCGAGGATATTGACGATGGTTATGCTAGCTGAACCCGAAACCACATCGTCTTACGAAGAAAACGACCCTTCAGGGCGCAACAGAATCAGCATAGACTTTATTGAGTGGGCAAAACCGTTATTAGAACGCGATAAATACCGTCACAAAGTGCTATATGGCGGCAGAGGCTCGGGAAAAAGCTGGCAAGTGGGCATAGCGTTGCTGGTAATGGCGGCTAAACAACGGCTCAGAATACTGTGTGCCAGAGAGCTGCAAGTGTCTATCGATGCCTCTAACAAGCGTCTTCTCTCCGACCTCATCGTTAAATTAGGCATGGAGGACATGTTCACGGTCACGCGTTCTGAAATACGCTGCGATGTGACTGGTTCGCTCTTCATTTTTCATGGGCTGTCTGGACAGACCGCCGCGTCCATCAAGTCTATCGAGGGAATTGACATCTGTTGGGTTGAAGAGGCGCAGAAAATCACTCAAAGCTCTATCGAGCTGCTTACGCCGTCAATACGTAAGCCAAGCTCGGAGATATGGTGGACTTTCAACCCCGAAGGGCGTGACGGGCCTGTCTACCGAAGGTTCATATCGAGCGGCGCAGACCAAAGCGCGCTCATCATTAATGTAAACTATTACGATAACCCTTACTTCAACCCCGACCCAGATACCCCCTCGGCGATGGAACTGGATCGCGCTTACGATCTTAAATATAATACTGGCAGGTATGCGCACATTTGGCTGGGCAAACCCGATGACGGCGTTGAGACGCAGCACGTGCTGCCCTACACTATGGCAGAGAAGTGCGTAGACGCTATACCAGCGCATAAAGGCGCAGGCATCGCTATGGGCGGGTTCGATGTGGCAGATTTGGGCAGAGACAAGAGCTGTTTCGCAGTAAGGCGCGGGCCTAATATAATGTATGTGGAGTCTTGGTCTGCGGAATTGAAGCACTCTGTTTCCCGCGTGGATAGACTGTGCCGCCGTTGGGACGTGAAGGCGCTCTACTATGACGTGGGAGGAATGGGAGCAGGCGTCAAAGGCTTTCTTGAATACTTGCATCGAGATTACTCTGCGCGTCCCACCAACTTCGGAGCTAAAGTCAGAGGCGGAGATAGAAAGTTCACAGCAGGCACTTTGAACCGAGACTACTTCTTAAAGTATAATGGTCAGTTAGCATGGGGCTTGAGGATGCGCGCGATGATGACCGCCAGACTGTTGGACGGCGAGGACGTCAATCCCGAACACTGTCTCAATATTCAAAGTCGAGGCATCCACGATCTTGATCGTTACCTTTTAGATTTGACTCAACCTGTTTGGGATGATTCTACAGGTCGAATCAAGATAACTAAAGACCCTGATGAAA
>CAXXBX010000060.1:0-10214 GCA_964274945.1 Dehalococcoidia bacterium | reverse complement strand
ATTTAAAAAAAGTCAGAATTAAATAGAACTTAACGTACTGTTGGTCTTTGTGATGTATCCGTTAGGGGTAAAGAATGCTTTATTGGTCTGAGATACAATTTCGCCTGGTTCAAGGCTGCCTTGACATTTCTTGCGTTTAGGATACCATTTGCTGTACGCAGGACTTCGAGAGTTCTCCGACTTGTAAGACGCATCATTTCGTATCCTGCTCTTTCCAGGGGTGAAAACGTCTGAACAATTGCATTGTGGACTTCCAGAGCATCGTCATCGTGGCCAACGGAAATGTCTTGCTCTCCTAGCCCTGCCAATGATAGCTTCAGCTTAGTTTCGCGAGATGGAGGAATGCTTTGCTGGTGATCCGATAAACAAATTGCATGGATTGTAATCATTTGCCTTTTGGTCGAGCGACCGTAGGCATGACTTGTCGTTGTTTGTGATGAACGACTGGAACTGCCGTGTCGACCGCTAGGTCTAGAACTATGTCGACGACTGTGACCAGAAGATCGACCAAACAATCTTCTTTGTTCTGCTGCCAAAGCTGTCGACCTCGTGAAAGCCACGTTGTCGCTGTCTAGTCGTTCTCTAGATGATGACGATGCTCTAGGTTGTTGAGAAGGTGTTTCTGGAGATCGAGAATCTTCTGTTTGCCTACAGCTCATCTGTTGTGCCACTCGATCTAATTCTATCATTGCATTCTGTAGCATACGTCTAGCATTGCTGAATTCACTTCCTGATTTTCTGCTCGACTCAGACATCTCAAAGCAGAAAGTAACTTCCTCTGGTACCAACCAAGAGCTCAACTGAGCAATACGTGAGAGAGTTGAATTATTTATACCAGTAATGCTATGTCATGTTTTGGATAGGATGCAAACTTTAGATTCTTTCTCATCTGACGATTGCATGTTGCTTAGTACGATTATGACTCAAACATCAAACTTTCTCAAGTAAAGAATTTACTGAGGCTACGTTCAGACAGTTTCTACAACAGTGGAAATGCTTTCTCATCAGATGATTTCAAAACAATAAACTTTGACACTCTGTGATAGTGCTAAATGATTGTTTGGTACCACACAAACATCAAACTTTCTCAAATGAAAAATGCACCGATGTTACGTTCAGACTGTTTCTACACTAGTCAAAATACTTTCTCATCTGATGATTCCACTAAACATCCAAACAATAAATTTTGACACTTTGTGATAGGGCAGCTAGTGTTAGACAATCGCTTGGCATGGCACAAACATCAAACTTTCTCAAGTGAAGAATAAACTGAGGTTAGGCGAGTGCATATGTCAGTGATGACGCTTGACCAATTGTGGCTCTAAATGCAATGCCTCTAGTAGAGGGCGAGATTTGCATGTCAAATGGAGGAAGTAGTTCGCCATAATACATTAACATATGGCCCTTCCTACTCACGTGCTTTCGAAATCATGTCCGTTTCCTCGCTTGTGTACATGTACGTGTGCTCAGGATTTTGAGATCAAACTCTAATTAGCAATGCTTGAATGTACTTAGCGAACACTAACGACGTCAAAGCCATGCACACTAGAATGGTTGCAGGATGCGAATATGCTCGTCTGTCGATCAACATTAAAAACAAAAATAAAATAAGAATGACAAATATTAGAAACTTAGATATCGCCTGGGCTAAAATTTAGTGTCCTATCACCCATGCATGTACTGACTGGCCTGTCTTATTTTAGCGTTTTCACACTAGGGTTAGGTTAACTACCGGATGTCTGAAACACAATACTTAATTGGTTTGAGGTTACGACCTGCCATTATCGTGAACCCGTCTGTGTTTAAGAGGTGTGGTCTATAATGATCGACTCTACTGCATGTTGACTGTAGATAGTTGCTTGGAGTCTTTCCAAATCGAATAGGCGTCAACTTCCCAGTGCAGGCTAGACGTTGATCTCGTTGACTATAGATGCCGTAAGCGTGCCTCCATGCAACAGGCTTCCCTTGTCGCCCCAAGGAACAGCTCATGCTTGGGCGTGACGGTTGATGAGAGCCAGGTGCAAGTGCTTACCGATTTGTTGTTAGAGGTCGGTCGCGTGGCTTTCTCGTCCTTGTTAGTTGCATTACATTGCATGCGTGCCAGAGGCGTGGCTGGGCGTGGCTAAGGTAGACACAACTCTCGTCTTTCAATAGAATTGAATATTTTGAAGTCACCGGCGACCGTCTGCGCGGTGTCATTAGCAACTTTCTATTTACATTTAGTGTACGGAGAAAGAAAATTGCATTGGAGGCTAATTTTAATATTCATAATTTACAAAAATTGGACGGATGGAAAGATTGAATCTATTTGCAAAGTAAATAAATATTGAAATGACAATTGTTCTTCAATCAATTTCTATTTTCAATGTAATGGAATATTGTAAGAGCAAGCAACGCCAGTCAATTTTTAATTTGACATTCAATTTTCAATTTGCTTTAAAAATTAAAAATGGAATGGACGAATTGGCCACGAAAGTTCAAAATTTAATATTTAATTTTTAAATTAAATTGAATATTGAATTGAACATTGAAAATTGAACTAACGTGCTTGCAATTTTAATATTCCATTGTATTGAAAAAGGAAATTGGTTAAAAATTAAGTTTGTTTTCAATATTCATTTTAATCCGCAAATAATTATAGTCCGCCGATTAATCAATTTTCAATTTGTCTCAAAAATAAATATTGAATGGACGAATTGGCCACGCAAATTCAAAATTTAATATTTAATTTTTAAATTAAATCGAATATTGAATTGAACATTGAAAATTGAACTAACATGTTTGCAATTTCAATATTCCATTGCATTGAAAAAGGAAATTGGTCACAAATTAAGTTTGTTTTTAATATTCATTTTAATTCGCAAATAAATATAGTCCGCCGATTAATCAATTTTCAATTTTCAATAGAATTGAATATTGAAATTGCAAGCAACTGCTAGGCTATTTTCAATTTCTAATTCAATATTCAATTGTTGCCGGAAATTGAAAATGGAATGGACGAAATGGTCACGCACTTTGGTGTGACCTCTACTTCCATACTCACTTCCGGGTTCACGCTTACGGGAAACAGACAGTACTAATCCAACAGTGTGTAGGCGTATGGGGTTACCTTCCGTTGAAGTGCAATCGTATTCAAGTTCAAATACCAATCTATCCAGAGCAAGCATAACATGACATCTATTTAGATATATGGTCAAGTTACACAAGTCCGAATCTGTAGCTAGCGTGCAGACACGGTGAATGCATCTACTGTACACAGGGATAATTTCTAGCTACGGAACGAATATTCTAAACAAAGCAGCAGCTGAGCTATAATCTAGACGCTGTTTCTTTCAACGGTTCGACTAAGATCTCTAATTAACTTAATTAAGCTAACAGGTAATCAAAGTCATATACATATTGTACCGTGATAAATCTCAAGGATACCTGCAGCTTGTCTCAGTCTAGCTAAACACAGCGTCGTGGAACGATGAACGAAGAATTCAGACAATCTCTGGGAAATACGCAGCTTGCCAATCGTGTCCTCCGTGGGCAGCCGGCTCTACCAAGAGACTCCTCGTCTATTCATAGGCCTTCAATGTCAGAAGAACGCGAAATAGTTCTCCATCTATTCAAACAACAACGGGATACTCAAAGAAGCGAAAGCCAAAGACTCGGTCAGACATTGCTCACGTTTGTCTACCAGTGGATAGCCAATAGAAAAAGTCTAAAAACAACAGTTGGATTTCCTGAAGAACACAAAGACGTTAGATTAAGAAAAGGTTGGCATAGCTGTTTCAGAATTACATATAGTATAGATGCTAATATCTATACATGTAATCCACGCAGAAATGTTCGAAACGGAGTTGAAACGTTTGCTTTCTACTCATGCCCGTAATCTCATCGAGGCTGCCCTTCTCGAAACAGACAATGCAAAACGAACTGTTTTCCATTTGGCTGTCCTTCATCAGATGCCAACAGACGTCGTTCACAAACTCCTTGATTACATGAGAAACGATTTCTACAAACAAGATGCAGCAAACCGCTCTGCTATTGACTATCTGGTAAGTAACAGCATCGTATATAACTAACTAGACAGTAGCTGCGTTATGACCTTCGCTTCCACATCCCCCTTCATATTCTGAAGAAACGTTCGCTGTACTTGTCGCGAAGTCTAAATAGTATGCGAATGGACATCATTCTAATTTGCTACCAAGCGCGCTACCTGAAACACTTTAGATTCAGATGCCATTCGAACACGATAGGGTACATGTATAGACATGACAACCAAATACATATATAATGTATACATGATTCATATACAAAGCGATCGACTGTCGTTCACATGACCGCAAATTCTGTGACAGCGCTAGCAAGTCATTGTCGGTACAAATGAAAGATTCAAATCATACGGGATGTATGTAGCTCGGTAATCCTCTAGCGCTATATTATAGTCTAGAGGTTTAGTGAGGCATTGTTTTCGCGCTGTGGTCGTTTAGTTGTGCATTTCCAACAAGACCATGTGATTTGCAAGCATCGATTAGACTGAAAACCCTCTTGATCTATACATACAAGTACAGCCACGAATTAAGACCGAAAGTGCTTGAGCGTCGCTTTGAGTTCAGTGAATCAGTCGTGTGTCTTTTATGCAGTACAAAATTCTAGACCTCGTAGCCTACCTATTAGAAATAATACGGTCGACAAGTGCGCCTGCACGCTTTTGTGCTTCCGTCCGTCCCAGTGCCGCCTATGCTGCGTGCACAACCCATTGTATATACGCGTACACTATATATAGACGCATCATTCGTGTAACCCTACGGAATGCGCCGGGCAACTAGATAACCAAAATCCGACCAGACTCCCTCCATTTCTCCAGCCATTGATGACTACGAAATGGATGCATGTTTTACCAGTCTTGCTATTTTGATCCTCTAATTAAATATAAATTAACCCAATACGAAATTAGAGCTTTATCACTCTATTAGTCACTCCCTGTGGTTTTTACAGCTTGATTGGGAAATTATTGATCTTGAGATACTGAAAAAAATAGCAGCTGAAAGTAGAGCAGCCGACAGACAAGTGTGCCTGCTTCATCTCTGTCGCAGACCAATGGATGGGCATACGTACTTGGAGGTCCTTCTGACTGATATCGATGAGGTGCCTCAGACAGACCTCACGCAATTACTAGAAGAAGCAATCAAAAAAGGGTCCTACGAAACCGTTAAGGTAACATCTTGCATGGTTGGTGTTAATTACTTTATTTCATCATGTCATATTTATTGCAATTGTCTGCAGCTGCTGCTAGATAAAGGAGCAAAACCGACAGTGAGCAGTAGACATCAACCTTTACTTCATGATGCTGCCGCAGCAAAACATGACAGCATGAAAAAAATCAAACTGCTCGTAAAAACATTTAAGGACATTGAAATTTCTCAAACAAATTCGGCTGGATTCACTTTGTTGCATATTGGTGCTGATAGCAAGCCTCCAAGGATGGATCTTATAGACTTTGCACTGGAAAAGCAAGTAGACATCAGCAAAAAAGACAAGAAAGGGGATACCGCACTGCATAAAGTGGTAAAGAACTATAGAGATAGAGAGATTCCTTGGGATACAAGTGAGCAAGTCATGGAACTGCTACTGCAACGATGCAATGTCAGTCCAAATATTTCCAACAAACAAGGCCTCACTCCGTTTACACTTCTGGTAATTTGTATAAACCACACATAAACACAATATTGTCCACAACTGCTTTTTATGATACAGACAAGTGCAAGAGTAGAACTGTCACCACAGTTACTCCTGAAGTGGCTGATTTGTGAAGCAGACTTTGGTATCAATTTAGAAGATATTAAGAAAACCTATCACAATTCACCATTGGCAGAATTATGCAGAAGAAGCAATGATCACAATCTATTTAAATACTGGAGACCATTTGTAACAGATGAAACTATAAAGAAATGCCTTTTCTACATGCTTCGAACAGTTGTCGAGGAGGGCACTGGAGAAATGACAAAGGTACACCATACACTATGAGCATGTTAACTGTATTGCTTTGTATCTGCCCGCATTCCTCTCAGGCACTGCTTGACATTTACGTCAAAACTGACCACACAGATGATCATGATCATGCACGTGAGTATAATCGTTTACTCAAGCTTGCAGTTACAACCAAGATTGACGATGTGATGAAAATCCAATGTCTGCGTAAAACAAACCCTCTACCACTACCTGTTGATCTGCTGCACGCAGTTGCTCGATCAACAAGTTTCAGAAATGAAGTATTACTTGCGTGTGATGAAGGTAACAATTTCAACAAGCAGTTGTTAACCCATCGAGATGAGTGTGGTAACACTGCTCTTCACATTGCTGCTATGAGCAAGCAACGATGCAGTGAGACTTTGGTGCGAACCCTAGCAGAAAAGACACTACAAGCCCACAGAAACGATTTCCTCACAAACAAGTCAAATGAGACTCCGTTTGTTCTTGTACTAAAACACAACCACCTTGAAAAAGAGCTTCGTCAAAACAAAGTTATGATATTGCTAGAGAGTGGCTACAACCCAACTCTGAATGACCTCAAGTTAGGCTGTAAGCAAACAGATGGCGATGACTTCAAACGTCTCTTTCTATCGGCTGATGTAATCTCACAAAGTAAAGACCCCATTCGATTTCTTCTAGCTCTTGGATCCTACTGTCAACATCGTTTTAACGAAGAAACACAATGTCAGTCATCAGCAAGCAAAAAAACAAAGGAAAGACAGAAGCAAGAATCTGTTGAAGAACCCAATGGTGAGAGAACAAATGCAAGTCAAGCCATGTCTGAGACAGGTACGGGAACGTTTCATTGACAATAATGTGAGATTAATAAAGTTACAACAATAACTGTTATAGAAGCACATGCAAATGAGAACATAGAGTCCACATCTGCTGTACAACAACAAAATTCAACTTGGAGGCGAGCTGTAGAATGGAGAGATCTCCACATTAAGTTGGAGGAGGAAGCTGTTATCATGATTGACGAATTTGCAAAGTATAAGAAAGTCTTGAATGAGTTCATGACAATAGAAGACATCGAGACAGCAAGAAAAATTAAATGGAACAAAGTAAGGAAGCTAATGTACTCTAGCTGTTAGCATTAGCAAACTATTTACTGTCTTTGTATTTTATCATGTAGTTTCTTGCAAGGAAGAGCGTCAGTAAACTCGTTTTGACAATGTTTTATGGTCATGTTAACTCGGATGGATGTGAGTTCAACAATAAGTACCCTCAAACACAAGATAGCAATAAAGAATGGCAACCGGGAAAACTTTCTTGGGGTACTTGGTATCATTTTCCAGTACTTCTTCTCTTATTCTTGTTCCAGTCCCTTTTGCTTCCACTATATCCGCTGAAATTCTTTCTTTGCTGCTGTGATGGAAGTGGTGAGTCCTACTGTCGTAGAAAAAACATGCTGCAAAAGCTGATTGTTGACCCAGCTAAATATCCTATTGTGACATTTTACAGCAACATGATAGGTTACCTAACGTTTCTTGGGTTTGTAATACTGCGCATTGTCCACAATACAACTGAAACAAGTCTTACATGGATCGAATGGATTATACTATCATACATTGTAGCAATGATAGCAGAAGAAATCTATCAAATACTTACAGAAAAAGCTATGTATTTGAACATCACCAACATCCTAGACTGGGTCATCATAATCTCTTTTGCTTGCTTTTTTGCCATCAGAATAATCGGATCGACTACAAACAATCTGTTGATGTTGCGAGTTTCAGAGCATGTGTTTGCTGTAGCAGCAGGAATTTCTTTCCTTCGAGTTCTGACCTATACACAAGTGAGCTATAAACTTGGACCAATTCAAATTGCCTTTATAGAAATAGCAGCAGAAGTTCTGTCATTCATTATCATTCTCGGAGTTGTAATGGTTGCTTTTGGAGTTGCCATATCTAGTGTGTACAATGCCGGTGTACATACAGAGGAGTTCAAGAATGAAAGCATTGCTTTCCCCCAGCTTGTCAGTGGGTAAGAAAACTCTTAGAAAGAGTCGGCAGTAACTTGTAAATGTTTGCAATTTCTCAGGGTATGGCCATCTTTGCAGACCTTGTATTGGTCTTTGTTCAACAACATAGACTATCATGATCTTCGTAGTGACTATGATATACTTTGGCCTGAAAGAGGATTTGTGTTAATCCTGTTTGCACTGTGGCTTTTGCTGTCAGTTATTGTTCTGCTCAACATGCTCATTGCCTTGATTAATGCTGCATTTGACAGAGTAAGAACAGTAAGTCATTACAATATGTTTTCAATTTTGCAGTTGTTCTTGTAGCTGTTTCTCTTCCAGGAAAATGCTGATCTCGTATGGAACCTTGCAGTAACCGACATCATTAGACAAATCAAAAAATCACCAAGTTATCCTCTGCCCATCAATCTCTTGTATCTCATAGCAATCCTTTTGGTAAAAGTCTTCAGCGTTTGTGAGTGCTCGTCCTCCCCACAGGTTAACATTTTGTCTAAGCAAACTATTGTTTGTAATTGAGAAGGCATAATTGTTACTTGCTTAGGAACATGAAAGCTCTGGCCATCCTAGGAATTTAACTGCAAAGTCAAACTTCCGGCTCAAATCCATGATTCAAGCTTACCTACGTAGACAGCGTAAAAGCAAGCGTGACCGTGTAAAGCATTTGGAAACTGATGCACTGCAAAAGAAAGGTATTTCAAATACACAACAGACATATGAAATGAACGACTGCTATCTACAAGGGCAGACCAAACTCTCTAAACAGATTAAGAGAGTTGAAATGCATTTGCATCACCTACAGTCACAAGGAAGGATTGATAGAACACAAAGGCAAAACGAAGTTGATGGCAGACAAAATTCAGGCATGGATGACTATATTCAAGAAGAAGAGGAAAGTTCAGTGAGATACACGTGTGTCAGCTATGAAGCTGGAATTGTATCCAAAATAGGAGATAAATATACCATTGGAGGTTGTCAATTTCTTGAGAAACCGATGTCAAAAGAATTCAGGTATTTTGAAGTGACCATTGTTTGTTATGGACAAATGGGAAACATACATGTTGGACTTGCCCACTCCGGTTATTCCTTGAGTACAATGCCTGGTTCCCGGAATGATTCTGTAGCATATTGTTGTAAAGATGGCCACTTGTTGCATACGAAAGGACAAAAGACAAATATGGCATGTCCAGTTCAAGAAGGAGATGTCATTGGATGTGGCATTAGAGTAAACCCTACCACCCTGGACTTTGACAGTAACCCCATTGTATTTTTTACCCATAATGGAGAAGAAATCGGCAATCAGAGAGTCGAGAGCATCCCCAAGAGTGGTTTCTTTCCCACAATCGGACTTTGCAGCAAGGGAGAAAAAGTTCAAGTTAACCTGATAGCCCATTGGAAACCACATAATGACCTGGATATCTCTGATTTCAGATCTAATGGAACAGCTACTAAAGAACTAGCTACAAAACAACGGAAAACACAAGATTGCCTCAGCTACAATGAACATCACAAAATATTGTCATACACATCTCAACAACAAAGATTCACAAGCCGTGTCGGAGTCTTTCAAGACCTCGGTCATCCACTTAGTCAACACTTCAGATATTTTGAAGTGGAATTGCTTGATATGGGAATGGCAGGTCAAGTATGCATAGGTCTTGCAGATGCAACGTATCCATTGAATACAATGCCTGGGCTCAAAAGTGGTTCGGTTGCTTATCATTGTGATGATGGAAACGTGTTCAGAGGTGAACAAAGCAGAGCTCACCTAATTCCTACATTCTCTCCTGCCTCTCGCGGCGATCTGATTGGATGTGGACTTGATGGTTTAGACAACAGCCAATACAGCAGAGTCTTCTTTACACACAACCACATTCTACTTGGCAAGTTTGAAATAGAAGTTCCATTAGGCGGGTGGTATCCAACCATTGGCATGCTAAACTATGGTGAAGAAGTTAAGCTCAACTTTGATGCCAAGTGGCCACCTCAAATATTAAGTGTCAGTAACAGTACAGTAAATTATCGCTCAAATCGTGTTCATGTTCATGAAGACATAATACAATTTTGTGGTCACTCAGGCAGCATCGGAGTCTACCAGGATGTCAGTCGACCAATGAGTCGAGAATTTTCTTACTTTGAAGTAACAGTGAAAGATTATGGAGTAGCAGGTACCATTGGAGTTGGACTTGCCGGGCATATGCATCGCCTTGAC
>CAXXBX010000059.1:0-10799 GCA_964274945.1 Dehalococcoidia bacterium | reverse complement strand
GAAAACGTAGTACAGTACCCTATGTAGGCGTTGCAGGACGTGCGATTTGCAAGCAAACACAAAGATAGTATTGGCAACCGTAAATACCTGTATATGTATACGGGCGTTTGGGGGTGGGAACGAATCGACTCACAGGACCAATCAATGTATACATATACTGTACATTGAATTGCCTTCCACAATCAGTGGCATATGCAGACGGGGGTTGTGGGAGTTTCAACCTTTTTCTTCTCTTGTGGTAGTGGCACCTTCAAACCGAATGGTAAATTTAATTAATTACTTAAATAAAAGCTATGTGGCACATTTCCTAGCTACCTCATAGTATCCCGTCTTGAACCGTCACTGCTAGTGCATTGAATTTGCTTGACAGCCAATTCGCATTCTATTACACTCGTTCAATGCACATGCATTCAATGAGCTCTAGAGTGTAGTGTCACAGTGATATCAGGCGAATTGCCAGGTCACGTGACCACTATTTGTCACGTGCGCCGCCGTAGTTGTACTTTCTATCTTGATCCATAATAATTGAGAAATCTCATGATAACAGCTTTGTTTAGGAGGTGAGTAGTACTCGTATGAAACTTGTCGACTGGGTACACGCGTATAAATTGATTAATCATGTACTACATAACTAAGTAAGCAGTGTGACACTAACTGCATTACGAAGAGTGAATGCCATTAGACAAAATCTGTCACGGTTTTGTGCATACAAGCTCACTCACGGAAGTTATTTCAAAGGTTGTTGTTTGAAACAGACGTAAATGAATTCTAAATCAACATACTGTCTAATGCATGTAGAAGGCTGTTTGATGATATCAAGAGATTTAATTAATTCATAACACTTTACGTTGTTAGCAAGTAAAATAGGACTGTGTTATTAATCACTGAGGTATGTATAGACCCTAGAAATTCTTTGTTCTACAAAATCGTAGTGATGTGAGTGACTAGCGAAAGCCTTCAACCCCTTTTTAATTAAAAACTCCTAGATCAGCACCTGCACAATTCTGTGAATTTTGTGTAAAACCTAGTGTTCAAATACATCACCGCTCACTTATGGCACTGACGCGCCATGTAAGTAATGGCGCAGAAGACGGGCCGTCTTGCAATGGTGTATAATTCCAGTATGTTAGCTAGGCTAAAGGATATCACCATGCATGTCGCCGTACTGTAGATGTGTGACGTGTGAAAGGAAAACTCCGGAAGCGAATCCCACTGCGATGAACACTAATTACAATAAAATCGCCATAAAATCTGAATGCCCTCTATCAGCGGCGTAGTCAGCATTCCGTGATTGGGGGAGGCACAGATCATGTTTGAAGATTACGTACTGCTAATTACATATGTGCGTATATGTGTATGTATTTACATGAGACAACGTTAGAACAGTAAACGATATTCTTTGCGACTTTATAATCACAGCGTATTGGAGAAAGAGAGGAAAACTTTCAGCAAAAGCTATAGTTGCTGTGTTTATACTAATTAGGCATACAATGGGGATGAAAATACAGATGATGAGAGGAAATGAAAAAGATATTACTAGTTAATTAATGGAGACCACTTACAAACAGGAAAGGAGTTATAACCATATATGTTAATGTGACAATAGTATCTAGTTTAATTAGTGGCGACTGTAAGGTAAACGTTTTATAAATTTTTAAGATTCCTTTAATACAAACAGAAAAAATGGATGTATGTATTTAGTATACACATTGATTGAAGAGTCATGACTGAAATTGGTTGACTGAATTTGTTGATATATAGCTATACCATTGTGTATATCACACCACTATATATATATATATATATATATATATATATATATATATAGTATAGAACATTTTAGATCCCAATGTCATATGCACTGCTACCATATGCACTATATATACTTATAATACAAGAAAATATCGATCTAGTAGCATAGACTCGAGCAATCGTAACCATATTACAAATTTATGTCGGTATAGACAAATTTTGTGGAGACCTGTCTCCCGAGATCCCCCCATACGCCTCTGCCTATAGCTATACGTGGAGCTAAGAAATCCAGATATATATCTATGAAGGAAACCAAGGAAGATGGGCTTCTGAGATTGATCTGATCTTTGTTGGGCTTTGAAGTTGCATAGAGTAAAGGATCGAGATGAATTGCCAGTTACATTTTGTAAAGGTAAAAAAGTAAATTAAAATGGTAAAAATGAGGTAAAATGGAAGTGTGCATGGGCAGACCAACTTGCCGAAACACTCCACAAACCCAGTATACGTCGATTTTGACAAGACATGTGATTGTTGAAGGAGTAGACACCACGCTACGTAGTCTTTAGATTTAATCGATATAATAGTGTATTGATACTTTTTATTGCGTAGTGCACGTTATTTAGTAACGTACGCTATTCATTGTGTTCTATAAAAGTGACGCACACACACACACACACACACACACACACACACACACACACACACACACACACACACACACACACACACACACACACACACACACACATTAAATTAGTCACACTTGTGTTCCGCTCACTCGGCTGTCGCGTTGCCACACGTGCATGCCACCTTACATTTGGTGACAGGAGTAAAAGTTGTGTTATGTTTTTATATAATTTAGACTCTCCGCAAGCGTTTGCATTGATGGTTCGGGTAAATTGCTTTCAATTCTTGACCGTGTTTCCGTGTGGACATCCTTGAAATTATCTGAAGGAAAGACAAAAGCGTTAATTGGCTCTTGCCACGACACTTGAAGGACCAGAGTTTGAAAATGTCTACGACTGACAGACGAGGAGACGAGGAAAAGACAACCTACTCAACAATTTAAGCCTCGCTAAAACGAGAGTTCATGTCCGGAGGAGCAATTCTATCTAGTATGACAAAATTGCTACTTGAACTTACAGATGTGCATGGCCACCATGTACGTACGGACAAGCCTACTGCATGGACACAGCTATCTCCGTCTATCCGCAATCATTTAGGCCTGTCCACAGCTAAGTAGCTAAACACGTAAAACAAAGGACTAAACACCATGTACAGGACAGACGGCCGCGATGGCTGAATTCTCGTAGCAAAGAGAAGAGGAGCCGTATGATGACATCACGTTCGTGTAGTATTGGCTCGTCTATTGGTCGGAATAGCTTCATGCGCTAATCGAGCATAAATACCATCGTATGTACATTGTACGTACGGTCACACGTCGGACGACTACTATACCCCTAGCCCGGATATCCGGGCCTTGGGTAGGGTTTTAACACCTAGCCCGGATAGCAGGGCGTCGGGTAAAAGTGTTCTTGTGTAGGCGTGTTGTTGTGTAGGCGTGTCGCAGACGTCAACGGACGCATAAGGCGGGCTTCCATTTTGATAGCAGGATGAGGCGCTTATTAGTGTGTTACTGTGGCTTAGTAGCAGTGATCACTTTCGATGTCTCTTGCGGTCGACGGCCAGAGCAATGACAACATCGCGCAAAGCTCTGGCGGTTTCTCGTTCAGAGACTTTGCGCGACGTGGTCTCAACAAGCTGAACCTCAACACACAGAAATCAGGCAGCCTAGAAGGCGCAGACCCGGAACTCGCGATTTCCTTTCTTCAGAGAGGAACCGCGCACCTGACGTCGTTGAAGTCGAGACTCTCTTCTTGTTCTGATGATTGGATGCTCAGCTTTCTCGATCAGAGTGGACTGGAGTTGATCTTTGAATGTCTCTCGAAACTCGGAGAACGAGGATTCGCAAAGTTTACTGACGCCATTGATCAGTTGACGTGTGTCGGATGCATTAGAGCTGTTATGAACTCGAAGGTCGGTCTGGAGCACATCGTCGAGAGCACAAGCCACGTCAATACACTGGCTGAAGGTCGCTCAGATGCTTAGGATACTTCAACACTTATAGATGCATGTGGATGTACATATACTAACATGGAAGTCTTGTTTAGATATCTTTGCATGGAAACATTATTTGTTGTGTGTTAATTACTATTATTGTCTCTAGGGTATTGAAATGTTAATTAATTAATGATATATTTTATTGCATGGTTTAGTGTAATTTTTTGTTGAGCAAAGTTAGAGTTAGAATTGTGAGCTAACTTGTTCTAGAAGTTTGCTGCTTGTGTGTTTGTGACTTTCTGCAAACGAACCATCAAAATTATTTCGTGTTCTATCAGTATCAGTAGCTATGGGATAACTTTGCTCACACACTCACACTCAAACACACAAACACACACACACACACACACACACACACACCACACACACACACACACACACACACACACACACACACACACACACACACACACACACACACAATTCTTTTCGCATGTTACTGGGAGAGCTGTGAGAGATCTTGGTTGTATGTCTCACCAACTAATGTATATATCCTAGAGGGAGAAGCGATATGATAAAAATGTGGGCATTGGTAACTGAATCTTTCTGATGGAGACAATTGAAAGATTTGAAGAGGGCACAGATCTGCTCAGATATCATCAACTTTGTCATTCAAGAAACTAGATAGTCACTAAGTGTTTATGTTAACTGACCTTGATAGGAAAGTATGACTAGGGAATTGTAGTGTAGTATAGTTAAGCAATAATTTTTGATGTATTAAGTATACTTTAAAAGGTGGACTAAACTCATGTTGCGGATGTACAGTAGTTATGTTTTATTTTTTTGTAGTTATGTGTTCTTTCTTGTTCTTGCCTACTTATCTATTGTGTCTTACATCTTTCTAGGTATGAGCACTCGACATTTGATGTCACAAAATATACAGTCATAGATAAATACTTATAATCGTAATTTAAAGTGTAACAACCAGTCTCTTAATTAATGTTTATCTCATGGTTGTACTCTTGTATTGAGACAAATATGGTACATGCTAATTAATAATTTTTGTATTTGTAGCCGTTGATACCAACAATGTTATGGTCAAAATGCAAGTCTTTTATTTGCTTGCTGCACTGTGTGTCTACTCTGAAGCTGGATATGCTCTAGCCGTTGATGCTTTGAATCACTACAAAGTACAGATCAACATGTTATTTTGTTTTGTTAGACATTACGAAGTTGTCTTTCTGTTTAGAAATGCAAAGGGAAGTTGTATCGTTTCAGCTTGGTGATGAATGAGCTCAAGCTTTGTGAAGTCGATGCATACAGGTTGAGTCTGTTATCTTTCATCAACTGTTTGATCACAGCAGCACCAAGTGTCGAAGAAAGGATTCGAACTAGAAATGAGTTTATAGGTGAGTGCAACTCTGGAGGTAACTATTTTTGGAAGTGTTTAATTGTATTGTTATTATTTACATAATTAATTAAAGAGTGGTTGTCACAACATCAGCATGTCTGTAAGGGTTGTTTTGGCAACTGTCTATAAAATAAACACAATCATGGAACCCTAAAAAATGGACATGTGTTATGCTCTTCGTTTAGAGAAGATTGTACCCCTCAGTCTACTGACAGAACGGGGTCTTTGTGTGCATGTGACTCTTTGTGCTTGTGGTTTGCTGATTATTAATATTTTGGGAACTGTTGAGCACTGACTATATAATACAACATTGGGACTAAACAATGAACACATCTGCTGATAGTTGTTTTAGTGCCAATCTGTTTCTGGCATCAAGTATAGTGTTGTGTTGCCTTTGGGGTGCACATTGTACTTGCAGAAGCATTACATATTCTACTTCTGATTTTACTAGGGGCTTTCTATATGCTTGTGTATCTGTATTCTCTAGTCGATGTAATACACAATATCTAATGCTGTGTCATGCAGGGCTTTTCCGGCTATTTTTCAACATCACTGCAGGTAGTACCAGAACCAGCCTGGGGTATGGGCCAGGGCTCAGTACTCATGAGATGTTTTTATTACATGATTTTTTTATTCTAATCTGCCCAGCTCCAAGTGTCTAATCGTGATGATAGCATTAATAACGGCATATTATATTAAGTAATTACTAGCTTGTTGCTAGAATGTAATGATTCTTTAAAAATGTGATTATCATGCTTTCATTGAGCCATTGCAATGCTATTATGATACAGCGTGAGTTCCTAGTATACATTGCAACGAAAACGTATTGCTGTCTTGAACATTGTGCATGACATGTGGATAACATGTTGGTTGCATGCAATGTAGGTAGCATGCATGGTCCCATGGGATGTTCATTTGGCTTCTTGAAGAACAATGAATTCATTTGTTTTGCGATTCTCCTGTAAGATAACCACAGAGTGTACAACTATTACCTGAACTTTCTGTCATAATGCACATGATTCTTACCTCACTTACTTTCGAGTTCCAAAACGACTGCTGATTAGCTCAACGAATCCTCGAGCATGACACACGCTTACAAACATACAGACAGAGACATACATACATACAGACAGACAGACCAGAAGTCAATCGAGTAAATCAATTGAGCACGTTCAGAGTAAGCTTCTCTTGAAGCAGTCCACAACTTATTATGGTGTCTTACTTTTACGCTCGTAGCTTAATAATCAATTTCTTAGTAATGTGATTGATATTGGTCAATGTTTTTAATGTGTTTATTATTTTATAGGGCTGAAACTGCTTGATTTATTGACTGAAATGAGGTTTGTCTGATCAGTTGCGGTTTCTGTTCACTATGTAATGGTCTAGTTTCTTTAGACATTCTGAAGATGATGATCTTCACATACAGTTGGATCTCTTTGATGACATAAAGCGACACGATGAAGAAGAAATGGTGTCATTCAATGGTGTTGACTTCAATAGTCACATGGATATGTTTAATGCTGTCTTCTGCAAAGTGAGGCACTTGCGTTAATTTATTTATTAGTCGCTGTATTGCTTATGTATAGTAATGGTGCTTATATAGGTGAGTGACACACCACGAGCAATGAACTTGTTACACGTACTGCAACATATGTACTTGATAGAGGATGAGGGTGCACTTGGTGATGAGATCTGGGAAACAATGGAGAAGCTGGTTCATCGTGTTAGCCTTGCCAACAGCCAGCAGAAGGCAAAACAATTATTAAATGTTGGATTGGTCTCTCAGAAAGACACGAAATGCATTTCTGTTGAAACACAGACAGCTGAAAATTATTTTGGAACCGAGCTGGGTTAGAGTCAGTTTCATTAACTTTCTGTTACATTTTAACAAATCATCTAATAAAATGTTTTGTTGTATTGTTTTGCAGACTCTCACTTGTTGGACATAAGCGCTCAACATTCTGGTTGTAATGGTTTCCATAATTTTCAGATCGAAAACATTAAAGGGTCTGTTAATTGTGTGTCAACAATTAATCCACTTATTCCAAATTTACAGGACATTGCACCACTAAAGTCTGATTTGGGACATTCTGGTGCAGATGTGTCAGCACCTCCTCTTTTAGTACAATGTGCAATCTCACAGACAGCCATTCCAGCACCTCCTCCTCTTCCTGGACTGCCAGACTTCCAACGTTCACCTCTTCCAGATCTAGTACCACCAGGCATCCCACCACCACCACCTCTTCCAGGACAGCCAGGCATCTCACTACCACCTCCTCTTCCAGGACAGGCTGGTATTCCACCACCACCTCCTCTTCCAGGACAGCCTGGCATTCCACTACCACCTCCTCTTCCAGGACAGCCTGGTATTCCACCACCACCTCCTCTTCCAGGACAGCCTGGCATTCCACTACCACCTCCTCTTCCAGGACAGCCTGGTATTCCACCACCACCTCCTCTTCCAGGACAGCTAGGCATCCCACCACCACCTCCTCTTCCAGGACAGCCTGGTATTCCACCACCACCACCTCTTCCAGGACAGCTAGGCATCCCACCACCACCTCCTCTTCCAGGACAGCTAGGCATCCCACCACCACCTCCTCTTCAAGGACAGCCTGGCATTCCTCTCCCACCTCCATTTCCAGGACAGCCTGGCATCCCACCTCCACCTCCTTTTGCTGGCGCTCCTCCTCCTCCTCCTCCACCTGGATTTGGTCACCCTGTTGCCATGGCAGGTCCTGCAGTGGCAGCTCTTCCTGCTAAACCTACTCATAAACCTTCTAAGAAGATGAAGAAATACAACTGGAGCAAGCTGCCTCCTAATCGTGCCTACAGTCGGGAAGGTCAGACAATATGGGATCGAGTAGTACAAGTACAATCACAGAAGCATCAAGGAATAGCAGTTAATTTTGAAGAAATAGAGAAGTTGTTTTCTCAGCTTCAGGTGGTGAAGAAAGACAAGAAAAAAGATGAAAAGAAGAAAGCCAATGCAATAGTATGAAATGCTGATATTTGAATTGACAGTTGCAAACATGAGGTTTGACAAATGTTGTGGTATAGGTTGACTTATTAGATCCCAAGGTCAGTATGAATCTAAACATTTTCTTGAAGCAGTTCAGAAGGTGCAGATTTCTTAGTGACTGTAAAGCTTTCTTGTTGTCTGACGATTACTGAGTAGATCGAATGAGGAAATTGTGACATTAATCAAGAATGGAGACACCAAACAGATGGATGTAGATCAATGCAAAGTGTTGAATAGCCTGTTGCCTGACATGGATTCTGTCAGTTGGTCAAATTGTGCTCTTCTGGTTAAATGTACTTGACTGTTTTTGTATTGTAGATGCAGTCTATTTTGGCTTACAAAGGAGATTTCAAAAAGTTGGGAACAGCTGAGCAGTTCTACTCGTTAGTGTGGAAAGTCGACAGGTCTTAGCATACTGTTACAGTATGATTTCTAAATGTTGTCACTTGTGTTTGATAAATTGGTTACTAGCTTTCGTCAGAGAGTCGAGTGCATGCGACTGCGCCATGAATTTGCTCAAGGATTCAGCTATTTACAGCCAGCTCTCTCGACACTGACAGCTGCAGCTCAAGGTAATGGTCGTCGATTGTTTGTTTATGTTGTGTCAATTTGAGCTTTTAGTTTGTCTTGGTGGAAGACAGTATTCTCACTTTGATTTGATATTAGAAATTAAGAACAATGAGGAACTGTGTGAGATCTTGAGTATTGTTTTGGTTGCTGGAAACTTCATTAACATGGTACGTGGAAGCATTAGATATACGAATGTCTGTCTTGTAAGCTACACTCTTGAAGTGCAATTAGACCTTTGTTAGGTTAGCTGATTAACTTTTAAAAACATTGCATCTAAATTTACGTAAGGAAACAACTCAAGAAATGATGGAAATGGATATATAGTGATTAGTTAATTTAAGTAGATGTGAGTTTGAACACTTTTTGGCACAAATTACTGTAAATTGTGTAAATCTTGTGTTCAAAATTATTCATAGGTACTCATTTCAATAATAGTCAGTAGTATATCCTTTCTGCTGAATCACAAAGACTAGGCTCTTCTTGTACTTTGCCATCAAGTTGTTAGGGACGTTTCCAGAGATGTTGGACCACTTGTTTTGGTGTAGGCCCCAGATTAGTGAGGTTGCAAGGTGTCCTGGCTTGAACATTTGGTGGTAGTTGTTTCTATAAGATTACAATGTTATTCAGGGCTGAGCTTTGAGCTGGACTCTCCAAAACCATAATTGACACAGTTCTCTTTGAATCGTTTCTGATCAATTTTGTTAGTATGCTTTGAATTATTTTCCTGTTGGACGGTCTAGTTGCAACTGAGTCCCGGTTTGCCAGACTGCTTACACTTTCCTCGACAGTGTGAGGTGGCAATGTTAGTTTTTTCTTCTGAGTGGTTGATAAAAATTAATGTCTCAGTAGCCTTTTTCATTATCCTAAATGCCAACAGTGGTTTTTAAACAAATTTTGGTGGCACAATGCAGTAGTCACTTGTGTCTATCCAGTTTGGAATTGTATCTGAAATTTAACTGTTTTACAGTTTGAACAGAGTTTACTGCTAAAGGATGCTGTTTTGCTGGTAGTCCTTTCCATTGCAAAAGCTGTTGTTGTTGTTGTTGTTGGTGGTGGTGGTGGTGGTGGTGTCACAGGATACTGGTGAAAACCACGCAGCTAGACTATTTGCAACTCAACACTTACTCAGTAACTATGCAGAAGGAAAGTCAATTTAGTTTACATAATATGTTAGATGTGTGTTAGAGTATGTGTTTATGCATATTGTGGACTGTAAAGTGCATGATACCAGATTACCTGATATGTATTTGATAACTCTTGAAGTTTATTTTATGGCAGATATTTTTGTGGCGTTTGTTAAATCAATTTTATGTTTGTTGCCAATAGTACCTGAAAATTATTTTTATTTAATTTATATGAGAGTTGAAGCTCTCTTGTAAGGTGTTCAGTTCTGTTATGTTTTTAGTTGTTCTGATTGAAGTGTATTAACTAATTAACCTGGCAGAGTCATAGTCTATGTTTTGGAACAGGGTGGTTATGCTGGTAATGCAGCTGGCTTTAAATTGGACTCTCTGGTGAAGATGGATGATACAAAAGCAAATAAACCAAGAATGACACTTACACATTATATTGTTAAGGTAATTGGTATTTTGTTGGTGTTCTTTTTTTGTCAATATCTGTATATAGAATGTAGCAGTAATAAAATTGTGATTATGTTGGTGTGAAGGTGACAATGTGAGTGCATTCTTGTTGTCTTCTATACTTTGTAGGTGGTTGAAGAAACATATCCGCATGTGCTGGAGATTGGCCAAAAGATGCCACATTTGGATAAAGCAGCAAGGTGAGTGAGTTTTAATTGAATCAAGACACACATTGTATCATTAACACTTTTCATGTCTTCAGACTGTCAGTTGACACGTTGCAGTCAGACATGAGTGACTTGAAAAAGATGCTGACATCAGCTACATGGTCTCTTGAAGAAGCAGCAGAGGACTTGAAACAACAGATGAATGACTTCATCGAGGTTTATTATTTTTTGGACAT
>CAXXBX010000058.1:0-5127 GCA_964274945.1 Dehalococcoidia bacterium | reverse complement strand
GTCAGGGGACACGGCTATCGATTTGAGTTTGCTGATATTTCGGAGCAACATGATATTATCTTCAGTTTTGATATGATATGATGTAATACTATGTATCTAGAGAGATGATGAAAGCCAATGACAGGCAGTTCCGCACTAGAATTTTCAGTCAGCCAGATGGTTTTAGTATCTAGGAGTGATGATGATGAAATATGGCCTGTATCGTATATCTATAATATACACGTGTGTATAGAAGTAAACCGTATGTTATAATGTTGGCTCGGCTGCATGTATGGGTCCTCTAGAAACTAGGAATGCAGATTTTTGTGAATCTGTTAGAAAGCACAATCTGAGACGTCAGCGTTCTTCCATTGTTGCCTTCTTGTTTTTAGAGTAACAAACGGGCCCACTGGGATTTAGCCTCGCAGTGTGGATTGCAGCCCCCGGATGCGCTTCCATCACTACTACTGCGCGTAGCTACGCCGACAAAGTACACTTGTAACTGACACTAATCATGTCCCTAGGGACATGATTAACGCTGACCTCAAGAGGCGGTACCATACCAGATGTAGTGGTAATGGAAGCTCATCCGGGGCTGCAATCCACACTGCGTCCGGGGCGAGGCTACCCAGGATTTGAGGCAGTGCATGGACTCGCATACTCTCGGACGTATGTCTATTTGTCCAGCGGCGTCACCATACATGCAGCCTAGCCTTTACTAGATGACTGGGTATAGCCGGACAAAAGGTCGACATCAGACTGAAATAATCTAACCGACTCTAGCCATTTCCGGGAGTGATTCGGATTGCATGCTTCCGTAGTGCATGCTAGGCCTTTCGTAGAGACGCGGATTCTGCTGTTGAGCTGCTCATGCAACTCATGTAGTAGGACCAATTTCAAAATTAATGACAAAATGGAGCTTGCACTGTCAGAAAAATCTGTAACTCTACAAAGTTTTGGAAGGTGCATGTGAGTTCAGGCTTCGAGATCTATAGCTATCCAAGTCTTTTGGAAAATTGGACCTCTGACAGTAAGACTCATATAATGTTACTATGTAATTGTTTAGTTAGACAAAATGTTACAAGTCAGTGTAAAGCTCTGCTAGAGTCGAGCACGTGAGTCTAGAGCAAGTGCGACGCATGCGCCGGTAAGCAAAAATAGACGTTCGCTAACAATTTCTACCCATCACTGCAAACGCAAAGCTGACAAGCCTTCCACTCGATCATGCATGGACTGCATGAAAGCTTAAATATAGCATGGTCTAAACCTATCCTAAATGTGTACGGAGTACCACCTTTAATCATAGTTAGACATACTTAGACCGATCCTAATATGGTGTATAGAACACATTTGGGACGGCCTATATAGATGGAATACCGGTTTTAGGATTACATTTAGGCACACATTTGGAGTCCTAAATACCAGATACAGATTTTTCCAAATATGAGCTATAGGTAGTCTTAAGACACACAAACCAGGTGATTGACATTAATTGTCATGTGATCTATTTCTCTAGTTCAACAAACTTTGGCGATGGACAACAATGTTAACAGCAAATTTGAATGATCTAGCTCTATATATCCATGTCCTTTGACATGTATTAAAATCAAACGTATTGTAATTAGCAGAAGTCTTCTAGAGCCCACTCTGGTACAATGTCATTCCCGGACGTGTTCTGGTAGATGGAGCTCGATCCGTTTACTCTTGGTACCGTTCCTCTCTGAGTCTGCCTTCTGGCGTACTTTCTGTCCAAAAACTCAAACACCTTTGTTGCTTCAATGGCTCTCAACGGAAGAGGTCGGATCAGGAGTTGTGAACGTCCAGCAGTGGAGGCTCTCTCAGAGGGTGGCTCGTTATCACTGCTATTTTCAGAGACTTCTGACGACATCAATTCCCGTTTTGTGGCACTAACGTACGTCTTCTTTTGTTCGTCGTTCAAAGTTGTGGACATCTCTAAAGCTGAAGATCTTCTCTGCAGTTTCTAACATAATGAACATATTGATATAAATAATAGACAGTTGTTCCCAAAACTATGCAATGAGATTAATATATATATATATATATATATATATATATATATATATATATATATATATATATTAAATGGACATATGCAAGCTTTCATCACAAAGAAAAGTTAAAAAGACTAAAGAAGACAAACTAGAGCGATGACATTCTGTGATCAAGAGTTCTAACTGATCATGAGTATATAATATTTAGGTGCTACCATGTTACAATTTTGACTTAGAATGCTATTGAAACAAGACCGTATTAGCAGTTAAAATATGTATAGTTGTATTCTTTTGTAAAAGTCAAAGCAAAAAATCAAAAATTTACTGGTGACCGCCTACAAGTACAAGAAATCTTAGACTTGCAATGCGTAGCCGTTGCCTTCTTCTTGCTTTTTGACGATCTGAAGATGCAAGATGGTCCGACCTGTCAAAGTCAATATAAATATACATACAGCAATTATAGGCCATGGACACAGTATACATGCAGTGTACAATCATGACCTAGCTATAGTGATCATGAGCAAATCATGACCCAATCTAACTCTAGTGAGCATGCAGCCAGCTACCTAGAGATAAATAGCTAGTGCTCACCTCGCTTACGGCGTCAGACACGCAGCGTTCTAGTTCCTCTTTAGTCAGAGAACAACGTCGACTTATGCCTCTGTCTGTACAGAAACGTCGAACAGATCGTTCGCTAAGTCCCCGAAGTCCTGGAAACATCGTCTGTAATTCTTCACTGACGACAGCATGACTATTACCCTCTTCGACTCGCTTCCGAACAAAATCTTCGTCAACTTCGTCCATGGAGATCGAGAGTGGAGAGAATGCACGACCTGCCGTTATATCGTGAGATGATAGATACCGGCTGGGGCTTCCCCGTCAGATCTTTAGAGGCGTGGTCTAGATGATCCACGCAAATGTCCTCTAGCTAGATAGTTGCTTGGAGTCTTTCCAAATCGACTAGACGTCAACTTTCCAGTGTAGGCTAGACGTTGATCTCGTTGATTATAGATGCCCTAGACGCGTGCCTCCATGCAACGAGCTGCCCTCGCTCATCGCCGCAAGGAATGTCTCGCGCCTGAGCGTGACGGTTGACGAGAGCCAGGTGCAAGTGCTTACCGACTTGTTGTGAGAGGTCGGTCGCGTGCCTGTCGAGGCTTTCTCATGCATCTCTTAATTGCATTACATTGCATGCGTGCCAGAGGCGTGGCTGGGCGTGACTAAGCTAGACGCAACTTTCTTTCGTCTTTCAATAGAATTGAATATTGAAGTCACCGGTGACCGCCCGCGCGGTGTCATTATGCCATTTATGAGATATCGCTCGCGCTAGCAGCTGCGGGTAACTTTCTATTTACATTTAGTACGGAGAAAGAAAATTGCATCGGAGGCTCTATTCTAATATTCATAGTTTACGAAAATTGGACGGATGGAAAGATTGAATATATTTGCAAAGTAAACGAATATTGAAATGACAATTGGTCTTCAATCAAGTTCTATTTTCAATGTAATAGAATATTGTAAGAGCAAGCAACGCCAGTCAATTTTTAATTTGACATTCAATTTTCAATTTGTCTCAAAAATTAAAAATGGAATGGACGAATTGGCCACGCAAATTCAAAATTTAATATTTAATTTTTAAATTAAATTGAATATTGAATTTAATATTGAAAATTGAACTAACGTGCTTGCAATTTCAATATTCAATTGCATTGAAAAAGGAAATTGGTTAAAAATTAAATGTGTTTTCAATATTCATTTTAATCCGCAAATGATTATAGTCCGTCAATCAATCAATTTTTAATTTTTAATAGAATTGAATATTGAAATTGCAAGCAACTTGTAGGCAATTTTCAATTTCTAATTCAATATTCAATTGTTGCCGTGAATTGAAAATGGAATGGACGAAATGGTCACGCACCCACATGTACTAAATAAAGGTTATCTTAATTATTATTCAAAAACAGTTTAGACAGGACAACTAACAGTCTAGTTACTAGAATCTGCTATAGTTCTACAAATTCACTACAAAACACTTTCAATCAGCCTTAGTCGACTGTGACCGTATGTACAATGCCCAATGAAGGTAAGACCACTTACCTGAAAGCTGTAGAACCCAACAAGTGCGCTCACACTGTGACCGAGATTATGTCCCGTACACCATCACCTTTCTCACCGCCCTGCAACAGTAAAAACTGAAGACACAAAACCGGCTATTCAGTGGCATAAACATCCAAAACGAACCTTTCAACAGACATGACTAACGTCTCAATTCGTCTTGTAGAAATGCGATGAAAGCGACTGACCGAGATATGATCCCGGATGTCCGAGTATTTGTCTCTCACCTTTCACGTTCTGCCGTAACAACAGTACGATGAGCACTAACATCACCCCGTAGTTATAGTAGCCAGCGGTGATGACTATAACATTAGCCAAAAGAACGCCTCAGATCTGCGTCTGAAGAGAGAAAATCACTCGAGATCAGGTGACCGAGATTATGTCCCGTCAGTCATCCGTCTTCTTCGTTGTCTGCGAGAGTAGAGGTTGACAAGACAAAACCAACAATTTGGCGAAAGGAAGTCATATAATGAGCCTATCGACAGAGATGACTTGCGTCTCAAACGGAGTTGTAGAAACGAGATGGCAAGCACTGACCGAGATATGATACTCTGTGACCGAGAATAGGTGCGATCAGTTTTCAAGTTCTACAGCAGCAACGTTACGACGGATGCTGACGTGACCCGCTCTACCTAGTTGCTATCCAGTAGGACTATGACGCTGGCGTAGCAGCTAGGTCTGGCTGCAGCTATTTGGCAGAGAACGAGTGACCGAGATTAGGAAACGACCGAGATCAGATTCGGGACTCCAGCAGACAGGAAACGAGATCTTCGACCCCAGCAGGTCATGTGCTAGCATATATGTTTACATTACGTGTACGTGTACTCAGTCATGTGCTCTCTAGTAATAGTAGTACTCAAGTAACAGGTCATGTACTCTGTAGTAATATGTTTACATTACGTGAACCGTACACTCGTACACGACTTATAATAATACTACTTACACGGCTTACTACTAAAACGTTTAGTCAGAGGTTAGTTCCGGGTATAGCGACACGCCTACCTACTTCCACACGCCTACC
>CAXXBX010000057.1:0-8702 GCA_964274945.1 Dehalococcoidia bacterium | reverse complement strand
GGTAGGTCTTCACTGAATCAGTTTTTTTTTCAAACATGAAAACGAACGTTTACATGACGCGGTAGAGACACGTACCTAATTAGTGTCAACACAATTTGTAAGACTTAGAGCAGATCTACGAAAGCCTCCTTCACTGGCAAGAGGTGGTCTATCACGTCAAAGAGAGTTTGCTCTCTAGACAACGTGCTGCTGAAATGACACCATTTCATGATTAATATGGGAATTTGGAGTCAGTGGAAGAAGATGAGTTGTGCTAGCTACGTTGAGCAAGACTGTTACATTACTGCTGGAGGTGATGTGATTTACACTAGGATGGGAAGCAGATTTGGGAAGCAGATTTGGGTGGAGTTTGCAAACAATACTGAGATAGCCGAGACCAACAGTCCGCCAGCTCACCATCCCGTTCTCCACACGGGCAGACTAGATATGATTACCAGTGGTTAGTAAATTTCTATTATTATTAATTGTAGTTAATTAATTTATCGTTGTATGCATTCATGAAGTCTAGAAATCTTAGTCACCCCGTTCTAGAGTTCTATCCCGTTCTGAGATTATCGAATATTAGCTAATATCTCGTTGAAGAGTAACCGAGTGTTCCACTTTACAAATTCCCGTTGATTGGATTATTGATTGTTAGTTAATTAACATCTTGGTTAAAATTCAAAGACCCGGATGTCTGCACAGCACGAGATGCTTGTTTCCCTCCACTACGACGTTTAGTCCACACTAAAAGATCTCCAATACTGCAATCATCAACAGGTTTCCCTGTCATCTCTTGTGGTCCCTTCCCGTGGTCTCTCCCAAAAAACTGCCTTGAGAGCTAGTTTGTCGGCTGCATGGGGTGAAGTGCAACTTTGATTTGTTGTACTGTCTCTATATGTCTTTCACTTGACCTGTGACTGTATATGTTTTTTGACTCGCGGTTTAAAGATACTAGAACGAATGTAAACCAACAGAAGAATATTTTTAGATATACTAGAACAAATGTAAACCAATACAGAGAGATTCTTTCAGATATTTCCACGGACTCTGAGGATAATCCGGAAGAGTTACCTGGTCTGGTTGAATCAGATTTTAGCTCAAATACTGAAGCTCCGCATATGCACCTAGAAGATCTCAACGCCAAAGACTTCGCGCACAATATTTGGATGATTATATTGTAGATTCGGACTTGTATGTGCCGGTGCCGGTCTGACTGAGAAAATTCCAGTTGGTTGACCTCCTCGGCCAATGTTTTGACATTTTGCAATTAGTTGCTTTGTCCCTTCTCAGTAGAACTTGGAATACCTTTGGTAGACCATCTATAAGAATGCGTCCCTGCATGCATGGCCTTAATTAATTAAGTGATCACGGACTCGCTGTTAATTCTGGATATGCCAGCCGCACCAACCCGCTAATGTCATGTGCAAAAGCCGCTTGTGCATGGTTCTTCGAATTGTCTCCACTTTCTGCCGCGCAACTCTTCCACCGCGAGACGCCTATCTATCGCCCCACTAATTAGGGAATTCCTTCTATAATGAAGCTGCAATAACGTCAAAATCCTGTTTTTTCATTCTCCAGACGTCGATAATTCTCTCCTTCCAATCCTTTCGTTTCATTTGATGTACATGTAACAGTATGAAGTCTACGCAGCAGTTTAGTAAACATTTCAGCCACAATTCGCTCAACCTAACAACAAGAGATTTCGCGTTTTATTGTAAATATATTAATATGACTCTAGTATTACGTGCCTCGAGTTGTCCCGAAGAAAACAACTTTTAGCTAGCAAACGACGTCCGAAACTGAGGGCCCGTAGTTAATTAATTGAAAGAAACGCTGCAGTTACTGCTTGATGAGTGCGCACAGTTTGCTGATGTCAAAAAACACCGTCGTATTGTAACGTCTAGACATGACCTAAATATCAGAACAGTTAGTATATATGCTAGCTGAAGACGAAAATATTCGCAGTTCTACCTGTGGGCCAGTAGAATGTACCTGTAGCTACGTAGGCAACTTCTGCGTGCGTAGAGATTGCACGCGGTCACCGCAGTGTGTGGGTATAGGGTAAACATCAACATTATAAACACAATTCTGAAAGTTGCAAAGTTGAAACCAAAGAGTTTTTGCCGCACCATGCGTATAAATTATAGTCGCAATAATCTATAATGCTACGTTAGATAACGATATAACGAGTATAAATACGGTCGTACTCTCTAATGCCACGTGACAACAGTATATACATAAAATTAATTATTTACAACGTCATAGAGATCGCTATGTCCAAAATATACTTATGACGTCGTTTCGAATCCGATCCGAAGTCATTTGGTGGCGTATTCGCGCACATTCCAATCCGTGTATGAGTCACGCCCTTGGAAACCGTTTGTGCTTTGGAGTCGTTATTGGTGCGTTGAGAGAACACAAAGTCGCAAGGCGAAGTACATCAATGTGTCGAATTGTGTTGATGTAGTGATAGCCCAATTTCTCGTTCTTCTAGTGGCGTTTTCGGCATCTACGGAACCCGATCAGGGAGGCGTTGCCCTACGCGGATGTAAGACAGTGCTCTGATTACACACGCGAAAACGTACTTGAACGGCATCGGCCCAAAGCCAAAGTTAGCGAAAGCATTGCTCAGGTTAGTGTAGACACATTCGCAGTTTCGACAAACTTGTTGATCTCGGCTTGCATGCCGATACGCTGCGCACGTCTTTAGCGTCGATATCGGCATAGAAAATTGTCAGTGACTGCTTAGCAAACTTGTCTACTAGTGCTGAGTTGCAAACTAAAGCTATTGCAATCGATTTTGTGATTTATTTTGGAATAAAAGAAGTTGGAGTACGGAGGTAGTCGACATGTATGTAGATTATTTAGTGTCCCGGATGATATCTTGGGCCATGTAGGGCTAGACTAGGGAAACTACTTGTTACGCAGTTCAGAACAAGTTACAGCGTAGTTGACAGCTAAACATTGATCTAGGCTACAAACAGTGCTCACAGTACCAATCCTTCGTCTCTTTTGGCAATTCAGTGAGGCCCCCACACCGGAAATGATACCATCTCCAACACGAACTGCAACCGATCCATGTGGACTGTTCTTCGTAACTGTCGTCTTCAAAGGAGAGTTGACAACCTTGGCAGTAATTGTCATCTTGTTCACAGTCCGTAGCAACACGTGTTGGAGTGGCATTTGGCGCTTTTTTTGCTTTCTTCAGTTTTGATGCTGTGACGGTCGTTGCTGCTTTTGATTTTTTTGCAGCTTGCTCTCGCAGGCTAAAGAACACTTCATCGGATGTCAAGGCTTCTCCGTAATGGGTTAATCCTACTTTCTTCCTTCCTACGGCTCCCTTGGGCTTTGTTTTCTGGTCACGTGCACATTGTAAGACCTTGGTAAAGTGTTTCTTGAGGTAAGTCTTTACCATTGGTGTAGTTGGTGCGATCATAACTGTTCCTTTAAAGGTAATCTCTACATCAGTGTCCAGTGAAGAGTCATTCAGTACTTGCTGGCTGTTGTCGTCTTTGTCATCAGAAAAGACTTCAGATGGGGACAACTTTTCATTTGGCATGGCGTATGGGGAGAACGGAAATATTCCAGTTTTGGAAAAGCCACCTATCAAGGCTTTAGACCAATCGCAATCCCATAACTGAGCCACGAGAGATGGGAAGATAGCTTTGTCAACTACTGCTGCTGAAGTTTTCCTTCGTAAGTCATCATTTATTGCACGCCATTTCGACTTCATGGGTCCAAACAAGCCAACATCAAGTGGCTGAGTGATGTGTGTGGTATGGGCTGGCATTGCTATTAGGTGGATGTTGTTCTTTCTAGCCTTTTGAATGACTTTCAGTCCAAGGTGGGAAGCATGGCCATCCATAAATAGAACTACTGGGCCTGTCTCAATCAGATATCTCACAGATGGTATGAAAAGCTTCTCAAACCAGCTACAGAAGTTGTCTCTTTCCATCCATCCTGACTCACTCACACCATAAAGGGCTCCCTTGGGTCCATTCAAACACCACCTATCCCATATATTTTTGCCTAGAATGAAGGGAGGCAATTTACCACTTGTCTCTGAAAAATCAGCTTTAACTACAATTGTATTAATTTTACCTGGATGTAGGATGTATGGTGGGAGTAGGTGGCCAGCTGCAGAACCACATGCATGGACGGTGTACATCTGTTTTCCAGAGCCACCACTGGTGTGGTATACATCACGGGCTCCACGCTGTGAAAGAACGCATTTTGAAGTCAGGTCAGTGAAAAAGCCTGCTTCATCACAGTTCCACAGTCGACTCTGTCTGTCTTCAACTGGAATCTGTGGATTGCTTAACTTTTCTGCCAGGAATTCAAACCACTGCTGTAATTTGGATTTGGTGGCAGCTTGTGCTCTGTCTACGGACAAGTGTTCAGGTTTTCTTTCAGACACAATGAGCCATCGTCGTAAGAATCCTTACCACCAGCCATACCCAGGAATTCCTTGTCTGAAAAGGTTTAGTCTGCCGTTGGATAACAGGTAGTCTTTGATGACATGGCCAACAGTGGTTCTGGTCAAACCAAATCCAAGCTCTTGCAAGCTGATGCAAGTAAGTACCACTTCCCTTTCTTCTTCTCTGCTTAACACTGTTGATTTGCCTCCATACCGTTTTGTAGAGATACCTTAATAATGATCATGGAGAGTTGACCAGGGAATTCCATATTTCTTGGCTGCTGCGTTGATACTGATGGCTTCTTTCCCTATTTGGAGCTCTGGGAGAGCCGCTGCAAGTTGTTCGTCAGACCACTTGTTCTTTGTCGACTTGGGTTTGTAGTTCCTGACCATGATAATAAAAGCAAACTGAAAGCAATAATTTAAGGACTTGTAACAATGATGTGCAGCACAATTGACACTTAAATGAATGTTGATGCAAGCTTGGTGCTACATATATCCTCTCTGTTTGGAGGAGTGACTTGGTGCTCAGCAGGAGTGTACCACCTTGTTGTGTGAACTCAGTCTTCTAGACAGTCATTTAGTGGTGTGTTGTTGAGGTTGTAATGGTCTGTGGTAAGGCATAGGTGTGGCACACTGCAGTAGATTGCCTGGGGATGTGGCCATTAGGAGGCGTGTACCATCCTCTTATGTGAACTCAGTCTCCCTGACTGCCATTTAGTGGTTTGTAGCTGAGTTAATAGTAGTAAGTACAAAGGTATTTGTGATTTGTTGTAGACTAGATTGCTTTCGGATGTGGACTTTTGGAGGTGTGACTTATCTGTGCTCAGTAGGAGTGTAAGATCTTGTTATGTGAACTTAGTCTCCCTGACAGCCATAAAGTGGTTTAGAACAGGGCGTTATTGTAAATTGTGGTAAACTGCGTTGTCTTGCTAGTCAGCCAATACAGCTGCAGGAAGAGTCTACAAGTCTATGTGAAGTTGGTCTCCTCTTACCTGTTTATATAACTACTGTTTAGGTAGTCAGACAATCAATTTGCTAGCTGTGAAATTATAGCTTGCTGCAATATCGAGAATAAGCAATTACCTACCACCCCCATTCCGACGTTGAGGAGACGAAGTGGTACTAGTAGACAAGCGTATCTACTGCACCTATTGTGGTAACGACCAGATCTTTCGCTGTGCCTTAGCAAGTCAATTGCTACTTGCAACAAAAAGTTACGTATTGAAGAACATCCGGGCCCTCGAAGCGAAGCAACAAAATCGCCTCATACCGCATAGCAACTTACAGTGAAACTCATAATCCTGCGCCAAGTAGTTTACTAATAGGAAAAGAGTTTCAAATCCTAAACTGGAGGTAAGACGCTTCACACTGGAACATGGTGAGAACAGCTATTGATATTCACGGAGTTGCCCCGGTCACGGAGTTACCCCGGATTACCCTACATACTTATGCATCTAATATGGGGAAGAGAAAAAGTGGAGAAACTGTTCATCCTGGAAGAGATTGCCAGTGTTGTGCTAGATGTGGCACCACTGCAGAGATCCAGTTGAAAGAAGAGTTGAAACAGTGGGTAGTGTCTGCTCTTGAACTCAAATCAAGCCAAAGTTTTACTTGTGTCACAAATGTGAACAATAATGACTCATAGTATTAATGTTTATCAAAATATATCACTATCACACGACCATAAATTCATCAGAGAGAGAGGGAGGGAGGGAGGGAGGGAGGGAGGGAGGGAGGGAGGGAGGGAGGGAGGGAGGGAGGGAGGGAGGGAGGGAGGGAGGGAGGGAGGGAGGGAGGGAGGGAGGGAGGGAGGGAGGGAGGGAGGGAGGGAGGGAGGGAGGGAGGGAGGAGGGAGGGAGGGAGGGAGGGAGGGAGGGAGGGAGGGAGGGAGGGAGGGAGGGAGGGAGGGAGGGAGGGAGGGAGGGAGGGAGGGAGGGAGGGAGAGAGAGAGAGAGAGAGAGAGAGAGAGAGAGAGAGAGAGAGAGAGAGAGAGAGAGAGAGAGAGAGAGAGAGAGAGAGAGAGAGAGAGAGAGAGAGATTCTCTTACTAGATGAATAGTGAGTATGTACTACAAGTATATGGAAATGAGATCGATTTTCCAATAATTATAAAGGCATGTAACTGCAGTTTATTATTGTACGCAGGTATTGCACGGTGGCTGGACATTATTCCAGGTCATCACAACCTGCAGCACTTACAGAAAACAGTGCTTCTGGGATCTACTCGGATCCTTCGTAAAGTCATGTCTTCTTTCTAGACAGCCGTGATTCTCTAAATACTTCTGAAGCAGGGTTTTGCTTTCGGTACTTGTAATAGACTTTACAAACCAGACTGATCTGGTTGAGCAGGACTCACGACATAGTTATTAAAAATTAAATTAATTGATTAGTTCACTAATTGTTGCACAGTTATATACTGTACTAGACACGTTCAGTAGTCTAATTTGTTGCTGTGCTAGAGACACGCGTTGTGTAGTACATCAGACAATTCTTTCAAGACAGATCAACATTTTAATTAGCCAGAAGCTAAACACTAGAATATACTAACAAGTAGTTTGACAAGTTGTACACAGTGTACAGTAGCCTTACATTTACAGTCACTGCTGATTCTGGCGTGTTAGCATCAGAGCCGTATATCAATATATCTTTAAACGGCTCTGGTTAGCATCAGCGGTAATGCAGGTGATTACAACAAGTGGCCTAGGCCCGGAGCACACGGCCTTCTCAAAGAATCTAGTTCCTGACAACACCGTACGATGATAGCACGGTAGACAAGCTTCTAGTGAGAAAGGCGTCTAGTGGTGTGTCGACTGAACGGTTTTGCAATACGTAGTTGAGTTGCCACTTCCGGCCTAGCATGGCGTTCACCATGCAACTTTCCTCTCCCCAAACAAGGTCTCAAATTATTGCGTTGTTGGACTTCGCAGGTGTTCGAACAACGAGCCCGTATGTCATACTATGTAACACATGTCTTCCAGGAACGCCGAAGAGTCTTAATCCTAGGTATTGCAATAAAATGCCTATTTCGTCGTGGCGGAGCACGTGGAGCTATATGCGGGGGTGCGGACCGGCGCTAGAAAATAAGAGCGAGGCTCTACGGGACGTTGTCTGACGGACGTAAATTATACACCCCGCTGCTCCAGCTCGTTAGCACGCGGACTTTGGCTTCGCCTTCGTGCCAATCGTGGGCGGAGCGGGATGTATTAATAATTTTAATTTCGTTTACTAGACACTCGTCAGGCTGCGCAGCCAGCGGTCTACACTTATTGTGTATATTTAGATACACAGATGTCTAGACCCTATGTAAACGCTGCAAAGTACTAATGTACAGGAACGACCTTGGAACCTGGCAGTACGCAGGATGCCAATTACCAGAGCTTGATAGTACACCCCTGCTGCATGTGTACTTGGAACTGAAGCTGACCTTTGGAGACTCATTATTGCTCCGCCTCTCTCGTCTAGCTTAAGTAGTCAATTATTGCTGCATTTCACTTGCAGCTCTTCACACTGATCGAGTCAGTCAGCTAGGGGTGTCGTTTTTTGTTCACGCTGGCTTCCTAACTAGCGTGCAAAAGTAAGATTGGACGCAACGAATTTCTTTCAATGCCAGAGCAAACAACGGTACGGAGTAAAAGACTCTCAAGGTTAGCTATAACAGATAGGCTATGTATACGTACACGCATTTCTAGGGTCTAGACCGTTACATCAAGTGGGTAGCATCTAATTTACCTGTCTACAAAATCAAGCATGGTACACTACAGTTTGCACTTTCAAAAAATTGTAACTGACCTTCTAGACGTAAGCGTCGCTGACTTATCTACTGTGCACAGCAACTGTCCTACAGTTGTAGACTACTGTCTATTCCCCGTACGGTTTATCTTGGATGTGAGTAAGCAGGGGTCATACCATCGTGCATACAGATGTGCATGCCTAGATATTTAGCTAACTATTGAGTTTGTAACATGTCACACCAATTACGTTCAATGGTTCCAGTTCAGGTATTGTACGTAAAGAGCATCTGTGCATGTAGTCTCACCTTCTACTGGGAATATACGCTCTTATATAGTCTAATATGAAATCGGCAAACATGCCATTTGTTTTGCCAATCTCAACGTGGACTGCTTTTAGCTACTCAGGAGAACGACTCGGCTAATGGTGCATTGTGATTGATACTCTGCTTTCTGTTGTTGTTCTGTGCCTCAGCTGCAAAACGTTTCAGCTGCTATTAATTAATTAACCCTTCAGTAGTCGTCTCACCGGAAGTAGCAACCCGACGGAAACGAGCATGTAAACAGCTTTGG
>CAXXBX010000056.1:0-6263 GCA_964274945.1 Dehalococcoidia bacterium | reverse complement strand
ACTCGTATAATAAATTAATAACTAATTCCTCAAGCGCTACAGCTAGCTAGTAAATTGCCACAACAATTCAAAATCAGTGATTGCACAAAAGCAACGTCAAAACAGTGTCACACTAAACGCGGGCATCGTGTAAATGCGTGCGTGCAATCTAATGCTAGTCGGAACGAATTGAATGTCATCTAGGATCAATCTATACAGTAATAGAGTGTTGAACAGTCAAACAACAAACGTGAACTAAACGAGCTGCCTCGTCTGCAGTCATCTCAAGACACAGGCGACCATTTCCCGCAACTTTTACTAGTATCGCACATTTGCGCTTTGTGGTACGGATTGAATTGTCCGTCGCGGTAACAGCCACTGCCGATGCTGCAACCGCACGTACTCCAGGGCGTGACGCAACCAAACGCAAGACCGCAAGTGCCGTCGCCATTGCACCTCTGGCAGTAGAGGCATCTGTATGGTTTGCCGACGCAACATCCGTTCTGACACTTATCGTGAGACGTGCAACTGTTGCCGTCGTCGCATGTTCCTACGGAAAGCCTTGTCCACCAATATCTTGAATAGCTCTTTTGGCATTGCTAACAAAAAAATTACTTAATATAAAAAATAAACAAAATAATAATAAAATAAAAACAAAAATTACAGAAATAAAAATATAAAATTAAACTAAAAAATTAAAATTAAAAAATTGCCAAATTAAAATTAAATACATATAAATATAAATAAAAAGTTAAATTAAAATAAGCAAATAACTATAAACACTAAATATTAAAGATATGAAATACAATAAAAATTAAGAGCAAAGCAAAAATTATAAATTAAAAAAAATTAACTGTCAATAGTTCTGATCACGTGAAGCTCACATTGCAGCCGTTTGGGCTTTTTTCGAGTTGCCTGTAGCATCTCCCACCAATGTAACACGCTTTGTTGTCGTCGTCAGATCGAGTTCGTCTTTCTTCGAGACTAGGGCAACTTCTCCCCGAGCCACACTGAGGAACTCGTACGGTACGAGTTCTTCTTTCACGCAGCACAACGCAACAGGGAGCAGTGCATGTCCACGACGACCACGAGTGTACTTGACAATCAACTAGAGAATAGAACGAGCTATTTAATATCAAGAATAGATTTTATTATAAAGCAATTGCGATAGATAGAGGCTATTAATTTAATTAACAATTAGACCTTTGCGAGAGAAAATATTGTACATGCAAACTTAAGAGTATCAATTTCTTACTGTTGCAAGGTCGGCATTGGTATCGGTAGGAAATTTTCGTGTAGTACTCGATGCTGCTTCTGTACTTCGTCCTATAACAACAGAAATACGCTACAGGTACGTAACTCTACTGTACAACTCATGCCCAAACAGTAACCCTAGATAAACATGCACGTGTACCCTCTAGCTACGTCGTGACGCGACCGAGCAATCAATCTACTCGTTACTAAAAATTACTGTACTCTGTGTTTACAAAGACTAGCTACAACGCATCTATCCGCGTCTGTAGCTAATCACCGCACACATGCAGACTGGTGAAACGTTCTGTCGCAGATTACCCCACCCTGTCATTACGAATTGAGTCGATCGTTGCAAACGCCGGTGTGGCACCTCCCACTGACGGCACCCGTAAAACACAACTCCTGTTAGCGCGTGGTTGTGACGATGTTTACGGAAGACCCGTGTATTAGCCTCGTACCAGATCCTCTCGCGCCGTCGTGCCCGGTTCCCGTATAACATACGGGAACGACGGCGCGAGAGGGTCTGGTACGAGGCTACCGTGTATGCAGTTGGTAGCACGTTCCCTGGCTACAAATCTAGACACCGCGCGTTGACAAAGTAAAGAAAGGATTATGTGGAGCCCCATGGCATCATGCCAGACACCCAGCTCCCAAGGCAGAATCCGATTGTCGTTAGTTTTTCGTAACTCAAAAGTGTTACTTGGCATGCTTCGAGTTCAACAATCAGGAGGCCGAGTCTGAGGAAATGCAACTGCATGCTCCTTCACGATTCCCTAAATTTCTCACCAGAAGATACGAGGTTTCGAAGCGCGTAAATGCTTGTGCTGCACGAGATTCTGAATATATAGCTAACCTACCTGCGGCCTGAGCAGCGACCCCATCCAAAAAGTCCGCACTTGTAACGGTAGTGCTCTCGATAGGCCGTTTGCTTGTATCGGGAAGCTTTGACAGAGTAGGACACACGTTCTCTGCACCGATAGCGACTCCTAGCACGTACAGTACAACAAATCAAGACAAATTCAGCAGCAGGAGGTCTGGTATTACATTAGCTCACCCGCCACAACCTCCTTGCCAGTACTCGTCTGCACGAGAGCAATGCATGAGAACGAGCAGCATCGATGCTAGCAGCATCCAATGAACGAGACGAGTGTGTGTCATCGACCGCATAGCTATACGAGACTGTGAAGAATGGTCTGCTGACTGCATGCATATATACATACACCAGCTAATTAGTCCGTTCTTTGCTCGAGTTAGATTGACGTAATTACACAAATTCCCGCGTATACTCTAATTACACTCTTGTTATTAGGCGGAAACAACACAAAACCCCGGTTCTAAGACTGTTCCCCGTTCTTTTCCCGAGCTAATTAATTAACACAAAATACAGCCTTACTAATATACATAGATAGCGGTAAGTTACACACCTTCCCACGTGACCAACTGCAATTGCCTCTGAAGTCGCGACATTCGCGTCGGGCGCGTTGTCATATTCCTGCCATCGCAGGGAACAGATGTAGCAAACGTGGCAGCTACTCGACGCGCGTACAGTACACACGCAGGCAATCGGGTCGTCTTACAACCGTTTTTAGTATCTACACTTGGCAGTCGGCTAGGCACGCGCACGAGGTGCCCGTGGCTTGTGGTAAGTTAGTATTATGTTACCTACGCGTAATTAGTATTATCAACAGTGTAGTGCGCAAAAGTATACGCTAGTTATAGACCGCTTGAGAGTGTCTAAACGAAATACACCCCGCTCCGCCCACGAGTGCTAACGAGCTGGGCGCAGCGGAGTGCATTCGTTTATACACTTGCCAGAAGGTCTATAACTGGTTTGAACACCCAGCTGAGGCGTTGATATCCTTGCACAGACAATTGACATCTTGAGAAACCAGTAGGCCCAGTTAGACGGCCCGATTTATTGACCGGTCAGTCAATATGTAGCGAAAGTAAGCGAACACTGGACACTGATTGGCGCAGACGAAGCTAGGGTGCTAAAATCAGTCAAACCCTACTGAGCCTGCAGACGACATGGTGTTAGAATTTATGGCAAAGTTTCAGATAGCGCCGCCCAAGCAGTTCGAATTCTCTCAGCCGGATAGTTGGCACGTCTGGATCAAGCGCTTTGAACGATTTCGATTGGCTTCTGGTCTTTCAGAAAAGGATGAATCCACGGAGATAGCGGCATTAGTATATTCGATGAGCTCGAAAGCAGAGACTGTCTTAGCTTCCTTCACGTTGACGGAAGACGAGCGCAAGGCGTACGACTCTGTCAAGCGAAAGTTTGATTCTCACTTCGTGAAGAGAAGGAATGTAATTTTTGAACGTGCAAAGTTCAACTACCGCCGTCAAGGGGACGATGAGTCAGTAGAGAGTTTTGTAACTGCCCTAGACACCTTGTCAGAGCACTGTCAATTTGGGGCATTACGTGAGGAGCTAATCTTGTGGGACCACGCAATGCAAAGCTATCGGAGAAGCTCCAAATGGACGCAGACCTCACCCTCGATAAAGCCATCACGAGTGCTCGACAAAGTGAGTCGGTGAAGATGCAACAGACTGTTCGCGACGTCTCTCCGTGGAACCGCCCATACCCATAACACCTGATACGACTGGCGTTGAAAACAATACGCACGCGATGACTGCCACATTCCAAACAGAACTTGTTCCAAAAGTTCCAGAAGGCTACTACCTACGAAGGCGTGAAAGGCAAATCCTTCATTCCAGCTACTAAACAGACAGGAGACAGCTGTTCCAGATGCGGACAGAAACCGTCGCATGGTAGAGCTGTGTGCCCAGCAACAACGGCGAAATGCCATAAGTGTGAACGAGTAGGACATCAAGGTCGTATGCGTAAAACCAAACGGGAGATAGAGATCGTTTCTGATAGTAGTGTAGCACTCGTTGATTCTCGCAGTTATCTATGCTTGGGAGTTCAATCAACTAGAACTGTAACGGGTGCGTGGATGACCAATGTGAAAGTGAATGGGAGAGAGTTGAGGTTCAGATTGACACTGGTGCAGAATTTACGGTGATACCAGAGAGAGAGAGTGTACAGAGCAACCTTCAGTAACGCTAAACTGCAAACTGCTACCACACATTCACTACGTGGTTCAGGAGGACATGCATTACTCCACGTCAAAGTGTTGACCACACAGCAAGACATTTGTGGTGAGAGAAATGAGATGTTTACTTGGCAGACCAGTCATAGAAGCTCTCCAAGTAATCAAGCCAGTACACAAAGCTGAAAATAATCTGAATGAGGTGGCTGATGTTCAAGCTGAATTTCCTAATTTATTTAAAGGCCTTGGAAAGATGAGTGAAGAGTACACTATCTGTCTGAAATCAGATGCACAGCCATTTGCTAATACCAATACCTATCCCCTTGATGAAGAACCAACCTACTGACTGGTGTTCAGGAATGGTTATAGTTTCTAAGTCAAAGGGTCGTGTGAGAATCTGTGTTGATCTGTCTAAACTCAACGAGAGTGTGAAACGAGTATTACCTTCAGTGGAACACACTCTAGCTCAGTTGCAAGGAGCTAGTGTTTTCAGCAAGCTCGACGCAGATAGTGGTTTTTGGCAGGCACCACTGTCATTGACTTTACTCACGACGTTTATAACGCCATTTGGGAGATTTTGCTACAACAGATTGCCATTAGGTATAACTTCGGCACCAGAGTTATTCCAGAAAAGAATGTCAGAGACACTCAACGGTTTACAAGGAACTCTGCTTGGGGATGATATTCTTGTCTTTGGGAAAACACAAGCAGAACATGATCGTCATCGGAAAGCCCTAGAGAAGATACAACAAGTCGGTCTTACACTTAACCAAGAGAAGTGCATATTTTCAACTAACACAGTGAAATTCCTTGGTCATGTTGTTGATCCTTCAGGGATTAGAAGTGATCCTGACAAAATTAATGCAGTTAAGGAGATGCCAGAGCTGTCAACTCCAACAGAAGTCAGGAGATTCCTAGGCATTGTAAACCAATTGGGGAAGTTTCTCCCAAGATTAGCCGAGAAAACAAAGCCATTGAGAGCCTTGATTACCTCAAGTCGGAGTTGATATGGGGAGACAGTCAACAGCCTGCTTTTGAAACAATCAAAGAAGATATGTCTCAACCACCGGTTTTAGCTCTATATTCTCCAACCAGACCAACAGCTGTGTCATCAGATACATCAGCATATGGTCTAGGAGCCGCTATTCGACAGAAGCAAGACAACAAACAATGGAAACCAATTGCATGCGCATCAAGATCACTTACCAGTGCAGAAGCTAGGTATGCGCAGATAGAGAAGGAGGCACTCTCTCTCACATGGGCATGCAATCGATTCCGTAACTATTTACTGGGAATGTCATTTCACGTGGAAATGAATCATAAGCCGTTAGTATCATTGTGAGTACAAACAGGCGTTTTGAAGAACTACCTTTACAAGTTCAACGATTCAGATTACAACTGATGCAATTCACTATTTCTCATGTACCAGGTCGTAACCTTCATACTCCAGATACATTATCAAGGAGTACAATCTGTGAAAATCGAGCAAATTTGCAAAGCCAGGATTTAGCAACACCACCCAATGAGCACGTCGATCAAAATACTTGATTCTCTACCAGTGCAAACAAAACTTTGGCCAAACTAAGAGAGCAACAAGATGCAGCTGAAATGTGCTACTAGCAGATGCAATTCTGTAGGAATGGATGGCCGCCTAAACACAAGGTCAAAGGAGATATCAAGAAATTGTGGGCAGTTGCATCAGAATTGTCTATGGAAGATGGCCCATTACTATGTGGTAGCTGACTGGTTATCCCTACCTCGATGCAAGCAGAGATTTTGCATAAGCTTCATTTGGGACACCTTGGCATTACCAAGTGTAGAGAGAGAGCAGGATCAGTAGTTTAGTGGCCGGGAATTATGTCACAATTACAGGATAAGATTGAGCAATGTTCAATATGCAGCAAACAACGTCCGATACTGGTCGAACTTTTGTTGCCAACTGTTTTTCCTAGTCGACCATAATAAACTTTGCGT
>CAXXBX010000055.1:0-25344 GCA_964274945.1 Dehalococcoidia bacterium | reverse complement strand
GTGGTTATGTGTTTTACTGAGCTGTTTATTTGGTTTAGAGCGGCACGAGATGAGAGCAAGACTGTGAGTATTGGCTATCATGGAAATATCGTTGATCTTTGGTAAGTGCGTTGTAGTTTATGATGAATTCATTGAGCAGTGGATGGTAGGTTTGTAGGTATCGGTTGTTGTTCATGTTGTAGTGTCTTCAAATTTCTATGCTGCACACCTAACAGTCTCTTTCTATCTGTTTTTCTTGTTTTTGTATATTTTCGTTTATTCACGAGTGTTCAATTTTTGTACTACATGAATACATATGATTCATTGTGAATGCATAAACATGTTGAAGTTGGAACAAAGAATGTCATTTAATATCAAATCTTTTTATCTAATGACTTATTCTGTATTCTTTGTTAGTCTTTGGTCTTTGTTATCTGTTTGCCTGTTGTGTTTTTGTTTGCCTTGTTCAGCGACGTAGGAACCTAGATTTGGTTGAGGGGGCACACATTTGCCTAGGGGGCATGGCTAGACAAACAAGGCTAAATGTTTTATAATTATTCATATATATGCATGCTACACAGCAAAAAACAGTAAACCAATACAAATAGTGTTAATTCAGTATGTCATGTCAATGTTATTCGTTTCTATATCTGTCATCCCTAAATACCTGCAGGTCACTCGACAGGTACACAGCTAAAGTTGAATACATCTTGGCCAAAATCAAACTTAGCCAAATATTGGAGGGGGCACGTGACCCTCCAGCCCCCTGCTTCTTACGTTTGTGATTGTTTATTGTTTATTTTGCTTTCTATCATCTTGTTTTCAATCTGTTTGTTCTTCTGTCCGCTATTTGTTTACCAGTAAGTACTGCTTTAACTATTTATGCTACTTGGACAAGATATAACTAATTAACAGAAGTGGACCGTGAATACAAATGTTGTGGTAATTGTTAATGCTTTGCTTTGTGTTTAGGGAACGGTTGGCTGATGAATTGGATGAAACTGGTGAGTTGTTAGCTGATCTTGCTTCTGATCAAACTTCACTGCACAACCCGTATGGTGGTGGGTACTGGCCTGTTGGGGTAAGAGCTATCACATGGTCTTTTTGATTAAATTTGGTACATGCAGTTTGGTTTATTGTGTTCTAAATGTATGAACAGTACACGATGGAAGAAGCTACTTGTATTCTGGAGAATGATGCAATTAAATTTAAGAATTTAGTTCAAGAAAGGTTTGTAGTAGTTTGATAATTTGTGTTTGTGTGAAATGTGCATTTGTCTGTCTGTGTATCAAACTGACTATTTGCCAGTTTTTGTTACTTTGCTTGTCTGCTGTTGTTAACTTTTTCTTGCACTTAATTAAACATCTAAGACTTGTAATGCACTGTGTGTGTGTGTGTGTGTGTGTGTGTGTGTGTGTGTGTGTGTGTGTGTGTGTGTGTGTGTGTGTTTGTGTCTGCTTTGTGATATGATGTGTGACATTTTCAATAGTCTTTGTCGTCAAGTTGCTGCAATCAATCGACTAACATCAAGAGGAATGCATTTTTGGGACTATGGCAATGCATTCTTGTTAGAAGCAAGTCGTGCAGGTAATTGGTAGCTCATAGCAACCAACATGCTATAAGGTGTAAAACACAGTGTCTAGAAAATGGTGCAATGCATGGATGATGTATTATCGCTCAGTCTGTACCACAACCCTACATCTTTCTCATTTTTACAAAATGTTTCTAGACTTGTTTGCATTCTTTTTTGCGAGCGTAGATATGCGCAGTAGCTGCATTCTTCCATTGCCCAGCAAACAAACGCCGTCATTTTGCTGGTAACGTTGTGTATAATTATTTGAAAGGCGCGTTGTTTGTGTACCAAATATTTATTGTACTATTCTCGGATAGTGAGGTGCCAATTTTGATCAGACTAACTAAGTTAAAAAGTAGGCTAGCAATTTATCCGGGATCTGTGGGACTTGCAAAAGAACAAATTTTTAAAAGAGAACACTGTACATGTACTGTAAAACCGTACCGCCGTCACAACATCCGGGATACAGTTTCTCGCTCCTAGAACACCGCCCCTATTTGATGATGGCTGAATCTGATCCTCTTGTTGCGGCAACAACGCATTTGGATAGAATGCAGTCGCTTTTAAGTTCTGAGGTTGAACGACTTACAGCGGAACGCGCGAAGATGGAGGAAGATTTTCCTAAATTACAGTTGTTTACTGAAGAATGCACGAGTTTGAATGTGGGAGGGACTATCTTCATGACTACACTGCAGACGCTGAGGAAAGATGGCGATAGCATGCTGGCCAGCATGTTCAGCGGACGGTTTAATATGGAACCAAGAAAAGATGGATCTTACTTCATAGATCGAGATCCAACTCATTTTCGCTTTATTCTCAACTTTCTCAGAACAGAAAACATCATTGTCCCTCATGATGCAATCGCTAGAGAAGAGCTGCTATTGGAGGCGGAGTTTTATAACATCAAACCAATCATAGACAAACTCAGTGATCTGGCGTTTACTGGCAGCACTCTGATGAACACAGAAGATAGACGTGTTCTTCTGTCTTGGTTGAGCGTGAAAGCGAATTGGCGTCTCATCTACAAGGCAAGCAGGGATGGGTTTAGAGCTGCTGATTTTCACCGTTGCTGTGACAACAAAGGAGAGACAATCAGTGTGATACACACTACTGAAGGATATTTGTTTGGAGGATATACTGATGTGCCATGGACAAGTGCAAGTGGTGCATGGGGGCCAAGTTTAGAGTCTTTTCTGTTTGCTTTCAGATCTTCAGCTTTGGGAAATACTCCAGTAAAGGCTATAATAATCAACAGCGGCAATGGAGTCTTTCATCAGTCTAGCTCCTGTTGTACATTTGGAGGAGGTTATAATATTCACATTTCTGATTCCAGTAATACCACCTCCAACAGCAGCAGTAATTGGTCTGATGGTCAGCATTACAGTTACCCACCAGGTGTCACTTCTAACAATGATTGGCTTATTGGACAACAAAACTTTCAGACACAAGATGTGGAAGTGTTTGGACATTAGTACTGCTAATTCAAACTTGCATGTGAAAATGGGCAGTATAGATTATGGTTTTTACCTTTATAAATTAATAACACTTGTGTTGTTGTTGACCGTAGTTTGTTGGTATTTCATTGGTGTTTACATTTATTTGTAATGTAGTAGTTGCTGAGAGATCACGGAGATACCACATTTAACAGAGACTATTCATAGTTAGAGGAACGTGCATTAGCTCTTATTTCTTTCTTTATTTTGCCACTTTCTAAATTAACTGCTAGGTGCTTAGCAGATGTATTGGTAGTTGGTTCTTGTTTACTAATCTCAGGGTTACCGTGATTGTGTTTGTGAATTAGGGTCAGGGTAGTATTTATTGCTAACTAGATAAGACTACTAGGTTGACTTTGTCGGCTTGGTTCCACCATCTAGAGTACTAAGAAATACTATACTTAGTATACCATGTCAGCAGATATTATCTAATGTACACCCAATCAAGCAGAACTATAACCATTATTCGATTCTTTGAGGAAATTTGTCATTGCATACACTAATGTTGCTGTACATTTCAATAAGCCACGTGCAGATCATAGATAATACCGACTGCTGTATGATTGCCTATCTTCACTAACTCTCAGGCATTTAACAGCAATATTAATAACAATTAGCTTTTTAGACAGCAAATTGAGAAAATACGGTCACTAGTATACGATTGCACTTTCTAAGGTTTGTTGGCTTAGTGAATAGACAGTACAGTACAATGCTGTTTATCATGTTGTCATTCGGTATTGATCAGATTGATACATCTATGCATGTAACGTGTTTGATTGTACTTTTTAATTTCTGGCAAGACGTGAACGCATTCTGTTTTGCTTTCTGTAGGAGCTGATGTGATGGTTGAAGGAGCAGCCAGAGCCTTTCGATATCCATCATATGTTCAAGACATTATGGGGTAAAATGTCTATTTGTATGTATGTGTGTATGTTTGTTTGTTTGTTTGTATTATAGGTCTGTAGGTATGTTTGTTTGATAGTCTTGTATCTAATATGTACAGTGTTTGTCAGTACTGTGTTTCTTTAGTGTTTGCATTTCTTCATGTTTCATAACGTTAAATACATTTGTTTGGTTATGACATTCAGTCAATGCCCTTTACCTTGTTTAGTGAGATATTTTCTGGTGGATTTGGACCATTCAGGTGATCACAAGTTTTCATCTCATTTTACTCCATTAACAACTAAGAATGGGCTTTAGATGGGTATGCACGTCAGGATTATGCACTGACCTTGAGACAACAGATCGCATTGCAACAGACATTCTAGAAGAGATGATATCACAAGGAGGTAAGCAAAGTGTCACTCATTTGTTGTCTAATGTGTTGGAAATTTGTTAGTCGATCAGCTAACCTTCCTGTGTTGACCCACACATATTTCATCTCATTCTATTAAAACACTTGACATTTCAAAATTAATTACTTAATTTTAGAAGTTGTGGTATACATGTGTACTTGTGAAGGTGTGTTGGTACACGTGATTTATTTTGATTTGCAGACACATGCATGCAGAGTCAGTCACTTATGGTACAGAATTGTATTGTATGTCAATGGTTTATTTGCTGGTTGCCCATTCTTCGATCTTCACAGACTGCTAAAGCATGTTGTAGTGATACGAAAGTGTAGATGGTCAACACTCTGTTTACTTACAAATGTCTGATCTAATTATTATTGTACAGTTCAAAACTTTTATCAGTTTTACATACAGTGCAATAGTTTGACGATCATGACGAATGATTAAAGTAAAGACTTGCTGTAACCAGTACAGCGCTGTACAATTTACATATACAATTGGTTTGTGCAAACATGACTTACTGCACTTGACTTTGCTTACGGAGCTAGATTTTACTGAGAATTGACGTCTAGATAGTCAAACGAATTTAATGAGTCCCAGGGGTGTTGGAACCAAATGTAAAGTGGTATGGCCTAACGTGCACTAGGTAGGCATGTTTATGTAAAGATTAGCACACGCTACCCATGGCACTTCTTCAATGCTTTCTTTTTGAATGCAGATGAATGCTGTAACCTTGACAGCTTGTTTCACAGCAATGAGTAAATACGTTTTAATGTGCAACACCTACTGCCAAGAATGACACAGAGAAAGACTATAACTAATGTAACTAAAAATATATTAGTTATTTAATCAGTTACCCTTAAACCGGAAGTACTCAGTAATGGGCAACTGACAAAAGTCCATTTTTCGAAAAGTAGTGCGGCTGACGCCCTTCCAACACCTGTGATGATCATCAATCACTTGTAAAGTAGTGCACATTAGATGTTGGTCTCTAGTGGTCCTACAGTACAATGATTTCCATGTTCAGGCAGCCTGGAAGCTGTTGGTGCAAATGATTTTAGTTCTGAAAGGCTTGCTGTGTAAATGTAAGACTGTACCACGAGCAGCATAATTCATGAAGACCATGATGAGTTAGTTGTTCATGAATTATTAGGCAGGGAGGTATATTGTCAGTATGAAGACTGATGGTAATGTTAGCCTGCCTTATGAAGAGTGACACTCACAGCGAGACGAATGGTGAACAGATTGATATAACACAGACAGACAAGGTACACAGAGAAACAGACAGACAGATAAACAGACAAAAAGAGAATGGCTTGTATAGTCTTTCATTGATATTATATCAACAGTTCCATCGTATGCAAAACAACAATATGAAGACAATTGTCGATGGATAAAGGAAGCTGGCAAGCATAATCTAGTACACAACATTAATACTGGCCAACTACCGGTCGACACTCATTTTCTCTCTTTTTCCAGGTTGTTGGCTCTCAAGCTCGTATTCTCTACAGTGACATGCAGGGAAGGATCGCAATAACGAATGCATTCAATAAAGCAATCAGAGATGGTACATTACAGGTGCAGTCATTGACAGACATAATTTGTTGCTTGTGAATATTAGTGTGTTGTAGGGTCCTGTGGTGATTAGCAGAGATCATCATGATGTTAGTGGGGCAGACAGGTACAGTTATGTTTGTTTGTGTGTGTGTGTGTGTGTGTGTGCATGTGCATTACAGTAACAAATTTCACTGATTGTTTAGTCCATATCGTGAAACAGCTAACATAACTGATGGTTCCAAGTTTTGTGCTGGTAGGAAGAAATTTCTAAATTTAACAAAATATATATTTTAGTTGTCTTCATGCTTGTTTAGACATGGCTGTTCAGACTGTAATTGGTGATTCTTTTCGTGGTGCTACATGGGTTGCTCTACACAACGGCGGTGGAGTTGGATGGTATGAAAACCTTACTGTTGATACAATAAATAGTAATACATCAACAGCAGAAGTACAGACAGACAAGCAGGAACACCAGACAGATAGTACATCATACACTTTAGTAGTACATTAGTTTGTATCTATTGCGTTACACATTGCTGTATATGATAGGGGTGAGGTTATTAATGGAGGATTTGGTCTTGTGTTGGATGGATCACAGGTGCTACTCTACATGCAATGTTAGAGTTTGTCTAATTAAATAAAATATATTGTGTTAATTAGGAAGCAGGAGATAGAGCTCAAATGATGCTTTCTTGGGATGTCTCCAATGGGGTAATGATACACTAAATGATCTACACTTGTTTGGTCTGTGGCTTAAGTTTATTGTTTTTATCTTTATATGTGTGTGTGTGTTAGGTGTGTAGGAGAGCTTGGGCTGGTAGTTTGACAGCTGAGACTACAATTAGGAGAGCGATGGAACAGAATCCTTTACTGACTGTGACGTTAGGAAATCATGTGGACGATGAGTCACTATTGGACGAAGTGTTGTGATTCTTGAGGATGTTAATATTGTCATTTGGGTTGGTTGTTATCAACCAACGTCTAGTCACAGAGACTATGATTGACTTTGACCAATAAAGACTGCAAATTACATGTTTGTAAGAGACAGCATGTCCGCACAGACTACTTGTAACACACACGTGATAAAATGTCCATGTCAGGTGCCTGATAATTAGTAAATAATAGACGCATTACTTTGTGTTGTCCTACACTGTACTGTCCCACCGCATTCCGGTGGGGTTAAAAATGTATCGAAATGGTTAGCCTCGTACCCAGGCCCTGTTGCGTGCCGGAAGAAGAGGGCCTGTTCATCTTTTTTACTGGGATTCTTTCGTTCGAATGGGATTGTGAAGAATCTTTCGTCCCAATGGGATTTTGATGTTTTTCGTCTTCGGTTGAGACGTTGAACTTTGTGAATGGAATAGATTAACATTTCTACACAGTCTGCAAAGTATAAAGTCACTTTTAGAAACGACTTCGATCGCGGAAAACTCAAGACGAATTCACCTTGGTAAAATTTCGACGTTAGACGTCATCTACTAAACTAAAAATTGTCTGCGCTGTTATGGAAACAACCTAAATAGCTTTTTAGTACAGGCATTTTGTGACAAATTTTGAGTCAACCTTAAACTAATTGCAACACAAACTTTTTCAAGTGTTTCGTATACAGAAAAGTGTCCTCTATAACATACTCAAAAGTCTTAAGGAATATCTGCAGGGGAAAGTGTCAAAAAGAGGTCATACGTGGTAATGATAACATACTTGTTGCCAATTCTACACCATCTTCTATTGTGTGTGTGTGTGTGTGTGTGTGTGTGTGTGTGTGTGTGTGTGTGTGTGTGTGTGTGTGTGTGTGTGTGTGTGTGTGTGTGTGTATCAATATTTTTTGTGGGATTGTTAATGTGTTTGAACTTTCTGTGTTTTTCAACTACTTACCTGTAAAGGCTAAAGTATACTAAGTAGATAACAGACTTGTGTGGGTATCTTTCCAGTCACGAGCTTGTCTAGCCTTGGTTATGTCTTTGTTTTGCTCTCCTGTGTTGTAGCTAACTCCAGTCAGCTCTTGCATGGCACAGTTCACGTCAGCACAAGCTGGCGTGGACAACAACCGTGTCAGGCATTACTTGCTGCTCAGTGATCCCTCGTCCTCTTGTGAGACCCCCGCCAGTTTTCAGACTCCTCATGAGCACCTGCTCGATGATGAGATCCGAGGACAAGCCAGCCCAATGACGACCACTTCTCACCACATGGAGACCTTCTCTAAAATGTTGATACGCATCTGGATGCTCACTGTGAAGATTAGACATTCGCTGCAGATATATCCATGCAGATTTTGCGTAGTGGTTGTGCCCACATGCGGCCAAGTAAGGGAGCATTTCTGAAACAGTTTGGAGATGCAATTCCCAGTTGCCAGTACGCTCTGCCCGGATATACTTGCGAAGTATATCAACCATATCCACATACTGCAACCAAAGTGTAGCAGTCTTAGAGATGACTTCAGGGATTTGGTTTCTCTTTGAAGAGCATTCACCGATTCTGGTTATCGCACCAGACTGGCAAACTTGAGCTGCAGACAATGAACCTTGCATCACCTCATAGTGAACAGCAGCTTCATCCAGGTCTGGATGTCTAGCCATGTGATGACGTTGTAGCTTCTAAAACTCTTCTGTTTCCACATTCCCAGTTTCTGGGTCATCTGAACTTCCGGGTAAAGGCATATTAAATGTTTTGGCCAGCACCAAAGCACTGAGAACTGCATCAACAATAGGATGTGCCCATACTGCTCGAGAAATTGCCTTGCCAGTACGCACGTGCATTACTGCGTTGGGTGCGTAAATCAATTGCCGCAATTCTTGTAATCCAGATGCAGCCATGAGATGGCCAATACACCCAAGGTAACTCATTTCTGTATGAAAAGCTCCCAGACGAAGGACAATATCCTTCAATTCACTTTCCACTGGCAGTTACAATAATCATCAGAGACTTCCAAATGAGTGGTCTCATCAAACGTAATAATGGGTGCAACATTGTGGCGACGTGCAAGCTTACATACATACTTCAGTGTTGAGTAGACACATGGCACATCACTCGGATTCATGTCAATCATTGGTAGAAACATCACAGACGATCTCCCTGGATGATTGCCTCGATGCACAAGTTGCATCATTCCAGACCACATCGGCTTTGGTGATCCAGTCATAATGGAACTCTTCCAAACAATATCAAGATTCGCTGTTTGATGTTTCCACTGATGATAGACTTTGTGAGATGTTTCCACTGCTTTGATGTCGTCCCTAATCAGTTTAGCAGCAGTTTCTACTATCTTAATTTTTCTGTGTCAAGATCAGCTTTCTGCTGACTGTGGAAGTCATGGAGCATCGCTTTGGCCTTTTTCTGAAGGTAACAACGTTGGGCTTACCACTGATCTCAGTTTCAATGACAGTATCTCCAAAATATTCCTGGAGTTTCTGCTGCATGTGTGGGTAGCTGTATGCACCGTGTTCTGAGTCAGCCAGATTATCTTCCATACGGTTAATTAGATCATAGACCAAACCCACGTGGATCCTGTCCTTAGCAACTCGTACAAAGGCGCCAAGGTTGTAGCCAAGCTGGGCACAAACTTTTCGTAATAGTTGATAATGCCGAGGAAACTTTTTAGCTCAGACACATTACGCTGGCGGGGCGCCCGTTTCACCGCCTCGATCTTTTCTTGAGTCGGATGGAGTCCCTCTGCATCTATTCGGTGTCCTAAGTATTCTATCCAACTAGCCGTAAACTGGCACTTTGCCTTTTTCACTCGGAGCCCCGCCTCCTTCAACCTACGTAACACCTCTTCTAAGTGTTTCAGATGCTCTTCATGATCTCTCCCAGTGACGAGTATGTCGTTCAAATACACGCTAACACCTTGTACTCCTTGCAAGAGTCCCTCCATGACTCTATGAAATATTGCTGGCGCAGATGAAATGCCAAAGGGCAGTCGGTTGAACTGATATAAGCCACGAGGTATGTTGATAGTTGTTAGTTTCTTAGACTCCTCCTCTACAGGGATTTGTGTGTACGCTTGATTGAGATTCAATTTGGAGAAGCCTTTTCCTCCAGCCAGTGAGGCAAACAGGTCCTCTATCTTGGGGATAGGATATTGCTCCAGTCGGGTCGCCTTGTTTGCAGTCAACTTGTAATCACCGCATAACCTGACCGCTTTACCGCCCTTTTTCAACACAGGCACCAACGGAGCCGCTCAATCTGAGAACTTGACGGGACTAACCACTCCTTCCCTCTCTAACCTTGCGAGCTCTTCGTTGACAAGATCCTTGAGTGCGTATGGGACAGATCTAGCTTTCCAGTAACATGGTGTAGCTTGAGGATCAACGTAGCTCTTAGCCGGTGGACCTGTGTATGATCCCAAGTGGGCATCAAAAACTTGTCTGTACCTTGACAACAACACTTTAACATGGGAGGTTACCCGATAGACTCGTTGCCAGTCCAGTTGCAATGCTAACAGCCAATCCCGCCCCAATAGGTTGGGTCCATTTCCTTCCACAACCACGAGTTGTAGCGTGCGCGGTTCTTCTTCCGGCCTCGCTTTTATCAACACAGAGATCGTTTCCAATACCGATATTGGATGTCCTCCATAACTTTTTAGTTTGACGTTGCATGGGCTCAAGGTAGGTCGATCCCCAGTTCTTCCACAGCTGCCTGTAGGATCGACTCGACAATATGGTCATAGACGCTCCAGTGTCAATCTCCATGGTGACTGATTTCATATCTAGCTGCAGTTCGATTAGCCACGGGCTTGCCTTAGAGTTGCCTTTTCGGTGCGGTAAATCCCACTCTGTTCCTGTACGTCCACATCTTCGTCTGAGTCTGCCGATCATGGGCTGTCTGCTACATGTTTAGCTGTCGCGGCTGTGGCTTTGCACACTCGTCCCACGTGACCACGTTCGTGGCATCTCCGGCATTTCGAGCCCTTAAAATAACAATTACATGCTGCATGATTAGACTTACCACATCGCCAGCATGTCTTTCCCGTCAATTTCCCTTGGTTCGTTTTCGTTTTTGAGTTCGCTGCAAGTTGTTCACTTCTAGGATTCTTTCCAGAGGCACGTGACAGTTCGTGCATATCTCCTTCTGGTTGTTGCCTTGTCTCCATCGCCTTCTGTAGCTGACTTAGCCTCGTACCAGACCCTCTCGCGCCGTCGTGCCCGGTTCCCGTATAAAACGACAACGCCGGAGAGGGTCTGGGATCATACCGCCTACTTTCTTCACCTAGTGTCACCCCACGTCATCTAAGTGTCACCCCACGTCACCAACGTCAACACTCTCATGCTCTTAGTTAATTATGAAGCTATCCTTCCATCAAAGTTAGGCTAGCTGTGATATCCGATTGCATACATTCATTGTTTACATTTCGTTCCTGTACAGCTGCATGAGAAGAGACCCACCTTGCCGCATGGAAAGAGATTCATTCACAGAGGGAGCTCGATCCTGAGTTCGATTTACGTTATCTGAAGCTGTGAGGTCCAATGTGATCCGATCAGCAGTCTAGGTAGCTTGGACTAGGGATGCACTAGGCGCCGCTCTGTTACTGTGCTAGGCTACGAGAACAATACAAATCGGGAAGCTCGAGTACGATTCGGGAACATTTGGAGCCTGGCAGAGCGTGCTGTCAGACACGGTGTTGACTTCCGCTCTAGAGTCTCTTGGAGAGGAAGTCCTCTTTCCCAGAGAGGTTGGCAAATACGTAGAGCTTGCGTAGAGACAGGATACCAACACTGAAAGGAAACAAGTAGAGTACGAATGGAAGGTCAAGTCTGTCGCAAGACATTCCGTGTGACACATGAGAATAAATATTAGACTAATTGTATTAGTAGCCTTGAGGCTTGGTGACATACGAGCTAGTTTGATCATTTAATAGCATAAACGGTAGGCGGTATGATCCCAGACCCTCTCAGGCGTTGTCGTATTATACGGGAACCGGGCACGACGGCGAGAGAGGGTCTGGTACGAGGCTTCTATGAATCACGTCTGCGGCTGCATGAATTATTGTTCTAGGATCTTCCTTGAGGATGACCTTGTAAGGTGTGGTGGCGATAGGTTCATGAAATGTTGTATTGTGGGAAAATTGTATTTCTGGGAGGTGTTTCTGCCAATCTAATTGATTTGAGGCGACCAGTTTAGACAAGCTTTTACCCAAGGAGCGATTTAAGCGTTCGACCGAACCGTTCCCTTGTGGGTAGTATGGAGTTGACATTGTACGTTTAACGGCATACCGTGAACAAAATTCTTTAAATGCTCGACTCGTAAAACAGGTGCCGTGATCCAAATGTATACATGTGGGGATCCCGTATCTACATATCCATTCAAGCAATTTCCCACATACTTCTTCTGTCGTTTGTCTTGAGACCGTGTGCATCGCTGCAAATCGAGAGAACGCGGCTTGGATGACCAATATATATTGACCGCCATTATCAGTTTTCGGCAATGGACCCTTGATGTTTATTTCAATATTCTGCAATGGTTGTGTAGCTTGCTGTTGCTCTTTTAATTAATTTTAACGGTGCTCGTGCCTTTGGACATGCTGACATTCTTCTAGCACAAACATCGCATGATTGTGTGTACTGTGCAACATCATCATTGATTGTAGGCCGCCAAACCGCTGTAAAATTCTTTGAAGCGTTTTCTTCACTCCCTGGTGTCCTGAAAAGGGTTCATCGTGAGCAAGACGTAATATTTCTGCAACTAACGTCGACGGTACAACATTTTGCAACAGTCCCGACGGGGCAATCCTCTGGAGCACACCTTCAGGAGACCAAGTCAGATTTTTCTTCAGTCCTCCTTTACCACCTTTGATTGACTTTCCATATCAGCACGTGAGCCAACTTGGTCCATACCAACAATATCGCTGATTTCCATTAACAGTGGATCTTTCTGTTGTGCCTTCATAAATTCTTCCATAGACCAGTCGTCTCTTAGACTGGCTACTAACGGTGCAGCTTCTGGAGGTCGAAACGCGGCGATCGGGTTGGCACGGTTATTGTTCTGATGTATTTTCTCGGATTCGTCTAAGTTCAAGGTTTTCTCGTGTTCTAGTCGACTTAGAGCATCAGCCACAACATTTTCTCGACTAGTTATATATTCTACAGTAAATGAATATTCCTCTAATTCCATAATCCATCTAGTACGTTTCCCCTGGGAATCTTTGGTATTCGCCAAAAACTGTGATGGACGATGATTAGTTCTCAAACAAAACTTAGTTCCTATGAGATGATGGCGAAATGACGGACAGCCATCACAATAACGAGAAATTCTTTGTCATATACAGAATACTTTCTTTTTGATTTGGAAAGTGTCTTGCTGAAATAGGCAACTGGTCTTATTCTTTCTGTCGTCTGCTGAGCTAGTTCTACTCCTATCCCGACCATGGAAGCATCTGTCGTGAGAACATACGTTCTATCTGGATGTGGATGACTCAGAACTGTATTAGAAATCAACATCTCTTTCAAAGTGCTGAAAGCGATTTCACATTCGTGTGACCATCGAAAGGCTTTGTCACCCTCAAAAATGTTATACATTGGTTTAGTGATGGATGCAAACCGTGGAATAAATCTTCGATACCAACCCACCATACCCAAAAACATTCTAACCTCTTTGGCGTTTGAAGGTTTGGGAATCTTCGTATTTGATGCTGCTTTTTCTGAATCTGGGCCCAGTCCGTCCATCTTTGCTCACTCGTAGACCACAGAAGATAATTTCAGTCTCTTTGTCGTTCTCAGCAATCGGCACTTGGTAGTATCCTTGCGCTAGATCATTGTGGCTGAAAAATTGGGCTCCTGCATGCCATCGATTCCACGACTTCTATTAAATTTCCTGTTGGAATCGCCGTATTCTTTGTCTTGGAGTTGAGGGCCCGATAATCTACACAGAGACACATTGAAACGTCTATTTTCTTAATTGGGCACACAGGTGCTGCGTAGCCCGATTCAGATGGTCGTATCTCACCTCGTCTTTGCAGTTCCTGTACTTCTTCTTCAACTCCAGGTCTCCATTGCGTTGGCAGGCGACGAGGTCTACGTGCAATCGGATTGTCCGTCGTTAGCGGAATGGTGTGCTCAATGTGAGTTACATGCCCATCGTTGTCTGGGTAAGCGAGCACTTTGTTATACCTTCGTAGTAACGTCTCAAGGCGATTTTTCTGTTTCGTGGACAAGGACTCTCCTAGGGTCGTTCCTGCGATAGAGTCGTACGTTATCTTACCAGTTTTTGTTGCCTCGTCACGTGTTTTGCCTTCATTCATCATATATATATATATATATATATATATATATATATATATATATATATATATATATATATATATCTTCAGTAAACTCGGCTAACGATTGGCCTCTATAAAACGGTCACTGGGTCTTCCGTAACATTCAAGACGCGAACAGGGACATTTTTCTCTTTATACCTCCTTCCGCTACAGTTGCACATTCCAGTAAACCAGACCGTTTAGTTAATTCATCCAGTACCTCTACTACACCCGTCCACGTGGTTGGAGTGTTCGAATGAATTCTTCCCCCTATTGTCCGTTCTTCTCCTGGTGAAATTACCACTCTGTCTGGTGAGTAGACTCGACCGAATTTTGTCAGACAAACCGAACTAGTAGACGCCCCGACAGTTTCGAATGTGGACCGAGACCTTCTAACCATGCAGATATAGACTTTTTGTAGCAACGTCAATTTACACATCGAGATGTGCCAGTTGTCCGTCCCCAAGATACCATATTCAATTCCTCTGACTACGTAGAATGACTTTGAAACCTTACTCGTACCGATCGTTAGTGTTAACTCATCCGTCATGCTCTCACATTGGAGAGCAGATCCATCGACCATGACTGGTTGCTGGACCATACGACGTCTTACCGATAAATTATTGGCCTCCACGACTCTGTACGGTAGCAGGCTAATATCCACTTCTGTATCGACTAGGAACGCATGGTTTCCATCGTAAATTGTAGCCCTTACCAAAGTGAGTCCGTGTCTAACGATTGTAAGATTTGAAACACGCCCTTTTTGACTGGTCTACACGATTTGCCGCTGGGCTTGGAGCTGTACAATTCCTGGCGAGGTGTTCCGGCTTTAGACAACGGTAGCAATCTTGAATATGCGGACAATTAGATCGAATGTGTTCAAGACTTCCACAAATATAACAGAAACGTCTTCTGGCGTTTCGTCTACGATCGCGACTTACGTTATATCTTTCTGGTTGCCAAAGCGGTTGTTGACGGCTGTTCACTGATTGGAAGATATTTTTAGGATCGTGAAATGATTGGATGTTGCCGACTTCCATAAATGACTGCGTTTCCGGTTCTGAAACATGACTTACCGGTAGATGTGATGGATAACTGCGCGATCGTTTCCCGATTTCCACCAACTGTAAGTGGTGGACCACATCTTTACGGTCACGTAGCGATTTTGTCATACTAGATGCATCTAGTTTTACGTACAGTTGAAAGTTAGGTGGCAAACCCTCTAGAAATGCGTCTCGCGCAAGTGTCTCCACATCATTGGACTCGGACTATGCCATGCAAGTCGACCAATCTAGCTATCTCATGAGCAAACGCTTCAATCGGTTCCTCACCTTTTGTCCATTTACGCTGTCTTAGTTGTCTCACCGCTTGCATTCGGTCGGCTCCTCCGGACATGAACTCTCGTTCTAGCGAAGCTTCAATTATTGAGTAGTTTGTCTTCTCTTCGTCTGTCAGTCGTCGATAGTTTTCAAACGCTGGTCCTTCAAGTCTCGAGGTAAAAACCAACGCCTTTTTCTTTTCTTCATATCCTTTCAAAGATGTCCACACAGAAACACGGTCAAGAAATGAAAGCAATTTATCCAAACCATCGAAAGCTTGCGGAGAGTCTCTAGACATAACACAACTTTTACTCCTGTCACCAAATGTAGGGTGGCGCGTGTAACAACACAACAGCCGAGTGAGCGTAACACAAGAGTGTCTGATTATTGTGTGTGTCTACTTTTAGAGAACCCAATGAATAGCGGGCTTTATCTAAGTAACGTGCACTACGCAATACAAAGTATCAATACACTACAATTGTGAATGCATAAACATGGTAAAGTTGGAACCAAAAATGTCATTTCTTATCAAATCTTTTCATCTAGTGACTTATTCTGTTTTCTTTGTTAGTCTTTGGTCTTTGTTATCTGTTTGCCTGTTGTGTTTTTGTTTGCCTTGTTCAGCGACGTAGGAACCTAGATTTGGTCGAGGGGCACACATTTGACTAGGAGGCGTGGTTAGGTAAACAAGGCCAAATGTGTTGTAATTATTCATGTATGCATGCTACACAGCAAAAAACAGTAAACCAACACAAATAGTGTTAGTTCAGCATGTCATGTCAATGTTATCAGTTTCTATGTGTCTGTCATTCCTAGATATCAGCAGGTCACTCGACAGGGACACGGCTAAAGTTGAATACATCTTGGCTAAATCAAACTTAGCCAAAATAGTGGAGGAGGGCACGCGCCCCACTGTCCCCTGCTTCCTACGTCTGTGATTGTTTATTGTTTATTTCGCTTTCTATCATCTTGTTTTCAATCTGTTTGTTCTTCTGTCCTCTACTTCTTTACCAGTAATTACTGCTTTTTAACTATTTATGTTACTTGGACAAGATATAACTAATTAACAGAAGTGGACCACGAATACAAATGTTGTGGTAATTGTTAATGCTTTGCTTTGTTTTTAGGGAAAGGTTGGCTGATGAATTGCAAACTGGTGAGTTGTTAGCTGATCTTGCTTCTGATCAAACTTCACTTCACAACCCGTATGGTGGTGGTACTGGCCTGTTGGGGTAAGAGCGTGCGGTCGTCACAAAATCCGGGATACAATTTCTCGCTATTTAGAGCACCGCCCTCTGATGATGGCTGAATCTGATCCTCTTGTTGCGGCGACGACGCATCTGGATAAAATGCAGTCGCTTTTAAGTTCTGAGGTTGACCGACTTACGGCAGAACGCGAGAAGATGGAGGAAGATTTTCCTAAATTACAGTTGTTTACTGAAGAATGCACTATAGTTTGAATGTGGGAGGGACTATCTTCATGACTACACTGCAGACGCTGAGGAAAGATGGCGATAGCATGCTAGCCAGCATGTTCAGCGGACGGTTTAATATGGATCGAACCAAGAGAAGATGGATCTTTCTTCATAGATCGAGATCCAACTCATTTTCACTTTATTCTCAACTTTCTCAGAACAGGAAAGATCATCGTCCCTCATGACACAATCGCTAGAGAAGAGCTGCTGTTGGAGGCGGAGTTTTATAACATCAAACCAATCATAGACAGACTCAGTGATCCAATAGATTCACAATCAGCAGTACAGCCAGTCGCAAGTGAGTTTGTTGACAGCACTCTGATGAACACAGAAGATAAACGTGTTCACGTCTTGGTTGAGCGTGAAAACGAATTGGCGTCTCATCTACAAGGCAAGCAGGGATGGTTTTAGAGCTGCTGATTTTCATCGTTGCTGTGACAACAAAGGAGAGACGATCAGTGTGATACACACTACTAGAGGATATTTGTTTGGAGGATATACTGATGTGCCATGGACAAGTGCAAGTGGTGTATCTAAGCAAAGTTTACAGTCTTTTCTGTTTGCTTTCAGATCTTCAGCTTCGGGAAATACTCCAGTAACGGCTACAATAGCTAGCAGCAGCAATGCAGTTTATCATCATTCTAGCTACTGTTGTACATTTGGAGCAGGTCATAATATTTACATTGCTGATTCCAGTAATACCAACTCCAACAGCAACAGCAATTGGTCCAATGGTCAGTATTACAGCTACCCACCAGGTGTCACTTCTAACGTCTATTGGCTAGTTGGACAACAAAGATTTCAGACACGAGATGTTGAAGTGTTTGGACATTAGTAGACTGCAGAACAGCTGATTCAAACTTGCATGTGAAATGGGCAGTGTAGACTATAGTTTAATACCATGGGTTTTACGTAATACATGTGCGCTGTTGTTGACTAGTTTGTTTGAATTTATTGTTGTTTGCATTTTTTGCAATACCACATTTAACATGGACTATTTATAGTTAAAGGAACATGCATTGGCTTTTATTATATTTCTTTAATTTGCCACTTTTTAAATTAACTGCTAAACCGGTTTCAAGTGGTTTAAGCTAAACTGGATTAAGTATTGACCTGTTTTCATCTGCACTAAACCAGTTATATTCTAAACCTAAACCACTTTTCCTAAACCCATTTTGTAGTAGCTTTAGCATATGGTTTAGGTTTAACTGTCACGTGATGGTAATGTGCGTGCTTGAAGATGGTCACTGACAACACCATTTTGATGGTATTTACTGTTATTTTGCTGATATGGATTGCCTCGAAAGATGGAAGTGTCATCAAATAATAGAGAGAAATCAGCAGCTACTGCATGTACCTAGATGCTGAATTTGGAGTCTCAGTGACGTCAGACTATTGCTACAGAGCAGAGCAATGTATCACAGCAAGCATCATTCCAGGAATACTGCGCAATTGGAAAACAGACTTGTTCGGATAGCTTACACATCTCGACTGCACGAGTTCTTAGTCGCCTTCTTGAACTGTTTTAGTTTACGAACTTGTTTAGGTTAATTAAACTAGTTTAACATTGAGCTAGTGGAAACACGGTCCAGCTAGGTGCTTAGCAATGTATTGGTAGTTAGTGCTTGTTTGTTAATCTCAGGGTCACAGTATGCTGCTTGATAGTGCTTGTGAATCAGGCTCAGAGTAGCTAGTACTTATTGCTAACTAGACTACTAAAAACTAAATATAAGTTGGCTTTGTGACTTTGTTTGCACCATGTGGAGTACTAAGAAATACTATACTGTATTATAGTTGTTAGCAGATATTATCTGATGTACACCCAATAAAGCAGAACTATAACCATTTGATTATTTGAAGAAATTTGTCATTGTATACTCTAATGTTACTGTCCATTTTAAGATGACCAAATGCACATCCATATATATATATATGAAACTGTTAGCTCTGTTTCTGATAAATGAGACTCATACATGTATGTTTAGAGTTGTATTTTGCGCTCATCTTTAGGTGGTGGGACTATATCTTTATTCAATTATGAACCATTGTAAAAAATATATTCTATATTTATATATAGGCATTTTTTAAATTCAAGACCTGGTATATTGCACTTTCTAAGGTTTGTTGTTTTAGTGAATCAGTAACACTATGCAATGTTGTTTTATCATGTTATTTAATAATAAGAATACTTAACATTGTTGGGATTGATAAATCTATTTAATACAACTGCGCATGTAAAAACATGTTTGATTGTACTTTTCTTATTTTCTGGCAAGACGTGAACACAATTAATCTGTTTTGCATTTGTAGGAGCTGATGTGATGGTTGAAGGAGCAGCCAGAGCCTTTCGATATCCATCATATGTTCAAGACATTATGGGGTAAAAAGTCTATTTGTATGTGTGTGTGTATGTTTGTTTGTTTGTTTGTATTATAGGTCTGTAGGTATGTTTGTTTGGTAGTCTTGTATCTAATATGTACAGTGTTTGTCAGTGCTGTGTTTCTTTATTGTTTGCATTTCTTCATGTTTCATAACTTTAAATACATTTGTTTGGTTATTACATTCAGTCAATGCCCTTTACCTTGTTTAGTGGGATATTTTCTGGTGGATTTGGACCATTCAGGTGGTCACAGTTTTATCTCATTTTACTTCATTAGCAACTAAGAATGGGCTTTAGATGGGTATGCACATCAGGATTATGCACTGACCTTGAGACAACAGACCGCATTGCAACAGACATTCTAGAAGAGATGATATCACAAGGAGGTAAGCAAAGTGTCAACTCATTTGTTGTCTATTGTGTTGGAAATTTGTTAGTCAGCTAACCCTCCTGTGTTGACCCACATAAACAATTATTAAAACTTTTAATTATTGCATCTCATTCTATTAAAACACTTGACATTTTAAAATCAATTAAGTAATTTTATAAATTGTGGTATACATGTGTACTTGTGAAGGTGTGTTGGTACACGTGATTTATTTTGATTTGCAGACGCATGCGTGCAGAGTCAGTCACTTATGGTACAGAATTGTATTGTATGTCAATGGTTTATTTGCTGGTTGCCCATTCTTCGATCTTCACAGACTGCTAGAGCAGGTTGTGGTGATACGAAAGTGTAGATGGTCAACACTCTGTGTACGTATATACTTACGAATGTCTGATCTAATTATTATTGTACAGTTCAAAACTTTTATCAGTTATACATACAGTACAATAGTCTGACGATCGTGACGAATGATTAAAGTAAAGACTTGCTGTAACCAGTACAGCGCTGTTTAAAGCGCTGCGCATACATTTCATGTCTAGAATTGGTTTTGTGCAAACATGACTTTACTGCACTTGATTTTGTTTACGGAAGCAAGATTATTGTTCCAGGGGCGTCGAAAGCAAATGTGGTATGTGTTTGCTAGGTATGCGTGTTTATATAAATATTAGCGCACGCTACTTCCAATGCTTTGGTTCTGTTTGAATGCAGATGAATGTTGTAACCTTGTTTCACAGCAATGAGTAAATACGTTTAATGCGCAATACCTACTGCCAAGAATGACACAGAGAAAGACTATAACTAACGTAACTAAAAGTATATTAGTTATTTAAGTTAATCAGTTACCCCTAAACCGGAAGTACTCAGTAATGGACAACTGACAAAAGTCCATTTTTCAAAAAGTAGTGCGTGCGGCAGACGCCCTTCCAACACCTGTGATGACCATCAATCACTTGTAAAGTAGTGCACGTTAGTATATTAATTAATTAGCTGTTGGTCTTTAGTCTTACAGTACAATGATTTCCATGTTCAGGCAGCCTGGACGCTGTTGGTGCAAATGATTTTAGTTCTGAAAGGCTTGCTGTGTAAATGTATGACTGTACCATGAGCAGCATAATTCATGAAGACCGCGATGTGTTAGTTGTTCATGAATTATTAGGCAGGGGGGTTAGTATTGTCAGTATGAAGACTGATGGTAATGTCAGCCTGCCTTATGAAGAGTGACACTAACAGAGAGACGAATGGTGAACAGATTGATACAAAACAGACAGACAAGGTACACAGAGAAATTAAGAGACAGACAGACAGACAGACAGACAGACAGACAGACAGACAGACAGACAGACAGATAAACAGACAAAAAGAGAATGGCTTGTATAGTCTTTCATTGATATTATATCAACAGTTCCATCGTATGTAAAACAACAATATGAAGACAATTGTCGATGGATAAAGGAAGCCGGCAAGCATAATCTTGTACACGTACAACATTAACACTGGCCAACTACCAGTCGACACTCAATTTCTCTCTTTTTCCAGCTTGTTAGTTCTCAAGCTCGTATTCTCTACAGTGACATGCAGGGAAGGATTGCAATAACAAATGCATTCAATAAAGCAATCAGAGATGGTACATTACAGGTGCATTCATTGACAGACATAATTTGTTAGGGTCCTGTGGTGATTAGCAGAGATCATCATGATGTTAGTGGAGCAGACAGGTACAGTTAATTAAGTGTGTGTGTGTGTGTGTGTGTGTGTGTGTGTGTGTGTGTGTGTGTGTGTGTGTGTGTGTGTGTGTGTGTGTGTGTGTGTGTGTGTGTGTGTGTGTGTGTCAGTGTGTGTGTGTGTGTGTGTGTGTGTGTGTGTGTGTGTGTGTGTGTGTGTGTGTGTGTGTGTGTGTGTGTGTGTGTGTGTGTGTGTGTGGTGTGTGTGTGTGTGTGTGTGTGTGTGTGTGTGTGTGCATGTGCATTACAGTAACAAATTTCTCTGATTGTTTAGTCCATATCGTGAAACAGCTAACATAACTGATGGTTCCAAGTTTTGTGCTGGTAGGAAGAAATTTCTAAATTTAACAAAAAATATATATTTTAGTTGTCTTCATGCTTGTTTAGACATGGCTGTTCAAACTGTAATTGGAGATTCTTTTCATGGTGCTACATGGGTTGCTCTACACAATGGAGGTGGAGTTGGATGGTATGAAAACCATACTGTTGATACAATAAATAGTAATACATCAACAGCAGAAATACAGACATCTAGACAAGCAGGAACACCAGACAGATAGTACATCATACACTTTAGTAGTACATTAGTTTGTATCTATTGTGTTACACATTGTTGTATATGATAGGGGTGAGGTTATTAACGGAGGATTTGGTCTTGTGTTGGATGGATCACAGGTGCTATTCTACATACAATGTTAGAGTTTGTCTAATTAAATAGAATATGTTGTGTTAACTAGGAAGCAGGAGATAGAGCTCAAATGATGCTTTCTTGGGATGTCTCCAATGGGGTAATGATACACTAAATGACCTACACTTGTTTGGTCTGTGGCTTAAGTTTATTGTTTTTATCTTTGTGTGTGTGTGTGTGCGTGTGTGTGTGTGTGTGTGTGTGTGTGTGTGTGTGTGTGTGTGTGTGTGTGTGTGTGTGTGTGTGTGTGTGTGTAGGTGTGTAGGAGAGCTTGGGCTGGTAGTTTGACAGCTGAGACTACAATTAGGAGAGCAATGGAACAGAATCCTTTACTGACTGTGACGTTAGGAAATCATGTGGATGATGAGTCACTATTGGACGAAGTGTTGTGATTTTTGAGGATGTTAATATTGTCATTTGGGTTGGTTGTTATCAACCAATGTCTAGTCACAGACTATGATTGACTTTGACCAATAAAGACTGCAAATTACATGTTTGTAAGAGACAGCATGTCCGCACAGACTACTTGTAACACATACGTGTTAATTAAAATGTCCATGTCAGGTGCCTCATAATTTGTAAATAATAGACGCATTACTTGTGTTGTCCTATTGTCCCACTGCATTCCGGTGGGGTTAAAAATGTATTGAAATGGTCTGCTGGCGCCATGTTGCTGGACTATAAATCATAGTTTACACGACAATTCATGCATGCAAATTATGTAGACTATATATATATATATATATATATATATATATATATATATATATATATATATATGTATATATATATGTATATATGTATGTATGTATGTATGTATGTATCTATGTATGCATACGCGGGAAAGCTACGTACAGCATGATCACGAGGCTCTGATCATGATGGGACGTTGGGAGTCCTTGTACGTGGGACTGTACTCACGTACGTACTGTACTCACGTACGGACTGTACTCACGTACGGACTGTACTCACGTACGGACTGTACTCACGTACGGACTGTACTCACGTACGGACTGTACTCACGTACGGACTGTACTCACGTACGGACTGTACTCACGTACGGACTGTACTCACGTACGGACTGTACTCACGTACGGACTGTACTCACGTACGGACTGTACTCACGTACGGACTGTACTCACGTACTGTATAGACTCGTGCCCAGTCCTCCTCCGCGCTAGGTTGCTTACACCACGTGCGCTAGCTGTCACGTGTGTATACGTCCATGTGGTTTCACACGTGTGGTTGACCTAAGCACGGACAACCTCCGTGCTTAGGCCAACCACACGTGTGAAACCACATGGACGTATACACACGTGACAGCTAGCGCACGTGGTGTAAGCAACCTAGCGCGGAGGAGGACTGGGCACGAGTCTACTTACTGTACAGTACTGTACACGACTTAATTGCGACGTCGAGTGCCACACCCGCAGAAGTAGGAAATGGCGAGTAAGGAGGTTGCTGATGATTTTGAAGCGGAGGGCATGCTGACATCTGTAGGTGAGCGAGTGAGAGCAGAAAGAGATCAGTTGGAGCGAGATTTTCCCAAACTGCAGAAATTTCAAGGAAAACCGATCAAACTGGATATCGGAGGTTGCATATTCAAAACATCACTGGAGACATTGAGAAAAGATACAGATTCCATGCTAGCCAGCATGTTCAGTGGAAGGTTTGTTATGAAAGAACAAGAAGACGGATCTTACTTCATAGATCGAGATCCAACTCATTTTCGCTTTATTCTCAACTTTCTCAGAACAGGAAAGATCGTCGTCCCTCATGATGCAATCGCTAGGGTAGAACTGCTTTTTGAGGCGGAGTTTTATAACATCACACCAATCATAGACAAACTCAATTGGTACATTGGTTCGTCTTACGACTACTCACCAGGTACCGGTCACTAACGACTGTTGGCTTGTTGGACATCAAGGCTTTCAGACCCGAGATGTTGAAGTATTTGGACATTAGTAGACTGCAGGACAGCTAATTCAAACTTGCATGTCAAAATGGACACTAGAGACTATGGTGTAGTGTTGTTGTTGTCTGTAGTTTGTATGCATTTAGTTCTAATGTAATTGTTGATAAATTATGGAAATGCCACAGTTAACTTAATTAACGTAAACTATTATTGTTGGAGTGACTCCTATGGTTTGATGAGTTGGTGCTTATTTGTTAATTCCAGGGTTATGATGATGCTGATTGCATATGTGCTCGTGAATCAGGCTCAGAGTTGTATTTATCGTCAACTAGACTACTAAGTTGACTTTACTGGCTTTGTTTGCAATCATGTGCAGCAGACCTGCCAACCTAGCAGTGTCAAAATGCGTGAGTTTGCAGGAAAAATATGCGGGAGAATGCGGGAGATTAATTTTTGGGACACACCTACAAAAGCATTAATATCAATAAATTTATATAGTAATGTGTTAAATAATATATATTTGCCTCATTCTTCCAATCATGGAAATAGCTGATTAAGTAAAATAATATATTAATAATATCTAATCATCAAAATTTAAGTATTTGCATGCCCGATTGGAGTAGAAGCCATTAATTAATTTAATTATAGTGCAACAAATGTATAACCGATTGATTAATGTGCCTAATTAGCGACACACAGTATCAACACCAATCACTAAACATAACAAATAATTAATAAACACAGAACTTGTACTCTACGTACTACTGCCTGTTATAAAAATGTAAGAACAAAGTACATGCACATTTTCGTGGCTAGTTGGGATATTCTGGATTCTGTTTTCTTGTGGCTTTCTTCGATCGCTTTTCCAGAAATGCATATGATAATCAGGTAGCCAGCCCCTCCCCCATTTCTACTTCTGACCGACTCCTCCTTCTGTGTCGGTATTTTGACCAAGGATGTTAGCTAATGAAAGAGTCGGATGAAGAGAGGGGCTGGCACATAGAAAATGATACTGGGATATCAAGTATGTGCTTACACATGCATGTACTAAAACTGTAGGGTACATGTACAGTTACACAGAACAGGCACGCCTATCATTTTGGTCACACCCACCAATGGTCAGAATGCGGGAGATTTGATGCCAAATGCGGGTAGGCGGGAGAAGGGTCCCAAATGCGGAAGTCTCCCGCTCAATGCGGGAGAGTTGGCAGCTCTGGCAGTGCAGTGCTTGTCAGTACAGTGTACTATATTTCTTTAATTGTTTTAGTCATTTCTTCACGTTCCTAGCTGGTCACGAGGCGATGACGGGTAGTGCCAAATTTAGACTTACG
>CAXXBX010000054.1:0-9570 GCA_964274945.1 Dehalococcoidia bacterium | reverse complement strand
ATATCTTGATCCACGAATTAACTACACCAAGAACTAAGCGCTGTCCATGAAGAACGTAAGGCTTACCATAGAATACGATGGAACAAATTATCTGGGATGGCAAAGGCAACGCCAAGGACCTACGATACAGGACACGATTGAGAACGCTCTTAAAAGCATTACGAATGAAAACGTTATTCTTACGGGATCGGGCAGAACCGACTCTGGCGTGCACGCATTTGCGCAAGTAGCTAATTTTAAGACAAATAGCGCGATGAAACCTATAGAATTTCAAAAGGGGCTTAACTCGGTGCTTCCCAAGGACGTGATCATATTAAGCGCCGAAGACGTGGACTCTGGGTTTCACGCCCAATACTCCGCCAAAAGCAAGGTTTACTTATACAGGATATTAAATCGTCCCTTCCCCTCGGCGTTACTTCGCCAAAGGACGTGGCACGTTCCCTACGAGCTAGACTTGATGAGCATGGGAGAAACTTGCAAGATACTTCTTGGCAAGCATGATTTTAGGGCTTTCGCTCAAACGGGAAATAACCTAAAAACCACCACAAGAACCGTCTTAGACGCGACGATCGAGCAAAAAGGCGATATGGTTGAATTTACAATTGAAGCGGACGGGTTCCTAAAACGTATGGTTAGACTATTGACCGGAGGGCTCGTCCAAGTGGGTAGGGGAAGAATTACTCCTGAGGAGTTTCGCGCTATCTTGGATTCGGGAGAAAAACCCAAATTCGCCCTAGCAGCTCCCGCTTCGGGGCTTTACTTAAAGGAAGTTAAGTATTGAAACCAGGGGTGATAGCTTACGAAGTTTGCACGGTTCTGAAGACTGGGATAAATCGGTATAATCCGCGGACAGTCATCCATTTAGTCATTGACATTCATTTGAGTTTATAATAAATTCCAGAATTATGTTGGGTGCGGGTGTAGCTCAGTTGGCTAGAGCATAAGCTTCCCAAGCTTAGGGTCGCGGGTTCGAATCCCGTCGCCCGCTCCAAGTATTAGAGAAAGGCGGTGAAGATGACATCGCCTATATTCTGCTAAGTTGACTTATAGGATACCAACCAGTGACTAGCAAATTAAAACTGTCAACATTCTACTATTCGTATTCTCTCCATTGGCACCCAATAACAGTACCCAGTTCCGACGGGTATGTTTGAATTCCAAACACAAAACTTCGAAATAATCTTACCTTGAGTGTTGTCTTTACCTCATTAATTTCAAGAACCTCGTAATGATTGGAATTAAACTTGTAATCCAGAACTAGTATAGAATCTTTCAACCTATATCTGAAATCTAAGAGAGCGTTAGTAGTATCCTGTGTCCCAGAACCATCAGTGTAAAATTCAAGATCCATCGCAAAAACTTGTCCATCATGATGGCTAAGACATTCCCAATAAGTCTCAGCATCGTCGTAATCCTCCCCGTTAATCAGATCAGCTTCTGTAATATTTGCTGAACTCCCGCTCCCCCCCCCCCCCCCCACATCCCCCTATCACCATAAAACTAATCAAAACCAGTGTTAAAACGCTGGCAAGACTAAATCCATGTGAGGTACCCCCCCCTCCCCATCTTTTTATGCTCTTCATAACAAGCACACTCCTCCTCAAATACAGATTGGTTTATCCCAATAAAAACTTGGACTTAGTAAATATCCCTAATCCATCCCTATAGGATCATCATTATCTTCATTATACGCATTCCCCAATCATTCCTCAATCCTGAATCAACAACAATCTGTTGACGTTACTTATTTGTTTCCTACAATAATACTCATAGGTTCAAGCATATCCCCGCTAACGCCGTGTATATTATACAGCTAGAAAGGGTCAAACATCTTTATAAAAACCCAATGGTTTGATTTTCTTTCCCCAAAAGTAACATGACATTAGGTATTATAGACCTGATTTAAGCTCTGAGGCACGCGTAAGAATGAGAGTGATGATTGTAACCCCCCATCTCAGTCCCGGGGGTACAGAAAGACAAATAATCAATTTGGCTAAAGGGCTTATCCAAAGAAATTGCAAAGTCGTCCTGCTATTGACTGATAGAAAAGGGGACCTGATTTCAGAGTTGCCCAACGAGGTTGACATTGTTTTTAACCCTAAAGGTCATCCTAACTTCCCTTCAAGAACACTGGCAATATACAAAGCTGCGAAAGCAAAAAGACCAGACGTCTTATACAGCAGACTTTGGACAACCAAAGGTGCAACTACGGTTGTGGGAAAACTCTTGCGAATAAAAACTGTCCTCGCCGAAGTTAGCAACGCGAAAGAAAGCATAAATCGCCATCCGCTAACTGTTAGAAACGCCGTTAGACTTGCTAAAACCCTTTGCTACAGAACGGCGGACTGCGTGGTTTCACAAACCTCCTCTGGTAAACGGGAAATTGCCAAATATCTTGGCATACATAACGCTTCTATAATTTACAACAGTATAGATATAGACAGAATAGTTGAAAAGTCTAAAAAGAGAGTGACCCACCCATGGTTTAATGATAATATTCCTGTCGCCGTTGCCGTTGGGAGGCTCGTCCCTTCAAAGGGGTTTCCTAACCTCATTGAAGCCTTTGCTATCGTGAACCGAACTGTAAAAGCAAGGCTCCTTATAATCGGTGGCCGGGAACGAGAAGGGATAAAACTCAGACTGCTGACCCAACTTGACAGGCTGAAACTCAATAATAGCGTGTCCCTAGTTGGTGAAAAACCAAATCCGTACCCATTTATGAAAGCAGCGGACCTCTACGTTTGCTCATCATTATATGAGGGGTTTTCCAATTCTCTACTTGAAGCGATGGCTCTCGGCCTCCCGATTGTCAGCACCGACTACAGACACGGTGCAAGCGAGATCATTGAAGACGGAAAAAGCGGGATTCTCGTCCCTATCGCAGATCCCGAGACAATGGCGAGAGCAATAGTTCGGATATTGAAAGATGGAGAACTAAGAAAAAGACTGTCTCAAAACGCACGTAAAAGAGCGCGGAGCTTCTCGCTTCAAAAAACCGCCTCGGAGTACGAAAAACTGTTTCGGACACTGCAAGCTAAAAGCAAATGCTTATGAAAAAAAGACCCACAATACTTTTCGTAGTCAGAAGTCTCGGCATCGGCGGCGCACAGAAAATGGCGATTGAGATAGCAAATTCAGTGGTCAAAAGAAGTTTTAAGGCTGTTGTTCTCAACTTCGCTATTAAAGATGACGAAGAACTTTTGAGAGAAATATCAGCAGATATCCCTGTTCATAAATCAAAACATTTTGCAAAACTGAGCAGAGGCAAGTTTCTTCCCTCTCTTATCTCATCAATCTACGCGACTTACGAAACAGCACGGATAATCAGACGAGAGAATGTAGACATTGTTTACACTCGGCATGGACTAGCTAAACTTCCTGCATCAATTGCCAGCCTTATACTAGGAATGCAAAATAAAACTGTTTTGGTTGCAGCATCCAATTTCAAACACCAAATCGAATTGAGGAAATCCTCATATCTCTCAAAACGCCTGATATTTGTCGCAAGAAAGTTGGCATATAAAGTGGCAGGAACCATCGTGGCAAATAGCAAAGGTCTTGCACAAGAAACCAGAGAGTATTTTGCCATAAAGCGAAAGGTGCTAACTATAACGAACGGTATAGACCCAAAAATCATCAGAGATAAAGCAAAAGAAAAGGCGGATCATCCATACTTGAGCGGAGATGTCCCCGTTATTGTATCGGTGGGCAGACTTGCTAAACAGAAAGACTTCCTCACCCTAATCAAGTCCATTGCCATTGTGAACATAAAGACACCGGTTCGGCTTCTGATTATTGGTGGTGGCAAACTTAAGCACACGCTAAAAGAATATGCCAAAGGTTTGGGATGGGCTGAAAGTGTGAGCCTGATCGGCTCCATGCCGAATCCGTATCCGTTCATGAAAGCAGCGGACCTCTACGTTTGCTCATCATTATATGAGGGGTTTTCCAATTCTCTACTTGAAGCGATGGCTCTCAGCCTCCCGATTGTCAGCACCAACCACGACTTCGGTGCTAACGAGATGATTGAAGACGGGAAAAGCGGGATTCTTGTCCCTATCGCAGATCCCGAAGCAATGGCTAAAGCAATCTTTCGGATATTGAAAGATGGAGAACTAAGAAAAAGACTGTCTCAAAACGCACGTGCAAGAGCGCAGGACTTCACGCTTCAAAAAACAGCGTCGGCATATGAAAAACTGTTTCGAGAGGTTGCAATGATTTGAGGCTCCAAAGCAATTACACTTAGAACAAAGGGCAAAGATTATGAGAGTAATGATTGTAAGTAAAGATCTCGGAGTCGGGGGTGCGCAAACACAAACCATCAATCTAGTTAAGGGACTTAGCAGACTGGAGAATGTAGAAATAAGCTTTCTTCTTATGAGAAAAGGCTACAGCTTGTCGAGAGAACTTCCCACCGATATAGAAAGTGAAGTTATAGACTTCAGAATCAAATTAGCTAGTAAATGGCCTCTCAGGCCTATCCTACGGGCAGTTGCAGTCTGGCGCGCAGCGAGAAATTTTAAGCCCGATGTCATATATGATCGGTTCACAACTATGCCATCCGTTATTGCAGGGAAAATTCTTGGAATACCTGTGGTAACAGCAGAAATTAACAATCAGTCAAGGGAACTACAAAAAATAAAACCTGCTTTGTTCAGAATACAGACGTTCCTCTCGCGGAAATTGACCAGGAGACTTTCCACAAAAATAGTGGCAAATTCATCTGGATTGGCGGATGAGGCGCAGAGATTCTGGAAGCTTAAATCAAGACCGCATGTAATTTACAACGGTTTGGATATCGAAGTCATGGAGAAAAAAAGCGGTGAACGTGCGGAACACCCTTGGCTAAACGACAAGAAAATTCCACTTATCGTCTCAGTAGCCAGGCTCGTTTCACAAAAGGGATTCCCTTATCTTATTGAAGCCTTGTCTATTGTGAACCAAACCGTAAGAGCAAGACTTGTGATAGTTGGTGGGCGTAAGGGGACTCAAGAAGTAGTAAAACGCACATTGCTGACTCAAATTGATAGATTGAAACTCGGTGACTGCGTATCGCTGATTGATGAAAAACCAAACCCCTATCCATTTATGAAAGCGGCATCCCTTTACGTTTGCTCATCATTATATGAAGGGTTTTCTAATGCTCTACTTGAAGCGATGTTCCTCGGCCTCCCGATTGTTAGCACCGACCACGACTTCGGCGCTAACGAGATGATTGAAGACGGCAAAAGTGGACTTCTCGTTCCGGTTGCGGACCCCGAAGCGATGGCGGGAGTGATTATCCGAGTATTGAAAGATGGTCAACTAAGAGAAAGACTATCTCAAAACGCACGTGCAAGAGCACTGGACTTCACGCTTGAAAAAACAGTGCAGGAATACGAAAAACTATTTCTAGAGGTTGCAAGTAAGAAAAAACGGGCAATAATCTAGACTCACAGCAGTTTTCGTCTCTATTGTACGCATATTATGTCACCGCTGCTTCTTCTGCAATAGACAAAATACTCTCCATTCTTTGAATACGCTTCATACAAGCTCTCCATCATATCGGAGTGATAACAAACATCATCGTCTATAGCCATCATAATATCTTCTGGAAATCTCCTCAAAGTCGGGAGCAATTTCATGTAAGACCCCGTATGTCTCGTTATACGTTGTATCATTGATGTTTTCCCATTCCTTTCCTTACACTTCTGAAAAGCATCAGAGATGCCGGCAGTATTATTACATAAACGGCAAGTCTAGCAATTGCTGCTCCATCATAAGAATAAAGGGGAACAAGGTAAAGAAGCACCATGGCATAAGACGTGGCAGATAAAAGCGTCACACCTGTTCTAGTCCGAACCTTCCCCAATGCTAAATAAGCAGAGGGAACCCAGAAAAAGAGTCCTGATAATACCTCTACAACTATGATTATCCTCATGGCACTTGCGGCGGGCGCGTACTCCGCACCAAAGAAAACACGGATAATCGTATCCGCAAAGATAAAAAACACGGCGCCCATTGGAATAAACAGCTTCATAAGAAAGGAAGTTGAATAGGCAATAATCTTCTTGAACGTTTTATAGTCTCTTTGCACTTCAAGACCTACAAGAATTGGGTAGATGGCTTTTTGTGAAGGACCCTTTAGCTTTCCCACCACTTTTGAGAAAGCACCAGCCGCTTTATAAAGCCCCGATGCTTCACTTCCGGAAAAATGACCCAATATAAGTATTGGGAAATTCTTGTTAAAGACTCTATTGACAAATCCCGAAGCAGTCGAGTGTAAAATAAACCATATCAGGTTCTTAATTTCCTCTATCTTATACTCAAGTTTTACGTTTATCCAATGCCCCAATGCCTCACTATTTAAGGCGCGACTCACAGCAAGCTGAAGTATAGCAAAGTTTACAAACGCCGCTGCCACGTAAGCCGCAAGAGCACCCTTTATCCCAAATCCAACAATAAGAGCTGCGACAACGAAAACAACCCTTAAACCCACGTGAAACACCTCCACGAATGCAATGTTCCTGAATCTATTAAAGACTCTCAGCACTGCCTTGGAGTTATTGTTGACAGTTGAAACCAGAAGACTGAATGAGTAAATTAGAATCAATTCAAAAGCAATGTCAGACTTAATAAAAACCCTGTTTGCAACATCAGCTAGGAGAAGAACAACTGCAAAAGCAACGACGCCGGACAAAAAATCTATGAGGTAAAACAGTTTAATGAATGAAAGGGCTTTCCCTGTTGCTTTTCTCTCCCAGTGCTGTCCCACGTATTTAATAACTGCTTCACCAACCCTGAGGTCTATCAACCCATTTACAATACTGACGTATGCTATGACTATATTGAAGGTCCCAAACTGCTCCAGTCCTAAAAAACGGGCAAGAACCGCAACTTCTATAATGGCAAACAGAGAAGCACCCATTCCACCGCTGAAAAGCCATGAGGCGTTCTTCAATAACTTCTTTTTTTCAGTAGATAAGTCCAAATTTTTTCCGTCCTCCGTAGAATCCGGGTGGTAAGCCTATAGAAATCCTGACTTTATAAAGCTTTGATAGTCGCAAGACAGGTTGAAGGTCTGAACTCTGCCACTATACAATAACATTCTAGATGTAAATAGTAGTTATAACACACAACTATTTACATAGGTAAAAATACGACTTATCATACTCGCCACGCTTCTTGAATCTACTCATGCTATTCATATACAGGTATAAATGGCTAAGGAAGTTGCTAAGGCCACTCTTAACAGATAAAACGTTCATCCACCTGGAGTTTAGAAGGAGACTTGGTAAGGCTATAAATCTCAAAAATCCTAAGAGCTTCAGTGAAAAAATACAGTGGATAAAGCTGCATGATAGAAACCCTCTAATGACACTGTGCACAGACAAATATGAAGTGAGGAAGGTTGTTGAGAGCAAAGTCGGGACTCACATACTCAACAAGCTATACGGTGTTTTTGAAAGTGCCGATGAAATAGATTGGGACTCGCTACCCGAATCTTTTGTCCTTAAAGCAAACCATGGTTCTGGATGGAACGTAATTGTCAAAGACAAATCCACACTCGATGGAAAAGAAACAAAAAAGAAAATGAAAAAATGGATGGCGACTAATTACTATGCACAGAAAAGGGAGTGGGCTTACAAAAATATTAAACCACAAATAGTCTGCGAAAAGTATCTGGAAAATAAAAACGGCTCACTTATTGACTACAAGTTTTTCTGTTTCAACGGGACTCCTCGCCTTATACAAGTAGATGTGGACAGACACACGGAACACAAAAGAGTTTTCCACGATACCCAATGGCGGAGGTTTGATTTTTCACTGCAATACCCAATCTATGAAGAGGAAATTGAACCGCCGAGCTATCTGAAAGATATGATCGAAGTTGCCCGAGTTCTTTCAAGCGATTTCACATTCGCGCGCGTTGATATGTATGATCTTGATGGGAACATAGTTTTTGGTGAAGTAACCTTCTATCCGGGGAGCGGAATGGAAAGGTTTTCACCGGAGCATTGGGACGCAAAGCTAGGGGATCTTCTACAATTGCCCACTTACAACAAGCAATGACAACAGATTCTCACCAAACTTGTCCTTAAATTTCATAACAGTGATATTTACAGAACGGAAAAAAGAATTTGTAACCTTCCGATGTCCATATACAAACTGCTAAAACTATTCCTAAACGACAAAGCATTTATCCGCCTGAGATTTTGGCTCAAGCTTGGCAAACTTCCGAACATAGAAAATCCTAAGGGTTTCAATGAAAAAATACAGTGGATAAAGCTGCATGATAAAAACCCTCTAATGACGCTGTGCGCAGACAAATATGAAGTGAGAAATGTTGTTGAGAGCAGGGTAGGGCCTCATATACTCAACAAGCTATACGGTGTTTTTGAAAGCGCAGATGAAATAGACTTCGATTCGTTTCCTGAATCCTTTGTTCTCAAAGCAACCAATGGGTGTGGGTGGAACATAATCGTCAAAGACAAATCCAGTCTTGACAGACAAAAAGCCAAAAAAAAAATGAAAAAATGGATGGCAACCAATTACTATCCAAGAAAAAGGGAATGGGCTTATAAAAACATCACACCGCGAATAGTCTGCGAAAAGTATCTGGAAAACAAAAAGGGATCGTTGATTGACTATAAGATTCTATGCTTCAACGGAAATCCCACTCTTATACAGGTGGACCTGGATAGATATACTGGACATACAAGAGCATATTACACCACCGAGTGGCAAAGGGTTGATTTTTTAATGAAGTACCCTGCTCATAAAGGAGAAGTTGAGGAGCCGGAGTCTCTGAAATACATGCTTGAAATAGCACGTACACTCTCGAGCAACTTCACATTTGCACGTGTAGATATGTATGATGTCAACGGTAATGTAGTTTTCGGCGAAATAACTTTCTACCCGGCGAGCGGGTGGGGATGGTTCTCACCGGAGCATTGGGACGCAAAGCTAGGGGATCTGCTGAAACTGCCGGCTGAAAAGAAGTGAGAGAAAATCTCAAACAGGAATCCACGAAATACGTCAGAGAAGAGGAAGCAAAAAGAATATTGTGAGTATATCTAGCAACACAATACTGGAAACCGAATGAATATTTCCAATTAAGAACACGCTAAGCACCGCTTAAACCCAGATTAAACCAACTTTAATAACATCTCATTTGCCACTTAAAAGCCTAAAATACGAAGACAAACCGCCTCCCGTTTTGAGAAATCCTTACGGAACTTGACGAAGAAATACAAGATCACACCCTCTCAGGTGTGGGTGAAGTTAAGGTTTTCACTTGAAGTTCCTGATAAAGGTGATCGTATACCAAAAACGAAAGGGCTTATGAAGTATTAAACTTCAGTTCCACCTCAGATTACAGGAAAGAGATTGAGGTTTATATACGTGATAGCAGCAGACAGAATAATCCCGTTGGATATATAGCGATAAAGAAGACTTATCAGTTGAAGACGTCAGAGCTATAAAGAGGGAAATAGAAAGCTATAGATATCTCAATAGATAGTTTTCCGATGGAGAATTGAGAGAATCAAAATCTCATTTATTCTCAGATTTGTAGAGGACATGAATTTA
>CAXXBX010000053.1:0-6964 GCA_964274945.1 Dehalococcoidia bacterium | reverse complement strand
GTATCGAGTTCGCGGTCACCGAAATGCCTGCAATCTATATCGAATTGGCTAGTCATTGATCGCCGTGTGGACTACACAGAAACATGTACCCTGCTGGGCTCACCTGCCGGGTTGGTGGGCGCCCAGATGGGGGTAAAGACCCCACTTGCCCATTATGGAGGAGCATAACGACACATAATAATAATAATAATAATAATAATAATAATAATATAATAATAATAATAATAATAATCCCTATGTTCCTCCATAAAGGCCAAGTGGGGTCTTTACCCCCATCTGGGCGCCCACCAACCCGGCAGGTGAGCCCAGCGGGGTACATGTTTCTGTGTAGTCCACACGGCTATCAATGACTAGCCAATTCGATATAGATTGCAGGCATTACGGTGACCGCGAACATCGTTCAGCACGCCTAGTGGATATCAATGACCACCAGGAAAGCACTGAAAGTCATCGTCAACGGATCGTTCGCCAGACCACAGAAACTCCCTATATAATAATAATAATAATAATAATAATAATAATAATAATAATAATAATAATAATAATAAGCGCCGTGGCTTAGTGGTTAGCGACAATGGCTACCACTCCATGGTTTGGGGGTTCAAACTCCAGTGACGACAGTAAATTGTGAAACTTGTCTGTTTTTCTTTCTCATGTTTCTCTAGCTTTATCCATGAGACTATGACTCGTTTCAGTCGTTGAGGAGTTTCTGTGGTCTGGCGAACGGTCCGTTGACGATGACGTCCAGTGCTTTCCTGGTGGTCGTTGATATCCACTAGGCTTGCTGTATCGAGTACGCGGTCACCATAATGCCTGCAATCTATATCGAATTGGCTAGTCATTGTATGGACTACACGGAAACATGTACCCCGCTGGGCTCACCTGCCGGGTTGGTGGACGCCCAGATGGGGGTAAAGACCCCACTTGCCCATTATGGAGGGGCATAACGACACACATAATAATAATGTCACCGCCGTGGCTTAGTGGTTAGCGACAATGGCTACCACTCCATGGCTTGGGGGTTCAAACCCCAGTGACGACAGTAAATTGTGAAACTTGTCTGTCTTTCTTTCTCATGTTTCTCTAGCTTTATCCATGAGACTATGACTCGTTTCAGTCGTTGGGGAGTTTCTGTGGTCTGGCGAACGGTCCGTTGACGATGACGTTCAGTGCTTTCCTGGTGGTCGTTGATATCCACTAGGCGTGCTGTCCACGAGTTCGCGGTCACCGTAATGCCTGCAATCTATATCGAATTGGCTAGTCATTGATAGCCGTATGGACTGCACGGAAACATGTACCCTGCTGGGCTCACCTGCCGGGTTGGTGGACGCCCAGATGGGGGTAAAGACCCCACTTGCCCATTATGGAGGGGCATAATGACACATAATAGATAAATAAGTAAATAAATAAGAGTTTTTTGAGGAGTTGCAGAAAGTCAGGCAAATTCCTAGCTGTGAGAGACAACGCCTTCCAAGGATCTTTGTGAACAGTGGAACCCTGAAACTTATTGGTGATCTCACTACTGGCCCGCACGCTCGTAAATCGACGTAAATAGCACGTAAATCGACTCTACGATCATCGTATTGAAACCGTAAATTACGCCTATGGTGCTCGTAAATTAGGCGTATTTATTCGTAAATGGCCGCTTTACGTTCATTTACGGTCATTTACGTTGCAATTACGGGTCACTTACGATTGTTTTACGTATATAGGGTTTACGACTCGATTTACTCTAACTTACGTCAATTTACGTTGTGAAAACGGTTCATATACTGGGCATTTACGTAAAATTTACGTCTAATTACGGTCTAATTACTTTTCAATTACGGTCGTATACGTAGCAGTTACGTAGCATTTACGACTGAGTTTCGTATATATGCATGCAATAACGCGAGAGTGCCAATTGCCACACCGATATGCAAAAATTTCCTTTATTATCAAAATAATTATGTTAATTACAAAATGATTGTGAGTCACACTATACCAGAGTATCTATATACAGCTATTTTTAGAATACCTGTCGTTTAGCTAGAAGTCCCAGCGCCACGGGGCAGCCCATTGTCATGATTGTTCAAAAGCATGCATCTGTTGCTTGGAAGTGGGTACGCTACCTGCAGCCGTCGCTAGCCCTGCAGCTTGGAAATCTATTTCACCTGTTACGTACCACAAATTGAATTTAAATATTGTGATAATGAATTACAATTGTCACGTGCACGAGAAATACGTAGTTCCGAGCTTGCAATTGGCGACAGCTGCAGGTTTCCCAAACCTTTATCACCGACTGCCCGTTCATGATCAAGAGGTGGATGTTGTGATGAGTCCTGCGTTGGTAACGTGGCGCGAGATACGGATCTGGAATTCCTAGGATGACGAGGCCGTCGCGATCGTCTAGATGCACAGGAGACAAAATTTACCCCAAAATGCATACAACAGTGCAAAACGATAAACACTTACGCTGTGCTATATTCATGGCGTTTTATGCGCTGCCGAATGTCTTGCATAACCTGCGCAATACGACTTTGACCACAGGCCTGTTCTACATATTTATGCCTACTACATCACCAAAACTTATCATGTCGACATTACTTTTTGAATCGAAGTTTAGCTCATAGAAGCCTTTCTGTACATCTCCTCTAGAAAAGGTTTTGCATATACATTGTGTTTCCACAAGCACACTGATAACTGTTGCATCAAGTTCTCAAAAGTCTGTTGAAAAGTAATAGCACTTTTGCTAGTTGTTTTCAAAGCGATTATTCTCAAAGTTAGAAAACTTGATGGCGATCAATAAAATGAATATATGTATATTATAGCGAAGGTATATTTATTGGAAACATAATACATGCACCGGCGTAGGATTGGGAGGTTGGGGGAGGCTAGAGCCTTCCCAAACATTGTGAGCGGGTTATTGTGTCAAGTAGAAACACCACGCTTTAGTAAGTTTTTAATTCAAGTGAAACATTCGACTGAATTGTATAAGCTTAATGTGACGGTCACCATCTGTTTGATGGTTCACAACAGTATTTAATTCTGTATAGTGGAACTATACTTATATTATTACGTATCAGAGTGATCTACGTTCCCCTAACTCTACGGGTACGTAACTGGTAAGATGCTGTAGGTAGGCAAGGTGCACATGCTTTCATGTCTTCAGAAGCAGAAAGATCTTTCTCCTATTTGCGAAGGGTGAAATAAACAAATCTTTTAGGCTATCACTATGGTATTTGATTTAATATGCTGGTAATTATTAGATGCTTAGTCCATTTAGGCTTTAAGCAAAGATTGCAAATACATATTAAATGATTTTGAAGTTTGGTCTCTGTTATAATTCTCTACAGCAGTGACATACCGACAACACCAGTGAATTGCAAATTTTATCTACGTTACCTTGTATGCATGTGTGTGTGTGTGTGTGTGTGTGTGTGTGTGTGTGTGTGTGTGTGTGTGTGTGTGTGTGTGTGTGTGTGTGTGTGTGTGTGTGTGTGTGTGTGTGTGTGTGTGACTCTGTGTCTGTGTCTGTTTGTGTATGCTTCTGTCTATCTGGTGTGTCTGTCAGTTTGTAGTTGTGTATCTGTGTGTCTGTGTGTCTCTCTTTACCTGTGTGAACTTAGCATGGTAGCCTAGGTGAAAATGTATGAAGGTATGATGGCATACCCTCGTACACTACGATGTATTTGAATAATATAACACTACTAGACTAGTCCTTGAATCTTGCTCTAGTTAAACACACAAGTACAGCAAACAACTAAACAAATAAAGACCAAGTCATGTCTCATTCTGTAAGTGTTAGAATTGCTTTGATGCATAGATTATACTGGTGTGGCATTTGACTGTTTGCTGCTTGCTATCAGATGGACGTCTTCTAATGTCAAACACAATTGGCCGTCTGCACGGTTGAGTCGATCAGCATTGCTAATCGGGTGATGTAGCACTGCCTTTGGTTTTGAAAGATAGGATAGCTGTAATAAAGAAATTTAAATTGTGTGAGGGTAAGTGGTGGGTGGAGATGAGGGTGTCTGTATGCTTGCATGTATCAAAGGGAGTCCAACACTCTAACATTTATCATTATTCACCTCTGAGTAGTGAATAATGATGATTGTTGTTGGAGTGTTGGCGAATGATAATAGGGATCATACAATAATGTGTTATTTTCAAATCTGTGTTGAAGGTCTTGTGCAATCTATAAAGAAAACAGCAACTAAACTATAGCAACAAATGATGAAATTGTAAAATTCATTGTCAGAACCTATTGGATCACGTGTAGTATTAATCACTTGGCAGTTTACTGTAGATTGCGTCGATTTCATTGCCTGCAACAACGAAAGCACACGTGATCATTAGCAATCCATAATATAATTTCATCTATTCCTCACTGAATTATCTATGGCACTCTGTTGTTTATCCAGTTGTCTTCGTAGTTATCTGATTTCAAATCTTTTTGCGCCACCAGTTTCTGGCTCATCAAAGTGTTCTACACGGTTAGCAGAATTTGTGTTTGTCTCTGCAGACTCAATTGGCAGTTGTGCTGCCTTCGCCTGACTGTAGGCATAGGAATGAGCTATTTGTTGAAGTTGTTTCTCTTTTTGTAAACCAGATGTGGAAGTTGTTAGTATGCTGGATGCCCGTCTTAGAAAGTCAAGACTGCTTCTACTTTTGCTTTGGAAGGTTGGTTCACACAATGTAGGTGTGACGGGGAGGAGTGATTTACTGTTGCATTGAAAGTCTACATTTGCTGCATTCTGATTGAAGTCAATGGAGGCGTTACAGCTGATTCTAGCTTCTGTTTCTCTAGTGTGAGGGTTGACTGCATCTGTGAGTTTCCGTTTCCGTCCTTGCCAGTCTTTCATTGTTGAGTTTTCGTGTCTCATGCGGTCAGCCTTTATCCCCACTCTCTTGCTATGAATTGTCTCACGTTTCTTTCGTGGTGGTAGTTCACTTACTGTTTGTTCACTTTTTGCTTTTTGCTTTACTCGTTTGGCTTCTTTTACCAGTCTTCTGGCTGTTGCTCTCTTCAAGGATTTCCTGCGTAATGATGGTAGAAGCAAGAGGCCTTCTGTTGACTGTGCATCTGCTCTTTCAATTTTGTCACAGACTGTCGAATAGCTATTGCCAGACATCGTAATGCTTCTACGTTTTGACTTAAGCTGGATTTACAATATGCAAACGCTTGAGCGTCGCGTCGCGTGCGTCCAGTCACGTTGTCTTGCGTGGGAGTGGCACGTATCGCGTCACACGCGTCGTACCATTCACAATACGATTTCAGCGTGCCGTAGACGTCGCTGCCTGAATTATTGAACTGACCACTCGCGTTTCGATTTTCTACTAGCAGAACTCTGCCGGAACCCCCAGCTTGCTCAAAATCAATTTCGAGGCGTTCTCCCATGCACCCAGGTCTTTGTACGTCTTGCAGTTGATCATCCACAAGCAAGGACAGCTCCCTACACAATCTATAGACCGCTCAACGTCGAGTACAGCGCCCAAATCAATAATCATTGCCCACGGAAGCCACACGTGCATTTATAGTTGGCTGTGATTGGTCGAAATCAAGGTGCTACTTCCGACGCCACGCGTATAGCTTCCGATTCGACGCTCAAATAGAACTTGGTTCTATTTGGACGCGTCGCGTCGCGTCCGTCGAACGTCGCGTCGCGTAGACCATTTACAATTTGAATTTGTACTACGCGACGTGACGCGACGCGACGCACGCGACGCGACGCTCAAGCGTTTGCATATTGTAAATCCAGCTTTAGGTATGTAAGACGTTCTGCCTCCTTTATGGCTTCTCTTGCATCCAACTGAGCATCCTTTAGCTCTGTGGCTTGTCTCTACACACAACACAACAGCGTTAATTCAAGCTGTAAACCCACAGTTTCACTGTCTAAGTACACTTAAGCGGAAATGAGCATGGTGCTAGATGTAACTTCAGGCCCGGATCCCGTTATTTTTGAAAGAGGGGGTTGACCTGGTAGCAGTTATTTATAGCATTACTAATTTTCTCTTTTCTAATGAAATTATTGAACCACGCCTATTGGAAAATAGGAGGTTGAAACCCCCTGAACCCCCATCTGGATCCGGGCCTGAACTTGTCTGAGTTAATAGCAGATGGCCTTATAAGTTAATATTTCTTTTGGACACAATCCATACCCTTCGTTCTGGCAGGCAGTGAAGCACGCTGCTGGCTGATTCAGTACAATCTTGTTCTGTAACCATGGTAGAATCTGGTTGGCTGTCATAGTCCAGACTGTCTACATTGTGATCTTCCACAGATTCATGGTTGCTATGAAATCTAGAATCAAGAGCACTTTTGTCTATTGACAGGTATGGCCCCTCTAGATAGCTGGTAGGCAGATTCTTCCAATCCCACTCTTCAACAAGGCGAAACACAGCAAAAAAGTGCTTGCATGAAATTTGTTCTTTTTTCCAGTCTGTGCAAGTACATGATGGTAATTTATGAAAAGATCCGAATTCAACGGTATGCCAAACATCTTTTTGGACTGTGACTTCACATGAAAGACACCAGATCTAATAGGATTGCAGTAAACATCTTCAGCACAAAACCTGAGAGCAGATGACTTCCTTTCAAGACAATGAGCCACAATACTAGATGGTCTATTATTTAGATATGATGATATGGATTTGTCATAGGAACGATAGTCTGTGCTTGCTTTATAGTTTAGGAAAAGATATCTTTCTCTTTGATCTGGTAGGAAATGGTGAATGAGAATCTCGATAATGCTTGATAGTGTCAGGTCTCTCTTCCTTGGCAGATACGAATATTTCAATAGCTTGTTTTGAGCCTCAGTCCCATGTCTGTTTCAACTGCAGCATGATAGGAGTTGTCACGAAAACATCGAGCCCATTTCTAATCAGCAAGCAGACGTTTAGAAACACAACTGTGTATCAGAAACCTACTAACAAACTTCTCTGACATGTACACAGATATCACAAACTCGCATGTACGGACACA
>CAXXBX010000052.1:0-39808 GCA_964274945.1 Dehalococcoidia bacterium | reverse complement strand
CAAGGAATACCGTCTGATATCTGTTGTGACCCCGGCAGGAACTACTCGTAATTGCATTGGTATTGGTCCGGGATTCGTACGGTACACAGCGGAATAACGGCAAATCCCTCTGGTATTCACACAGGATTAATTCCAACGGATAACCGGCAGAGACATGCAGTAATAGCAGCTAGCAATTTTATTGCACTTACTTAGCAGCAGTACACGTCGTCACCTTCAATCTTTCCCTCTTACCTCACTCTAGTCTTCTGCTCCATGATAGCAGGTCGAATCTTCCATTTGGACGATGGAAATTGGAAGAGTACCGTTATCATCCTCCCGCACGGAGCCAAATCTTGTTGGCTTCAACGTGCACCAACTACACGCACAACAAAGAAAAGATAGAAACTGAAAACGACATATACACAAAAGAAACCAATCGTCTAACGCACCTTTCATCTTTCATTTTGGCGTTGTTGGCCATTTCACATTTTGTTTGTATTTTGTGAGCGTTTCTGCTCAAAACGAATCGAAACACATCCGGTAATTACAATAAATTGAACGAACAGCCACGACTGAGTATCTCACTTTCTTTCCACGTCGCAATCCTTTACTTCACCATCATCTTCCGCATTACTAATACTAGACATACATGTATTGTATGTGTATCCGTCTTCCATCTCGACTTCACAAGACGAAGATGATCTACAAGTAAATATTCTTTAACTCCACAGCATACGCCAACACTAGACCGTCACCGTTTTGCCCCCAAATCTTGTCGTCCATGCTTCCGTACAGTACCGGAACTGTCACGCTGCAACGAATCCTTTCTCTTGCACCCATTCTTCTTGTTTTGCTCCGATCGTCTCCCGAACGTTCCACGTTTCTCTCAACAGGTGCAATGCTTTTTGATTGATTCGATAAACGTCGCATCCGAAGCACAACGAAAGAACTGGGACGACGGCGACGTGACTTAGTAAAACGGTAGCCGCAAACTTGAATCACAACGCAGAAAAGGAACATCACCATTGCGAAAATGCAGTAAATCACACATCGCGTCAATCGCATCGTTACGAAAGCTGTCAAACACGTCATTTTTGAGCAGCAAAAGACAAACAGTCTGATATCGCTAACAGATCTAGCTGACAATACTCGTATGTGAAGTCATAATACACATTGTCGTCATAATTGGTAAATTCAATGATATCAATGTTTTAATAAATTTATCGCCGTTTTTAGCAATTAAATTGACGTTATGTTGCCCTACGTCATTACCTTTTCCGTTAATATATAATTGTTAGAATTAAGGTTAAACAAATTGGTTGACCATCGATTGATGATATTGTAATGGCGTGATCGAGTTAATTTCCAACTACTTGCAAATCTGTTGTGATATCTTGGAAGATTCGTTACAAACACTTCCACATACACAATTTCTCAATCCCCGAGTTGCCTCTACATATTTCAAGTCCAGTCTCACTCCTGGTGTAACTGGATTTCTGGCTGGTTTCGCATCTCCTCAAAAGGTGAGGAATTTCGCTCCTGTCTTCATTAAGTAGCAATCCAACGGTTCAAAGGCCAGCTTACTGTGCTAACAAATCGTAACCTCAACCATGCATACTCAGCTTGCCAACCGATGAAGTTAGCACGCACTGTATTTCCTACCTCTGGCAAGAGAACTACTGAAAACACATACAGTCCCATGTGGCATCCTCATTACAATAAGAGTATTTCCAACCCCTCACACATGCACATTGCACACCCACATGCGTGCACTCGGACACAAACATGCACACACACGCAGTGGCATGCACGCACACGCACGCACGCACGCACGCACGCACGCACGCACACAGACACAGACATAGACACAGACACAGACACAGACACAGACACAGACACAGACACAGACACACACAGACACACAGACACACAGACACAGACACAGACACAGACACAGACACAGACACAGACACAGACACAGACACAGACACAGACACAGACACACACACACACACACACACACACACACACACACACACACACACACACACACACACACACACACACACACACACACACACACACACACACAAACACAGGCACACACACGCGCGCGCGCACACACACATGTTGTCATGAACACATTACTTGATGCCATACAGGTATACCTCTCTTCCTGGTGTAGTATGCTAAATCATAATGCAATTCGATTTCGTCTATCGTCAAATCACCTTGATTGAGTTGTGTTTCTTCTGTTGCTCCAACTACCCCAATAAATTCATCTTTTCACTACCAACCTTGAAACTATTTTAATTAATTAATATCGTTTGGAGGCTCAATTGCAAGCAAGTTTTGATTAGATGCTGTACATGTATGCTCTAAATCGTTTTCCTGAATTTGAAATGTTTTACTACCTAAGACACAACCATACGCTCAAAGCATTTTCAAATAATAATCTGCACGAAGAATAAAATTTTTGGGGCAAACTTTGATTTGTCTTACCGGTTTTAGGATTCAGGTTACCTAAACTGGACTGCGTGTTAGCGGAATTCTGAAATAGATAACACGATAAGTTGATAGTTACATTGCTTTACCCACTAGGATGCTTTGTATATTCATCTCTAACGCACGCTTCTATTTATGACGTCATCAATCATGTTTACAGCAGTGACCCTAGCAACAGAGTATTATGCAACCATTATTTCTACCTTTTCTGACGAGCCGTTTTCAACCGGCGCTGTTTTCGAGCAGCAATAGCCCATGATCAACTGCTAAAATCTTTATATAGACACAGAATTACGCGATACCGCAAGCAGCTCGATGCCTTAATTAACGCAAAGGAGTATCCTCTCTTATCGCACGTCTACGCGACAATGACAATGGATTGTGCGCGTCGTCAATAAATACAGTCAATTGAAGTAGTAAAACTGGTTTGCAACAAGTTGGCAACATCATAGTCACTCACCGACAGTGTGATTGGTTCTCAAACAACGTGATTTATTAGATCGAAATGGGCATGCACTGCTAATGTATAGACGGCGAAGAGTGTTCACCTTCTCTTCCTTCCTAAGGAGGACCCAAGTTGTCCCAACATTAGTTAATTATGGCTATGTACTCATTCTTCTAGATCTTGAACAAGAACGACGAGCGTACACCTCGAATGCTAGTTGGAAACCTTCCCTTGTACCAAAGAAGCCAAAAAGTCGATTTCGGCATTGAAGATGCAATAGAAAAAGAATAGTCGGCGAACGAGTCGCCAAACTCACGTCACAACGAAACTTCAAGCATCGAAACAGCAAAAAGCAACATTTCAAAACAACCGACGATCCATCAAGGAGAAAGAGGACTCGTCCAAAAAGGATAAAGCGATTGTGCGACAGACGTGCCAATAAATTTGTTGAATTTTTGTGTTTGCACACGCTGATGACTAGCTGCAGATGGACGACAGGAGTGAACGAAAGAAATTTAATTAATTAACGAGTGCAAAAATGTTGATTGAGAGAACAATTTGATTTGTTAGTGATTGACAATGTTGTGTAGTAATTGTTGTTGCTTACACAAATACTCTGCATGTGCATACCTACTTGTGTGTGTTTCTGTGTTCGTGTACATGTACATACACTAATGAATATCAATGAATGAACAGAATAAGTCGGCCGTGTTCGAGTGCATACAGTAGTCTTCACTTTTATGCAAACGCCAAATCTTTCCATATCTATCTTAAGTAAATACATACATTTCACTTAATACATGTGCTTGGACAATGTTCACACTCTAACTTATATTTCACATCCACATTTCTATTTACTCTCGCGTAGTCAGACTCTACCGCCGCGTCATACTCGTAACTAGACGCTGCCTACAACTTACCCATTCCAATTAAACTTCTTCATTTATATGTCTACTCTAACTCTAACTTAAATTTACACTAATATTATAGACACTTATAATTACTATTTATCAGCATACTTACAAATTTAATCGATATATATATACACCATATGCTACATTACAACACTAGAATTCCTACAAAATGCTACATGGCAAGTCCGCAAGCCAGACCTGTCACCAGTACACATAAGAACGGGCCGGGAGCACGTCATTACATTACTTACAACAACCTCACTTCAAACACAACTACATGTACTATAAATGCCTTCGCTATAAACCATAATGTAGCGAATTAGTCTACCCGATATATCAAGTTTTAACGTTGGCAATGAAATGTTTATACTATATAATTGATATTAGAAACACCGCGCCTGTTGAATGAGGTCATTCACAATCGTCTTAGCTCAAGATTTACAATACAGTGATATTATTGACAACACAACAACACAGAATGCTTTCTGATATCTTTTGAGTATTCGACATTTGGCTAACAACAGTAAGTAGATCCAATTTTGTTTACCATTGCAACATCATGAGTTTGTTCTAAAGTTTCAACATCAACAACTTTAATGCTAGCGCTTGTAATCTACTGTTAAAGTTGAAGCGTGTGCTGCTTAGCTACATTTTAACTTGATTGTTTGCCTTAGTACAAAGACGCTAATGACACTGAATAGTCCGACCATACGGTGGCGGTATCGAATACGGGACCTACGATACCGTATACGGGCCTTACCTACAAGGTAAAGCTTGTCTTGAGTCTTGACTCAAATGTGACTTTGATTCGGTCAAATTATGTTGGTTTGAAGACAACTGGAAACAACATAAGTTGTTGTTGAATACGTTTGCGATGTCATCGTTCTTGTGGTGACTAGATTATCAACATTTCTGTAGGGTAAAGTCGCATACTATAGTCGTCTTCAATTCTTCGTTCACGCTTCAATCGTCTCACTCGTTTACTAAGATATGCGCGTAACAATGTTTGCGTAATCACGTGATAATGGTTGCATAGCAATAATTTCTATCAAAGTAACGCGCGGAAACTCAAAAAACAGACTTTTCTCTTCTTTTAGCTTTTCCTTTTCGTTCCGTTTGTCACGAATAAGTCTCCTTTGCTCGTTAGTCGCGTAAGGGAGCAAAATCGAGAGTCGTTTGACTCTTCTCGCCAACAATTCACAATTGAGTCGACCCCTCGAAAGGGGTCTCTTGCTTCCATTTTTAGCGCATATGTTATGGAGTCAAAATTGCATTCATCTGACATCGTCGTTCTGTCGATTCGTCTTTCTGTTTTGCCGTAAATCCATATGACAAGTGCTGACGCACATATCTAATATATAAAGCTCAAATTGTCTGTGTGTGTGTGTGTGTGTGTGTGTGTGTGTGTGTGCATGTTTGCGTTTGGCGGCCACGTCTTTTGTCCGTTCGCAATCGAAATCGGCAAGCACACTCGGCACGCACAGGCGATGGTTTGTGTAAAAAAATTAAAAAAATTATGCACCGGGTCCCCTTTCGAGAGGTTGACCCCCGCGTAAAATTTCTCGATGACGCAAACGCTACACATTCCCGTTCATTCGAACACACGCCCGCACAAGTCCTGTGTAGACCGTATGCATCGTCGTCCTTCGCAAAGCTTCGAGCGATCGAATATCTCTTGCCGACGAAACTTACTCTTCTAGCGCTTTCGTTTCTCTCCAAATTCTGATTGCATTTGCACCGAATCCAACCTACACGTTTTCTGCAGCAAGCGCTACACGGGGAGTGTGTCGATTTTGATCGAAACAAGCGCGAAGAGCAAGATCCGAATTCATTCAGCATATCCGGGACCTCGCAACAAAGATTGCACGTGACGTGTCCACAGACCTATCCTTACACTACAGTATCTTGCCCGTACGAAGGACGGGCCATGGATCCTAGTATCTAATATATAAAGCTCAAATTGTCTGTCTGTGTGTGTGTTCGCGTTTGGAGGCCACGTCTTCTGTCCGTTTGCAACCGAAATCGGCATGCACACTCAGCACGCACAGGGGAAGGTTTTCGTAAAAAATTTAAAAGATTCCGTACCGGGTCCCCTTTCAAGGGGTCGACCCCCGCGTAAAATTTCTCGATGACGCAAACGCTACGCATTCCGATTCATTCGAACACACGCCCACACCAGTTCTGTGTAGACCGTATGCATCGCCGTCCTTCGCAAAGCTTCGAGCGATCGAATATCTCTTGCCGACGAAACTTACTCTTCTAGCGCTTTCGTTTCTCTCCAAATTCTGATTGCATTTGCACCGAATCCAACCTACACGTTTTCTGCAGCAAGCGCTACACGGCGAGTGTGTCGATTTCTATCGAAACAAGCGCGAAGAGCAAGATTCGAATTCATTCAGTACATCCGGGACCTCGCAACAAAGATTGCACGTGATTTGTCCACACCTATCTTTAAACTACAGTATCTTGTCCGTACGAAGGACGGGCCATGTATACTAGTCTAATAGATAAAGCTCAAATTGTCTCTGTGTGTTTGTGTGTGTGTGTGTGTTCGCGTTTGGAGGCCACGTCTTTTGTCCGTTCGCAACAGAAATCGGCACGCACACTCGGCACGCACAGAGGAAGGTTTGCGTAAAATATTTTTAAAAATTACGCACAGGGTCCCCTTTCGAGGGGTCGACCCCCGTGTAAAATTTCTCGATGACGCAAGCGCTACACATTCCAGTTTATTTGAACACACGCCCACACCAGTCCTGTGTAGACTGTATGCATCGTCGCCCTTCGCAAAGCTTCGAGCAATCGAATACCTCTTGCCGACGAAACTTACTCTTCTAGCGCTTTCGTTTCTCTTCAAATTCCGATTGCATTTGCACCGAATCCAACCTACACATTTTCTGCAGCAAGCGCTACACGGGGCGTGTGTCGATTTCTATCGAAACAAGCGCGAAGAGCAGATTCGATATCATTTAGCACATCCGGGACAACGCAACAAAGATTGCACGTGACGTGTCCACAGACCTATCTTTACACTACAGTATCTTGCCCGTACGAAAGACGGGCCATGGATCCTAGTCTAATATCTAAAGCTCAAATTATCCGTGTGTGTGTGTGTGTGTGTGTGTGTGTGTGTGTGTGTGTGTGTGTGTGTGTGTGTTCGCGTTTGGCGGCCACGTCTTTTGCCCGTTTACAACAGAAATCGGCACGCACACTCGGCACGCACAGAGAAAGGTTTGCGTAAAAAATTTAGAAAACTATGCACCGGGTCCCCTGTCGAGGGGTCAACCCCGCGTAAAATTTCTCGATGACGCTAACGCTGCACATTCCAGTTCATTCGAACACACGCCCACACCAGTCCTGTGTAGACTGTACTCATCGTCGTTCTTCGCAAAGCTTCGAGCATTCGAATATCTCTTGCCGACGAAACTTACTCTTCTAGCGCTTTCATTTCTCTCCAAATTTGTGATTGCATTTGCACCGAATCCAACCTACACGTTCTCTGCAGCAAGCGTTACGTAGCAATAGTTTTTGTCAAACAAACGCTGGGACTCCGGAAACAGACTTTCAGTTGCTCTTCTATAGTATTTTGCGTTCAATTGTCCGAACTCGGCGTTCAATTATCCGATTCAGGCGTTCAATTATCCGTTGCTTACGTTACGACTGTTGTGCAATATCATGGAAAACTGAATAACTTACATAGTCTGCGTTTGGGCAGCTGCTCAAATATCATCATTCATCAGCTGTCTAGTAAACGCAATAATTTGTAATTAATCTTGACTTTGGCGTGAGTTTTTAGTGTGTGTTGTACGATAATTTCCTTTGCACTAATCTTGGTGTCCCACGTTTCCGCGGAGGTCTAACTAAGCTGTTGTGAGCGAACTGAATCTACATATCTAGGAAGCCTACAACAACGCCTTGCTCCGTCAATCGTAGTGTAATCCGCATACTTTGTAAATCGCGCGTCCTGCGTGATATCATGCAACAGTCCATCATGCGTCTTAGCAGGTTTTTAGCTAATCAAGAGATTGAATTTCACTACTTCGCTTTCCCACCTTTCTTGAATCAATCATTTATAATTCAGCTGAAACGTGAGTGAGCATCATAGCTAGAAAGACGGCATGAAAGAAATGTGCGACTAAAATGATTATTTCTATATTTGGTACTTTCAATTAGGACAGAACATCGGATAATTGAATGTCCGAATCGGATAACTGAACGCCTAATTCGGATAATTGACTGCCTGAATCGGATAATTGAACGCCGAGTTCGGATAATTGAACGCAAAATACTATAGTTGTCTTCAATTCTTCGTTCACGCTTAAATCGGCTCACTTGGTTATTAAAATAATTGCGTAACAATGGTCACGTAGTCACGTGATAATGGTTGCGTAGCAATAATTTCTGTCAAAGTAACACGCGGAAACTCAAAAAACAGACTTTTCTCTTCTTTTAGCTTTTCCTTTTCATTCCGTTTGTCACGTATCTGTGTCATTTGCTCTTTAGTCGGGTATGACAGCGAAATCAAGAGTCGTTTCACTTTTATCGCCAAGAAATTGTAGTGTGTCGAGCCCTCGAAAGGGGACCATTGATTCAACTTTTAGCGCATGTGTTGCGGAGTCAAATTGCATTCATCTGGCATCGTCGTTTTGTCGATCGGACTCTTCGTTTTGCAATAAATTCATACGACAAGTGCTGACGCACGTATATCTAATATATAAAGCTCAAATTGTCTGTCTGTATGTGTGTTCGCGTTTGGAGGCCACGTCTTTTGTCCGTTTGCAACCGAAATCGGCACGCACACTCGGCACGCACAGAGGAAGATTTGCGTAAAAAAAATTTAAAAAATTACGCACCGGGTCCTATTTCGAGGGGTCGACCCCCACGTAAAATTCTCGATGACGCAAACGCTACACATTCCGGTTCATTCGAACACACGCCCACACCAGTCCTGTGTAGACCGTATTCATCGTCGTCCTTCGCAAAGCTTCGAGCGATCGAATATCTCTTGCCGACGAAACTTACTCTTCTAGCGCTTTCGTTTCTCTCCAAATTTGTGATTGCATTTGCACCGAATCCAACCTACACGTTTTCTGCAGCAAGCGCTACACGGCGAGTGTGTCGATTTCTATCGAAACAAGCGCAAAGAGCAAGATTCGAATTTATTCAGCATATCCGGGACCTCGCAACAAAGATTGCACGTGACGTGTCCACAGATCTATCTTTACACTACAGTATCTTGCCGTACGAAGGACGGGCCATGTATACTAGAATATACTAGTATACATGGCCCGTCCTTCGTACGGGCAAGTACTAATATACATGGCCCGTCCTTCGTACGGGCAAGATACTGTAGTGTAAAAATAGGTCTGTGAACACGTCACGTGCATCTTTGTTGCGAGGTCCCGGATGCGCTGAATGAATTCGAATCTTGCCCTTCGCGCTGGTTTCGATAGAAATTGACACACTCGCCGTGTAGCGCTTGCTGCAGAAAACGTGTAGGTTGGATTCGGTGCAAATGCAATCAGAATTTGGAGAGAAACGAAAGCGCTAGAAGAGTAAGTTTCGTCGGCAATAGATATTCGATTGCTCGAAGCTTTGCGAAGGACGACGATGCATACGGTCTACACAGGACTGGTGTGGGCGTGTGTTCGAATAAACTGGAATGTGTAGCGTTTGCGTCGTCGAGAAATTTTACGCGGGGGTCGACCCTCGAGAGGGGACCCGGTGCGTAATTTTTAATTCTTTTACGCAAATCTTCCCCTGTGCGTGCCGAGTGTGCGTGCCGATTTCTGTTGCGAATGGACAGAAGACGTGGCCGCCAAACGCGAACACACACACACACACACACACACACACACACACACACACAGACAATTTGAGCTTTATATATTAGATAAATATAACATATCTCGAGCTCAATTGACATGACAAGAGAGAGGCTCGCTTCGCTCGCCAATTATTGAAAAGAATAGTTATAACTGTAATTAGAATTTTTGAAAACAAATTTTTAGTAGAAAAATATAAACGATGTAGTTGGACTCATCTATTAATCTCATATCGCAGCCTCATCTCATCACCTCATCTCATCACCTCATCTCATTGTCTCATGGCCTCTTCTCATTGCAATATTTAATTAATTTAATGCTAACAATAGTATTTTTAAATCAAAAATTAAATCTAAAATGTTACTACAATACTTACGTTTTATTTTTAAATAGTATTTTATTTTGTATTTGCATTTTTTTAAAATTAATTTTTCTATTTTTGATTTCAAGTTGGCGCTCTCGTATTGTCTTGCTGTTGTTTTGCACTCGTAGCTTCTCAGTGCAGACTCGATCTCGTTGACTACACCCAAAAATACTAGTAGGTGATCGAGTGCATCATAAATATCCACCATATATATGCACATAAGAAGTAGACGATGTAAGTACATGTGTGCAAGCTGACTATCATAAGTTGTGTCAAAGATTATATAGGTCTTAATATGGAAGGAGTCTAAGTGTTCTACACGTGTAACCGAGAGACAATTACACAAAGTCCCCGTCTAGATGTGTTTCGACAACCCAATCAATTGTAGTATAGAAATAGAGTGAGTTGTCGCGAGTGTATAACGGGTGCAAGATATACACGACATGTTGTAACTCTCCAACTGGCTACCAAAGACTACATACTGCATGTGTTGTCTAGCTAGATTTAGAAAAGTGGAAGAGTAGGTACTTCAATTGGTTTTGTGGAGCTCAAAAACGCGGCAATCACACAAGAACACAAGTAAAAATCTTCAAAAACTAGATTTTTGTAGTAGATAAAATATATATATAATCAATTTCGCATGCAATCTTGGTAATTTCATATTGACGCAATCTGATATTACAGTCTCATCGCATGGTCTTATCGCACGGTCTCGTCGCATGGTCTCATCGCGCGATCTCATCGCGTGGTCTCATCGCATGGTCTCATCGCGTGGTCTCATCGCATGGTCTCATCGCGTGATCTCATCGCGTGGTCTCATCGCATAGTCTCATCGCATGGTCTCGTCGCATGGTCTCATCGCGTGATCTCATCGCCTCACCTCGTTGGCAAGTTTTAACACAAATGGAACGCCATAAATTGTCTCGTTTAACTTTTGCAGAAGCGTACGATAAATCTGTTCGCCCCTACATCGATCTTGTCGACAGTCTTCGTAGCAGCGGTGTTGACAAAGACGTTAGTCTTCCTTCTGTAGTCGTCATCGGAGATCAAAGCACAGGCAAAAGCTCAGTACTTGAAGCAATTTCGGGTGTTCAGTTACCGCGGGGAACAGGAATAGTTACGAGATGTGCCTTAGAACTACGACTGAAGAAGAATAGACGCCAGAATGCTAGCGATCAGTGGAGTGGGCGACTGAGATATGTTACTAAATCCGGAAAAGAAAACGTTGAATTGACAAGTCCAGAAGAGGTGGAAAGTGCTGTTCAACGTGCACAAAACGCTCTTGCAGGTGATGGTAAAGGAGTCAGTGAGGACGGTAAAATTGAGCTCGAAGTCTGCTCACCTCACGTTCCTGATCTTACCCTCATTGACCTTCCTGGGATCACGCGAGTTGCTATTGAAGGACAGCCCCATAACATCGCAGACATGATCAAGTCTCTCATCAAGAAACATATTACCAAAGGAGAAACTATCATTCTTTGTGTCATTCCATGTACCAGCGACATTACTACGTCTGAGGCTTTGGTGTTTTCCCGAGAAGTGGATCCCGAAGGTGACAGAACCCTTGGTGTCCTAACACGGGCTGATCAAACTGGACAAGGAGAAGAAAAAGCAATCATGGATATCCTGCAGCAGAGAAGTGATGTAAAATTGAAACTAGGCTGTACAGTCGTGAAATGTCGAAGCCAGAAAGACATTGAGAACCAAATGTCTCTAGATGATGCTCTAGAAGCAGAGAGGGAGTTCTTTCAAGAGCACGAGGTTAGTGAGTGCGTGTGTCCCCGTCCATCGGTGTCCATTTGACTGCGATGTGATGTAATACTGTCTAGATGTTCTGCAAACTGGAGGCCGACAAAATGGGGATTAAAGAATTGTCACTGAAACTAACACGACAACTGGTTGAGCACATACAAGCTTGCCTTCCCAACCTACTGGTTGATGTGGAAAAAGCTCTCACACAAACTAAAGCAAATCTAGATCGACTTGGATCACCCCTTCCCAAAAATAAAATCGAATTTCTCGTAGAAGTAAGTGACACAAAACTTTTGCTTGTACTTGAGTAAAATTCTACCAAATTATTAGGCTTTACTTCAGTATGGGAAGACACTAGGTGCTGTGGTTAAAGGCGACTGCATTGCGCAGAAAGAGTTGAATGATGATCGTATTTTTAAAGATGTAAGAAGCTGCTTTCACGAGTTTGGAAAGAAAATTCATTCTTTGTGTCCAGGTGAGATCAAGTCTATAGTATCGCTTATGTATATGTTAGTGTGCATGTACTTTGGATATTGACAGATGAAGGTCGTCTAGAAGACATCGAAGAGCAGATTAAAGAGAAAAGAGGCAGAGAGTTGCCGGGGTTAGCTAAAACTGTTTACTTGAAAAATAGGTCGACAGCCGGCTGATAGCATTACCCTTTTGCCAAGATTTGAAAACTACGGAGTATTTGAAGCAGTAGCATTTGGATGTGTGAATACCTTTAAAGAGCCAGCTTTGGAATGTTTGCAGAATGTAAAGCAATTGATCGAGAAAGTCAGTTGTTTTAGTATTATGTGGGTCTTGTAAATAGCAGTGTTTAGTTTAATTGATGATATATTTATTGCAGGCATATGTTGAACTTGCTGCTGGTCAGTTTGAGAGATTTCCCACTTTGAAACGGAATGTCATAGGTCAAGTAGGGAGTCTGTTCCAAAAAAGATGCAATGCAGCAGAAGAAGCAATTGAGACAATGATGAGTATGGAGGAGTGGATCTATACCAGAGATTCAGTATATCAAAACGTAATGACTGATGTTTCCTCTGAAGGCGCAGCAGGTCATTATTTGCAATCATCTCTCTCTTTGTCTCTAGAATGTAATTGTCTTTTTTAGGCGACAGACAACCGTCCCCTAGCGTAGAACCTACAACTACATCTAATACCAGATTTCTCGGTGGTGAAGTTGGCAATCCAGTCACTGATGAGTCTATTGAATGGTCTGCAAAACAGCTTCTTCAAAAACTTAAAGGCTATTTTAGGGTAGCTGAATAGCATACATCATTCTTATATAAAGCAGATTTGTTTTGATATTATCGTCTCGTATATAGATCGTGAGTCTTCGTCTTGGAGATCATATTCCAATGGCTATCATGTTGCACTTATTAACCAACTTTGTGAAAGATGTTGAAACAAGACTGATTAGTAAGCTCGTTGGATTTGATGGAAAGAGACAAAAGACATCAAATGACGAAGACATCAGTAGTAATGAATCGGACTCTGACAAAGAAGAAGATGCTCTCACCATTGACATGCTTGTTTGTGAAGATGCAAACGTTGCATTGAAGCGCAAAACGCTCAAGCAAAAGAAACAACGGTTGTTGGATGCACAGAAAGAGTTAAAGACATTTACAATCAAGCGAAAGAAGGAACATGTTCAGAATTAACTCACCAATAGATTATGACCACTACTAGAGATAGTGTCCTTCACTATTTTGTGTTTAATTGCAGAATCCTTACATTGGATTTTGCAGTTTGATAAGGCCCCTATTTGTTGCATGTCTGTTTCTCATCACCCTCCCGCATCCGAATGACACCATTACGCCATTATACTGCGCATGCGTCATACAACCAGAACACGTGTACGGTGTATCCTACGTCTCTTCTCGCCTTCTTCCGTGTCTGATTCAGGATGTCTGCTCTCCTTAACTATACACTATATTGCAAAACATCAAGAAAGACGTTTATACCCTGGAGGATTACTGGTGTGGATCCTCCAAATACGACTTTTGCTGCGTTTTACGAAGGTGAGGCTGACAGAAATTCGGAGCTACGGGAGCGAACAAGGCATCTGACGGAGGTGTACCTTGGAAAGTCCAAAGACTCTCTCGACCTCGTTGATTCTAGCCTCTCCGCATCCGATTGTGTCGCTATCTTCGGATCATACGCCAAATTTTGTGTTGAAGAGTGGAGAGAGGAAGATCAGTCGATGAGTGCAATAGGCAGTGATTAATATGTAGTCAGTGGTCTGTCAGTAAACGTTTGTACCGCTCTAGCCTTGTGCCATTATATAGCCTATTTATTAAATATAAAATTCCGATCTGTTGTGTTCCTTACATATTGTGCCTTCGAACTGCTGGTGTCACGTGACATATTAATTATAATGGTAATGGCCCGCCCGCGTCAGTTTGAGAGAATTTGGTGATGAGAAACAGACATGCAACAAATAGGGGCCTAATCATTATACACACTTCACTATTAGCCTTTCCTAAACAAGCTGCTCAAATCCATGAATTGTAAAACCCGATAGCTCTCAACTGCACTGAATATTATTAAAAGTAGAAGTGAGTCCACTTGTATTCTAAAATAATAAATTAATATCCTTACGATTCAATACTTGCTGGTTTTAAATCAACTTGGTATTTTCTATTATCAATCACTAACTAGATTAAATTATGGATCAGTATTTACACTATATATATTTCTTCTAAAAGACATGCACACAGACTATAGTTTGTGTACTAATATTGTCATTCTTTCTTTACGCAATTAAAAATTTGGAATCAATAACCTAATTAGAGATTTTGCACGAACAAGATACATATGACATCTACTATGAGTAACATTGATTTGTTGGTATGTGCACATGTACACACTCTTAAGAGTAGGTAGTCTACAAACATCTCAGCAATTGCTCTAGATCAAATGATTCAACATAAAACAATTATCATACAATCAGTATTAATGAATAATGACAATATTTCTTAAGAGTCATATACAATAACATCCGGGAGCTTAAGTTATCAAAGCCTTTCTCAGAACATGGCATCTAAGATTAGTCCCACCAATTCATTGTATTTTAGCATGTCGTCGGAGTATCAAGCCTGTGTCTTGACGTTGCGATTAAGTTAAAAGCTAAAGCAATCCTTAAGCCCTGTCTACACTGGCAACTAGATCGCGATCGTATCGCGATCCGATCACGATAGATAGCAGTCTTACTTGCAGCTATTTATCAGACGAAACTTAATTGAAAACTTCAGCTTCATTTTTTATTTCTTGCAACGCAACGGAGATCTTCATGACTACATAAAGCATACAATAATGATTCTGTTCTTTGTTTGTCGTCTGTCTGATCTTATATAGATCATCCACACCGTGCACTATCATGGCTTCTCCGAGTCTTTCGATGTAAACATAGAAAATTAGCTTGCGCTCACTGACTACAAGGTACATGAGCCGTTAGATGAGCACAGAGCTCTATAAAGGGCTCTGGATGAGCAGAGCTCCGGACATGAGCAGAGTCTTTACATACATACATACACACATACATACATGGTGCACTCATCCCAGACAATGAGACTACACTGGCTCATAACTTCCACAAGGGCTGTGCCTTTCGAGATGTCGCAGGTTGGAGTTTCAGCAAGGGACAGATTGAGGGGTAGTTTGAATACTGAGTGTGCAGTTCTTCCACCAGAGAGGAGAGTAGCAGCAATTCCAGATGAGGCGACTGCAAGCGCGATGCGCTTGTTCTGTCGGACAGCTGCTAGAAGGAGGTTGATGACAAACGTTTTTCCCGTTCCTCCTGGAGAGTCGAGGAAGAAGAGACACCCACGGTTTTTCTCTACACTGTCAACAATTCTGCTGTATGCTGCTTTCTGGTCATTCACCAGCTTAGGCTCATTCTCAGCGACGAATTCAGCAAGTTCTCTGACGTCGTAGCTGGTTTCTCAAATAATCTCAATTGGAATGCTCGCTTTTCTTCTGTATGGTTTAGGGAGACCGTATTCATCAAGAGCCTTGCCACCCAATGAGATCACAGCATCTTCAATAAAGATTAGAGCCTGGTTGAAGACGGTGCTGTCAAAGTCGAAGGACATGTTTCGGTTCTGCTGTCTATCACGATAGAGGATGTCTTCAGAAAGGCTTTCAAGATGATTCATCCACAGTGTTGGAGGGGAAGAAAGGTCACAGTTGTGTAGCATGATCGCAAATACCCTTCGGAGCTGGCATGATACCTGAGAACCCGACGCCTCTTGGAGAGTCATGTCCCAGTGAGCGTCATCTTCCAGCAACCCTCTCCTCTTGCAAGCTTCTCTGTAAGTAGGGCAAATATTGCCAGCAACAGTAAGGAGATGTTGAAATGACTGCGGACCCTTGATCTCGAAGAGAAGCATGCGCAAGAAAAAGCACTCAAACTGGTTTGGATGGATGCTGTATACCCTTCCTAGAACGTCAGAAGACTTGATGCCTGGATGACCCTCGACCTCTTTACCTGATTTTCGCCTTTGCCACCTCCGGCCACTGGAATTCCAGGTATAGTAGCGTGGTACTTGCCAGTAAAAGAGATTGCGAGCAAATTCATCTTCATGACAGAGCTTGAAAAAGGCTGTGAGTGTTGTGTCTTTAGGTGGCTCTTGTGCCATCTGTGCAGCATTCCGTTCTGTGAAGTGAACTCTCTGTCCGTTCTCCAGATGAACTGCAAGATGTTCAATGGCTGGGTGGCGTTCATGTATGGGGAAGCCAAGGATTCTCCACACTGCTTCGTTGCTGCTGATGTAGCGTCCGGTCTGGTACTGCCTGACCTCATCTCTGTCTGTTTCCTTAAGGTTGAAGACAGCCATGTCCGACCCCTTATTGATGTATTTGCAAACATATTTGATTGACTTGACAGAGTTGCAAAATTCGACGTTTATGTGGACGTTAAAGGCGCGAGAAAGCAAGGGACGGTAAGGAACAATCCATCGGTTGTCAATCTCGACTTCTTAGTATTGGCCACAGAGTCGGAAGTTGATCTTGGCTGTTGACCCTCCATCTTCTGGTTTGCGGCGTTTGTAGAGCGGGTAGCCATCGCGACCAGTCCGAGTCTCCTTCAAGGCTCGCTTAGGGTAGTTCTTTGTGCATTTCCCATCCTTCATGCACGGAGAGTTAGGATTGAAGCGACCGCAAGGTCCATGAACCATGTGGCTCTTGATGATATTGTGTAGCTCGGGGTCTTCTTGTTGACTGGGCAGTTCGGCGCTAATAAAAGAGTCAATCTGGGCTGGACGAAGTTTTTGCTGTAGCCAGAGAAGAATGTGGGCGTGGGGCAGGCCACGCTTTTGCCACTCAATTGAGTACATGTCACATCGGATGAGACCAAAGATGTTGTATTTGGTAAAGAGATCAATTAGCTTGACAATCTTCTGTCTGAAGACTCTGGCAATAATGTCGTGACGGTTAGAGTAAGCGTGTCCTGGCAGTAGCTCAGCAGTGATTTCAGCCCACTTTGGATTACACGTGAAAGTGATAAAAAGGTCAGGACGGCCATAATGTTTGACATATGTCAGAGCATCTTGCGTCTTTTCTTGCATGCACCTTGGCCCACCTGTGAAAGTCGCGGGAAGAATAACCATCTTTCCAAGCTCATGGCCATGGGCAGCATCGTTATTGATAGAATCTCGAAGGTGAGCGTAATCGTCTACCCTAAGCTCTTTCTGATGGCTGACAATGTAAGCAAGTCGCTCCCTCTCGATCTTCGCATACATGTCTACCAAGAACTGATGAAAAAGGTCTCTCTCGCGAAAGAGGTGGTCTGAAGAACCTAGCCGTAACATTAGATGGTATGCATAAAACTCCATAGCTGTCACCATTTTGTCTATTGGACCGCCACCTGAATCTTGCTTGTAGATTTGCCAATAGTAGCCGTCTTCACCTCTGGTGTAGATGAGTGGATATTGAAGACCGTCGTACACCCTATTAGATAAACTGATCCTCTCCAGTTCATTGTTTCTGTGTCTGATTACGATGTCTCGCTGTCCCTTCTCGTACCCAGAAATGACAGCTGCCACCTCAGAAACAACAGGAGCATTGAAGCGACGGCGATGTTCCCCCGAAGGTACCTTGTCAGAATTGATGACAATGTCAAACTCTCTTCCTGGATGGTTTTCAAATGCATACTTGAAACTGCAGACCAAATAGTTGTTTTGGTGAAGCATGTCTTGAAGGGACCGGATAATGGGGAGCCTGGTTTCAGGAATACCCTGACCTCGTCGTTTAGCCTGGTCTTTTGGGTCTCCAATGAAGTAGATCTGGAGAAACTTGGCCTCTTCACCGGCCATTGGAAGAAGACTGCCGATAGTGTGATAAACTTGCCCTTGAACCTTAAAAGTTGGCATGTAGCCGTGCTCAGTGACTTCTTTGTCAGCTCCAAAACTCGTCATCTGAAAACAGCTGTTGTACTTGCGCATGTTATCGAGAAAATGACGGCTCTCTGCTGTTTCTCCCTTTAGCAGAGTTTGGAGAGGTTCTGGAGGAGAAGTAAGTGTTGGCAAAGAAACTTTGCCATTCGAGCAGCACATGCCTTTCGTTTCCTTCTGCCATTTCAATGCTCCACATTTCCCGCAGCTCTGAGACATCGATCCAATCTGCGCTGCAATTGAATAATCAAGAGATGAGTCGTAATTGAATGCAGCACTGGAGATCTTCAATACTTCAAAGAGTATGTCACGTGTTGGAGTGCAATGACATGCTGATCCAATTGACGTACGCAGATGACGTTCTCGTATCTCAGTCTCTCTTTCTTCGTCTGGCTGAGCCGCTCTCTTTGCAGCTGCTCGTGTGCGAACACCTTCAATCCGTACCTCATTCTGTTCTGGTATTTCAGATGCTCTCCTCTTTGCTGCTCGTTCACAGAGGTCTTGTCGGCGTTTCTGACGGTGTTCTGGTGTTTCAGATGCTCTCCTCTTTGCTGCTCGTGCACAGAGGTCTTGTAGGCGTTTCTGACGCTGTTCTGCTGTTTCAATTGCTCTCCTTGAAGCTGCTCGTGCACGGAGGTCTTGTCGGCGTTTCTGACGCCGTTCTTCTGTCTCTTCCAAGAGAGTGGAAGATTGCCTTCTTAAGCTGGCAGAGCGGCGTGACAGGTTGGACTTTTTTGGCGGCACGTTGTGTTGAATGGATGACATCGAAAGGTACAAATACGTAGAAAGGTATGCCTTAAATTAAATAAATTCTAGCTTTTTCTGACTTTAGATGTGTAGGTAGAAAACAGCAACAATCTCGTTTGATGTTAGCCTTTTAGATGTAACACCACTCAATATTTCTTTTCGAAACCAATGTCTTGGCTCTGGACGTAGTTTGATGTTCAAGATAAGCAAAATCAGCTACAGCTTGCTCAGATAACCCAGTCTGATAGGACTGCTAGAAAGCATTGTGACGTAACAAAGGCATGTGGACAACAATGAAAGATCTTATGAGCCAACAAAACTACGCTATGAGATAAAATCCGCGTAACGCAACGTTCTTCAAATTGAGTCTATCAAGGGCATTCAGTCTCCTTTAAGCATTGTGACGTAACAAAGGCATGTCATTGTGGACAACAATGAATGACTTAGGAGAAAACAAGACTGTATATACGCTATGAGATAAAGGCCAATTAACGCATCTTTCTTCAAATTAAGTCTATCAGGGGCGGTCAGTCTCCTTTCTGAATAAAAACCCCTAGAGGTAGTTCTACAGCACTATGTCGCACACTATGTCGTTCTATGATGCACCCCCAAAAGGGGTCCCAACTGAAAAAGCTGGAAGACGACGCCACCCTGCCCATGTTCTTACTCATGTCGAGTTACGACTGTACCCCAAATTTTAGCCTCGTGGGTGATCCGATCTAGCCGGCTATCGAACTTATATATATATACAAACACCGTCAATTTTATATAGTAGTATAGATAGATATGTATATATATATATATATATATATATATATATATATATATATATATATATATATATATATATATATATATATATATATATAGTAGTATAGATAGATATGTATATATATATATATATATATATATATATATATGTGTAAAAGAAACAAGCAAACCATTATGTACTACATTTGGCTATTCTGTATACATTCCTACTACATTAACAAAATTTACCATATTTAATATCAATTATTCAATAGTACTAATAATGACAGTTGCAGCCAAATAGCCTCTTATCAAAACCTCTTAGGGCCTCAATTTCTAGAATTCACACTGTCCACCACATTCCATTTTAATTAATTAATGAACTAAACGAACCGCTACATTGTCTAACAAAGTATGTCTATTTCAGTAAGTCTGAGAAGCGTATGCCTATAAATATGCTGGCAATGCAGAAGGATAATGATAATTGATATCTGTATTCTAAAACCCAAAATTAATTAATTAATTAAATGATCATGAGCCAGTGAGTGACTGACGGTACACAATGCAAGTCAGAAGTTTTGATAAAATTGCAACTATAAACAAAACAAATTTTCAAGTGCCTTCAATTTAACGTTTAATGGAAAGCGTACGAAGTTTTGCAAATGCAATCAGTGACGTTTAGTGGCAGCTACGGACATGTAGTCTCGCGTAGCCAGCCCCTCCCCTTTCCTATTTTCGGTAGGCGGGGAGAGTTTGGTGCAGTTGCTTTGATGTCTTCGTGTTGCCGCTTGTACGATAAACGGTCAACTAAAGACCGGATGTGTCTGGCACTGAGTGGGTACTTATCTCTCATGCAAACTGACTGGAATTTCCTTCTCTTCGTCTTCTTGCGAATTGTGTTGTCATGTGAGCGACGTAGTCATGTCTCTGCGAATGTGTAACTTCTATGTGTACTTATATATATGTATATATGTATACACAGCACTCAGGGCGTCGACGACAGCCTAGACGTAACTTACGAGTGTCGATCAGTCGCCCTGTCTCCGTTCGGTCGCCCTGTTTGCCCTGTCTGCCCGAGCTGTTGTGTGTGTTCTTATGCTCATGTTTTGTCGTCTCGTGCTAGCTAGAGGTCGGCCAGACACGCAGAGCGCGCTCACTGCGTAGTCGGTGGCCATGGAAACAATGGACGTTGCAGTGTGAAGACGTTCGATTCTTGCTGTCACTGTTACGTCAGTATTCAGGCACATATACGTACATACAAAGGCTGGTGACGGATAGAGAGCAATTGAAAGCAATTGACGTTCCAACGTTACGTACGTGAAGACTTGCCTGCGTCCATCACGCCCTGAGTGCTGTGTAAGTACACAAAGAAGTTACACATTCGCAGAGACATGACTGCATCGCTCACATGACAACACAATTCGCAAGAAGACGAAGATAAGGAAATTCCAGCCAGTTTGCATACGAGATAAATACTCACTCAGTGCCAGGCACATCCGGTCTTTAGTTGACCGTTTATCGTACAAGCGGCAACACGAAGACATCAAAGCAACTGCACCAGACCCTCCCCGCCTACCGAAAATAGAAAAGGGGAGAGGCTGGCTACGCGAGACTAACGGACATGCGCAGTACAAACTCTCGCTCAGTACTGTATGTACACATTGTTAATTAATTGCGCTTAGAATTTGACAATGGAGCCCAAAATGGTGGCCTCGAGGGACACCTTGCAGCCATACTGTTGATATTAATTAATATTGTCTCTAAATCATAATTTTAAATATGATAAATTTCTGTAATCCCTAAATTAGTATTCGAGAGTTGCTGTAGAATACAGAACAGCCATATATGTCACTATGCTGGTACTCACTAGATAAATTAAAAGTCTTAGTCATGATCCTCAAACAATACACTTTGATCACTGATGGTATCAGAAGCAATGGACAGGCTGTGTCAATAACATTTAAACGCTTGAGATGAGAAGTCTGCATGCAGACAAACGTGAGACAATGTCGATATGCATTAGTCTCACGCTTTGTGCGTGATAGCGAGCAATGTCTTCAATGTTGTTTAACTAACAACGTTAAACAGAGTTGACTCCACCCGGAGTCGTGCGCGCTAGCGCGCGTTGTAGCTAAGGGCGGAGTTATCCGCGCGAAGTACCATATACTAGGCACTGCAGGCGTGTTGCGGTCATTGTTGCTAAACCAGGATCGAAAACGCTGTCGGGAGGCGGATCAAAATACCGACGTGACAGGCCACGGGATGGTCCAAAGCCAGTCTGCCGCAACTACAACTCTAGCAGTTGTGCCGGCTATCCCGACTGCACGTTTCGGCATATTTGCTTGCGCTGTCGAAGCAACCACAGGATCCACGAGTGCCCAGAGCAACGCACAGCTACACCGACAGCCTCTGGAAAGCCAGCAGAGGGCAAGACAACGGAATACACTAGGCCAACAAGATCGCGTGCGCGTAGTTCATGCATTTATTGCTGAGCAGGATTGCTTACTTGCAGGATGTTGTTGTGACATGTGTGTTGTGTTGAGTTGGAGCGTGTAATAGCCCCTTATTCGTAAGCCTCATGGGCACCTGGCAATTATAAGTGTGTACTTCGTACAATAAGCGTTCTTCGGTCTGACTAGCACATTGTTTGCCAGGCTCCTCTTTCGACACTTATTGTCGATTTCGAAGTACCCAAGAGAGGAGCAACGTACAAGGATCGCGCTATCGTTACACCGAAGACCTGCTAGCATTGGACAGCTGCCGCCCGACGGTGCCATCTTGTCATCGGGACACGGTTATGACGTCCCCGTTGGTGGTAGACGCGTGGCGTCAAGCGCTGGCGAGCCACCCGGATACAGTTTTCGCTAGCTACATCGTAAGTGGTTTGTCTTGGGGATTCCGGATTGGTTACGATTACAACAAAGCAAAAGCAAGAAGATTCCGCAGGGACATGAAAACGGCAAAAGCAAACGCTGCAGTCATCGACAGTTACTTGCAAGAGGAGTGCGCGGCAGCACGCATCTCCTGTCCTGACGAACATAGAGCAGCGGAGGCTCACGTCGGCCCTATGGGGGTAATTCCAAAAGCTCACCAACCAGGTCGATGGCGCCTTATTGTAGATTTGTTATCCCCTCGCGCAGCGAGCGTCAACGATGGCATTGCACCCAACTTGTGCTCTCTCTCTCTCTCATACATTAGTATAGACGTGGCGGCACGGAATATTTGCGAGCTGGGAACAGGGGCTATGATGGCAAAGTTTGATATACAGAGCGCATATCGGCATATCCCCGTTCACTCAGACAATCGTCATCTCTTGGGAATAGCGTGGAAAGGCAAGGTGTACCTCGACCGAGCTTTACCTTTTGGCTTGCGCTGGGCTCCCAAGATATTTTCTGCTGTAGAAGACGCGCTAATGTGGATTATGTCCTACCGAGGCATAACAGCTGGCATACATTATTTGGACAATTTTCTATTTTTCCAACGTCCGCAAGCATCGGAATGAGATGAAAATCTTGCGAAAGCATTGAGCATATGCAGCGAGCTAGGCGTGCAAGTAACTACAAACAAGCTCGAGGGCCCCACAACGTCCTTAACATTTTTGGGTTTGCAGCTCGACTCGCAAGATGGAATCATCAGCTTACCAGCCGTTAAGCTGCAGAAAGTAAAATCCACGATTGCGGAATGGCTAACGCGCCGCGCCTGCACGAAGCGCCAGCTGCTCTCTCTGATTGGTACGCTGCACCACGCAACTTCAGTGGTAAGAGCAGGTCGAGCGTTTCTGCGTCGGCTAATAGATCTTGCAGGTACCGTTAAGCAATTGCATTACTGGGTGCGTATTAACAGCGAGGCACGGGCGGATCTTCGGTGGTGGGACGCATTTCTTGAAAGCTGAAACGGAAAAAGCATTATCAAAACTTTGGTATCACGGCCACCAGCGACCCAGCTTACTTCGGACGCATCAGGCTCGTGGGATGCGGAGCCATTTGGCGGTGCAACTGGTTTCAATGGAAATGGTCACGCGAATGGGAGGAAATCAGCATCGCACCGAAAGAACTGCTACCAATTCTACTAGCAAGCGCTACAAGGGGAAAAGATTGGCGCGGCAAATTAGTGCTGTTCTGATGTGACAACCAGACTGTAGTGTCGGCTCTCGTAAATCGTCTAGCCGAGATAAGATCGTCATGCAATTGCTGAGGGTGTTGCACTTTGTAGCAGCCCTTTACTCTTTTACCTGGGTCTCGACGCACATACCGGGTGTCTCTAACGTAGCGGCGGACGCCCTGTCACGAGACAGTACGCCTAACAATCGATGTCTGTCGTTGCAGCTCAAGGAGCAGCCAGCGGCCATTCCACTACAGTTTCTGGAGCTGCTGTTGTCTCCCCATCTAAACTGAAGCTCGCACACCTGGAGACGGCTGCTTGTCGTTTCTTTGCGTCAGGCTTAGCTGATTCTACCAGGAAAGCATACGCGTCCGGTCAAGCACGGTATCTAAAAATTCTGCAATCGTTTTTCCTTCATCCCTCTTTCCACATCCGAGCACCGCCTATGTTTGTTTGTCTCACACCTAGCCGAAGAAGGTCTCTCTCACAAAACTATCAAAAGCTACCTGTCAGCAGTGCGCCACCTACAGATCCAGTCGGGTTTGGGCGACCCATTCACCGCTACTCTCGCACAACTAGCTTATGTCTTGAAAGAATTCGACGTCAGCGGGGACCGCGCCTGAAGGTCGACAAGCGCTTGCCTATTACAGCGGCAGAATTAAAAATTTTGAAAGATGTGTGGGCGAAAAGATCACCATTTTACAACGCCGCAATGCTGTGGGCTGCAGTCTGCACGGGTTTCTTTGGCTTTATGCGAGCGGGAGAGTTTACCGTAAGCTCCGTAGCAGCATTCGACTCCTCTGTTCACCTAGCGCCACAAAACGTCAGCATCGACTCACATGTAACTCCGTCTGTGATGCGCATTCACCTAAAGCAATCGAAAACAGACCCGTTCCGTTAAGGTGTAAACATCTTTTTGGGTCGATCGAAACAAGAACTTTGCCCAGTGGCTGCTCTGCTGAGCTACATTGCGCTCCGAGGCAACTCGCAAGGCCCCTTATTTCTCTACGACGATGGCACGTCACTCTCGCGCGATAGGCTGGTCCGGGAAGTTCAGCGAGCGCTCGCAAAAGTCTGACTTGACTGCACAGGCTTTACAGGCCGCAACTTCCGCATTGGCGCAGCGACGACAGCGAAGGCAAGAGGGTTGCACGATTCCACAATAAAAGCCCATGGAAGGTGGAAGAGTACAGCGTTTGAGTCGTACGTAAGAATCCCTGACAACAGTTTAGCAGAACTTTTGCAGTCACTCGCGTAACGGTCGGCGTGTGCACTACTAACCTAGAAAATGGTTAATAACACAACTTTAGAATAAACGCAACATAAACGGCAGCTGTTTCACCCGCATCAGCCTCTGACGTATACGGTGCCTGGAAATGCCACACATCGTCAGGTAGGAGATAATAGTTGGCACAGTGTACCGTGCTTGGGATGGTGATTTTAAGAAAATCCCCGGATGGGTCGGAGTCCCGGTCTGATGACCGTCTCCTGCAGCACGGTACGGTTCACGCATGCGCATACTTGAGCTCCATCCTCGCGCCGGGGCCAGACTTTCCCTCCGACAAGTCTGGCAAAGTTCGTCCGGTGAAGGTATCTGACGGCGAAGTTTTACCTGGCGATACATAAGACTATGAATATCCGACGAAGGTAAGGAGTCAAACAGACTTGAAAATGTTGATGGTATATCTAGAAATCACGTCAAGAGATTCATCGATTAAGAATGTTATAAAACTAACTGCCATTGCATCAAACAGAATCCATTCCCTTAATTAAATATTTGTTAACACAAAACAGTCAAAATTTAAAAACCTTTGTCAAAGTTCTGACTATCATACATTTAAACAATTAATTGCCTTACTCTGTTATCTGGACCACAAATTTTAAACCTGCGCATGCATGCATGCATGGATCGAGCTACAATTTGCCCTATCAATGTGAAAACCGCAACCCTGAATGTAGCACATCTGCCGTTAATTAGGAAGAGTCTAAATCATACCTCTAAGTCTTTGCTGCATTTCTCGTGCTAGCTATACCAACACCTAAGCACCACATACAATGATACAGTACCTGCATGCAGCATTCAGGCGCGTACCTGATGGGGTTTGGGGTTACAAGCAACCCCCTGTCACATATGTACAGCTTGCCCTCTCTTACGGCCACTGGGGACGCGTGCATGATCTATCTATTTAATATATATATATATATATATATATATATATATATATATATATATATTATAATACATGTAACGTACCAAGACAAAAGCCTGGAGTCTGAAATGAGGCAAGCCTCGTGTTAGCAGAAAATATTTATCACATCCGGGATTTCCATTCCGCCAAGTAGCGTTCGTTCTTTGCTGTCGTTTTCTCATGGCAAATCATACTGCTACCTCACAAACATTATATGCCTCAACCGGAGCAAACCCCTCTCTCGTCTGCACAGCTACGCCCTGGCCTGTCCAGCTGTATTGCCTCTCGTTCTAGGGCTTTCTCGATTCACAATTTTCAGTCTCATCCGAAACGTTTGCGTCATCATGCTCTGTCACGACCACAGCAGTGCTTGTATTTTGTAACTAAAAATAGACATTACGTCAGTTTTCCGGTCACGCACGTCACATGCACTGATCTTGTCGTTGTTAGATCTTTCGGCTGTTTGAGACCTCTTTAGAGCGCCACGCGTACGGTATCCGATGAGCAACGAATCTAGAAAGAGAAAGAGAACCATTCGGACTGAACACCAGAACGACTCTCCGTGCAAGAAAAACAGCCAATTGTCTCGTTTAACTTTTGCAGAAGCGTACGATAAATCTGTTCGCCCCTACATCGATCTTGTCGACAGTCTTCGTAGCAGCGGTGTTGACCAGGACGTTAGTCTTCCTTCTGTAGTCGTCATCGGAGATCAAAGCACAGGCAAAAGCTCAGTACTTGAAGCAATTTCGGGTGTTCAGTTACCGCGGGGAACAGGAATAGTTACGAGATGTGCCTTAGAACTACGACTGAAGAAGAATAGACGCCAGAATGCTAGCGATCAGTGGAGTGGGCGACTGAGATATGTTACTAAATCCGGAAAAGAAACAGTTAACTTGACAAGTCCAGAAGAGGTGGAAAACGCTGTTCAACGTGCACAAAACGCTCTTGCAGGTGCTGGTAAAGGAGTCAGTGAGGACGGTAAAATTGAGCTCGAAGTCTGCTCACCTCACGTTCCTGACCTTACCCTCATTGACCTTCCTGGGATCACGCGAGTTGCTATTGAAGGACAGCCCAAAAACATCGCAGACAAGATCAAGCGTCTCATCAAGAAACATATTATTAAAGGAGAAACTATCATTCTTTGTGTCATTCCATGTACCAGCGACATCACTACGTCTGAGGCTTTGGTGTTTTCCCAAGAAGTGGATCCCAAAGGTGACAGAACCCTTGGTGTCCTAACACGGGCTGATCAAACTGGACAAGGAGAAGAAAAAGCAATCATGGATATCTTGCAGCAGAGAAGTGATGTAAAATTGAAACTAGGCTGTACAGTCGTGAAATGTCGAAGCCAGAAAGACATTGAGAACAAAATGTCTCTAGCTGAAGCTCTAGAAGCAGAGAGGGAGTTCTTTCAAGAGCACGAGGTTAGTGAGTGCGTGTGTGTCCGCCCACTTGTGTCCATTTGACTGCGATGTGATGTAATACTGTCTAGGTGTTCTGCAAACTGGAGGCCGACAAAATGGGGATTAAAGAATTGTCACTGAAACTAACACGACAACTGGTTGAGCACATACAAGCTTGCCTTCCCAACCTACTGGTTGATGTAGGAAAAGCTCTCACACAAACTACAGCAAATCTGGATCGACTTGGATCACCCCTTCCCAGCAATAAAACCGAATTTCTCGTAGAAGTAAGTGATACAAAACTTTTGCTTGTACTTGAGTAAAATTCTACCAAATCATTAGGCTTTACTTCAGTATGGAAAGACACTAGGCGCTGTGGTTAAAGGTGACTGTATGGCGCAGAAAGAGTTGAATGATGATCATATTTTTAAAGATGTAAGAAGCTGCTTTCACGAGTTTGGAAAGAAAATTCATTCTCTGTGTCCAGGTGAGATCAAGTCCATAGTATCGCTTATGTATATCTTAGCGTGCATGTACTTTGGATATTGACAGATGAAGATTGTCTAGAAGACATCAAAAAGCAGATTAAAGAGAAAAGAGGCAGAGAGTTGCCAGGGTTAGTTAAAATTGTTTACTTGAAAAATAGGCATTTATGCATGTCGACAGCCGGCTGATAACACAATTTTTGCCAAGATTTGAGAACTACGGAGTATTTGAAGCAGTAGCATTTGGATGTGTGAATACCTTTAAAGAGCCAGCTTTGGAATGTTTGCAGAATGTAAAGCAATTGATTGAGAAAGTCAGTTTTTCTAGTATCATGCAGGTCTTGTGAATAGCAGTGTTTAGTTTAATTCATGATATATTTATTGCAGGCATATGTTAGACTTGCTGCTGACCAGTTCGAGAGATTTCCCACTTTGAAACGGAATGTCATAGGTCAAGTAGGGAGTCAGTTCCAAAAAAGATGCAATGCAGCAGCAGAAGCAATTGAGACAATGATGAGTATGGAAGACTGGATCTATACCAGAGATTCAGTATATCAAAACGTAATGACTGATGTTTCCTCTGAAGGCGCAGCAGGTCATTGTTTGCAACCATGTCTCTCTTTGCCTCTAGAATGTAATTGTCTTTTTTAGTTGACAGACAACCGGTCCCTAGCTTGCATCCTACAATTACATCTACAACCAGATTTCTCGGTGGTGAAGTTGACAATCCAGTCACTGATGAGTCTACTGAACGGGCTGCAAAACAGCTTCTTCAAAAACTTAAAGGCTATTTTAGGGTAGCTGAATAGCATACATCATACTTTTATAAAGCAGATTTGTTTTGATATTATCGTCTCATATATAGATCGTGAGTCTTCGTCTTGGAGATCATATTCCAATGGCTATCATGTTGCACTTATTAACCAACTTTGTGAAAGATGTTGAAACAAGACTGATTAGTAAGCTCGTTGGATTTGATGGAAAGAGACAAAAGACATCAAATGACGAAGACATCAGTAGTAATGGACCGAACTCTGACAGAGAAGAAGATGCTCTCACCATTGACATGCTTGTTTGTGAAGATGTGAACGTTGCATTGAAGCGCAAAACGCTCAAGCAAAAGAAACAACGGTTGCTGGATGCACAGAAAGAGTTAAAGACATTTACAGTCAAGCGAAAGAAGTAACACGTTCAGAATTAGCTCACCAATAGATTATGAACACACATAGAGATAGTGTCCTTCACTATTTTGTGTTTCATTGCAGAATCCATACATTGAATTTTGCAGTTTGATCATAATTATACACACTTCACTATTAGCCATTCCTAAACAAGCTGCTCAAGTCCATGAATTGTAAAACCCGATAGCTCTCAACTGCACTGAATATTATTAAAAGTAGAAGTGAGTCCACTTGTATTCTAAAATAATGAATTAATATCCTTACGATTCAATACTTGCTGGTTTTGAATCATCTTGGTATTTTCTATTATCAATCACTAACTAGATTAAATTATGGATCAGTATTTACACTATATATATTATTTTCTAAAAGACACACAGACTTTAATTTGTGTCCTAATATTGTCATTCTTTCTTTACACAATTAAGAATTTGGAATCAATAACATAATTAGAGATTTTGCATAAACAAGGTACATATGACATCTACTATGAGTAACATTGATTAGTTGGTATGTGCACATGTACACACTCTTAAGAGTATGTAGTCTACAAACATCTCAGCAATTGCTATAGATCAAATGATTCAACACAAAACAATTATCATACAATCAGTATTGATGAGTGATGACAATATTTCATAAGAGTCGTATACAATGACATCTGGGATCTTAAGTCATCCTTAAAGGCCTTTCTTAAAACGTGGCAAGATTATTCCCACTAATTCATTGTATTTTAGCATGTTGTCGGAGTATCAAACCTGTGTATTAATGTAACGATTAAGTTAAAAGCTATAGCAATCCTTAAGCACTGCCCACACTGGCAACTGGATCGTGATCCGATCTCGATAGATAGCAGTCTTACTTGCAGCTATTTATCAGAAGAAACTTAATTGAAAGCTTCAGATTAATTTTTATTTCTTGCGACGCAACGTAGATCTTCATGAAGACATAAGCATACAATAATGATTCTGTTCTTTGTTTGTCGTCTGTCTGATCTTATATAGATCATCCACACCGTGCACTATCATGGCTTCTCTGAGTCTTTTGATGTAAACATAGAAAATTAGCTTGCTCACTGACTACAAGGTACATGCGCCGTTAGATGAGCAGAGCTCTGGACATGAGCAGAGTCTTTACATACATACATACACACATACATACATATATATGAGTATATGTATATATACTGATGCCCACCCTGCGTCATCACAAAACTGTGTTGGCTGCAAGTTCATGTGACATGCAGAATAATTGGTACAGAACGTTTACAGTAAGAATAATCATTTTACAGTGCAAAGCAACTTCACTTACATTAATTGTGCAAGAGCTTTCATCAATCAAGCAAAGGTGACTGTGCAGCATCGGATCAAAGTAGATTTAATTAAATTGCAAATACATCAAGTAATGAGTTTTACATGCTGTAACCCTAATACTGAAATCCTGTGTACTCTGCAGAAGTAGAAAAGTCTTTCTAATCTTTATCACAGCAAACGTTGGAAGAATAATGTTGTAGTATGTCTTGCCCAGTGTTTCCCATAGCTATCGTCAACTGGCTGTAAGATGTGATCTCTCTGTATTGCCTACGAATCACAGTAAGCAATGACAGCAACTTTGTTTGTGTGACTGATTTACAAAATATTGTCAGCATTTAGTACACTTGCACATAAATTAAACAACAAACTGTTCAGAGCCCTGGTCCTGTCTAATAATTAATACCATGTCATTTGCAGAGCCCAGACACTCAAGTAGACACCAGATCAAAAACCCAAGGTGCTCTTTAATTTCATCCATTATATTAGGTGTCCACGCAATTAAAAGACACTCTTGAGCAATGGGCATTATCAATTAACCATGGCTTACGGCTGCACATAAGTGTTGCTGCATGGTTTACTCACATGTTTCTGAATTTCTACAATTACTTAACTGTTTCTCAGTTCCTTGACTTTGGCAGCTTTGCTATTCCCACAGAACTGAAGTGAAACCATGTCACACAAGAATTACAGCAAACACATAGATTGTTCAGTGTGGAAATCATGGTAGCATATATGGCATATCCATACGATTATTCCTTGTTTTGATCTATTGTGTTTCAATCAACAACCGAGCAACAGTAGAAACATACAAACAAACCATGCAGGCAACTATCGTCATCGCGCAGCTGGAATTCTGTCGGGTCTGCATCCAACAATCTTCATCTGTAATTAGCATCTCTTGTTTGATTGCTTTAACAGCTGTCTCTTAATTTCCACAAACCAAAACAGAACAGTGTAACTAAAAAATTAAATAATGCCTGTCAATTGATATTTCCAACTAGTTATGTCAACCAAATCAGTTGTATCAAGAGATTTTGTAATATTGTAAAGAAATAAAAAGTTAATAAAGAGCTTTGCTTATACAGTAGGACACCACTTAGCTGACACTCAGTTATCCGAAAGCGTGGATTATCCAACGATGCATGGCTTGTCTGAACTGCGAGGCTGTGCGCACGCTAGGATATACGATTCCTGTGCGTACAGTACTGTATCCGTAATCCACGTGTCGTCAAATTAAATGTGAAGCTCTAGAAACAGTTCTTCAGTACCTGAGAGAACAACCTGAAGTTTCAGTAAGCACAATGGTCCTACTGAATGGGATGCTGATGAAAACTACAGCAAGAGGAGTGAAAGCAATGATCCAGACTAAGATTAGTGGTTACTTTAAGTCTTGACAGTTCCCATTAGTTTTCTCCCTAGTCAAAGAAGTTGTACTGTATTAGTTGTTACATGTACAATTAGATGTTGATCTTCTTTGAGTAGTTTGCAGTCGTTTTCAAAATGCGTCAGTTATCCATCGTTTTCAGTTATCCGACGTCCTTTTGGTCCCATGCCTGTCGGATAAGTGATGTCCTACCGTAATAATATATAAAGACTTACAAATTTACGTTACATATTGCATAGGTAGAAATGAACTAAGAGTAGCTGCACTACAGTTTACTTATCTCTGTCAATCAAGTAGACTACTTGATACACACAGATCAGTAAAAGAGTGATAATTGCAATACCTGGATGTCCATTATGCTCTAGGCTCATTGTTGCCGTCCAAAAACTAGGTGCAAGATAGTCCAAGGTAAGTGAGCAAAAAACACTTTGCCCGTCTTTCTCACACAGATGAAGTCTTAACAACCTAAATACAATATTAATAGTGATGGGCAGTCACTACTAACATTTACAACAGCTATACATATGTAAAACAAACAAACAAACGGCATTTGTTGTCACCAATCTCAAGCACATTCTGTGTATAAAAAATAAACTTGCATCTATCCTAACAATTTTTAGCCTCTACTCTTATGACCAATACAATTATGTAGATAAACATTTTCTATCCATAGTAGCTGCTAAAAGGTGACTCATAGTCACAGTACTGGCAAAAACTGTAAAACAGTAATGTATAAGTCAATATTATATATATATATATATAGATATAAAGAATCTATTTGAAAAAAGTTATTTAGTTTAGGCCAGCATAATCAAAATTTCCTCTGTTCTTGTTTTAGTAAGATGGTGATTAAACTCTTACAGTCTTCTCACCAAGATTGTTTCGTAACTGGCAATGCCATGCAAATTAAGCAAAGGCTCAAACTTTCATCTTCGTGGAAGTTGGAGCATGTTAGGGTATTCACGTCTTCCGTAATATAGCATTTCAACTCAGTTACAAGTGCTAAGACCGGCCATTAGAAAGTAGTTGTCCTGGAATGGTACTTGAAGTACTGTACTCTGCTGTAGAATGTCACTGCAGTCCATGCTGCCACCTTGCTAAGTGGGGATGTTACCGGCAAATCTTGCAATTCGTTTCTCCCATTAACTGGCAGTGAAGCCTTCCCATCTGCAAAATAGTGACATGGCTTGATGTGGTGGAAAAACATCATGATTATATGTCAAGCATATTGAATGTATAATGGCCAGACAAGACTATGCTGTTCATAGAGCCAGAAAAGATAAAAAATGTAAAGAAAACAAACTAACACGATACGCATAAAACAGACACACAGAGACAGACCAATGAAAAACCAGACACACAAGTAAGACTGAGAAACAGGTAAAAAAAGACAAATAAGATAATTAAGCCTGGAAGTTCGTTGATCGTATTAGCAAAGATCCTGCTGCTACTGTAGTGCAATGCAGTAAGCATTAGGCCATAAGTGAGACAGCCAGTGAGCACTAATGCAGAGTTCTTGGCAGTTAACTAACCCGGCCACCTCAGGCAGCTGAATGAGGAACTACTTCCTGTGGTAGAGGAGATGCTATACCAAAAGACACATTTTAAGAACATCTCAGTCTTAAGACTTAAAGACTGGCTAAACTATTACTTGTTTAATTAATTTGCTACATCACAACTTCTACTGTATGCAAGATACCTTGTAAGATAGAAATAAAATCATCGCTAGAAGGATCATCTTCACTTTCTTTGTTGTTGTCAGTAACTGGAGACAGATGGCACAACGTACTATAATGGAAAAGTGTTATCGTTATTAATGAAATGTAAGTAATGTTAATATTGTAGTCGCAGAACTTCAGAACCAAACGAGCAAAAAGATATCCAGTTTGAGAAGATAGACAGCTATCTCTTAGGTATTGTCAGTACCAAAGGAAGAGAAGTGTATACATAGTGTTTGACGTTTAGTTGCATGGTATGTGGTTACCACTGCAAATTAGCATTACTGATAATTACTGTGTGAGAAGCACGTTGCCTTTTCACGAGTTAAAAAGTGTAGAACATAACTGTAAACAAAGAGTTTAATAGCAGAGTGTACATGTAAATACCTAAATCTGCTTGAATACTTTCTGAGCTGTAATCTGCACATTCAGTTGAAGCAGAGTCCACATTAGAAATAACATCACGTCCGTCGTACCAATAGGTACCATCAAGCCCAATCATCTGATATGGAGAACAAGTTGTGACTAGCTTTGCTATCACTGAATGTTTCGCCATCGTGTTTAGTATCATCTAGCAGCACCAGTACAGATTAGAGACGTGAAATAGTCTCTATAGCCGAATAATTAGTGAAATGACCATCAGCCACAGAATGGTCACTTCAAGTAATTCGAATCAACTCAATACATTGGACAAGAGGCAGGTAGGTGATCCAGGCAGAGTTGCAATGTCAGTTCTCTTTGCAGCAAGAATATGTGTGAGTGTTCTGTGGGCTTGCTCTGCTACTAGAGAACGATGAGATCGCCCAGTAATAATTTTGCAATCTCCTGGGCAATACAACAAAAATTTTTGAATTATTTTAATACAAGAAAAGAAAGACGATGTTATAAGTTGATAGATTGTGCAGTCAGTATACATACATGCATGCATACATACATACATTTCTACAAGAGCCCTTAATTAAGGCCCAGGTCAACAGTCACCATACACTTGCTACTACTATGTAGCTCGTGCCAACCAACAGTCACTATGTCACTATACACTTGCTACAAAGTAAATCTAGCTACAACCATCAGTCACTATGCACTTGCTGTACTTGTTTTTGACAGAAACAATACTCCATACTGAGAGAGAAATGCAATTGCATGCGAGTTCCTTGCCTAAGTGCGCCCATCCTGCATATTAAACTTCTGACCCAAAAGTCCCGGATATTTGCACTCTAAATGCATTCTTTAACCAATTGAGCACACATGGCTTTATAGCAGCATTACCTTCTTGCAAAACTCTGTTCCGTTGTCATGTTGCAAAATCAATGGTATTCCAACAATGCTAAAGATTTGCTTAAATAAGGCATCTTGTAACTTCAAATGCCGTATTCTTCTGTTGCGGCCAAATAATATTAAACTTTGAAAAGTGACTTATGTAATGGCCAATCCATTTGAATTCATTGTCGGCATTGTGTGACATATCCACTAAATTGACTTGCCCTCCTTTCCTAAAGCCTGGAGAGGGTATAGGCCGATAGAAGCAACAGACATCTGGCGCTGCTTGCATGAACAAGTTTGGCAGGTTTTTACAAACTCTTGCACTACGGACCTAGTGATGCCATAATAGTGCTGTTGGACCTATTTCACAACAAAAATACAAAAAGTTATGCAATAGTCATAATGTTTCTGTCAGTGCAAGCAATATTGTAGACACTACTATATACATGTATTTATGTATTACATTACTAACCGCAGCAAAGACTTCAAGTATCCTGCGTGAATTGTCCTGCCCTTCGTAATAGTTCTCAAAATATCAAAAATTTTATTGATGTCAGCCACTCTGCATCAGTTACCAAGCAAAGACATGTTCTCGCAACCCTATATTACAAAGAAATAAATTTAAGACAAACAGTTGAGGTTACCACAAGTAGTGTGTGTATATATGGCATGTACAAGTACATCAGAAGATGTAATAAGTGTATAAACACTTTTAACAGCTAAATGTCAATGACACAACATGCGAACAACTTCCATATCAAAAGATTTCTAAAACAATTATTGATTAATTAATGTAATATACAGTATATTACTATTATCTGCCTGTAGATTTGCAAGAGAACAAATGTCAAAAAGTTTAATGGTGTAAAATATATTTTAACAAAATACAATAATTGAATTTGCTGAAAACGCTGGCATAGTCACAAGTGTGATGTTTTATCATAATTTTTTATTTTATGTACTCAAAGTTATAATATTGAAAACTAAAAGTTGTAAAAACCTTTGTCAATGAGTAATTGATTAGATCTATCTGACAAATATCAAAATGAAACCTTGAGTAAGATGACTTTCTCTACTATCTGTACTTTTATAGTGGCTAATCGTATGTGTGCTACACTTTAATAATAGATAACAAACTACAACAAATTACAATATCTATAAAAACTTTGCAATTTTAACGTCTAATTAAGACAAGCCGTTTAATTTATTTATATAGTAGTCTTTGTTTAATTAAACATGTTAGCGTTTTCAAATTTAATAGATAAGTATAGTTTCAATTTGTCTAGAATCTCTAGGTTTGTTTCCAAGTTTCATGTCCATAGGTTACGTATAATTAGCCTGAACTGCTGGATTATCTAGAATAGAGTGGTGGAACTGTATATATGTAGCTACGTGCTTGGCTTCGGTTTCTCAAGACCCCTATAGAAAAATATAAATTATATATGCATACGCGGGAATTTAAAGCCCATTTTGCAAGATGCCTTGTCGCAAGTGCTAGACTGGTCTGGGAAACTGAGGCTACTAGACTACGTGCCTAGTACATGTACTCGTGCAGGCGATGCTAGAACTCGTCAGATCCTTTCCAGTACGAAATGCAAACAGTTAGTGTTCTCAGTTCTGTAGCTAAAGTTTCTAGACAAACTAACTTTTGATACAATAAACTGCAATATCTCTGACCACTGGTGCTGGTACACAAAGAACATCTTGTGGGAGGGAGATCGATCGTCACGATTCGTGGCAAACCCTTTGCTTCATACATCGACAAGCGACTGGAGTTGATATTACACCGAGTGGAATCTAGAATATCAATATTATAGCTATTTCTTCTTCATCACCATACTTTAGAGGCAATGAGCAACACCCATAACTCACCATTCGTGTGTTCGTGCTTGCAAAAATGTTGAATCAACAAGTCACGTGGTTGCCTAGTGGAGCCTTGGGCCGTTGTTTGATATCAGTCGTCGCCAACTAAAATTTTAGTTAAGAAGACTTGCGGCTAAAGACAGAGAACTTTTTGTAGCGCACGCTAGCAAGAGATATTGCTTCGCGTGACACATCTACAATGTGCATGTGACTTTAGTTTTCGCTTGAGCGGTAGTAGCGTGCTGACTCCCTCATCTGTGATTGAGTGTAAAAACGAAGCTTGCTGGTTGAGGACTGGGGCTCGTTTGGTCGTGATGCGAACTAGAAGAGATTTCGATTGCACACAACTTGGATGAAGGTACGTACACGAAGTGTGCTCGTGTGCTCGTGTGCGTGGTGTGGTGTGGTGTGGTGTGGTGTGGTGTGGTGTGTGTGTGTGTGTGTGTGTGTGTGTGTGTGTGTGTGTGTGTGTGTGTGTGTGTGTGTGTGTGTGTGTGTGTGTGTGTGTGTGTGTGTGTGTGTGTATTGTGTATGTACTAGATACATGACCCGTCCTTCGTACGGGCAGAGTACTGTAGTGTTATGACGGAAGACTTTAGTTTAGGCGTGTGTAGACACGTTATGTGCAATTATTTTGGTAGAAATCGACACAAATAGCTTACTGGCCTGTTCTCCGCACGGCAGATTAGATTATTATTAGTTAATTAAGTTATCGTTGTATTGATAAAGTATATTTCATTCACCCGTTCTAATTTATTATGAAGTGTATCTCTGAAGAATTCTCATGAAGGATTTCTTTCACACACACACACACACACACACACACACACACACACACACACACACACACACACACACGAACACACACACACACACACACACACACACACACACACACACACACACACACACACACCTCCTTTAATATATTGACTATACATCAGTAGTATCCGGCTCTCTCTGAGCGTATTTTGTGACTCTTAAAAAGCCGGTTTTTAACTATAGATTCGGTGGAATAGAATAGGCACGTACTGGTCGATCTCTGGGAGTGGTCATATTTACTTGCGAGATGTCAAAGCTTCAGGGTAAACAATGTTGTGTGTCTTTCCCTCTGGTGCAAGTACAAACAGATTGCTTGAGGAGCCGACCCTTAAGCACCCCACATATAGCTGGCCATGTGAGAAGCAGGGCGTGGTAAGACTGAGGCCAGCAATGGTAAGGGACTGCCCTTGAGCCTTGTTGATTGTCATTGAAAAGCTGAGACGCACAGGAAACTGAAGCCGCTTGAACTGAAAAGGCAGATCTGAAGACCTGATGGGTATTTTTGGTATGAAGACGTTGTGTCGTGTAGTATTGCCTGTGATGATGGTTGCTTTGATTACATGGGGTATCAGCTGCCTAACCACCAAACCTGTTCCATTGCAAAGCGTTGGAGGGTCAAGGTTTCGTAAAAGAATGATAGGCGCGCCAACCTTTAGCTCAAGCCTGTGCTGAGGTACACCAGGTAGTTCCAGTGAGTTAAGAAATTCTACAGGATACTGGACTGCTTCGGAGGTATCAAAAACAGTATACTACAGCTGCTCAGATAACCCAGTCTGATAGGACTGCTAGAAAGCATTGTGATGTAACAAAGGCATGTGGACGACAATGAATGACCCTAGTGAGAAAACAAAACTACGCTATGAGATGAAACCCGCGTAACGCAACGTTCTTCAAATTGAGTCTATCAGGGGCATTCAGTCTCCTTTAAGCATTGTGACGTAACAAGGCATGTGGACAACAATGAATGACTTAGGAGAAAACAAATCTGTATATGCGCTATGAGATAAAGCCCAATTAACGCATCTTTCTTCAAATTGAGTCTATCCGGGGCTCCTTCCTGAATGAAAAACCCATAAAGGTAGTTCTGCAGCACTATGTCACACACTATGTCGTTCTATGTTGCACCCCCAAAAGGGGACCCGACTAAAAAGCTGGAAGACGACGCCACCCTGCCCATGTTCTTACCCATGCAAAATTACGCCTGTACTCCAAATTTTAGCCTCATGCATGATCCAGTCTAGCCGGCTGTCGAACTTATACATACACACACATATATATATATATATATATATATATATATATATATATATATATATATATACAAACACCGTCAATTTTATATAGTAGTATAGATGTGTGTGTGTGTGTGTGTGTGTGTGTGTGTGTGTGTGTGTGTGTGTGTGTGTGTGTGTGTGTGTGTGTGTGTGTGTGTGTGTGTGTGTGTGTCTATATATATATATATATATATATATATATATATATATATATATATATATATATATATATATATATATATACCGTATAACCGGTTATTTCTGTGATCATGATATTTCTGCGAATTCTGTAAAGAAATAACGCACAAATAAAGTTTGCAGATATCCTCGGAGTCCCAGCAACTCACTGTTTGGACACGTGTACGTGTACATGTGTGTACCAGTAACTGTCTCCGTTGTTAGAACACAGAAATTTAATTCACAGTAATTAAAACTGTCTAAATTCTTAAATTGCAGAAATGTAAGACTGCAGAGATAACCGGTTATATGGCATATATATATAATATTATTACTACCACAAGATGCCAGTTTCAAGAGTGTCAGCTGAATCGTCGTCATCATTATTGAACGCTGCACGCACACCCTGACACAAGAGCATGTGCTGTGAGTCTTGAAGAAAGATTAGTTTCTAAAAGCGACTGGCTTGTACACAGGACGAGGTCTTTGATTTTTTACTTTTATTTGAGATGGTGTTGTATTTAAAGTTGTCTTATATTTGCAACAATACAGTATACACATGCAGCAGTACTCGAATGGTGCTTTATAATGCATGTCTTTTATATTCAAATTTGTGTGTGTGTGTGTGTGTGTGTGTGTGTGTGTGTGTGTGTGTGTGTGTGTGTGTGTGTGTGTGTGCATGCACGCACGCACGTACACCAATGTGCCAATCTTGTGTAGCCAGACCTTCTTTTGCTGCTAAGTCAGACCTTATATTCCGACCATGTTTGTCCTGCTGGTTTCCATCGGACTAATGCGACTGTTGGATTATCGGAAACAAATACACAGTGACCTATATGTAAATTGATTTTACGTGTACCTTTGTCTGAAAGTGAGGATGCCATGTTATCGGTTGTTGGAATAACGAGGTCTGACTGTATGTGATTTGTGTAGTAAGAACCTGTATAAATGTATTTGAA
>CAXXBX010000051.1:0-73935 GCA_964274945.1 Dehalococcoidia bacterium | reverse complement strand
ATAGCCCAGCCACAGCAGTGAGTAAATCATAATTGACCATGGAAGCAACAGGAGCATTCTCTCGTGAGTGTTCCCAGTCAAATGGAGGTGAGACTGGTGGTGAGATAAGAAATTGTTTTTGTGGTGTTGGAGGCATTAAGTGACTCTTTCCTCCCATGACAAGTCTTGTATGTTGTACTCTTAGAGGCAGATTGTAAAAACGTTGTCCTTTGAATGTCTGGAGAGCCCATGACACTGAATCAGCCTTAGTGTAATCAATTCTCACACGAGACATATGCTTTAAGTAGTAGAAAGTTGCTTTGTCTCCACAAGACTCAAACAGAGCTTCAAACTCAGCCTAGACATCAAATTAAAGGTTACAATAATATAAATTGTCTGTCAGTGTGTATACAAATATATAACAAGTAAACATTTCTCACTCCTCATATGTCATCTGAAGGCCTTCAACGAGGAATCTCATTACCCATAGGCTTCTGGATCACCTCATGCCAATACCAAATAACTACCTCATCTATTTGCACGTACATTTCTACGAAGGATGCAGTTTCCACGTCTTCACAAAGCTACAGGTCGTAAACGCAACAACAACATTTTCCTGGAATCCTATTTTCTCCATACAACTAGCACGTATATGGTGTTTAGGTATGCTTCCACCAACCTTGACGTCATAGTCGTCGAATAGCGTCTCCGGAACGTTTGAAACTATTATCGACATGCCCCGCTGTTTCCACGTTAATGTCATCTCTTCTTCTTTGCTAGAAGTGCCGTTTATTTCTTCTCGTTGGTTCATAATACTAGCGATCAGATACAAACAAATAAAATGGCTATATACGGGAGGTTTGCCTACGAAAGAGGTTATGCGCATGCCTGTTTGTACAACGTCAAAGAGTGATGGCGAGCACGCTGTGGAAATGCGTAGGTATCTATAAACAGATATCTATAGTAAACAGAGTGACTTCTGTTGCCCTACTAAGAATGATGTCAGCTCCAACATATGAAGGTGAGTACGAATAATAGCTCTCGGTGTTGGTGTCATTTAGATATGTAGGAATGTGCTTTATAGTTGACAATCAGCGTGAATTTGTTCTTTGGTATGAAGATATGCCAGAAGTGCAAAGGTAAAGCACCTGCATATGTATGTTGCGTGCTAAAGATATCACTGAAATAAAGTTAGAGATGGATATAACTTTACAAAATGTATTAATTTAATCATCTACAGTACGCTTTCAGCGAGAAAGGTTTTCCAAAAGGATTGTCTTTTGCACTAAATTTAGATTGGTTGCTTTGCATTTGCATTGATTGTTTGTTACATGTATTGTGCCTGGCTTCAAGCTAAGTAGAGAAACGGTAACCTGTAGGCCACTCCAATCCCTCTTCCAGTTTCAACCTTCAGGCCACTCCAATTTCACTTCCAGTTTCAGGTTCTCTCTCCTGTGCAAAACTGATGCACGTGGGTGGAGATATAGGATTACAGGATTATTTTTAGACACTCCCATTGCTGTTGAATACAAGGAGTAGTGTGGTACGCATCGTAAAAGAAACGGGGGGCCCCGATTTGCATGTGCACATATTAAATATACAGCTCTGGAAAAAATTATAAGACCAGATGCATTTTGACTACGTAAGTGGTTTGACAAATCAGATTGAGCAATAATGATTATCTATAATATTTAACCATTACATTTTTGATAATGAAATGCAGACAAAACAATAAAAATAGCGTTTTAGCAAAAGAAGTTACAGAGACATTACCTGGTCTGAAATTGTTTTACTAAGTATAACTACATGCTATGCAAAACCCACAATTTAAGTTTCATTTCTGTACTATATATGGAGTAACGTTAAATGCTATTTTTAACTAATACTACCATGCCGAAGAAGAAGCAATTGAGTTGTAAAACGAAGACAGCTATCCTGGTACTGCTGAAGGAAGGCTACAGCGAGCGACAAGTTGCTTCCAGACTCAAGATTTCCAAAACTGCTGTTCACCAGACAAAGGAGAAAAAGAAAACAACTGGAGCAACTGAAGTGCAACCAGGCCGTGGCAGAAAACGTCTCTCTAGTGCCAGGGAAGACCGCTACCTCATCCGAAAGTCTCTCTCTAATAGACGACTGACTTCAAGTGACCTCCAAAAAGAGTGGAAATCTGGGTGCAATGTCAACTGTTCAGCCAGAACTGTTCGCAACAGACTCCTTCAAGTAGGACTGACGTCCCACAGAGCAAGAAAGAAGCCGTTCATTAATGAAAGACAAAGAAAGCAAAGACTCAAGTTTGCAAAAGACCACAAGGATTGGACTGTTGATGACTGGAGCAAAGTAATCTTTTCTGACGAATCCAATTTCCAGCTTTGTCCCACTCCAGGGCGTTTGATGGTTCGTAGAAGGTCAGGAGAAGCGTATAGACCAGAATGCCTTGCCCCAACTGTGAAACACGGCGGAGGATCGGTGATGATATGGGGTTGTTTTAGTAAGTCAGGAACTGGCAAAGTCCGACTCTGCGAAGGACGCATGAACCAAGCCAAGTACAGGGTTGTTCTCGAAGAAGACCTACTTCCATCAGCTCAGATGTTATACCCCAACTCTGATGACTGGATATTTCAACAAGACAATGCGCCATGCCACACAGCAAAGTCTGTAAAGTCATGGATGGAAGAAAAGAACATCAGGATCCTGACTTGGCCAGCTCAATCTCCAGATATTAACCCAATAGAAAACCTGTGGAATACCATGAAACGCAAAATGGAGAATCACAAACCTTCAAACAAAGCAGAGTTGTTTGATTTTCTACGCCTGGAGTGGGAAACGATCACTCAAGATGAATGTGAGAGGCTGGTGGAAAGCATCCCAAGTCGAATTCGGGCTGTGATTAAAAACAGGGGCTTTGCCACAAAATATTGAGTGTTTTTCGTACTTTTGTAGTTGCATATTGCTGTTAATGTTGGTTATTGTTATTTACTGCTTATTGTATGTTTATTTATTTAGTAAATCTTCTTCTAACAAATTGTCATGTAATTTGGTAGATTTTTGGTTGATACATTTTCAGATTAATATAAGCATATAAACAGGCATGTCTTACAGCATCTTAGTATATGAACCAAACTGTTATAAATGACAGTGATAGCCCTGGTATCAACAAAATGTGGTACATTTGTAACCCTAAACCCAAAATTTGAAGGGTGGTCTTATAATTTTTTCCAGAGCTGTATATGTAAAACGTAAGAACTACCTTCCAAATAAGTTTCCCTAACTTCAACAACTAGGTTTCTTGGAAGGCGTCTGCAGATCGCACATGGTTACATAATAATAGGTGTGCATGTGCATGAATGTTGAGCTTGCACGAATTAATACCAGTAATCCTCAAATCTCAGCATAAGTGGTATGGTTTTTATTATATTATAGGACACTCTATGATGACAGGGCTGTAAAGAAGAGGCTCAAATGGCTAGGCAACAGTTTACTTCTAGTCTTCTGTAGCCAGACCATTCCCTTTTCATCTGTTTGTCAGGGAGACAACGGAGTGATCTGGCTATGCAAGACTACCGTATTTCTTCGAATAGTGGCCGGCCTCAAATAGAAGCCGCCCTCGTTTAAGGTGCAGTTGAAGAGACTTGTTGAAAATAGAGGCCACCCTCAAATTGAGGCCACACTAGTCTGCAAAGCTACTGGCCACGCCCATATCACATGCTTTTGATGCTTCTACGTCAATCTCATCCTATTACGCACACTTGTCTATCAATTATATTTTTTATCAACACAGCATACAGCAATACTATGGTATTGTCCACGTATTCTCAGTGCATGTATGTCTAGTATATAGATAACATAATAGTCTTGGCATTTATAGCTAGACCTGCCGTGGTTGGCACCTTCAAAAGTGTCCAATTATGTCAGCAGAAAGAAATGTGACGTTCAAGTAGTACTGTACCAACTTGTCATGGTGACTTAAAACTAGAGGCCGTCAACGTTTAGAGGCCACAGTTTTGTAACCTTGTTAAAAATAGAGGCCGCGGCCACTATTTGAAGAAATGCGGTAGTTGACTCTGTGTTGCTCCATTAGGTATACTGCTTTAAATGATCTTGTGTGGATGATGGTATTATTAGACACTCTGGGCGTGTTTCCACTAGCACTTGAACCAGGTCAACAACTGGTTTAATTAAGAATTGACCTGTTTCCACTTGCATTAAACCAGTTATATTCTAAACCTAACTGCTTTTCTGAAACGTAGTTAGTAGTAGAGTTAGCAAAGTGGTTTGAGTTAAATATCACGTGACAGTAACGAGCTTGCTTAGGTGGCTTCTGACAATGCCGATTTTGTGACATTGACTATTTTGCTGGCATAGGATTGCCTAGCTTGAAAAATGTAAATGTTGTCAACTAAAGGGGAGAAATCAGCAGCTACGGAGAGCGAGAGGGGGAGAGAGAGGGAGGGAGGGAGAAGATGGTGGGTGTCATTGCTCATCGTCATGCAAATACCTAGTAGTAGATGCTGAATCACTGACAACCAGCTGTTGCTTTAACTCAGCAACAGAGCAGCCCAATGCTTCAAAACAAGCCTCACTCGACAATAGTGCAGTATGTCTAAATGGTTTGTCTTGCACATCCCGAATGTAAGTTCCTAATGGAAACAGTTGCTTTCTTGAACTGGTTTAGTTTATAATGCGTTTAAGCTGTCTTGAACTGGTTTAGTTTATAATGCGTTTAAGCTATACATTAATACCTCGGTTATCCGGCCCTCAAAGTTCCAGGCACTTTGATCTACGGGGCGGTCCCAGCGATCACATGTGAAAATGTTTTTACATGAATGCGCATGCGTGATTTTGCATCCACAGAAATGACAGCAAGCGGAGGCGGTCTGTCCTTACACTTAAAAAGATAGAAATCATAAGAAAGGGAAGTCTCAACGTCGTGTAGCTGAGATTTTTTGAACTGCCGAGGTCAACTGTTGGAGACATTTGGAATGATCGAGAAATGATCAGTTGTCACGTGTTCGGTGCAGAGGACCTGACTGTCGCCAAACGGCGGTGTATTGTACACGGATCACAGTTTCCTCTCTTGGATGACTTGCTATCTGTGTGGTAATTGACTCTCTGAGATTTGGATATTTCCCAGTTACGGACAGTGCCCGGATAACCGAGGATTTAGTATACTAGTTTAAGGTGCAGCTAGTGGAAACACATCTCACAGGGCTCAAAAATAGGAGGTCAAGTCATCATTTGACGAGTAAAATTGATACCTGCCAACTAAAGTTGTAATCTAGGTCGTCAAGTGATGATTCACAGGCCCAGGCCAGTCAGTATTTTAGCTATGAAGGCTAATTAGTAACAGCTTTCTCGGTATGCAGCCGCATGCACAGCTGTACTGAACTGAAAGATGTGTCGCTTTGACAATGGCATTGGGACACTTGGATGGCATTGGGACACTTGTCGTACATGACATGTAATTGTAATAAATTTAACCAGCAGTGTCAGTTGATAAACTGGTCTTACCCGGGATTACGAACCTGGGGTTGTGCGAGCAAATGTTCTTTGTGTATAGGCTACGTGTGCAACAAGTCATTGCTATTGGCTCAGTGATGGGTTTTTCAAATTCTTATAAAAAATATGGTGGTAACACTAAACAGCATAATTGATATCAACATGACATCCTGTACTAAAATTTTGGCGACCTAAAATTTTTGGAAACTTGTCAAGTGACAACAACTGTAGTTGGACCAATTTTGCGTCAGTTGTTGGTTGTCAAATGTTAGTCCAAGCCTATTGTAAACTACAAAAGCAAACACTGCCTAGCTGGAATGGTATTCAAAATGGACTTGGTATGACATCCAGAGATTGAAATATTTGCAAGTAGGGTTTGGGGTGTTTGTTAAGATAAAACGTTTGCAGGTCTTGTTCATGTTGACAGTTATAAAGCCACAAGAAGAAATTACTTGTTTGACAGGAAATTTGGCTCAGAAATCCATGAGGGCACATTTAATTACTATTTTATTTTACAATTATTAATATTAATGTAAATGTTAAGTAACATATGGGCTACCAGTGAACGAAGAGTCAGAATTTTGCAATTTTAAATGGAGTTTAAACTGACAGAAAAACTGAACAGTGCGTGCCTCCGCAGTAACATGTTGTTGGCCGTTTCTGCTAGTACCTGGATGCAGTCCAGATGCCTGGATAATTTAGGTATGCGTACACGTGTATGAGAGATTTTTCTAGTCCGCTTGACCTGTTAGAACAATCCTATTTTGCTACAATCCTTTGCACTGCTTTACATACATAGATTTGGCAGAAATAATATATCCTTGCACTATCATAGTTAATACAAGTTAATAGAAAATACTCAAGAAATTGATATGTGGCTAAAAAATTGGGTGTGGCTAAAAGTGGTGCTCATGCTCCTGTCAGACAACTAGTTTTCTTTATAAAGCCTAATACTCAGGATTGTTTGACTTTTAGTCTGGTTGCAATATAGAAGCTGTAACATGTGTCAGTAATTTGGTTTGCCATTTTTATAGGGAAATGTGTTTGCTTGTGTAATGATCTTTGAATGAATGGTGTGTTTGATCATACTACGACACATTTCAACAAACTACACTATAACATATTATGACATATTGATAAATAACAATAATACTGCAGCCACCAATCTGAATGCTTGTATAATCTTGGTTTTGTACCCTGAACCTATTTGTGGTGCAAATTGTAACTTTGAGAAACTATCATGCAAAATTAATTGTGCAATGCAATCGTGCAATGCAATGCTGCTGCACTAGATTGCACAATTTTATTTCATGCACATGTAAGTTCTTTTAGAGTGTTTGTCTTTTACGTCTGTATTTATTAGCCTCAACACTAAAAGAGGCCATTTTCATTGTATTGGTGGACTAACGTGCGTGAGTAGACATTGAGATCACATTACTGAAACAAAGTTGCCATTGTAAGTGAAGTGTGGCCTACTAGTAGAGACACACTATGTCAGGAGACTGATCATCCAATTAATCAATAGTCTTTATTAAATTAATTACCAACGTGTAAACATTAGGTACAGTGGTGTGTGCGGGTCATGTTACATACGGCTATACATACATATGTACGTAGGACTTGCTAGGCAACCGCATAACACGCAACCAAATAGATGTCCCATATGTTTAGTATGGTGGACGTGAATCAAGCTGCATAGCTATGTCATGCAGAGTGTTTGCACTGTAGTGCTTCTTCATTAAAGGAGAACTCTCACCAAAATCAGCTATCTCTCAGATGAAAGCTGTCACTTCATGACACAACCCTTTGCAACCGTTTACTGCAGAAGTTTACCATAATGAAGAAATAAAGCATTGAAATTACCTGCGTAGGCGTGTTTAGTACCCTTATGTGGCGTATGTGTACGTCTAATTGTTGGTTAGCAAGGAAGACCGATACTTGTGCACATTTCAAGGTAAGGATTGTGAGACATATGGTGTCAAGTTGTGATTTATTAACTAAAGCAAACTGGGACCCCAAAGTTATCACGCAAGTATCGACTGTGGCAATACAACCTCAGAAGGAGACCCTTCTTGGATTAGCTCATGGATCATGTCTCGCTGAATTTTGGGTGCGTTAGGAGCGCTTGGTATGGTTAAACCTAAAGTAGTTACTTCGAGAGAGTAAGACTTTGTGTAAGACTTTGTGTACATATGGGAATCGTCTGAACAACTCGGTGCCGATTCTCTGCTTCTGTGGCTGTCTGGACCGTAGGTTTCCTGCAGGAAGATATCAGGCCTTGTATCTTTCTTTCAACAAGTTTTAGTATTTGGTGAGAGTTCTCCGTTAATAAAAATTATTTCAATCAAGTATCTCCTCCTGGTTCATCATCAGCACCTCCTCCTGTTCCATAAATAATGACCACCCTGGGGAAAGTGTTTGGCTACAGATTAAAAGACAACGGGCTGCAGATTTGATGCAGAATATTACAACTCTGTTGAACTACAAGGATGATGTGGGCCTAGGTAGCCTCAAGAATCGACCAACTCTTGTCATGCTAACTGCAATTTTATATCTGCACCTGTTCACCACTCTTTGGATTGCAGAGGACATCTATTCACAGAATCTTTGGAAGCACAGGGTAAAATTACTCTAGAAAGTGAAACCAGTCCCGTGTGCACGTATGTGTAGGTTTTCGTTAATTTTTCTCGTGTTTTCAGCAGAACATGTAATTCTACGTATCTGACATCAGCACTAGAGCTACAGAAGAAGCCGTTGGGTGTGTCCCACAGAGCTATGAAATGAGCAGAAGGCGTACAGCAAGGTATCGTGTCTGCACCTGCAAAGGTGCAACCCTACTCACCACTTCACCGTTTCTGTGCAAAAAATGCCTTTTGTGAGAGTCTTGTCGTGAGTTGGAAGTCATGGAACACAAAGCAAACAATACGAACTACTGCATTGCAGTTGCATTGTAATTGCTGCCTCTCACACCTTATTTCTTCTGCATGTGTCATTCTATTGCTATTATATATCTAACTGACTTTACAGGCAACGCCTAGTAATAGTCATTAAGTTAATTTAGTTGAATACATAATGTTAGTACAACCAATCACAACACGAAAATGCTATCACGTGACAAACTAGACAGAATGTGTCCCTAGCTTAGGCCACTCTTCACCTTGCAGTGGCAACTCAACTTTGATTTTGGTCATGTGATATCAACTTGTACAGTACTCATGCATGTTAGTCCACCATGTAAGGCAAAGATGGCCTAGCGCCGAGGCTGGGTATTTATGCAAGCTGTATTGAGCTTAGTGCAATAGGAGGGCATTATCAGTGTTATATGGAGCCACCTGAAACTGCATCTATGCTAGTACATTTTTTAAATTAAATAAATGAGTTCTTACACCATCAATAATCTTTGAGTATTTTAGCTGTAGACAGCTGTGCTAATACAAGTGGAGATGGCAGTTGACTTTGTACTAAACAGCAGTTGACTGAGTTTGCTTGATTAATTCGAATGTGCATCATCCTATGTAGCCTAAGTGAAGACAGGAGGAAGATATTTGACCTGAAGTATGCCAACCAGGTGCAAACATTTTGTTGAGTCATAACTTTATCTTAATGGATGTTATGTTAAATTTTGCCAGAGGGATTTGAACAAAGTAGACATACATCAAATGATGCAAAAATTACAGAAGACACCATCTGACACTGGATCAACAGCAGTCCAAGGTCAAGTTCAATTAGTAGTGCTAAGAGGCAATAAATAATGTCATTTTCTACTTTGCAGTTGGTGTGCTTACTCTAAGAATTCGTTATCTTAACGAGCACATGAAAATTCATAAGAAAGTTTGTATCAGTTGTATATCACTAGTATTTGCTGGGTTTTTTATTTTTTCTAGTACAGGACTTCTCTTGTAAGCGTGTGGTGCAAATGATGGTTGACAAGAGGAGAAGGCTTTTGAAGTATTTGAGAAGGACTGATCTTGGTGGCTATCATAGTCTTCTTGAACAATTGAACATTCGGCCTATAGTTGACAGAAAATACCCAACATGAAAATAGAATTATGTTGAGCAATAATTGCGAATGAAAACAAAGATGTTATTTGTTGCATTATTGTGTATTGAACTTGTTTCAGTTTAGTAATAAAGCAATGGTCAAGCCATGAAAAGTAAGACATAAACTGCCTTTTCATTACTGTTGCAACTGGCTTTGCTTGGATTTTGAATATCGGCAAAAGCATTACATGGAATGGCTGCAGTAGGTTGAAGTGTACAGTACTTAGTTATAACAATTTATTGTGAATAATAGCAAATGTTTATCTCTAGATTGTATAGATCTGATGTCATTTCTGTTGGCTTGTTATTTGTTTACCTTCTGGCTAATTTGATGCAGTTGTCATTGTTGTTTTGCTTCTTTGTTTGTTGCTTGCCTTGATTCTTGTGTCTTTCATTGGTTTGTACTAGAAACGATACTCATGGCACCTTGGCTTTGACCTGCTTGACTACACTGAAACTGCTGTCTGTAGATATGGTAGACAACGCAAAGTAGTCTGCAAGTTCACGGTTGTAGTTAAACGTAATGGTCAGTGGCACATAACTTTGATGAAAACAGATCTCAGTGAGTGCTTAGCAAGCAGTGCCACCTCTGTTGTCCAGTCTCATTGTGTGTGGACAAAACGGAATCATGTGATCACATATCATGGTATGATTGCATTCTGCACATAAGTTTCTCAAATGATACGATCCTACAAATGTTCTGTGAGCCACTTTGCCCAACTGCAGTTATTAAATAAGTTTGGTAGTGTATTATCTATGGCAAATTAGGAGATCTCTTAGAACTTTCACAATCACTACATTTTGCAATTGATAACAACACAAGAGCCTCTGTGTAGTGTAGCAAATACACCTATCCATGTGTCTTTGTCAACTTGTAAATGAGAAAAAGCTACACAGTCCTAGTATGACAGATATTCAAGTTGCTATTACAGATTGAATGTTTTTGATTGAATGTTGCAGCTTAATATCAATGATGATAATATACAAGGTTGGACTTGCATTTTTTATATTTTCAGTTGTTGCTGTTCAACTCTGCTATATGGTTGCCCTTATTCATTGATTCATATTGATAGTGTTGTCAATACTGTCTAGTGGTAATAAACACTGGGTATTTCTCTATCATTTCTCGACCTCAATATAACACGTACAACTCATCGGTCAAGACATCCAGAGCCATGGTCTTATAGTAGGCTGACTATACTGTTGTCACTTCATAGCACCAATGCATGGACAGTCAAACTTTGTATTCCTGAATTTCTTCAATAGTCATCTTGCTTAACTTAACCTACATGTTTTCCCATGCACAGTTCATCACCCTGTTATTTAAAAACGTAGCAAATGTTCTTTGATACAGAGTACTTGTTGGCAAAAAATGGAGAGAAAGGCTCACTGATTCTTCGTCCCCCAGAATCTCAGTCTCATGCTCCCAGCCTGGCATCCACACTAGAGCGTCACCTTGAGTTAGATTAACAGCTAGTGGCTTCATGATCTACAGACAGTGTAGTCAGAATGAGAAGTTACTTTATGACTATTGACAATTTGATAAAGTCTGAATATCTGCTATTGACATCTACCTGAGACCATGATCCTAATCTGTGTCTGTGCAGATCACTATTGTTTAATAGTGGATACAGCCTCCATAGTTTAGATCCCTTGACCTACAAGTAAGACCACGTGGTTATATTCATATGTTATATAACCATTAAGGAACAATGGCTTTAATTAACAAGAACAGTTGAAACAATTAATACTGCCAAAAATTGAAAAGGTTGTAAATTAACAGTGAATTTTTAAATTTTTGAAGATAATTAAGTTCTTTGAAAGTCAATATATGCAGATCTGAAATCAAGCATTGCCAAATAACTCACAAAAATGGAAAGGAAATCTATTTTTACAAGAAAAAAGTGGGTTGAGTCTACACGATAAGTAGTTGTATTTCGGTTTCTTAGATTGGCATTCAGCCTCAAGGATTCACAAAGAGATTCAAATCAATAAGTTACTCTATGATAGTATCCTATACTATTGTAAGGGTATCCCTGTTAACTAAATGAAATGAAAGGGAGCACTAACAGTGCTGAACCCTAAGCAATGAGAAATTGACTCCTATCCAGTACCTGGTACTTTGGTTGTACTGTAGAATTAGCAATGTGCTTCCAAACGCACTGCAAAGCAGGAAACTTGCCTAGGCGTGCGTTCCTAGAACACCCAGTGATTGATTTTAGCCCGCACTACTACTCCAATCCCAACAACCCCTAGTGATAACAACACCAAACAGCTGGCAAGCTGTACTTGCAAGCATGCACAAGCTAATTAATGAATTAACACCACCTGCACATCACTACAAGTAGACACAAGCATCCCAAAACTTGTTTATACAGATGGCTGACACTTGTTTATGATAAATATACAGGTATCAAACCGTATCACTTGGGCGCTTTCGTTGCAGGGTACTCTTGGTATAACTTTGAAGGTACACTCCAACAGTAATCAAAATTTGAACGTCCTGCGTGACTCCGCCTTGTAGACTGGCGGACAAGCTCCAACAGCCATATGTAACGATAATGTCGAGATTACACAGAGTACTGTACCAGTGAAGGCACGCTCTAATATTACTGTTATAATTGTCTTGTTTATGAGTTCTCAAACACAGCATTTATAAGCATTGTCATCTGGATACAGGTAAAGCAGAAATAACAATCAAGAAGTGTTAAATTAATCAAAAAGCATGCATTATGGAAAACTGTCAATAGAATGATTGAGTGACAGAAAAGACACAATAAACATCAGAAAGATCAATAATTTGAGCATTTCAATAAGTGAGTCGATCTATGAAGTCACTCAAGGATTCCAGGCCTACTCTCCAACCATTTAGCATTCCATGTAAGCTCCATGTATATACGTATGTATGCATTCTATGTATGATCGTAATTATACAGTTATTTGTGTATTTTTGGTCACGTGGAAGCACACACTTCTAATTCCATTCCTAGACATGTTCTATTGGGTATAACTTGAGCCTAGATTTGACATAGTAAAATCCCAAGCAATGGTAGTTCTAGTTCTACTCTCTTCTTTGTCAATTGGCAGTTCTCAGAAATACCTAAAACTCACAGCTTTCAATAGTTCTTAACTGAACGATCAACCATCACAAGCAACAGCTACAGAAGTACCAGACTTGTGGCACTTATTTTGATCTGATGTTCTCTATGAGCATCCAAGCAATCATTACTGATGCTGCAAAAGCTAAAAACCTGGTTGGTGTGGTTTGAACTCCCTCCAAAATCCTGTATATCTGCACCTGTCTCTACAACATGCATGTGTAGTGCAAGTGGTTCACAAGCAGAACAGAACAGCTGGGCCTCGTGTGTGTGTGTGTGTGTGTGTGTGTGTGTGCACGCGCGTGTATGCATGAGAGTGCATTTTTCTAGTTAGCATTATGGATATATATATATACACACAACATTCCTTCCAGAAGGCTCTGGATGATGCTTTGAGATCCAGCATTAAAGTCAGCCTTGTTAGTCTGCGAGAACAGGCACGTTTCAGTGCTGTCGCATATCCTCATGCAGGGCTTGGTTGAGGGCAATCCCCAACTCAAGTCTAGGCATGGCTATGTCTCTGCATGAATTTGTGACTTCTTTGCGTTTGCATTTGGGAATTCCGGTTTTTCCATCACCCCACACTCAGTCCGTTGTGTGCGGTCATGAATTGGACATATTTGGTGACCATGCTCTTGGCTGTGGTCCTCTTCGGATTAAGCAGCATGATGTCTTATGTGACATCATCTTCCACTGGTTGCTCTTAGACAACTCCAATGTACGTTGAGAACAACACTGTTCCTCTCATTCTATGACAAGACCAGGTGACGTTTTCCATCCCAACTTTTCCCTAGGCAAGGCTGCCTATTTTGACATTTCCATGAGGAATTCGTTCACTCCCTCTCACCTTATTAATAATGCCATAAAAGCTGGTGCTGCTGCTGAGGCTGGAGAAGTGGACAAAGATGAACACCATCATGCTAACGTTTCAAGTTATGGCTGTTTGTTCTACCCTCTTGTGGTGGAATCATACGAAGTGTGGGCTGCACATAGTCTGGAGGTGTTAAGATCAATCGTAAAGAAGTCTCTTCTATCATCTGGCTTGTCTCTAAGCCAAGCTTCCAGGCAATTTCATGAACAGTTATCTGTTCGTTTGTGGCAGTATAACTCAAGAATGATTAGTGACAGATTGGACCTTGTGATTGTTGACTACCTACCTAATTATTGCGATATTGCGACTTAGACTCTGTGCTTCCGTCCTTAGGGCAGATGTGTTATCTGTGTTATATATATATATATATATATATATATATATATATATATATATATATATATATATATGTATGTATGTATGTATGTATGTATGTATGTATGTATCTAATAATTACCTTTCAAATTCGACAAGCACATTAGCTCAATAAAATGCTGCAGAATAAAATTACCTGAACAGATATCCTGCTTGTGCACATCAAGTCCATGTGCCTCTTTGCTCCACATGGTGCCCATCCCCAATGCAACCATTCATTACCCCCAGCTGCTGCAAACCAGCTTTCAGGAATAAACTTGGGATACTCATACTCCTTTCTCAACGTTTCTGAAAGTTGTAAGCTATTTAAAAAAGCACCATAATAGGTTCTATTTCTGACGTGTTCAGATACTCCAAATTTTGGCTTCAAAGGTGTGGCAAACGTAGATGAAACTAAGTCTCCTTCATTCAATATTTTCCTGAAGTACTTGTGATTCCAAGTCATCGTCGCCTTCCATCCACTGGTTACACTCTGAACTACAAACGGTTGTCCCGTATCTACCATGGCAATTACCTGTCGATTTTCGACAGTCACGTTTGTCATCGATATCTCCGAAAGATGTACTTTGGGTAGCTCAAAGATATCATTCTCGTGAAGACTGAGTTCAGATGCGGAATTGCACCAATCAACATCACGTCCACAGACGACAGCGGCGATATGAATGGTGTAGGGCAAAAGAAGTAGTATCATCTTCAGTCACGTGACCAAACTTGGCGACTGAGCGTGTGCACACCGACATCTCACTCTTTCTCGCGTAGCCAGACCCTTTTCCCGCGTCTTGCCGCTTGTACGATAGACGGATGTAACTACTAAACCGGATGACCATGGCGCACTACTCAATAGTGGTTACCTAGCTAATTAGCTACACTACTAGCCCGCACGCTCGTAAATCGACGTAAATCGAATTTACGATCATCGCATTGAAACCGTAAACTACGCTGATTCTACTCGTAAATAGACGTATTTACTCGTACATGGCCACTTTACATTCATATAAGGTCATTTACATAGGAATTACGGGTCATTTACGTTACAATTACGGCACATTTACGTTGCAATTACGGCTCATTCACGATTGTTTTACGTAGGGTTTACAACTCAATTTACTTTAACTTACGTCTATTTCCGTTGCGAAAACGGTTTATCTACTGGTCATTTACGTAAAATTTACGTCTAATTGCGACCTAATTACTTTTCAATTACTGCCATATACGTAGCATTTACTACCCATGCAGTTATACATGCATGCGGTAACGCGACAGATTGCTAAACAGATATGCAAAATTTTCGTTTATTGTCTGCCAAAATAATTTTAATTCAGAGAATCTTTTATTGTAAATTCATACAACACAATAACAAAATCACAAGTTAATTAATTAAATTATTTGGCAATCCTCTTTCTTCCATATAATTTTCCCCTATGAGTGAAAAGATCAGTGATAATATGAGCATGAGTGAGATGCTAATGTCTCAATACATTTAATTCCATTGATGACAGTTTTCTTTCTTCCTCTGCTCCCAGGTACAATCATCTCCCCATCAATAACCTGAATGATTTCAACTAGAAAGGAATCTGTATCAAAAAAGATGTCTAATAATTATAAGTCACCCTATACTAGAGTATCCATTTTTAGAATACCTGTCATTTGGAAGTTTCTAGCTTGAAACCGCAGCGCCACCGGACAGCGCGTCTGATGATGCAACAACAGCACCTGTTGCCTTGAAGTTGCTACTGTACATGTACCTGCAGCTGTCGCCAGCTCTGCATAATCTATTTCACCTGTTACCATGGCAACAAATTGAATTGAAATTATTGTGCTAATGAATTGCATTTGTCACGTGCACGAAGAAACCTGTCTAGATAGTTTCACAGGTTGCAGTTGGCGATAGCTGCAGGTTTTCCAAATCGTCGTCATGACCACCAACAGGCTGGAGCTGTTCGTGAAGAGATGGATCTGAGTGCTGCGTCGATCTCGAGCTCGTGACGGAATTCCTTGCTGTAGAAGGACGAGGCCTTCGTCTAGATATCGAATCACGAGACGAAATTTATGAAAAAGATGCATACAACAATGCAAAACAATGTACGCTTACTCTCTGTCATACTCACGCCGTTTCATTCGCTCACGCATGTCTCACCTAACCTGGGTAAGACCTAGGGTGCATTTCTTTTGCCTCTTCTGCTCTTCTGGAAGCGGCTAGAAGAGTCACGCGACCTCTTCTGGTCGTTTCTTTTGCTTCTCCCCCCTTCTTCTAAAGTGTTAGAAGAGTCACGAGACCTCTTCTGGCTCTTCTGGCCTAAAGGTGGAAGAGGCAGAAGAGAAGAGGCAGGGGCGTACCGTGGCCATTGGAAGTGGGGGGGCTGAAATACCCGAACACTGACACGCCCCTTTGACAAAAATTGTATTAGTAGCAACAATGCAGACCACAAAGTATTACGTTTACTCGTATACATATATACAGTATGGAGCAGACTAAACAAGCACCTATTTACTGAAAAATCATCCTGCGGTTTCCTCTTGCACAGAACTCTTCTATGAGTTCATCAATAGCTTCCTCTAACTTCAATACCTCTTCTCTCTCAACTGTTAGTAAGGCCAGAGCTGCAAGTCTTTCTTCTTCCATAGAACTCCTAAGCCAAGTCTTTAGACGACGGAGAGTAGAAAAGGAACGCTCAGATTCTGCTGATGAGACTGGAACTACCAGATATATTTGCAAAAGCCTTAAAACTTCTGGATAGCTGTCTCTAAGACCCTTTCCAGCCCCATGCGCGTCTGTTTTTTGTACTTCTGGTTTTGCTGATGAGACGACATGGTGTCAGTGAAGTAGTGTTGATCACGGAAACCGATGTCTGCAGCCTAGTGTGAGACACGCATGCTCGGCCTCGAACATCCAGACTGTAAACAGACGCGCACGTTTACAAAAAGCGACGTAACGCTAGTTTTCACCTGACAAAATGGGAAACGCCCACAAAAACTGAGGGGGGCTATAGCCCATTTAGCCCATGCCACGGTACGCGCCTGGAAGAGGTCTCGTGACTTGCGAGACATGCGCATTAACACGCGCGTATCGAATGAGCTGTACGAGCGTCCTTCGCTTCCATTGCTTTGGAAACCAAGTGGTCTTCCAGCAATATCAACTCCCACAACTACAGCTGCTGCTGTGGGTGTTCTCCAAGGACCCCCTTTGAGGCACCAGAAACGGAGACAGCGGTTGTAGAAGTCGCTTCTTCAAGTTGAGATTCAATTTTTTTAGTGAAAACCTTATTTTGCTACTACAGCTACCGCTTCCGCGTCCATCGCACTGCTAAACTATTAATGCGCATGCTCAGCTCTTCTAGGTCCTCTTCTGGTCATTTCTTTGGCTTGGCTCTTCTGATCAGACTGCGCATGATCGACCTCTTCGGTTCTCTTCTGACACCTCTATTCCAGAAGAGCAGAAGAGGCAAAAGAAATGCACCCCTACTCTAGAATAGACTTTGACAACCTGTTTCCACATACATATGCATATTAGCTATAGATCACCGATCGCGATCACGCGAAGAGATCATACTGACATCTTCTGAATCGAAGCTTACCTCCTTAGAAGCCTTTAGTAAGTCTCCTCTAAAGCAGGTCTTGCCAAGGCTATCAGCAGCTAATCCAATTTCTGCCTAGAAAAAATATAGCTATTAGTATGCACGATGCAGATATTTTGATCAGTCCACGAACATCGATTTTTGTCAATCATGCACATACCTAACTAGCTCGATAGTTGAAGTCTTGCTTACCCTGTATCTTAAGCGTTCTCTAGTCCCTTTCACCAGCTCAGGCGGTCCATCCATTATTCCTGGCAGAAAGCGTATGACAGCTCAACGCCTATCAACGGCAATTGTACACTGCGTAGACCCTCCCATGGGCGGAACCTTCATTTCACACAGATTGACGGCTCCGTCAAACCTTTGGTCTCTAGCCTTGTGTAGTACTATGTATACGGCTTACACACATTTGCATGTACTGAACGGCGGTATTACACACACACACACACACACACACACACACACACACACACACACACACACACACACACACACACACACACACACACACACACACACACACACACACACACACACACACACACACACACACACACACACACACACACACAAACACACACACACACACACACACACACACACACACACACACACACACACACACACACACACACACCTAAAAATCCTAAATCCTAAATGTCAGGAACTGCCTCTCAGAGGTCACGCCCCCAGCTGTTAAGCTGAACCCTGTGCGCTACTCAGGGAACTCTGGGCCTGCGCTAGCAAACTCCTGGAGCCGGCCCAGGCACTCGCAGGAGCACCGACTTGGGAGCCAACTGTGGTGTGAGCACCCGAAGCCTCACCAACCAGGACCCCAGTGGCTGGTGTTACGTCACAGCCGATGGCTGCTTAGGACCCCAGTCAATGACCAGGTACTCATTTATACTCCTGAGTTGAGAGAAGCAAATGTGTGTTAGTTTCTTGCTTAAGGAAATTATGCCATAGCTCGCCATCACTTGCAACCCTTTAAGGTCCCGGATGTAAACAGTCCATAAGATGACTCTCTACCCAACTGAGCTATCGCACCACACACACACAGACACACACACACACACACACACACACACAACACACGCTCGTAGCTCTGAAGCGACGGTGTAAACACAGCTTCATTTATTAATTAAGTTAATAAAGATGCATGTTCAAGAGCTCCTAGACTAATGTCAAATGATGGAGTGTAATCACACAGTGCACGTGTCATTATGACCTAGCGATGTTGCGTAAATCAATGTATCTAAATAGGACGTAAATAGACGTAAAATACGAAGGCACGTAAATCTTTCGTAATTTACGTCGCAAAGTGCACGCGCAAAGCTACACTTCAGACGTAAAATACGACCCACGATCGTAAATTACGACAAATTACATGTCTTCGTATTTTACGTCGATTTACGAGCGTGCGGGCCAGTAGTTTTACTAGTTGTACGGTAGCCGTAGGCGCCCCACGTTCGTGAGTAACACGTCCAACGGAGTTTTCAGACCGTCCACTGAAACGCCGAGTCCTAGTGTAACGGTAGAAGTACTTTTAGAGATGTTCGCGCTCAAAGTCCAACTCAACACTGACTCCTCGTATAACCTCGCATACCCTTACACTACTCCCCCTTAAATGAGAGCGGTTCCAAACGTCTCTCATTGGTACTCTAGACTAATAAGTACAACGCAACGTTATAGCTCAACTCAATCTGTCCATAATAATTAACTACGTTAAGTCATATCCGTGTCTATGATATATTCGTCGAGACGTATTGGCATTCTGGGCTGACGTTGTGGGCGATCCTCTTGCGCCTTATCAACGCTGGTAGGTCGTGAGCATGTAGGTGGACTGCGTGGCTGCGTGTTTCCGGGAGGCACTGGTGGACGACGATGTGTATAAGGCTTGATATGGTTGTAGTGAGCGATGTTTTCCTTTCTGACGCATAGCTTACGAATGACATAAGTGACCTCTGAGCAACGCTTTACAATAACGTAAGATCCAGTCCAATACGGCGTTAGTGTACGTGTCTTGCCGCAAGGGACACGTGGCTGGTAGAGCAATACGTGGTCGCCAGGGCCGTATGGCGTGTGGTGTGTTCTGGTTGTACCGCATTTGTTGATTAAAGGTGGCGATATTAAGATGGTCTGCGACGCGGTCATATAGTTCTTGTGTGCACTGTAATGTATCTGTTGGTTGGGGATGTGAAGAGAAACCGTTACGTTCTTGTGATTGCTGTACATCTGCTTTCGGTGTTGATTGGAGGTGGTTCGCCTAGGAATCGGTCATTGTGCGGGCTCCCTGTTTAAAAATGACGCGAAACGAGGACGCATTAATCGTGTCATGCTTGGCAGAGTTGTATGCCAACTGCACGTCTGATAGTCGATCTGGCCAGTCGGTTTGAGAGTGGTGAACGACATTTGCCAGAGCTGATCCTATAGAACGGTTCAGCCGTTCAACTGAGCCATTAGCTTGCGGGTGGTAGGCTGAAGAGATAGTGTGCCGCATCCCATTCTTAGCACACAAGTCGTTAAACGTCGTGCTCGTATAGCAAGCACCTTTGTCGGAATGGATGATACGCGGGATGCCGTAGCGTCCGATCCACTTTCTCAATTTGGAGCCAACGGTGTGGGCCGACGCGGTTGCAATAGGTGTCATTTCCGCATATTTGCTGAAAGCATCTTGGAAGACCAGAATAAAGCGGTATCCGTCTGGGGACAGTGACAATGGCCCTTTAATATCTGTCTCCACGATATCGAACGGATGAGACGGGCGAGGGTGTTGGCAAAGCGGAGCTTTAGCTGCAGCAGTCGGACGATTGCGTTCTCCGCAACGGCGGCACGACTGGGCATATGCAGCAACATCCTGGCGAACTGTACGCAACCAGAAACTGGCAAGTAGTGTGTCGAGGGTTTTGTTGGTTCCCTAGTGTCCTGCCGTAGGGTCATCGTGCGCCACTTGTAAGACTCGTGGTACAAGCGAGAGTGGTACGACCAACTGTCTCGAGTCGTGCACCTTGCACCAAACGATGTCTTCTGCAAGATAAAGATCATGTCGCAGAAAACTCTTCACACCAGGGGATGCGTCGGCTGACGGAGGACGACGAGACTTGAGCAGCCGGATGACTACCGCGATGCCAGAATCTGCTGCTTGGGCAGTCCGAATGTCGTCTTCCAAAAATTGCGATGACTTGTCGTGACGTTGGCAATTGTGTCAATGAGTTCCTTTGCAAAACCCAAACGACTCAAAGCATCTGCGACGCAATTCTGGGTACCTTCAACGTACTGGACCCTGAAATCATACAGCTGTAGTTCCGCAAGCCATCGGGCGCGTCTACCCCAAGGGTCTCGGATGACGAAAAAATATTGCAGTGGTTTGTGGTGAGTACGTAGCACAAACCGCCTGCCGAGCAGGTGGTGGCGAAAATGACGAATAGCTGATACTATAGCGAGCAATTCGCGGTCGTATGTCGCGTAATTCCGTTCGTTTTAGTCATAGCTCTGATAAAAAAAAAGGCGACAGAATGTGTCCCTTCGTATGTCTCCTGAGCGAGTTCCGCTCCCAGACCAACGGTAGAGGCATCCGTTGTCAGAATGAGAGTGCCGACCGGACGAATATGACTTAGCAACGGTGACTTCATCAATTGTAGTTTTAATGTTTCGAACGCTGTTTGGCACTCGTGCGTCCAATTAAATGCTACTCCTGCTTGTGTTAGTTTTGTGAGAGGGGCAGCTGTTGTGGCGTAGTTTTTAATAAACTTTCTGTACCGAGAAAAGTTTTGCCTTTGAACTTCCCTTTCGATCTCATGTCTCCACCCGCTAGGGGTGCGTCGGTATCTAGAAGCCACTGGTGTGTCATCTGTCAGCTTAATTGTGTGCTCAATGGTAGACGTTCGTCCTTCGTTTCCATCGTAAGCAAACACGGTCTGATACTTGCAAAGCAAATGTTGTAGTCGTCTTGATTGTTCATCTGTGAGATGATTTCCGGTCGTGATCTTGTCAACGTCTGGCGGTCCTGTGGTTCCGTTGGTAAATGTGGTTGCCTCTGTAAACTCTGCTAAGCTCTGGTTCTTGTGGATGCGTACTGTTTCTTCTGACAAGTTGAAAACCTTGACTGGAACGTGTTGTGATGGTCCCCCAGTGGCAAGCGTACAGCATCCTACAAGGTCGTGGGAGGCCGGCAACCACTCTGTTACTTCTACTACACCTGTGTATGTCTCGCCTGGACGTAAACCTTGGCAGTGAACCTTGCCCCAAACAGTATATTCTTGGCCAGGAGCAATATACTCATCAGTAGTAGCATACACTTTCCCGAACATGACCAGTTGGATCTGCGAGCGTGATCATTCAGGAGGGCGAAGCCATTCACATTCGGGTATGGCATGACCGTCAATAAGCAACCGTCGCGTTCTCGTGTCAATTTGTAAGTCCAGATGAGATAACGTATCGAGTCCTAGAATTCCCTCCGTAATACCCGGCACAACGTAGAATTGCGCTGAAATATCTCGTGGTCCAAGACGTATCCTACAAGTAACCGTGCCCTCGCAGCGGATGCTAGACCCATCAACCATGACCAGTTGTCGGGACAATTACTGTTTAATCTTGCCTTTAATATTGGAGACGAGAGACGCGGGAATAAGACTAAGTTCTGTCCCCGTGTAAACGAGAAAAAGGTGATAACCTAGCTCACCAAGGTGCACATCAACACGAAGAAGCCCGTGCTTGTCAACTGCTAGTGCCATAACACGGCCTTTTCCGAAGGGAGGCCTGGACGGTTGGTTAGCTCTACAGTCACTTGCGTAGTGCCCCGGTTTCAAACAGCGGTAGCAATGGTCGCGATGAGGGCAGAACTTTCTTGTGTGGTTGTCTTCACCGCAGATGGAGCATTCGTGGAAAATGCGTGATCGCATTTTTGGCCCGCTATTTGAATAGCCAGAATACCTGCCTCTTGACGGAGCAGTCTTGTGTGATACTACCTGCACGTGGCTGGTTTCCGTCTCGCTAGTGCCGTCGTCGTGTCAGTCATCAACTGACATGATGGACTCACTCTGCAATCTGATCTACTAAAGACGGGCTAACGTGAGATGCATCCGGGTCTGTAACCGTTGCCTGGGCAACGCGTGCAGTCTGTGGTGTCGTGCTACCCACCCTAGCCAGTTGTAATCGTACGACTTCTGCGGCTAGGTCTTGAACCTTCTTGGTTGTAGTTTTCGGGTCTCGTCGTAGGGCCACGCGTAGCTCCCGTGGTAGTCCTTTCAAAAAACAATCCCTCGCTATGGTATCGAGCGCATTCGAGTCAAATCCGGGATATGCAAGTTTAGCAAGGTGGCAAACATCATGTGCAAATGAATCTGGAGACTCACCTGCGCGCCAAGATCGTCCTGTAAGCTCGTGGATAGCGGTATCTCGATCTCTCTCTACTTTGACAAACTCCTGCTTGAGTTTGTCTGCAACCACTGCTGGGTCTCTTGGGTGTTCTTCGCTCATGCGCGCATAGCACTCAAAAGCTGGTCCATCTAGGCGCGATGCCATGGTCAGAGCTTTCTTTTCCCCGCTGTAACCTTTCAAGGTGGCCCACTCGTCTACTTTCTTTAACCACACCGCTAGGTTCCCTTCTCCTGTGTAGGTGCGAGGTGTGTTGACTTCGATCCCACTCCGGTCACCAGTTGTAATGGTAGAAGTACTGTTAGACATGTTCGCGCTCAAAGTCCAACTCAACACTGACTCCTCGTATAACCTCGCATACCCTTACACCAGTTAGACAATACCTATTTGTTGAAACCCTAGCTGTCATGGAAGTAAACATGCAAACTTCCTAGTAGTTTAGATTACGTATCTAGGACTGGTATAGGTAGTCGTCGTCTTGCGTTCGTGATCAAGACAATAGAAATCTAGAGCCTAGGTATGCACTCAGTTCCGTTGTAACGACAGTCAGTCTACGGAACCAGCCCACGCGTTATCTTTCAAAGCAAGACTCGGATTAACTTCATCTCGTTGTGTTACAATGTCCCGTATTCGGGTACTTGATATGTCAACTACTTTACTGATAATCTGTGTAGCCACCAGAGCTTTTTCTTCTCCATTGTCGCAACGTGTAGTGAAAAGAAGGTTTGAAGCATGAATTCAACGGTAGGTAGGAAGCAACAGAGGACGAGTTTTCGTAGGAGAGGGACGGAAGTGGACGCGCTTTGATGCTGTCACCGCCATGGCGCCTCACTTCGTGAATTTCGTCCCAGGAAACGAGATGACCAGCTACCCTGTTTCGATCAACATAGGATGCAGTGCATCTTAGTCGATTGCTAACAGCAGTTTGCGTTGGTCTCGTGATTTCTTTTGCACAGGAGAGGAAGTAGGCTCGAGTGTCCAGCCGGTCACTTCCCCGCGGCGGAGAAAGACCGGCTGGAGACATTCGCCACTCAAAGGAAACCGCTGCCTCTCTATCCTCCAATCAGGATTTTACACGTTTGGTTAGTGTTTGTGCATGCACGTGTATTTACGATAACTGCTGATAGCAATGCCCGTCGCTATTGACTCTCTACTAATGGCTTTGTAACTGAGTAGTCAATTGCATTTACCGTCTGATATCACATTTCGTTAGCGTGTGAGCTACACCTGCATGTCATCTTCTCTTTGTCTTCCTTTTCGTACTTGGAGAACTAGGCAGCGCATGCAAAACAACTTCTAGTCCCTCACGGTGTCGTACGTTGCATGCATTGAACGAGTAGACCATCTACAAAGCGTGGTATTTGCACTCAACGCAGGGCGACGTGCAGAGCTATGATTTGCGTACATTGCGGCCGACCTTTGGTTGGCCTCTGTGGTAAACTTTGAGTCTAGCGATCTTAGAACGAGAGACAGACAACGAGAAGAGCTGGAAAGAGTCGACATGTTGTTCATAGACTAGGATATTACACGTACTTGCGTCAGAGCGAAATTACATTAGCAAAGAGCCAATAGCGACGTGCATCCCTATCGAGGATGCACAAACATTGAACGGCACTCTGATTGGAGGAAGAGAGTCGGCGGTTTGTGTGAGTGGCGAATGTCTCCAGCCGGTCTTTCTCCGCCGCGGGGGGAGATGACCGGCCTGACACTCGCGCCTAGAGAGGAAGATGAAACGGGCGGAAATGGCTGATCTTGAAATGCACGGTGTGCAGTAAGTACATTCACTACGAAGTACGAGCGCTTGTGTATAAATCTTCAGGCCTTCAGGTGTGCGTTGATTCTTTTTGAGACGATTTATTGTTGTTTAAGGTACAGGCAAGGCGATTTATGTCTAGATGGTTTAGCGCCTTGCTGGTCCGGGGCCAACTTTTGAACCTTCTGTGCATTTAGCTCCACCGCTAGAAGGCAATTTGTTTCCCTAATGCTATTGCATTGATGTTTTTCTTTTCACTTTACAAGAGCAGCACCAAACCGTTGCTTGTGCAGGTGTCTATCGGTTGCATGAAATACGAGTTTCGTCGACTTGGGTCAGCCCTTGTGACACAGCATGCGGGGCTGATGGTGTAGTAGGCGGGACTTAGGCTTTTGAGCTTTGCCAGATGCGTAGCTGTACTCATTGTTCCGTGTATTTCAGTCAGTAAACGTTGTACAAGCACTCGGACAAGTTGTACAACGTTGTACAAGCACATTTACTCTATTGTACCTGTAGCTGAACGTTCTTTCGTCGGGAAGAGAACGTCGAACACCTAAAGGGGTCCTTGTCGTGAGATCTTACCATGGCAATGCAAGTAACCCAGCGTGAGCATTCACATTCGACAACAGCTATAAAGTCAAGACAACCGATCGTTTTCGCTGATCTATTGCGCTTTGGCATTATCCAGGTACTTTTGAAAGATAGACTACGTGGTTGTTCCGTAGACTGAGTGGTACGTATGGTATTCACTGACATAGAAATTGATATCAGCAAACATTGACTATCAACAGTGTTGGATGCAGCACACTGTAGTAAAGGATTGATCATACTGTAAGTATGGGACGTGTGAATAGTTGACTGTAGGTGGTATTCAACTGCTGAAGATGTTTCTTGGTTGTCAAGTACACACAGTTCCTAGCTACAATACAAAAAGGTGGGACGACGGAACTTCATGAAGCATTTTCTTCGCCGTTTGGTCACTTGCACGAATCGTTCTTAGATTAGACTCATCTGTAGTCCGACACGGAAACGATTTTAAGGTAGGTCCTATCATGAAACGTGGTCATGGGGAGGAGAAATTTGAGATTTGCACACACACACACACACACACACACACACACACACACACACACACACACACACACACACACACACACACACACTCGCACACACTCGCGCGCACACACACACACACACACACACACACACACACACACACACACACACACACACACACACACACACACACACAAGCTCTCTTATGGCACAGAGACTTTCAACATGCAATATTTACTGTTACGTGTACATCTGCTAGACAGGTGGCGGTCAAGATGACAACATCATATGGGGTTATTCTTGTAATAGCCTTATATATGTCCGTAGACTACGGTGATGATGATGCTTTGAATGAGTACATCATGGAGTTGGGCTTCTTGGAAGGAACTCTAGAAATTGTGCAATATGACCATGTTTTGTTATTAGGTGATTTCAACAATGATTTGCGGTATATCAGTAGTATTTTTGGCAGACTGGAATCTTTCTTGTTGGAACATAGCTTTTCAGCTGTGGGTCTTAGGGATTCTAATGCAAGCTGCATGAATACATGGCACAATTACAACTTTAGTCGGGAATCGTGGATTGATTATGCATGTGTATCACAATCTATGCAGGAACTTGTTGAGAGTTTTGTAATCCGAGAAGGTGGTAATGTGTCTTCTGATCACTGGGCCATTATGATGTCTACGAATATTATTGTTACGACTGTTGGTAATGAGAAGAATCCTTGCTTGGTTTCTAAACAGCTGTTATGGAAAGAGGCGACTAAATCAGACCTCAACAAGTACCAACGAAGTTTAGAAATGGATTTACAATTGATATGTATTCCTGTAGAGGCTGCAATATGCAATGAACCACTTCTGTGAGAGCACGGTCTTTCAATACAATTCTTCTATGATAATGTGTCCTCTGCGATAACGAGATCTGCAAAACTATGCATTCCGATGAGGAAAAACAAGATGACAAAGAAACTGGGATGGAACGATGAACTGAAGATGTTAAAACGAGCCTCAAATAAGGACTATTCTACCTGGATGGCAGTTGGTAAGCCACGACATGGACTTTTGTATGGGTCGATGTTGAAGTCTCGTAAGCAGTTTAACTAAGCTCAAGAGTTGGAAGAAAGAGGAAAAGAAAAGTTTGGCAAATATCTAAGTAGAGACCTGAACATATGGATCATCACGACCACTTCTGGGGTAAACTGAAGAGAGGAATAAGACCAAACTCAGGGGGAGCATCTACAAGGATTGGTCTGATAGGGACATTCTGTGTCGATGGAGAGAGCATTTTGCTGCTGTGGCTAATAGTGAGCCTCCTCAGTGGAGAGAGGAAGAGCGAATGAAGTTTGAAACGATGATACGAAAGCAAACGGCTGGACCCAATCTTCCATGGTGGTGTGTTGATATCAAAGTTGCTGAGGTTGTAAAGGCTGTACGGCATCTTAAGATATGTTTCTCAGACACTCGTTTGTTCCACATCAGTTCCTTTTGTCAGTCATAGTTCCTATCATCAAAGATAGATGTGGAGATATTAAGGATGTGAATAACTATTGAAGCATTGCTATGTCTTCAGTGATATCTAAGGTATTAGAGTTAGTTCTGTTGGATCGGATAGAGAGCTTTGTTAGTAACTAAAGAGCAACAATTCGGTTTCAAGTGTAAACACAGTTGTACAAATTGCTCATTTGTGCTTAAAAGTGCGAATGACTATTACCTGAAGAGGGGAAATGATAAGGTTTTCGTATGTGCTCTGGACTTATCTAAAGCCTATGATAGAGTGCCGTACTACAATCTTTTTATCACGTTATTGGAAATGGGACTGCCAGTGTACTTTGTAAGGCTGTTGTCAGTGTGGTATGAGAAGCAGACCATGCATGTCAAGTGGAAAACCCAACTGTCAAAGAAGTTTACTGTTGGTAACGGTGTCCAACAAGGAAGTGTTCTTTTTCCGTCCTTCTTTTATATTTATATTGAAAATTTACTGATAAGGCTACAAAATTGTGGATATGGTGGTAAGGTGGGTCCTGCCTTTGTTGGCTGCCTGGCTTATGCTGATGATGTAACTTTGATTTCCCCTACACTGAATGGGACACAGAGGATGCTTGACATATGTACGTCATTTGCAACTGAGAAGGGATTACTATTCAACAGCAAGAAAGGCTTTGTAACTTTGTTCGTCAGGAATCGCAGGATCTAATTTTTTGATCCCCAGTTGGCACTTGATGGTTGCATTCTTCCATTCAAATCAAACATACCGCATTTAGGCGTGCGTATGCATTCATTTCTACAACCTTGACATATGGTGGAGGCCAGAATTAGAAAATTCTTTGGAGCGGTGAATGCGGTTCTGGGACAAATCGGTGGTGTATGTAGATCTGACAAAGTATGGTTAAAAATTTTGGACATGAAACTTTTTTTGGTACTGGCATTTGGTTCTCATCTTTGGGATTATGATAGATCTGATGTATCATACATGGTTAATTAAGCATTTCGAAAGGGCGTCAGATGCGGGCTTGGGATGAGGAAGTATGAATCCATTCATGATAGGCTGAAGAATGATTTCAAAGAAGCTATGAGAAGAGCTAAGGACATGAGGCTTAAATATTTACGTAGAACAGGACAGTCGGTTAATTATCTGGTGAGAGGTCTATTTATATTAGCTGTAGATAAAAAGTTGCATGTAGGATGTAGATATATTGTAGTTTGTCCTGTCTGTTGTAGCTGGTGTATTTTGTATTCTGTTAGCTGTACGTCTTATGTCTCAGTTTTTTTTATGTTTGCCCCAAGAGGGAACTGTACCTTTTTAGGTGCGACAGAAATATATCATATCATATCATATCATATATATATATATATATATATATATATATATATATATACCAAAAGCTCAATGGAGAGCCATATAGGACCACGCCCATTTCAGTTGTGCGACCCGGATTAAAACAGTCCGTCAGTCAAGACTTGGTTTTGCGGGGGCGAGGCTAGAATTTATTTGATATCCGGGAGCTTTCGCCTTTTTAGGCGTGGTTGCGTTTGGAAATCTACTGAAAAGAAGGACACTAGGACGAAGATCACTGTCCGTAGAAGACGTGCACGTAAAGGACAACATATTGGCTAAGTCTTATCCAATAAAACTGACGATAGACTGGCGTAGAGTCCCGGATCTAGTCTCGGTCATTTCCTAATCTCGGTCACTCGTTCTCTGCCAAATAGCTGCAGCCAGACCTAGCTGCTACGCCAGCGTCATAGTCCTACTGGATAGCAACTAGGTAGAGCGGGTCACGTCAGTATCCGTCGTAACGTTGCTGCTGTAGAACTTGAAAACTGATCGCACCTATTCTCGGTCACAGAGTATCATATCCCGGTCAGTGCTTGCCATCTCGTTTCTACAACTCCATTTGAGACGCAAGTCATCTCTGTCGATAGGCTCCTTATATGACTTCCTTCGCCAAATTGCTGGTTTTGTCTTGTCAACCTCTACTCTCGCAGACAACGAAGAAGACGGATGACTCACGGGACATAATCTCGGTCACCTGATCTCGAGTGATTTTCTCTCTTCAGACACAGATCTGAGGCGTTCTTTTGGCTAATGTTATAGTCATCACCGCTGGCTACTATGCCTACGGGGTGACGTTAGTGCTCATCGTACTGTTGCTACGGCAGAAACGTGACATGTGAGAGACAAATAGTCGGACATCCGGGATCATATCTCGGTCAGTCGCTTTCATCGCGTTTCTACAAGACGAATTGAGACGGTAGTCATGTCTGTTGAAAGGTTCGCTTTGGATGTTTATGCCACTGAATAGTCGGTTTTGTCTCTTCAGTTTTTCTGTTGCAGGGCGGTGGGAAAGGTGATCAACCTACGGGACATAATCTCGGTCACAGTATGAGCGCACTTCTTGGGTTTTACAGATTTCAGGTAAGTGGTCTTACCTTCATTGGGTATTGTGCATACGGTCACAGTCGACTAAGGCTGATTGAAAGTGTTTTGTAGTGAATTTGTAGAACTATAACAGATTCTAGTAATTAGACTGTGTTGGCAAACGTTAGTTGTTCTGTCTAAATTATGTTTTTAAATAATAATTAAGATAACCTTTATTTAGTACATGTGGTTTAGTGCTAATTAGCAAATTTTGTGAGTGATAGATTGATCATCATGGAGATAAACATTGAATCCATTCTGGCACAAGTTGAATGTCACAAGAGTATGCCAGGACTCTGCATACTTGTAAACTGTGTACGTACTACGATCTTGTTGATTGTAAGATTTTAGCTGCATCAGTTATTATCAACAACATGCACTGCTTAGCTAATTAGCTAATTCTATACACAGAAGGTTCGTTGGATATCTTCACTGGACTAATTAATTATCATAACTGTCTCAGACTCAGAACTGTGTCATGAGAAAGATTGTTTTCTCTTTGGCAACATGTCACCATTTTCATAAGTTGTCAGGATAGCTCTCTTCAGGGATAAAAGTAAAAAAGCAGTTTTTGTGCAATTCTACTTGATAAAATCATCAATCATACCATCCAAGATAAAGAATCATTATATCTGCCAGTCAAGAATGTAGAAACAAGTAGGAATACTCTCTGGTTAACTGCCAACAAAATGTGAAAATTCAGAGTCATCACGTTGCAAGTTTGAAGTGCTAAAAATAGTAAGTTAAACACACCCGTCTTTCTCAAAATCGCGTGACCGAGATTATGTCCCGTACGCCATCACCTTTCTCACCGCCCTGCAACAGAAAAACTGAAGAGACAAAACCGGCTATTCAGTGGCATAAACATCCAAAGTGAACCTTTCAACAGACATGACTACCGTCTCAATTCGTCTTGTAGAAACGCGATGAAAGCGACTGACCGAGATATGATCCCGGATGTCCGACTATTTGTCTCTCACATGTCACGTTCTGCCGTAACAACAGTACGATGAGCGCTAACGTCACCCCGTAGGTATAGTAGCCAGCGGTGATGACTATAACATTAGCCAAAAGAACGCCTCAGATCTGCGTCTGAAGAGAGAAAATCACTCGAGATCAGGTGACCGAGATTATGTCCCGTGAGTCATCCGTCTTCTTCGTTGTCTGCGAGAGTAGAGGTTGACAAGATGTCGTATGGCTCACCAGCCGTAATACTACTCCGCTGTAGTCTAGGCTAAGTATATCGCGTATACCGACTCAGTGGACCGGTTATACCAGAATCTATTCTGCTACAGTGCACGACACGTACTCTAGTCTCGCGTAGCCAAACCCCTCCCCTTTTATATCTACCGGCGGGGAAGGGTTTGGTGAAATTGCACACAAGTAGTGGTGCCATCCGCCACCGACTTCCGGGTGGCAGATAACTACATTAACGTAAACGTGTAATCAACCCCACCCAAGTTGATTGCTAGTTACACCAAAGGATGCGGACTGTTGTGCTTTGTGCTTGGAGTCTCTTTCCAGCAAAACGCAAAACAAAGAAAAAGAAACGGCTCATGCAATGCTCAAGCGATGTAGATATCTTGGCAAGTCTAGATAAACTAAAAGTGTTACGGACATTCGCTTGTGGACCAGCTGACTAGCTAGACAGAAGCAGCTGGATCGAGCCTGTTTGTGATACATTGCCGAACGTAGCTTGCTTCGTTTCTTTGGCTAGATCAGCAAATTCAAGGGTTGCGGGAAGAGGTCGAGGCGATGGCATGGCAGGTTGAAACAATTAATTATACAGAGGTTAGCGTGCAGTTTGCGTGAATTCGTAGCTAACTAAACGCCCTATACCAATAACAATACCATACTATCGTAAAGTCTGTCCATTGATTGTTGTAAGCCTTCCAACAAGTGCTTTCTCGTCGACAGGAGAGAGAAGAATGTTTCCAGTAATTATCACCTGTCAGCTTAACCTTCATCTAATTACTAGTTGGAAAGACGAGGGCGTATGCCTGGCACCACTGCTTGTGTGCAAATTATTTCACCAAACCCTTCCCCGCCGATAGATATAAAAAAGGGGAGGGGGTTGGCTACGCGAGACTACACGTACTCTACTGCACAAGAGCACTCAACGCTAGTTTACGCTAGACTAATATAACACGTACGCAAACCGCAGTCACACCTAAAGCGCATGCTCGCTATACCACACTCTCCCTTCCTTAGTCTGGTGCTGTCCTTATCTATTGTTCACGATATCTTGCTGGTGGTTGTCTGTTTTGTCTCTTTGGATATCGTTCGGGAGTCTCAATCTCGTGGTCTTCTGGAGGTGATAACATTTCCTTGGAGATCAAGGTAGACTCGTCATCTTGGTCCTTGTGTTGAGTAGATTGAACTACTTGTCCTGTCTCTTTCACAGGAATGACTGGTACTGGTATCTCTTCCACCTCTATCTCTGGTACACTTACATCAGCTGTTTCTGGTACACTCTGTTGATCTCTCCAACGCATTTGGTCTATATGCACGTACCTGGAATGTCCTTCCACATTCACTAAATAGTTGGTTGGTCCTAGCTGTTGTTCAACGGTTCCCACCAACCACCTACCACGACTGTCTTGACATGGATTCCACACACTGACTTTACAACCAGGATTCAGTTGTCTTGATCGTATGGTAGCTTCCTCGAACTTGATTCTCTGCTCATCTCTGTCAATGTCACTTACCTCTGAGCGCAACAAAGATAACTTGGTTCTTGGTATTCGTTTGATCAACAGTTCGGCAGGAGTTTTGCCTGTTGCAGTATGTGGAGTCGTACGATAGTGTAGAAGGAACGAAGACACTGGATGACTTATCGATCTTCCCGCTGGTCGACCCTTCAAGCTCTTTTTTAACTCTTGTACCATTCGCTCTACCTGTCCATTAGATGCAGGAGGGTAGGGTGGAGTCAGTTGATGCTTGATTCCATTGGCCTCCATAAACTCCTTGAAGTCTTGTGCCCTAAACTGAGGACCGTTGTCGGTTACAAGTCGCTGTGGCAATCCATGACAAGAAAAGCTTCTTCGCATAGCTTCAATTGTCTGCCCTGTAGTAGCATGTATACTCAGTTCGTGGACTTCCGGCCATTTAGAGAAGGCGTCTACAATAAGTAAATACTGCTTCCCCGCAAATTCTGCAAAATCTGCATGGACATGTTCCCATGGTGATGTTGGGTAGATCCGTGGATGTGAGGGTTTACTAGTACTTGGTCTACTCTTCTGGTTTTGACACTGTTCACATGATCTTGCCAAATCTTCTATATCCCTGTCCAGGTTTGGCCACCACACATAACTTCTGGCTAAGGCCTTCATTTTGCTGGTCCCCAGATGACCCTCATGTATCTGCGCTAATACGGTCTTTCTCAATTCCTCTGGGATGATAACTCTGCTGCCCCACACTAAGCAGCCTCCTTCAATCGATAACTCATTAGCACGTTTAGCAAATGGTTGTAAGGATTGGTCCACATCTCTGGTAGTCCATCCGTATCGAGTATATTGATATGCTCTCCTAGTCACCACATTCAATTGGGTTGCTTTTGCAATCTCTTGGCAGTCATGGGCAATGGTTCGCAATAATCCACTCCAAAGACTTGTTCATTTGGATCAATCACTTCTACTGGTATAGAAGTCGAGACAATACATCAGCTTCCTTGTTATCCTGCCCTGCCCTGTATTCTAGCTCATAGATGTACGCACTTAATATGAATGCCCAGCGCTGCATTCGTGCAGCTGCTAGCGTAGGAACTCCTTCCTTAGCTCCTAGAATCTTCAGTAGCGGTCGATGATAGGTTAATAGCGTAAATTTCCTTTCCATCAGGTATTTATGGAAGTGTTTTACTCCATAAATCAAGGCTAGGTCCTCTTTTCTAAAAGAGCATAATTCTTCTCAGCTGGAGCTAGTGTTCGTGACGCAAATGCGACTGGGCGTTCAGTGCCATCTTCCATGACATGACTTAGACACGCTCCTACTCTATATGGTGAAGCATCGCAACTTAACTTGATGGGCTTACCCAAATCATAATGTACTAGTAAGTTCGATTTCACCAGTATTTGTTTTGCCTGCCGGAATGTCTTTCTCTGTTGATCCACCACTTCCAACGTTGCTGTTTCTTTAATAAGATATACAGTGGTTGTAATGTTGATGACAAATTAGGTAAGAACTTCCCATAATAATTTAGAAGTCCCGAGAAAGCCTTCAATTTAGTCACGTTACTAGGGTCAGGTGCATTTTGAATCGCTTCCATCTTACTCCGAGATGGATATGCCTTCTGCACTCACCACGTGCCCAAATATTCTACCTTAGACTTGCCAAATTCACATTTTTCCATTTTTAGCTTAGTTCCGGCTTGGTTCAGTCTTTGCAAGACCTTGAATAACCTTTGGTTATGCTGTTCATCACTGTTGCCCACTATTAGAATATCATCTAGGTAGCAGATGACTCCGTCCAGTTCTGATAGAACGTTATCTATAGCTCGTTTCCATATACTGGGTGCTGAGCTTATGCCAAATGGCATCCTTGTGTACGTAAACATGCCCTTGTGTGTATTAATAGTTAGGTATGGCTGACTTCTGGGGTCTACTAACATCTTTTGATACGCTTGTTTGAGATCCAAACGAGAAAATTTCTTCCCTCCTGCTAAGGTCGAAAACAAGTCATCTGGATTCGGCATTGGATATTGATCCAAATCAATATAGGGATTGATGGTGACCTTGTAGTCGCCACATATTCTAACATTTCCATCCCCCTTTCGAACTACAAAGATGGGTGCTGCCCATTCACTCTTCTCTACTGGTTTTAGAATACCTTCCTTCCGCATTCGTTCGAGTTCAGCATCGACCTTACTATGCAAGGCATATGGAATCGGTCTGGGTCGATGAAACTTTGGTTTGACATCTGTATTCAACATGATGTTGGCCTGATATCCAACCAATGTACCTACCCCAGTGCCAAACAACTGTGGAAAGGTTTCCACTGGGTCTATTGCCTGAAATTTCTGTACAGTGAAGATTGAATCCCAATCTAGTTTAAAATGTTTCAACCAGTCTCTTTCTAGGATGGCGGGCTTGTTCTTCACTTTTAGCACATGAAACTCTACATTTACTTGCTGTCCCTTGTATCTTGCAGGAACTTCCGCTTCTCCTTGCACATTCAAGGACTGTCCATTGTACGTGTGTAATCTGGTGGTACTTGGGCGCAACTGTATATGTTTCAAGTACTTCTGATATGTACTAGTGGGGATAACCGTAACTGTTGCTCCGGTATCGATTTCTAACTCTATCTGTCTTCCAGCAACGTCCATTTCCACTGTGACACCTCTCTTGTTTGAGATACTATAAACAACACTAAGCGATTCCTCATCTGCATGATGGGTAGTTCGGGGCTTTCCCTTTCCACGTGTTGTGTCTTTGGAATCTCTACTCTGCATTCTCTTCCGGCATACTCGACTAATATGCCCCTGTCCCTTGCAAAAATAGCCGTAATACTACTCCGCTGTAGTCTAGGCTAAGTATATCGCGTATACCGACTCAGTGGACCGGTTATACCAGAATCTATTCTGCTACAGTGAACGACACGTACTCTACTGCACAAGAGCACTCAACGCTAGTTTACACTAGACTAATATAACACGTACGCAAACCGCAGTCACTCCTAAAGCGCATGCTCGCTATACCACACAAGACAAAACCAACAATTTGGCGAAAGGAAGTCATATAAGGAGCCTATCGACAGAGATGACTTGCGTCTCAAATGGAGTTGTAGAAACGAGATGGCAAGCACTGACCGGGATATGATACTCTGTGACCGAGAATAGGTGCGATCAGTTTTCAAGTTCTACAGCAGCAACGTTACGACGGATACTGACGTGACCCGCTCTACCTAGTTGCTATCCAGTAGGACTATGACGCTGGCGTAGCAGCTAGGTCTGGCTGCAGCTATTTGGCAGAGAACGAGTGACCGAGATTAGATCCGGGACTCTTCTTGCGACTAATCACGTGGCAGCGTCTCGCTAGTTTTTGAGCACACTGCCGTCTCTTGGCGTTTTTTCACCAACAACCTAGTAAATTGTAAAGAGGGCATGTGATCGCGTTTTACTGCATTCTAAAATCTGGTGTGCATCTACAAACACGGGAGGTTTCTGACCCCAAACTTGACGCACTGTGCAGTAATGAGAGTAAGAATCGTCATGTAGAAACCACGGTACTGCGCCTCAGCAGTCTCATATGGTGGGATATCGCTACTCTGTTGAGATTTCTCTGCGCTGAGTGCTGTTTTCAACGAGTTACGGTATTCCTTTACTTCTTTGTAATGAGTTTTTAGTGTTCTCTTTTTCTGTTCTTCTGTAACTCTATCAAATTGATTTTCGAGTTTGCTGATAGTTGTAAGTGTTTTGATAATATAAGGAGTCATAACTAGCCAAGGGGATTGATGTTGAAGAGATGTAGAGGCTGAACTGTTTGTTCATGCACTAGAATACCTACTCTGCATATGCATCTAATATGAGGAAAAGAAAAAGTGGAGAAACTGTTCATCCTGGAAGAGATTACCAGTCTTGTGCTAGATGTGGCACCACTGCAGAGATCTAGAAAATTGAAAGAAGAGTTGAAACAGTGGGTAGTGGCTGCTCTTGAAATCAAATCAACCCAAAGTCTTGCTTGTGTCACAAATATGATAGTATTAATTGTTATCAAAATATCACTATCACACGACCATAAATTCATCAGAGAGACTCTTACTAGAGGAACAGTGAGTAAGTGTACTACAAGTATATGCAAATGAGATCAATTTTTTAATAATAGTAAATAAAGGCATGTAAGGCCACAAGAAAAAAATACCGTAGTTGTTTGACAGGAGCGCGCGCACCGATTTTCGGCTCCGCACGGATTTATTTTTTATTATTTATTTTGTACGCAAGCTCAAATGTTTGTACTGAACGACAGATTTCTGCTCTATCAGGTATGTGTATCATTTTGATAGGGTGTATTTGTGATAGATTTTCTCCTACCTAGCATCTCCGCTAAACATCCGGGCTTTGTCCGGGTTCTTCTATCGCGCATCGTGTCAACCGTGAGCTTGTCGAAAAGAGTCTGCTGTTGTGGAGGCACGGAGTGTTCTTTTCTGTTGTCCGTTAGTGTAGTTTGCGGGGTTTCTACGGTTGTTCCTAGTCGGTTTGTTCGGTTCTGTTCCCAGTCAACGCTAGATAGTTTGTTCGTCGGGCTAAGCCTAGCCTTCGTCTGAATGTGTGTCTAGTGATTGTACTGCGTCTTGTTCGAAGTTGCCTGTTGTAGGGGCCGAGGACATTTATAGTTTAGTATCAAACCATCTAGGTAGACCCGTGACTGCTCTAGTTAGTGCTGGAGGTCAATCTTCACGTGAGTCAGGCCAACGGTGCCCTTTGGACACGACTCCTGCTGACGTACTGGAGTTTGTTGGCAAATCCATTTCAGTCAAATTTGTTATTGAACCATCGGAACACTAGATACAAGTAGATGACTTTTATTAGTTCTTGTGTAGTGTTTTAATAGTAGTATTTGAAATATTTAGCCTAATAAATCATCTGTGCACCATTGTAGGTTATATCAATAATAAAATATAAAAATAAAATGCGCGCGCTCGCACGAATTTTTGAGCGGAATTTCCTGTCAAACAACTCTTTCTTGTGGCTTAACTGCAGTTTATTATTAATAGATACAGTGTAGTTATTAAATTAATTGATTAGTTGACTAATTGTTGCACAGTCAATGTATACTGTACTAGACACGTTCAGTAGTCTAGTTTGTTGCTGTGATAGACATGCGTTGTGTATCACATCAGACAATTCTTTTCAAAACAGATCAACATTTAATTAGCCAGAAGCTAAGCAGTAGAATACGCTAGCAAGTAGTTTGACAAGTTGTACAGTGTTACAGTAGCTTTACATTTACAGTCACTGCCGATTCTGGCATTAGCATCAGCGATAACGCAAGGTGATTACAACAAGTGGCATTCGTAGATATGAGCACACGGCCGTCTCAAAGAATCTAGTTTTCTGACAACACCGTACGATGATAGCACGGTAGACAAGCTTCTAGTGAGAAAGGCGTCTAGCGGTGTGTCGAATCAACGGTGTTGCAGTGCGTAGTTGAGTTGCCACTTCCGGCTTAGCATTGCGTTCACGGTCAGTGGATGGTCCGGCCATTGAATTTTCTACATTTCAATTTTCATGTTTTCATTTTTCAATTTTTAATTTTTAGTTAATTTTTAATTTTTAATTTTAATTTTTAACTTGCATTCTTATTTAAATTTTTGTGTTTATTAAATTTTTAATTTTAATTTTTAATTTTCTATATTTTTTTGTAAAATGGTTTTCATCTTTTGATGTTTGATTCTTTTGATCTTTAGATTTATCTTCTAAAGTTTGATTTTTAGGCACCTATGTGCTCAAAACTAGAAACTTGAACGCGCTGTTCGCTTTTCTATTTCTAACATGAATAGAAAATAGAAAATAGAAAATTGAAATGACCAAGGGGTCCGTGACCCTTCCGGCCATTTGAATTTTCAAATTTCAATTTTCAAATTTCAATTTTCAATTTTTAAATTTCAATTTTCATTTTCTATGTTTCAATTTTTAATTTTTTGTCAAACGTTTTTAATTATTTTCCTGAAAAAATTTAATTCGGCAAACAAATTTTTATTTTTCATTATTGATTTTCATTTTTCATTTTTCATTTTTCGTTGTTCTATTTTCAAGTTTCTATCTTTGATTATATTTGGTTGAGTTGAATGTCACAAGAATTGAACGCAGCAAGAATGAAAATTGAACGCAGCAAAAACGAAAATTGAACGCAGCAAGAACGAAAATTGAACGCAGCAAGAACGAAAAATGAAACAGCCTTGTGCGAATTACGCAGCAGGGAGTCGGGTGGAACGCGTGCCCTAGTCATAACTCAACGCAGTAGGGAGTTGTTTTTCATTCCAACGCGTGCTGCTGATTGGAAGGGGCGGAGTGAATCTTCGACGACTTCCGCCCTATGACGATCTCTTGCAATCTCCGCTCTAACGAGAAGGGAATCTCCCGCTTCCCCAAAAATAATCAATCTCAGGTGCGATCAGCCATTGCTGATGAGCACAGTACATATGCATGGTATATGAATTTATCTATTACCACATATAGCAACAATCTAGCTAAATCTAAAACTCAACAAAATTTAGTAACTATGCTAAAGTCGTTCAAACTCAACTAGGCTTAATTAATTAACTACCAGGCATTTTATGCAGTACAAACAGCAACTAGAAACAAAGATGCGCGGTTTGCTGTTCTACACACGCGCGCCTACGTGCAATTCAAGCAATTCGCTCAATCGATCACCTCGGGAGAATCTTGAGCTTCTGTCCTTGCGGATGGCTCTCTTGTCACTGCAGATCTAGACCTGCGTAAGCCGGACGACTGGCCGAGTACCTCGGGTAGCTCAGACTCGGTTGACTCTGCGCCGTCACCGTCGCTGTGAACACGCTACTGCCCACTAGATCACTTACTTGCTTGCCCACCTCTGTCAATTCGTCCAAGCTACAGAGAGTTACGCAGAGTGGACCGTCATCCCATGTTGTATTGCAGAGACGGCAACGTCGGTGTTGTATCTCTGAGAAGATATATTGTAGTAACACGCAAGATTAGAATTGATAGCTGAAGTAGCAAGTATTGTGCTTACACGTACACTGTTATATCTAGGTGAGACAAAGACTTACATAGTGTCAAACTAAGTTCTAGAATGTTCTATACCTAACCACAGTAGGACGTGAGTTAACCTACATGACATGAAACCTTAGGTGAGTCATCCAGAGTTCACGATGATGTCGTCAATCGCAATTACTCTGGTTTTCTCAGTTGTATATTACATCTTCCCACCAGCTCTGAAGTCTCCAGTAAACGAACAGAGATAAACGTCAGCAATCCCACATTGCTTTCCGTTTCCTAATCCTGGTAGATCGTCGCGGGTTGTCAGGACCATAGTGCGGTGGTAAGTTCTGGTGAACCAGCTGATCTGATGTCTTCGTCTGTTCGACATCTGTACCTATCTGTGGCGATGTTTGTGAGGGAGAACGTAGGTAGTCACATAGATCCATGCCTGAATCATTATCTTTGTCTACTCCATATTGTGATCGAAGTTGTTCTAAGTGACGCCGCCAGATAGGTCCACGCGGATGTACCTTTACATTCACGCTCCTGGAACCGTGTACTTTGATTACGGTTGCTGGAACCCATTTAGGCTCACTGGTGCGTCTTGGCCCACAGTAAAGTGCATAACATGGTGTTCCTACTTGGTAGTGTCTGTGGACGTTATGGACCATGCTTTGTGACTCTTTGGCCTGTGACTTCGTGGCTTCTCGAACTTGGCGTTCTTGAGCTTCATGTGCCGGGGAAGGCAATAGTGTATCAATCTTGGTTCGTATCTGTCGATAGTTGAGTAATTCGCTTGGCGAATATCCACTAGCTAATGGCGAATGTCTGTATTGCATAAGAAATTCCTGAAGAGCTTCCTAAGGGGATTTCCTTGACTTTTTCAAGAAACGCTTGAAAGTCTGGACAAGTCTCTCAGCGGCACCGTTGGTGGCTGGATGATAAGGTGCTCCCGTCAGATGCACCATTCCTCTTTCATGGCACCAGGCTTTGAACTCCTGTGAGGAAAGGTGGTAGCGTTGTCTGAAACTATGGCGTGCGGGTAGCCAAAGTGTGAAAAGTCTTCCTCTAGCAACTGGGTAGTTGTCTTCGTAGAAGTAGACTTGGTCGCATGAATACATGGGTATTTGGAGTATGTGTCTATGACAACGAGCCAATGGTGTCCCATGAAATCGATGGCGTGGTCGACATGTATCCTACTCCAGGGTTTCTCCGCCAGCATCCAAGGATGGTTAGCAGGCTTTGCCGGTTTGTTTTGATGTTCGGCGCAGGCAGTGCATCGATGACACATTTCTTGAATAGCTGTGTCCATTCTCGGCCAGTAGACTGCTGTTCGTGCCAGTTGTTTCATCCTTTGCATAACGAAATGGCCTTCATGAAAAATCTTCAACACTTCTTGCTGCAGGCTAGCCGGTATCACGACTCTATTGCCATACAGGAGGCATCCGTTGATGGTAGTCAGTGAATGCTCGAGCTTTTTGAAGTCCTTTAAGTGATCTGGAACTTGATTAGGCCATCCCTCTCTTGTGTATCGGATAATTTCGGAAATAACCGGATCTTTGGTAGACTCTTTTCGAAGTGCACTTTGATCTGTTGGCTTAATCTGGATGCCAATCGTGTTTATGAGGCATACTGTGTCAATGTTCCTTTCATCTTTCTTCCTATCGAAGTAGACGTCTGGTCCTGCCGGTAGACGGCTGAGCGCGTCTGCGTTGCCGTGCTTCGACGTATTGCGATACTCAATGGTATAGTCGTATTGACTAAGCATAAGTGCCCATCGTGCTAGTCGATTCGCTGCGAGAACAGGCGTCTCCTTGTGTGGCCCGAACATGGCGAGAAGGGGTCTATGGTCGGTCACCAGTAGGAAGTGTCGCCCGTAAGGAATTGGTGAAATTTATGAAGCGCAAAAATAATGGATAAAGCCTCCTTTTGAATTGCGAATACTTCTTTTGCGCTGGTGACAAAGTTTTAGATGCGTTGGCGATCGGTCGCTCGCTTCCGTCTGAGTAGCGATGAAAAAGTACTGCCCCGATTTCAACTTCTGATGCATCGCAGGAGATGCCGATCGGACAGGAAGGATCGAAGTGAGCCAGAACTGTGTCTTCGTTCAGCATTGACTTCAGTTTGTCGAACGCGTCCTGCTCTGCTGCGGTCCACTTCCAACGAGTGTCCCTTCTGGTTAGGCGTGTCAATGGTTCCATGACCGTTGCTAGATCTGGTAGGAACTTGCCGTAAAACTGAATTGATCCTAGAAATGATCTAAGAGTCATAACGTCGTTTGGTGATTGCATTTTCATTACCGCGGCCACCTTTGGTCCCTTGGCTAATCCGTCCCGTGACAGGGTGTATCCTAGATATGTGACTTGCGGCTGGGCGAAGGCACATTTGTCATATCGACATCGGAGGCCGTTGCTGTCCAGTCTTTTCAGTAATTCTCGAAGATTGTGCTGATGATCTTCGGCGTCTTCGCCGCTCACGAGTATATCGTCGATGTAGACAGCTACTCCGGAGAGATCGCTGGTCAATTGTTCCATGATCTCTTGGAAGTATCCTGGCGCTGAGCTGATACCGTACGGAAGGCGATTTTGTAAGAGTACTCTCTTTTGTGTACTGAGTGCGAGTCGCTGTTGACTTTCTGGTGCCAGTTCGATCTGGTTATACGCATCCGCTAGACCAATCTTTGAAAAATAGTAGCCGCCGCCTAGCTTGCGCATAAGATCTTCCGGAAGTGGTAAGGGTTGGCGATGTGTCTCCAACTGTGAGTTCATCGTTACTGAATAATCTCCACATACCCGTATACTCCCGATTGGGTGACTACGTGAAGGTGGCTTCCGGACTGGAACGACTGGAGTTCCGTAATCGTTGAATTGTACTTGCTTCCAAAGGCCCCGATCAATGCCTTTGTCCTATGCTCGAGATAGGTCGTCCTGAATTGCAAATGGCACAGTACGAGCTTTGTGCCAAAGGCCCCGATCAATGCCTTTGTCCTATGCTCGAGATAGGTCGTCCTGAATTGCAAATGGCACAGTACGAGCTTTGTGAAAGACTGGTGTGACGTCCGGTTTAAACTTTATTTCCAACTGAAAGTTCTTCAAACATCCCAGTTCATCTTTCCATAAGTTAGGAAACTCCTGTGTGAGTTGTTCGCAGGCTGCTTGAAGAGACTTGTGAGTTAAAATCATATGTACCGGTGCGTTACTTGTAGACTTGCGAAGAAGACGGTCGAGTTGGATGCCGCTTTCCAAAACTGTGTCTAATCCGATAAGATTTAGGTTTAGTTTCGTAACTGTAAACTCCAGTTGTTTTCGAACTGTCTCGTCTCCGGTCTGTAGCAATGAGTCCACGTATGCGGTACCGAGAATAGGTATGGAGTGACCCGATGCTGAACGATATTCTGCAGTGGTCGGTTTGAGTGGCGGCTTGCCAATTGATTTCCATCTTGTCAGTGAGAGAAAATTGGTTCTGGCGACAGTGTCAATCAAAAACAGGTGGCGTTTTCCCTGTTGAGTGATCGGGATATGTATTTGTGGTGTATCGTTCTCGTTTATGGTAGAGACTGTGGTAATACACCTGACCTTCCTAGCTTGTTTGCTGTGGCATGCGGCTTCAATGTGGCCTTTCTTCTTGCAGTAATGGCATTCCGCTTCCCGAAAACGGCACTTGTCTCTGGGATGACTTTTTCCCGCAGCTTCCACATGGTTTGTGGTCAGTTGGCGGGGAAGACTGGAGCGTCTGTTGCGTTTTCTGTGGAGAATTTCGCGGTTTGGTGATCTTGTGGATTTCCTCCGGTTTTGCGTAGATTTGGGCCTTAGCTGTTTTAGCTGCTTCCTCCACCTCTGTCGCGATCTGGACAACGTTCCGGAACGTAAGTTCATCTTCTTTGGTTTTGAATGCAGCTTTGAGCACAGCCTCGTTGTTAATGGCACACAGAAAACAAGTGCGCATAGCTTCGTTCAGGGGATCACTAATGGATGTGAAATCACACGTGGTAGCCATCTGTCGTACTCTTGTAGCGAGTTCGTGAGGCGTTTCAACTGGCTTACGCTTGATTTCGCTCCAGAATCGGAACCTTTCTCTGACTATGAAACGCTTGGGATCATAATGCTGTGACATGAAGTCATGGATAGACTGCAAAGAAAGTTTATTTGCTATCGTAGGTTTCGGCAGTTGTGACGCAAAATTGTCGATGAGCTTGTATATGTCACTCGATTGATTGGTTAGAAAGACAAGAGCTCGTTTGTCTTCCGGAATGGAATTAGCTTCCGTAAATGTTTGAAACCTTGACCTGTAGTCCTGCCACAGCTCTGACGTTGAGTCAAAGGATTGGAATTTCAGGTTGGTCCAATGTAAACCGGAATGGTTGACCTTAAGCTGGCTTTTAAGAAGGTCCAGCTGGTGCATGTGCAACTCTCGCTGTTGCTCCATCTCCTCCTTATGTTGATGCTGTGTCACACGAATCCGTTCCTGCAGGACTGAGATGAGCTGGGTTAGTTCTTCAGACATCATAACCGTGTATCCTCGTCGCCAGAAAAGCTCTGTTGTATCTCTGAGAAGATATATTGTAGTAACACGCATGATTAGAATTGATAGCTGAAGTAGCAAGTATTGTGCTTACACGTACACTGTTATATCTAGGTGAGACTCGGACTTATATAGTGTCAAACTAATTTCTAGAATGTTCTATACCTAACCACAGTAGGAGGTGAGTTAACTTACATGACATGAAACCTTAGGTGAGTCATTCAGAGTTCACGATGATGTCGTCAACCGCAATTACTCTGGTTTTCTTAGTTGTATATTACAGTCGGCCACTTTGTGACTTGCAACTGCTCTACGCACCGCTGACACCCAAGCCACTGCCGACAGCAGGTGGTGATGTTTGCCGGAGGTCTTGTAAAGAGGTGGCATATTTGGCACTGAAGAACCTTCGCTGTCGTTTCTGCCAGTCTTCTCGACCGCTGAGAACGTCGTCTTGGTCGCTCTTGTGCATCGATCAAACAATCCATTTTGTCCTCTACGTTCTCCAAACGATTGTGCAGTCGATCCAGACTGGTCTCTACGCCACCTAGCTGCGTCTGTACATCGTCTATTTCGCCTTCCAGTTTCAACCAGCCGGCGTTACTTGTGGCTGTCAAGTTGGAGATGCCCATAGACGTTGTCTTTCTTGGTCTTTCAACTTCTACGGGTGGTGTTGATGCAGGCCTCTTTCTGCTGCCGAGAATGGGTGTGTTGGCTCGCGCCGACTCCATATATCTTCGCATGGTCTCCAGGTCGGAATGCCGGACTGCTGCTATTTTTGGTGCAGGAGATTTCCAAAATTCAGCATCTAATAGATAACATGGAGTATAGTTACAAATACTTGGTACCGTATACGTATGCCCGTGTGTGTATGCATGTGATAGTGCATGTGCGTGTACGTATATCTACGTACGGTATACAATATATATACGTATTGTATATATATACATACATAATATCATAAATCAATAATGAAAAATTAAAATTTGATGCCGAATTAAATTTTTTCAGCAAAATAATTAAAAACGTTTGACAAAAAATTAAAAATTGAAACATAGAAAATGAAAATTGAAATTTAAAAATTGAAAATTGAAATTTGAAAATTGAAAATTGAAATGGCCGGAAGGGTCACGGACCTTAGGTGCCTAAAAATCAAAATTTAAAAGATAAATCTAAAGATCACAAGAAACAAGAACCAAACATCAAAAAATGAAAGCCATTTTACAAAAAATATGAAAAATTAAAAATATAGAAAATTAAAAATTAAAATTTAAAATTTAATGAACACAACCATTTTAAATAGGAATGCAAGTAAAAAATACAAAATTAAGATTAAAAATTTAAAATTCAAAATGAAAAAACTAACTAAATTAAAAAATTAAAACATGAGAATTGAAAGGTAAAAAATTAAATGGCCGGACCATCCACTGACCGTTCACCACGCAACTTTCCTCTCCCCAAACAAGGTCTCAAATCGCGCTGTTCATTTCACAAATGTTCGAACAACGACCCCGTATGTCATACTATGTAACACATGTCTTCCGGGACCGCCGAAGAGTCTTAATCTTATGTATTGCAATAAAATGCGTATTACACAGAAGCCGACAGGTGCATATTTATAGCAATGCGCACTTCTCAGCCACTGCTATCAGAGCCGTATATATCTTTATATACGGCTCTGACTGCTATGCTAGCCTCGGTATTCCAGACTGCTCTCTGCACGTGATGGGAGGGAAGGGTGGGAGGAGAGAAGAAAGCAGTCTGGGGACAGCTCTATTGTAAGTGACTTCGGAAGAGGCGCGACTGCTCAAGTTCAGAAACATCCGCTCCAATCAAAACCACCGCTCAAAAAAAAACGGCCAATCAGCGCTGTAGACAGTTAGAACTGCTGACGTCAATGAGTACTTTGTAATTACCTAGAAGCGATTCTCAGACGACTGTAATAGCACAGTGGGGTGTAGCTAACACAAATGCAACGCGCTACGAGTTTCGCTCCTGATGACATGATAACTCAGCGAATGCTTGCCAGACGTTACCGGACGATAAAGCCATTGCAGCGGCTGTTCCGACTTGAAGCCTTGAAGACCAATCAACTGCTTGCTAAGCGATCTTAGTACGAGGTCGCGACGTCTTTGCCTTCTCTCTACCGGATTCAGTAAAGTCACTCATTTTCTACGTTCTCCCGTTCGTTTGTAGTCGGCTGGCAGCGAACAGCTTCTAGCAATATCCCACGAGCTATCTGGTGCTTGTTACTGTTCCTAATGAATGTGGGTAATTATCGATTAAGATGAACACCGCCTATTTCCGAAGTCACTTACAATAGAGCTGTCCCCAGACTGCTTTCTTCTCTCCTCCCACTCTCCCCTCCCATCACGTGCAGAAAGCAGTCTGGAATACCGAGGCAACCAAAAGGTGCGCGTTGATATAAACAATCTCAAAAATCAGCGCGCGCTACTAAATTATAACGAACTTTAAAATTTGTGCTGTTTAATATCAATTTAACACATTTGCTCATTGTTATCAACAACATACACATATAACGTGCGTTATTTTATATTCAATAGTCGCGTTACAGCCCTAGATTCTTGTTGTATTCTAAATGACGGAAGTGTGGAACGTGCGTGCGCTCTTTGATCAGTAACTGCAACGCTTGATTCAAAGGGGTTCCCCTTTTTGGGATCGTTGTCTACTACAAGTCGTGCAAACGGCACGAATCGACTTTCCAGTGAACTGGATACGAGTAACGGGTTTCTGAGGCCATACTATGACGATGTGACGATTGCTCGTGCGTTGAAAGCATTTTGGTGTGTTTATGTAATTAATTAATTGATTGATTGATTGATTAATAATAAATAACAAACCTACACACAGTTGTACAGGCTGACTGCTGTTTTCAGTAATTATGTTAATGTAATTGTAATACACACATTATATATACTATATATTATACAATACATATATATATATATATATATATATATATATATATATATATATATATATATATACTAAGATCCATGGCCCGTCCTTCGTACGGGCAAGATACTGTATTGTAAAGATAGGTCTGTGGACACGTCACGTGCAATCTTTGTTGCGAGGTCCCGGATATGCTGAATGAATTCGAATCTTGCTCTTCGCGCTTGTTTCGATAGAAATCGACACACTCCCCGTGTAGCGCTTGCTGCAGAAAACGTGTAGGTTGGATTCGGTGCAAATGCAATCAGAATTTGGAGAGAAACGAAAGCGCTAGAAGAGTAAGTTTCGTCGGCAAGATATTCGATCGCTCGAAGCTTTGCAAAGGACGACGATGCATACGGTCTACACAGGACTGGTGTGGGCGTGTGTTCGAATAAACGGGAATGTGTAGCGTTAGCGTCATCGAGAAATTTTACGCGGGGGTCGACCCCTCGACAGGGGACCCGGTACGTAATTTTTTAAATTCTTTTACGCAAACCTTACCCTGTGCGTGCCGAGTGTGCGTGCCGATTTTGGTTGCAAACGGACAGAAGACGTGGCCTCCAAACGCAAACACACACGGTAAGATACTGTAGTGTAAAGATAGGTCTGTGGACACGTCACGTGCAATCTTTATTGCGATGTCCAGGATTTAGAACCCGTTCGTTGCACGGGCTACAGTAGTAGGCGAAAGTTACAACTATAGATGTGTGGGTGTTTCTTCCCTATATTTGCTGCACATTTTACTGGTACTAAGTCCTAGCAGTATGAAGAGAGTAGCACAATGGCAACACATGCACGTCAGTAGCCTAGGTATCTGACTCTCTCTGAGCGTGTTTAGTGGCTTTTAAAAAAGCCGGTTTTTAAAGATTTGATGGAATACTATCATTTCACTGTAGTGCCTTTGCATACACATCGTTTTCGTTTTTTCTTCAAGTGCATAGACTAAAAGACTGTCAGTTGTTCTTCATGTCAACATTCACTGCAACGCTCTATGATATACTACATTTTTTGTTTTTCGCTCCGGTGCGTTGATAAAGAGGTTGCTAGGTCTGCCAACTCTTGAGCACCCAACGTATAGTTGCCCGTGCGAAAAGCAAGGTGTTTGCAAGTCTAACCCAACAACTTTCAATGATTGACCTTGTGATTTATTGATGGACATTGCAAAGCAAACTTTTAGTGGAAACTGCAGTCGTTTAAATTGAAAGGGAAGGTCCGATGGTATGAGTGGTATTCTTGGTATGAAGATGTCTTTTCCTTGAGCTTGTCCTGTCAGTATGGTGGCTTCAAGAACGTGCGGCAAAATCTGTTTAATGATGAGTCGTGTTCCATTGCAAAGATCGGGAGCATCCAGATTTCGGAGAAGCATAACAGGGCACCTCACTTTCAATTTACGATTATGCGGTAGCATGCCAGGAAGGTCTAAGGAATTTAGGAACTCGGTTGGATACTGCACAGAATCCGACATGTCTACAACTGTGTCAATAGACTTTAGCAGCTGCTCTTTTCCAGGCAATTGCATAAGAAGTTTTTCATTGATTTTGCTGGCCATGTCATTTCTTGGTGCAAGGATGGCACGCTCGCACAACCACTTGTGGTTCTTGTAGTTTACAGCCAAGTTGGGGAAGACTTTTCCGCTAAGTGCCTCTACACCGTTAACTAATTCTCCACATCCGGGTGGTATGGTTACCAGTCCGCTCTCATCAGCAGTCAGTTCGCCGTTTCCAATTGATAGCAGCATCGATGAAAACTCTCCCGCTGTTGCGTCCCTTTCAAGATACACTCTCATGTTAGTAGACAGGGTGAGAGTTTGGACTTGCTGCCATAGAAAAGAAGATTTAAGGCAAGCTGAAAGTTCATCTGCCGGGGTTCCCCTCTGTATGACTGGCAAAGTTTGCCGAAAATCACCAGCAAGTAAAACGGTTACAGCGCCAAAAGCTGTTTGTTGTGTCTCTCTGATATCTCTTAGCGTGCGATCAAGAGCCTCCAGCGCCAGCTTGTTTGCCATTGTGCACTCATCCCACACAATCAGCTGACATTGCTTTAGTATTGTGGCCATTCCTGTACCCTTAGCGATGTTACAGGTTGGCGTCTCCGTATGTGCCAAGTTTAACGGAAGTTTGAAAGCTGAGTGGGCAGTCCTGCCTCCGGTAAGCAAAGTTACGGCAATTCCTGATGAAGCAACAGCAACAGCAATCTTCTTTTGTTGCCTCACCTTAGCAAGTAAAAGGTTGAGGAGGAACGTCTTGCCTGTGCCACCAGGTGCATCTAGAAAGATAACACCACCAGATCCACTCTGCATGTTGTCTAGGATGACGTGATAAGCCGCAGCTTGGTCTGGCATCAGTAATGGTTCGTTGCTTGATACGTACGCTGTAAGCTCATCTTGGTCATAGTTGGTCTCTCTGATCAAGTCTCTGCAATTGCATACCTGCTGGTCTCTCTGAGGTGTCGGCAGACCATACGTTCTAAGCTCGTGGCCTCCTAATCTAATAACTATGTCTTCCAGCAGTATGAGTGCTTGGTTGAAGCAAGGTCCTTGACTAAGATTGTGATAGCGCACCTAAAAATGGAGAAGAAAAGGTTAGAGTTGCAGTTGCTGTAACCTGTAAGTTTGTAGGTAACAAATTCTTACCTCAAGTAGTATGTCTTCCGCTAAGCTCTCTTTGTGTTTATCCCACAGACTTTTTGGGTTTCCCAGCCCACACGTGACGATCATAGTGCCAAACAGATTTCTCAGCATGCGGGGAGAGCGACTGACAGCAGCTTCTTCTAGAGTTGCGCTCCAGTGACCTTCATCCTCCAACAAACCCCTTATCGAGCAAGCTTCTCTGAAAGTTGCACACTTGAATTGATTGACCATTCTAAGATTTTCATAGGATGTCGGCCCTCTGACTATGTGAAGGAGAAGGCGCAAGCAATAGCATTCAAATGCGCTTGGGTGGATAGTGTACACTCTACCAAGAGTGTCGCATGACTTGATTCCTGGATGTCCTTCCACGTGGATGCCCTGGATGCGTCGTTTCCATTTCTTACTGGATCTGTCCCACCTGTAGTATTGTGGCACATCGCAATACAATAGAGTTTTGGCAAAGTCGTCTTCTCGGCAAAGGTCGAAGAATGCTGTCAAAGTAGTTCTAGGTGGCTCAGCTATTCTGTCTCTTACGTTGTCTTCGGTAAAATACACACGTTGCCCATTCTCCAGGTGCACGTACAAATGCTCCACCGGTGGATACCTGTGATGAATCGGGAAGTCAAGAATACGCCATGTTGCTTCACTGCTGCATATGTATCTTCCAATCTCGTACCTTGAAACCTCATCCCTCCTCATTTCTTGCCGTTCAAGCCCGAATACTGCCTGATCACTACCTTTGTTGACGTATTTACATATGTACTTGATCGATTTCACTGTATTGCAGTACTCAACATTAATGTGCGCATTGAAGATCTTGGACAGAATAGGGCAATAAGGGACCACCCACTTGTTATCAATTTCCACTTTGTTGCAACCAAGATTGTCACTTTTGCTGTAAATCCACCATCTCCCGCCTTTCTTCTGCGGTAAAGTGGGTACCCGTCGTACCCTGTCTGAGTCTCCTGGAGAAGCTCTCTTGGATATCGTTTCGTACACTTGCCGTCTTTCATGCATGGCGACTTTCGGTTTAGTGCACCGCATGGCCCATGGATCATGTGCTTCTTGATGATGTTGTAGAGCACTGAGTCTTCTTTGGGGTTGGGTATCTCTGCACTAATAATAGGGTCGACATCAGCAGGGTGGAGTTTCTCTTCAAGCCACACCAAGATATGCGAATGGGGGAGGCCCCGCTTTTGCCACTCGATGGAGGACATGTGACAGCGTGTTGTGCCAAAGATGGCACCGTTGATGAGCAATTCCATTAGCTTTTTAAACTTCAGGCGAAAGACTCTGGCCAGAAGGTCGTGTCTGTTCTGGGATGTTTGTCCTCTCATCAGCTCATTTTTTATCTCCGGCCAAGAGGGGTTGCATGTAAAAGTTATAAAAAGATCAGGACGGCCGTACTTTCTGACATACGTCATTGCATCTTGAGTTTTCTCATGCATGTACCTGGGACCGCCAGTGAAAGAAGATGGAAGAATGACTGCTCGTCCAAGGTCAGTATCTTGGCTATCCTGGGCGAGAGCATCTTTTAGGTGGATGTAGCTGTCGACTCGCAATTTGCTCTGATTGTGGCGTACGTAGCGGAGACGTTCTCCCTCAATCTTAGCGTACATATCGACTAAAAACTGATGGAAGAGGTTTTTGGTTCTAAGTAGGTGGTTAAAATTGTTGGTCCTCACCATGATTCTGTAGGCGTAGAAGTCCATAGCGGATACTTTCTTGTTGGTAGGCAAATCTGTTCTTGGGTCAACTTGACGCAGTTCGAAATTATATCCATCTTCGCCGCGACAGAAGAGTAGCGGGTACTGAAGCGCATCGTAGGATCTGTGGGTTTCGGCGACTCGTTGAAGCTGGTCGTTGCGATTTTGCAGAACAATGTCACGCTTGTTGAATTGTTGGCCAACAATGAGAACAGCAACTTCATCTGTCAGTGGAGCGTTAAATCGTCTTGGATGTTCCATGGTTGGAGCTTTGTCTGGTCGAATAACTATGCGGTGCTCTGGTAGGTCCATCTTCTCTAGGGCAGTCTTGAAGCTTGCCACATAGTTGTTTACGTTGTGGAGCATCTCCTGAAGAGACAAAATGATGTCAATCTTCACACCAGGCACAGCTCTGCATCGTGTCTCAGCGTGTTCTTGTTTATCACCCATAAAATAGATTTGCAGAAACTCTGGGTTTTCTCCTGACTGAGGTTGCATGGCACCAATTCTGTGGTAGACCTGACCCTGAACTTTAAAGGTGGGCATAAATCCTGGTAGACAGACTCTTTCTGTACATCCAAAGCTTGTCATCTGGAATGCAGAGTTGTATTTTCTGATGTTATTAACAAATTGCTTTGAATCGTGATTCTCTAAGAGAAGCAAAGATTTGAGCGGCTCGGGGATGTTTGTGATAAGAGGCAGATTGACTTTCCCATTTGAGCAACACATTCCCGGTGCTTCGCCAACCCATTTTAGGGCATGGCAATACTGACACTCTTTGGACATTGCCCCAATCTGTACATCAGCATGTCCACTGTAATCCATCGATTGGTCGTAGTTAAAAGCTCTCCTCTTCCATCGTTCAACTGTTGGTTTTGATTCCGTCTTACCTCTGAGTCTTGCCTGTCGCTGATCTGGTGTCTCTTCTTGTCGTGCTCGTGCAGTGCCTTCTCTGTCAGCAGACCTTCTTGCTTGTCGCTGCTCTGGTGTTTCTTCTTGTCGTGCTCGTGCAGTGCCTTCTCTGTCAGCAGACATTCTTGATTGTCGCTGCTCTGGTGTCTTTTCTTGTCGCGCTCTTGCGGTTATTTCTCTGTTGGCAGATAGTCTCTCTTGCCGCTGCTCTGGTGTCTCTTCTTGTCGTGCTCTTGCGGTTATTTCTCTGTTGGCAGATAATCTCTCTTGCCGCTGCTCTGATGTTTCCAACTCTCTCGCTCTGGCTGCTCTGTCATTGTTCATGGCTAGTCTCAACTCACGGCTAACGGCTGTTTCTTCAGCTCTGTTGTTTCGTATTCTCTTCGCAGCTGATGTGCGACGGCCAATTGCTACGCATTTTGGCCGTCCCATGTCGTTAATAATCGATTCTTAAATTGACTCATATGCTACTATCACAAATCCCGCGCATTTTCACAAAACCCGGATGTAGATAGCTCACGCATGCATGGCCATGTCCAAACTACGATTAGTTAATTAATTAATTAAACTTTAGTTGGCACCTTGCTCAGAAGGCCTCTTTTAGTTTACTACGAACGTTCGAACGTCCGCAAAACTTCGCTCTGGCACGCAATTGTCTGCAGCTACACGTATGCGCGTAGTATGTAGTTAATTAATTAAACGGCAGGTTTCTAGACACGTTACAAACGACGCATTTAGTTGATCAGCGAATGCTTAACCCGTCCTTCTAGAGGCAGAGTAGTGTTTTAGCGGAAGACGCGCGCCCAGTGTATGGCACGTCACGTGCAATCTTTGTTGCGAGGTCCCGGATATGCTGAATGAATTCGAATCTTGCTCTTCGCGCTTGTTTCGATAGAAATCGACACACTCCCCGTGTAGCGCTTGCTGCAGAAAACGTGTAGGTTGGATTTGGTGCAATTGCAATCAGAATTTGAAGAGAAACGCAAGCGATAGAAGAGTAAGTTTCGTCGGCAAGAGATATTCGATCGCTCGAAGCTTTGCGAAGGACGGCGATGCATAGGGTCTACACAGGACTGGTGCGGGCGTGTGTTCGAATGAACTGCAATGTGTAGCGTTTGCGTCGTCGAGAAATTTTACGCGTAGGTCGATCCCTCGAGAGGGGACCCGGTGTATTATTTTTTTATTTTTTACGCAAACCTTGCTCTGTGCGTGCCGAGTGTGCGTGCCGATTTCGGTTGCGAACGGACAAAAGACGTGGCCGCCAAACGCGAACATACATACACACAGACAGACAATTTGAGCTTTATATATATATAGGATCCATGGCCCGTCCTTCGTACGGGCAAGATACTGTAGTGTAAAGATAGGTCTGTGGACACGTCACGTGCAATCTTTGTTGCGAGGTTCCGGATATGCTGAATGAATTCGAATCTTGCTCTTCGCGCTTGTTTCGATAGAAATCGACACACTCCCCGTGTAGCGCTTGCTGCAGAAAACGTGTAGGTTGGATTCGGTGCAAATGCGATCAGAATTTGGAGAGAAACGCAAGCGATAGAAGAGTAAGTTTCGTCGGCAAGAGATATTCGATTGCTCGAAGCTTTGCGAAGGACGGCGATACATAGGGTCTATACGGGACTGGTGCGGGCGTGTGTTCGAATGAACTGCAATGTGTAGCGTTAGCGTCGTCGAGAAATTTTACGCGTGGGTCGATCCCTCGAGAGGAGACCCGGTGCATTATTTTTTTATATTTTACGCAAACCTTGCTCTGTGCGTGCCGAGTGTGCGTGCCGATTTCGGTTGCGAACGGACAAAAGACGTGGCCGCCAAACGCGAACATACATACACACAGACAGACAATTTGAGCTTTATATATTAGATTATATATATATATATATATATATATATATATATATATATATATATATATATATATATATATATATACCAGAAGACACAACGCATTGGCAGAAGTTATTTTCCAGGCGTTATTAGTTGAGAATAAAGACGTGGTAAAGGAAGTGAGATGCAGTGGTAGTGACGAAAGTCGTCCAGGTGATGTTTTTCATCCTGACTTTTTAGAGGGCAAACCAGCTTATTTCGACATAACAGTCAGAAACTCATTGCAGCCATTGTACGTGACAAAAGCAGCAGTAAGGGCTGGGGCAGCAGCTGAAGCAGGTGAAGAACAGAAGGACACACGTCACGAAGCAAACGTTCTGGCAACAGGTGGTCTTTTTTACCCCTTGGTATTGGAAACATTGGGTTTCTGGTCTCCGTTCAGCATTAAAACGTTAAAAGCTATTGCATCTAAAACTTCAGCTGTCAGCGGAATTCGATTCCATCAAGCTTTCCAGAATTTGACGCAACAACTTTCGGTACAGTTGTGGAAATACAATGCAAGGATGTTGTTCAGAAGAATTCAACTTGAAGTACAGGACATTGATAGTTGGGATATACCCACCGTAGCGTAGTGTAGAATTTGGTAGTTAGTTCTGTTTAAATGTAAAAGTAAAAATAAAAAAAAAATAAAAAAAAAAAAAAATTTATTATATATATATATATATATATATATATATATATATATATATATATATACAGTATATTACAGTATATTATACAATTTATATACAGTATATATACAGTATATTATACAGTATATTGTACACTATATTGTACACTATATTATACAGTATATTATACAGTATATATACAGTATATTATACAGTATATATACATTATATATACTATATATTATACAATATATATATATATATATATATATATATTATACAATATATATATCTATATATCTATATATATATATATATATATATATATATATATATATATATATATATATATATATAGTATATATATATATATATATATATAGTATATATACAGTATATTATACAGTATATTATACACTATATTATACAGTATATATACAGTATATCATACAGTATATCATACAGTATATATACAGTATATATACAGTATATTACACAGTATATTACACAGTATATTATACAGTATATATACAGTATATTATACAGTATATATACAGTATATTATACAGTATATTATACAGTATATTATACACTATATTATACACTATATTATACAGTATATATACAGTATATTGTACACTATATTGTACACTATATTATACAGTATGTTATACAGTATATATACAGCATATATACAGCATATATACAGTATATTATACAGTATATTATACAGTATAATATACAGTATATTATACAGTATATTATACACTATATTATACACTATGTATACAGACTTGGACAAAATTATAGGGACACCTGGCATTTTTGTGTCTAGTCTAACTTTGGCACTGAATTTTTCTCTAGCAAAACCAAATGTTTTTCGAATGTCTTTTTTATGGATTGTGCCATTGTTAGTATGTAACATAGCTTGAGTTCAAGACTGCAGCTGTACTTACTACCTACTGCGCATCTAGTTTGCTTTGAAGAAGGAAGACGGCCATTCCTACTTTTCTTGTCTTTGTACACGTTCATCACTCTTGGATGCTCATTCTTGGCATACAATCTAAGAATGCTCTGTAGTAGAGAGTGAAAACAATTTTGTGGGTCCTTTTATCAACATTATGAAAAGAAGGCGAATCATCTGTTTTTGCGCATTGATTTCGCGCATGTCATCACAATTTGAATTGTTTTGCCATTTTAATCAATAAACAAACTTCAAAGTATTCAAAAATCATGCAACACTAATTAATTACAAAAAATCCTGCTAAGACAAAAACTGAAAAAGTTATAGCAACAAAAGAACATTGACATGCCACTTCCGGTCCACGTTTTACGTAGCAAAATCTCAAACTGCTACCACCAAAATGTCAGCTGCAATAAAACCGCTGCCCTTGAGACCGCCAAACTTAGGCGATAAGTTAGCCTGAACGTTCAGCTGCACGCAGTTGCAGAGTCTTGTTGCGTGCGATATTTCACGAGTTGCAGCGATGCCTCAAGGCACAGTTGTGTCCAAAAACGCGAGGGAAAATTGAAGCCCTTCACTCAGTTGGCCATTCTGTGCGTCAGATCGCAGCTTTTGTCCGCCGCTCCAGGAATTCGGTTCATCAGTGCCTGCAACGGCTTTCCCATGGCAGCAACGATTGTGAAAAACGACCTGGACGTGGGAAGGCAACGACAATTCGGGAAGATCATCAACTGAAGAGAATGGCACTGCAGAACCGACGAGCACCATCACGACTGCTCTGTTATCAGCTGGCTGATGAAACCGGCAAGCAGGTGTCAAGTAGAACAGTCCGTCGTCGTCTCAGTGAGACAGGAGTGAACGCTCGGAGGCCTAGAAAAAACCCACTGCTAACAGAAAACCATCGGCGTTTGCGACTGGGATAGGCAACCATTCACACACAATGGACTTCGGATGACTGGAAATCTGTTCTTTTTACAGATGAGTCAAAAGTCAGCATAGGAAACGATGGTGCTCTGTACGTTTGGTGTCGCAAAGGTGAGGAATTTCTCCCTGAATGTTGTGATCGTACGGTCCAGCACGCGACTAGTGTGATGGTGTGGGGATCGATGTGTTGGCATGGTGTGGGGTCTCTGGTGAAACTGGAAGGTCGTTTGGACAGCACGGCGTACCAACAGGTTCTGGAGGAGCACATGCTTACAGACGCAGCGGCACTGATAGGAGACGACTTTGTCTTCCAGCAGGACAACGCGCCAATCCACACGTCTCGGTCAACAAGACAATGGCTACGCCAGCATGACGTCACACTGTTGGACTGGCCGCCAAAATCGCCTGATGCGAATCCAATCGAGAACTTGTGGCATGAACTCAAAACTGCTGCTAACCGTCGCGAACCGAGAACTGCAGCTGAGCTCTGGAATGCTGTACAAGAGACGTGGCAGCAGATTTCAGCCGCGCGTGTCCGGAACTTGGCAGAACGTGTTCCGCGACGTTTGGACGCAATCAGGAGGGCGAGAGGCGGGAATACTCGGTACTGAGGAACTGGTGAAGGGCTTAATTTTCCTTCGCGTTATTAAAACCGGCTTTTTTAAAAGCCACTAAACAAAATCAGAGAGAGTCTAACTTACGACGCTTACGCAGTCATGACGTCATACACTTTTAGGTCTCGTTTTCCGCAATGCGAAACGTAAAGAAAACAATTTAGTGTCTACAGTATTCTCAAGAAACCTAACAATCAACGCGGTAACCATTAAGTTCTTAACAATATTGATAGTTGGTAAATGGTGATCTAATTATTGTGTTACTACATACCCACAGCGGAGTGTTCCTATAATTTTGTCCAAGTCTATATATATATATATATATATATATATATATATATATATATATATATATATATATATATATATATATATATATATATATATATATATATATATATATATATATATATAGTATATATGAAGTATATATACAGTATAGCATACAGTATATATACAATATATTATACCCTATATTATACGTGTGTGTGTGTGTGTGTGTGTGTGTGTGTGTGTGTGTGTTTGTGTGTGTGTGTGTTCGTGTGTGTGTGTGTGTGTGTGTGTGTGTGTGTGTGTGTGTGTGTGTGTGTCCATGTGTGTGTCCCCACGTGTGTCTGTGTCTGTGTGTGTGTCTGTGTGTGTGTGTGTGTGTGTGTGTGTGTGTGTGTGTGTGTGAATGTGTGAATGTGTGCATGTATTGTTTTATTGTCATATTGAACCCTCTTTCCTGTGCAGAAGAGTCCACAAGCAGGCAAAGGAGATTCTATTCGTAATGTAATTTAACTTTTCACAGTACTTGGGCTACAGAACAGGATCAGGTCTGAAATAGCATCAGCAACAATTTTTAATTGCTATTAGTGAAGTACTCTCTACTAGTCATTAGTCAAGCATTTATCAATTGAATTTATAATGATGGGGCAACTGCGAAATCTGGCAAGGCAATGCCAAATTTATTTATTGCTGATAACACTGTTGTTAGAGATAGACAAATATTATTCATAGCTTGCATGTTGATCACTTGCATTTTTGACTTTGTGGTTGTGGAGTTGTGTGAAAACCATTTCAATATATTTCATTCACACTCAATTGCGCATGTTTATCAATGTGTGTTGTGCATATTATTATTAATACTATTTTTAGAATGTTGTATTGTTTATATTAATATTTGGTAACGTGCGTTATTCAGAATGGCAGGTAGACAATACAAGTCTGGAAGATCTCTTTGTTATTACCACCAAACAATGCAAAGGGGAGGAGAAAAAAGAGATCTTCCAGACTTGTCCACCCGCCATTCTGAATAACGCACGTTACTAAATATTAATATAAACAATAGTGAATTCTAAGAATAGTATAACTTGCATGGAATTCACATCCTAAATGAAGCATTGTAGGAATTCTTGACTTATTGTAAAGTATATGTACAGTATATTTCTTAGAACATTCATGAATACCGTTGATAACAAGTTGCTGCTGACACATTCAACAAAGGCTTGTAAAATTGAAGAGTATAGACTAAACATATCCATATCACACAAAATAAACCATTTCAAGCAGTAAAAATAATCTACAAGCAGAATCAAAAACATGCAGTGCTTGAATAGAAATCCAGTCTGATTTGGTAGTCTTGATTGTCTGCTATAGAACCATTCACAGTAGTTGCAGTTGTCCTTTTTGGTAGTTTCCAGTTATTTTCTGCAGCCAATACCGCCATAATTGATCTTTATTGATCCATATTTCTCCTAACTGTGGTGTTGCAAAAATACCTCTGTGAGAGCCGCAATTACTCCCATTACCTATAGACTTCCCACTCAAAGGTTGCAAATGTAACCTGACTATCCAAATCAACCTTCTACTTTCCATGACAGTAACCCATCCTAATCAAATCTTGTCTTTGCTTCCTCTGTAGCCGTGCATTTGATGGATTTATACGTATAATAGATCTAGATCAGCTGATGAGATATGTTAGCATAACCCTCGAGACGAGCGTTGTTCGATACAAAACGAGTGCTTGAGCCAGTCGCAACTCCAACATCCTCTCTTACAAAAACTTGAACACCAAATTCTTAACAGCTCATAATTTCCACCAACCACTAGAAACCATTCATAGTGATCAGATGATAAGAAAATAAGCAAATTAATTAAGAAAATCTGAACATGAATAATACCATTTCCTGCTGTAAACTGTGCAAACACCTTAGACCTATAAAACTATTATTAGACACAATATATTTTTGACAGACTGTAATTACATTATTAATTAGTCAATTAACTAAAATTGTTCATACTGTTCTAGATAGATGCTCCATCCGGACATATACTGTATAATATACTGTATAATATACTGTATAATATACTGTATAATATACTGTATAATATACTGTATAAAATACTGTTTAATATACTGTATATATATATATATATATATATATATATATGCTGTACAATATACTGCATAATATACTGTATATATACTGTATATATATATATATATATATATATATATATATATATATATATATATATATATATATACAGTATATATACAGTATATTATGCAGTATATTGTACAGCATATATATATATATATACTGTATATATACTGTATATATGCTGTACAATATACTGCATAATATACTGTATATATATATATATATATATATATATATATATATATATATATATATATATATATATAGTATAATATATAGTATATATAATGTATATATACTGTATAATATACTGTATAATATACTGTATATATACTGTATAATATACTGTATATATACTGTATATACTGTATATACTGCATAATATACTGTATAATATACTGTATAATATACTGTATAATATACTGTCTATATATATATATATATATATATATATATATATATATATATATATATATATATATATACACTGTATATACATGTACATCCACAGATAACCACACACCCACACGTGCATGCACATATATGATATGATGATATATCGGTTATTGTAGAGCTTTCATACACAGCATAACGAAATAACATGAATTCACACAATGTTTCAATCTAAGGTCCTTCTTCAGCTGGGTATATTAATTTTGAAAATATCTTTTGCAAATTTGTGCAAAGTATAAATCTATAAAACTCTACAATTACAATAACATAATTACTGAAAACAGCAGTCAGCCTGTACAACTGTGTGTAGGTTTGTTATTTATTATTAATCAATCAATCAATCAATCAATTAATTATATAAACACACCAAAATGCTTTCAACGCACGAGCAATCGTCACATCGTCATTGTATGGCCTCAGAAACCCATTACTCGTATCCAGTTCACTGGAAAGTCGATTCGTGCCGTTTGCACGACTTGTAGTAGACAACGATCCCAAAACGGGGACCCCTTTGAATCAAGCGTTGCAGTTACTGATCGAAGAGCGCACGCACGTTCCACACTAGTCTCGCGTAGCCAGACCCCTTTCCGCCGCGGCCTCCCCGGCGAAATGGTCTGATGTACGGCCTTTGATGTCGCTGTGCGCCGCGTAGCCAGAAATCGGCTATCTAAAGACCGGATTTAGTTTCTTAAACGCTTCACTAAAGACGAGACTGGTATGCACGCAATGCAATCCTATCTCACTAGCTTCTCTTGTTTCGTAGAGAACAACTACAGCTAGAGTCGTTGCTGTTTGTGAAATCTGCATGTCTACAGCAGCGATTAAACGATTTGGTCTCTTCCTGGTTGCTACTGTATGTGTTCATCAAAACAATGCACAAAACACATGAAATGATTACCCAAACACAGAAAGACGACTCATCTTGTTTCGATGAGGTCATGCAACTCCAAGCCCTTCCAGATATCGCTCACTCCGGACTGTATGCGGTCGCTTTAGACGTCAAAAAATAGCAAACAGCACTGAGTACGTTCGCATTCAGTCTCCGTTGTGACACGAGCGCACAACGCTAGATCGTACGACGTCGATCATGTCTGCATGAAATCGAAGCCTGTCGACGTCAACGTCCCCGCGGCCGCGTTTAATCGCTGCTGTAATCGCTGCTGTAGACATGCAGATTTCACAAACAGCAACGACTCTAGCTGTAGTTGTTCTCTACGAAACAAGAGAAGCTATCGAGATAGGATTGCATTGCGTGCATACCAGTCTCGTCTTTAGTGAAGCGTTTAAGAAACTAAATCCGGTCTTTAGATAGCCGATTTCTGGCTACGCGGCGCACAGCGACATCAAAGGCCGTACACCAGACCCCATTTCGCCGGGGAGGCCGCGGCGGAAAGGAGTCTGGCTACGCGAGACTAGTTCCACACTTCCGTCATTTAGAATACAACAAGAATCTAGGGCTGTAACGCGACTATTGAATATAAAATAACTCACGTTATATGTGTATGTTGTTGATAGCAATGAGCAAATGTGTTAAATTGATATTAAACAACACAATTTTAAAGCGCGTTATAATTTAGTAACGCGCGCTGATTTTTGAGATTGTTTATATCAACGCGCACCTTTTTCAGCCGCATAGCAGTAGCCTCGGTATTCCAGACTGCTTTCTGCACGTGATGGGAGGGGAGAGTGGGAGGAGAGAAGAAAGCAGTCTGGGGACAGCTCTATTGTAAGTGACTTCGGAAATAGGCGGTGTTCATCTTAATCGATAATTACCCACATTCATTAGGAACAGTAACAAGCACCAGATGGCTCGTGGGATATTGCCAGAAGCTGTTCGCTGCCAGCCGACTACAAACAAACGGGAGAACGTAGAAAATGAGTGACTTTACTGAATCCGGTAGAGAGAAGGCAAAGACGTCGCGACCTCGTACTAAAATCGCTTAGCAAGCAGTTGATTGGTCTTCAAGGCTTCAAGTCGGAACAGCCGCTGCAATGGCTTTATCGTCCGGTAACGTCTGGCAAGCATTCGCTGAGTTATCATGTCATCAGGAGCGAAACTCGTAGCGCGTTACATTTGTGTTAGCTACACCCCACTGTGCTATTACAGTCGTCTGAGAATCGCTTCTAGGTAATTACAAATTACTCATTGACGTCAACAGTTGTCTACAGCGCTGATTGGCCGTTTTTTTTGAGCGGTGGTTTTGATTGGAGCGGATGTTTCTGAACTTGAGCAGTCGCGCCTCTTCCGAAGTCACTTACAATAGAGCTGTCCCCAGACTGCTTTCTTCTCTCCTCCCACCCTTCCCTCCCATCACGTGCAGAAAGCAGTCTGGAATACCGAGGCTACATAGCAGTGGCCGAGAAGTGCGTGTTGATATAAATATGCACCTTTCGGCTTCCGTAAGCAACTGGCCTGAATGGGGCTTAGCAAGTTATTTAGTGCGCCACTTCCGCGTATGGGACGGGACAATAACATGAAGATCATCGTAAATCGGTCTACAACAGTAAATCCGAAAAAAACTGCGTCGGCCGGGAATTGAACCCGGATCGACTGCTTGGAAGGCAACCATGCTGACCATTACACCACCGACGCCTGTTGGAAAGTCGCGTTGTAAATCCGGATATATTGATTGTCATTTCCTCCAAGAGTTGTACTAAAATTTTAGTAGTACTAGAGTCACTAGAGTCTGAGCGGAAGAGCTACCGTATGTATTCCTCCGCTCTAATATCTGTGGATCTCATAGTCGGACAGTTGTGCATGTAGTCTAGGTATCTATCTCCTAACCAACACGACGAAGCCAGCCCCTCTTCCCCTTTTGACTTTTGTTGGCAACGGAATCAAAAAGGAGGGGAGTGACTGGCTGCGTAGCCTCGAAGTTCCAGACCGTCTCCCAAAAGAAACGGGTGACGGTCTGGAACTGCGAGGCTACTGGTTGATTACTGTAGTGTACGCGCATAGTACCAATAAACGTAATGTAGCCTAATAAAGTTATACGGGTATTCCCGTTGTCATGGCTATGAAAGCCTTGAAGATGGATCTCGAACCGGATTTTGATCGACGGACACACGCCACTGTTGTTATTCAACGAACATGGAGAGGTTACTGCACTAGGTAGAAACATCGTAATAAGCGTCAGTTCGCCACTAAAAAATCGCACGTCACTCCTGATTAGATGCAAACTTTTTGCTCTTCTGGAAGTGAAAGCGAGCCTCATGTGTGCCTCAAAGGCTAGCCGAATGCAGAGTGAAACGCTACAAGACGTGTCAACGCTTATATCTGTCTATTCGCCCAGCAAATCTAGAGTATTTTGATTCTAGTTGTGGTGGGACGTAGTTTACATTTTACATTGCTGCATGTTTCTTGTGCGGCAGGTGTCTGCACTTTCTTCCTTTCGGTCAAGAGGTTTGATACTAAGAATACAACGCAAGTATCGGGATTATTTGGACGGTTGTATCGAGTATGGGTTGCAGCCGTATGTGCCTGCTGTCAAGAGGTTGGCTGGATATGATTGTTGTGGTCTGAGGTTAATTGAAAGTGTGACGGTTATGTCATCTAGTTTTCAGTCATTTTGTGCAGGTCGAATTCAGACTTGGTGGAAGGTGATGTACTTGAGTGTTCTTGATTGCATGTGTTGTACGTGCATGCAAATTTGATTAATTTTTTGTCTATTTGCCTGTTTGTCTGGTTCTTGGAGGATCTATCTGTCTGTCGTTTTGTTTTCTTGTTTGTCTGTTTGTATATATATATATATATACACACACACACACACACACACACACACACACACACACACACACACACACACACACACACACACACACACACACACACACACACACACACACACATATATACAGTATATATATAAACGTGTTTGATTCAATTAGTTGTCGTGTCTTTAGATCTCCTTGCTTGCCTGTACATTTTACTTTCTTGTCTGTGTTTGCTTGCTTGTCTACATGGTTTAAAATTTCCAAAATTTGTACTTGTTAGTAAAAAATCTCAGCTAGGGGTTGGGCTTATAGACAATCCTACTTTACTAACAGTTATATGGGACATGCAAATAGTACTAAAGTATAAAAACATTTTTTTGAAAAGAAGAAAGATGTAGGGTTGCTGTACAAAAAGAATACATGTAGAAACAAGACCATGACATCTTTCGTAAACAGATTGACTTAGCAATACATCATCTCTACATTGCACCATTTTCTAATTAGTAAGGTATAAAACACATATTATAGTGTCGTATTGCTCAGTCAGTCTGTATACGAAAGATGTCACAGCGCACCCTAAATGGTCTTGTTTCTATTCTTTTTTCGTACGGCAACTCTACATCGTTCTCATTTTTTTGCATGAGCGTAGATACGCACAGTGGTAACGGTGTATGTGAACAGATGTACTGTAATTCAACAAAATTTTGTAAGCATCTAAAATTTGTAAATTTTGTAAGCAATCTCAGATTTACTAAAGTTAAATGCTTGCTAGTTTTGTCGCTCTCGGCTGTGGTTTTGATTTTCTGTTAATTTTGTGTTGATGTACGAAAGTTGGCTGCTTACGAAATGGCAAATTTGTACACTTTCAAAAGTTTCCACTTATGAAATTTTGTTGACAGTATACAGTCAGATCCGTATATATGTCATGGAACATGCAAACTTTCTAGTAGTTTAGATTACGTATTTAGGTCTGGTATAGGTACTGTAGTCATCGTTTTGCGATCGTGATCAAGACAATTGAAATGTACAGTCTAGGTATGCACTCAGTTCCGTTGTAACAACAGTGGTATGGTATAAACATTGACTATCAACAGTGTTAGATGCAGCACAGTGTAGTAAATGATTGATTGTAGTATGGGATGTGTGAATAGTTGATTGTAGGCGGCATTCAGCTAATAAAGGTGTTTCTTGGTTGTCCAGTACACACAACCCTAAAATGCAGTGTTAGATGCAGCACAGTATAGTAGAGGATTGATTGTAGTTTGGGATGTGTGAATAGTTGACTGTAGGTGGCATTCAACTCCTGAAGGTGTTTCTTGGTTGTCAAGTACGCACAATCCCTAGCTACAATACAAAGGATGGGATGACGAAGTTCATGAAGCTTTTTTGTTGCTGTTTGCTCACTTAATGTGTGCTTGGACTCATCTGTAGTTGGACACGGAAATGGTGTTTTAAGGTAGGTCCTATCATGAAACGTGGTCGTGGGGAGGAGAAATTTGAGATTTGTGTGTACACGCTCACACACACACACACACACACACACACACACACACACACACACACACACACACACACACATACCAAGAGCTTGATGGAGAGCCATATAGGACCACGCCCCTTTCTGTTGTGCAACCCGGATTAGAAGCCTCACTACGCTTGGCAGTCACAAAAAACATGATGGAGAATTTTGAGATAAAGTGGTAATTTGTCACGAGTAAATCTGTGGAAGTTTGTTAATGGTAATGCACATGTATTGATGATTTTGATCTACATATCTAAAAAATGAATGAAAAAGTACAGAAACATTTTGAGAAAATGATGGGTATGTATAGTGATGGGTATGTACTTACTTCATTCATGCTCCTCTCCTACATTACAATTTTTATCGTAGATTGCTTGCAGCAGTTGTGGGTATCTCAATCTTTACATGTAACGCAGCAATCGTGTGTGACAATATACTCTGGGTGTGTAATTATGGATGTGATTGTGGGTAGGAGATGAAAATGAAATAAGCCCATCCTTTCTTACCCTCATTTTCTCAAAATGTTTTTATACTTGTCTAACTGAATCAATAGCAGGTGAGTTTATCACCTAAAGGTGTCACTTTCTGGAGCAAGGTCTCTGTTCCATATTTACCCTTGATCATAACCAGCTATTGGGGTGGGGTCATACTCAAGTGAATGCAATGTTTTTCTGCTTGCTTAGCTATAATTTATTAGCAACAATGTCTACTTTCATGCTAGTGTTGTAACTGTATAATAGTATCAGTGTAATATCTTTTGACTATAGGAATGTAAAAGAACATCAAAAACAAAAGTCCTGTATCCTAATGAAGCTGCAAGTGTTATACAACGTTGCTGGAGGAGGCATATTGTATGTTTATTAGATGTATTGTTGATGTGGCTGGCATGACTACTTCTTTATGACTTTTTCTTCTGATAATTTGATGGGTGTAAAATTGAGAAACAACTGTCATATGTGAGTCTACTAAATTTGTGTTCTTATGTTCAAGGACATGCAAGTTTATAGATACTATCGAGATTTAGTGAGCTTTAGAAATCGTGGAGATCCATCTGTTATGCTGAGATGCATCAATCCTACGGAAGTAGGTGCAAAGTTGAGATTGTGCAATATTGTACATCTTGTATAGTTTGTTTTTTACACATGTATGCTTTGGACAGCAACACAGCAATTTGAACATTCTATACTTGTGATATCATTCTATCAATCTATTACCACTGTCAATTTCCAACCAATAATTACAAAACTGTAATTTTGACTTCAATAACTGTGATTTTGACTTCAGTCTAATTGGCTTTTTTGGTTGAAGTCAAAATCACAGTTATGTAATTATATTGGTTGGAAATTGACAGCGGTGATAGATTGATAGAATGTTCTCAAGTATAGAATGTTCGAATTGCTGGGTTGCGGTCAGCTATAGTTTGTGCATATATAAAGTACAAAGTCATAATTTACCATTTGGTTGAGAGAGAAGTGTTAGAATTGATAGCTAAAACAGCAAGGCTAATTTTACTGAGTTATTGTTATGTTTTCTATTTTGTATTATTATAGCATTTGCTTGACCAGTTATACTGATTAGCTTTGGGAGGGATGCACTGATGTGTGACAATTGTATTATAGTGCTATATCAATCCAGTGTATGAATTTTATAATTTTTATAATAGTTTCCCTTTTCATAGAGAGAGAGAGAGAGAGAGGGAGGGAGAGGGAGAGAGGGAGAGGGAGAGGGAGAGAGGGAGAGGGAGAGGGAGAGATTAGAACAGAAAGAATGAGATGCTTGAATACTGTAGTGACACAGGGCTCGAAGAATAGGCTGTCAAGTCATCATTTGACGAGTCAAGTTTACAACTGACAACTTAACCTTGTAGTCTATGGGCACGCCTCCACTAGGGCTTAACATGTTTACAACCTGTTTAGGTCTGAACATTTTAAAGAATAATTGTGTTTCCACTAGCGTTAAACCTGTTTACCTCTAAACCTAAACAGCTTTTGTTAAACATGTTTCAGAGGTAGCTTAAGACGGAAGTGGTTTAGGTTTAACGGTCACGTGATAGTAACGCGCATCCAGGACAATGGATTTTAGTTCTTTCACGCTGTTCTTTCTCTTTCTTTGGAGACTATTGGAAGAAGACAGACGTAGGCAATGTCAGAGATGGTGTAGACTGATGCAGAGTGTTCGGAGAGTGCGATTTCGGCGAAGACAGACTTGTATCTCTGATTGTTCTCGAGACAAACGGAAGACGATCTTCGACTGTCTGGTGCACAAGAAACGAATTCGCGCGGTATAACAAAGTTCCGGATAATTGTTTTAATTAAAAGCCCGAAAGAAATGGACAAGTGGAGACACTGTCTAGCTAAACATGTTTAGAGTTTAAATATGTTTAGAGTATAAACATGTTTAATGTTAAACATGTTTAGAGAGCAACAAGTGGAGACACAGCCTAGGTTGTCAAATAACGACTAGATCTAGAGCAGACCAAGGCTAGTTTGTAATGGCTTTCTCAGTATGCAGGCGGATAGCTGTACTGTACTGAAACTTGCACCGCTTTGATGCTCACATTGAGACATTTGTCGTACAATGAAATTATACACCAGCAGTGGACAAACTGCTCATCGTGAAACGGGGAGTGCAAGAGCCATCTCAGGATTCCGACAGAGTAGAGGCAGGCATGAAGTTTATGACCAGGGAGCACGTGAAGAAGTAGAGACAATGGTAAATTCTGTAGGCCGAAATAGGTATAATGGTAGATACGATTTTAGTAGCAAGAAACGGACAACTTCCGCAATGTGATATGGTTAACCCCGTCTTGTTTTGACAGAGTTGTGGTATGCGTTTAATCACTAATCCAATTAGCTATCACTATCCATTGGCTCAGGGGTAATGTGTTGGATACTCTTGTTTACATGCCATTATGTTTTACGGAATACTGAGCTGTATGCTTGCACTGCACTGAATTTTAGAAGACCGTGCAAAATGGTGGTATATACCACTAAACACCATGATTAATATCAACATGATGTCCTAGACTAAAAATTTTGACAAAATTTTTGGAAACTCGTCAAATGACGACTAGTTGGACCGATTTTTCGAGCCTTGTAGTATGAGTAATCAAATTTTGTTGGTATTATATGTTCTCTTCCTTGATGAGTTGATAGACACCAGTGGGCTTACTTAGAGAGACAGCTTCTGGTTATCAAGGCTGATCTATGCTTAGCACCACCCAGCACTGGGCACGCAAGACCACAGTCTGCCACTGTTGCCTGACAGCACGAAGAACCCGCTGCTGCGTGGCAGCTGCCACCACACCTAACAATAGCCTCGTCCCTAGCAATACCACTGGTTGTCAAAGGTATGCCTTACCTGACGGCATGCCGCTTGTTTTGTGGCCCTGGTGGGCTGCCCCGTATATTGCATTATATTCGTACCATACATTCAGCATTACACTAGCATAGCTAACGTATGAGAACAACTAAAACAATCCTCGGGCGGGGTGGGCAAGGAGAAACAGACGCTATTACACTGTACAGAGTCCACTACTGTCTAACTCGCCAAAAACATGTCACTATGTACGTCACAAGCACTCGTACACTCATCTTCCTTAATGCCCGTAGTCGTCGTATTAACAGATATTTAGCTCTGCTAAATACCATATAAGATGAAATATTGGTGGGAGTTTATTTTGGCGGTTTGCTAAGAAATTGACAGAAAAGCTATTGGCAGATTTTATTTTGGCGGTTGAACGTTGCTATTGGATAATTGATGTAGGCGTCGACCCTGGTCTTCACCCATCTGACATGTGGCCGTCATAGGGGAGTTTGCATTTCCGTGGCTTTGTGGTCCCCGGGATCCAACTATTGATGAAGAATTACTTGAAGAACAGAACCCACAAGATTCCTATGCTGTTGCCATGGTTATCGCCATTATCAAATTATGCCTGATGAACGTTGGTGATGACGTCAAGATGATGTCACACCCGTATATCTTGGTGGTCAAATTATTGGCAGATTTTATATTGGCGGTCGTTGGAAAATTCGCCAATCTGCCAAAATAAACTTCCCGCCAATATTTCATCTTATACAGTACTTCATTACTTCTCCTTCTTGACGCATTGATAGACACCAGTGGGCTTACTTGGAGAGACAGCTTCTGGTTACCGAGGCTGATCTATGCATCAGCATGCGTCGGCTCATCGAGGCACCACGCAAGATAGAGACATGAACCAGATGCAACACAATTGCTGATTTATTTTTATTATTTCTGCGACGCATCGCAGACTGCAACACTTGTATATCTGATCTCACAGAAGTCTTGAAGTGGTTTGAGATAGCCTGCCTGGATGTGAAAGTGACAAACCGCAGATAAATACATCCTGATAGTTTCCGCTCCAACCATCCTTGCACTGAACGCCACGAATGAGAGGTCCTCAGCTGTTGGCAAAAGTTGTTAAATTGTTTCATACTTGTAGTTTAGGCCGCTCGCGTTGACAGGGCTATTGCTGCTTGTTTAAGCTGCCAAACGTTGCAGTCCAGAATGATTCCCAATTGGTCGGTAGCGGTGTTGGTTTTGGATCTGCAGGCAGGGTTAGGGACTTGAACTTCTCCACCTGTCCATGAGACAATGCATCAGCCAATGTATTATTCACACTGTGAATAGGCGAGACTAAGACAGTAAAGTTTCTTTAGCTGCTATATTTACAGCGAACGTACGTGCTGCACGAGGTGTTTGTCTTTGGTGGTCAGTTTTGCCAAATATCAACTAGTGCGTGGTTGTCACAGTGGAAAAGCAAGTGTTTCCAGTCCATTTAGACCCCCAGGTAGCTGCTGCGATAACAATTGTGTTTAGTTCTTTCCATGCAATCGAAAACGACTTTGCTGGTGTTAGCAACTCCATCCAGCGCCTGTTCATCCACTGTCTGTTGCAGAAGGCCCCAAAGCCATGTGATGTGACCCTGCCGCGTCAGTAAACAGCTGCATCTCCGGTGACAACAGCCACGAAGTAGTAAGGAAGTATGACTTCCCTGGCCAAGACGGAAGTACGCGTTGCCACCACTTGATGTGTGCACGAGTGTTTTGTGACAAGTTTACCCCGTGACTAAGTTTTATCGCCGTTGTTGCTAAATCAATTAGTCTTCTAATAGATATTCGGCTTGCCGGTAGGACCTTCCCTGCAAAGGAGAGCTTGCCAATCAGTGAAAGTAGCTGACGTTTTGTGGACTTTTTATGGAGTACCACTGCTGCACTTCCACTTTGAGATCCTCCTGTATTGCCTGTGGAGGCGTAGCATGCACCTTATTGTGTGAGTCAATCTTTATACCTAAGAAAGTCAAAACTTTTGCTGGTCCTTCCACCTTCTCAGGTGCTCACTGTATACTCAGATGCCGAAGCATCGCCAATGTGATGTCTAACATTTCTTGGCCCTCCTCCCTCATGGCCGCTAATATCAGAAAATCATCCAGGTAATGAATGACGTGTCGGATACCGAACTTGACACAAGAAATCCACTCTACCGCGCCTGCCATTTGGTTAAACAACCAAGGGGATGACCTCAAACCAAATGGCAACCTCATGTGGTAGTAATAGTTGCCCTGCCAGACGCAGCCCAACAGATGCCAATTCTCTGGATGGACACGACAATGACGGAACGTGTTTCTTGAAGTCAATTTTGATCAGGTATGGGGATGATCAAAATGTCTCAGTCATAGCAATGGCTGTGTCCACTGATGGGTATTTTATGGTAAAATCAGTTTTTGTCAATTGCATTGTTCACACTTTTGCCCAAAGGTGCTGATAGATGACAGATAAGTCGCCAAGAGCCATCATTTTTGGGCACAACACCCAAGCCAGAAGAAACGTAATTGGCCAGTAGAGGATGGTCGTGTGGCCTGGAGAGAAAATCTTTGTCACACTCTGCTGCCAATGTCACCGAAACAACGTGCAGACTGTAGGTTACATGCTGCGTAATGAAGCGTGTCGTCCTTACAACTTATGCTGAACCCTGATCTACGTTCTCTAGTAACCAGTCAACCAACCGTGCATGGGGGTAGGATTGCAACAGAAAACAAAACTCTTTTACGTACATTAAGTCTAAGTTACTGTCCTTAACTACTGTGGCGCCCCGCTACATTTACTGCCTGTTTGACTCACAAGTAGGGGTAGCGTGTTGCCCACCACAGTGGCTACAGGTGTGGTCAAACTTGCATACTCCTTCGCCGGGGTTGCACGTTCTGTTGTTGTAGTCGCTGCACACACCGCAAGCTCCCCTTGCTGGTAGTCTCTCCCGCAGCTCTACCATTTAAATTAACAACTATGTTTGGTTGCAGTGGGACCAAATATGCGTTTACCGTACATTTGCAAGAATCTGGTTGCGGTATTGATTGCATCATGGGAATTGGTTGGCGTTTCTATCATTCTGTACTTGGCCAGCCACTGCTTAGTTCTGCAATGTTGCAGTTCCCGACATTCTTGCCAACACATCTTCAACGGGTTGCTTTCAAGACATTTGGACATCAATCGGAATGAAACGCAAATAGCTATCAAGGAGCTGTGAACGTACGGCTTGATGACAACCGACTGATGGTGCTGTGGTGGTGGGCATGATTTATTTGTGCCATGCAACAAACCATAAACACTGTCTGGAGAGAGCTGTCATGGTTATGTGGTCAGCAGCATGAATACATGCCAGCCGTCTCATTGACAGTCATTGACAATGTCACTGAAATGATCAACCACTTGGGTGTTTAGCTAAGGACACCTCCACGTCTATGAGAAAACGAGCTGGTGGAGTATGTGAGTGCATGTGCACTGTTCTGCTGGTCAATACGCTTGTCAAGTGGCTATGTCAATGAGGCCGTTCCCATGGTGCAATCAATACTGCAACCAGATTCTTGCTAATGTACAGTAAACGCATATTTGGTCCTACTGCAACCAAAGATAGTAGTTGTTGATTTAAATGGTAGAGTTGCGGATATCACCTATTGCTGTCGCCACATTAGCCAAAAGGACTCCTGTTTTTGGGACACTAGGACGGTAGGTGCCCGGAATCCCGATACTTGAAGCATACTGTTCTTGCCTGGTTAGTGATACAGATGGACCATAATGATGCATCTACTTTGTCCCAGCGTTGAGCGAGATCTCGAGAGGCTGCTTACGGAATGCCTTGCCATATTGTAGCCATGCCGCTGTAGTAAATTGACTAGCTGCTTGAGCAATTAATAGCTGGTAACCAAATAACTTGGATGCTCGACTTGGGTTACCCACTGTTAGCGTGTTTTCAAACAAAGACCATGTTGTCAGCCAGGAAGTAAGGTATGTCACCAAGCAGCGTTGATGTTTCTGTACTACGCTCAGACCTGCAGGACCAACATCTAATGTGACATGCTACTGGTCGGTTATTGCACTGCCAGCGCATACAATTGAACTGGGGCATTCAGCCAACAACGCATCGAAGTCAACAAACTCGCTTCTAAGGATTTTCCAAACCCATTTTTCAGAAACAGGATAGACGTTATGCGATAAGTAAGACTGATTAATAGGCATACCTGTCTGTGTGTGACTCGGAGCTGGCCACTCGATGTCCTCTTCATCTTTCGAGAGCTCCGGCGTACTTGCTTCTTCTCGTGCAAGCCTTGTGCGTTTTGACTTTGAAAAAGTCTGCTGGTTTCTCGAGATTTGCTCTGCCAGAACTCATTGCACCTGCGCGCCATCTACATCTACCCGCGACTTTTCTGCATGCACCATCTCTTTGTCACCAATTCAGAGATAAACTACTGCTGCTCCGTGGAGATTATAGGTGTTGTACCAACTGCATTATCTCCTGCACGCACTTCCTCTTCCTTCCAATCCTGGTATTCGGCTTGTGGGAACCACCGGATGCTACTTGGAACTTGGTCTCAGACTCTGATGGGTACCATCATCCATGTCTGTTCATGTCCCGTTCCAATGGTTCCATAATCTCACGGCTTTTTCATCCTTTGTGCCAGTTGATACCAGGTTAAGGCCGTTCAGTTCTAGCTTCAGCGTTTCACCCGACAGAGCCAAGCACTCTTGAAGCGACCGACCTGAGCGAGAAGTAGGGTATGACAGAAACAGACGCTACTGCAAAGTACAGAGTCCACTACTGTCTAACCTGCCAAAACACGTCACTATCACAAGCACCCATACACTCTTCTTCCTTAATGCCCGTAGTCGTTGTATTAACATTTATTTAGCTCTGCTAAATAGTCCATTAATTAAGGTCATGTTACCCCGTGATAGACTATTTATGCATTCAACTTGAAGTAAATGTTTATTTGAGTTCAAGACAACATTGAGACATTTTAGAAGTAATTGATGTCTGCATATGCAATACATCTGAGTGCTCCGAATTAAATGTTTCTATGTAGCTAGATTGAGACTAATTTTGGTGATCAGTAACTACTTATGTTTTCATTTATTTGCCATTGTTGTGTGTCACAGGCTCAGTTATTGGATCGTGGGTCTGGTGCTCGAGTCAAGTTTCGTTTAGCTGGAGTAATATTAATTTTACTTGTGCAGTTTCTTCAATCGCTCTACTTTTTTGTTGTATTCAAGGAGACGTTTCCTCCAAATATTTATTACAAGATCTTCATACAGAGTCCAATTCAAGATGTATGTGCCAATGCACCAAGAGACTATACAAATGTATGTTATCAAAGAACAACTGCTAGGCATACTCACAACAAAGGAGCACCAGATGTGAGACTAGGTATTGCTATAGTCTTTTGGTGGTGGTGGTGGTAGTAGTGGTGGTGGTTGTAGCAGTGGTGGTGAGTGTGTGAGTACTTGGCACAGCTCCAGGAGATTGCTAGCATAGGCACAGTGTTCTTTACTGTGTGTGCATGCGTTCACG
>CAXXBX010000050.1:75000-76271 GCA_964274945.1 Dehalococcoidia bacterium | reverse complement strand
TTGCTTTGAAACCTGTAGTGAGTCGATAGGTGGTTTTTGAAACCTCTTCAAAATGTGTAATCCACTGGACAGCTGCAGTTTCACAATTGGCACTTGTCCATGCTTCTAGAGTAAAGGTGCTTGTTCCAGCTCCTAGGAAACTTTCCAATTCATGCTGACAATATGAGTCAACAAAATAATTGTACCGCTGAGGGAGCAAGGGTATAATACTGGTAGGGAGGCCTGAATCAGATTTGCATTCTTGGTTGGCATCAAGTGGGTGCTCTAGATTGGCTTCACTGGTAGTTTGAAATTGTTGAAGTGTGTCTGTTCTTAAAGTGCATCTCTTCACATAAACTGACTGTTGTGCTACTACAGGCATGGAGGTTTCACTGACATTGTTAGCTTCTGTACTCTGTGAATGACTATCATTAGAAGTGCACCAAGTTACACTAGAAAAGAAAGGATTCCCCTTGCCAGCTGAAACGGCCTTGGCGAGAGTGAATTTTTTCTACCAACTTTGTTTGCTTTGTCAGGCATATAGCAGGAGGGCCAATCAGTAGTTGCTTTGCATGGTGAAGCTGCTGAAGAGTTACATTTTCTCCTGAAACTTTGGTCTTGGAAAGTTTTACTCAGACTTAAGCAAAGCTTCCGGCATTCAGGTTGCTTGAGATGGTGGCTTTGGATTTGCTGAGACTACAAGTTTTCATCAGCTAATATGGACTTATCTAGGATATTTGAAATTTTAATTTGATCAGAAAGCAGCCATACTGCTAAGGTATTCGTCAGGTAGTGAGTATAAGAGCTTGGTTGAAGCAGGGTTCTCCCCAGGGCGTTTGAGCGTAGCGTTGCGCTACGCTTGAATTTCTACTTCACTCTCAGAGAGCACTGATTTGAGATTGTCTAGATATGCTTCAAATACAGGATAGCAAGTGCATGTGAAGGAAACGTAATCTTAATGATGTAATTCGTATGTTTATAACCTGCTTACTAAGTAGGCGGCTTGAAGAAAGCCAATACCGAATAGGACCGCTGATTGACCACTTTGCAAAAATAGTTCCAGTCAGATTCCAACGGCTGTGCCACTTCAAAGTGCAAATTCTTTGCCATACAGAACAAGACGTGATGGCTACAATTGTGAAGAAAGAGAACTTTTCGTTAGTGTTTCCAAACATTTGTAACCTTGCAGCCATTGCCCAGCTAATCTCTGCTTCCACTGCTGACTGTGAGAGGGCTTTTCTGAACTAAATAGGATAAAGACACCTCTGAGAAACCCCGTCTGAGCAACAAAA
>CAXXBX010000050.1:5000-70000 GCA_964274945.1 Dehalococcoidia bacterium | reverse complement strand
TTCAACAGCTTCCAAGTCTTGCAAACAACAGTGTACTGCTTTGTCTAGTTACAAAATTCATAGACCTAAAGTGATGTGAGTTTAATTGGCAGATCGCGTGTCATCATACTTGTAACTTCTAGTTCGTTGCTGGATTCAGTTTCTGTAACAGGATCATCTATTGATTAAAAGGACAATCAGTTTTGGTAGAAATAGTAGACTCAAACATACCATTAATTGCAATGTCCAGGCTTTCATAGTGGTTTTCGGCGTAGTGTCCAAGAAGTAAGGGAATGGCATGTCTAGCTGTGTGTCCATTTGACTCAACTATAATATCAAAGCAGTCTCGGTGCCAACTGCGCTACTAATTATTCTGATGTTATAGGAAAGAAATGTTGCTACAGCCAACACTGCTATGTGATCAGCCCATGTTCCATTTCTTCTCAGATTAATCAGATAGCTTGCCCAGTCTTTGTTGACAACAAAGTGTGACATATCAAGAGATTTGCCTTCTGTATCCTGGATATGCAAGGTAATCAGATGATGAAAGTATAAATCTTATTATAGTATAGTATAATATAATTATAGTATAATCTTATTATATATATATATATATATATATATATATATATATATATATATATATATATATATATTATATATGTATAAGTTAATGCAATATATATATATATATATATATATATATATATATTATATATGTATAAGTTAATGCAATATATATATATATATATATATATATATATATATATATATTCTTATTGCAGATAACAACTACCCGTCCCCTGCCAAAGTTGGCAAATCCCAAAAGTCAAACTCAGTGTCAAATCACAAACTAGTGCAAATCATACGTGCGCTAAACTGAAATAAGCGAACTGAAAGCTGTTGCAGTAAGTTACTGATTGCGCTACTAAAACTTATTCTGCTCTTTGCTGTGGTCTTGGACGCGATAACCTTCAAAGTGGCAAGACTGGAAGACGTCCACGAACCAAAAGACTCCACTATTATTGGGTAGAAGTAACCTCCTGCCGCATTGACTTCGCTGTCGTGTCGATGGTCTTTCTCTTCTTCACCAGCCATTGCAGCGGCTCCAGCAGAAATGGCGGATTTAGCGACGTACGCCGGCTGCATATATATATATATATATATATATATATATATATATATATATATATATATATATATATATATATATATATATATATACGGTTGATACCGATACCCGATCTTACAAGAGAATCCAACATAAACTCAACCCTGCTCTAGTGATTTAAAGAGAGCTGCCATATAGAACCAGGCCCTTTCTGTTGTGCGACCCAGAATAGAAGCCTCGCTAAGATCGGCAACAATTAATTTTTCATATACATTATATTTAGCCATATATTGCACACGTGATCCTACAATGTTTAAAAATGTACGCATATTTAATTATTGAGGTTTACTTCTGCATAAGTTCTGTTTGTCAGCATGCTTGTATTCAAGACAATTTTAATATTAACGACAGTTAGAAATTGTAGCAATAGTTTGAAAGCTTGCGTGATTACTAAAATAAATTTGGCTTTACCCGGTATTGCTTACATGTATGCATAATTTAGCCCAATCCTAGACTCTGTTCTGATATCATCTGTTTATACAGGTATATTTTCCGCTAGCGTCTGGGTTGGAGTTTGAGGAAGATGGTCGCATACGATGTCTCCGTCTATCCAGTGGACGTGTATACCCTCCTAACGGCGAATGGGGTGACAGGGTATACCATGCCTCAACTCTAAGTGGTAGACATCATGTCACTGACCATGAAAACGATCCTGTCCCATCGACCGCATCCGCGAATCGATTCAGCGACATTTGCCGTGCAGCGTCGTCCTCTGTCCAGAATGCACGTCTAGCTGCAGCTAGAGAAGAGCAGAGTGCTCTTTTTAGACGTAGACAGTCTTTCTCCTTGCTAACGGATCGTGCTACCAGTGCCACAAGAACAACCAGTCGCACTTCAAGAGAAAAGAATCGCCACCGAGTTCGTTCATTGGGACGCGACTTTATATGTCTGGGGTCAAAGGACCAAACAAGATGGACAAGAGCAGACCACAGCACACTGAAAATTGCTGGTCTAGGTACTAAAAGAATTATGTTTGAGAACGTCGACGAAGTTTCGAGTATGGAATTGAAGGACCGTCTCTACAAAGAATTCCCTAAACTGGCCGGGCAAGGCTTCGAACTTCTTCGGGTCAAAGTCAATACCACGGTATTGGAAGAGATTCCTGTTGACTCCTCCGGTTATACCCCGTTGTACCTAAGTAGCATTTTGCAATCAGCAAAGATATTCGTTCGACCAATAGCAAATGATTTAAGTCTAGCACCTGATCGAGAAGTAGGTATGCGCTAAGTCGCTGATCTAAGTTGCACTATAATTACTAATGCTTCTAATTATTTTAAGAGCTTTTCAGAGTTAAGAGAATCGGACGAGCCTAGAGAGAAATGCCCACGGTGTAGTGATGATGTCCGAATGTCAGAGCTAAGAAGACATCTAACCAACAACTGCAGGTAGCATCTCTACACCTGCACCATTTGTATATAGTACGCAGTGCGTACTTGATACCTCAGTCAAAGTATAGTGTGCCAAACGAGACCACTAGAGTACGAAACCTTTTTCTAGCACGCTAATGTCACTTCACATACATTGCATGATATGTATACGCATAGCCCAATTCCATTATTAGTTTGTCAAGCTGGACCGGCGAATCATAGCATGCATGAAAAACTTAATTGCATGGACGATGCAGCTTAATTAATTAATAGGCTAGTTTAGAATAATTTGTATTTTACAACCTTCTTATTAGTAAAGTGCTCTTTTCTATATTTCAGTAGTCATCTCGTGTCAGACGTAAGCGGTCAGCCTTTATCTTCTACGTATGTCCACTTCTTCAAGTATCTAAGCGATGATGTTTTTTATTATCTAAATCAGGCTTTCTGATGCGTTATTGCAGTAATCAACCAGTGGATGATACAGACACAGACACGGAGTTGCCAGAAATTGTATTCTCTAGAAATATTTCTGATGAACGTCCACGTCTGCCGTCGACATCTAGATGCTCTCAACAATTTCCTACCGTCTCTCAAGCTGCAGCTAACATCACATTTCTAGACTCCGCAGTTTCAGCTGTTCGGGTGTTTCAGAATGCTGCTGCTATCCAATCTCAGGCACTATCGCTAACCATTCCTCAGCCAGAATTATCTCTTTCTCAACCAGTGTTCTCTATCCATTCTATTCAGCCCACTTCTAACCCTTCTCCACCAGCAATTCACTCCAATTCTCAAGCACGTTCTTTGGCTTCAGTATCTCTGCCTTTGTGTTCCCCCACTCTCTGCCTACCGTTTCTCTTATTGCCTCTCAGTCAGAATCTTTTGCATTGCAGTCTAATTCGGCATCGACATCTACGCCTTCTTTAACGGTACCTTCTCCTTCTGAGCACAGTTCTGCTTTCCATTCTCCGGCTCCGTATAACAGTGTCCAAACTTCGACTTCATCTTCTCCTTCTGTAGTAACACTTTCTGCTGAAAACACATCTACTTTGCATGACTACCACTCAATACAAGGTGTACTTCATCATCACACTGAAAGTGTGCTAACGGGAAATCCGTATTATCTACGACTGTCAAGACATAATATCTTTGCGGAAGCTGTGGCATTCTACAAGACTGCAACAAACAACGATTTGTCAAGACCACTGCGCGTACAGTTTGAAGGTGAAGATGGGGTTGATGCGGGAAGAGTAAGGAGAGATTTCTTCAGAAGCCTGTTTGTCAAGTTTGTTGAACCGGGAAGGGGTGTGTTTGAAGGTCCATCCAACAAACTCTGGCCTGTTCACAACGTTATCGCTTACCGCACCAGGATGTTTAAGTTAGTTGGCACAGTGATAGCGCACTGCATTCTTCAATGCAGTATGGGTATGCCTTCGTTTGCTCCCGCAATGGTAAAATATATAATGACCGAATGCGAAGACGACTGTATCGCTAACATATGTCTGAAAGACAAACCTGAGTCAGAGACAAAAGCAATGTTGTTAGAGGTATAAATTAACTTGATTGACTGCAACAGTACATAATTTGATCGATACGAGTAAGTAGATGTGTTTTGCAGATGAGCGGTGCCGATACCAGAACTACGTTTCAGTCAGTGATAGAACGCTTTGATGTCATCGACATGGTAGCGTCTAGCGGATGGACTGGTTCCACTAAGTTTGATCAAAGAGATGCAATCATTCAATCAATTGTATTAAATGAGTTGATCTACAAACGAAGAGATGGCATTACTCGATTACGGGAAGACCTTGCTAGTCTTGAAGTTCTAAAGATAATGCAAATGTATTCCGAAATTTTGAAGCCATTATTAGTTTATGACTCAACTCCTATGACCTTGACAGTGTATACATTTCTTGTGTAGGTAATTATGTTGAATATTAAATCAGTTATTTTATTTCTATAGGTTGCAAGAATTTTTAGTGGTCGAAGAGCTTGACACAGCTAAAAAGCAATCTGCAGAATTGTTTTTCCAGCAACTACTAAGCGACAACATTGTAATAAACGTTGGAGAAAGTAAGCTCAAATTATATAATGTAGTCATTTAAATTTTAATAACTGGTTTTCTGTACAGACACAATACCAATTTTTCAAGCTGTTCTAGAGTTTACAGCATGTGTTGATGACATACAACATTTGCTGCCTGGATCCTACATCAATGTAGGATATCATGAAGAAAGTGACGAATCAGCAACGATGCCCACTGCATCCACATGCACTTTGCCACTTCTTCTCCCACTGGTCCACGCAGACTACGAGTCGTTCAAAAAATCAATTTGTAAAGGCTTTGCAGTATGGTCTGCGGGGGTTTGGCCTTACTTAGGTTAACGGTTTGCTACGGCACCTGTTCTAATTGTGTTTTTCGGCACTTTTCAGTACGTCAGTCACGCAGTTTGAGTTCAACGTTTGTCAATGTACTATACATGTGTAGCAGGTTGACCACAATAAACATGGTTCGTTATCAACAGTGGTGTAAGATATGAAGCAACCGACGTACGCAACTGCTGAGTCTCGGTTGCATAGCTGAACGTGTCCGTAGAAAGTTTTTAGTGGAGTGCGTCACATACATTTTTCGACTGATCCGCGATTTAGCCAGCAGGCTCTGGCTAAGATCATTAGGGCATTTGAAAGAGCAAATAATTGTTGACCTGTCTGACAGGGCCGTGAAAACCATTTTGTCTGTTCGACCACTTTTCAGAAAGATGACTTTTGCCAGGGTACAATACAATCATCTGGGTATAGGAGATTCAATAAGTAACACATTTGCAGCACTTTGTACGTGAGTCTTGCGTTTTCTACTAACGTGCATTCCTTTTCCTTTCTATACTAAATTTCAGGCCGTATTATTTCCTTCCTACCGGCCTAAAGGTTAGGGTGTTTAGTTGTTTGTCTAGACTAGTCTTTTCGTTATTGTTACTTAATCATCAAGCAATGGATTAAAGCTAACTATATACGCTGGCCCGGATGCAGAATTTTTAAAATAGGAGTCCAGTTGTATTATTGGCCACGCCCCCAAACCATTTAAATCTTTGTTTGACCTACGAAACCAGCAAACTCACTTCAATCTGTATTAATTTTGTAGCACATTTATCAGATAATTATCGACAGTTAAGTTTAGAATTGAACGAATTAACCGTCCATCAAAATATTAATTAATTAAATACTTTCGCTTTAATAACACAACAAACAAGATTTCGGCTGCAGTGGGCTTGTCGTTGAAGTAGGGGTCATGACACAGAGGACAGGTACACCTCTCTTCTATCCGCTTATGATATCGATATACGCCAACCTAATTTGCCTAGTGTGCCTAGAAAAGTCCCATATGGCTCGGACGGTATACTGTAGTGTACTAAATACTAAAATGAATTAGCATTATAATGCCATTTCTCACTTTGTCACGGTTATTATCATCTTTGATGAGTACCTACCGTATTACCTAGTTTGCAATTGTCCTTTCTATCTGAGTTTTACTAACTAAGAGATATTACAACCAAAATACTACTAGTATGCGTATCAGCAAGCTCTGTTAGTTAAGGCGGTTGATAAAAGCAAGCTCTCTTAGTTAGGGCGGTTGATATCAGCAAGCTCTCTTAGTTAAGGCTGTTGATATCAGCAAGCTCTCTTAGTTAAGGCGGTTGATATCAGCAAGCTGCTCTCTTAGCTAGGGTGGTTGATATCAGCAAGCTCTCTTAGTTTGGGCTGTTGATATCAGCAAGCTCTCCTAGTTAAGGCGGTTAATATCAGCAAGCTCTCTTAGTTAAGGCGGTTGATATCAGCAAGCTCTCTTAGTTAAGGCGGTTAATATCAGGAAGCTCTCTTAGTTAGGGCGTTTGATATCAGCAAGCTCTCTTAGAAGAAGCGCTGTTTTGGTTTTCTCTTGTAAACTGCTCACGCTCTACAGTATGCTCCTGCTCTCGCTGAACGGTATTTTTGCGACAGTCGGCGTTCCATACGCTTTAGGCTCTCGACAATGCGACGTCACAAAACGAAAAACGCAGTAGTATAAACACTGCAAGCTGAAGACCGAGAAGCAGATGACCAACTTGAGGTATTCTAATCTGAAATCAACAAACGACTGGTACTTGAAGTCTTGGTCCGTGACCCTTCCGGTCACTTCAATTTTCATTTTTCATTTTACATTTTTCAATTTTTTGTCAAAGGTTTTCAATTATTTTGCTGAAAAAATTAATTCGCTAAGTAAATTTTTATCTTTCATTTTTGATTTTCATTTTTTATTTTCCATTTTTCGTTGTTCTATTTTCAAGTTTCTATCTTTGATTATATTTGGTTGCGTTGAATGTCAAAAGAATTGAACGCGGAAAGAACAAAAAATGAACGCAGCAAGAATGAAAATTGAACGCAGAAAAAACCAAAAATGAAAGTCTTGTGCTAATTACGCAGCAGGGAGTCTAATGGAACGCGTGCCCTAGTCATAACTCAGCGCAGTAGGGAGTCGTTTTTCATTCCGACGCGTGCTGCTGATTGGAAGGGGCGGAGTGAATCTTCGACTTCCGCCCTAGGACGATCTCTGCAATTTCCTCTCTAACGAGAAGGGACTCTCCTTCTCCCCAAAAAATAATCAATCTCAAGAGCGATCAGCCATTGCTGATGAGCACAGTACATATGCATGGTATATGAATTTATCTATTACCACATATAGCAACAATCCAGCTAAATCTAAAATTCAACAAATTTAGTAACTATACTAATTACTAAATTCGTTCAAACTCAACTAGGCTTAATTAATTAACTACCATGCATTTTATGCAGTACACACAGCAACTAGAAACAAAGATGCGCGGTTTGCTGTTCTACACACGCGCGCCTACGTGCAATTCAATCAATTCGCTCAATCGATCACCTCGGGAGAATCTTGAGCTTCCGTCCTTGCGGATGGCTCTCTTGTCACTGCAGATCTAGACCTGCGTAAGCCGGACGACTGGCCAAGTACCTCGGGTAGCTCAGACTCGTTTGACTCTGCGCCGTCACCGTCGCTGTGAACCAGGCTACTACCCACTAGCACACTTACTTGCTTGCCCAGCTCTGTCAATTCGTCCAAGCTACGGAGAGTCAAGCAGAATCCCATGTTGTATTGCAGAGAGGGCAACGTCGGCCACTTGTGACTTGCCACCGCTCTACGCACCGCTGACACCCAAGCCGCTGCCGACAGCAGGTTTTGATGTTTGACGGAGGTCTTGTAATTACGTAAACAGGTGGCATATTTGGCGCTGAAGAACCTTCGCTGTCGCTTCTGCCAGTCTTCTCGACCGCTGAGAACGTCGTCTTGTTCGCTCTTGTGCATCGATCAACCGATCTATTTTGTCCTCTACGTTCTCCAAACGATTGTGCAGTCGATCCAGACTTGTCTCTACGCCACTTAGCTGCGTCTGTACATCGTCTAGTTCGCCTTCCAGTTTCAACCAGCCGGCGTTACCGGTGGCTGTCAAGTTGGAGATGCCCATCGACGTTGCCTTTCTTGGTCTTTCAACTTCTACGGGTGGTGTTGATGCAGGCCTCTTTCTGCTGCCGAGAATGGGTGTGTTGGTTCGCGCCGACTCCATATATCTTCTCATGGGGCGCGTTTCTTTATTCTCTTCTGCCTCTTCTGAAGAGACAGAAGAGATTCTGCTTCGTTTCTTTTCGAAGGAGGTGTCAGAAGAATGGTTAGAGGTGTCAGAAGAGTGGTCAGAGGTGTCGGAAGACTCTTCCGCTTCTTCCAGGAGAGGAGCAGAAGAGCTGGAAGAGAAGAGGTCGAGAAGTGACGGTTCTTGGTTTAGCGAGCTGCTAAAGACAGGGAACGCCCAACCGCTGCTAATTAGCGGTCAGCGGGGAATACCCTCGCACCACAAACAAACACACGTCCCAACCGTCCAACTCCATGATCTATGTTTGGGTAAATTGCGTAGTCGTAAATCCATGGACGAAGACGAGATTCGAGATATGGTGCACAATGGATCTACATACCGTGAAATAAGTCAACTGCTTCAAAGAAGGCACCCCGGAGACAGAGGATATTCAGAGAGGACTATTCGAAGGTTCTGCTGCGATCGTGACATCCGTTATCGGTCAGGCTTGACAGAAAGAGACCTAAGAGAAGTTGTTGGACGTGCTGTTAGAGAGGTATGGGCATAGATATACAACAGAGCTGCAGTAACATTGCTGCACATCTCCTCTAGCTCCGCTCTCGCTCTCTCTCATCTCTAGACATATACATAGATGCATATACGTTTATAGGTGGGAACACAGCACAGAACACCACTCCGCCCCTTCCAATCAGCAGCACGCGTTGGAATGAAAAACGACTCCCTACTGCGTTGAGTTATGACTAGGGCACGTGTTCCACCGGACTCCCTGCTGCGTAATTCGCACAAGGCTGATTAATTTTTCATTCTTGCTGCGTTCATTTTTCGTTTTTGCTGCGTTCAATTTTCATTCTTGCTGCGTTCATTTTCGTTCTTTCCGCGTTCAATTCTTTTGACATTCAACTCAACCAAATATAATCAAAGATAGAAACTTGAAAATAGAACAACGAAAAATGGAAAATCAAAAATGAAAATCAGAAATGAAAATAAAAATTTGCTTGCCGAATTAATTTTTTTAGCAAAATAATTAAAAACCTTTAACAAAATAATAAAAAATTAAAATTAAAATTAGATTTTAAAATTTAAAAATTGAAATTTGAAAATTAAAAATTGAAATTTGAAAATTGAAAATTGAAATTTGAAATTGAAAATTGAAATGGCCGGAAGGGTCACGGACCAGTCTTCCTACGTCTTTTTATTAAATGGCATTGTGTGAGTGATGTTACTTGGACGCATTCAGAGCGCAAATCAAAGAGAGACTTCAATGCAGCCCGGTTTTATTTTCTAATCTCTAGAGTTTTCTCAACACCAACTGTAGAAAGAGTGCGTAGATATCCTAACAACGTCAACAAGCTATACTAGACACGTTTAGTAGGCACAGGTTGTCGTAATGAGATGACCCCAGACCTACCAGAGTTGAAACAGAACATTAATGTGGGAAAACATGCACGAACAAATGTAGATTAGGCGTCTCTGTTCGCTCTGACTTTGTATACCGTAACAAAAATGAATACAGACGCACTAGCGTACTTACATGTCAGTCTCTTCGTCCGACAAACAGACGCGCTGTCATGGACAATGCACGTTCCCCTTCGCACAATTCCCGTGGAGCGCTAAATTTCTGTTGAAGACGACATTAGCTAAATTTAGTGATTTTAGCAACAACACCGCGGCCGCTTAGCCACGCACACCCAAAATTCAAACTGTCGGACTGCAGAATCACTATGCAGAAACACTGTGGGACAAGTAAAATGTTACAAGTTAGGTACAGCTACATGTACCACATGGCGTCTGAATCCAGCACCTTTGCTCTCTAGACGCCTGGTTGTTGGCGGGAAAACATGCAGGTGCAAATGTAGACTCTGGGAGTTGTTTCTATGTGCTAAACTCTTATGTAAAGCAAAGGAATAACACCATGTACGAGATGGACGTCCGATGGCTGAATTCTCGTAGCACAGCTGCCAAACTAAGAGATCCGGAGCCTTATGATGACATCACGTTCGTCTATTGGTCGGTAATGACACCACTTCTCGTCTATTGGTTGGAATAGCTTCATTTGCAGAAATACAGTCGCACGTCGGACGACTACTATACCCTCAGCCCGAATATCCGGGCCTTGGGTAATAAGCCGCTAGAGTTATAGACGGTCTGGCATGGCAACTAAATAGTCCCAATGCAAATAATCGTCCGAAACAAAGTAGCTTTCCAGAACCTCACAGTTCTTGTATACGGGGTCGTGGAACGCATTACAGCGGATCTCAAAGTAACTACGACTACTTGCTGAAGCTATTGACTACATTGTACATCGACAAGCTAGCAAGCGACTGACCTTTCTCGATGTCGTTCCAGAGACACGTGATCGTGAGTAACGGAAGTGATCGTGCCGCCGTCATTGTTTCGTGCAAGAGACTCAACACTCACGACGCGGTCTGCTGACTGCATGCTACGCATGCCGTTATGTATCAAAGCACCTCTTCCTGTCTTCGATACCTAACACCCACGGCGTAGACGACATATTGAATTTCGTTTGATTTTTTTAAATGGGAAGGAAGAAGCAACAAGATACGCAAAGTTCATGTTTTCTGTTAGAGAAATGAGTAACGTTTTCATGTGCAGCCGGCAACTTGCCAAGCGTTGCCTGCCTTTTGCCATATCGTTGTCCTGCATCATGCCACTGCATGCATGTTTCTTCTTGGCGTCTTCAGCATCTCGTTTAGTTGTCAGCTATCGGTCTGCGGTACAGAATCTGAGATAACCTCATTTCTGAGGCGTTACTTGTCACTCAAACTCGTTATGTTATTAGCGTTGACTGTAACACACCTTGAACCAGCAGCGCAAGAAGCTTCTAGTATGCGCGGGCCCATGCAAAAACGCTTCTTTTTGAAGTCACGTTGCATCCCTCGCTCAGAAAATTTCTAACTGTACCATGCACCTTAAAGTACTTCACAGCAAAACTTCAATACCACTTGTTTGCCTATTCAAATGAAGGAAGAAATAACTCAATTAGGGGCGTGTCTTACACACTTGTTTTCAAAAGCTACAAATGCAGTAGCGCATTGGAACACGTAAACGCGTATAAACAGCATAATGTTCAAATATGCATTAGAGCAACTCCAACCTGCAGATTTTAAGCAACAACCCCTCAAGAGTAACAAGCAGACTGCTGCGAACTATGTTTTTGACAGTAGAAATCTGATCATATAGCTTCTTGCGCTTCCATATCTTTTGAGAAAACCATCGTAGTGATATTCTGCGTGGGTGTGTTGACTACATCCGGGATAAAATACGTAACCAAGTGTCCTACGTCAATATTTATCAACAAACATGACGTAGGCTGGATGTGGTGTGAGTCTACGCTGATCTCAACCACTTACAACCACTTTATAAAACTTAATTTAAACGGCACTATACTAGCATGTTTCTAATTATAGTTGCAGTGTTTTTGGCTGCCATAATCGTATAGAAGCGACGGCAGCAACATCGTTTCTATTATATACTGGCTATACTAAAAAATACCATTCAATGTCCTGAAACGAGCCATCTGAGTAGCAGACGACGGGCAGCGTGGATCTCCAGCCTAAACAGAAATCGTCGCAACATTCGTGTTTGCTCTGAGCACTTTCTGTCTGGGAGAGCCGTTATTTCTAGTATGTTCTGTAACGAAAGAGTAATCTATACCACTCTGAACAACTATACGAAAGCCATTCTCTTTGCATGACTCAACTTACCCTGACTGCATGGGTACCATCTGCAAGGATGCATGGGTTATATAGAGGTTGAGCAATCGCATGCAGTAGAGAGAGATTGCTTCGTCTCGAGAGGTCTTGTACACCGAACAGCATCCGAGGAAACAAACGTATAAAGTAGTAGATGCATTCATTGATGATGATGACACGGACGTATAATATGGATCTGTCTTTAGACCTGCAGTTACATATATGCGTGTATGTGTGTGTGTGTGTGTGTGTGTGTGTGTGTGTGTGTGTGTGTGTGTGTGTGTGTGAGTGTGTGTGTGTGTGTGTGTGTGTGTGTGTGTGTGTGTTTGTGTGTGTGTGTGCGTGTAGTCTCTAAGAATTCAAGATGAAGTTATCCCTATCGCACCCGACCATCAGTCCAGGAAATCACGTCAAACTTGCGAATTTACTGATCAAACTTGCCTTAAAAATTTTTCGCCAAAAGAAATAGTTGCCGAGTTAAGCCCGGTTCACAGTATTGACGCTGACGCTCAGCTTAGCGTCAACATCAAAGACACCGCCTTGACGCATGCGGCATTATTTGATGTTGACGCTGACGCTGACGTTGGAATAGGTCAGCATCAACGTCGGCGTCAGCGTCAACGTCAACGTCGGCGTCAACGTCGGCGTCGGCGTCGGCGTCAGCGTCAGGGTCGTACTGTGAACCGGGCTTTAAGCCTGCTTTACAAATACGTCGCGTTCCAGCGTCATCGTCAGCGTCAACGTCAAAGGATGCCGCGTGCGTCAAGGCGGTGTCTGCTGCTGACGCTCAGCTGAGCGTTAGCGTCAATACTGTGAACCGGGCTTAAAAGGAGGCCGTTTCCGACGCAACGCGACGGGTTGAATAGGACTTGTTCCTATTCCAGGACCGGCCGACGCGAGACGCTACGCGACGCGACGCGACGTGTGGTCTTTTGTGTAGTGTTAACCAAGCTTAACGCAAGCTTACCCTCTAAGTTGGCGGCAACTGCGGTGACAGTGAGAGGTGATGGCGGAGATAGACTCGGGTTGCAGACTGCTTAGGCTTTTCACACTGTGACGTCACGAATCGACAAAAAGCATAATCAATATTAATAATCTATTACCCATAGCAGAGTCAAGAAAACATGATTGCATTAGCAGCTACGTCTCATGTCGTACTGTACACAGTCTGCGCATGCTCACATGCCTCTTTTTGCTTGCCACGCCCCTATTGCGAGAAGAAAGGGTCTTGTGACCATCTATAATACCTAGCGACAGGGCTGTTCTCTACGAAACAAGAGAAGCTAACGAGATAGGATTGCACTGCTTGCATACCAGTCCGGTCTTTATATAGATAGCCGATTTCTGGCTACTCGGTACACAGAGACATCGAGGGCTGTTCACCAGATCCCATTTCGCCCAGAAATATGACGAGGCAGGGGTCTGCCTTCGCGAGACTATATCAATCATACACGCATTTCATGGATCCACGCTTGTATGCCAAGCCCTTTCTTCTCGCGAAAGAGGCGTGGCTAGCGAGATTAGCTTCCTACATTGACTAAACTTTCGGGTCGAAAATAGGGACGCGCTACAGGATCGTCTAGATCGGCGACTACGTGAGTCTAGACACTGCTAACTGAAGACCAAGAAGGAAGAGACAGATGACGAACTTGAGGATTGTAATCCAAAAATTAATTAATAAATTTGAAGGCTAAGTTTTTCCAGGCCCTCCGTCGCTATTGCATGCTATTAAAATGTCGGAACCGCGTCTGGGCCAAGGGAGCTTCTTACCTCGCTCTAGGAATACTTGTTTAGTCCCTCAAGTCTCTAGATGGCATCATGTGAGTGGTGTTATTCCTTTCTGGACGCATTCAGAGCTCAAATCCAAGAGACAAGGAGCGTTTTCAATGCAGCCCGGTTTTTATTAATTAACTAATTTTATAGTTTTCTCAACACCGACTAGAGAACGAATGCGTATATGCTAACAGCGTCAACAAGCTACACTAGATACGTTTACTACAGCAAAGAAACCGTTCGAGCAGCTGAGCTTTTATCTATCCGGGACTTTTGTCTCTCTCTCTCTGCTACTCACGGTTAGCGTCCTCACGAGTTCTCGTCGATGATTCAAGTACAGACTCCAAGGTTATTGCCAGCAGCGGGTATAATTTTGGACATTTTTCTTCCTCTGTTGGGACACCCCGATGCTAGAGCACCTACGTGCAACGCAAATACGTAGAATGAAGAAGTCGAGTTAGGTTTGTAGATGACAGGAGCCCCGGATGATCCATTGACCGTATCACAGTTGTAGCAGACGTTGTTCGTAGAACAGGTCGCATTACGTTTGCACACTCCTCCGGCGTCGACATTTGACTTGTAGGACAATTTCTTGACTTCTCCGTTTGGATGGTGAACGATGAGTAGCATGCTGGTCGTCGGCGGGATCGAGGTTGTGCGGGGTAGACATCTAACGCGCGTTATGTTCTCTCTCACTGTAAAGATAGTGAAGTCGAGTGGAACGTTTGTCTGAATCATGCGGTCTCCGTGGTACGTGGCGTTGACCGTTCCGGTGCTACTACTGCAAGTCGTGGCGTCGTATTTATAGAGGAGTTCGAGAGTACGGACCAACTGCTCGGTATCGACGACGTGATTGTTAGTCATGCAGCGTCCGTCGTTGGTCGCTTTCCATCCTGTCGCTATTCTTGCAGTCCCGTTCTTGACGTAACGTAGTTTAAAGACGGCATCCCCGAGTTGGTAAAGTTGTGGTACGTCGTTCTTAAAGCAGACTAAGTTTTTCCATCCGGCTCCCCCCGAGCATAGTTTGTTGGGTCTGCCCAGTCGTTCATAGTAGCAGTCGGAGTAGTGAACGTAAGTGAGATGAAAGTGAGATTGGCCATTTGTAGCGTGCAGCTCGAGTACGATATGTTTAGCCCAAACGCGACGGCTGTTTACGTCTCCGGCATCCCGCCATCCTTTACCCTCGAATCTCTCCATTCCGATTGTCCGCCCGTTTGCATCGAGGCCGTACACGAGGACGTAGTCTCCCGGCGCCATGACGAATGTATCGAGATGCACTCGAGCGGACTCGCATTCTTCGGCTGCGATGTCGAAGCGCCAAATTTTGACTCCGCCGTGTTGGATGTGGGCGTGGTGAGAGCTATCAATGTAAACCGAGCGGACGATCGATTCCATATCGACGTCATCATCCAGCGCACGCGCTATTGAGTTACAAAGAAAGATATAACAATCAGATATAGCAGCAGATAGAAGTCAATCAGCGATGGCAACAATAAATATTGTATTAAAATTTGATAGGTTTCTATTTATATTAATTAACTTAAGTGTCTTAGGACAGGTGATTATCATCCATCAACAACAACAAGATCAATTTAGTCTGCAGCATTTGCCATAATGTTATATGACAACAAAGACAACGCAACGCTTCCGCATATACAGTAGAGTTCACAGTATGTGACGGACAGCAATCGGTTACGTTCGTACCGTTTGCGGTCAGGTTCGCAATTATAAAGGTTCGCATTGTCAAACGTTGACGCAGACTGATTCACAATTTGTAGCGTACTCCGCGCACTGTAAGTACGTGAATTTTGATGGGAAAGGAGTCGTGGCGCTCCAAAGAAGCAAGAAAAGGAAGCGGAGAAATGATCGTCATCGTCTTCAGAAATTATACGGGATACTCATATAAGCTAATAGGAATAATAGCTCTTTGCTCTTATTGGTCAGCTGCTCGATTTTATTTTCGTTGAACCGGAGACTACGTGCGGCTTTGACGCTGGGATAGAGCTGAATTCTATCCGTGCGTCACCGGTCCGCACTGCCACGTCAGGTAGCGTGAAGGCATGCATACACAATATGCCACTGTCATTTGATGTGGGCAGACGCGACGGAACGGAACTGATTGCTCTCTGTCACATGTTGTGAGTAATGCAGTGAAACAGAAAAATTATTAGGTAGCCATGCCCTCTTTGCCCAAAAGATTATCTGTAGTGACAGCTGCGGGATAAAAGCAACGAATATATTCTATAGCGTGTATGTCTCGTGGTGAACAGCGAGATCAAATTTTTAGCGAAATTCGATCTCCGCCCATCTGTGCGTGCATCCAACACGCCCGCTGAACGAACTAAGATTGACCTAAAAACGCGCGACTTCTGACTCACAAATTGACTTTCGCGAATGTCGTCGGATGGCTGCATCTTCCCTAGGCAGCCAAATACGAACGAAGAAGAAGCAGGTCACGCTCGATTTCTGCTCATCCAGACGTCTAAGAAACGCGAGAATATTGTCATGGCCATGCAGCGGCATGTTTTCGCATCTGTTCTGTATAGCCAAAACAGTTAGAAAGCTCCAGTCCTCGGAACCAAATGATTCCCGCTATGGGCGAAATACTTCCGGAACCAAAAATATGCCCTACTAAGTAATCTTCAAATAATTGCTCGAAACAAACTATATTTTTCCTGTTCTTCGATAGAATACAGTCAAGACACTAGTCGAAGTTACTCTGTGATGAGATGTGATGCGTTACACGCCTATGTCTATCGACAGGTCTAGCAAGCAGCTTACCTTTCTTGATGTCGTTCCAGACACAAATGATCATCAGAAACAGAAGAACTCGAGACGTCATTGTTTTGCGCAAGAAAATCACTCACGACACGGTCTGCAGTGCTGACTGAATGACTTAGATTTCAAAGGATCTTGGTTTGTCTAGATATATATGTAGTAGACAAACGCCCACGGCGCAAGCGCATGCGTAAGTACATGCACACGCAAACTATTGAACCAATTTTTTCGAGTTTTCTTTGATTGATCAGGAAGAAGAAACAGGATTCGCAAAGAACTGGTTTTCTGTTATAGAAAGGTATAACAAATTGTTTGTGGTCAGCAAGTGTACATGTTACCCTTAGTGTTCTCGTGTTTCTTCTTGCCATCTTGTACCATCTCGTTACCAGTCATCAACCTAATTCGTGACAGACAACTATAGATATAGATCGGATCTCGGAGGGCGTTACTTGTCACTCAATCCCGTAATACATTATAGACTTTGACAGTGTCTAGCTGCATCACAGTACAGTACACTTATGTGCAACACTATACATGTACACATACTAAACATGCATGAATTCAATTGTGAGAGGTCACACGTGTCAAGGTCGCGTCTAAGTTTTACTGATCAAGCTTCCCCTCAGAAGTGCCTTAATTAATGTGTACTAGCTAGCTTCGTACCAGATCTAGACCTTCTCGCACCGTCCTGCCTGGTTTCCATACAACACGACAGCGCCGAAGGGGCCTGGGATCATCCCGCCTACCATTTATGCTATTAGATGATCAACTTAGCTCGTATGTCACCAAGCCTCAGGCTACTAATACGATTAGTGTATTAATTAGTTTTCTCATGTGTCACACGGAATGTCTTGCAACCGACTTGACCTTCCATTCGTACTCTACTTGTTTCCTTTCAGTGTTGGCATCTTGTCCCTACCCAAGGTCTATGTATTTTCCAACCTCTCTGGGAAAGAGGACTTCCTCTCCAAGAGACACTAGAGCGGAAGTCAACACCATGTCTGACGGCACGCGCTGCCAGGCTCCAAATGTTCCCGAATCGTACACGAGCTTCCCGATTCGTATTGTTCTGGTAGCCTAGCACAGTAATAGAGCAGCGCCTATTGCATCCCTAGTCCAAGCTACCTAGACTGCTGATCGAATCACAATGGACCTCACAGCTTCAGATAACGTGAATCGAACCCAGGATCGAGCTCCCTCTGTGAATCAATCTCTTTCCATGCAGCAAAATGAATCTCTTCCCATGCATGCTACAAGAAACGAAATGTAAACAGTTGATGTATGCAATTGGATATCACAGTTAGCATAACTTTGATGGAAGGATGGATTCGTAATTAACTAAGAGCATGAAAGTGTTGACGTTGGTGACGTGGGGTGACACTTAGATGTCGTGGGGTAACGCTAAGTGAAGAAAGTAGGCGGGATGATCCCAGACCCTCTCCGGCGTTGTCATGTTATACGGGAACCAGGCACGACGGCGCGAGAGGGTCTGGTACGAGGCTTGTACTAGTTACGAAACGTATCAGCTAATTAAATAAAGTGGGCGTGTCCCATAGCTTTTTAAATCTAGCCTCTCATTTGCAGAGGTCACGCTACGTTCGTGGTTTAAACATGATTTCGTCTCGCAGTAGGGCCACGACAAAAATCGGAAAAAGTACTAGAATAGCCTCGGTCTCCCAAACCCGTGTAGCGCCAATTAAAATCGGCCTTAACGCTACACGCATCTGGGACGTCAAGGCTCTGACTAAAATTAGAGCTGTATATATGGCTCTGACGGAAATGAACGCAAAGACCCGAGTTCTAATGGGGCCTTACCCAATTTGATGCATCGCTATACCTTCAACAACAAGCTTGAAAACTAAAATCGTTACGTTTGCGATAGCTCATGATGCAAACTAACGTCAACGCATCAGATGTCATATCCAAAGGTCTCCCAGCGATGACGTCCGTGTTACGCCCGGATAACAGTCCATTTTTATGTTGCGGCATTGTGCGCTTGAGCTACTCTGTTTAACGCCAGTTCTCATTCTGCTAGAACGTTTTGTATAGACCGTCATGGCGGAGATCGCACATTCACTAGCCTCGCAGTATGTATTGCAGTTCCGGATGTGCTGCCATCACCACTCTGCCATCACCACTGTGCAACCAATCTGCAAGTGCAACTACACTGCGTCTGGGGCGAGGCTACTGGTCGCACACATCACTGCATGTACTCAGGCTGTCTGCGAACACGAAATCTTGTGCTGGCCGGTGTTGTTGCGCAAGATAGATTACTCCTTTGTTGTCTCTCGTAATTTGAACAGTTCCGCGATGGCTGTAGATATATTTCTCAGTTGCTACGTGCAGGTGGTGATCTCTCAACAATAGTCTAAGCACGTTGAGGCTGTTTTTACGGTTTAATTAGCTCTATGGGCTTATGGTTGTGATATGTGTAGTTATATATATATATATATATATATATATATATATATATATATATATATATATATATATATACAAGCTCCAATGCCCGGCTTCGCCCGGGGGACAACACATGCCAGATGCTTCTCCTTTCCACTTCATAGCACCGCAGTTGACATACACGTTTGTCATAGATCCAATACAACACGGAAGTGGAGGAGAGACAGGTTGCCTCTATAAGTAGAGATTATAGCAGAAAGTATCTAAAAATGCGTTTGATGGTATCATAGGTGATGTTGGCCATGAATGATTGCAGTGAATAAAAATGTCGCGCATACACTTGCAATCGTATAGCACTCCCGGATATTGCGCTGTCCCTTTGAATGAAATAAATTCACGTGCAGTTACACGAATCGTATAGCACTTCCGGATATTGCGCTGTTTGAAATAAAGTCACGTGCAGTTAGACGAATCCATCAGAGCAGAACTGGAAGTCACATGCAGTACTCACCCAGATAACCCGTTCCCCGTATCTACCGAAGTCACGACTCACCGACTCTCGTCATTTCGACAGTCCCGCTGAACGTCGTCTCTTCGAAGACGATGCCGGCGTTTCGGGGAACAGGTGCATCAAACACGGCAGCTCTTCGACGGTCGTAGACTGGCAAACGACTGTGGGCGTATTTTTTCAAGACTCGGATATTAGCAAAAATATCTTCCCTTTCCCGACGTCGCCCGCAATAAACGACACGCTCGGCGCGTACCGTCCGACGTCGGGAACGGGCAGTCTAAATTCGGTGAAGATACGATGCGCCGTTCCGGAGATATTCGAGCGCGAATGGAAGCGAGTGCGATCGGCGGGAAATGGCGTCGTCGTGGAAGAAGTCAGGAAGACGACCACCGTTTCTCTTTCGACCCGAATGAATTCGGCGTGCGCGAGCCAAATTCGGCCGAGATCGGACTCGCCGTATTTGAGAAACGCTCCAACAGACGGACACACAGACAGACACACAGACAGACACCTCTCCTTTATATATATATATATATATATATATATATATATATATATATATATATATATATACGCTTGCACGCGGGCACAATCAATATTGAGAGGCCAAACTGTATTACAGCTAAACAGAACTGAACTGAACTAGAGATATGCGCAGAGTATAGTCTAACCGCAAAGATATGCTACAATCAACATTGAGGCTAATTAACATATAAAACAAACATTACATTTCATTTTTTCATCAAACAAAATTACAGAAAACAAAGTAAACGTAAACAAACTTAACGGAACGAAGTCACAAATAATTTGAATCGAGCTGGAGGAACGAAGCTCTAACTCTGAGATGGCGTGATGTGTTGCAAAGAATTACGTCCTTCATCCGCTTGCCGTGGCTCGTTTTGTTCTGAAGGCGTCGACACCTGTTGGGTGGGGTTTGCGCTGTCGGGCTGCGCGTTTCCGGTGTGTGTGGTGGATGTCTGAACGTCATCATCAATCTTGGCGTAGTTGTGTCGGTGGTGGATGTCTCGATGTCAGCGTCCCTTTCTTTTTCTGTGCATACTGGCTTAGTCGGTTGAACGTTGCGCTTGAGTTGTACGTTTTCAGGGACTGAAGAACCAGCTAATCGCCGTGACGAGAAACAACAAGGTAGGGATCCGGCAAGAAGGTGGGGCTAAGCTTATTCGTAGGAGTTGGGTTTCGAACAAGAACATTGTCATCTTTCGAGATGGAATGGCCTGCGGCGCGATTTAGTCGGTCAGCATGGTCTTTTGATGTTTGTTTGCGGGCAGAGTCACGGTCGCAAACAATGGTGTCATCAAATACCGTGGCAGTGATTGTAGATAGCTTGCTGCGCATCGGACGGCGGAAGAGTAGCTCGGCGAGACTGATACCAGATGTGAATGCGGAGTGGAACGATAAGAGAGAAGACATCGTTGTTAACTCAGCCTGCCAGGGCTTCCGTTCAAGGTGAGCGACCTTGATGGCTTTGAGCAGGGTACGGTTTTGGTGTTCTACTTCCCCATTTGCACGTGGCCAAAGAGGCGTGTCCCGACGATGTTGAATTCCCAGCTCGTAATGAACTCGGCCGCGATAAACTGTGCGCCGTTGTTGGTGCGTATGCTTCGCGGGATGCCGTAGCGTGCGAAATGACGTTGAGACGGTTGATGACGGATTGTGCGGTAGTGGGCCGGAGAGTGTCAACCTCGAAGTAGCGGCTGTAGTAGTGTACGGTGACGAGCAGAGTTTCGCCTGTCGGTAAAGGTCCCAGGAGGTCCGTAGCGAGGTCTTTCCAAGGTCCTTGTAACAACGCTGTTGATTTGATTGGAGCTGGAGAAAGTGGTTGGCTGACAGCTTTGCAGCTGAAGCAAGCTGTGCACGTTATTTCGGCTTAGCAATCGATTCCAGGCCACCAAACTTTAGAGTGGAGGCGTTCCTTGGTTTGCACAATCTCTTGGTGACCTTTATGGGCTAACATAAGAATGCGGTCGCGGTAGCACAATAGAGGTACAATTCGGGTGCCGCGGAAAACAACTTGGCCAATAACGGTAAGCTCATGGGAAACCGGTGTAACAGAACAGATGGTCCCCTGCCCAACTTGTCCCCCAGACACAATGGACTGGTCCAGGGTGTACCCCGGACACTCTCGCCCAAGCCTATATTCCCCCCTTGGAATATCTGGTACGGGAGAAGAAAACGTAGTCCAGCCTATTGTGTCCGGGGACGGTATAATCCAGTCGAAAGCAGTGCACTTGTCATGTCAATAGCTTTTGTTTGTCATAGCGAATTGATTTTGGGCAGCTTTTTCACAGTCGCAATCAGACCTGTGATCACTGCTAAGCTACATGGTACAGCAGTGCTTGACGAGCAATGTCCTACGAACGGTCTGGATTTGCACTTCGTTCATATCATATCTACGAGCTATCGGTAAGTATTCTAAGTATAACTAAAAACATCATCTAATAAGTGTTCGTACAAACCATCTCTACTGTCCAACAGTCTGCTTAATTATTGCACTTAGAACATTGCCATGGGCTTGATGCAGTGCCCAGTCCAACACACTTGAGATGGTAAAACATTTCACATGTGTCACACTCAATCATGTCATCTATGGTATCTTGCATCATGCAAGTACAATGAAGTTCGATCACCCTTAGTCGAAGTCTATGAGGACGACTGATGCCCGCGGTCTTCATCTTCAGGGGAAAAGCCACCACTGCTTTCTTATCAGAACATTTCAGGAGATGCTGTTGCATCAGACTTTGTTCGAAATTCAGTGTAGTCACTTCATCCTCCAAAGCAAGATGGACAGCAAACGCAATTGCAAACAGACCGCAGTCAGTATATCCTTTTTGCTGCTGAACATAAGGTACCTCCACAGTCAAAGTGGCGGGATTACTTTCATCTCCATCCTCATCATTTTCTATCTTCAACTTGTACAAAGAAGACAACTGGTGAGTGAGTAATGTACTTAATCCCATACCACCAATTTGCTGTCATAGACTGCTACTTCTAAGCCAAGGCTGCTTGAGGTCACCCAGTGGCCAGGGATATGGTGAATCTGGATGGACTCATGTTGCACAAGTACAAAACCGTCATTCTGTACTAGCAACGTTGATTGTAGGCCATCAATATGAGGAAACTGCTTTTCAACAGTTGCTGTGCAAGATCCATGTGCTCATCAGTCAGCTGTCTCCCTGTCTTCAGCGTGTTCCTCTTGCTTACTGAATAGGTCCTGGTGACATTCTACACAAATTTCAGATTAACTATAGATGTGATTAATCAATCATAATAGGATAAAATGGTGTTTTACCACATTAGGTCTCCGTTTCTTTGTCGGTTGTTCACTTGTAGTGTCTGAATAGCGTGTTGGGGATCGTTTCTTCATCCTTTGTTGCCTTCTGATGTCTAGCTGTTGTTCTGTTTGTTTTTGTTGTTCGTCCTGCTTACCATCTGACTGGGGTGCGCCGTCGTTCTAAGCGTTCAATTACTCTTCACGATTAAGGCTAGTAAGGAATGAGAAATTCATACAGGATTGCATTACCGTCTTTGTTCTCCTGCTTGTGTTATCAGTATCCTGTGAGTGCCTCAATCTCTCGCCGGACTGCGGAAACTGTTGACTTCGATATAACTTCAGCCGTGTACTATTCACTGCTTTCTTTAGCACAGTTCCATCTCTTGAAAGTCTGTACAGCCCTTTCTGGAGAACCGAGTGAATGCTATAGGGGCCATCTCATCTTGATTCCAGCTTTCCACCTTTCCAAGATTTTTGTCTCAAGTTTTGTGACAAGACAAGGTCTCCAATTTGATATCACTATAGGGATAACGACTGCAATTACAGTTTACTATTTCCTGACATGTACAACACAACTAACTGCAGAAGTATGTCTGGCATCATAGTTCTTCTGCCTTGAATGTGCCAACTTGATGTGCTTAGCTGCGTCTTGGTGAATCTGAGTTCTGATTCCTTGCATTTGTTCAACTTTGTCTTCCATGGATAATTGTTCTTTCTCCATACCCCCATCAGACATACTTGTACTATCCTCCATTTCTACTGGTAGTCTAACTTTTTTCGTGCATTATAAAGAAAGGAGTTTATTTTGTTGAATCATGCACAGATGTGCGGTAGGCAAACAGAATTCCATCAATCAAGTCATCTCAATCCCGTTGTTCACAGTCAAATTGCTTTGCAAGGGCTTCTTGCAATGTCTTATTGAATCGCTCATCTAGTCCATTCGTTTGTGGGTGGTACGCTGTCGCTATTCTATGATTGACACCTGTTAGGATTTGAAGGTTCTCTCTCATTGAGTTGACAAACTCCCTTCCTTGATCAGTAATTTGTATTTTCATGCACCCATGTCGACATATCATCTGAAATACAATCAAATCAATTAGTTAATGCGGCAAAGACAAATTATACGATTCCATACCTTGTACAGAAATAATGCCACTGTGTGACCTGTCTTGTCAGCTACTGGTTCTGCCTCTGGCCATTTACTGAAATAGTCAGAGAGCGTGATAATGTACTTGTTACCCCTCCTTGACGTTGGTAACGGTCCAATCAAGTCCACCCTCACTTGAGACCAAACTGCAGCCTTTACCGGAATAGGATGCAGAGATGCTGAAGTCTTGTCTAGTTTTTTTTGTTAATCCGTTGACAGCTGTCACAGTGCTGAATCTGCACAAAAATATACATCAGCTAGCAGGCTGGTCTCTTGCAAATGTAAATAGGATAATAATAATAATAACAGCCTACCAAATTTTCAACGTCCGCTTTCATTCCTTTCCAATAGTAGCGAGTTGTTAGTTTCTACAGAGTTTTGGTTCGTCCTAAGTGGCCCCATGGCTCGTGCTTGTTTGGTATCGCCAACTCCAGCGTGACAAACCTCAACGAGTCGAAGCTGTTCAGCTCTCTCCAGGACTACTCGTCGAAGATTCTGCATATTTCCGCCATGGTTAGTAAAGCGTCCCTTTTTGAAGAATAAAACTTGCAGCCTTTCTTCTGATCACTGTCTTTAAATTTTTCCCCGCAGACCAGTACCGACCAGCTCGCAGATACTTTAAAACGTCTTTGAAATTTGAATGGGCATCGTCGTCTGGGTTGGTAGGGTCCGACGTGCTGGGTAGCGACGACTCGCTATGGTCGTCTGCTGACGAAATCATTGCACCTTCGCTATTCTATCTGACGGACAACGGACAAATATTCGAATGTGGACGTTACCCGGATATAGATATGACGTTCTCCGAATGTAGCTAAGTCCCGTGTGTGGAGTGACAGATAGTGTCCAGGGAGATAAACCAGATTTTGTAAGGAGGACATTATAGGCTTGATCGCGATTGTCCGGTCGGATACCCTGGACCAGAAAATTTGGTCCAGGAGAAAGCTTGGGCCGGGGACCAGATATTTCAAGGGAGACATTATAGGCTTGGGCGAGAGTGTCCGGGGGACACCCTGGACCGGTCCATTGTGTCCGGGGGGACAAGTTGGGCAGGGGACCATCTGTTCTGTTACACCGGCATGAAGATGCGAGGGAGATGTTTTCAGTCGTTGGTTCGAATACACCGGCGGATGATTCGTAGCTCGTTGTCGCTGGCAGAGGCCGTTTCGATGTCTTGAATCAAGAGAGCACTCGGTGCGGTAAGTTGTGTGACTAGGTAGACTGAATCTCCAGTATCGCATGCATGTGTTCACGACGTTGTCGTTGCTGGCAATCGGTAGACGTGACCGGGGGTCAGCGATGTTGGTTGGTCCAGCGACGTGCTTAACGTTGAAGTTGTACGCCTGGAGTCGAAGAACCCAGCGTTCAATGCGTGCTGTTGGCTTCGATGAGAAGAGTACATAACTTTCAGACGCTTTTGATCGGTGACAAGGTCAAAGGTGGTACGGCAGAGGTACTGGTGAAAACGCTCACAAGCCCAAACAAGACCCAAGGCTTTCCTTCTTCGTCTGACTGTAGTGGCGTTCAACACTGGTGAGTGTGCGACTGGCGTAGCAGATTGCACGTGCTGAACCGTCGGGTTGTTGTTGCACGAGGACTGCTCCAAGACCACCAGGACTGGCACCTGCGATAACCTGCGTACGTACGGTATGGTTAAAGTATGCGAGTCCGGCGGCGTTAGCGAGCGGTTCCTTTAGCATGGCGAAAGCTCGGTCTTGCTCGTCGGTCCACGTGAACGACGTGTTTTTGTGCGTAATTTGGCGCAACGGCTTTGCAGTCGTATAAAGGTCTGGCAGAAATTGAGCGCTGAATTCCACCAACCGAGAGAGCTGCGTAGCTCTGCTGCGGAAGTTGAGCGCGGCGCGTCGACGATCGCACGAACCTTTCTTCAGTCGGATGTACGTCATTTCCGGAGAGTTGCAGGCCGTAAAACTCGACTCAGGCTTTGCGAAACCAACAGTTCTGCAGGTTGAGCGTGAGACCACGTTCACGAAGACGATCGAGCACCCGACACAGGTTGGTGTCGTGTGTTCCTTGGTCTGGGCCGTGAATGATGAGATTGTCCGCTATGTTTAGTGCTCCTGGACAGTCAATTAAAAGTTGGCTGACGATGTGCTGATATTTCTCCCGCGCTGATGTGACTTTTTCAATGTCTTTTTTGCAAGGAGCTCGTCCAACCGATCTGAAACGGGTTCACGAAGTGCGAACAGGATGCGTCGTGGCTTCTGTGCCATCGGTCTGACCTGAGGATCAATGTGGATTTTGGCTTGGAAATCTTTTAAAGGAGAACTCCCACGCTAATACAAGTTAATGTTTAATCAAAGTACTAGTTGCCACAACTTCATTGGCACAACAAGTTTTTACCTAGGCCTGTCAGGAAGAGAGAAACAAGAAGGCAAAGTTGGGGGCGTGTCGCATGGGCGCCACCATCTTGGATGATGACGTAGAAGTGTCTTACCCTATGCGCATGTCTCGCAGCGGCTGAAGAGAACAATGAAAACTATCCGTCCGTATAACTTTGAACCCGTTCGAAACGCTGGAGATATGTCAGAAAGTGATTCTGGCGGTAGCGACGACGATGACCAAACACTTCATGTCCCTGATACGCGTACGGAACGACTAGAAAACACGGACTGGTGTACTTGTGGTTTGTGTATCGTCATGCCAAGCATTACAGAATGCATCTGCTGCAAGGAAGTCGATGCTCTGAGCTGGAGACTTCATGGCGTGAGATGTGCGACAGCGCATGACAGTTTTCACACTGTCTGCTTGCACCATGAAGTTCTACGCACAGCGGTAGGCGTCATGAACGTCTCTCCAGGCTCCATTACAGAACCTCTTACGGCCAGGTATGATTTGAAGCAACGATCACGTTCGTTCTCACCTGCTAGTGCATGGTAATTCCCTGTGTAGGCTTTTGAGACTGGCGGCTTACCGCCAATTTACTCACTGGGCTCACGAGATGTTGGGGAGAAGTGTACGAATAGTCATACCATCGTGTGTGGTGTCTGCCGTACGCAGAGCGTTTCCAGATGAGAGTGGGCACTATGTTGGGTTTAGAGATGCTAATGATTCTCAGTGATGTATTAGCTAACAAATTAAGATGTAGTTGACACAAACAACTGAAGACCTTGTAACTGAATAACTGGAAACTGGACTAATACTTCTAATTGAATCGAGTACTAGTTCTACGTATAATCTCTTCTTTGGGAGGCTGTTTGTGCCCAGCTATATTTTTGGGTAAGTCCACTGGTGGAGCTTTAGCTCTGTGATGCCTTATGTGTGTGTGCTCCATTGATCTTCTCTTCAGCACAGACGTTGAAATTTCGTGGAGGTATTGATACGATTTTGTCTCAGCTATAGGTTTTGCTACCCAGGCTTTGGTAGCTTTAGGAAATACAACTTTATACCTCTTGATTCCTTTACTTGTTGTTGCTTGTTCTCAATCAATGTTGTAATTATGGTCCAGAGCAGCCAGCTGTATTCTTGTCATCATACCCTTATACCCAAAATGCTGCCTTTTAGGACAGTACTTTGTGAGAAGTTAGTGAAACACTTCTAGCATGCCTGTGTGACAAAATTTGGTGAGCTTTGGTATGTCTTTTAGTAAATTTTTGTCTAACACAACCTCTTTTAGGGCCTCATGAGCATTGGAGCCAGGCTTCAGCCAGGATTTTTCGTCACATTCCTCACGTGTTAGCTCTTCGTGTTCACATGTTGTAAACTTGCTAGCACCTTCCCAAGAGTGGACATTTACTATGTGGTGGATAACTGATGTCCACTTTTCAGTAAGTATTTGGGAGTCTCCATCACAAGACTGAGAAGACCACCACAGGTGATTGGAGATGGATTGGATCCATGGCAGGAGTTTAGTGCATCTCTTAGATTTTCCCTTCTGTGTCAGCTTTCTTGCTATTCCTTTAGACACGTGCCAAACATCAAATTGATGGTCTATGTTGGAGTATTTCTTTCTCATGGTAGCTGCAATTTGGATATGTCTGTCAGTTGCAATTTGTTTGATGTGCAAGCCTTCAGTTTGAAGCTTTTGAAGTGAACGTTCAAATCCTTCGCGTTCCATGACAACAGAGTTGGCAACTTCACTGACTTGAACAAGTTGGAAGTCAAGTATTAGTCCAGTTTCCTGCTCAATATGAGTGTATGTGCCATATTTGGCAGAATAGCCAGGACTATCACAGCACCCGTCTCCTAGGAGACATAGGGGAGTGTCTTTGAACTGTTGAAGAATGGATTTCTGGTGTTTTCCCCAAAAGTCATTTATGACTGGTACGAGGTATGCATCTTGGGTTCGATAGAAGGTAGACTCACTCATGAACTGCAGTTTCAAAACATCGGCTAATTGCGAAAATTTTGCAAAGTTTCCACCACAGAGAAGGATTGCATTGGCTGCTAATAAGTTGCCTGCTGGAATGTCCTTGACTAATGGCTGTGAGTTCCAAGTATGGAATGACCATTGGAGCACTGCAGTGTCACAGTCAACATGCTTCCTTGTGAGTGTTCTGATGTGCTTTCAACAACTGCTCCGCAGGTTGGACAGAATCGAAGAAGGGTCTGGAAGCAGCTACTGAAAACAATGTATTTTTGTTCTGCTTCTGGTGGTAATTTTTCTGTTTCGTCTAACTGAACTGATGTTACTGATGTGTCTGCAGCAGCTGTATCATTGAAAGGATCGTAGTCTGAACCAGTATAAATGTCACGTGATACCTCTCCCTCCGAGGAAGCAGTAGGACTCCCTGGGTCGGCCGCTATCAAGAATGAAGGGAAATGAAATGCCCTATCAGCTGAAGGAATGGGAGAGGAGGTTAAAAAATATGAATGTTCTTCTGGATTCACAATGTGTGAGAGATCGTACTGCGTTGATGCATCACACATTAGTGGTAGAGTGTTTGACTCTGGTATCTCCTGGTCTTCCAATCCTTCAAATTCTTGGTCAGATTCCTCTTTAGCTGCTTTAGATGATGACTGTTCTAGTATATCAGTAACAGCTGGCACATTACATAAAATTCTTAACTTCCTAGTTTGTACTATAGAAGCGTGGATTGTTTTACGTGAACATGCTGTCGTCGCTTGCCTGTCACCTTCGTTGATGTACTGCTTACAAAAGAGAAGAGTGTTGGAACAGCGTTGGGCTTCAGGCACACCCTTTGTTTTGTTCCTAAGAGCTCTGCTTGTAAATCTCGCTCAAAGCAGTCGGAGTGGAAGTGCTCCGTACACACACGACTGTTCTGTGACAAGGGCGGATCCTTCAGACGAAGCTTGGACAACCACTCTTTCAGCAATGGTTCGTTCTTAAGTGGTAATCGATAGAAACGCACACCACGCTGTCTGTCCTTATCTTTATTATTACAGCCGTACGCAATGCAATACACCATTCTACGCAAGATTTGCCTACCCAGCAATGTACACATGCGCGAAGGTAAGACACTTCTACGTCATCATCCAAGATGGTGGCGCCCATGCGACACGCCCCAACTTTGCCTTCTTGTTTCTCTCTTCCTGACAGGCCTAGGTAAAAACTTGTTGTGCCAATGAAGTTGTGGCAACTAGTACTTTGATTAAACATTAACTTGTATTAGCGTGGGAGTTCTTCTTTAACTTGCGACACCGTGGAAGAGCTGAGGGTAACGGTGTTCGATGTTAAACCGGAATTGGTCGTCGGACGTGTTAACCGTGTGTGCGGTGTGCGGTCTTTCGGGTTTCAGCTGCAGTACGCCGAGCAGGTGTGCCGATTTCCTGCCGAGAAGAAGTTGCCCTTTTGAACGAATTACCACAAATTCGGTCGGCCGAGTCGTTTCGTGTATCGTCGCGTTGACCGTGAATTGACCTACGACGTCAAGTGGCTGCTGCGAGGTGTATGAATACAGTGTTTTGTTGGTTGTTCGTAGCATTGCGTCCAAACCACGTGAGCAAAGTTTGTGAAAGAGGTCGTCGCTCATGATATTGCAAGAAGCACCAGAATCGATTAATGCCTGCGTCGTGAAGCAGTTCAGACTGATCATGGTGATTGTAGTTGAGGTTGATTGCTGTTTTGGCGGGCCACTATCATGATCACCAATCAAAAATGAGTACGACTTCTCCTCCTCCCCTTAGGGAACAGCGGCAGTTGTGGTAACGTGATAAGCGGAGTCACTGTGGCGAGGAGGCGGTTGTGGCTTCTGTCTGCGGTCAGTGGTGTGGGCGGGGTTGCGGGGTTATAATGATCCGGAAAATGGAGCGGAGCGCCGTGACTGCGACACTGCGAAGCGAAATGGTTACGCTTATAGCACTTGCTGCTTGTCCTGCCACGGGCCGGACACGATTCTAAGCGTGCATTATCCCGGTTGACCACAGTGCGTGCAGACGGGGCGGTCGTTGTAGCTGGCTATTTTGACTTTCAGCGATTTGGGTGGCCGCACAGCTGAGTTATCACTGGCGCTCGCTACGGGGGCTGATGCTATCGTGTGCTGCATGCCTTTGGCTTGATGATCGACCGACTCCCAAACATATGCAGTTTTCAAGACGTCTGCAGAGTTTGATGTTGGCTGTTTCCAGCTGTTTTCGGCGAAGCCGGGCATCGCGAATGTGTTCGATGAGCTGATCGCAAAGTTGGTCGTCTCCTTCCTGAAAGCTGCAGTGTTTTGCCTGCATGAGGAGAAGGGATGCAAACTGATCGACTGACTGTCATCTGACGAAACGTATGGCGTTCGTATGGCGTGTTTGGCTCACACTTGAACTAAGTATCCAGAGCACCCACAGTGCGGGAGAATGCCGTATTAGTGTCGTCAGTTGCAGCTTCCGTGAGGCTTTTGTGTATGTCCTGGACAGCTGTACCTGCGTAATGTAACATGAGACTGCGTTGACGAGCGGGGTTGTTGATACCTTGATGTGTGCGGGCCTGTGATATCAAGAGTTTGATGGGCCGGCGCTCTGAGTCCTTGTTCGTAGACATAGTTCACCTCGTCGCCAGTGTGATATGTGTAGGTATACTGTATAGAGTTATACGCTTGCACGCGGGCACAGTCAGTATGGAGAGGCCAAACTGTATTACGACTAAACAGAACTGAAGTGAACGCAGAGTATAGTCTAACCGCAAAGATATGCTACAATCAACATTGAAACTAAGTAACACTTATAGCAAACATTACAATGACGTTTGCTAGTGCAACACAATAGACAGCGTTGATGGGTAGGGTGAGGGTCAACTATTTGTCTTAGAGTTAGAGTGGGTCTACGAGTTCCCAGGACGTTCAAGTTTTTGTCGCATCTTTTTGTCGCTACTCTCGCGTAATTCTTGATCGAGGCAAGGTTCTGTTTTCTGTACTTTATTGTTACAAATGAGCTAAATATTTATGGTGCCAATTTGATACATAACCATGCTAGATAACGGTGCCCTATACTAAATACACCAGCAAGTGTCTGTGCTAATTGTTGGCGGTTTGTGAAGCTGTTGTACATACCATGCTAGACATTACAATAATCATTCTATTGCCTAACTATAAATTAGTTCACTAACTTGGGTTCTTTGTAGTTTTGACTGGTTGTGTAGGTTCAAGTGATTTCAGGCTTGTTTCAGGTAGTTGAGTAGTTTCAGTTGATTATACAGTTCCACGTGCTGGTTTAGGTTCCATTGGTAGGTACTTGTGATGCTTGAACACGTGATACAGTGTTGATACCGAATGAATCCTGAAGAATATAGCAAGTGGATAGAAAACGAGCATGATCCAAGTCCAGGTTGTTTGACCAAAAAGATTGTTTTCCAGTTGGTTCAGCTTTTTCAGTGAAGATTCACTGTACAAACTGCGATAGTGTCCTTCTAGATCAATCGTATCCAACAGGCACATTCCAAAATTGAGAAATAGCAAAATGATAGCCATATAACCAACGTTGAAAATGCGACCACATTTCTTTACTTCTTTGGGTTCTCGATGAAGAGCCATTGCGATAAAACAAGACTGGCATACTGCCTGTATCACCCATATTACTGATGTTGTCAGCTTAATCGGTGCATAGGAATCGTTTTGGTCTTGCAAGAAGTAGACAGCAGAAGAAAAGCTAGAGATGCTTAATCCAAATACTCCAAACATTGAAACAATTAGTAAAACTTCATCAAAGCCAAAGGTCGAGTTTTTTGTATTGTTTGAGGAAATCAAACCTCCAATACCAATCAAGCAAACAATAGTTGAGAATGTACCTACACAAATGTTAAAGTACTGAAATATCTGAGCCGAGTAATTGTTAGTAGAAAGGAAATGTAATAAAAAGATGACGAAACCGTAACATCCTATGATGATCAGTCCAACGGATATTGCAAAAGATAGTTTCAACTTTCTTTTGTTAGAATCGTTAGAATCCTTATGCGAATCGGTAGAGTGGTTGAGATTCTCATGGCTTTCCTTTGCTGATCTCCAAAATTCTACTAACATGGCTGATGACGTCAAAGTAAATTCTAGAAAGAATGGATAGAGGTACACACTTGCAGTCTTATACATGTCCGACAGCTCTTCATTACTTGACGAACAGTTGAGATAAAACAAATTTGAAGTTTCAATTGATTTATTACCTTTAGCCATAGCTTCAGCAATAGCTTCAGCAAACTCTCTCTTACTTTCTACAAACGTGGTAAGGTAGAGTATCAAGTTTACTACCCCCGTCCAATAGAGGAAAAAACCGTGTACAACATGTTTGGAGAAAAGTGGATATTGACGACAGCAGGCAATGAACACAGTCTGAGTGATAATGAAGATCAATTTGGTGATGGTGTAAAGTACAGACATTATATGAGAACAATGGTAGGCGAGCACGGCCATTATTTGACACAAAGTGAGCAATGTCCCTCCGATAGCAAAGAATACGAGGCCGTAAATCAAGTAATTTCCAACATCGTGGACAGTCTGCAAACGATTGTTACTCTCACTTTGCCTGCTTTCATTTTCTCTGCTCTCGCTTACCACGATTTCACTTTCTGTGGTCTGGTTCTGACTTTCCGTAGTTTGATTGTCATTTTCCGTGGTCTGATTCCCCGTAGTCCGATGTGTACTTTCAATACTGTCACTTTCACTTTCCGTGATATCACTTTCCTCATCTTCCCTGTTTCTACTACACTTCTTGCACTTCTTCTTACACTTCTTCTTACACCTCCTACACTTCTTCGTACACCTCCTACACTTCTTCGTACACCTCCTACACTTCTTCGTACACCTCCTACACTTCTTCGTACACCTCCTACACTTCTTCGTACACCTCCTACACTTCTTCGTACACCTCCTACACTTCTTCGTACACCTCCTACACTTCCTCGTCTTGTCAACTAAGTAGTCATAGACGAAATACAATATCCACAAAATGGACACCAGCATGCAGGCAAAGTTGTAGCTATGTGATATAACAAATAACCGCTGAAGACTGTCTGTTGAATCGCGTTCATCTTTAGAGTTGGTAGAGTGTTGTTTGTGTTTATATTGTGTTCGTGCTGAGAGATTCTTACAAACAAATAGACTTCCAGACTTCCTCCTGCGGCCAGCAGAAACACGGCACTAACCGCTAGAAACATTCGCCGTCCAGCGGAAGGTTGAGGTTGGTTTTCTGCAGTGTGTACTGAGACTCTAGTTGAGTTGCGCTGTTGAATTTGGTCGCATTCGTCGCTTCCTGATCTCGTAGCAGAGCTGTTTGCCTCGGTAGCTCCATAGGGTGGTTGTGATACTGCCCGCCTTCGAGGATTCAACCGAGTCCGTTCTGTTAGTTCGCTCATACTCATGCACTGATGGTTTAGACAGTGGAAAATGACAAAATAAGAGACGTATTTACTCTTATAGAGTCCTGGCTGTACGGGGACTTTCGGGGAGTATTTGATTCACTCCTACTCTCAGTTCGTACGTTGTATAGGTATACACACACCGCAAATCGTGCAAAGGTGCTTTTTGCACAGCAAACTACAGAAATGAAACAGAAACCATGTTCCGAATGAGCAGCAATTAATAAATTAATTAAGCTTCATAACTAAATAGTCTGCTTTTCTATGTAAATTAGAAGTGCCTCTAGAGCGGGAATTACCGTATATCTGCCTCTTCCCATTAAGCACTTCCCGAATAAGTCCCCTAGTTAAAATAGAAATAGTTTTTGACCGAAAAATTTCCGCTGCATGCAGTAATTCCAAGTCGTAGAGCTTTCAAAGCTGAACTTGTATATATGGCTGGAAGTGTGCAAGGGTGTAATAAAATAGAAATAGACACAGGCATACTATCGATGGTCAGCTTTCCAGACTTGATTTTGCAATACCTATATGCATGTGGTAAGATAATACTAGTAATGACACTACACGTATAATTAGAGATGCCAAATACAAATGGTAAATTTTATTCTTCCATTACAATTCATGAGCAGCGCTGTATCTAAGAGCATTCTTGTATTTGCGCTAAAATGCTGTCCTGTAATATTTAAATAGGCATAGATTTGTGGTAATGTGTGTCCTCCACTGTCCATCATCTACCAACAATAAATGGAATCTACGCTGGGGACTTCAGAACACCGTAGATCACGTGTGGAATAGTCCCTGCCCTCATTGTAGACTTGTGGAATCATCGGAAAAGTTTGCTTACTAGGCTGTACTACGTAAAGAACTAGGCTTGCATTCAATCTTATTCTACAACACGTCAACGACATGGGAAGCTGCAGTGCTGAGCAAAAAGCAGAACAGGTACCGTTAAAAACGCTGCGGAAAATGGAACGATGACAGGCAACGAAAAAATCGAGTATAGGTGGTTGTGGCGCAAATGTGGTCTTCCTTCTTCGCCTAATGACCACTCAGATTTCTCATCACAGATTGTAGTTGAGCAGGCTGTCTTTGAAGAGAACAACGAGTTTGACGGAAAGATTGAGTACTACGGCATTCAAACAGGTTTCCACGGCAGCTTATGTCTGAGAAGTGAAGATAGCGTAAAGCCAGATCAAGCTGTGTAATGAGAACTGCTGGCTCGTAAACCGGAAGGAAGAAACAAAGAATGGTTCATCCAGTTGCAACGTCACAAGTGGAACCCCTAAGGGAAGGACGGGGTCTCTGGAAGTCTGAAGGTTTCAAAACATAAATATACTAAATTAGGAAAAGACCATTATATTGGAAAGCATGTCATTTCCTTAATATCAACTATATGTACTGTACGTAGATATCTAAAACTAGCTGATTAGCCCATTCTTTGTCCGGACAAATTAATTCAGTTAATTAACACAAATTTTCGAGTATACGCACTCCGGTTGTCCCGGATAATTGGATTCCCAGAGTTTCTAATAGGGGTAGGTGCACTCTAGGGTACCGCAATGTGACGTCACGAAACAAAAAATTAGAAAATCTACTAAATTAATTACGAATTTCTGATAACAGAATTAACAAGACTGAAACACGATCGCATTACCCAGCGCTGCTACATGTACAGCACCAGTTTTAAGCAGTCATTATACAATGACTGCATCTGCGCATGCTCAAATACCTGGTAGACTTTTTGGCACTACACTTCCAGTCTCTAGAGGGGTAGGCGAGTGCAGTGGCGTAGCCAGACCTAAATTTTTGAGGGACCATATTAATATTAATATATAAATTAATTAATATTAATGAATTAACATTTAACATTGGAAGTTGATATAAACTTGCACACGCCAACCGCTATTATTGAATTTTTCTAATATTCAAGTTTATTTGCGCTACAATCGTGCCTTTCAAGCAAATTGCTTCATACAATAGTCAATACGCCTGTGTTATTTTAATTTTATCCTTCTCCCTTTGTCTACTGAAGCAAACTTATCTATTGTCATATCAAAAGTTAACCAGTTACAAGACAAGTCTTTCTCAATTGAAAAAATTGCCAGGTTGCTCATTCTGCTGTCGCTCATTGTCAACCGTACATAAGTTTTAGTCCTCTTCAAGTTTGAGAACGATCGCTCACAGGTAGCCGTACTTACACCTAGTGTAGGAGCTATTGTCAACAGCTTGACAATAATGGCAAACCCCTTATTCTTGCGATTCAAATAAAAAAGAACATCAGAAATGCCTGTTAGCTGCTTGCCTGAGAGGATATGCATAGCTTGTTTGCATTGCTCTTTCATCAGTGCTGTTTCGTTGACACCATACCTACTAGCAAGTGGCATAAGCTTCTCTGAGCTAAGGAAGTTTTTCCCAGAATGCGGAGAACAAGCTTGGATAGAATTCATGATTTCTCTATTTTCTTCTGAAAATTGTCGTTGTAACTCGCCTACCCATGAATCAATAACAGGATTGTAGACATGTGCTCGATAATAATGTTTAGTAGTGGCTTCTTCATTTCCTTCAGTTAAATCGTCTCCGGCTACATCTCTTCTTCCTGTTGTATCCAACACTACCATATCGGTAAGTAGCCGTTGAGAGTTTCGTTTCTTACCCTTGCGACGTACATCTACAACAGCAATCCCCAAACGCTCAGCCAAATCAACAGAAGCCTTCCAAGTTCTCTCCCACTCTTTGTCACTTCTGCTGCTACGAATAGATGACAGGACAGAGTCAACAAGTTCCGCTGCAGCTGTTAGATCAAGTGAGTCATCTTGCAGTTGATCTGACAGTCCTTTGGTTATTGAAAGTCCCTTGACGAGTAAAACCAATATGAATATAAACCTGAAGGTCCTGACATGTGTCAAGAGATCTCCTGCTTCGACTCTTCGCTTACTGTCTCTGTCATTCTCAGTAAGATCCTCTAAAGTAGCAACTATTTCTTTGAGTGATTGCAGAACTCCAGATACAGCATCAAAGCGGCATGCCCATCGAGTATTGCTGAGATTCTGGATACGCAATGGTTTCTTTATACCTGCCACCCTCTGGACTTCCTCAAACACAGGCAGACCAGCAGAAGATGACAAAACAGGTAGAGCATGTGATAAACAGAGAAGAATTCACTGACGAATTCCACGTTCTTCGAGCAGTCCACAAGAACTAGGTTTAACCTATGCGCAAAGCAATGCATGAAATGGCTTGAGGACATAACTTCCGAATCCGTGCTTGAACCCCTGACAATCGACCACTCATCACAGAAGCTTCGTCGTAAGATTGGCAGACACAGTGAGAGAGGTAAATTGTGCTGTGACAAAGTGTTGGTTATCAATGTCGAAAGTCCTTCTGCTGTAATGTCATGAGCAGTGACGTTTGTCAAGAAACTTTCATACACTGCAGAGGCCTTGACATATCTCAACAACAATTGAAACCTGCTCCTTCTTGCTAATATCTCGTCTTTTCATCTACCATCAAAGTAAAGTGTCCACTGTTTCTCACTTCTTCACAGATCTTGTTTCGCACGAGTGATCCCATTACCGATAACAACTCATTCTGAATTTCAGGTGAGCGATAATGTGCATTCATGGGTAATTTTCCAATCTTCTGTTGCAGACGTGTGTCATGATCTGACAAAATATCCAGTATTGCTCAAAAATTTCCTGGATTTCTTAATCTTCAGTTTCGTCATGACCTCTCAAGGCTATCCCTTGTTTTGCACAAAGGAGGAGTATGTCAATGACAGTTTTCAAAAGATATCTATTGTCTTCTATTTCCTTTTCTGACACCTGAAGCGTTGACTGAGACACAATATCTTGTATTGTGTGACCCTTTTGTGCAGATTGACGATACTCTTCCCATGCCACAAACGATGATCTGTGAGCAGATGAAAGTTTGTGTTTTAACAGAGAATTGGACTTCTCTTTGTGACCACGTGTCTTCTTCCAATTAGAAAATCCTGTCACAGTAAACGCTTTGTCAGTGGTCGAGCTTGGAGCAAAGTGATGGCAACAGTAACAGTAGCAGGCATCATTCATCACTGAATACTCCAACCATTTGCATTCGATATACAACTCCCTTTGAAATGACGCTCTCGTTTGCCAAAACTTCGTGATGGAAAACTTATTATAGGTTGTCGTGGTTCTTCATGAGGTCCCGAAGATAGATCTGTGTGAACAAATCAATCAATAGCTCGCATCTAGTCTCAAATATTTTGAATGTAAGATTACCCATTGGACTGCATACCTCAGTACACTTATCATTCTCCGCTTGATTTGCCGTCTCGGCCACACTGCTACTAGCCTCGGCCTCCCAGACCCGTGTAGCGCCGATACAAAATCGTCCTCCACGGGTCTGGGATGGTACCGCCTCTTCTCAATATATTGCGGTTGGTCCTAGGACCAGCATTAGTGTTCAGTTTCATAATGCACACCTTTCCAATTACAGCTGTAATCAACGAAGACAGCTCATGCATATCTGCTGTCTACCAAAGACTACACTGTACACAAACGACGACTTGTAGTGCGCTCTTCACGCAAACTCACGTCCCTACACGTCGTGGTTTGTATTCTGCGCCTGTCAACGGCAATACCGACACCTAGTAGAGCCGTTTGTTCGAACCGATGCTCCGACATCTACACTAGCCAGCCAGCTGCATTCTCAGCGACTTCATGATCACGTCTACTACACAGAGTCTTGCGGAGAATTCACGGCGAAGTTTTGTCGCGATTTCGCGGCAAGTCGCATCGAATCCAGACGATCAAGTCACAGCGGATGCGCGCATCGCGAATTTTCATCGCGAATTCGAAGCTCCACGCGCGACTAGCAGCTACGTACTCGCAGCGGATTCACGGAGATCAGACACATGCCGATCGCGTCCGCGGCACCACTAGTAAAAGAAAGTGCTTCCTAACGTCCCGTTCGCGTTCCTTACTAACACACAAATGATAAAACCGTAGCTACTGTAAACACAAAGGTACCCGTGCAGCAGGATGCGACACGATGTTCTAGCGCGACATGTCTTCGTCGTTCTTGTATTACGGCCGAAATTGGAAAGGTATGCATTTATGAAACTGAACACTATTGCTGGTCCTAGGACCAACCGCAATATATTGAGAAGAGGCGGTACCATCCCAGACCCGTGGAGGACGATTTTGTATCGGCGCTACACGGGTCTGGGAGGCCGAGGCTACACTGCTACTACTTGCCGCCTCGGAATCCCCATTGGGCGAGTCAGACGTCACCGTAGTAGCAAACGTGACAGATTCTTGTGAAGCCAAATCAATCCTCTCTAGATCCTGTTCGTCTGTTCTTACATGGGCAACCTCAATTGACTCGCTTTTCCTAGTAGTCATAAAATTTGTGGTGTTCACTAGAGTCTAGAGCTGTAGCTTAGAGCTATATATGGGAAGTTGCAATTACATACCTCCTCTTACTGATCTGACTGTCCCAAAACCATTCAAGAGGCTTACTTCGTCGCTTCTTGGAGTTGGACTTCGAAAGCTGATGGAGAGACGTAGACATAACCGTACTCGTAGGTTGCAAATTCCCGGAAGTGCTATCAAACCCCGTATTCATCAAGCCCCGTATTACCTCGTGTCCCAAACGCTTCTAGACCTTATTAGCTAATTGTGTTCATTAATATTGTTAAAGTCATAGCCAATTAGATGAGCCCAATTGGCGGTATTCATCTATTTGCAAGTAGAGTATGGGCAGTCAAACAGCTGTAGCTTAGATGAACCACGCCTCAAAATTAAGACAACCCCTTAATTTTTGGAGGGGCCAGGCCCTCCTGGGCCCCCCGTAGCTACGCCACTGCGGGCGAGTGCCTGATGTGCCGCCTTCTGGATGCGCCACTGACCAAGACTAGTACGTCTTGTCTTGCAGCCATTTTTCCGGCAGTCCTGTTCACGGTTGGACGTCGTCACTTGGAAGACGTTGATTGCATTGCACGGAACAGGTGTAGCTCTATAGAGTTGCAACTACTACAACAGTCAGTGGCGGATCCAGAAACGGGGAGCGCATGCAGTGTTCATTACTATGACGTCACTCTAAATGACGTCATTGTTAACTCGCTAACAGACACTTCTCTAGCTGGTAGAGGGCCCTGTAAATCTAGAGTGGTAGTTTCTTCATCATATGACGTCTCTTACGTTCGAAGAAACGTTGTAACTGTCGCTCCTTCCTCTTCGTGGCCGGAAACGTGTACATTGTACCCTGTAAATAAAACACGCATGCGCAATTTAATCCTTTAGTCATGTGGCGTTATCAAAACGGGAAGCGCGTGCTCTTTGCGCCGATGCCTAGATCCGCCGCTGCATTGCAAGCTCAAGAAAATGATCAGACAAATAACGAAATTTAGGGAGTATACTACTAGTATACTTGCGGTATTCTAACATCAACTGGAGTACAAGCACGGTCACGTGTTACTCTCAGAAACATGAATGTCTAACATTGTGTTTCTTTTAATCTCGAACACTTTTGCGCTATAGATTTGTCTAGAGCGTCGCCTCTAGATAATCACACGCCACGGGCGTCTAGAGGAACCGTGTGGGCTAATATTTTACTGCCTCAATTAATAATTCGTGTCTAGACTCCAAATCTTGGAAACTTTCTACGCGTACAGATGCGTATAGAGTAATGTTATTGCATACTTTCTGGACGCATTCAGAGCGCAAGTACACACATGCACGCTAGGAATCGATTTCAATGCAGCCTGGGAATTATTCTGTATAGTTTTCTCCAGACACCAACTCTAACGCCATTGCTTAGTACTAGTTTAACAGCGTAATACTAAACACGTTTACTACAGCAAAGAAGCAGTTCGCGCAGCTGTGCTTCTATCTAGTCTAAATTATCCGGGACTTTCTGTGGGTTCCATGCCCATCATTGCTAGGATAAGAGAGCACTTTGCTAGACTTCCGCAGTAACTTTTCAAGGCGAGTGTTCTGTTCTGTAGACAATAGTACGTGCAATCCAATAGAATGCGTTGATGGTACTCAACTATTTTGTCTTGTGGCTAGAGTGCCAGGACATTCAAATTTGTGTACCATGTTCGCATTGCTACTTTCGTCTTGGTTGACACAAGTTTCTGTTCTCTGCACTCTATTGTTACAAATGAGTTATCTAAGTGCTAATTACTAGTACTACATATTATGTTAACATAGGACTATCGTACATCACACATTTAAATTTGTAAAATGCTAGGTCTTGAATTAACTGACTGCCTAAATGCACTGTAGTAGCAAATGTTTGTGCTAATTGTGCAGCTTGAACACACGACACAATGCCAATGCAGACTGGATCCTGAAGAATATCGCAAATGGATAGAAAACCGGCACGATCCAAGTCCACATTGCTTGACCAAAGAGATTATTTTCTACTTCGTTCAGCTTTTCTATTGAAGCCTGACTGTAGAAGCTGCGATAGTGTCTTCCTAAATCCATTGTATCCAGAAACCACATTCCAAAATTGATAGCAGCCAAAATTATAGCCATATATTTAATTGTAATGTTGGAAATGCCAGGTTTTCGATGAAGAGCCATTGCAATGAAATAAGACTGGACTACTGCCTGTGGCACCCATATCACTGATGTTGTCAGCTTTAGCCAGGCATAAGCATCTTTTATCTGGTCTTGCAAAAAGCACACAGAAGAAGAAATGCCAGAAATGCATAATCCAAAAACTCCAAATACTGAAATGATTAGTAAGACTTCATCCAAGCCAATGTTAGATTCCTTTGTATCATTCGAAGCCAAACACCGAATACCATGGAAAAAGAGAACGATAGAGAACAAACTCACACTAGTGTTAAAAATTTGAAATAAATAAACCGGAAAATTGCCATTTAAAATTAATAAAACGACGACTGCAACAGAACAGAGCATGACAACTCCAACGGCTATGCCAATGCCTATTCGAAAAGTTAGTTTGCGGTCTGTGTTATAAGAAATTAGAAAATTTGCATGGGAAGCACTAGTGGGCTCATGGAATTTTTTAGCTGCTATCCAAAATTGTGCCAACATTGCTGATGAAGTCAAAGTAAATTCCAGAAAGAATGGAAAGAGATACACATTTGCGGTCTTATACACACGGGACGACGGCTTTTCGTTACATGACGAAGAGATGAGACACAGCAAATTTAAATTTTCATTTGGTCGATTTGATTCAGTTTCAGTTTCAGCAAACAATATCTTAGTTTCTAGAAACGTTGTAAGGTAGAGCAACACATTTGTTACCACTGTCAGATAGAGACAACAACCATGTGCAAACTGATTGGAGAAAAGTGGATATTTGCAGCAGTAGACAATGAATACAGTTTGAAATATAATGAAGACAAATTTGATAAAGGCGTAAGCTATGGACAAGTGAGAACATTTGCAGATGAATAAGGCTGTTAGCTGACCTAATGTGAGCAGTGCAGCTACCACAGCGAAGAAACTGAGGTCGTATTTCAAACAATTTCTTTGGACAGTCCGGAGAAAATTGTTGCTGTTCCTTTTGTTGACGAAAGCAATACCTGTAATAGTCATCCACAAAATTGACAATAACATGCAGATAATGTTGTACCAGTTTGAGATGACAAATACCAGACTAAAACTGTCTTTTGAATCCTTTTCGTCAGTAGAGTTTTGTTTGTGTTTAGAGTCTTGTTCGTACTGAGAGACTCTTGCAAGCAAATAGACTTGCAGGCTTCCTCCTACGGCCAGCAGAAACACGGCAATAGCAGCTAGACACATTTGACTCGCAGCGGGAAGTTCTTGAAGCTGCTGAGTAGAGTTATCTGTTGTATCTTGTACTGAGTCTATTCCGAATTCAGGTACCTGTTGAAAAGAGATTTCATCTTCGCATTCTGATCTCGTAGATCTAGCTACATCTGTAGCGCTCAAGCTTCTTGTTGATGTTCTCCTCCTTCTAGTCTGAGAATCAGCAGAGAGAGGCGTCCGATTCACATTTGCTAGTTGACTCATGCTCACTGATGCTGGAGTGGGAAATGACAAACAGGAGACGGTTTTGCTCTAATATTGCTGGACGGGGATTTTCAGGGAAATAGATTTGTTCACGGGGACTTGCATGTTCACGCCCAGTTCGTTCGCTGTACACTTGCACCGCAAATCTGTTTCTCTAGCAAATGTGCTTTGTGCACTGCAAACCACATGAGAAAGAATGTTCTGTGCTATTACCAAGTTGCCTCATCTGCTTAGCTAATAGAATTTTGCATGTATTATATTACAGTAATGCAAAGTCCCCATAGAGCGGGACTTCTAGCTGTCGTATTTCTTTTCACACCCGCGGGTATTATTTTTCTAGTGTCTAGTCACCATAAAAATAAAATCCCCTCTTTCCAAAATTTTTCTCCCAGTATTTTCCCAGCATAGGGTTACTTGAAGTGTAATGTTGCAAGTGTTGTGGCATGCATCTCGATGTCTGACATCATTTTGTCATGAATGCAGGCGCTGATCCAGGATTTTTTAGAAGGGGGTGGCTAGCTAGTGGTCGTAAGTGAGACATATTGGAGTGTGACAAAATTGTACTAGATAGCTACTAGCGAATTGAGTGAAGACAGTCTAACTCAAGTCCACCAGCGACTGTAGCTCATATCCGGGATATTGCCAAGGGCGGCTGACGGTGACGTTAGCATCTGATCATGACGTCTGACTCAAAGAAATTCAAGCAGACAACACTGTTTGAGTTAGCGTTCGATGGAGGCTACGGAGCACAAGAATCAGGGATGCGGAATGAACAAAGGCAACTGTCGCAAGAATATGTACAACCTGCGACGGCGACCCTCAGCAAAAGTCAACTACAGGAGCCGGAGGGTTTGCAAAGCAGTCTCCTTCAGATTGCAATCAGACATACAAGAGAGCTAACTGCCGATGACAAGTACCGTTTGCTAACTACCGTGCAAGACGACATCCGGGATGATGAGTTGGACACAATTAAGGTCATTTCCTGCTGGAACCTGAGGGTAAAAAGCGGAAGGTCAAGCAGATTACATTTCAAAGAAGGTGGCTTCGAGAGGATAACTGGCTTCGCTATGGTAAATCAAGGGATGACAAGGGTGGTGGTGTCTACTGTGCATTTTATTTCTGACTTCTGATGAGATGAGATCTCTTCACCTTGGCGTATTCATTAGAACCCCGTTTGTTAATTACAACAAATCCAAAGAGATTCGTGGTAGACATGCGACAACGGAATATCATTCACGAGCTGTTGATCGGGCGTACCACTTTAGGATGCATTATTCCAATCCTGAAGCAAGAATTGACAACAGAATGACAGATATTAATGCCAGAAACTACAAATTCAACTTAGAAGTTCTGCCTACCATCGTTGAAGCTGTTATTATGTGTGGAAAGCAGAGGATCGCCTTGCAAGGTCGTAAGCAAGATAAAATCAACTTTGACAGTCCTGCAACATGAAACGAGGGAAATTTTATTGCATTGGTAAGGCTGCTTGCTGGCACCAATTCTTGCTTGGATCAGCATCTCAGGACTGGACCTGCAAATGCAAAGTACATCAGTAAAAATATTTAGAACGAAATATTAGAGATTGCTGCTGACCAGATTCGAGATTTCTACAGAGAATGCTTGAGGGAATGTGCACACTTTTCAGTTGTAGCAGACGAGGTTACATCTCATGGGCAAGAGATATTGTCAGTTTGTTTACGGTTCTTAGAAGTTCAAAAAGGTAACTTTGAGCTGAAGCCAAAGAAACATGAAGTCTTGCTGGATTTCGCCTTTCTTCAAAGGATAACTGGGGAATCTATTGCACAGGGTATCCTATGTGTTCTTGAAGAGCATAAGATTGACATCAGGAATTGTCGAGGACAAGCGTTAAAGTCAACTTCAACAAAACGAATATGTTAGGAAACTGGATCTCATCACATGATTTGAGTGCATCAACAAGCTTTGTTGGAACTTCATCTGATTACTTCCATTTCCGGACCCACATTCGATACTCAATGGAGAGCATGTCGTGATGAGGCAAGTCGTCTTTGAAATAATCAGCAGCTTGACTGAGTGTTTCTGGAAAGTCATCATGAGATTCAGAAGCAACCTTACTTGAAACCAAATGAAGCAAGCCGTGAATTAATTAACCAAGTACTGGTTTCCAGAAAATCTGTTGTCAAGCTCCCTTATGACATGAGATAGGAACTCATTGTACATGGTTACACAATAATACTGCTCTGCATTGCATGTTTCAATGTTGCTTCGATGAGACTGTCGCCTTGCAATGCGCGGTTTGGTCAACTCAAAATCTTCACCATGGAGATCTTGTCCTAACTTAAGACTTTCGGCAAAGATTTTATTGAATTCTTGGACACAGTCCTCTCTCATTTTCTGTAGGACTAGTTAAACGTACTGACTGAACCTGCTTGTAGGCATACATGACATCAGATGCTTGCATTTGAAGCTTGACTGTGAGGCCTTTGAGAAATTGCAAGATTTCAAGGAGAATCTTGAAGCAAACTGAGAAAGAAGGTGACTGAAGCTGATACAGATAGCCATTCGCCTTTGTGATTGTATTGCCATCCCTGCCCCAATCAGTACCAAAGTCTTTGTGTTGTCCTGGAGAAACCATAGCTTGCAGAGATGTGTGAAGTGCAGGTAACAACTCAAGAAAGACTGTGTATGAATCAATACGTTGAACCCACCTTGTTCTACAGGTGTCTTTGAGCTTTCGGGCCTTGGCTTCTGGAAGGAATTTATCCATTGTCTTATCAAACAGTCATTGCCTTTTGGGAGAGAACGCGAAGAACCTTGCAATTTCTCCGATGTACGCCTCAACATTCATGAATGCTTGGATCTTACATGCAGACACTACAACAAGATTCAATTGATGAGCAGCACAGTGGAAATAGGCAGCCTTTGGAGCTTGCTGTTGAATAACAGCACTACACCCTGATCTTGCTCCAGACATGTTACTGGCTCCAACGTAGCACTGCCCTCGCATATCACTTGGTGACAATCCAACTGTCTGTATCCAGTTTAAAATTGCTGCAGCAATATTCTTTCCTGTGATCCTTTCTACTGAGACAAAGGCAATGAATACTTCCTTCACAGTACCATAATAGACGTAGCGAAGGAAATTGAGAGCTGCTCTTTGTTTGAAATATCAGTGACTTCATCAACAATGACAGTGTAGTATTTGCTCTTCTTTACCTCTGCTATGATTTCGTTGCAGATGTACTTGCCAAACACTTCAATCAATTTGTTTTGAATCGTTTTGGATGTGTATCTAGCATTTCTTGGAGAGTTCTTAGATGTTCAGAGAGAATATTGTCAGTTTCAGCCCTAAAGCATACAAGCTCAATGAAATTCCCTGGGTTTGAGTGTTCATACTCAGTATCCTCCCAGTTGAAACAATCATCACGATGACCACGAAACGCTATGCCTTGTTTTCCACACAGCAAAACTATTTAACAGAGACGAAATCACTTTCTTGTTAGCCTCCATCCGCTTCCGAGCCTCGGATACAAGCACTGTGTCAATAGCTTGTGATGGGTTACTATAACAATCCAAGAATGCACTCATCTTTGCCAGAGAAGCAAGATGGTAATCAAGCTTGTCATGAGCTAGCGTCCTGTCAGATAGTTTTCGCCATGTTCTGAAAGGTGCAGTCACGAATTGACCTGTAGAATGTCCATCAGGTAACTCCGGAGCAAAAAAATCCACAGGCTCGGCAGAATGCCCCATCCTCTGCACGACTGAAATAGAGCCAAGGATATTTCTTAAACGAGCTTGGTGTAAAGTGGCGATATTGTTTAGAAACAGCACAGTACGTCTTTGGGTAATAGGAAGGATCAAGATTTGGCTCAGATGTAAGCAATTGGTATTTACGTGTCGGATCCAAGTCATTTAACTTCTGGTTTGCTTTTTTCAACAGTGCTCCAATATCGTCAGGAGGGAAAGCAGTGCTCGACTCAACTTGGGACAGAGTGGTGGCTCAGGGTGACATTCGACTTGGACCTGTAAACATTAAAATTAATCGGTGTTGTGATAGTTTGTATTCTATTTGCAGCTACATGTATGTAACTTAATATTTGAATTTAAGATTAATACTATTTATAATCTACTTACCAGAAGCATCTGGGGCCAACCAAGGGTCTTCTGTTACACAGTTTTGTGATGGCGAACCTATATCTACACTTGAGTGTGACTCTCCCTCAGACTTGGTCAGTAAATGGTAATCCATTGAATTTTGTCAAACGCTATTGTAAATAGTATAGATGCAAATTTGTCATCTGCCTTTAGCTACTCTGCTCCTTTTGGAGAAGAATGAAGTGATAGGTGTAGCAGCATGTCCCTTCATTTTGAAGTATTTGTTGACGACTTCACGGAATCAGTAGATGCGTGGGATTGTAGAATGAAGTTCTCTGAGCATGAGCAGATCTTATGGCCTTGATCTACCGTCCTTTTGCGCGCTTACAACAAGCCTACAGTAACACGATCTCGGCAACCCGGCGAAAGGACTGGACCGTGGACCTGGTAGTTTCGAAACTTAGCTAGCTGTCTTTAATTAAATATACTGTTGAGTAACTCAGTTTATACAGTAACACAGTAACAAAGAACAGGTATTTTTGTATTATAATGAAAAATCAAATCTGAAACAGTAATGCTCAGCTCAAAGGGGGGAGATCTATAGACCCCATAGACCCAGCCTGAATCCGCCACTCTAGAGACGACGGCAGTAGATAGCCTCGCGCAGCCAAACTCTACGGTCGCGTCATACATACATCGCCTTGACATCTACAACACCGCTTTTTGCGATCGTAGTTGTCTATTCCGCGTCTATATTGACCATACATGCATCCTAGGAGTCATTTCAAGATCGACCTTTCTCTCCAAATACTTCTTTTGTTCGATACGTATACGGTTCGAGACGAGTCAAAGACTTTCCGTGCTCGGTGGGCATTTAATAGTAGACGTATGCAGTCAACACTAACACAATTCTTCACGGTTCTCGCCTTTATTGCACTCGCATCAAGCAAATCGGGTGTCCGATACTAGAAAACAAGACCCGCCCCTCTTCTTGCATTCAATTGAGCTTCCTGAAGAGCAACGTGGAAAGCTTCCGATCTGTTGTTATCACTGCGAGTAGAAGAGACATGTACCTATTATTTCAAGGTGCAGACAGTGAACTGTGGTACCGTCGAAAGCAAAAACCGGCGGTTGTCCGATATTTGATAGGCGTGTCCGATATCCGGGAAAAGCAGCGGAAGTTCTATTTTGTTGCCGTGAACAGCAATAAGCCAAGTGATCAAGCTGAATTTAGCAGGTCGTGTTACCGTGTGACTACTCTCTACATTCATGCCTTAGATACAAGAAATATTCCTCTGGTTTCCGTACGCCAGTGTCCGATATTGGGGAGTGTCCGATAATTGATATTAGACTCTACCTCTTGTAACGAATCGGCGTGCCAAGTTTTGGGATTCTACGCTATAGTTTTGCCAACTTAATAGAAGAAGAAGGCTCGTAATGGCGTCCGTACTGTCTTCGCGCAACGGTCGGACGTCGACTGCGCCGGAAGTTCTCGGCAAGTTGCAAGGTTGTTTGGAAACATGCAAGTGAGCTAGACGTAAGCTACAGACACTGTTTCTACATTTTAAGAGACGAATGGAGCTAGTCATGTTGTACCGTCTCCTAGGAAGGAATACCGGAAGTGCAGAGTTACTCAAGAATGCACGTCGATTTGAAGCTGAAGCCAGGAGTTTTGAATATTGTCACTTTGCAGACGTAGCAATTGATGATGAAATGAAATTTTAGGGGGAAGAGTTAATAGAAATAATTTTTTCATAAAATCGGTCTGGGTAGGAGTCAGGGCCTATAATTATTAATTAATTTATTTTGTTCACATTGGTAATGATATTGGCCGTGCACTACATTAGAAAGTGTTATCTATTTTGATCTTCTTGTTGAAGTGGAGTGGGTCATATATGTTGTGTCCACACTGTGTGTGGCTTTCCGTCCTCCCTATCACAGTTATCCTGTCATTCTTAGGACACAAGGTTCTGTTTCTGTTTTCTTGTTACAGCGCTACGTAGACACACTAGAGAACAAACGTTCTATCGCACATATCAAATATCTATGATGCTAATTAACCACATACTGTGCTAGCTGTAGATAAGGGTAGGTGTCATACACTATAGTACACAATAATCGTGCATATTACGCTTAGTAAGCTATAAATTTATTAACTAACTAAAACCTAGAACCAGAGTGAGCTGTCAAGTGCCTTGCAGATTTTTATGGAGTTCCAGTTGATTGTGGAGTTTCAGCTGGTTGTGGAGGTCCAGTTCCTTGTTCTTCAGCTGGTTGTGGAGGTCCAGTTCCTTGTTCTTCAGCTGGTTGTGGAGGTCCAGTAACTGCTGGTTGTGGAGGTCCAGTTCCTTGTTCTTCAGCTGGTTGTGGAGATCCAGTTCTTTGTTCTTCAGCTGGAGGTGAAGGTCCAGTTTCTTGTGTTTCAATTAGTAGGTGCTTGTGAAGCTTGAACAGGTGGTACAGCGTTGATACAGAATGGATTCTGAAGAATATAGCAAGTGGATAGAAAATGAGCATGATCCAAGTCCACTTTTCTTGACCAAAAAGATTATTTTCCAATTCGTTCAGCTTTTTCAGTGAAGCTGGACTGTACAGACTGCGATAGTGTCCTTCTAAATCAATTGTGTCCAACAACCACATTCCAAAATTAAAAAAAAGCAAAACTAAAGCTAAATAACCAATGTTAAGAACGCCACCCACGTGCTTCACTTCTTTGGGTTTTCGATGAAGAGCCATTGCAATGAAACAAGACTGGATTGCTGCCTGTAGAACCCATGTCGCTGATGTTGTCAACTTTAGCCATGCATACTTATTATCGTCCTGTTTGCCACTCAAATAGTAGACAGCGGAAGAAAAGCTTGAGATGCATAATCCAAACACTCCCAACATTGAAAAGTATAGTAAAATTTCATCAATGCCAGTGTTAGAATCTTTTCTATCATTTGACTTCAAAAAGCACACACCACACAGGCAGAGAACGGCTGAAAAGAGAATCACCATAATGTTAAAACCTTGAAATATATGAGCCGAATAATTCTTAGTAGTAAGGAAGTGTAATAATATGATGACAAAACCATAACATCCTAGGATGACCAGTCCAACGGATATTGCTGTAGTTGGTTTCAACTTTCTTGTTTTAGAATAATTGTTGGAGTGCTCATGGGAATCTCTAGAGTGGTTGGGACTCTCATCGCTTTTGTTAGCTGCTATCCAAAATTCTGCTAGCATTGCTGATGACGTCAAAGTAAATTCTAGAAAGAATGGGTAGAGATACACACTTGCCTTCTTGTACATGTTGGACAGCTCTTCATTACTTGACAAACAGTCGCAATAAAACATATTTGAATTTGAGTGTGATTTATTAGATGCAGCAATAGCTTCAGCAAACTCTATCTTACTTTCTAGAAACGTTGTAAGGTAGAGTACTATGAGTGTTACCACCGTCCAACAGAGACCAAGACCATGTGAAACGTGTTTGTAGAAGATTGGGTAATGACGACAGCAGCCAATGAACACAGTCAGCATGAGAATGTAGAAACACTTAGTGAAGGCGTAAACTCGAGACATTCGATGGGAACATTCGTAGGCGTACAGAGCCATTATCTGATATATACTGAGTAATGTACCTCCTGTAGCGAAGAATACGAGCCCGTATATCAAGTAGTCTCCAACATGATTGACAGTCTGGAGATTAGTGTTACTCCTTCTTCTCTTTACAACGAAAATGACAGAAGCAATAGTCATCCACACACTAGACACTAGCATGGAAACAAAATTGTAGATGTTTGTTAGGACAAATAACCGATGAAGACTGCTCTTTGAATCGTTTTCGTGACTAGAATCGTTAGAGTGTTGTTTGTGCGTAGAATCTCGTTCGTACTGAGAAACTCTTGCAAACAAATAGACTTGCAAACTTCCTCCTACGACCAGCATAAACACAACAACAACAGCTAGCAACATTCGCGTTTCAGGGGAAGTGTGTTGGCTCTGCTGAGGTTGGTTTGCTGCTGAGCCGCTTTGAGGATCAGCGACGAGAAGTAGCTCTCGAGAGCCTCCACTTTCTGTTCGCTCCATATCTCTAGAGATAGTGCGCTTGACGTCACAACCACGTGATATCCCGGAAGTCGCCATCCTAGGGGCAAGCGTATTAGCATGGTCTAGAGTTGTTGTGTTTTTTAGCCGGGCCGAGAAGGGTCGCGGTTTTTTGCATTGACGGTTTCTTGCATTGACGGTTTTTTGCATTGATGGTTTTGTGCATTGACGGTTTTTTGCTGTGACGGTTTCTTGCATTGACGGTTTTTTGCATTGATGGTTTTTTGCATTAACGGTTTTTTGCATTAACGGTTTTTTGCATTAACGGTTTTTTGCTGTGATGGTTTTCTGCTTGTAACACCGTGTAATATTGTGACGAGTTTCTGCTTTTTTTAGTGTGGCGATCCAGTTTCTGCTTGTAAAATTTAAGTACCGTGACTGTGTCGTGTTCTACGACTCTGTTAGGTATTACCTAGTACACACACGAGAGGCTGCGGTTCCACGTGGCTCTATTGTCAGACTCACACCACGCACCCTCAAGTTACACAGTACCCGTATCTACCTGCTACTATATATAGTCCATATATACTCTACATCCCTTTTTCTTTAAACACAAAAAAAAACAAAAAAAAAAACTGCAACACAACCATCTAGACGTTCAGTCATTATACAGTACTGTCAGTTTTTTTTTTTTTTAGCTACGTAACATAGTCTTGAAGATACTTTGGACTCTTCACCACTCGTCCACTTCTGGTAGTTCTCGTTGAGTTGTCTTGGGAGGTAGTGGTAGATACTGGCCGGTTCTCTATCTGTCTCTTCGGTGTTTTCGTAGTCTTTGACTGTACAACTTGCTGAGGTGCATGGTTGTCATTCCTTCCTCCTGCTGTGTCCTTTACCTGCTGGGTAGGAATCCTCACTGGTTCTTCCTTGACCTTCCTCAGATGAACCCTATTGCGTCTCAATTCTTTACCATGTTCCGTCAAGATTCCATAAGATCTATTGGGTAGCACATTAGTCACTACTGCCTTCGGCCACACTACGTCTCGTTTCTGTGTTAGTGGCTGTACTCGTACCGTATCACCTGGACGCAATTGTGGCAAATCTCGAGCGTTTCTGTCGTAATTCGCCTTTTGTTTCTCTTTGTTGACCCGCTGATGGTCACTCTCATCTGGATTCATCTTTGGTTCAAGAAGACTAGCTTTCGTCGGAAGAAGGGTGCGTGTTCTCCTATTGAACAGTCGTTGTGCTGGACTTGTGGCAAGTCCTTCACTCGGGGTGTTCCGATAATCAAGTAATGCTAGGTAAACATCTGTACCTGCTTCTCGCGACTTCTTGAGAATTCTCTTGGCTACTTTAACTGCATTTTCAGCTTTTCCGTTACTCTTCGGATATCCTGGACTTGCAGTATTATGTTGAAAATTCCATACGTCTGCAAAATGAGCAAATTCTTGTGACTGAAATTGCGGCCCATTATCGCTAAACAAGTGCTCAGGAATTCCGTGTCTAGCAAATTGTTGTTTCAATGATTTGATCACAGACTTCGACGTTGTTTCATATAGTCGCTCCATCTCAAGAAAATTGCTTTGGTAATCTGATATTACCAAGTAGTGCTTGGACCTATACTCAAACAAATCAACTCCAACTTTCACCCAAGGTCGTTCTGGGACATGGTGCGATACTAGTGTCTCCTTAGATTGCTTCACTGGATACTTGTTGCATTCTTCACATGACTCTATCTTGTCTCTTATCTGTCCTGTCATGCCTGGCCACCAAATACTTTGTTTTGCACGACGAATGCATTCATTGATGCCCAAGTGCGTCGAATGTACTCTGTCTAGCATATAGGATCGCAGTTGATCCGGGACTAGAAGTCTGTCTCCACAAAAGACTAGTCCATTCTGTACTACCAGCTGATCACGAACACCAAAATAAGGGGTCAGTGCTCTCGGTATCTGCTTCTTGTGATCTGGCCATCCTGAAAAAATCATTTCCTTTAGCTGCTTAATACCATCATCCGCGATTGTTGCCTGTCTAATCTTTTGTACCGTTTCAGGTTTCAAAGATAGCAAAGCATTGTCTTGTTCCTCATCTGCGTCTATTGCCATAATATCTTCCCGATTAGTCTCTTCTCTAGATCTTCTGTCACTCTCTACTGGTGCTCGGGATAGAGTGTCTGCTAAATGCATATCTGTTCCTTTCTTATATCGAATGGTGATGTCATACCGCTGTATACGTAACAACATACGTTGAAGACGTTTTGGCGCTGCCTGCAACGGCTTCTTTGCAATCACCTCTAGCGGTTTGTGGTCGGATTCCACATCTACTGCACGACCATAGGTATACTGATCAAACCGTTCGAGTCCGTAAACTATCGCTAACAATTCCTTTTCTATTTGCGCATAGCGCTCCTCCGCATCTGTGAGTCGTCTGCTAGCATACGCTACAGGTTGCCCGTTTTGCATCAACGCAACACCGAGTCCAACACTGGACGCATCACATTGTAGCGTAACACTATCTTCAGCTGAAAAATATCGAAGAACTGGAGCGGAACTAACTACTGCTTTTATCTGCTCAAAAGCTCTCTCTTGCTGATTCGTCCATTTCCACTCCACGTCTCTTCTGGTCAATTGATGTAGAGGTTCACTAATGTCAGTTAGATTCCGAAGGTATTTGGCAAGATAAGTTACTACTCCTACCAAACGACGAACTGCTGCCACGTCATTCGGTCTGTCCATTGCTAGAATAGCTTTCACCTTTGCTGGATCTGGTCTCACACCTTCCGTGGTCAAGATGTGACCCATGTATGGAACATTCGTCTTTCTTATGCTAAGTTTGTCTCGGTTTAAACGCACTCCTCGCTCCTGACAACGTCTCAAGAGCTGTTTCAGCTTCTTCTCATGATCTGCTACTGCGCTCTCTTCAGTATCTCCAATGCCTGCGATCAGAATATCATCTGCAATGGCCCACACACCATCAATGTCAGTAACCATTTCGTGCAGTCTCCGTTGGAAAACTTCTGGCGCTACGGAGATGCCAAACGGCATACGTTTGTAACAATATCTACCAAACGGGGTACCAAACGTCGTCAGCTCCCTTGACTTCTGATCCAGTTCAATATGCCAAAAACCACTTTTTACGTCAGCCACCGTAAAAACTTTAGCATTTGCTAACTGCGGTAGGATATCATCCAGGACTGGTATCTGATACCGCGATCTCTTCAGCGCTCGATTCAGAGGTTTGGGGTCTAGGCAGATCCTGATGGTACCGTTCGCTTTCTTCACGGCCACCATACTAGACATCCATTTGGTCGGTCTACTTATCTTTTCTATTACTCCAGTCCGCTCTAGTTTGTCTAATTCAGCTTTCAACGGTTGTCTCATCGCTACAGGAACACGTCGTACGGGAATCTGAACCGGTGTCACTGTCTCATCTATGTCAAGTTGTAACGGCTGTCCTAACGATCCAACTTTGCCGTCAAACACTTGCGGATATCGCTCACTAACATTCTCTACCGTCATGAGATCCTTGTCTGTTTCTACAGCGGGGTGTGTAGACGGAGCATCCAACAGCTGTATTCGATCATACTGCACTGTCACTAATTGCATTTGTTGCGCCGCACGTGAACCCAAAATAGAGACTGCTGCTCGATCAACTACTACGAAATGCGCACGGTAGTTTCGATTATTTCTAGGATTCTTCAATCGGAGCGTACAGCGTCCTACGGGAGTCACCTTCGAACGATCATAGAGGGTTAGAACCTGAGGGGTAGACTCCAGTTTGACATGTTTTGGCACATCAGCTCTCCGTATCACATTACACGAGGCACCGGTGTCAACTTGAAACTGTACCATCGACTTGCCTTCCAACAGCATTGTTGCCATGATCTGTGGTCTGTACTTCGCTGTCCTAACTGCATTGACATCATGCTGCCCTGTCAGAGTCAGCGTCATGAGCTCTTCTGCCTCATCACTACTTACAGATTCCTGCGCACAGTGTACACGCGACTTCACGCTTGGCTGACTACGGCACTTCCGCGCACAGTGATTTAGTTTGCCACACTTGCTACACTGCTTTCCGTTCGCTGGGCAGTTCACGCGTCCCTTTGCATGCTGCAAACCACAATACTGACATTCAGTCTTAGCGCTCACCTTCACTGTGTCTTTAGACTGATATCTCTTTGACTTCACTTTGGAGGACTTGGGTACGTACTGCTTCTGCACCCTGTGTACTTCAGTATCTGCTCCGCTCATCGTCTTGGCCCTCTTCTCGGTAGCCTCATACGCCCTGCATAGATCAACACAGTCTGCTAATGAGAGATTCTTTCTTTGCAGGAGTTGTTTACGCAACCCCTGATCATGCACACCACACACGATTCTATCACGGATCATGTCGCTTTCTTGGTCACCAAACCGACAACGTTGAGCTTGCTCTCTCACCGACGTTAGAAATTTGTCAAATGGCTCACCATGATTCTGCCGCCTCTGATCAAGGACAAAGCGTTCGTACGTAACATTTGCTTCACCCACGCAATGCGCTTCCATTAGCTCAATCACTCTTGCCATATCCGTCTTCTCCGCCTCCTCTGCGAATGGTAAGCTATTGTATATGCGCAACCCTGCTCTACCAATGCATGTGATAAACGACGCAAGCCTGTATTCATCTGGCTGCGACGTCATCCGCGTCACGGTCTCGTACGATCTCCAGAGTTGGCTCCATTCACGCCAATTCTCTGCCAAATTACCTTTTACCTGAAGTGGTCCAGGACTGGGAAAGGTCGCTTGAACTAGCAGTTGAGCCGCTGCGCATGCAGCTCCAGCTGCAACGTCTTCCGTGTCGTCACCTTGCCGGTCGGGCACTACCCTGGCTTCCAGCTCAGCGCCGCTTCGTGGACTGTCTTCAGTACTCATAGCGCTAGCACTCCTGACACCATGTGTCGTGTTCTACGACTCTGTTAGGTATTACCTAGTACACACACGAGAGGCTGCGGTTCCACGTGGCTCTATTGTCAGACTCACACCACGCACCCTCAAGTTACACAGTACCCGTATCTACCTGCTACTATATATAGTCCATATATACTCTACAGTGACGATTGTGTCTGCTTGTAATCCGTACTGCACATGCAGTGACAAGCTACTGCCGTGATACTGTGGCTGTTTGTATTTACGTTGCTAGTCTAAAATTGTTAGAGAGAACTGCTATAGCTGTTGTAGGGTGCCAATACCATCTCGCCCACGCATTTCTCACGCATTTCTCACGCCTCCTCCCCGCAATGTTTTCTTTCTGACGACACTCACTCAGTGATTGTTCAAAGGGAACGGTCTGAGACGTGCAAATGGCTCGCTAGATTTGCTACTTTTAGGGAGATGTAGTTTCTTGCTGAGTTTCGTGGCTGTTTACGAGCAATTTGTGTAGAACTCTGCAAGAACATGTCGTGTAACACGCACGTTTCCTGGCAACCATTTGCCACCTAAGTCTGATATCCAACACCTGGCTGCTCTGTAATTCAATCTAGCTAAGTCAGCCAACACCTTCACACGGCCAATACGCCTGCGCAACTTAGTTTGCACGTGCTCAGTCACGTGGAATTGTGCGATCGCCAACATACCATCACTTCCTGTGAAACGCTTTCCATTTTCATTCTTTCTTCTATGTCTGAATGACAATAAGCGAACAACGTGCAAGAAAGTAAGTGCAGACGTTCATACCACGTTTCTAAATGAGTCACACTTCCATGATAACTACAGAGGTCGTTTTCACTGTTATCTCACATCTCCGGGTTTTTGCAGATACAACAATGATCGCAAACAAGACTCATGTGAGACACCACAGCCACCGTTGCTCGGCTTTTGTGTACGCCTCGTAGAAATAACGGTACAGATTCGAGTCTTTTGACACGTGACTTGGCTCCTAGCTGCCTGAAAATGTGGTCAGTTGAGACTGAACTTGTCTACAAGGGTGCGTCCACCCTGTTTCTCGATGCAAAAGGTGCAGGCCAATGGGTAACCGATGAGAAAACAAGAACGGAGATCATGCATGAGACATTGTCGTCGACATGCACGAACCTCTCTGCTGGGAACAACAGTATGAAACACGTCATACAGCCGACGATTGCAAACACAGACACATGCTGCTACTCACGTCTGCAAGCCATATGAAGGAATTGACCGCAAGGACAGGCTAGCGTACACATGTACACAAGACTCTATGGTCTCCTGGAGAACTTAATTTGCAAGGATCGACTGCAGATATGTACGAGCGACGACCTAATCAACGTCAGAGACAGGGAACGCGGACAAATAAGTTATGGTGACACAAGAACGGAAGCATGGTCATTTTATACTAAAATAGCACTAAAATATGACAAGCTGGCCTAGGTCACGTGCCTAGAGAATAAAAACAAACAAACAAACCTGACTCCGCCATCTTTGGGTCTCGATTCTTCCATTACGGCGAGGCGTACATCGGTAGGATCTCCCACGAACTGAATTCTAGTAAGCACAAATAACTGGATTACAGCGAAAGTCCTCGCAAAACCCGGAGAACCCGGCAAAACAGGAGGACGAGAAATGTGTTGTTTCACATGCTACAAAGGCCTTCGAAATTTCCAGAGATCTTCTTCAGATAGCGACACTACCCGATTGTGTGGTCATACCCTAACAAACAGCCTAGGCTTTCTGCAGTATCTGTGTGCAAAAGCCGATTCACGTCACTCGAGCAAAACCGGTCATTTTTAACTGAGCATGCGCAACAACTGAGTTGCGCGGCCTCGCATGGTTGAAATGGACGTGCCTCAACACACTGCACATGTTTCTACATGTTTCTATATGTTTCTTACTTTATCAGCTAATTAGACAACGCAGAACAATCTCAAATACAACAAAACTATCAATCTATTCTAATGTCATGTCAACAACCCGTATGTACTAGACATCAGTCTGAATCCAATCATTCGTAGCCACAAATATTTCAATGTTGATACAACAATTCAATCGCTGGATGACCATCTAGTCGAAAGCCGTTTGCATGAGCTATGAGACGCACTAGAACACGAGTTTCGCCACGAAACCAGACACGAAACCAGACCTCTTCCTGTCGCCAATTATCAGTCGTACAGACGTCTCCTATGGCGTGCGATCTCTGCCAAAACTCCTACAACGCAAACAGACTGCTGTAGTACAACGCAAACAGACTGCAGTAGCACAGCGCAAACAGACTGCGGGAGTACAACGCAAACAGACTGCGGTAGTACAACGCAAACAGACCTCGGTTATGGCGTGCGATCTCTGCCAAAACTCCTACAACGCAAACAGACTGCGGTAGTACAACGCAAACAGACTGCAGTAGCACAACGCAAACAGACTGCGGTAGTACAACGCAAACAGACTGCAGTAGCACAACGCAAACAGACTGCGGTTGCACAACGCAAACAGACTGCGGTTGCACAACGCAAACAGACTGCGGTAGCACAACGCAAACAGACTGCAGTAGCACAACGCAAACAGACTGCGGTAGTACAACGCAAACAGACCTCGGTTGCACAACGCAAACAGACTGCAGTAGCACAACGCAAACAGACTGCAGTAGCACAACGCAAACAGACTGCAGTAGCACAACGCAAACAGACTGCAGTAGCACAACGCAAACAGACTGCAGTAGCACAACGCAAACAGACTGCAGTAGCACAACGCAAACAGACTGCAGTAGCACAACGCAAACAGACTGCAGTAGCACAACGCAAACAGACTGCAGTAGCACAACGCAAACAGACGTCGGTTGCACAACGCAAACAGACTGCAGTAGGTGCGTGACCATTCGTCCATTCCATTTTCAAATTTCCGGCAACAATTGAATATTGAATTAGAAATTGAAAATAGCCTAGAAGTTGCTTGCAATTTCAATATTCAATTCTATTAAAAATTGAAAATTGATTGATCGACGGACTATAATTATTTACAGATTAAAACGAATATTGAAAACACACTTTTTTAACCAATTTTCTTTTTCAATGCAATGGAATATTGAAATTGCAAGCACGTTAGTTCAATTTTCAATGTTAAATTCAATATTCAATTTAATTTAAAAATTAAATATTAAATTTTGAATTGGCGTGGCCAATTCGTCCATTCCATTTTTAATTTTTGAAACAAATTGAAAATTGAATGTCAAATTAGAAATTGACTGGCGTTGCTTGCTCTTACAATATTCCATTACATTGAAAATAGAAATTGATTGAAGACCAATTGTCATTTCAATATTCGTTTACTTTGCAAATAGATTCAATCTTTCCATCCGTCCAATTTTCGTAAATTATGAATATTAGATTAGAGCCTCCGATGCAATTTTCTTTCTCCGTACTAAATGTAAATAGAAAGTTACCCGCAGCTGCTAGCGCGAGCCATATCTCATAAACGGCATTATGACACCGCGCGGGCGGTTGCCGGTGACTTCAATATTCAATTCTATTGAAAGACGAAAGTTGCGTCTAGCTTAGCCACGCCCAGCCACGCCTCTGGCACGCATGCAATGTAATGCAATTAAGAGATTCATGAGAAAGCCTCAACTGGCACGCGACCGACCTCTCACAACAAGTTGGTAAGCACTTGCACCTGGCTCTCGTCAACCGTCACGCTCAATCGTGAGACATTCCTTGCGGCGATGAGCGAGGGAAGCCCGTGGCATGAAGGCACGCGTCTAGGGCATCTATAATCAACGAGATCAACGTCTAGCCTACACTGGAAAGTTGACGTCTAGTCGATTTGGAAAGACTTCAAGCAACTATCTAGCTAGAAGACATTTGCGTGGATCATCTAGACCACGCCTCTAAACATCTGACGGGGAAGCCCCAGCCGGTATCTATCATCTCACGATATAAAATTAAGTGTAGTGGAAAACTTCGAAAATTCTGTAAGCGCCGCAAGCTCTGTATCTAGTAAAGTCTGTTTGCGTTGTGCTACTGCAGTCTGTTTGCGTTGTGCTACTGCAGTCTGTTTGCGTTGTACTACAGCAGTCTGTTTGCGTTGTGCTACTGCAGTCTGTTTGCGTTGTACTACCGCAGTCTGTTTGCGTTGTGCTACCGCAGTCTGTTTGCGTTGTACTACAGCAGTCTGTTTGCGTTGTGCTACTGCAGTCTGTTTGCGTTGTACTACCGCAGTCTGTTTGCGTTGTACTACAGCAGTCTGTTTGCGTTGTGCTACTGCAGTCTGTTTGCGTTGTACTACCGCAGTCTGTTTGCGTTGTACTACAGCAGTCTGTTTGCGTTGTGCTACTGCAGTCTGTTTGCGTTGTACTACCGCAGTCTGTTTGCGTTGTAGGAGTTTTGGCAGAGATCCCCTTCCCATTACATCACTCCCGAATAAGTCCCCTAGTTAAAGGGCCACTGACACGCAAAAATGGAATATTATTTTAAAATTCTATACGATAGTTCTAAAGGCGTACATACCTGGAAAAATAGTTTTAGATTTTTAAAGTTAAAGTTTATACGAGAACATTGCGCTGCAATGTGCTTCCGGTTTGGTGCATCCACTTTCGTAGCCTCGAACTTCCAGACCAGAGAGCGCGCGAAGCGCGCGAACTCTAGTCTGGACCAAGTCGATACTAAAATGATTTCGGAAATAGCCCTTCTTAGCTAATCAGCTTCTACAACCCGAATCTCGGTTGCAAATTCTGATTGGCTTAGCAATGATTGGTTATGCTAAGTGCACTAGCACCTGATTGCGCGCGTGTGAAATCCTCGTGGGCGGCTAAGTGCACGCCAGAACATTGACAAGACTCTGCATGCCAGAACAATGATTAGACTCTGCACACACACATCTTAGTTTTAGTTTCAGCTTCAGTTCTTTGATATTTTCAAGCTTGCGGTGAGAGAACATGCACAGCAGCGTCGCTAGACCATCACCTTTGACAACTGGTCGAGCGGTAGTCTCGCTAGTCGAGCGGTTAGACTAGCTAGCGGTCTGCCGAAGAATCAAAGAGTCCTCGTTTCATGCCGTCCACCAAGATATCGCCGCAAACACTGCAGACGTCTCTTCTTTGTTTGTGAGATCTCATGGCATTTACAAATGATATGTTGATCTAGGTAAAACGATCCTACGCTGTTAGACACCATTTAGCATCGCTTTTTATAAATACTTCCGAAATCATTTTAGTATCGACTTGGTCCAGACTAGAGTTCGCGCGCTTCGCGCGCTCTCTCGTCTGGAAATTCGAGGCTACCACTTTCGAGCAGTAGATTCGGGGCGTGTGCATATGACGTCAAGGCGAGAACGGATGTCGTGTTAGCGCAAAACGTATTGATGGCTAGCCAAGCGAGCGAACGCAACCGAGCAAGCAGCTTTAGCGACGAAGACAGTAGGCATTCTCAAGAAAGCTTTGAGCGATCGTACGCTTCAGCAGGTAAGATCGGTAGCTGGCAAAACGTCATTGCTTTCGGTAATTCAGCCAGGGAATCGTGTTGTTGCGTGACGGTCAGAAACGCTCTGTGTGCGTAGAACATTTGGTATCGTCTGGAGAAGATTCTGATGGCTCGGAAAATGAAGAAAATGAAACGGTAGAGCCCTACATGTTTGAGCCAATCGCAAGTGAAACTCCTTCACCTGAAGAACCGGAAGACGAGCGAAACGAAAGACTACTTGATCTGTCGTGGCATTAAATAGGTTTAGGGTACATTGATGTACGAATTCTCTTTGGTTAGGTGTAGCTGTGGTTGCTGTACCATAATGAGCTCTGGTTTAGAGTGAGTGTTGCCAAGACATCATGAGAGTACTTGACAAAATAGGAGAACTTGAGGAGCCGGTCGCCTGCATTACTGAATACCTAGGATTCTCTAGCGTCTGCCTTGACGTGTGGGTTCTGCAGACTGCATATTACCACTATCAGCAGGACTATGGTGTTGAAGCTGATCCTCCACCAATTCATGAGTCATTAGAGAAACTAAAACAACAATGCTGATTCATGAATGTATTTTTGCTGCACAGGAGATACAGATATACTTCTTACCGACAATTAGCAAGGTGGTGTTGGGGTACATTGGGAAGAAACATACGTGTTATACTTTCTGCCTGTGCAGTTACAAAGGTTAAAGAGACATTTCCTTTATTACAGTTCACAGGGTTCCGCTACCCACAATTGTAGTTGTCCTTGTGCTCTCAGCACTAGAAATATTTATTACTGTAATAGAAATCTAGTTTGATGTTCCACAACTGCTTGCTCTTTCTCAGGATGATGAAAGCTGCTGCAGAGTGGAGGTGGTGTATCAGTTAGTCTCTGAGCACTGTCAAGTGGATCATTAATAATAACTGTTAATAACTGACGAAACAGGTCTTGTACATATCCTGTGATCAAAAGTTTAACGGTTATGAATATTATAAGACATCATACTTTTTGTACTTATGAGATTACCATATGAGATATCAGCAGGAACTTTTCTTACTATGTAGTCTCCTTTCTTATACTTTGGGTATTTGAGGACGTATCTTTTTGCTCCATGCTTTGTTGTTGCTTGTTTCCTGTTGTTGTTCTCGTTGTAGTGCAGTGCTGCTAGGTGGAGTCTACATCATAACAAAAATATAATGACCCATGCCTCATACTAGTAGGTCACCATGCTATATAGATAGAATTTGCTTGCAACGTCATCCATACCTTGCCAGCATTCCTTGATAGGAGAAGGCGGTGGACTTGGGTGCGAAGTGAATGGCAACACTATGAAAGGCTTCGAGGCAGGACGTTTGGTACATAGGTGATAACTTGGCCACATTAGAAACAAACATACGGTTAACTATAACCTTTCAATCTTGAGACTGACCTTCGTGTCTGGATAATGATAATAATGACATTAAAATCAATACCTTAGACGTGCAAAATTGGAATGCTTACTCGGTTTAAACCATTTCTTCTTTCGTTCCAGACCTGTAAGATGGCCATGTTCACATGAAGGAAATACCTCCCCATGTCCATCATGAACGTTGTGAATATGGTTAGAAACTGAAAGCCACTTTTCTTTTATTTCGTCACCAATCCCACTTGGGGTTGACATGGCACACCAATAAAGATGGTTTACAAGGCTCTTCATCCATTCACCAGCAAGTTCACATTCCTTTTCTTTTGTCAAGTTTTCAATCTTCCTTCGAAATGCTATGTACAAATAGGATCATAAGTTTATTTGCACAGACAAATATGTCTAGTAATATTTGTATATTTGCAAGATGCTAAACATCATAGCGGTGATCTGTGGCAGGAAGGTTCTCTCTAACCCATTTGGCAATCTGTCTGTGTCGATCAGTCACAAGTAGTCCAACTTCAAACTCCTGTTCATGCAGGAAGTTGATACCTCGAATTAACCCTTCGATCTCCATGTGATAACTCCCCTTCACTTCATTGCTCTGTTGAGTACAGACATGGATATAACCATACACAAAAACACAACATCTGCATGCTGACATGCTCACGCGAGCACACACACACACACACACACACACACACACACACACACACACACACACACACACACACACACGTTACATTCAAATACATACATAGTAATCCAGACAAACAAATATGCACACTAACATCATAGCAGTGTCTGCCATACCTGCACCAGCTGAACGTCAATTACTGCATGTTTATGCAGCTCCATTACAGTCTAGGACCCATACTTTGCAGTGACCTGGGCTATCAGCCCTACCATCACCACCAAGGATAAGTTTTCTGTGTTCACTTTTTAGCTCAGCAAGCAGTCTAGACTGATGGTGCTCCCAAACAGACCAAACTGTTGGCTGCAGATATACAGACTGGTGGCGAAAAATAGTTCGAGTAGAAATGGATGGACAGCCAAAAAATTCCAATACACGTAGTGTCTTGGATGGTGAAGCACCAGCAAACAAAATAAATGCAGAGAGAATGATGTTGCCAGCAGGTGTATTTCTCACGAATGGTTGACTTTCCCAATGACGAATGTGCCCACACTGACACTGTTGTTTTACATGTAGAACTGTTCCTATGGTTGTTTTAGTTATGTTGGTTGTGGTACTGCTGCGGTTTTCACATTTCTCAAACAAACTGATTATTGCGTCTTCAAACACAAAATACTTTTTCTGCAGATTAAGAGGTACATGCACTTGTCTTTCAAAATCCGTATTATGTTTATGGACATATTCCTGACTATAAGAACAGTAATGACCATTACTAGAATAATAGTTCAACAAAAGGTAACATAACAAACCTTCCATAATCAGTTTCAATTTCTGTTTCAGTCTCAATTTCTGTTTCTACTTCTGTGACTTCTGTCTCACATGTCCTTCTTGCCTTAAAATCACTGACATTATCACAAATATCTGTTGCAGCATGTAGCAGTGCAGTGTGCAATGGTGGTGCAGATATAAGAGAGCACTGGACATCGACCTCTCGCATTACTGGCTATTTCAGTGCTTGTACCCCTGTGCAATACTTTATTATTGGTACATAATGACATCACGTTATCACTACTGTACCTCTAGTCCTAGTAGCAGGTTGAACCTGTATTTTCACGTCTTTTGTGGCCACTCTCTCAGTTTGGATTCCCACGCCTTTCATGAACTTTTGAACATTAAACTTTTATTAATTAAACTAAAAACTGATATGTGCGTACTTGATCAATTTCCTCTTCATTGGTGTCCATATGGTCGTCACTGCTGTCCATAGTATGATCATTGGTAGTTTCCATGTTGTCAAACTCGCTGTCTGCAGTTAGAAGATTCTGTACCACCTTAGAAATTGTTAATTCATCACTAGATTTACAAGTCCAAATAAAACCTACTCTTATTCTTTCGCGTTTTTATATGCCAATCTCTTCTTTCTTGGCGGTTCCAACTGCTCAGCCCTCGGCGCACTGTCTCCGTCGTTGCTACACATGCTGCTGCTAGTCCTCTCGAACAAAGTTGGTAGAGCGTTTTGCTTCAATTTTGGAGCGCGTAAGCCTAGACCAAACTGTTCGTACAGCCCTGCTCGATCTTCGAGACAGTCTGCTTCAAAATGGCGACTGCAAAAGACGGAAGAATCACTTGGGCCTTCCCAGCGATCTCTCGTTCTTCTCACTTGTTCCCCCATTTTCGTCTTCTTTCAGGGTCTTTCGGAAATTGAAAAAGACTTACGCCTTTCTTAGCAGTCTTATCACAGAATGCTGCGACACATCGTTTAACCATTCTCGACGTAGAGCAAGCCCGAGTCTTGTACGTTAGCAATAAACTTTGCGCTAACACGACATCCGTTCTCGCCTTGACGTCATATGTACACGCTCCGAATCTACAGCTCGAAACCGGATGCACCAAACCGGAAGCACATTGCAGCGCAATTTTCTCGTATAAACCTTAACTTTGAAAATCTAAAACTATTTTTCCAGGTA
>CAXXBX010000049.1:165000-322540 GCA_964274945.1 Dehalococcoidia bacterium | reverse complement strand
ACTTTTACATTTAGATCAATAATAGCAAACTTATAAGTGGTATTTTGCTAAATTGTGAATACTAATATATATAAAAAATTTAATATTTGTAGGTGTTACGTAGTTTAAACTCGTTCTTGTGTGATTGTGTAGCTAAAAGCATTACTATCGATGTGAGAAATTTTATGTAAGAGTTTGCTTTCTGATACGATTCTGTTTCCATGCTAGCATTCTCTACATTTATGTGACGTATTAGTCGCAGAATGATTTAGACTTGTAACTTCCATATACCTAGCGCTTGCAGTGGCTTCTTACACTCAACTGTCTTCTTACTGCACGTTTGGTATGACGAAAAATTGACGACAATTACACACTTGACTTAATGTATTGTCAATGTGACAAAATCTTAGTTCATCGTGTTAAGTTACATTACATTGTATGTATATTTACACATGACTGACACTGTGATCTCTGATCAAACTCAAAATTAATGTGTTTGTAAGGCAGTAGAAACATCGGTTGCTTCGATGTATATATGTGTTGTTGAAAGTTATAGATTGCTATTATTTTAGCAGTTCTAGTCATAATGATTTTAACATTTAAAAATATATACTATATTTCATTCACAAACGGATAATCTCTGTCAGTCATGTGAGCAACAGACAAGGGTTTACGTCTGTTTTTTGGTCGGTAGCAACAAGTTATAGATCAGAATATATATAATTATATATATAGTTATATATATAATTAAAAATCCTTACGTGAAATGCGTTCTCTGTTAAATCGTTTGTGTAACATTACAACATTAACTAGACGATTACCAATTAATTATTTAAAATCAAAATTTGACAAAGGTGTAATATGATAATGCACATGGTGTTGTAATTTTTTTTATAATAATGACTTATCTTTAAAAAATATGCGAATGTTATGTCCCTGTTTAATGATTATTTTAATCGCATAATTATTCTGACGTTATTTTTATATTTCGGTTTAAATCATATTTTCATTTTATGTACGTAAATTTAACGGAGCAAGCTTCTAATTTGTATTACATGTAATTTTTCTTTTTTTTGCAAAATCGCATTTAATCATTTTATACCCCGCTCCTGGTACAGCTTAAGCTGAAACAAGTCTACCCTAGCTTCTTTAATGTTAATGAAATTGAATTACAAGCATCTGTAGCAAAAATCTTGTTGCGCCAACTTAAGAATTAAACTGCAGCGGTGTAGGCTGGATTTTCTTGAATAGCAAAATCGGATGGTTTAGCATAAGATGACTCCAGTCTCACTTGCCTCACTTGATCTTCATTAGGTATGTATTCATACGCATGGATACACTCCTCATTCTTTGGATTCGCTGACTTCACTGCCCCATCACTAAACATAATTTTAGTTAGTGTGTATTAGTAACCAGTTAATTATTTATTGTAACTAGTCAATTGTTCTATTGCAATGGTAACATAATAATTATTTTATTTAAAATATGCATTTCAACAAAAGCAAGAAATCCTAGATAGAAACAGATTTTTAAAATATACCTTATTATAGAGATGTAATTTGTGGAAGTAGGAAATGACATCGAGCGGTTGAATCTATATCTTATAACTACCTTTTTTCTCAAACTTTTGCAGCTGAAGATCGCTTCACCACCACTGAGAGGCTATCAAGACGTTTCGTAGCTACACAAACTCGAATGGTCTTTGGTGTGGTGTCTCAGTATCAAATTTGCTGTCGAAAAAAGTCCAAAAATCAGATTGATCTAAACGAAACCATGACTTTAATTTGGCTGCAGGTGACGGTTTGCATGAACACTTTCCAAGAAACTTTCCCGAAGCCACAAAAAATAACCAGGTTATGACGAACGCCGAACGCAATGCTCAATAACATACATCGTACGCCTGTACCGCAAATGTATCATTGAATGCCACCAATCTCAACGGATCCGTGATCGTTTCCTCGAAAGAAAACATATCGTCTGGCTGTTTATCAAGTAACTTTGATGCGTCTATAAGTTGGGCTGCGCTATGAAAACGTTGTACGCTTGTTGTACGAGTTAGCAGCCATGATTGATCGAGCGATGATGAAAGGCTTATGTTTTAGGCAACTCTTTTAGGATATCTATATATTCTTAAGTGCTGTTCAGCAAAAATAGGTTGCGATTCTATCAGTAAATTAATTCAAACACTATTATTAATATAGTAATTATTTGGTAAATATGTTAAATACTTTGAATGTTGACTTGCTGCTTTGTGTGATGTGTTCTGTAATCCAAAAATGTATGACAACAAGTAAATATAGCGTGCATGCATGCAGAATACCATAAATTACTTCTAACATAAAGTATGATAAGACAGAGAAAAATATGATAGACCGCAATACTAAAAATTGAAATAATTATTGCGTATGCCCAAATTGGAAATCCTGAAGAGGAAAAGGATTAAAAATACTAGAACACCAAAAATTTAGTCATACATGATTACCTGATGAAGTTGTATTGCTCTCTTCTTCTGCAGTACTTTGTACGGGTGCCAAAAAATCGGTTTTCATGCACTCTGGAAACCTTTTGATTTACGTTTCTGATAACTTAGGATAATATTTATAATAGTGAAAGTTAATGTAGTTATACCATTTTAAACATTGAAGTATTTCAATGTATAAATTAATAATTTATGAATTATTTATTACTTTTAGTTATAATTTAGATTACAATTGACACGAATGTCGCCGTTTTTGAATGAAATCTTAGAGTTAGGTAGCACAACTGTATATCTTAGGCGCACACTACTGTATTCCTTTGTAAGACCATTTACTTTGAACTTTTTGTAAACCGACTTGAAGATTGTCCGATATTTTTCCGTTTAATGTTTTTACTGGTTTTTTCCACTGATAGGTAAAATTAGGTGCAAAGGCGTTGATGTTCCAAATGTAGTTTTCAGACAGTACAAAATAATTAGAATTTTCGTTTATTGGAAATCTTTGTGGTACGAATGCGATACTTGATCAAACAATACTGTAAAGCGTAATATTTTTCTCTTACAGCAAGACATCTATACAGAAACCAGCTGATCAATATCAGTTAAGTTGTAACAAGTTAGTATCTTTTCTTATTAATGCACGCTGCAGTCTCACTCTCTTACAAAATTTTGCAAATGCAGGCGAAGAATGCGCATGACGACTCACCTTTGCTATCAGTTTGACAAAGTACTGTTTGCTCACTAGCGACTGACTCCATAATAGCGACTACAATAGATACCCGAAAGACAAATAGACGAAAGTCAAGTGCTTGTCAAACATTGCTGATTCTGAACATACTGTAGGTACAACATGGCTGATAACCATATTACTGCAATTCTCCATACTTTACAAAGAGAGAATTTCTTACTCTAGCAAGGCACAACAAAATTGTGAGAAGGATTTCAATCTCGCCGCCAATAGTCACATTTATCAGCACAAACTATAGGTCTTTGTCTCTTTGCGCGAGTGACACGAACGTGGGGTGATGTTTGTAAAGCACATTACATTTCAAATATCCCGTACGTTATGTCAATATTTTTAGCTATTGATATTGTTTCTACGGTAGTTCATTAAGGTAAGATTAGTTTTCCTCTATTCGAGAAAATAGGTGCCGGCTAGGCTATGCTTTGCTGCGCTACCGCTTGTATACAGTAAACTCTAAATACTATGTTTTTATCGACTCAATGCAGTTGCACGATACCCTAGCTAGTTACATACATGCTGTTCTAGCAGTTCTGGTCAAATTATATCATGTGATATTGCAACCATCGGATCATTTATGTAAACAAGACGTATATATAGAGTCTGGGGAGCAAGGCAATTGCAACATTTTATTTAGGAAATACTTAACTAATTCAAAATTAAAATTTCTATGTATAAAAAATCACACCATGCCGAGGGATAAAGGACAACTGCTAGTTGTGGTCGGTACTAAGAAGGTAAACAATTGCAGAAGTTAGGTGTATTTTTGTTTAACACGCGTAGAAATGCGTTAGGTAAGTGTCTGTTTAATCAATAAGGTAATCTATAGTTAATTACCAAGCAAATAATTCTAAGTAAAATTTATAAGCTTTGATTTTTATTTCTACATACTAGTAGCTGCATTTTCTTAAACTTTTGTTGACGTCATTTATGATTTAAAATCCAATATATTGTATCTGTCACGCTTACAATCGTCTTAGTTACGTATGACATTATCTGCATGTTGTTGCCTTAATCTAATTATAGATTTTAGGTCACCAGTATGGCTTGTCTTGCGGATTGCAAATTCTAGCGCTGTCGATATTTGTCACACAAAAGGACAGTTGGCACAGCAAAATACAGACGGATTCAACAATGAGCGCTGTAGTCCAAAGTTTTACATTTAGATCAATAATAGCAAAGTTATAAGTGGTATTTGCTAAAATTGTGAATATTAATATAAATGAAATGATCTAATTTTTGTAGGTGTCACGTAGTTCAAACTCGTTCTTGTGTGATGTTGTAACTAAAAACATTATTGTCGATTTGAGACATTTCACGTAAGAATTTGTTTCTGATTGGGTTTTATAATAATATATTTCACTTCGTACCAACGGGTACAGCCTCTCAGAAATGAGAGAAATATACATACAAACACACACATACACGTAGACACCTCGAAAAAACAGACAGCTAAGTATATAACGTGAACGTAATTCCTTCAGCGAGATGGCAAAAAAATTGGTATGCACATCTACCACGGGCAAGTTATCTTTATAGACTCTCCACGATAGTCCTCTAACTAGGTCATTTCTAGAGTCTAGTGACCGTTTCAACGATAAAGCTTGTACTGTTCGAATCTTCACTGACGCATTGACCATCCAGTTACCTAGGCGCTGATACAGTAAGTCTCTCCATCGAAGACCAAGTCCCCGTCGAATACCTTTCCTAAATATGGCGGCAACTGTCATTCACAATTATTTCCAGGCAAGTATTCTCTACATAATAATAATGTGACGTATCGTTCGCAGAGTGATTTCGACTTGTAACTTTTCATATAATTAGCGCTTGCAATGACTTCGTACACTCCACTGTCTGATTGCTGCACGTTTGGTATTATTGAAAATTGACTAATGCCTTGTCAAAGTGACAAAATCGAAGTTCATAATATGATTAAATTAAAATGCATTTTATGTTTATTGTACACGTGACTGACACAGTGATCTCTGCTCAGACTCAATATCAATGGTTCTGTGAAGCTGTAGAAACATCGGTTGCTTAGATGTATATATTTGTTGTTGAAAGTTATAGATTGCTATTATTTTAGCAGTTCCAGCCAAAATAATTTTAACATTTAAAATTATATACGATATTTCATTTGACAAACGGATGATCTCTATCAGTCATGTGAGCATCAGACAAGGTTTCACGTCTGTTGTTGTTGTGGTCGATACCAACAAATTATAGACCAGTATATATATAATTAAGTGTCCTTACGTGAAATGATTTTGCTATTAAATCGTCTGTATAACATTGCAACATTAACTAGTCGATTACCAGTTAACTATTTGAAATTAAAGTTTTACAAAAATTTAATTTGAATTTTCACATAACTGCATTTACTCGTTTTTTTGCAAATTCTTTTTATAAATAATGTCTGATCTCTAAGAAATATGCGAATTGTTATGTCCCTGCTTTATGTTTATTGTTAATAACTTAATTATTCTGACATTATTTCTATGTTTCTGCTTAAATTGTCTTTTAGATCTTACGTACGTAAATTTCAATCGGTCCAAGCTCCTAATTTGTATTACATGTAAATTTTTCTATATTTTTGCAAAAATGCATTTAATCATTTTATACTTCACTTCCGATACAGCCTAAGCTGAAAAAGGTCTGCACTAGTTAAACGGGTTTTGTCATCCAATGAAGTTGAAGTGCAAACAACTGTAGCAACAACATTGTTGCGCCAATTGAAGAATTAAACTGCAGCTCCGTAGGCTGGATTTTCTTGAATAGCAAAATCGGATGGTTCAACATAAGATGACTCCAGTCTCACTTGCCTTACTTGATCGTCATTAGGTATGTATTCATAGACATTGCTAGACTCCTCATTCGTTGGATTCGATGACTTCACTCCTCCATCACTAAACATAATTTTAGTTAGTATACGTTGTAACTAGTTAATTATATATTGTAACTAGGTAATTGTATATTTTAACTAATTAAAATATATTGCAACTACACAATTGTGTTATTTCAATAGTAACATGATAATTATTTTATGTAAAATATGCATTTCAAATTAAACAAGAAATCATATATAGAAACAGATCTTTGAAATACACCTTATTATAGAAACGGATTTTTATGGATAAAGGAAAGGACATCGATCGGTTAAGTCTAAATCTTAAGACTGATTCTTTGCAAACGTTTGCAGCTGGAGATCGCTTCACCACCACTGAGAGGCTATAAAGACGTTTCCTACACAAACTCGAATGGCCTTTGTTGTGTAGTGGCGGAGTATCAACTTTGCTATCGAATGAAGTACAAAAATCCGATTGATCTAGACGAAACCATGACTTCAATTTTGCTGCAGGTGACGGTTTCTATAAACACGTTATACGCATCTGTAAGAAACTAGCACGAAGCCTCTAGAATTAACCAGGTTATGACGAATGCCGAACGCAATTGTCAACAACATAATTATATCGTATGCCTGTACTGCAAATGCATCTTGGAGTGCCGCCAATCTCAACGGATCCATAATCGTTTCCTCGAAAGAAAACATATCGTCTGGCTGTTAATCAGGTAACTTTGACGCGGCTCTATGTTGGGCTGCGCTACGAAAACGTTGTACGCCTGCTGTACGAGTTATGAGCCATGATTCATGGACCGATGATAAAAAGACTTGGGTTTTAGGCAACTCTCTTTGGATATCTATATATACTTAGATGCTTTTCATCAAACAATAGTTTCTGATTCTATCAATAATTAATTAAAACAATATTTTTAATAAATTAATTATTTGAAAAATATGTGTAAATACTTTGAATGTTGACTTGTTGCTTTGTGTGATGTGTTCTCTAATCCAAAAATGTATGAAAATATGTTAACAAAGCTTACATGCATGCAGAATACCACAACTTACTTCTAACATAAAATATGATAAGACAGAGAAAAAATATGACCGCCACGATAATAAACATAGAAATAATTACATACGCCCAAATTGGAAATCCTGAAGAGGCAATATTTTAAAAATATTAGTACAGCAAAAATTTGGTCATACATGGTTACCTGATGAGTTTGTATTGCTCTCTTCTTCTGAAGTACTTTGTGTCGTTGCACCGATCAAATTTGAAGAAACAGGAGATGATTCTGACGGTGTGAGAGTACCGAACGTATTTGAAGTACCAACAGTAGGAGTATTTAATTTAACGTTTTGAGGATTTAGAGTGCCTGCGATGTGTAAACGAATATTTCAATTATGAGTTCTTCGTTCATGTCCAGTATTTAGTGTAAAGTCAACTAACTTTGAAAGTTTGGAACACTAATGGTTACATTTGATTGTCCAAAACAGTTTTGTGCCACCACAGTAACTTTTTCGGCATCTTTGACGTTTTCATGGTCGAAGAAGATGCAGTTCTCGTCTATTTCAACAGAACTGTTAACGATTTTGTTGGCTTGTTGATCCTTTTTGAGAGAAGGCTTGGGAATTCCGGTAACATTAAAACAAGCTTTCACACGAGAATTAGATTTCCTCAGAATAACGGATCGTTCTGAGATTGTGGGAAGATCTGTATATGTACAAAAATTAAATTCCATTACCAATAAATAGAAAGAAAAAATATATTTAATCAGGGGCGTATCTCAGACGGTTATCTGAGGGCACAACGTCTAGCCAAACATTAATATCATAATAGCAGCAGAAGTTATTTGCACGAAATTATCACGCAATTTGCATGCCTAATTTGGACCATGATTTAATCTATTAAGAATTAGCAAAGAAAATCAGGGTTATATTAATAAACATGTAGATGTAATTTGAGGGTTTTTATTTAACATTAAAAACAATAGAAAAATTTTAAAATGTTTTTGAACAAACACCTTGCAATATAATTTAGCATGCATTTCTAGAAAATAGCATTTAAAATGAATGATAAAACATAAAACTGTGCACTGAGACGTTAGTATTCAATTTTTTACTGCGATGGAATATTTAGTTTTATCGGAGCACTGCCTAGGACTATAAAATCAATCAAATAATGGTAGCCGTAGCAAACGTGTATCAAGAACGTGCATGCATGACATCCGGGTGCCAATAGGATCGATTTTAGTGCATTCTGAAAACCTTTTGAGGTACGTCTTGAATAAATTAGAATAATATACATAACAGTGAGAGTTAACTTAGTTATACTTTTTTAATTATTAAACTGTTTCAATCTATAAATTTTGTACTTATTAATTATTTATTGCTTTAGTTATAATTTAGCTTACCACCGACATGTAAAATCGCCGTTTTTGAATGAAATCTCGTAGAATTAGGTAGCACAACTGTATATCTTAGGTGCACACCATCGTATTCCTCTGTAACACCCTTTACTTTGAGTTCTCTGTAAAACATTTTGAAGATTGTCCGATATTCTTTTCCATTTGACGTTTTGACAGCTTTTAGCCACTGATAGGTAAAATTAGTTCCAAGGGCGTTGACAGTCCAACTGTATTTTGAAGGCGGTACAAACTTCTTTGAATTTCCCTTTTTTTGGAATTTATGTGGCAGGAATTTGATCTCTGATCCAACAAGACTGTACAGCGTAATATTTTTCTCGTACAGCAAGACACCTATACAGAAACCAGCTGATCAATACTAGTTAAGTATCAAGTCAGTAACTTCCTAATTAATGCACGCTGTAGTCTCACTCTCTTACAAAATTTTACAAACGCAGGCCAAGCATGCGCATGACGATTTACCTTTGCCATCAGTTTGACAAAGTACTCTTTGCTCACTAGCGACTGACTCCAAAATAGCGACAACAATGGATACCCGAAAGACAAATAGATAAAAGGTTAAGTGCTTGTTGAGCATTGCTGAGTCTAAACCTAATATAGGTACAACATGGCTGATAGCCGTACTACAATTCACCATACTTTACAAAGAGAGAACTCTTACTTTAATATGGCACAACAAAATTGTGATAAACTTTTTTCAATCTCAACGCCAATAGTCACATTTATCAGCACAGACTGCAGGTCTTTGTGTCCTTGCGCGAGTGAGACGAATGTGGCGTGACATGTGTAAATCCCACCACCTTTCAAGTATCCCGTATGTACATGTCAATATTTCTATTGATATTATTTCTACGGTAATTCGTTAGGGTAAGATTAGTTTGCTTGTAGTCAAGAAAATAGGTAACGGCTAGGATAGTGCTTTGCTGCGCTACTGCTGTTATACAGTAAACTCTAGATACCGTGTTCTTTTATCGACTCAATGCAGTTGTGCGATGCAATATCTAGTTACATACATAGTGTTCTAGCAGTTCTGGTCAAATTATTGTATGTGATATTGCAATCATCGGATTGTTGACGTAAACAAGATGTATATATACAGTCTGGGGAGTAAGACAAGTCTAAACATTTTATTTACAAAATACTTAACTAATTCAAAAATTGAAATTTACATGTATAAACAATTACATCATGTCGAGGGATAAAGAGCAACTGCTTGCAGTGGTCTGTACAAAGAAGGTAAACAATTACAACTGTTAGGTGTATTTTAATTTACCACACTTAGAAATGCGCTAGCTAAAGTGTCTGATTAATCAACAATGTAATCTATAGTTACTTACCAAGGAAACGATTCTCAATCAAATTTAAAAACTTTGATTTAATTTGCACATAATAGTAGCTGCATTCTCTTAAATTTTTGTAAATGCCATTTATGATTTAATATCCAATATATCCTATCTGTCAGCTTACAATAGTGTTAGTTTTGTATGACAGTATCTGCATTTTGCTGCATTAATCTAATATTAGGTTTTAGGTCACCAGCATGCCTTATCCTGCGAGATTGCAAATTCTAGCGTTATCGATTTTTGTCAGACAAAAGGACAGTCGGCACAGCAAAATACAGACAGAAGCGACAATGAGTACTGTTGTCGAAACTTTTATATTTAGATCAATAATAGAAAGTTATAAGTGATATTTTGCAAAATTAGTAAATATTGGTATAAATGAAATGCTCTAATATTTGTAGGTATCACGTTGTTCAAACTCGTTCTTGTGTGATGGTGTAACTAAAAACATTATTGTCGATCTGCGATATTTTACGTAAGAATTTGCTTTCTGGTACGATTATATTTCCAGGCAAGCATTCTGTACATTAATGTGACGTATCAGTGGCAGAGAAATTTAGACTTGGAACTTTCCATATACCTAAAGCTTGCAATGACATCGTTCACTCAACTGTCTGATTACTGTACGTTTGGTTTGATGAGAAATTGACACGATTATACACATGACCTAATGACTTGTCAATGTGTTAAAATCGTAGTTCATCATGTCATTAAGTTACATTGCATTGTATGATTATTGCACTCGTGACTGACACTGTGATCTCTGATAACACTCAACATTAGTGTGTTTTGTAAGGCGGTAGATCATCGGTTGCTTAGATGTATATAAGAGTAATTGATTGCTACTGTTTAACAGTTCTAATCAAATAATTTTAACATATAAAATTATATACGATATTTTAGTTGACAAATAGATGATCAATATCATTTATGCGAGCATCAGACAACGTTTCATGTCTGTTGTTGTGGTTGGTAGCAACAAGGTATAGACGAGTATATATCAATTATGTATCCTTCGAGTGCGTGAAATGCGCTCCTTTAAAATCGTCTGTAACATTGCAACATTAACTAGTCGATTACCAAGTAACTATTTGAAATCAAACTTGACAAAGATCTAATTTGAATTTGCACATAAATGCACTTTTGCTGTTTTTTTTTTGCTAATTTTATTATAAATAATGTCTAATCTTTAAGAAATATGTGAATCGTTATGTCCCTGCTTCATGCTTATTGTTAATCGGTTAATTATTCGGACGTTATTTCTATGTTTCTGATTAAATTGTCTTTTAGATTGTAGGTATGTAGATTTCAATCGGTGCAAGCTCTTAATTTGCATTACATGTAAATTTTTCTGTTTTTGCAAATTTTCTTGGAATCATTTTCTACCTCACTTCCGTTACAGCCTAAGCTGAAACAGGTCTACACTAGCTCCTTTAAAGCTAAGCGGGTGTTTGTCGTCCAGTGATGTTGAAGTGCAAACATATGTAGCACAAACATTGTTGCGCCAACTTAAGAATTATACTGTAGTTCTGTAGGCTGGATTTTCTTGAATAGCAAAATCGGATGATTTAACATAAGATGAATCCAGTCTCACTTGCCTCACTTGATCTTCATTAGGTATGTATCCATAGACATAGATAGACTCCTCATTCGTTGGATTTGATGACTTCACCGCTGCCTCACTAAAAATAGTTTTAGTTAGTATATATTGTAAATAGTTAATTATTTATTGCAACTAGTTAATTATATATTGTAAATAGTCAATTATGTTACTTCAATAATAACATAATAGTTATTTTATATAAAATATGCATTTTAACTTAAGCTAGAAAGCATATATAGAAACAAATTATTGGAATACACCTTCTTATAGAGATGTAATTTATGGATATAGAAAATGACATCAATCTTGTAAATAAATCTTTGCAAACGTTTGCAGCTGGAGATCGCTTTATTACTGGGAGGCTATCAAGACTATACAAACTCGAATTATCTTTAGAATTTAGTGACGGAGTATCAAATTTGCTATCGAATGAAGTCCAAAAATCCGATTGATCTAGACAAAACCATGACTTAAATTTAGCTGCAGGTGACGGTTTGCATGAACACTATATATTTTCTGTAAAAAACTTGCACGAAGCCACAAAAATTAACCAGGTCATGTCGAACGCCGCACGCAATTTTCAACTACATAGATCGCACGCCTGTTTCGCAAATGCATCATGGAATGCTGCCAATCTCAACGGATCCATGACCGTTTCCTCGAAAGAAAACATATCGTCTGGCTGTTAACAAGGTAACTTTGATACAGCTATAAGTTGGGCTGCGCTACGAAAACTTTGTGCTTGTTTTACGAGTTAGGAGACATGTTTGCTCGAGCGATGATGAAAATACAGCTCTCTTTGAATATCTATATATCATTATATGCTGTTTCTCAAAAACAATAGGTTCTGATTCTATCAATAATATACTAAAACACTGTTTTTAATATAGCAATTATTTGGCAAATATTTTTAAGTAATTTGAATGTTGACTTGTTGCTTTTTGTGATGTGTTCTCTAATCCTACAATGTACGACAACACGTAAATATAGCGTGCATGCATGCAGAATACCACCACTTACTTCTAACATAAAATATAATAAGACAGAGAAAAAATACGACCGCCGCAATACTGAAAATAGTAATAAATGCATATGCCCATATTGGAAATCCTAAAGAAAAATGTATTAAAAATATTAGTACAGCAAAAATTTAGTCATACGTTGTTATCTGATGTAGGGGTATAGATCTCTTCTTCTGCAGTAGTTTTTGTCGTTGCACCGTTCAAATATGAAGAAACAGGAGATGATTCTGACTGTTTGAGAGTACCGATCGCATTTGAGGTACTGACAGGTTGAGTATTTTATTTAACGTTTTGATGATTTCGAGTACCTGCAATGTGCAAACGAATACTTTAGTTATGGGTTGTTAGTTCATGTCAATTCTTTAGTGTAAAGACAACTAACTTTGAAATTTTGGAAAAATAACCATAACATTGATTGTCCAAAGCAGTTTTCTGCTGCCACAGTAACGTTTTCCGCACCTTTGACGTTTTCAGGCACGAAGTAGCCGCAGTTTTCGTCTATTTCAACAGAACTGTTGACGATTTTGTTGGCCTGTTGATCAAATTTTAGAGAAGGCTTTGGACTTTCCGTAACACTGAAACAAGCTTTTCCACGAGAATTTGATTTACTCAGAATAATGATTGATTGTTCTCAGATTGTGGGAAGATCCATATATGTGCAAACATTATATTCTATTACTAATTACTAGTAAGACAAAATATATTTATTCAGGGGCGTATTTGATATGGTCATCAGAGGGATTTATAACACAAGCCAAACGATAGCACCGTTAACTAGTGCAACGGAAGTTCGAAATCAACTTATTTGCTTAAAATTATTACACAATTTGCATGCCTAATCTAGACCATAATTTTAACTATTAATAATTATAAAGAAAACCTTAAATATATTAATTTATTAAACAGTTTATAGTAATAGCAATATAGATAAAATTACGGTTTATTTATTTAACACTATAAAGAGCAGAATAATTTTTAGTTAAAGTATGTTAGAAGAAAACAGCCTGCAATATAAGTTTGCATGTCTAGAAAACAGTTACATAATAAATGGTAAAACAGAAACCGTGCAATGAGACGGATTTTTTTGAGTTGGAATATTTGGTGTCATCGTATTAGTGCCCACCACTACAAAAGCAATCAAAAGATAGTATCCGTAGCAAACGTGTATCAAGAACGTGCATGCTGCATTACGTGACGTCTGGGTAAAGCACTGCCAAAAAGATCCTTTTTCGTGCTTTCTGGAAACCCTTTAAGATACGTCTCTGATAACTTAGGAAAATATACATAACAGTGGGAGTTAATGTAGTTATTCTATTTTAAATATTAAAGTATTTCAGTGTATAAATTAATCATTTATTAATTATTTATTGCTTTTACTTATAATTTAGCTTACCACCGACACGTAAAGTCGCCGTTTTTGAATGAAAGCTCGTAGAATTACGTAGCGCAGCTGTATGTCTTAGACTCACACCATCGTATTTCTCTGTAATGCCATTTAGTCTGAGCTTGCTGTAAAACATCTTGAAGATTGTCCAATATTTTTCCGCTTAACGTTTTGACTGCTCTTTGCCACTGATAGGTAAAATTTGCTTTAAAAGCGTTGACGGTCCAAATGTATTTTGAAGACGGTAACTTGATTTTATTTCCTTGTATTCGGATTAGCTGTGGTACGAATGCGATATCTGATCCAACAAGACTCTACAGCGTAAAATTTTATTCGTACAGCAAGACATATGTACAGAAACCAGCTGATCAATACCAGTTAAGTATAAAGTTAGTAACTTCCTAATTAATAAACGCTGCAGTCTCACTCTCTTAGAAAATTTTACAAATGCATGCCAAGCATGCGCATGACGATTTACCTTTGCTATCAGTTCGACAAAGTACTGTTTGCTCACTAGCGAACGATTCCAAAATAGCGACAACAATTGATACCCGAAAGGCAAATAGATGAAAGGTCAAGAAATTGTCGAGCATTGCTGAGTCTGAACTAATACCCATAATACTACCATTCACCATACTTTACAAAGATAGAACTTCTTACTCTAGCAAAGCTCAACACAATTGTGATAAAATTGTTCAATCTCACTACCAATAGTCACATTTATCAGCACAGACTGTAGCTCTTTGTGTCTTTGCGCGAGCGGCACGAATGTGGCCTGACATCTGCAAAGCAAACCATCTTTCAAATATCCCGTACATACATATCAGTTATGTCTGTTGACATTGTTTGTACGATAAATGACGTTATTAAATTATAATTAGTTTACTTCTAATTAAGAAAATAATTATCAAATTACCGGCCAGGTCAATTCTTGGCAACTTTACTTCTTGTGTTTGCCACAGACAAACAATGCATATACCGTTCTAGCGATTCAAACACAATTGGGTGATACTTTTTTTAATAATTATTTGAAAGTTTGAATCAAATTGTATGTTATTAGGTAAACTGATAATCTATTCTTGACGTCAGGGCATTGGCATAACAAAAATTTAAGGTCTGGGGAGCTCCATCTTAATGCTTAAAGTAAATTAATTAATTAAACTGGAAAATCTGTCGCTCAATTGCAAGCAATGCGAATCTTACAGCTATATATACAATATATATATATATATATATATATATATATATATATATATATATATATATATATATATATATATGGGTTTTGTAGCTTATACATTTCTTTGCAAAATATGCTAATATAATTTACTTGAAAAAGGTACAACACGGTTGCTATGGCAACGTATTACTATTGAAATAAGAAGACGTAGTAAGTGTTTGACTCAGCGTAATATGAATCAAGTTTTAGGAGTTTTACTCTATAGCCTCTTGCTTGCTTGTGTGTGTGTGTGTGTGTGTGTGTGTGTGTGTGTGTGTGTGTGTGTGTGTGTGTGTGTGTGTGTGTGTGTGTGTGTGTGTGTGTGTGTGTGTGTGTGTGTGTGTGTGTGTGTGTGTGTGTGTGTGTGTGTGTGTGTGTGTGTGTGTGTGTGTGTGTGTGTGTGTGTGTGTGTGTGTGTGTGTGTGTGTGTGTGTCAAACGCAGAGCTTCGACGTCCCGCATCAAGCGTGCGCACCTTCAAACTTCTACGATTGCATTTAACATTCGTTATACAGCTAACTAAACACCGCTCTTAGCTCATCAATTTTGACTAACATTTTTATAGTATTTGTTGACAGTAGCATATGCGAGAGAAGAAGAACGAGGAATTGCTGTAGTCACTGCGCTATTTACATAATTATGGTCGAGGTGATCATACTCCTCAATCTTAAAGTATACAATACAATAATTAATTCGTAGACAATAAAATATTTTTATGCTGTAATTACGGTTTGGTATTTGTGTTAGCAGCAACTTGAGACTTAGAAAACCGTTTAGTAGAATCCACACTCAGAAAACATGGTACGTCATAACCTCCTCCAGTTGTCTCGTCAGCTGCTATTTTATCCGCGATGTTAGACCTCAAAGAAAACTTGACTGCTTGTCTTTCTGGTGTGGTTACACACGGTATTTTTCAGCCGAATTATTTCATACATCTGGCTCGTCTTACTCTCCAAGCTACAAAAATTGATTTAATAAATTTGGTATGTATGTTTAACACCAAATATTTATTTAACAATTTTTGACTTATTAGAAATTATAAATATTTTTAAAATTACACTAGAATTAAAAGATTATGTCATTTATAGTTTTCTAATTTGCCTGTTTTTATAATCTGTTACCGTAGTTGCGCATTTGCTAAATGTTGCTTTCGTCATATTCACTGTTGTCTCATACACTGATGGCTGTGATTGTATGGGTGGATCATATCTGGACATTAATATAAATTTGAGAGAATTGCTTGTTCTTACAAATCTGAAATACCTTGACTTATGGCGTTTCTCTTTTGAGACTTATCTCCTAGTCACAACACAATGTGCAAAGTAAGAACACAAAAGTTGTATATACTTCTTACTTATAATATAAAAGACAATCAGATTAGTAAAAGCGATTACAGCTGCGATGCTACAAATTGCAATGATTACATAACTCCAAATTGACATTTCTTAGCAAGACAGCCAAATGTAAACATATTATTTGAAATTAAAGTTTGTTACCCGATGAATTTGTGTCATCTGTTTCATTTTCAGTACTTTGGTTTGTTGTTCCTATTGTCATATTACTTGCTTCTTATTTTTCAGTAGTAAAAATTTTCTGTTTTCAAACCTAATATTTGAATCAAACTTTGTTCATGTAACTTACGTTGAGAAACGTAAAGATAAATATTTACGTTTGAATTTCCGTAACAGGTTTTCACTTTTACAGTGATGTTTCCCGTATCAGTGACTTTCAGAGGTCCAAAACTAACGCTGTTCTTCTATGTAGAAGGTATGGGAACGTCTGCACCGTCTCTTTTGCTGATTGTTCGTGAAGGCTCAGGACTCTCGGTGACATTAAAACAGGCCTCGACCAAAGACTCGGGGACACCCATCAAACTGTTTGATTTTTTGAAATTTGTGGAGGAGCTAAACAAGCAAACAATAGTAAATAGATTATTAACAATCAAATAATATACTTTAATTTGAAATTAAGCGAATTTGAAAACGATCAATTGCATTCAAACGCACAAATTAATAATTAATTATTAATTAATATTTATTGTTTTGTTACAATTTCTTACCACCAATATGTAGGGTTGCTGTTGCAGAAACAAATGTTTTAGAATTTTTCATACGAGTTTCATATCTGACTCGCGCACTATTGTGTATTTTGCTTGTCCTAGTTGTGTACATTTTCTTTAACGAACATAAAAGACAGTCTGATCTAGTAATCCGGGACTATTTGCCACTTGTAAGTATAGCCATTTCCATAGATGTTGACAATCCAAGTGTACTTCCTAGAAGATGTATCATGTAGACTGGCATCGGAAATATTTGGAGTGAAATAGAGAAGTGAACCAGCAATTTGATACACTGTAATAGTTTTCTTGTGAGTGTGACCTTTGTATTTATAATTGCTGGCTTCTAATTTTTTATATTTTATGTATAAGTTCTGATTATAAATACATTGGTTCTGAGTATATGACGGGCCTAACCATGGAGTGGTAGTCATTGTCGCTAACCACTAAGCCACGCTCTAATATTATTATTTATGTCGTGCTCAACCAGATCAGTCGGGGTTTGTAAAGTCTATGTGTTTTTATGCTCCTCCATAATGGGCAAGTGAGGTCATTACCCTCATTTGGGCGCACACCAACCCGGCAGGTGAGCCCAGCAGGGTACATGTTTCTGTATAGTCCACACGGCGATCAATGACTAGCAAATTCAATATAGATTGCAGGCATTACGGTGACTGCGAACTTGATACAGCATGCCTAGTGGATATCAATGACCACCAGGAAAGCACTCAACGTCATCGTCAACGGACCTTTCGCCAGACTACAGAAATTTCCCCACGACTGAAACAAGTCATGGTCTCATGGATAAAGCTAGAGAAACATAAGAAAGAAATACAGAAAAGTTTCATAATTTACTGTCGTCACTGGGGTTTGAACCCCCAAACCACTAAGCCTTATGTGTCGCTATGCCCCTCCGTAATGGGCAAGTGGGGTCTTTACCCCCATTTGGGCGCTCACCAACCCGGCAGGTAAGCCCAGCAGAATACATGTTTCTGTGTAGTCCACACGGCGATCAATGACTAGCCAATTCGATATAGATTGCAGGCATTACGGTGGCGCAAACATCGGTACAGCACGCCTAGTTGATATAAATGAGCACCAGGAAAGCACTAAACGTCATTATCATTATTACTATTATTATTACTATTATTATTGCTAGTTTATTGTCCCATTCTCGGCATGGGAAGATTAAGTTATTAGTAGTTAATTAATTTATCCTTGTATGCATTGATGAAGTATATCTCCTTCACCCGTTCTAATTTATTATGAAGTGTATCTCTGAAGAATTCTCAGAAACATTTTGTTCACACATACACACACACACACACACCTTTCCTTTATTATATCGACTATAGTATTTTTATGACAATGTCAAACTTTCTTCCTGGATTGTTTTCAAATGCGTACTTGAAACTGTAGACCAAATAGTGTTTTTGTTGGAGCATGTCTTGATGGGACCAGATAATGGAGAGCCTGGTTAAAATAATAACCTGACCTCGTCGTTTGGCCTGGTCTTTGGGTCTCCAATAGAGTAGATCTGGAGAAACTTGGCCTCTTCACCGGTTATTGGAAGAACACTGCCGATAGTGTGATAAACTTGCCCTTGAACCTTAAACGTTGGCATGTAGCCATGCTCAGTGACTTTTTGTCAGCTCCAAAACTCGTCATCAAAAAACAGCTGTTGTACTTGCGCATGTTATGGAAAAATTACGGCTTTACTTTTTCTCTTTTTAGCAGGGTTTTGAAAGGTTCTGGAGGAGAAGTAAGTGTTGGCAAAGAAACTTTGCCATTCGAGCAGCACATGCATTTTGTTTCCTTCTGCCATTTCAATGCTGCACACTTCCCGCAGCTCTGAGACATCCATCCAATCCGCGCCGCAATGGAATAATGAAGACATGAGTCATAATTAAATGCAGCACCGAAGATCTTCAATACTTCAAAGAGTATGCCATGTGCTAGAGTGCAATGACGTGATGATTCAATTGATGTACGCAGATGACGTTCTCTTATCTCAGTCTCCTTTCTTCGTCTGTCTGAGCCGCTCTGTAAGTCTGGTTTGTAAGGCCTCTTGTAAGCCCCGTAGGCAAAACCTGGCTCAAAGTTGCTTAGACCACCATGGCTGCTTGTCTAAAGAGAAGACATTATTTTACGCATGATCCGACTGGATCCAAAAAGCACTGCTTTCTATAATTGCTTCAAGTTGTGATGACCTGCAATAATATCCAGCCACCATGCATACCTGCGTGCATTTTACCCGACGATCCCAACACAACTGGAACAACCATGGTCCGACACTGCCACATGCGGCTTACCTCCTTCCGTAAGTCACTGCATTTCGTCAATTTCTCAGCATGTTTCCTGGCGATGTCAACACCAGCAGGACAGCTAACATCAATAATAAGACAAGTGTTTGTTTTCTTATTTCTGAAACAGATGTCTGGACGATTGGCAGCGATATTCCTAGCAATAGGGATACAAGAGCGGCGGATCCACTCGCAAGTTGGGGGTCGGGGCATTCATAACATTAGAGTACATACATTCAGTACAACGATACTCTTCCTTACAAAGATTGAGGTTGCGTTCAACGTTAGGGGTTCCCGATCGCCGTGATCCTTTCAGAGCCGTATCTATACGGCTCTGCATCTCCAGTTTCACCGCAAATATAAATTTATTAGACCTAACGCATGCTTTTGAAATAGAAGGTGACTTACTGATTAGAAACTTATTACTTAACTTACTCCATGCACTCTATGTGGTGTCTTGAGAGTAATTAGTAAGAGAAGTTATTAATATGGATTGAATTACAACTAAAGACTTGCATTGGTTGTTAGAGATTAGAAGAGCTGTACGAAACTAGTAGAGCTAGTGCCTATTCTGTTTGTTCGTATAGAGTTTATTGTAAGGAAATATAATACCAGTACTGAAACCCGTGAACATACGTAACACTCTACAGTATACATTGGCTTACATCGCGAAGAGAATGTGTTGCTATGCTACAAATTTAATTTATATAAAACAAATTTTCTTAGAGTCGGAGTTTGACAATTCGAGCGAAGACCATGAAATTGCGTACCCTGGAGTTAACCATGACAAGAAATTTTACTTGTATTTCAAAGTTTACGCAAATTTTGCATAATCGTTTAAGTACCGAGTCAAAAGTCTTGTTAGCTAAACGTCTTCGTCAAGAGTAAACTTCATAGTTATGTTTTTTTTATGCTAGCATACGTGACAGCAGCGGAAGAAGAAACTGCAGGGCCCACCGTGTTGTTTCCAAACTGCAACTCAGCATACTCCAAAGTCTAAAATTGAAAACAATAACAGCAATTCATTTTCATGTCATGATACAGTTTATGTGTTTGAATTACCGACGACGTTGCGGTGCTGTCGTCGTGCCTCGTATTTGGAGAACGGGCAGTTGAATGAGTAATGTGAGGATTTGCTGCGTTGTTGCCTTCTTGGCTCGATATCTGGTTAACTGTTAATGTATTGTCGTACTCGATTTTCGGCTGTGAATTTGCCGTTTTAGTCTTTACTGGTGTGGCATACATTGCTTTTGCGTCTTCTTCGCAAAGTAACTCAGATTCGTCAAGCTTGACGCCCTAAATAAAATAGGATCGATAATTCACTTGAATAGTAACAAACAGTTACATGATGAGAAGGTAGCTGCGAATGCTAACTTGCGTACAGTAATGTTGCACAACACACTCTTACTAGCTAAACTGCAGAGGTCTAATAGACATAACGTGGCTATTTTTTGCTTACTGTTTACTGCCAAGAGATTCAAACATTTGTTTCTGAAATTCGCTTCAAGAACGATTCTATTGTAACTAGTTTGTATGCATTAGAATTATTTGCTTATTGGAATTACCTGAGAGACCATGTTGGTCTCAGCTTGAGACAAAGTCGAGTAAAGAAGACATTCGAGTGGGTTAGTTGGCGAAGAGTCTAATGCATGCTTGCTTGCTAGGACCATTGATGGCTGCGGTTCTGCTGTTACAGTTGCAGACTCTTTAATGAAAGGTGATACCACCGCTCGCTTCTTTATTGGTATTGCATACACAGTTGGTTCTGATTCCATCATGTCATCGTCCCTAGAGAAGTGGTCAAATTTAGAAAACTATTATAACCAAATATGTATGAATACTTTGATTCTTGACTTGCTGCTCTTGATAGTCGTTTCTCTAATCACACAATGGAGGACAAAGCGTAATGATCTATTGGGTTTGTATTGTAATACTACAACTTACTTCTAACGTAACATATGATGAGAAAGACAACAAGTATTAGCGCTGCAATACTAATAATGGCAATAATTGCTGATGCCCAAATTGGAAATCCTGAAGAAGCAATGTTTGAAATATTGGTCAAATTTGATCAGACATGACTACCTGATGAAGTCTTATTGTCATTTTCTTCTGCAGTGTTTTTTGTCGTTGCACCGATTATGTATGAAGAAACAGATGATTCAGACGGTTTGCGGGTACCGACTGCATTGTAAGTAATAATAGGTGGAGTATTGGATTTAACGTTTTGAGGATTTGGAGTGCCTGCGATGTGCAAACAAATACTCTAATTATGCTCTCTTCGTTCATGTCAATTGTTTAGTGTAAAGTCAACTAACTTTGAAATTTTGGAACACTAATTGTAACATTTGACTGTCCAAAACAGTTTTCTGCTGCCACAGTAACATTTTCTGCATCTTTGACGTTTTGAAGCACGAAGTAGATACAGTTTTCTTCTAATTCAACAGAACTGTTGACGATTTGGTTGGCTTGTTGATCAATTTTCAGAGAAGGCTTTGGATTTCCGGTAACGTTGAAACAAGCTTTTACACGAGATTTTGAGTTACTCGTTATAATTGCCGATTGCTCTGAGATTGTGGGAAGATCTGTATATGCGCAAAAATTGAATTCTATTACCATTAACTAGTAAAAATATGTTTAATCAGGGGCATCTCTCATATGGTTGAAAGGATTTACAACGACTAGCCAAATGGTAGTATCATAAGAGCAGCAGAAGTTCAATATCAAATTATTTGCACAAAACTATCTCACAATTTGCATGCCAAATTTGGACCATGATTTAATCTATTATGAAATAGCCAGGAAAAATGAGAGTTTTAGTAATTTATAAATTAGTATATTAATAGACATGTAGATGAAATTGAGGTATTTTTATTTAACATTAGAAACAGCAGAAAAAAATTTATTATATTTTTGAAGAAAACAGCTTACAATATAATTTAGCTTGCATGTCTAGAAAACATGCATCTAGAATGAATGGTAAAACATGAAATCGTGCACTGAGACGGTCTTATTCAATCGTTTACTGAGATGGAATTTTTAGATTCATCAGAGCATTGCCCAAGACCATAAATCAATCAAATGATGGCATCCGTAGCAAACGTATATCAAGAACATGCATGCATGACGCCCAGGTGCCAAAAAGATCGGTTTACGAGCACTCTAGAAACCTTTTGAGATACGTCTCTTATAAAGTAGATAATATACATAACAGTGAGAGTTAATGTATTTATACTATTTTAAAAATTAAGTTACTCTAATGTAGAAATTATACATATATTAATTGCTCTTAGTTATAATTTATCTTACCACCGATACGTAAAGTCGCTGTTTCTGAATAAAATCTCGTAGAATTAGGTAGCGCAGCTGTATATCGTAGGCGCACACCATCGTATTCCTTTGTAGTACCATTGACTGTGAGCTTTCTGTAAAACGGCTTGAACATTGTCCGATATTTTCGTCCGTTTGACTGGTTGACGTTATTTCCCCAATGATAGGTAATATTAATTTTAAAAGCGTTGACGGTCCAAGTATAATTTCGAGACGGTACTAACTTCTGAGGGTTATCGCTTATTAGATGTTTATGTGGTACGAGTTGGATATTTGATCCAATAAGACTGTACAGCGTAACATTTTCTTTGTACAGCAAGACATCTATACAGAAAGCAGCTGGTCAATATCAGTTAAGTTGTAACAAGTTAGTAACTTTCTAATTAATGCACTCTGCAGTCCCACTCTCTTACAAAATTTTACAAATGCAGACCAAGCATGCGCATGACGATTTACCTTTGCTATCAGTTTGACAAAGTACTGTTTGCTCACTAGCGACTGACTCCAAAACAGCGACAACAATAGATACCCGAAAGACAAATAGATGGAAGGTCAAGCGCTTGTCGAACATTGCTGAGTCTGAACATAATATAGGTACAACATGGCTGATGACCATAGTACTGCAATTCACCATACTTTACAAAGAAAGAACTTCTTACTCAAGCAAGGCACAACAAAATTGTGATAAAATTGTTTGATCTCGCCGCCAATAGTCACATTTATCAGCACAGACTGTAGGTCTTTGTCTCTTTGCGCAAGTCACACGAACGTGGCGTGATATCTACCAAGCATACCACCTTTCAAATATCCCGTACGTACATGTCAATATTTCTATTGATATCAGTTCTACGGTAATTTTGCATTTTTCTAGGTACTATGTTCTTTTATCGACTCAATGAAGTTGGGAGATACCATAGCTAGTTACCTACGTACTGTGCTATCAGTACAGGTCAAACCATTGTATGTGATATTGTAATCATCATATCATTGACGTAAACATTATGTATATCTAAAGTCTGGGGAGCAAGACAACTCTAAACATTATATCAACAAAATACTTAACTAATTCAAAAATTGAAATTTATATGTCTAAACAATCACACCATTCCGAGGGATAAATGGCAACTGATTGTCGTAGTCGGTACTAAGAAGGTAAACTATTACAACGGTTAGGTGTATTTTAAGTTAATAAGCGTAGAAATGCGTTTGGTAGGTGTATGTTAAATAGACAAGGTAATCTATAGTTAATTACAAAGCAAACGATTTTAAATCAAATTTAAAATCTTTGATTCTATTTTGCACATACTAGTAGCTGCATTGTCTTAAATTTTTGTAAATGCCATTTATAATTTTATATCCAATGTATTGTATCTGTCACGCTTACAATCGTTTTAGTTATGTATGTCAGTATCTGCATGTTGTTGTCTTAATCCAATTTTAGATTTTAGGTCACTATTATGCCTTATTCTGAGGGATTGCAAATTCTAACGCTATCGATATTTGTCACACAAAAGGACAGTTGGCACAGCAAAATAAAGACAGAAGCGACAATGACCATTGTAGTCGAAACTTTTATATTTAGCTAAACAATAGCAAAGTTATAAGTGGTATTTTGCTAAATTAGTAAATATTAATATAAATAAAATGATCCTAATCTTTGTAAATGTCACGTAGTTCAAACTCGTTCTTGTGTGATAATGTAACTAAAAAATTATTGTCGATGTGAGACATTTTACGTAAGAATTTGGTTTCTAATGCGATTTTATTTCCATGCAAGAATTCTGTAAATTAATTTGACGCATCATTCGTAGAGTGATTTAGACTTGGAACTTTCCATATACCTAGCGCTTGCAATGACTTCGTACACTCAACTGTCTGAGTACTGTACGTTTGGTATGACGAAAAATTGACACACACGATTATAAACATGACCTAATGACTTGTCAATGTGACAAAATCGTAGTTCATCATGTGACTAAGTTACATTGCATCGTATGCTTATTATGCACGTGACTGACACTGTGATCTCTGATAAAACTCAACATTAAAGGGTTTTGTTAGCATTAGACATCGGTTGTTTAGATTTATATATTTGTTGCTGAAACTTGTAGATTGCTATTATTTTAGCAGTTGTAGTCAAAATAATCCTAACATTTGAAATTATATACGACAATTTATTTGACAAACAGATAATCAATATATCATTCATGCGAACATCAGACAAGGTTTCATGTTTGTTGTTGTGGTCGGTAGCAACAAGGTATAGACCATTATATATCAATTAGGTTTTCTTCCAGTGCGTGAAATGAGTTCGCTATTAAATCGTCTGTGTAACATTGCAATCTTAACTAGTCCATTACCAGTTAACTATTTGAAATCAAAATTTGACAAAGATTTAATGTGAATTTTGACGTAACTGCATTTTCCTTGTTTCTTGCTAATTTGTTTTATAAGTAATGTCTGATCTCTAAGAAATATGCGAATTGTTATGTCTCTGCTAAATGCTTATTGTTAATAACTTTGTTATTCTGACGTTATTTCTATGTTTCTACTTAGATCGTCTTTTAGATTTAATACACGTAAACATCAACGGTGCAAGTTCCTAATTTGCATTACATGTAAATTTTTCCGTTTTTACAAAAATGCATTTAATCATTTTATACTTCACTTTCGATACAGCTTCAGCTGAAACAGGTCTACACTAGTTTCTTTAAAGTTAAGCGGGTTTTGTCAGCCAATGAAGTTAAAGTGCAAACATCTGTAGCAACAGCATTGTTGTGACAACTGAAGAATTAAACTGCAGCTCCGTAGGCTGGATTTTCTTGAATAGCAAAATCGGATGGTTTAACATAAGATGACTCCAGTCTCACTTGCCTTACTTGATCTTCATTAGGTATGTATTTATAGATATGGCTAGTCTCCTCATTCGTTGGATTCGATGACTTCACTGCTCCATCAATAAACACACTTCTACTTAGTATATATTGTAACTAGTTAATTATATATTGTAACTAGTTAATTGTAAAATTGTAACTAATTAATAATATTTTGCAAATAGACAATTGTGCTATTGTAATAGTAACATAATAATTATTTTATATAAAATATGCATTTTAACATAAACAAGAAATCATATATAGAAACAGATCTTTGAAATACACTTTATTATAGATACGTAATTTGATGGACAAAGAAAATGACATCGATCAGTTAAGTCTATATCTTTTGACTGACTCTTTGCAAACGTTTGCAGTTGGAGATCGCTTTACCACCACTGAGAGGCTATCAAGACGTTTCCTATACAAACTCCAATGGACTTCGTTGTGTAGTGGCGGAGTATTAAATTTGCTATCGAATGAAATACAAAAATCCCATTGATCTAGACGAAACCATGACTTAAATTTTGCTGCAGATGAAGGTTTCAATAAGCACATTATACGCCTCTGTAAGAGACTTGCACGAAGCCACAAATATAACCAGGTCATGACGAACGCCGAACGCTATGGTCAACAACATTTATCATATGCCTGTAATGCAAATGCTTCATGGAGTGTCGCCAATATCAACGGATCCATGATCGTTTCCTCGAAAGAAAACATATCGTCTGGCTGTTAATCGGGTAACTTTGATGCAGCTATAAGTTGGGCTGCGCCATGAAATCGTTGTACGCTTGTTGTACGAGTTACGAGCAAGGATTGATGGAGCGATGATGAAAAGACTTACGTTTTAGGCAACTAATTAACTCTCTTTGAATATCTATATATCCTTAGATACTGTTCATCAAACAATAGGTTTTGATTTTATCAATAGTCAATTAAAACGCTATTTTTAATATGGTAATTATTTGGCAAATATGTGTAAATACTTCGAATGTTGACTTGCTGCTTTGTATGATGTGTTCACCATTATTGAGAAGCTATCAAGACGTTTCGTAGCTATACAAACTCGAATGGTCTTTTGAGTGGTGTCTGAGTATCAAATTTGCTGTCGAAAGAAGTCCAAAAATCCGATTGATCTAAACGAAACGATGACTTCAATTTGGCTGCAGGGGACGGTTTGCATGAACACTTTATAAGAAACTTTCCCGAAGCCACAAAAATTAACCAGGTTATGACAAACGCTGCACGCAATGGTCAACAACACACATCGTACGCCTGTACCGCAAATGCATCGTTTAATGCCGCCAATCTCAATGGATCCATGATTATTTCCTCGAAAGAAAACATATCGACTGGCTGTTAATCAACTAACTTTGATGCGTCTATAAGTTGGGCTGCGCTATTTAAACGGTTTACGCTTGTTGTACGAGTTAGCAGCCATGATTGTTCGAGCGATGATGAAAGGCTTATGTTTTAGGCAACTCTTTTTGAATATCTATATATCCTTAAGTGTTGTTCAGCAAACAATAGGTTCTGATTCTATCAATAAATTAATTAAAACACTATTTTTAATATAGTAATTATTTTTTTATATATGTTAGATACTTTGAATGTTGACTTGCTGCTTTGTGTTATGTGTTCTCTAATCCAACAATGTATGACAACAAGTAAATATAGCGTGAATGCATGCAGAATACCACAACTTACTTCTAACATAAAATATGATAATACAGAGAAAAACATGATAGACCGCAATACTAAATATAGAAATAATTGCGTATGCCCAAATTGGAAATCCTGAAAAGAAAAGGGATTAAAAATACTAGAACACCAAATATTAGTCATACATAGTTACCTGATTAAGTTGTATTGCTCTTTTCTTCTGCAGTACTTTGTACGGTTGCCCAAAAAATCGGTTTTCGTGCACTCTGGAAACTTTTTTGAGATATGTCTCTGATAACTTAGGATAATATTCATAATAGTGAGAGATAATGCACTTATACCATATTAAACATTAAAGTATTTCAATGAATAAATTAATTATTTATTAATTATTTATTGCTTTTAGTTATAACTTAGATTATCATCGACACGAAAAGTCGCCGTTTTTGAAAGAAATCTCTTAGAATTACGTAGCACAACTGTATATCTTAGGCGCACACCATCGTATTCCTTTGTAATACCATTTACTTTGAGTTTTTTTTTGTAAACCGCCTAGAAGATTGTCCGATATTCTTTTCCGTTTGACGTTTTTACTGGTTTTTGCCACTGATAGGTAAAATTAGTTGCAAAGGCGTTGATGTCCTAACTATAGTTTTCAGACAGTACAAAATTGTTTGAATTTCCGTTTATTGGAAATCTTGCGGTACGAATACGATATTTGATCCAACAATACTGTAAAGCTTAATATTTTTTCGTACAGCAGGACATCTATACAGAAACTAGTAATCAATATCAGTTAAGTTGTAACAATTTAGTAACTTTTGTTATTAATGCACTCGGCAGTCTCACTCTCTTTAAAAAATTTGCAAATGCAGGCCAAGCATGCGCGTGACGATTTACCTTTTCTATTAGTTTGACAAAGTACTGTTTGCTCACTAGCGACTGACTCCAAAATAGGGACAACAATAGATACCCGAAAGACAAATAGACGAAAGGTCAAAAGCTTGTGAAACATTGCTGAGTCTGAACATAATGTAGGTACAACATGGCTGATAACAATAGTACTGCAATTCTCCACACTTTACAAAGAGAGAACTTCTTACTCTAGCAAGACACAACAAAATTGTGACAAGGTTTTTCAATCTCGCTACCAATAGTCACATTTATCAGCACATACTGTAGGTCTTTGTGTCCTGGCACGAGTGACACGAACGCGGCGTGATATCTGTAAAGCACACCGCCTTTCAAATATCCCGTTCGTCATGACAATATTTTAGCTGTTGATATTGTTTCTACGGTAGTTCATTAAGGTAACATTAGTTTGTCTCTTTTCGAGAAAATAGGTACCGGCTAGGCTATGCTTTGCTGCGCTACCGCTTGTATACAGTAAACTCTAGATACCATGTCCTTTTTATCGACTCAATGCAGTTAGGCGATACCCTAGCTAGTTACGTACATGCTGTTCTAGCAGTTCTGGTCGAATTATATCATGTGATATTGCAATCATCAGATCATTGATTTAAGCAAAACGTATATATAGAGTCTGGAGAGGAAGACAACACCAACCTTTTATTTACGAAATACTTAACTAATTCAAAAATTAAAATTTATATGTACAAAAAATCACACTATGCCAAAGAATAAAGGGCAACTGCTTGTCGTGGTCGGTACTAAGATGGTAAACAGTTGAGAAGTTAGGTGTATTTTTGTTTACCACGCGTAGAAATGCGTTAGGTAAGTGTTTGTTTAATCAACAAGGTAATCTATAGTTAGTTACCAAGCAAATAATTTTAAATAAAATTTATAAATTTTGATTTTAATTTTTACATACTAGTAGCTGTATTTCCTTAAATTTTTGTTAACGCCATTTATGATTTATTATCCAATATATCGTATCTGTCACGCTTACAATCGTGTTAGTTATGTATGACACTATCTGCATGTTGTTGCCTTAATCTAATTTTAGATTTTTGGTTATTAGTATGGCATGTTCTGCGGGATTGCAAATTCTAGCATTGTCGATATTTGTCAGACAAAAGGACAGTTGCCACAAAAAATACAGATGGAATCAACAATGAGCGCTGTAGTTCAAACTTTTACATTTAGATCAATAATAGCAAAGTTATAAGTGGTATTTTGCTAAAATTGTGAATATTAATATAAATGAAATGATTCAATCTTTGGAGGTGTTACGTAGTTCAAACTCGTTCTTGTGTGATAATGTAACTAAAATCATTATTGTCGATGTGAGACATTTCACGTAAGAATTTGCTTTCTGATACGGTTTTATAATAATATATTTCACATCGTACCAACAGGTACAGCCTCTCACAAATGAGAGAAATATACGTACAAACCCACACACATTCACATAGACACCTCAAAACAAACAGACAGCTAAGTATATAACAGAGAACGTAATTCCTTCAGCGAGATGGCAAAAAAATTAGTATGCACATCTACAAAAGGCAACGTATCTCTATAGACTTTCCACGATAGTCCTCTAGCTAGGCCATTTCTAGAGTCTAGTAACCGTTTCAACGATAAAGCTTGCACTGTTCGAATCTTCACTGACGCATTGAACATTCAATTACCTAGGCGCTGATACAGTGAGTCTCTCCATCGAAGACCAAGTCCCCGTCGAATACCTTTCCTAAATATGGCGTCAACTGCCATTCGCAATTATTTCCAGGCAAGCATTCTGTACATAATAATAATGTGAAATATCGTTCGCAGAGTGATTTAGATTTGTAACTTTCTATACAATTAGCGTTTGCTTGACTTCGTACACTCAACTTTCTGACTGTTGTACGTTTGGTATGAAGAAAAATTGACTAATGCCTTGTCAAAGTGACAAAATCGTAGTTCATAATGTGATTAAGTTAAATTGCATTGTATGTTTATTGTACACGTGACTGACACTGTGACGTCGGCTCAGACTCAATATCAATGGTTCTGTAAAGCAGTAGAAACATCGGTTGCTTAGATGTATATATTTGTTGTTAAAAGTTATAGATTGCTATTATTTTAGCAGTCCTAGTCAAAACAATTTTAACATTTAAAATTATATACGATATTTAATTGACAAACGGATGATTTCTATCAATCATGTGAACATCAGTCAAGGTTCAGGTCTACTGTTGTTGTGGCCGGTAGCAACAATTTATAGACCAGTGTATATATAATTAAGTGTCCTTACGTGAAATGCTTTCGTTATTAAATCGTCTGTGTAACATTGCAATCTTAACTAGTCGATTACCAGTTAACTATTTAAAATTAAAATTTTACAAAGATGTAATTTGAATTTTAACATAACTACATACTCGTTTCTTTGCAATGTTTGATGAATAAGGTCTGATCTTTGAGAAATATGCGAAGTGTTATGTCTCTGCTTCATGCTTATTGTTATTAACTTAATTATTCTGACATTATTTGTATGTTTCCGTTTAAACCGTCTTTTCGATTTTATGTACGTAAATTTCAATCGGTGCAAGCTCCTAATTTGTATTACATGTAAATTTTTTCTATTTTTTGCAAAAATGCATTTAATCATTTTATACTTCACTTCCAATACAGCCTAGGCTGAAACAGATCTGCACTAGTTCCTTAAGGTTAAGCGGGTTTTGTCATCCAACGAAGTTGAAGTGCAATCCTCTATAGCAACAACATAGTTGCGCCAATTGAAGAATTAAACTGCAGCTCCGTAGGCTGGATTTTCTTGAATAGCAAAATCGGATGGTTCAACATAAGATGACTCCAGTCTCACTTGCCTTACTTGATCTTCATTAGGTATGTATTCATAGACATGGCTAGACTCCTCATTCGTTGGATTCGATGACTTCACTCCTCCATCACTAAACATAATTTTAGTTAGTATATATTGTAACTAGTTAATTATTTATTGTAAGTAGGTAATTGTATATTGTTACTAATTAATAATATACTGCAACTACACAATTGTGTTGTTTCAATAGTAACATAATAACTATTTTATATAAAATATGCATTTGAACATAAACAAGAAATCATATATAGAAACAGATCTTTGTAATACACCTTATTATAGAGACGTAATTTTATGGATAAAGGAAATGACATCGATCAGTTAAGTCTATATCTAATGACTGACTCTTTGCTAACGTTTGCAGCTGCAGATCGCTCCGCCACCACAGAGAGGCTATCAAGACGTTTCCTACACAAACTCGAATTGTCTTTGTTGTGTAGTGGCGGAGTATCAAATTTGCTATCGAATGAAGTACAAAAATTCGATTGATCCAGACTATACCATGACTTAAATTTTGCTGCAGGTGACAGTTTCTATAAGCACATCATACGCATCTGCAAGAAACTTGCACGAAGCCACAAAAATTACCCAGTTTATGACGAATGCCGCGCGCAATGGTCAAAACATAATCATATCGTATGCCTGTACTGCAAATGTATCATGGAGTGTCGCTAATCTCAACGAATCCATGATCATTTTCTCGAAAGAAAACATATCGTTTGGCTGTTAATTAAGTAACTTTGATGCGGCTATAAGCTGGGCTGCGCTACGAAAACGTTGTACGCTTATTGTACGAGTTATCAGCCATAATTGATCGACCGATGATGAAGGGTCTTATATTTTAGGCAACTCTCTTTGGATATCTATATATCCTTAGATATTGTTCATCAAACAATAGTTTCTGATTCTATAAATAATTAATTAAAAAATATTTTTAATATAGTAATTATTTGGAAAATATTCTAAATACTTTGAATGCTGACTTGCTGCTTTGTGTGAGGTGCTCTCTAATCCAAAAATGTACAAAAATATGTAAACAAAGCGTGCGTGCATGCAAAATACCACAACTTACTTCTAACATAAAATATGACAAGACAGAGAAAAAATATGACCGCCGCAATACTAAAAATAGAAATAATTGCATACGCCCAAATTGGAAATCCTGAAGAGAAAATGCTTAAAAATATTAGTACACCAAAATTTGGTCATACATGGTTACCTGATGAATTTGTATTGCGCTCTTCTTCTGCAGTACTTTGTGTCGTTGCACCGATTAAGTATGAAGAAACAGGAGATGATTCGGACGGTTTGAGGGTACCGAGTGCATTGTAAGTACTAATATGTGGAGTATTAGATTTCACGTTTTGAGGATTTGGAGTGCCTGCTATGTGCAAACAAATACTCTAATTATGCGTTCTTCGTTCATGTCAATTGTTTAGTGTAAAGTCAACTAACTTTGAAATTTTGGAACACTAATTGTAACATTTGATTGTCCAAAACAGTTTTCTGCTGCCACAGTAACTTTTTCTGCATCTTTGACGTTTTGAAGCACGAAGTAGACACAGTTGTCTTCTATTTGAACAGAACTGTTGACGATTTGGTTGGCTTGTTGATCAATTTTCAGAAAAGGCTTTGGATTTCCGGTAACGTTGAAACAAGCTTTTACATGAGATTTTGAGTTACTTATAATAATTGTCGATTGCTCTGAGATTGTGGGAAAATCTGTATATGCGCAAAAATTGAATTCGATTACCATTAACTAGTAAAAAATATGTTTAATCAGAGGCATATCTCGTACGGTTGAAAGGATTTACAGCGACTAGCCAAATGGTAGTATAATAAGAGCAACAGAAGTTCAATATCAAATTATTTGCACAAAGCTTTCGCACAATTTGCATGCCAAATTTAGACCATGATTTATTCTATTATGAATTAGCAAAGAAAATTAGAGTTTTAGTAATTTATTAAGTAGTATATTAATAGACATTTAGATAAAATTGAGGTCTTTCTATTTAACATTAAAAACAGCAGAAAAAATTTATAATATTTTTGAAGAAAACAGCTTACAATATAATTTAGCTTGCATGTCTAGAAAAAAGCATCTAAAATGAATGGTAAAACATGAAGCCGTGCACTGAGACGGCAATTCACCATACTTTACAAAGAGAGAACTTCTTACTCAAGCAAGGCACAACAAAATTGTGATAAAATTTTTCGATCTCGCCGCCAATAGTCACATGTATCAGCACAGATTGTAGGTCTTTGTCTCTTTGAGCAAGTCACACGAACGTGGCGTGATATCTACAAAGCATACCACCTTTCAAATATCCCGTACGTACATGTCAATATTTCTATTGATATCAGTTCTACGGTAATTTTGCATCTTTTCTAGGTACTATGTTCTTTTATCGACTCAATGCAGTTGGGCAATACCATAGCTAGTTACCTACGTACTGGGCTATCAGTTCAGGTCAAACCATTGTATGTGATATTGTAATCATCATATCATTGACGTAAACATTATGTATATCTAAAGTCTGGGGAGCAAGACAACTCTAAACATTATATCAAAAAAATACTTAACTAAATCAAAAATTGAAATTTATATGTATAAACAATCACACCATTCCGAGGGATAAATGGCAACTGATTGTCGTAGTCGGTACTAAGAAGGTAAACTATTACAACGGTTAGGTGTATTTTAAGTTAATAAGCGTAGAAATGCGTTTGGTAGGTGTATGTTAAATAGACAAGGTAATCTATAGTTAATTACAAAGCAAACGATTTTAAATCAAATTTAAAATCTTTGATTCTATTTTCACATACTAGTAGCTGCATTGTCTTAAATTTTTGTAAATGCCATTTATAATTTTATATCCAATGTATTGTATCTGTCACGCTTACAATCGTTTTAGTTATGTATGTCAGTATCTGCATGTTGTTGTCTTAATCCAATTTTAGATTTTAGGTCACTATTATGCCTTATTCTGAGGGATTACAAATTCTAACGCTATCGATATTTGTCACACAAAAGGACAGTTGGCACAGCAAAATAAAGACAGAAGCGACAATGACCATTGTAGTCGAAACTTTTATATTTAGCTGAACAATAGCAAGTTATAAGTGGTATTTTGCTAAATTAGTAAATATTAATATAAATGAAATGATCCTAATCTTTGTAAATGTCACGTAGTTCAAACTCGTTCTTGTGTGATAATGTAACTAAAAAATTATTGTCGATGTGAGACATTTTACGTAAGAATTTGGTTTCTAATGCGATGGTATTTCCATGCAAGAATTCTGTACATTAATTTGACGCATCATTCGTAGAGTGATTTAGACTTGAAACTTTCCATATACCTAGCGCTTGCAATGACTTCGTACACTCAACTGTCTGAGTACTGTACGTTTGGTATGACGAACAATTGACACACACGATTATAACATGACCTAATGACTTGTCAATGTGACGAAATCGTAGTTCATCATGTGACTAAGTTACATTGCATCGTATGCTTATTGTGCATGTGACTGACACTGTGATCTGTGATAAAACTCAACATTAAAGGGTTCTGTTAGCATTAGACATCGGTTGTTTAGATTTATATATTTGTTGCTGAAACTTGTAGATTGCTATTATTTTAGCAGTTGTAGTCAAAATAATCCTAACATTTGAAATTATATACGACAATTCATTTGACAAACAGATGATCAATATATCATTCATGCGAACATCAGACAAGGTTTCACGTTTGTTGTTGTGGTCGGTAGCAACAATGTATAGACCATTATATATCAATTAGGTTTCCTCCAGTGCGTGAAATGAGTTCGCTATTAAATCGTCTGTGTAACATTGCAATCTTAACTGGTCTATTACCAGTTAACTATTTAAAATCAAAATTTGACAAAGATTTAATGTGAATTTTGACGTAACTGCATTTTCTTTGTTTCTTGCTAATTTGTTTTATAAGTAATGTCTGATCTCTAAGAAATGTGCGAATTGTTATGTCTCTGCTAAATGCTTATTGTTAATAACTTTATTATTCTGGCATTATTTCTATGTTTCTACTTAGATCGTCTTTTAGATTTAATACACGTAAATATCAACGGTGCAAGTTCCTAATGTACATTACACGTAAATTTTTCGGTTTTTACAAAAATGCATTTAATCATTTTATACTTCACTTTCGATACAGCCTCAGCTGGAACAGGTCTACACTAGTTTCTTTAAAGTTAAGCGGGTTTTGTCAGCCAATGAAGTTAAAGTGCAAACATCTCTAGCAACAACATTGTTGTGACAACTGAAGAATTAAGCTGCAGCTCCGTAGGCTGGATTTTCTTGAATAGCAAAATCGGATGGTTTAACATAAGATGACTCCAGTCTCACTTGCCTTACTTGATCTTCATTAGGTATGTATTTATAGACATGGCTAGTCTCCTCATTCGTTGGATTCGATGACTTCACTGCTCCATCAATAAACACAATTCTACTTAGTATATATTGTAACTAGTTAATTATATATTGTAACTAGTTAATTGTCAATTGTAACTAATTAATAATATTTTGCAAATAGACAATTGTGCTATTGTAGTAGTAACATAATAATTATTTTATATAAAATAAGCATTTTAACATAAACAAGAAATCATATATAGAAACAGATCTTTGAAATACACCTAATTATAGATACGTAATTTGATGGACAAAGAAAATGACATCGATCAGTTAAGTCTATATCTTTTGACTGACTCTTTGCAAACGTTTGCAGTTGGAGATTGCTTCACCACCACTGAGAGGCTATCAAGACGTTTCCTATACAAACTCCAATGGACTTCGTTGTGTAGTGGCGGAGTATCAAATTTGCTATCGAATGAAGTACAAAAATCCGATTGATCTAGACGAAACCATGACTTAAATTTTGCTGCAGATGAAGGTTTCAATAAGCACATTATACGCCTCTGTAAGAGACTTGCACGAAGCCACAAATATAACCAGGTCATGACGAACGCCGAACGCTATGGTCAACAACATCTATCATATGCCTGTAATGCAAATGCATCATGGAGTGTCGCCAATCTCAACGGATCCCTGATCGTTTCCTCGAAAGAAAACCTATCGTCTGGCTGTTAATCAGGTAACTTTGATGCGGCTATAAGTTGGGCTGCGCCATGAAATCGTTGTACGCTTGTTGTACGAGTTACGAGCAAGGATTGATCGAGCGATGATGAAAAGACTTACGTTTTAGGCAACTAATTAACTCTCTTTGGATATCTATATATCCTTAGATACTGTTCATCAAGCAATAGGTTTTGATTTTGTCAATAGTCAACTAAAACGCTATTTTTAATATGGTAATTATTTGGCAAATATGTGTAAATACTTCGAATGTTGACTTGCTGCTTTGTGTGATGTGTTCACCATCATTGAGAAGCTATCAAGACGTTTCGTAGCTATACAAACTCGAATGGTCTTTGGGGTGGTGTCTGAGTATTAAATTTACTGTCGAAAGAAGTCCAAAAATCCGATTGATCTAAACGAAATCGTGACATCAATTTGGCTGCAGGTGACGGTTTGCATGAACACTATATAAGAAACTTTCTCGAAGCCACAAAAATTAACCAGGTTATGACAAACGCTGCACGCAATGGTCAACAACACACATCGTACGCCTGTACCGCAAATGCATCGTTTAATGCCGCCAATCTCAATGGATCCATGATCATTTCCTCGAAAGAAAACATATCGACTGGCTGTTAATCAACTAACTTTGATGCGTCTATAAGTTGGGCTGCGTTATTTAAACGGTTTACGCTTGTTGTACGAGTTAGCAGCCATGATTGTTCGAGCGATGATGAAAGGCTTATGTTTTTAGGCAACTCTTTTTGAATATCTATATATCCTTAAGTGTTGTTCAGCAAACAATAACTTCTGATTCTATCAATAAATTAATTAAAACACTATTTTTAATATAGTAATTATTATTATATATATATATATATATATATATATATATATATATATATGTTAGATACTTTGAATGTTGATTTACTGCTTTGTGTAATGTGTTCTCTAATCCAACAATGTATGACAACAAGTAAATATAGCGTGAATGCATGCAGAATACCACAACTTACTTCTAACATAAAATATGATAATACAGAGAAAAACATGATAGACCGCAATACTAAATATAGAAATAATTGCATATGCCCAAATTGGAAATCCTGAAAAGAAAAGGGATTAAAAATACTAGAACACCAAATATTAGTCATACATAGTTACCTGATTAAGTTGTATTGCTCTTTTCTTCTGCAGTACTTTGTACGGGTGCCCAAAAAATCGGTTTTCGTACACTCTGGAAACCTTTTTGAGATATGTCTCTGATAACTTAGGATAATATTCATAATAGTGAGAGATAATACACTTATACCATATTAAACATTAAGGTATTTCAATGTATAAATTAATTATTTATTAATTATTTATTGCTTTTAGTCATAACTTAGATTATCATCGACACGAAAAGTCGCCGTTTTTGAAAGAAATCTCTTAGAATTAGGTAGCACAACTGTATATCTTAGGCGCACACCATCGTATTTCTTTGTAATACCATTTACTTTGAGTTTTTTTTGTAAACCGCCTTGAAGATTGTCCGATATTCTTTTCCGTTTGACGTTTATACTGGTTTTTGCGACTGATAGGTAAAATTATTTGCAAAGGCGTTGATGTTCTAACTGTAGTTTTCAGAGAGTACAAAATTGTTTGAATTTCCGTTTATTGGAAATCTTGCGGTACGAATACGATATTTGATCCAACAATACTGTAAAGCGTAATATTTTTTCGTACAGCAGGACATCTATACAGAAACCAGTGATCAATATCAGTTAAGTTGTAACAATTTAGTAACTTTTGTTATTAATGCACTCTGCAGTCTCACTCTCTTAAAAAAATTTGCAAATGCAGGCCAAGCATGCGCCTGACGATTTACCTTTTCTATCTGTTTGACAAAGTACTGTTTGCTCACTAGCGACTGACTCCAAAATAGGGACAACAATAGATATCCGAAAGACAAATAGATGAAAGGTCAAAACCTTGTGAAACATTGCTGAGTCTGAACATAATGTAGACACAACATGGCTGATAACCATAGTACTGCAATTCTCCATACTTTACAAAGAGAGAACTTCTTACTCTAGCAAGGCACAACAAAATTGTGACAAGGTTTTTCAATCTCGCTACCAATAGTCACATTTATCAGAACATACTGTAGGTCTTTGTGTCCTGGCGCGAGTGACACGAACGCGGCGTGATATCTGTAAAGCACACCGCCTTTCAAATATCCCGTACGTCATGACAATATTTTAGCTATTGATATTGTTTCTACGGTAGTTCATTAAGGTAACATTAGTTTGTCTCTGGTCGAGAAAATAGGTACCGGCTAGGCTATGCTTTGCTGCGCTACCGCTTGTATACAGTAAACTCTAGATACCATGTCTTTTTTATCGACTCAATGCAGTTGGGCGGTACCCTAGCTAGTTACGTACATGCTGTTCTAGCAGTTCTGGTCAAATTATATCATGTAATATTGCAATCATCAGATCATTGATTTAAGCAAGACGTATATATAGAGTCTGGAGAGGAAGACAACACCAACCTTTTATTTACGAAATACTTAACTAATTCAAAAATTAAAATTTATATGTACAAAAAATCACACTATGCCGAAGAATAAAGGGCAACTACTTGTCGTGGTCGGTACTAAGATGGTAAACAGTTGAGAAGTTAGGTGTATTTTTGTTTACCACGCGTAGAAATGCGTTAGGTAAGTGTTTGTTTAATCAACAAGGTAATCTATAGTTAGTTACCAAGCAAATGATTTTAAATAAAATTTATAAATTTTGATTTAATTTCTACATACTAGTAGCTGTATTTTCTTAAATTTTTGTTGACGCCATTTATGATTTATTATCCAATATATCGTATCTGTCACGCTTACAATCGTGTTAGTTATGTATGACATTATCTGCATGTTGTTGTCTTAATCTAATTTTAGATTTTAGGTCACCAGTATGGCATGTTCTGCGGGATTGCAAATTCTAGCATTGTCGATATTTGTCAGACAAAAGGACAGTTGGCACAGCAAAATACAGATGGAATCAACAATGAGCGCTGTAGTCCAAACTTTTACATTTAAATCAATAATAGCAAAGTTATAGGTCAGTGGGTCTTCCGGCCATTTCAAATTACAAAAATTTAAAATTTTTAAATTTTAAAGTTTTAAAATTCAATTCTTCAGTTTTTTTGTGTGAAATTTAAAAATTTTAATTTAACGTTACCAATTTTTAAAATTTGCATTGAATTTTCAAATTTTAATTTTTTGAAAAATCAAAGTTTAAAATTTGATTATTTCAAATTTGTAAATTTTTAGGTGCAGTATATTAGAAATTGCTTTGCTGACGAGAAAACGAACGTAGTGTATATATGAACTGATGGCCGGATTTGAACTAACAGAAATTGAACGCTCATCCGTTCTCTCAAATAATTTGAGCACACATCAGAAAAAGAAAATTGAAAGAACGAGTAGCAGTGTACGCGGTAGGGAGTCCATTGGACGGCGTACTGGTGCATTCCAACGCGTGCTGATGCGCTGATTCCATTAAACTAGGCGCGGTTTCTGCTAACCACATCAGCACGTTTCCTGTACCGTTTCTCTGCACCTGTACCTACGCCGCTTCAGACAGTTACTAATTTTTAGTAACTCGAAGTGCATGGTCGCGTCGTTACTGTAGATGTAGGAGTACGATTGGCCCAACTGCAAGTTGCACTTCATGTCTAGATTTTGTACATCACATGGAACACTACCCGATAGCGCAGGTAGAACGTCTACAACCTCATGCTGTGTCTCTCCTGTGCCGTGAGAACAGAACCCACACTGACTACAAGTGAATTACGAGACCAAATAATAAAGGTGGAGACGCACGCAGTGCTCATGGCAGGAGGGGATAGGGAACGTACGTGTACACCGTCCTGCTGACACGCCCGTCCCCTCGACGGTACCGCGTCCAACTACTACAGTTACGTATGCCGTACTGTACCGGCAGACTAGTCGCCAATTCAATACCAACTAACTTTACACAAGCAACGTACTGCATGATCGCGTAGAGATCCTGTAGTATCAGTATCAACATCAAATAGGGGTTTCCTTCTGTTTCGTTGAAGGACGCCCCACTACACATAGATCACACGCACACACAATAAACAACGGATCCGAGTCAAAGACATCGTTTAGCACTCGGTAGGGGTTGATCCTTAGAGTCTGCATGGCTGTCCGGAAACTCGCGTATCTGCCTACGTAGCTATTAAAATTTAGTTAGTCAGCGCTGTCAGCTCTCACGATCCAGGAGAATTTCCAAAGCACCATCGACCACCAACGTAATTGTGCCCTCGACAACCTCGTGATGCTAGCGATCTTGCCGAACATGTGACAGCATTCTTTCACGCACGCGACAAACTTGGGGATTGCCCAACTAATTAGCAGCACGTACAGTATAGGCACATCGTATCAAATTGAGTCACGGATGGACGAGAGAGAAATTCAAGAAATGGTGAAGGCTGGGCTATCGCACTCGAACATAAGTTAGATACTTCGAAGAAGACATCCTGGAGTCAAAGGTTTTTTTGAACGATCCGCTAGACGATTTTGTCATGAGCAAAACATTCATTATCGTTCTGCATTATCTTACTTTGACATGAGGCTGGTAGTCCAGGCAGCTGTTAGAGAAGTAATATGTTCTTTTTACTAAACCCGTTTAAACAGATGGAGACTTTTGCCGTTGTTACACGTCTCTCAGGGGCGTAGGAAGTAAATGAAAACCGGTCCGGCCTAGCGCGCGCTAGTGGGCTGGGCAATGTAGCGCACGCTAGTAGATGGGCGGGACAACTTTAATTAACGAGAACTATAATGACAGCCATGTCTCCGAGCCTGTACAGTACCTTCAACTGACGTCTGGAGAACGCAAGGCCGACGCACAAAGTACTGCATGAGCAGAAATATATTACTTATTTAATCGGCTATACCCTTAAAACGGAAGTTGATGCCATTGAGCGTCTGGCGAAAGTGCATATTTCAAAAACCGGTCCGGCCATGGCCGGACCGGTCGGACTGGACGCTACGCCCCTGTCTCTACGTAGGTTGGTCCAGCGCACGGAAGAAAGATGATGAAAGGGTATCTTCAAGCAGGAGGACTTAGAGTTGGTGACAAACGCATTGGACGCATTCTAAGACAAGTTGCTCCTGGATAACATGGAAGGAGGCAGCAACTAGCTCATCCGCAAATAAATCTTGTGCCTTACTAGGCTCAATATCCTGGACACAAAACTCGGTTTATTGTGTGTGCGTGTGTGCGTGTACTCGATGTCTAGTGTGGGGTGTCCTTCAGCGATACAGGAGGAAACTCCTAATTCATGTTGATACTGATACTAGAGGATCTCTAGTTGCGTGTTGTTGCATTCTTAGCTAGGTAGAGACTCTGTAGAAAGGTTACAAACGTTATTCACGCGATCATGCAGTACGTTGCTTGTGTAAAGTTAGTTGGTATTGAATTGGCGACTAGTCTGCCGGTACAGTACGGCATACGTAAATGTAGTAGTTGGACGCGGTACCGTCGAGGGGACGGGCGTGTCAGCAGGACGGTGTACACGTACGTTCCCTATCCCCTCCTGCCATGAGCACTGCTTGCGTCTCCACCTTTATTATTTGGTCTCGTAATTCACTTGTAGTCAGTGTGGGTTCTGTTCTCACGGCACAGGAGAGACACAGCATGAGGTTGTAGACGTTCTACCTGCGCTATCGGGTAGTGTTCTATGTGATGTACAAAATCTAGACATGAAGTGCAACTTGCAGTTGGGCCAATCGTACTCCTACATCTACAGTAACGACGCGACCATGCACTTCGAGTTACTAAAAATTAGTAACTGTCTGAAGCGGCGTAGGTACAGGTGCAGAGAAACGGTACAGGAAACGTGCTGATGTGGTTAGCAGAAACCGCGCCTAGTTTAATTGAATCAGCGCATCAGCACGCGTTGGAATGCACCAGTACGCCGTCCAATGGACTCCCTACCGCGTACACTGCTACTCGTTCTTTCAATTTTCTTTTTCTGATGTACTCAAATTATTTGAAAGAACGGATGAGCGTTCAATTTTCGTTAGTTCAAATCCGGCCATCAGTTCATATATACAACTACATCCGCTTTCTCGTCGGCAAAGCAATTTCTAATATACTGCACTTAAAAATTTACAAATTTGAGATAATCAAATTTTAAATTTTGATTTTTCAAAAAATTAAAATTTGAAAATTCAATGCAAATTTTAAAAAAATGGTAACGTTAAATTAAAATTTAAAATTTCAAAACAAAAAAATTGAAAAATTGAATTTCGAAAATTTAAAATTTAAAAATTTAAAATTTAAAATTTGAAATGGCCGAAAGGGTCAGTGGGTCTTTCGGCCATTTCAAATTTCAAATTTTCAAATTTTCAAATTTTAAATTTTCAAATTTTAATTTTTTAATTTTTTAATTTCTAATTTCTAATTTTTTTACATAACTTTTTTTTTAAAATTTGCATTACATTTTCAAATTTTAATTTTGGAAAAATCAAAATTTTAAATTTCATTATTTCAAATTTGTAAATTTTTAGGTTCTGTATATTAGAAATTGCTTTGCCGACGAGAAAGCGGACGTAGTTGTCTAGATGAACTGATGGTCGGATTTGAACTAACAGAAATTGAACGCTCATCCGTTCTTTCAAATAATTTGAGTACATCAGAAAAAGAAAATTGAAAGAGCGAGTAGCAGTGTACGCGGTAGGGAGTCCATTGGACGGCGTAGGGGTGCATTCCAACGCGTGCTGATACATTGATTCAATTAAACTAGGCGCGGTTTCTGCTAATCGCATCAGCACGTTTTCTGTACCGTGTTTCTGCACCTGTACGTACGGCGCTTCAGACAGTTACTAATTTTTAGTAACTCGAAGTGCATGGTCGCGTCCTTACTGTAGATATAGGAGTACGATTGGCCCAACTGGAAGTTGCACTTCATGTCTAGATTTTGTACATCACCTAGAACACTACCCGATAGCGCAGATAGAACGTCTACAACCTCATGCTGTGTTTCTCCTGTGCCGTGAGAACAGAACCCACACTGACTACAAGTGAATTACGAGACCAAATAGTAAAGGTGGACACGCAAGCAGTGCTCATGGCAGGAGGGCATAGGGAACGTGTACGTGTACACTCCTGCTGACACGCCCGTCCCCTCGACGGTACCGCGTCCAACTACTACATTTACGTATGTCGTAGTGTACCGGCAGAATAACCGCCAATTCAATACCAACTAACTTTACTCAAGCAACGTACTGCATGATCGCGTGAATTACGTTTGTACTGTATCGTACCCTTTCTACAAAGTCTCTAATTAGCTAAGAATGCAACAACACGCAGCTAGAGATCCTCTAGTATCGGTATCGACATCTGTTAGGGGTTTCGTTGAAGGACGCCGCCACACTACACATAGAACGCACGCACACACAATAAACAACGGATCCGAGTCAAAGACATCGTTTAGCACTCGGTAGGGGTTGATCGGTAGAGCCAGAGACAGAATTCAGATGTCCATGGCTGTCAGACTTCAAGCACAAGACATCCCAACTGTAGATGATGCTGTTCGATCATTTGAAGGAGAGGGAGGAGTTCTAAATAGACTTTCTGAATTCAGTACGGACCGCATCAGATGCGACCATGTTCGCCAAGTGAGATTACAAGCCTTTACGTTGAGATTTAGTTTTGATAACTTTTACTCAGAAACAGTCAACGGCCGTTGGCAGCAACTACATGACTCTTGGCGCTACTATTATCACCTTACAACTACCTTCTAATAGCATCTACAATATCATATACAATACGCCAATATGATGTAATACCATAATTTAGCCCGTGACTCAATTCGATACGATGTGCCTATACTGTACGTGCTGCACGGCGGTATAGGTTACAGTTAATTAGTTGGGGAATCCCCAAGTTGTTCGCTGTCCGGAAATTTAGTTAGTCGGCGCTGCCAGCTCTCATGATCCAGGAGTATTTCCAAAGCACCATCGACCACCAACGTGATTGTGCCCTCCACGACCTCGTAACGCTAGCGATCTTGCCGAACATGTGACAGCATTCTTTCAACGCACGCTCTACCGATCAACCCCTACCGAGTGGTAAACGATGTCTTTGACTCGGATCCGTTGTTTATTGTGTGTGCGTGCGTTCTATGTGTAGTGTGGGGGCGTCCTTCAACGAAACCCCTAACAGATGTCGATACCGATACTAGAGGATCTCTAGCTGCGTGTTGTTGCATTCTTAGCTAATTAGAGACTCTGTAGAAAGGTTACGATACAGTACAAACGTAATTCGCGCGATCATGCAGTACGTTGCTTGTGTAAAGTTAGTTGGTATTGAATTGGCGGTTATTCTGCCGGTACAGTACGACATACGTAAATGTAGTAGTTGGACGCGGTACCGTCGAGGGGAGGGGCCTGTCAGCAGGAGTGTACACGTACGTTCCCTATGCCCTCCTGCCATGAGCACTGCTTGCGTGTCCACCTTTATTATTTGGTCTCGTAATTCTCACTTGTAGTCATTGTGGGTTCTGTTCTCACGGCACAGGAGAAACACAGCATGAGGTTGTAGACGTTCTATCTGCGCTATCGGGTAGTGTTCTATGTGATGTACAAAATCTAGACATGAAGTGCAACTTGCAGTTGGGCCAATCGTACTCCTACATCTACAGTAATGACGCGACCATGCACTTCGAGTTACTAAAAATTAGTAACTGTCTGAAGCGCCGTACGTACAGGTGCAGAAACACGGTACAGAAAACGTGCTGATGCGATTAGCAGAAACCGCGCCTAGTTTAATTGAATCAATGTATCAGCACGCGTTGGAATGCACCCCTACGCCGTCCAATGGACTCCCTACCGCGTACACTGCTACTCGCTCTTTCAATTTTCTTTTTCTGATGTACTCAAATTATTTGAAAGAACGGATGAGCGTTCAATTTCTGTTAGTTCAAATCCGACCATCAGTTCATCTAGACAACTACGTCCGCTTTCTCGTAGGCAAAGCAATTTCTAATATACTGGACCTAAAAATTTACAAATTTGAAATAATAAAATTTGAAATTTTTGATTTTTTAAAAATTAAAATTTGAAAATGTAATGCAAATTTTAAAAAAATAAAAAAGTTATGTAAAAAAAATAGAAATTAGAAATTAAAAAATTAAAAAATTAAAATTTGAAAATTTAAAATTTAAAAATTTGAAAATTTTAAATTTGAAATGGCCGAAAGACCCACTGACCCGAAAGACCCACTGACCGTTATAAGTGGTATTTTGCTAAATTTGTGAATATTAATATAAATGAAATGATCTAATCTTTGGAGGTGTTACGTAGTTCAAACTCGTTCTTGTGTGATGGTGTAACTAAAAACATTATTGTCGATGTGAGACATTTTACGTAAGAATTTGCTTTCTGATACGGTTTTATAATAATATATTTCACATTGTACCAACAGGTACATTCTCTCACAAATGAGAGAAATATACGTATAAACCCACACACATACACATAGACACATCAAAAACAAACAGACAGCTAAGTATATAACAGAGAACGTAATTCCTTCAGCGAGATGGCAAAAAATTAGTATGCACATCTACAAAAGACAACTTATCTCTATAGACTTTCCACGATAGTCCTCTATCTAGGCCAATTCTAGAGTCTAGTGACCGTTTCAACGATAAAGCTTGTACTGTTCGAATCTTTACTGACGCATTGAACATTCAATTACCTAGGCGCTGATACAGTGAGTCTCTCCATCGAAGACCAAGTCCCCGTCGAATGCCTTTCCTAAATATGGCGTCAACTGCCATTCGCAATTATTTCCAGGCAAGCATTCTGTACATAATAATAATGTAAAATATCGTTCGCAGAGTGATTTAGATTTGTAACTTTCTATACAATTAGCGTTTGCTTTGACTTCGTACACTCAACTTTCTGATTGCTGTACGTTTGGTACGTTGAAAAATTGACTAATGCCTTGTCAAAGTGACAAAATCGTAGTTCATAATGTGATTAAGTTAAATTGCATTGTATGTTTATTGTACACGTGACTGACACTGTGACGTCGGCTCAGACTCAATATCAATGCTTCTGTAAAGCAGTAGAAACATCGGCTGCTTAGATGTATATATTTGTTGTTAAAAGTTATAGATTGCTATTATTTTAGCAGTCCTAGTCAAATCAATTTTAACATTTAAAATTATATACGATATTTTATTTGACAAACGGATGATTTCTATCAATCATGTGAACATCAGACAAGGTTCAGGTCTACTGTTGTTGTGGCCGGTAGCAACAATTTATAGACCAGTGTATATATAATTAAGTGTCCTTACGTGAAATGCTTTCGCTATTAAATCGTCTGTGTAACATTGCAGCCTTAACTAGTCGATTACCAGTTAACTATTCAAAATTAAAATTTTACAAAGATGTAATTTGAATTTTAACATAACCTCATACTCGTTTCTTTGCAATGTTTGATGAATAAGGTCTGATCTTTGAGAAATATGCGAAGTGTTATGTCTCTGCTTCATGCTTATTGTTAATAATTTAATTATTTTGACATTATTTCTGTGTTTCTGTTTAAACCGTCTTTTCGATTTTATGTACGTAAATTTCAATCGGTTTCAAGCTCTTAATTTGTATTGCATGTAAAGTTTTCTCTATTTTTGCAAAAATGCATTTAATCATTTTATACTTCACTTCCGATACATCCTAAGCTGAAACAGGTCTGCACTAGTTCCTTAAGGTTAAGCGGGTTTTGTCATCCAACGAAGTTGAAGTGCAAACCTCTATAGCAACAACATAGTTGCGCCAATTGAAGAATTAAACTGCAGCTCCGTAGGCTGGATTTTCTTGAATAGCAAAATCGGATGGTTCAACATAAGATGACTCCAGTCTCACTTGCCTTACTTGATCTTCATTAGGTATGTATTCATAGACATGGCTAGACTCCTCATTCGTTGGATTCGATGGCTTCACTCCTCCATCACTAAACATAATTTTAGTTAGTATATATTGTAACTAGTTAATTATATATTGTAAGTAGGTAATTGTATATTGTTACTAATTAATAATATACTCCAACTACACAATTGTGTTGTTTCAATAGTAACATAATAATTATTTTGTATAAAATATGCATTTGAACATAAACAAGAAATCATATATAGAAACAGATCTTTATAATACACCTTATAATAGAGACGTAATTTTATGGATAAAGGAAATGACATCGATCGGTTAAGTCTATATCTAATGACTGACTCTTTGCAAACGTTTGCAGCTGCAGATCGCTCCGCCACCACAGAGAGGCTATCAAGACGTTTCCTAGACAAACTCGAATTGTCTTTGTTGTGTAGTGGAGGAGTATCAAATTTGCTATCGAATGAAGTACAAAAATCCGATTGATCTAGACGATAACATGACTTAAATTTTGCTGCAGGTGACAGTTTCTATAAGCAAATCATACGCATCTGTAAGAAACTTGCACGAAGCCACAAAAATTAACCAGTTTATGACGAATGCCGCGCGCAATGGTCAAAACATAATTATATCGTATGCCTGTACTGCAAATACATCATGGAGTGTCGCCAATCTCAACGAATCCATGATCATTTCCTCGAAAGAAAACATATCGTCTGGCTGTTAATTAAGTAACTTTGATGCGGCTATAAGCTGGGCTGCGCTACGAAAACGTTGTACGCTTGTTGCACGAGTTATCAGCCATGATTGATCGACCGATGATGAAGGGTCTTATATTTTAGGCAACTCTCTTTGGATATCTATATATCCTTAGATATAGTTCATCAAACAATAGTTTCTGATTCTATAAATAATTAATTAAAAATATTTTTAATATAGTAATTATTTGGAAAATATTTCTAAATACTTTGAATGCTGACTTGCTGCTTTGTGTGAGGTGCTCTCTAATCCAAAAATGTACAAAAATATGTAAACAAAGCGTGCGTGCATGCAAAATACCACAACTTACTTCTAACATAAAATATGACAAGACAGAGAAAAAATATGACCGCCGCAATACTAAAAATAGAAATAATTGCGTACGCCCAAATCGGAAATCCTGAAGAGAAATAGCTTAAAAATATTAGTACACCAAAAATTTGGTCATACATGGTTACCTGATGAATTTGTATTGCTCTCTTCTTCTGCAGTGCTTTGTGTCGTTGCACCGATTATGTATGAAGAAACAGGAGATGATTCGGACGGTTTCAGAGTACCGAGTGCATTGTAAGTACTAATAGGTGGAGTATTAGATTTCATGTTTTGAGGATTTGGAGTGCCTGCGATGTGCAAACAAATACTCTAATTATGCGTTCTTCGTTCATGTCAATTGTTTAGTGTAAAGTCAACTAACTTTGAAATTTTGGAACACTAATTGTAACATTTGACTGTCCAAAACAGTTTTCTGCTGCCACAGTAACTTTTTCTGCTTCTTTGACGTTTTGAAGCTCAAAGTAGACACAGTTTTCTTCTAATTCAACGGAACTGTTGACGATTTTGTTGGCTTGTTGATCAATTTTCAGAGAAGGTTTTGGATTTCCGGTAACGTTGAAACAAGCTTTTACACGAGATTTTGAGTTACTCATAATAATGGTCGATTGCTCTGAGATTGTGGGAAGATCTGTATATGCGCAAAAATTAAACTCTATTACCATTAACTAGTAAAATATATGTTTAATTGGGGGCATATCTCGTACGGTTGAAAGGATTTACAACTACTAGCCAAATGGTAGTATCATAAGAGCAGCAGAAGTTCAATATCAAATTATTTGAACAAAACTTTCGCACAATTTGCATGCCAAATTTAAACCATGATTTATTCTATTATAAATTAGCAAAGAAAATGAGAGTTTTAGTAATTTATTAATTAATATATTAATAGATATGTAGATAAAATTGAGGTCTTTCTATTTAACATTAAAAACAGCAAAAAAAATTTATAATATTTTTGAAGAAAACAGCTTACAATATAATTTAGCTTGCATGTCTAGAAAACATGCATCTAAAATAAATGGTAAAACATAAAACCGTGCACTGAGACGGTCTTATTCAATCGGTTACTGAGATGGAATTTTTAGGTTCACCGGAGCATTTCCCGGGACTATAAATCAATCAAATGATGGTATCCGTAGCAAATGTGTATCAAGAACGTGCATGCATGACGGCCAGGTGCCATAAAGATTGGTTAACGAGCGCTCTGGAAACCTTTTGAGATACGTCTCTCCTAAGTTAGGATAATATACATAACAGTGAGAGTCAATGTAGTTATAATATTAATTGCTCTTAGTCATAATTTATCTTACCACCGACACGTAAAGTCGCTGTTTCTGAATAAAATCTCGTAGAATTAGGTAGCACAGCTGTATATCTTAGGCGCACACCATCGTATTCCTTTGTAGTACCATTGACTGTGAGCCTTCTGTAAAACGGCTTGAACATTGTCCGATATTTTCGTCCGTTTGACGGTTTGACGTTATTTCCCCACCGATAGGTAATATTAATTTTAAAAGCGTTGACGGTCCAAATATAATTTCGAGACGATATAAACCTATAACGGTTTTCGCTTATTTGAAATTTATGTGTTGAGAGTTGGATATTTGATCCAATAAGACTGTACAGCGTAATATTTTTTTTGTACAGCAAGACATCTATACAGAAAGCAGCTGGTCAATATCTGTTAAGTTGTAACAAGTTAGTAACTTTCTAATTAATGCACGCTGAAATCTCACTCTCTTACAAAATTTTACAAATGCAGATCAAGCATGCGCATGACGATTTACCTTTGCTATCAGTTCGACAAAGTACTGTTTGCTCACTAGCGACTGACTCCAGAACAGCGACAACAACAGATACCCGAAAGACAAAGAGATGAAAGGTCAAGTGCTTGTCGAACATTGCTGAGTCTGAACATAATGTAGTTACAACATGGCTGATAACCATAGTACTGCAATTCACCATACTTTACAAAGAGAGAACTTCTTACTCAAGCAAGGCACGACAAAAGTGTGATAAAAATTTTCGATCTCGCCACCAATAGTCACATTTATTAGCACAGACTGTAGGTCTTTGTCTCTTTGCGCGAGTCACACGAACGTGGCGTGATATCTACAAAGCACACCACATTTCAAATATCCCGTATATCAATGCCATTTTTTCTTATTGATGTCAGTTCTACGGTAATTTTGCATCTTTTCTAGGTACCATGTTCTTTCATCGACTCAAAGCAGTTGGGCGATACCATAGCTAATTACATTCGTACTGTGCTATCAGTTCAGGCCAAACCACAGCATGTGATATTGCAATCATCATATCACTGACGTAAACAATATGTATATGTAAAGTCTGGGGAACAAGAAAACTCTAAACATTATATCAACAAAATACTTAACTAATTCAAAAATTGAAATTTATACGTATAAACAATCACACCATTTTGAGAGATAAATGGCAATTGCTTGTCGTAGTCGGTACTAAGAAGGTAAACAATTACAACGGTAAGGTTTATTTTAAGTTACTACACGTAGAAATGCGTTAAGTAAGTGTCTGTTTAATTGACAAGGTAATCTGTAGTTAATTACCAAGCAAACGATTTTAAATCAAATTTAAAATCTTTGATTCTATTTTGCACATAATAGTAGCTGCATTGTCTTAAATTTTTGTAAATGCCATTTATGGTTTAATATCCAATATATTGTATCTGTCAGGCTTACAGTAGTGTCAGTATATATGACAGTATCTGCATGTTGTTACCTTAATCCAATTTTAGATTTTAGGTTACTATTATGCCGTATTTTGTGGGATTGCAAATTCTAACGCTATCGATATTTGTCACACAAAGGACCGTTGGCACAGAAAAATAGAGACAGAAGCGACAATGACCATTGTAGTCGAAACTTGTATATTTAGATCAGCAATAGCAAAGTTGTAAGTGTTATTTTGCTAAATTAGTAAATATTAATATAAATGAAATGATCCTAATCTTTGTAGGTGTCACGTAGTTCAAAATCGTTCTTGTGTGATGGTGTAACTAAAAACATTATTGTGAATGTGAGACATTTTACGTAAGAATTTGGTTTCTAATACAATTGTATTTGCAGGCAAGAATTCTGTACATTAATGTGACACATCATTCGTAGAGTGATTTAGACTTGGAACTTTCCATATACCTAGCGCTTGCAATGACTTCGTACTCTCAACTGTCTGATTACTGTACGTTTGGTATGACGAAAAATTGACACACACGATTATAACATGACCTAATGACTTGTCAATGTGACAAAATCGTAGTTTATCATGTGACTAAGTTACATTGCATTGCATGTTTATTGTGCACGTGACTGACACTGTGATCTCTGATCAAACTCAACATTAAAGGCTTCTGTTAGCATTAGAGACACCGGTTGTTTAGATTTATTTATTTGTTGCTGAAACTTGTAGATCGCCATTATTTAGCAGTTGTAGTCAAAATGATTTTAACAATTGAAATTATATACGACAATTCATTTGAGAAACAGATGATCAATATCATTCATGCGAGCATCAGACAAGGTTTCATGTTTGTTGTTGTAATCGGTAGCAACAAGGTATAGACCATTATATATCAATTAGATGTTCTTCCAGTGCGTGAAATGCGTTCGCTATTAAATCGTCTGTGTAACATTGCAACCTTAACTGGTCCATTACCAGTTAACAATTTGAAATCAAAATTTGACAAAGATTTAATTTAAATTTTGACGTAACTGCATTTTCTTGTTTTTTGCTAATTTCTTTTATAAATAATGTCTGATCTCTAAGAAATATGCGAATTGTTATGTCCCTGCTTCATGCATATTGTTAATAACTTAATTATTCTAACATAATTTCTCTGTTTCTACTTAGATCTTCTTTTAGATTTAATATACGTAAACTTCAACAGTGCAAGTTCCTAATTTGCATTGCATGTAAATTTTTCTGTGTTTACATAAATGCATTGAATCATTTTATACTTCACTTCCGATACAGCCTAAGCTGAAACAGGTCTACACTAGTTTCTTAAAAGTTAAGCGGGTTTTGTCAACCAATGAAGTTGAAGTGCAAACATCTGTAGCAACAATATTGTTGTGACAACTGAAGAATTAAACTGCAGCTCCGTAGGCTGGATTTTCTTAAATAGCAAAATCGGATGGTTCAACATAAGATGACTCCAGTCTCAATTGCCTTACTTGATCTTCATTAGGTACTAGTATACCTGGCCCGTCCTTCGTACGGGCAAGATACTGTATTGTAGAGATAGGTCTGTGAACACGTCACGTGCATCTTTGATGCGAGGTCCCGGATATTCTGAATGAATTCGAATCTTGTTCTTCGCGCTTGTTTCGATAGAAATCGACACACTCCCCGTGTAGCGCTTGCTGCAGAAAACGTGTAGGTTGGATACGGTGCAAATGCAATCAGAATTTGGAGAGAAACGAAAGCGCTAGAAGAGTAAGTTTCGTCGGCAAGAGATATTCGATCGCTCGAAGCTTTGCGTAGGACGACGATGCATACATTGTACACAGGACTGGCATGGGCGTGTGTTCAAATGAACAGGAATGTGTAGCGTGTGCGTTGTCGAGAAATTTTACGCGGGGGTCGACCCCTGGAGAGGGAACCCGCTGCATAATTTTTTTGAGTGTGCGTACCGATTTCGGTTGCGAACGCACAAAAGACGTGGCCTCCAAACGCGAACAGACAGACAGACAGACAGACACACACACACACACACACACACACACACACACACACACACACACACACACACACACACACGCACACAGACAATTTGAGCTTTATATAGTAGATGTATTCGTGGACATGGCTAGACTCCTCATTCGTTGGATTCGATGACTTCACTGCTCCATCAATAAACATAATTCTAGTTAGTATATATTGTAACTAGTTAATTATATATTTCAAATAGTTAATTGTAAAATTGTAACTAATTAATAATGTGTTGCAACTAGACAATTGTGCTATTTTAATAGTAAAATAATAATTATTTTATATAAAATATGCATTCCAACATAAACAAGAAATCATATATAGAAACAAATCTTTTAAATATATCTTATTATAGAGACGTAATTTTATGGATAAAGGAAATGATTGATCGGTTCCGTCTATATCTTATGACTGACTATTTGCAAACGTTTGCAGCTGGAGATCGCTCCACCACCACTGAGGGGCTATCAAGACGTTTCCTGTACAAACTCGAATGGTCTTTCTTGTGTATTGGCGGAGTATCAAATTTGCTATCGAATGAAGTACAAAAATCCGATTGATCTAGACGAAACCATGACTTAAATTTTGCTGCAGATGAAGGTTTCAATAAACACATTATACGCCTCTGTAAGACACTTGCACGAAGTCACAAATTTAACCAGGTCATGACGAACGCCGAACGCTATGGTCAACAACATCTATCATATGCCTGTATGCAAATGCATCATGGAGTGTCGCCAATCTCAACGGATCCCTGATCGTTTCCTCGAAAGAAAACCTATCGTCTGGCTGTTAATCAGGTAACTTTGATGCGGTTATAAGTTGGACTGCGCCACGAAAACGTTGTACGCTTGTTGTACGAGTTACGAGCCATGATTGATGGAGCGATGATGAAAAGACTTATGTTTTAGGCAACTAACTTAAGTCTCTTTGGATATCTATATATCCTTAGATACTGTTCATCAAACAATAGGTTTTGATTCTGTCAATTAAAATACTATTTTTAATATAGTAATTATTTGGAGAATATATGTAAATACTTTGAATGTTGACTTGCTGCTTTGTGTGATGTGTTCTCTAATCCAACAATGTATGAAAACACGTAAATATAGCGTGCGTGCATGCAGAATACCACAACTTACTTATAACATAAAATATAGTAATACAGAGAAAAAATACGATCGCCGCAATACTAAAAATAGAAATAATTGCATTCGCCCAAATTGGAAATCCTGAAAAGAGAAAGGTTGTAAAATATTAGTACCCCAAAGATTTAGTCATACATGGTTGCCTGATGAATTTGTATTGCTCTTTTCTTCTGCATTACTTTGTGTCGTTGCACCAATCAAATTTGAAGAAACAGGAGATGATTCTGACGGTGTGAGAGTACCGAGCGTATTTGAGATACTAACAGGTGGAGTATTTAATTTAACGTTTTAAAGATTTAGAGCTCCTGCGAAGTGCAAACAAATATTTCAATTATTGCTTCTTCGTTCATATCAAGTCTTTAGTGTAAATTCAGCTAACTTTGAATTTGGAACACTAATGGTAACATTTGATTGTCCAAAACAATTTTGTGCCGCGAGGGACAGTAACTTTTTCGGCATCTTGGACGTTCTCAGACACGAAGTTGATGCATTTTTGGTCTATTTCAACAGAACTGTTGACGAGTTTGTTGGCTTGTTAAGCAATTTTCAGAGATGACTTGGGACTTCCGGTAACATTAAAACAAGCTTTCACACAAGAATTTGATTCACTCAGAATAACGGATTGTTCTGAGATTGCGGGAAGATCTGTATGTATACAAAAATTAAATTCTATTAACAATAAATAGTAAGAGAAAATATATTTAATCAGGAGAGTTTTTCTTACGTCATAGGAAGAATTTATAACGTTTAGCCAAACATAATATCATAACAGCAGCAGAAATTCAAAATCAAATTATTTGCAGCAAACTATCACAACTTGCATGCCTATTTTGAACTATGATTTAATCTATTAAGAATTAGCAAAGAAAATCAGAGTTATATTAATAAACATGTAGATAAAAGTTTTAGTTTTCTATTTAACATTAAAAACAGCAAAACAATTTAGCATGCATGTCTGGAAAAATAACATCCAAAATGAATGGTAAAACATAAAACCGTGCACTGAGACGGTCTTATTCAATTCTTTATTGAGATAGAATATTTTGGTTTATCGGAGCATTGCCCAAGACTATAAAATCAATCAAATGATGGTATCCGTGGCAAACGTGTATCAAGTGCTTGCATGCATGACGTCCGGGTGCCAAAAATATTGGTTTTCGTCCACTCTAGAAACCGTTTGAGATACGTCTCTGATAACTTAGGATAATATACATAACTGTGAGAGTTAATATAGTTATACTATTTTAAACATTAAAGTATTTTAATGTATAAATTAATTATTTATTAACAATTTATTGCTTTTACATATAATTTAGCTTACCACCCACACATAAAGTCGCCGTTTTGAATAAAAGCTTGTAGAATTAGGTAGCACAACTGTATATCTTAGGTGCACACCATCGTATTCCTTTGTAATACCATTTACTTTGAGAGTTTTGTAAAACGCCTTGAAGATTGTCCGATATGTTTTTCCGCTTGACGTTTTGACTGCTTTTCGCCACCGATAGGTAAAATGAGCTTCAAAGGTTTTAACAGTCCAACCGCTCTTTTAAGACGGTACAAATTTCTTTGAATTTTCTTGAGATTTATGTGATAGGAATGAGATATTTAACCCAACAAGACTGTACAGCGTAATATTTTTCTCGTACAGCAAGACATCTATACACAAACTAGCTGATCAACATCAGTTAAGTTGTAACAAGTTAGTAAATTTCTAATTAATGCACGCTGCAGTCTCACTCTCTTACAAAATTGTGCAAATGCAGGCCAAGCATGTTCATGACGATTTACCTTTCCTATCAATTAGACAAAGTACTGTTTGCTCACTAGCGACTGACTCCAAAATAGCTGATACCCGAAATATTTGATACCCGAAAGACAAATAGATAATAGGTCAAGTGCTTGTCTAGCATTGCTGAGTCTAAACACAATATAGGCACAACATGACTGATAACCATAATACTACAATTAACAATACTTTAGAAAGAGAGAACGTCTTACTCTAATATGTCACAACAAAATTTCGATAAAAATTTTCAATCTTCCCGCAAGTAGTCACATTTATCAGCACAGACTGCAGGTATTTGTGTCTTTGCGCGAGTCACACGAACGTGACGTGACATCTGTAAATCACATCACCTTTCAAATTTTCCCTACTTACATGTCAATTATTTTTATTGATATTATTTCTACGGAAGTATATTAAGGTAACATAAGTTTGGTTCTAGTCGGAAAAATAGGTAACGGCTAGGCTAATGCTTTCCTGCGCTACTGCTTGTGTACATTAAACTCTTTATACAATGCTCTTTCGACTCAATTCAGTTGGGGCGTTACCATAGATCGTATCCCGAATGTACGATGGCGGACGTTGTGATTTCGAAGCTCTTATGTTTCTTGCGCTGTAAGTTATCTTCGGTTTCTTTCGCAATCTTATATTGCTATGCAAAGATTTTTACGCAAAAGACGAAATTTCTGATGCTAAAAGCAACCTGTTTCAGGGCTCAATGAATTGGGCATCTGTTAGCCAGAGGTATGTAAAAAGAAAGACAACTAATACCAAAGCAAATAAAGCGATGGCAGATTTAGATGATATTGTGAAAGCCCTGCAAGCTGCTAACACTGCTGGATTTTAACTGCCGTGGTTTGTGGCCAAAGATTTGAATCGTGTTCCAACCGTTGCTCCTGAGAACGTAGATTTCAGTCCGTCAGCCAAGGCTTGGTTTTGCGGGGGCGAGGCTAGAATTTATTAAAATATATCCGGGACCTTTTCGCCTTTCTAGGCGTGGTTGCGTTCGGAAATCTAATGGAAAGAAGGACCCTAGGACGAAGATCACTGTCTGTAGAAGATGTGCACGTAAAGGACAACATATTGGCTAAGTCTTATCCAATGAAACTGACGAACTAATATGTCCGTCTTTATCAAGTGACTGCACGACAGTCTTTGGTCAGTGGGCAGCGTCTGGAAAGCCAACCAGTGGTCCTGTCTATGAAGTACTGAAGAATGATAAGAAAAGATACAAGAATGCAGTAAGATGTCCAAAAAGACATACCGAAGAGATACGTTTAGATAGAATAGCCTGTCACATGTTTGGGGGCTCTAGCTCTCAATTTTGGAAGACAGTTGATATGCTGAAATCTTCAAAAATCTCACAAGCAACATCCATTAATGGGTTATCTAATGAAAGCGATATTCCACAACTCTGGAGAAGTCACTTTTCTGAGATGTATGACGTCTGGTACAAGTCAAAATAGACAATCACATTGTCTACACAGGGAGGTACCGTTTGGATCTGAGTTTGTAGTAGAAGCCGACATGGTTGAGAAAGTCATTCAGTCTCTGAGGGGCAATAATGTTCTCGGTTCGGACAATATCTGTGAGGAACACTTGATGTACACACCAGATTGCGTCATTGCTCATATCCCAACTCTTTTCAGTTGTATGTTGATTCACGGCTATCTGCCCAACTCCATGACAGATGCGATTATAGTACTAATAGTGAAAGATAAACTTGCCAGCAGATCTGATATGTCAAATTACAGTTGTATAACTCTGACTTCAACAATTTCTAAGATCTTGGAACTTGTGTTAGCGGACATGTGTAAGTCTAATCTTTAGTCAAGCGATCTTCAATTTGGCTTTAAGAAAAAAACATAGTACAACTATGTGCTTATTTATAGTACGAGAGACTATAGAATATTTCAATATGAGAGGATATCTTGTATTTTCTTGTTTTATGGACGCCTCTAAAGCCTTTGACAGGATCAGTCGTGATAAATTGTTTGGCATCTTGGAAGATCGAGGTCTCAATCCATTAATTTTACGGTTACTGGAATACTGGTACACGTACAAAAATTGGAAAGGCAGAGTTAAGTGGGGACGATTCTTATCTGATACATTTGCTGTAACTACTGGTGTGCGACAAGGTGTTGTCCTTTCACCAATACTGTTTTCTATTTACATCGACGATCTATTGGTAAAGATTAATAACTTAATAGGTCGGGATATGGTTGCAGTGTTGGAAAAGTTAATATAGGAGCAGTGGCATATGCTGATGACATCTGTCTCTTATCTGGCTCCTCGTGTGGCTTACGTCAAGTACTAAATATTTGTTCTAAATTTGCTGTTGAGAGGCACTTAGTGTTAATTCTTCTAAAACAAAATGTATTCGTTTTGTCTTCAGTAGAGCATCGTGGCTGTTAACGTTGCCACTACCTAAGCTGACTCTTGATGGGAATATCCTGGACTCTGTTCGAAGCTGGAAACATCTCGGGCATATTATGTGCGCTGATATGAAAGAGTCATTATCAATTGAGTTTGAAATGAAGAGGTTTTTGTCATCCCTCAACTCCTTTTGCCATCAATTTAAAGGAGCCACTCCGATTGTGTTATGTCGTTTATTACAAGCATTTCAGCCGTATTTGACGGGTGTCAGGTTTGGCGTTGCATTGACAGTCAACTACATAAAGTACGTGTAGCGTGGAATGATGCTATACGAAAATTTTCAATGTCAGAAGAAGAGGATGTCATGTTGATACAATGATTTATTTCATCGTTCTTTTGCCTTTGTCCAAAATGCTGAGGAAACGAAAGCTACAGTTTTTGTCTTCTCTAATTCAGTCTGAGAACAGTGTTATCGCGTACATTTCGTCTCTTATGTGTAGTTCTCAGCAGTCGTCCTTTTTTACTTCATGCAGGGAATGGGAATTGCATTACTGCCAAACCCACACCAGGGTACTGTCGAGACAGTCAATTGCTCATGACATTTGGAAGAACGTTGATTTATATCTATTTGAGTCTAGGCGCGAGGTTGTAAGCTTGGCGTACCATTGGTTGTTTGAACCAGCTAGAAGTAGTAAATCAGTACTAGAAGAATTGCTTTCAGTAGATTGATGCCACAGTAGTTATATTACTTGTTTATTTGTTTGTTTTTTCTGTGTTTTGCACCTTTAATTTTAATGAGTGCGACGTCAGTTTATAATAATAGCTAGTTACATACGTACCGTTCTATCAGTTCTGGTCAAATTATTGTATGTGACATTGCAATCATCAGATCAGTGACGTAAACAAGATGTCTATATAAAGTCTTGAGAGCAAGACAACTTTAAACATTTAATTACAAAATAATTTTAGTAATTCAAAAAATAAAATTTATATGTATAAACAATCACATCATGCCGAGGGATAAAGGGCAACTGCTTTTCGTGGTTGGTAAATAATTACAGCAGTTATGTTTATGTTAATTTACTACGCTTAGAATTGCGTTAGGTAAGTGTCTGTTTAATTAACATGGTAATCTATAGTTAATTACAAAGCAAACGATTCTAAATCAAATTTAACGCTTTAATTTTTAATTTGCGCAAACCAGCAGATGCATTTTCTTAAATTTTTTGTAACTGATATTTATGATATAATATCCAATATATTGTATCTGTAACGCTTACAATCGTGTTAGTTATGTATGACTGTATCGGCATTTTGTTGTATTAATCTAATTTTAGATTTTAGGTCACCAGTATGCTTTATCCTGCGGGATTGCAAATTCTACCGCTATCGATATTTGTCACACAAAATGACAGTTTGCACAGCAAAATACAGACAAAATCAACAATGATCGCTGTAGTCCAAAGTTTTACATTTTGATCAATAATAGCAAAGTTGTAAGTGGTATTTTGCTAAATTATTGAATATTAATATAAAGGAAATGATCTAATCTTTGTAGGTGCCACGTAGTTCAAACTGGTTCTTGTGTGATGGTGAAACTAAAGACATTATTGACGCTGTGAGACATTTGACTTAAGAATTTGCTTTCTGATACGATTTTATTTCCAGGCAAGCATTCTGTACATTAATGTGACGTATCAGTCGCAGAGCGATTTAGTCTTGTGACTTTCCATATACCTAACGCTTGCAATGACTTCGTACACTCAACTAGCCTCGTACCAGACTCTCTCGCGCCGGCGTTGTCGTGTTATACGGGAACCGGACCCGACGACGCGAGAGGGTCTGGTACGAGGCTACACTCAACTGTCTGATTACTGTACGTTTGGTATGACGAAAAATTGACGACGATTAAAGACATGACCGTCGTCATGTGACAAAATCGTAGTTTGTGATGTGATTAAGTTAAATTGGATTGTATGTATGGTGTACACGTGACTGACAATGTGATATCGACAAACTCAACAGTAATGAGTTCTGTAAGGAAGTAGAAACATCGGTTGCTTAGATGTATATATTTGTTTTTGAAACTTATAAATTGCTATTGTTTTAGCAGTTCTAGTCATAAGAATATTAACATTTTCAATTATATACGATACTTCATTTGACAAACGGATGATCACTAACAGGCATGCGAGCATTAGACCAGGTTTCACGTCTGTTTTTGTGGTTGGTAGCAACAAGGTATAGATCAGTATATATCAATTAAGTTTCCTTATGTGAAATGCGTTTGCTATTAAATCTTCTGTGTAACATTGCAACCTTAACCAGTTGATTACCAGTTAAGTAATTCAAATCCAAATTTGACAAAGATTTAATTTGAATTTGCACATAACTGCATTTTCTTGTCGTTTTCTGCTAATTTTTTGTATATAATGTGTGATTTTTAAGAATTATGGGAATTGTTATGTCCCTAATTCATGATTATTTTTAATTGCTTAATTATTTTGACTTTATTTGTATGTTCTACTTAAATCGTCTTTTAGATTTTATGTACATAAATTTCAACGGTGCAAGCTCCTAATTTGCATTACATGTAAATTTTTCAGATTTTATTAAAATGCATGGAATCATTTTATACTTTACTCACAAACCTAAGCTAAAACAGGTCTAAAACTAGCTCCTTTAAAGTTAATTAAACGGCTTTTTTGTCATCCAATAAAGTTGAAGTGAAAACATCGGTAGCAACAACATTGTTGCGCCAACCAAAAAATTAAACTACAGCACCGTAGGTTGGATTTTCCTGAATAGCAAAATCGGATGATTTAACCTAAGATGACTCCAACCTCACTTGCCTCACTTGATCTTCATTAGGTATGTATTTATTCATAGACATGGCTAGATTCCTCATTCATTGGATTCGATGACTTCACTGCTTCCTCACTAAACATAATTTTAGTTAGTATATATTGTAACTAGTTAATTATATATTGTAACTAGTTAATTATATATTGTAACTAGTTAATTATATATTGTAACTAGTTGTGGTGTTATTTCAATAGTAACATAATAATTATTTTATGTAAAATATGCATTTCAACAAAAGAAATAAATCATACATAGAAACACATCTTTGAAATACATATTTTTATAGAGATGTAATTTATGGATATAAGAAATGACATCAATCGGTTTCGTCTATATCTTATGACTGACACCTTGAAAAAGTTTGCAGCTGGAAATCTCTTCATCACCACTGACAGGCTATCAAGACGTTTCCTATAGAAACCCGAATGGTCTTTGGGGTGTAGTGGCGGAGTATCCAAAATTGCTATTGAAAGAAGTCCAAAAATCTGATTGATCTAGACGAGACGATGACTTACATTTGGCTGCAGGTGACGGTTTGCATGAACACTTTATAAGCTTCTGGAAGAAACATTCACGAAGCCACAAAAATTAACCAGGTTATGACGAACGCCTACCTCAATGGTCAAGAACATCTAACGTAGGCCTGTACCGCAAACTCATCATAGAGTGCCGCCAATCTCAACGAATCCATAATCGTTTCCTCGAAAGAAAACATATCGTCTGGCTGTTAATCAGGTAACTTTTATGCGGTTATCAGTTGGGCTGCGCTACAAAAACCTTGTACGCTTGTTGTACTAGCTAGGAGCCATGACTGATCGAGCAATGATGAAAAGGCTTATGTTTTAGGCAACTCTCTTTGGATATCTATATATCCTTAGGTGCAATTAATAAAACAATTGGTTCTGATTTTATCAATAATAATTAAAACATTATTTTTAATATACTAATTGTTTGGCGAATATGTGTAAATACTTTGAATGATGACTTGCTGCTTTGTGTGATGTATTCTCTAATCCAACAATATATTACAACACGTAAATATAGCGTGCATGCATGCAGAATACCACAACTTACTTCAAACATAAAATATGATAAGGCAGAGTAAAAATATGATCGCCACAATACTAAAAATAGGAATAATTGCATATGTCCAAATGAGAAATCCTGAAAAGAAAAAATAGTTTTAAAATGTTTATTATTTTTGTTAAAACATTGTTACTTGATGAAGGTGTATTGATCTCTTCTTCTGCGGTACTTTGTGTCGTTGCACCGATATATGAAGAAGCAGGAGATGATTTTGACGGAGTGAGAGTACCGATCGCATTTGAAGTAATAATTGTGTAGTATTGGATATAACGTATTGATGATTTATAGTACCTGCGATGTGCAAACGAATACTTTAGTTATGGGTTCTTATTTCATGCCAATTCTTTAGTGTAAAGTCAACTGACTTTAAACATTCGGAACACTAATGATAACATTTGATTGTCCAAAGCAGTTTTCTGTTGCCACAGTAACTTTTTTGGACATCTTTGACGTTTTCAGGCACGAAGTAGACGCAGTTCTCGTCTATTTCAACAGAACTGTTGACGATTTTGTTGGCTTGTTGATCAACTTTGAGACAAGGTTTGGGACTTCCGTTAACATTGAAACAAGCTTTTACACGAAAATTTGATTCACTCAGAATAATAGTCGATTGTTCTGAGATTGTGGGAAAATCTGTATATGTGCAATAATTATATTCTTTTACTAATTACTAGTAAGACAAAATATATTTAATCAAGGCGAATGTCATACGGTCATCAGATGGATTTACAACGACAGCCAAACGATAGCACCATTAAATCAGCAGAAGTTCTAAATCAAATTATTTGCATAAATTATCACCCAATTTGCATGCCTAATTTAGACCATAATTTAATCTATTAAGAATTAGCAAAGAAAATTCTATTTCATATTAATTAATTAAACAGTTTATATTAATAGAGATGTAGATAAAGTTAAGGTCATTTTATTAACAATGTAAAGAGCAGAATAATTTTTACTTAACGTATGTTAGAAGAAAACAGCCTGCAATATCAGCTTGCATGTCTAGAAAGCATGCACATAATGAATGATAAAACGCAAAACTGTGCACAGAGACGGCCGTTTTCAACTGTTTACTGAGATAGAATTTTAGTGCCATCGTATCATTGCCTACTAATATAAAAACAATCAAATGATATTATCCATAGCAAACGTGTATCAAGAACGTGCATGCTGCATTACGTGACGTCCGGGCAAAGCACTGCCAAAAGATTCTTTTTCGTGCACTCTGGAAACCCTTTAAGATATGACTCTGATAACTTAGGAAAATATATATAACATTGAGAGTTAATGCAGTTATACTATTTTAAACATTAAAGTATTTCAATGTATAAATTAATCATTTATTAATTATTTATTGCTTTTAATTAAAATTTAGCTTACCAACGACACCTAAATTCGCCGTTTTTGAATGAAAGCTCGTAGAATTATTTAGCGCAACTGTATATCTTAGGCGCACACTATCGTATTTCTCTGTAATACCATATAGTATGAGCTTGTTGTGAAACATCTTGAAGATTGTCCAATATTTTTTCCGTTTGACGTTTTGACTGCTTTTTGCCACTGATAGGTAAACTTAGTTTTAAAAGCGTTGACGGTTCAAATGTATTTTGAAGACTGTAACTTGATTCTATTTCCTTGTATTCGGAATATATGTGGTACGAATGCGTTATCTGGTCCAACAAGACTGTACAGCGTAATATTCTTCTCGTACAGCAAGACATCTATACAGAAAGCAGCTGATCAATATTCAGTGGCGGATCTAGGGTAGAGGTTGTGGGGGTTGCAACCTTCCCCCTTTTGTTGGCCTCGGAGTTAAAGCACAAGGTCTTGAAGCCGCATTGTGGTCATTTCTAGTATTTAATTAAAAATAAATAAGCAGATTCTTGACGAAGTGACATCTGGCAGCGAAACTCCAGACTCGTGACCAGGATATCTTTTTTGCGTAGGGAATGGTTCACTCAGTACGTAACTGAAAGAATGAAGGCAACAAGGCAGGATATACACAACCTCTTTGACATCTGGTATCAAGACATTCTGCGACTCGCAGACATGATTAGATCTGTTAAATCTGTTCCAAGAGAAACGAACTTACATCGAAACCGGAGAAATACACCTAATAGTAGTCGGAGTCCGATTGAACACTACAAACGATCCGTTGCGATACCTCTCGTAGACTTCCTACTTCTTCAGATGCGCAAACGATGTTGTAACCCCCTACCGCCATCACTGCAAGGAGCGTACAGTCGTTCAACGCCTGCAGAAGGATGGTGGAAACCGTGCATAGAGAAGAGCTTTCTGGTCCGTCGATCAAGCTGCTGCAGGTCCGTGCACTCCCAATGAATGACGCCAAAACCGTAAGTGAGAACCGGTAGTGCAAACCCATTGATGGCTAGAATCTTGTTCTGACCATACAACTCAGTCCGGAGAACCATCTTCACTCTGCGGAAGTACTCACGACGGAGTATCTTCAGCATCATGCTGTTATTATTATTACTAGCTTAATGGACCGTTCTCTGCATGGGCAGATTAGACTACTAGTAAATGCTCGGTTAGCATTGTGTTTGGCGAGCGATGGTGTTTAGTCTTTGCCTATTCGCGTAACAATGGTTGCGTTACCTAGCAATAGTTTCTGTCAAACAAACGAGGGAAATCAGGAAATAGACTTTCAGTTACTCTTCTATAGTATTTTGCGTTCAGTTACCCGATTCAGGCGTTCAATTATCCGTTGATTACGGCTGTTGTGCAACTAAATAACTTCCATAGTCTGCGGTTGGGCAGCTGCTCAAATATCATCGTTTATCAGCTGTCTAGATGCATTAATTTGTAATTAATTTTGACTTTAGCGTACATTTTTAGCGTGTGTTGTAGGATAATTTCCTTTGCACTAATCTTGGTGTCCCACGTTTCCACAGAGGTCTAAATAAGCTGTTGTGAGCGAACTAAATCTACATATCTAGGAAGCCTACAACAACGCCTTGCTCCGTCAATCGTGGTGTAATCCGCATACTTTGTAAATCGCGCCTCTTGTGTGATACCATGCAACAGTTCATCATGCGCCGTAGAGGGTTTTTGGCTAATCAAGAGCTCGAATTTCACAACTTCGCCTTCCCACCTTTCTTCAATCAATCATTTATTGTTCAGCTGAAACGTGAGTGAGCATCCTAGAAAGATGTCATGAAAGAAATTTGCGACTAAAATAACTATTTCTATATTTGGTACTTCTAATTAGGACAGAACATCGGATAACTGAACACCCAATTCGGATAATTGCTTGATTGAATTTGGTAACTGAACTCCGAGTTTGAATAAGTAAACGCAAAATACTATAGTTGTCTTCAATTGTTCGTTCACGCTTCAATCGTCTCACTCGTTTACTGAGATAGTCGCGTAACAATGATCGCATAGTCACGTGACAATAGTTGCGTAGCAATAATTTCTATCAAAGTAACGAGCGGAAACTCAAAAAACAGACCTTTCTCTTCTTTTAGCTTTTACTTTTCATTCCGTTTGTCACGAATCAGTCTCCTTTTCTCTTTAGTTGCGTAAGAAAGCAAAATCCAGAGTCGTTTGACTCTTTTCGCCAAGAAATTACAATTTAGTCGACCCTTCAAAAGGGGTCCCATGCTTCAATTTTTAGCGCATATGTTACGGAGTCAAAATTGCATTCATCTGGCATTGTCGTGTTGTTGATTTGTCTTTCTTTTTTGCCGTAAATCCATATGATAAGTGCTGACGTACGTATATAAATATATAAATATATAAATATATAAATATATAAATATATAAATATATAAATATATAAATATATAAATATATAAATATATAAATATATAAATATATAAATATATAAATATATAAATATATAAATATATAAATATATAAATATATAAATATACTAGTAAATGCTCGGTTAGCATTGTGTTTGGCGAGCGATGGTGTTCTGTCTTTACCTATTAAGTGATAATTCGTGTAACAATGGTTGCGTTAGGTAGCAATAGTTTCTGTCAAACAAACGCGGGAACTAAGAAAACAGACTTTCAGTTGCTCTTCTATAGAGCGTTTTCACGTGACGTCACAAATGTCGGAAGTCGCCATTGTGGTGTCCAACTAATCATGCTGTGATCGAACTGGTGCCGTTTACTGCCCGTTGTTGTAGTACTATCGGCATTGTGTATAGTTGTTGGATTTTCCAGCAGATCGGGGCGCGATAAAGACGTGTCTTTCTTTCAACATCTGTCGTTGTAGGAGGAACATGCAGCGGTAGAAGAGACGGCCAAATAGCAGCCATTTCGCGAGAAGACCTAAAAGAAACTAAGCTGGTAAATGGACGAACCTTTGTAGGCCTTTTGGTTCTGGCAGACCATCTGATCTGTTTGATGAACTGATCCAGACTGCTACCAACGCAGAATCAAAGAGACGCGCAATTACAGACGCGTAAGAGCGGTTTGTTGTAGCAATCGCATTGTCAATCTTCTTCTTTTGGCTTTTGATAGATGACATATCTAATTCTTTCACTGGTCTGTACGGTTTGTCCTGAATACATTGGAATGGCGTCTCTCTTGTGTGCAAATTTTAGTATATACTTTAAAGAAAAACTAAATACAGCAACATGTGTGTAAGCTTCTCCAAGACCAGCCATGCAGCTGCAATGCACAACACCTCCTGCCTTAATTTTCTCAAATCAACCATGAGGTGAGGTGTTTATTGCATTCTTGAGAATGAGGAACCTGTAAAATTTCAGACTGCAGGTTGGCTTACAATATTCTACACTTACAGGACTTACTCTACTATATCACAATGCTATACAATGCTATGCTATTCGTGTTACATTATCATAGCATGTCCACTTCATTTACATTTCCAAGTATATAGCACAGACTTTGTCACACAAACAAATACTGACCATTAATTAAGAAGAAAACTTGGATTTCATGTCAGTTGAAATTCTACCAAAGATATCACAGAACTCTCACATTAGATTGCAACATACATGACTGTATTCTCTTTCACAATCCTCTCAGCTAGAGCTGACGGTTGTCCGACAGGTATATACTGTATGTGAAATATATACTCTAACAAAAAATCTTTACTATAAACTACCACATAATTACTACTGAGGTTTTCACAACACTTCTATCTCCCACAATATGCGCACGGACATCTTTCACTCAGCAAATTCTAGGCTGGTTGTAGAGATCCAAAGATTAGCATTTGCGGACTCCAAACTGCTTGCCTGTTATGAAGCTCGTCTGAAGGAGTAAATAGGAGACGATGTCTGAACTGTAGACAGGAGGAAACGCGGTGTTCTGTAGCAATGGTCTGTCCAACTGCTGTGGATCAAACCTTCCAATCAGTTCCAGCTTGGCTAAATGGCGAGGTTTCGCATCAGATAGCAGATTTTCGGAGTAATTTGATAGTTTCCTGCTGGCAGGAAGTGTAGTAGAAATGAGAGAAGTCAAAATTTGGCTAGACCGACACCCAAGCAAGTATCACATGGACACAAAAATGGCCGACACTAACGTGCGTTAGAAAAATGTAACGTCAATGAAAACGCTCTATAGTATTGGCGTTCAATTATCCGAATTGGTCGTTCAATTATCCGATTCAGGCGTTCAATTACCCTTTCCTTACGGCTGTTGTGCCATATCATAGAAAACTGAATAACTTACATAGTCTGCGATTGGGCAGCTGCTCAAATATCATCGTTCATCAGCTGTCTAGACGCAATAATTTGTAATTAATCTTGACTTTAGCGTGAATTTTTAGCGTGTGTTGTACGATAATTTCCTTTGCACTAATCTTGGTGTCCCACATTTCCGCGGAGGTCTAACTAAGCTGTTGTGAGCGAACTAAATCTACATATCTAGGAAGCCTACAACAACGCCTTCGCCCGTCAATTGTGGTGTAATCCGCATACTTTGACACCGCGCGTCCAGCGCGATACCATGCAACAGTCCATCATGCGTGTTAGCGGGTTTTTAGCTAATCAAAAGCTCGAATTTCACTGCTTCGCCTTCTCACCTTTCTTGAATCAATAATCTATTGTTCAGCTGAAACGTGAGTGAGCATCATAGAAAGACGTCATGAAAGAAATGAGCGCGGTTTTGACTTTATGTATCAGACTGAAACAAATATTTCTATAAATTTAGTACTTCTAAGACAGAACATGGGGTAATTGAATACCTGAGTCGGATAACTGAAAGCTCAATTCGGATGACTGATTGCCTGAATCGGATATTTGACCGCAAGATACTATAGTTGTCTTCAATTTTTGTTTACACTTCAATGGTCTCACTCGTTTACTAAGATAGTCGCGTAACTATGGTCGCGTAGTCACGTGGTAATGGTTGCGTCACAATAATTTCTGTCAAAGTAACGCGCGGGAACTAAAAAAACAGACTTTTCTCTTCTTTTAGCTTTTGCTTTCCTTTCCGTTAGTCACGTATCAGCCTCCTTTGCTCTCTAGTCGTAAGGGAGCAAAATCGAGTGTCGTTTTACTCTTCTCGCCAAGAAATTACAATTAAGTCGACAGATCGAAAGGGTCCCTTGCTTCAATTTTAGCGCATATGCTACGGAGTCAAAATTGCATTCATCTGGCATCGTCGTTTTGTTGATCTGTCTTTCTGTTTTGCCGTAAATCCATATGACAAGTGCCGACGTACGCATATAAATATATAAATATGTCAATATATAAATATAATATATCTCGAGCTCAATTGACTTGATAAGAGAGAGGCTCGCTTCGCTCGCCAATAAATATAATATATCTTGACCTCAATTGACATGACAAGAGAGAGGCTCGCTTTGCTCACTAATTAGTGTTTAATTAATTTATCCTTGTATGCATTGATTTAGTATATATTATTTTCCCGTTCTAATTTATTATGAAGTGCATCTCTGAAAAATTCTTATAAAGAATTTCCTTCACAAACACACACAAATACCTTCTTTGTTATATCAAGTATACTACATTGGTGACAATGTGAAACTTTCTTCCTGGATGGTTTTCAATTGGGTACGTGAAATTGCGGACCAAATAGTTGTTTTGCTGGAGCATTCCTTGAAGGGACCAGATTATTGGAAGCTTGGTTCCAGGAAAAAATTGAATTCGTCGTTCAGTTTGGTCTTTTGGGTCTCAAATAAATTAGATCTGGAGAATCTTGGTCTCTTCACCGGCCATTGGAAGAAGACTGCCGATAGTGTGATAAACTTGCCCTTGAACCTTATAAAGTTGCATGTAGTCATGCTCAGTGACTTCTTTGTCAGCTCCAAAACTCGTCATCTGAAAACAGCTGTTGTACTTGCGCATGTTATCGAGAAAGTGACGGCTCTCTGCTGTTTCTCCATGTAGCAGGGTTTTGAGAAGTTCTGCAGGAGAAGTAAGTGTTGGCAAAGAAACTTTGCCATTCGAGCAGCACATGCCTTTCGTTTCCTTCTGTCATTTCAATGCTACACACTTGCCGCATCTCTGAGACATCGATCCAATCTGCGCCGTAATAGAATAATCAGGAGATGATTGATATTTGAGTGCAGCACCGGAGACCTTCAATACTTCAAACGGTATGTCACTCGCTGGAGTGCAATGACGTGCTGATGCAATTGACGTACGCAGATGATGTTCTCTTATCTCATTGTCCCTTTCTTCGTCTGTCTGAGCCGCTTCTTTGCAGCTGCTCGTGTGTGAACACTCTCAATCCGTACTTCATTCTGTTCTGGTGTTTCAGATGCTCTCCTCTTTGCTGCTCGTGCACAGAGGTCTTGTAGGGGTGTCTGACGCTGTTCTGATGTTTCAATTGCTCTCCTTGAAGCTGCTTGTGCACATAGGCCTTGTCGGTGTTGCTGACGCTGTTATTCTGTCTCTTCCAAAGAATGGAAGATTGCCTTCATAAGCTAGCAGAGCGGCGTTACAGGTTGGACTATTTTTGTTGGTATGTTGTGTTGAATGGATGACCATAAAAGGTACCAATACGTAGAAAGGTATGATTTAAGCTAAATTCGATTTTTTGCTTACTTTAGATGTGTAGATAGAAAAAAGCAACAATCTCGTTTGATGCTAACCTTATAGATGTAAACCACTCAATATTTCTTTTCGGAACCTATCTCTTCGCTCTGGACGTATTTAGATGTTCAAGAAAGCAAAATCAACTACAGCTTGCTCAGGTAACCCAGTCTGAGAGGACTGCTAGAAAGCATTGTGACGTATCTAAGGCAGGTAGACAACAATGAATGACCTTATGAGAAAGAAAACTACTCTATGAGATGAAATCTGCGTAATGCAAATTTTCTTTAAATTGAGTTTTTTAGAGGCATTCAGTCTCTTTCTTGAAATATTAAGAGACATTGCCCGTTAGGTAGTTCTACAGCAAAGTGTCGTTCTACGTTGCATCTCCTAAATGTGACCGAATAAAGCTGAAGGCCGACTCAGCCCTGCCTATGTTCTTACCCATGCCGAGTTACGCTTGTATCACAACTTTTTAGCCTCGCGCATGATCCGGTCTAGCCGGCTATCAAACTTATACGTGTGTGGGTATATATATATATATATATATATATATATATATATATATATGTATGTATGTATATATGTATATATATATATATATATATATATATATTAAGTGGATTAATGTTAGATGCTGATGTAATTGCTTGGGATTTGCTGGTTTTGTCTGCTAGTAGTTTGTTATAAATATATTATTATTTCTCTCTCTCTCTCTCTCTCTCTCTCTATATATATATATATATATATATATATATATATGCAAACACCGCCAATTTTATTATTATAAATTGTCGTTCTCAATCAGATCGGTCTGGCTTGTAAAGTTTCTTGTAGACAACATAGCCAAACTATTCCTCAACGGTACTTAGACAATCATGGCTGCTTGTCTAAACAGGAGTCGTGATTTTACGTAGGATCCGACTGGATCCAAGAAGCAGTGCTTTCTGTAATTGCTGCAGGTTGTGATGACCTGCAATAATGTTTAGCCACCGTGCAATACCTGCGTGCACTATGTCCAACAATTCCAACACTACTGGAACAACAAGTGTCTGACACTGTCACATGCGGCTTAGCTCCACTCGCAAGCCTCTGTATTTCTTCAGTTTCTCAACCTGTTACCTGGCAATGTTTGTGTTTGTTTTCTCATTTCTGAAACAGATATCAGCACGATTGGCACCGATATTGCTAGCAGTAGGGATACAGGGGCGGCTGATCCACTAGCAAATTGGGGTCGGGGCATAAAAAACATTAGAGTACATACATGTAGTACTAAGATACTGTTTGCTTACAAAAATGGAGGTTGCGCTCAACGTTGAGGATTACTGATCCCCGCCATCCTCCCAGAGCCGCATCTATACGACTCTGCATTCCCCAGCTTTAACCACCCTGTAAATTTATTAGAGCTAACGCCTGGTTTGGAATAGGTGACATGCTGATTATAGAAATCCATTACTTAACTTATTCCATGCACTCTGCAGTATACATTGGCTTACATTGCAAAGAGAATGTGTTTCTATTCTAAAAACTTAAATATAACAAATTTTCTTAGAGTCGGAGTTTGACAATTGGAGCGAAGACCATGGAAATGCGTACCCTGGAGTTAACCCTTAGCAACCAATTTTACTTGTATTTCAAAATTACGCAAATTTTGCATAATCGTTAAAGGACTGACTCAAAAGTCTTGTTAGCTAAACGTCTTAGACAAGATTAAACTTCATAGTTATGTTTTTATGCTAGCATACGTAACAGCAGCAGAAGATGGAACTGCAGGGCCCAACGGGTTGTTTCCGAACTGCAACTCAGCATACTGCAAAGTCTAACATACACAACAATAAATGCAATATATTTTCTTGTCATGACATAGTTTGTGTGTTTGAGTACCGACGAAATGGCGGCGCTATCGTTGTGCCTCGTATTTGGGGAACGGGAATTTGAATGAGTATTGTGAGGAGCTGCCACGTCGCAGCCTTCTTGGCTCGATTTCTGCGTAACTGTTAACGTATTGTCGTACTCGATTTCTGGCTGTGAATTGGCCGTTGTAGTCTTAACTGGTGTGGCATACATTGCTTGTGCATCTTCCTCGCAAAGTAACTCAGGCTCGTTAGGATTGATTCTCTAAAATAAAATAGGATCGATAATTCGCTTGAATTGTAACAAACAGTTACATAATGAGAAGGTAGCTGTGAACGTGTAACTCGCGTACAGTAGTTTTAACCTTGACGTTTGTGACGTCACATATAGGAATATTTTAATTGACGTAAGCTATTTAATATTTGGTTACACAACTATTGATTTTAATATGTACAGTAACGCACTCTTACTAGCTAAACTGCAGAAGTCTGGTAGACATAATCTTCCTATTTTTTGTCTAATGTTTACTGCCAAGAGATTCAAATGTTTGTAACTGAAATTCGCTTCAAGAACGATTTTATTGTGACTAGTTGGTATGCATTACAATTATTCACTTGTTTGAATTACCTGAGAGGCCATGTTGGTCTCAGCTTGAGACAAATGTGAGTAAAGAGGACATTCGGTTGGGTTGGTTGGCGAAGAGTCCAATGCATGCTTGTTTCCTAGGACAATTGATAGCTGCTCTTCTGCTGCTACAGTTGCAGACTCTTTAATGAAAGGTGATACCACAGCTCGCTTCTTCATTGGTATTGCATACACAGTTGGTTCTGATTCCATCAAGACATCGTCCCTAGAGAAGTGGTCAAATTTAGAAAGTTATTTTATCAAATATGTATGAATACTTTGATTCTTGACTTGCTGCTCTTGATGGTCGTTTTTCTAATCAAACAATGGAGGACAAAGAGTAAGGATCTATTGGGCATGTAGAATACTACAACTTACTTCTAACGTAAAATATGATGAGAAAGACAACAAGTATTATCGCTGCAATACTGAAAATGGCAATAATTGCAGATGCCCAAATTGGAAATTCTGAGAAAGAAATGTTTAAAATTTTTGTCAAATTCGATCATACATGACTACCTGATGCATTGATATTGTCCTTTCCTCCTGCAGTGCTTTGTGTCGTTGCACCGATTAAGTATGAAGAAACAGGAAATGATTCTGACGGTGTAAGGGTACCGAGTGCATTGGAAGTACTGATTTGTGAAGCATTCGATTTAACGTTTTGAGGATTTTGAGTGCCTGCGATGTGAAAACGAATACTTAAATTATGGATTCTTGGTTCATATCAAGTCTTTTGAGTAAAGTCAACTAACTTTGAAATATTGAAACACTAATGGTAACATTTGATTGTCCAAAACAGTTTTCTGCTGCTACAGTAATTTTGTCGGCATCTTTGACGTTTCTAAGCACGAAGTAGACGCAGTCTTCTTCCTTTTCAACAGAGCCTTTGACGATTTTGTTGGCTTGTTGATCAATTTTCAGAGAAGGCTTGGGACGTCCAGTAACATTGAAGCAAGCTTTTACACAAGAATTTGATTCATTCATAATAATTGTCGATTGTTCTGAGATTGTGGGAAGATCTGTATATGTGAAAAATTAAATTTAATTACTGTACCAATATCTAGTAAGAGAAAATATATTTTATCAGCGGCGTATCTCATACCGTCATCAGATAGATTTACAACGACTATCTAAATGTTAGTATCTTGCGAGCTGCAAAATTTCAAATCAAATTATTTGCACGGAGCTATGACACAATTTGCATGCCTAATTAGACCATGATTTAATCTATTAAGAAATGGCAAAGAAAACAGTTTTATTAATTCATTAATTAATATATTAATAAAGACGTAACTGAAATTGAATTCTTTTTATTTAACATTAAAAACCACAGAACAATTTTATAAATATTTTGAAGAATACTTCTTGCAATATAATTTAGATTGCATGCCTAAAAACATGCATCTATAACGATTGGTAGAACATAAAACCGTGCACTGAGACGTTCGGATTCAATTGTTTACAGAGATGGAATTTTTGTTCGTCGCAGCATTGCGTAGGACTATAAAACAATCAATTGATGGTATCCGTAGCAAACGTGTATCAAGAACTTGCATGCATGACGTCCGGGTGGCAAAATCATCAGTTTTTGTGGACACTGGAAACCCTTTAAGATACGTCTCTGATAACTTAGGATAATAGACATAACAGTTAGAGATATTTTAGTTATACTATTTCAAATATTATAGTATTTCAACGTATTATTTATTTATTTATTACTTATTTATTGCTTTAGTTATAATTTAACTTACCACCGACACGTAAAGTCGCCGTTTTTGAATAAAAGGTCGTAGAATTAGGTAGCACAACTGTATATCTTAGGCGCACACCATCGTATTCCTCTGTAATACCATTTACTTTGAGTGTTTTGTAAAAATTTTTGAAGATTGTCGGATATTTGTTTCCGTTTGACGTTTTAACAGCTTTTTGCCACTGATAGGTAAAATTAGTTTCAAAGGCGTTGACGGTCCAACTGTATTTATCAGACGGTACAATCTTCTTTGGCAATTCAATTGCTGGGAATATATGTGGTAGGAATGAGAAACTTGATCCAACAAGACTGTACAGCGTAATATTTTTCTCGTACAGCAAGACACCTATACAGAAACCAGATGATCAGTAGCAGTTAAGTATCAAGTCAGTAACTTCCTAATTAATGCACGCTGTAGTCTCACTTTCTTACAAAATTTTACAAATGCAGGCCAAGCATGCGCATGACGATTTACCTTTGCTATCAGTTTGACAAAGTACTGTTTGCTCACTAGCGACTGACTCCAAAATAGCGACAACAATAGATACCCGAAAGACTAATAGATAAAAGGTCAAGTGCTTGTCGAGCATTGCTGAGTCTAAACCAAATATAGGTACAACATGGCTGCTAACCGTACTACAATTCACCATACTTTACAAAGAGAGAACTTCTTACTTTAATATGGCACAACAAAATTGTGATTATTTCTTTCAATCTCACCGTCAATAGTTACATTTATCAGCACAGACTGCAGGTCTTTGTGTCTTTGCGCGAGTGACACGAATGTGGCGTGACATGTGTAAAGCACACCACCTTTCAAATATCCCGTACGTACACGTCAATATTTCAATTGATATTATTTCTACGTAATTTATTAAGGTAATATAAGTTTGCTTCTAGTCGAGAAAGTAGGTACCGGCTAGGCTAATTGCTTTTCAGCGCTACTGCTTGTATACAGTAAACTCTAGATACCATGCTCTTTCGACTCAATGCAGTTGGGCGTTACAATGACTAGTTACGTACGTACTGTTCTGGCGGTTCTGGTCAAATTATTGTATATATTATTGCAATTATCAGATCACTGACGTAAACAAGATTTGTATATAAAGTCTAGAGAGCAAGACAACTCTAAACATTTTATTTACAAAATACTTAACAAATTTAAAAATTAAAATTTATATGTATAAACAATCAGACCATACCAAGGGATAATGGCAACTGCTTGTCGTGGTTGATACTGGGAGGGTAAAAATTACGGCACGTAGGTGTATTTTAGTTTACCATGCGTAGAAATGCGTTAGGTAAGTGTGTGTTTAATTAACAATGTAATTTATAGTTAATTACGAAGCAAACGATTGTAAATTAAATTTAAAGCTTTCATTTTAATTTGCACATACCAGTAGCTGCATTTTCTTAAATTTTTTAAATGCCAATTATGATTTAATATTCAATATGTAATATCTGTCACGCTTACAATCGTGTTAGTTATGTATGACAGTATCTGAATTTTGTTGCATTGATCTAATTTTAGATTTTGGGTCACCACCATGCCTTATCCTACAGAATTGCAAATTCTAGCGCTTTCGATATTTGTCACACAAAAAGAAGTTGGCACAGGAAATACAGACAGAACAAAAAATGAGAGCTTTAGTCCAAACTTTTACATTTACATCAATAATAGCAAACTTATAAGTGGTATTTTGCTAAATTGTGAATACTGATATATATAAAATAATCTAATATTTGTAGGTGTTACGTAGTTCAAAATCGTTCTTGTTTGATGGTTTAACTAAAGCATTATTGTTGATGTGAGACATTTTACGTAAAAGTTTGCTTTCTTATACGATTCTGTTTTGATGCAAGCATTCTGCTCGTTAATGTGACGTATCAGTGGCAGAGTGAGTTAGACTTGAAACTTTCCATATACCTAGCGCTTGCAGTGAATTCATACACTCAACTGTCTGATTACTGTACGTTTGGTATGACGAAAAATTGACGAAAACTACATACATGACCTATGCATTGTTAATGTGACAAAATCGTAGTTCATCGTGTTAAGTTACATTGCATTGTATGTTTACTGTACACGTGATTGACACTGTGATCTCTGATCAAACTTAACATTAATGTGTTCTGTAATTATAGCAGTAGAAACATCGGTTGCTTAGATGTATATATTTGTTGTTGAAAGTTATAGATTGCTATTATTTTAGCAGTTCTAGTCATAATAATTTTAACATTTAAAAATATATATCATATTTTATTTGTCAAACGGATAATTTCTGTCAGTCATGTGATCATCGGAAAAGGCTTCAAGTCAGTTTTTGTGGTCGGTAGAACAAGTTATAGACCAGTATATATATATATATATATATATATATATATATATATATATAATTATGTGTCCTTTCGTCAAATGCGTTCGGTCTTAAATCGTCTGTGCAACATTGCAACCTTAACTAGTCAATTACCAGTTAACTATTTGAAATAAAAATTTAAAAAAGGTGTAATTTAAATTTGCACATAACTGCATACTGGTTTTCTGCAAATTCTTTCTCTAAATAAGGTCTAATCTCTAATAAAAAAAATTGTTATGTCCCTGATTCATGCGTATTTTAATCGCATAATTATTCTGACGATATTTTCATATTTCAGTTTAAATTGTCTTTTCATTTTATTTACGTAAATTCTAACTGAGCAAGCTCCTAATTTGCATTACATTTAAATTTTTCTGTTTTCGCAAAATTGCATTTAATTATTTTATACCCCGCTCCCGATACAGCCTAAGCTGAAAAAGGACTATACTAACTCGTTTAATGTTAAGCGGGTGTTTGTCATCTAATGAAATTGAAGTGCAAGCATATGTAGCAACAACCTTGTTGCGGCAACTTAAGAATTAAACTGCAGCTCCGTAGGCTGGATTTTCTTAAATAGCAAAATCGGATGGTTCAACATAAGATGACTTCAGTCTCACTTGCCTCACTTGATCTTCATTAGGTATGTATTCATACGCATGGCTAGACTCTTCATTCGTTGGATTCGATGATTTCACTGCCCCTTTACTAAAAATAATTTTAGTTAGTATATATTGTAACTAATTAATTATTTATTGTAACTAGTCAGTTGTTCTATTTCAATAGTAACATAATAATTGTTTTATGTAAAATATACATTTTAATATAAGCAAGAAATCATGTATAGAAACAGATTTTTGAAATATACCATATCATAGAGATGTAATTTGTGGATGTAGGAAATGACATCGATCGATTTCGTCTATATCTTATAACGGACTTTTGGCAAACGTTTGCAGCTGAAGATCGGTTTATCACCACTGAGAGGCTATCAAGACGTTTCGCAGCTATACAAACTGGAATGGTCTTTGGGGTGGTGTCTGAGTATCAAATTTGCTATCGAAAGATGTCCAAAAATCCGATTGATCTAAACAAAACCATGACTATAGTTTGGCTGCAGGTGACGTTTTGCATGAACACTTTATAAGAAAGTTTTCCATTTCCACAAAACTTAACCACCTTATGACGAACGCCGCAAGCAATGGTCAACAATATACATCGTTCGTCTGTACCGCAAATGCATCATGGAATGCCTCCAATCTTAACGGATTCATGATCGTTTTCTCAAAAAAACATGTCGTCTGGCTTTAATCAAGTAACTTTGTTGCATCTATAAGTTGGGCTGCGCTATTTAAACGTTGTACGCTTGTTGTACGAGTTAGCAGCCATGATTGTTCGAGCGTTGATGAAAGGCTTATGTTTCAGGCAACTCTTTTTTGGATATCTATATATCATTAAGTGCTGCTGTTCAGCAATCTATAGGTTCTAATTCTATCAATAAATTAATTAAACACTTTTTAATTTAGTAAATATTTGGCAAATATGTGTAAATACTTTGAATGTTGACTTGCTGCTTTGTGTGATGTGTTCTCTAATCCAACAATGTATGACAACAAGTAAATATAGCGTGCGTGCATGCAGAATACCACAACTTACTTTTAACATAAAATAAGAAAAGACAGAGAAAAAATATGAAAGACCGCAATACTAAAAATAGAAATAATTGCGTATGCCCAAATTGGAAATCCTAAAGAGAAAAGGATTAAAAATACTAATACACCAAAATTTAGTCATACGTGGTTACCTGATGAAGTTGTATTGCTCTCTTCTTCTGCAGTACTTAGTGTCGTTGCACCCATCAAATATGAAGAAACAGGAGATGATTTTGACGGTGTGAGAGTAACCAGCGAATTTGAAGTACTAACAGGTGGAGTATTTGATTTAACGTTTTGAGGATTTGGAGTGCCTGCGATATAAAAACGAATATTTTAATAGGTTCGTCGTTTGTATCAAGTTTTTAGTATAAAGTCAACTAACTTCGAAATTTTGGAACACTGATTGTATCATTTGATTGTCCAGAACAGTTATCTGCTGCCACAGTAATGTTTTCGGCATCTTTGACGTTATCAGGCAGGAGGTAGACGCAGTTCGCGTCTATTTCAACAGAACGGTAGACGATTTCGTTGGCTTGCTGATCAATTTTTAGTGAAGGCTTTCAAACTTCGGTAACATCAAAACAAGCTTTCACACGAGAATTTGATTTACTCATAATAATGGTCGATTGTTCTGAGATTGTGGGAAGATCTGAATATGTGCAAAATTTATATTCTATTAACAAAAACTAGTAAAAGAATATATATGTTTAATCAGGGGAGTATTTCATACGGTCATCAGAGGAATTTACTACGACTAGCCAAACGTTAGTATTATACGAGCAGCACAAATTCAAATTCAAAATATTTGCATAAAACTATCACAGAATTTGCATACCTAATTTGGACCATGATTTAATCTATTAAGAATTAGCAAAGAAAGTTATTGTTTTATTAATACACTTGTAGATAAAATTAAGGTCTTTTAATTTATCACTATAAACAACAGAACAATTTTAAAATATTTTTGAAGAAAACGCTTTGCAATGTAATTTAGCTTGCATGCATAGAAAACATGCATTTTAAATAAATGTTAGAACATAAAACCGTGTACTGAGAAGGTTGTATTCTATTGTTTACTGAGATGGAATTTTTACGTTTATCGGAGCATTGCCCAGGACTACAAAAACAATCAATGATGGCATCCGTAGCTAACGTGTATCAAGTACTTGCATGCATGACGTCCTGGTGTAAAAAAAATCGGTTTTCGTGCAATCTTGAACCTTTTTGAGATAGGTCTCTGATAACTTATAATAATATACATAATAGTGAGAGTTAATGTAGTTATAACACTTTATACATTAAAGTATTTGAGTGTATAAATTAATTATTAATTAATTATTTATTGCTTTAGTTATAATTTAGCTTACCACCGACACAAAAAGTTGTCGTTTTTGAATAAAATCTCTGAGAATTAGATAGCACAACTGTATATCTTAGGCGCACACCATCGTATTCCTTTATATGACCATTTACTTTGAGCTTTTTATAAACCGCCTTGAAGATTGTCCGATATTCTTTTTCGTTTGATGTTTTTATTGGTTTTCGCCACTGATAGGTAAAACTTGTTGCAAAGGCGTTGATGTTCCAAATGTAGTTTTCAAACAGTGCAAAATTGTTTGAATTTTTTGTTTATTGGAAATCTTTGTGGTACGAATGCGATATTTGATCCAACAATACTGTAAAGCGTAATATTTTTCTCGTACAGCAATACATCTATACAGAAACCAGCTGATCAATATCAGTTAAGTTGTAACAAGTAAGTAACTTTTCTTATTAATGCACTCTGCAGTCTCACTCTCTTACAAAATTTTACAAATGCAGGCCAAGCATGCACATGACGATTCATCTTTGCTATCAGTTTGATAAAGTACTGTTTGCTCACTAGCGACTGACTCCAAAATAGCGACAACACTAAATACCCGAAAGACAAGTAGATAAAAGGTCAAGTGCTTGTCAAACATTGCTGAGTCTGAACATAATGTAGGTACAACATGGCTGATAACCATGGTATTGCAATTCTCCATACTTTACAAAGAGAGAACTTCTTACTCTAGTAAGGCACAACAAATTTGTGAGATTGTTATTCAATCTCGCCACCAATAGTCACATTTATCAGCACAGACTGTAGGTCTTTGTCTCTGCGCGAGTGACACGAACGTGGCGTGATATCCGTAAAGCACACCACCTTTCAAATACCTCGTACGTCATGACAATATTTTTAGCTCTTGATATTGTTTCTACGGTAGTTCATTAAGGTAAGATTAGTTTGCTGCTGATCGAGAAAATAGGTACCGGCTAGGCTATGCTTTTCTGCGCTACCGCTTGTATACAGTAAACTCTAGATACCATGTTTTTTATTGACTCAATGCAGTTGGCGATACCCTAGCTAGTTACAAACATACTGTTCTAGCAGTTCTTGTCTAATTATATCATGTAATATTGCAATCATCAGATCATTAATGTAAACAAGGCGTATATATAGAGTCTGGGGAGCAAGACAACTCCAAAATTTTATTTATGAAATAATTAACTAATTCAAAATTGAAATTTATATGTATAAAAAATCACACTATGTCGAGAGATAAAGGGCAACTGCTTGTCGTGGTCAGTACTAAGAAGGTAAAAAATTATAGTATTTTTGTTTACCACGCGTAGAAATGCGTTAGGTAAGTGTCTGTTTAATCAACAAGGTAAGCTGTAGTTAATTATCAAGCTAATGATTTTAAATAAAATTTACATACTTTTATTTTAATTTCTACATACTAGTAGCTGTATTTTCTTAAATTTTTGTTGACTCCATTTATGATTTAATATTCAATATATTGTATCTGTCACACTTACAATCGTGTTAGCTATATATGACAGTATCTGCATGTTGTTGACTTAATCTAATTTTAGATTTTAGGTCACCAGTATGGCTTGTCCTGCTGGATTGCAAATTCTAGCGCTGGCGATATTTGTCAAACAAAAGAACAGTTGGCACAGCAAAATACAGACGGAATCAGCAATGAGCGCTGTAGTCCAACTTTTACATGTAGATCAATAATAGCAGTTATAAGTGTTATTTGCTAAATTACTGAATATTAATATAAATGAAATGATTTAATCTTTGTAGGTGTCACGTAGTTTAAAGTCGTTCTTGTGTGATGGTGTAATTAAAACACTATTGTCGATGTAAGACATTTCACGTAAGAATTTGATTTCTAATACGGTTTTATAATAATAATAATAATAGTAATAATAATAGTCACCACCGTGGCTTAATGGTTAGCGACTATGGCTACCATTGTCGCTAGTGACGATAGTAAATTATGAAACTTGTCTGTCTTTCTCTCATGTTTCTCTAGCTTTATCCATGAGACTATGACTCGTTTCAGCCGTTGCTTGTTTCTGTGGTCTGGCAAACGATCCGTTGACGATGACGTTCATTGCTTTTCTGGTGGTCGTTGATATCAACTATGCTTGCTGTCCACGAGTTTGCGGTCACCGTAATGCCTGCAATCTATATCGAATTGGCTAGTCAGTGATCGCCGCATGGACTACACAGAAACATGTATCCCGCTGGGCTCACCTGCCGGTTGGTGGGCGCCCAGATGGGAGTAAAGACCCCACTTGCCCATTATGGATTGGCATAGCGACACATTATTTCACTTCGTACCAAGAGGTACAGCCTCTCACAAATGAGCGAAATATACGTAATACACACACACACATACACATAGACACTTCAAAAACCAACAGACAGCTAAGCATATAACAGAGAACTTAATTCCTTCAGCGAGATGGCAAAAAATTAGTATGCACATCTACAAAGGGCAACCTAAAGTGCATTCACGAATTAGAGCGACTGGTGGAATGTAAGGTACACCCTAAGGCGTGGCGTAGTGCTTGTGTAAACGGATGTTAAGTTGTCACAGAAGGCAATTAGCATCTATGTTTCAGAGCGTTTGGTGTCAATGACAAACTAGGTAACTATATTGTTACGTGAAAGTGCACGTATGAACGTGTTGCCTCTGGCTGCCTCGCTGACTTGAAACGCGGTTTGCTTCATGATGCAATGATATACTAAAAATTGCACTTTTGCTATAACCCATGACAACAGACCTGGATGTTTCTATGCGCTCACTGGTTGTATATGTCAGTTGCCTCTTCTAGGAACAGCTTTTTAAGTACCAGATACATACACTCATTCACTTCTGGCTCAGAGAAGCGTCTGGAAACTACGAGAACTGGACTAATTTGACCATACCAGAACCAAAATGACCAGCCATTTAGTGCATTCTTAAGCGTTGATGACATCCATTTGAGGACTTTGACCTACAGTTATGCTGCACAGCACAACACAGGGATTGGTGGGTTTACGATGGAAAACATCAAGCGTCTGTGTAGAGAAGGTCTAGCAAACGTTACTGTGGAAAAGTGGGCAAACTGCGTGAGGCACGTACGTGAGAAGGTGGAGAAGCATTACAGGACAATACACGGTGTGTTAGACGACGTTGTAGAGCAGATGGTCATTGAATTCGAAGTTGGTATTGAATCAGAAGATTCGTCGTCGTCTGAAACTGAAAGTTTCAAGGATGAAGAGTAGAAACGGAGCCTAGACGCACTCTTTCCTAGCTAGCTGACACCCCAACTGGGAAGTTTACTGTGTTGTGTTGCTGTTAACAGCCTGCTAGCTATAACAATATGTACTTAGCTTTATGCAATTAACCCTAATCGCGCCTTAGTCCCGCCTTTCTTCGCCCCCTAACTCATTAAAATACAGGAAATTGGCTCTATTAACTTTAGCTACAGTGCGGGACAGCATAAATCCCCCCAATGCGCATGTCATTCGTAAACGCGCACAGTTTAAATTTGGTTTGGTCTACCCATTTCAAATTTGGTCCAGTGGTGTACAAGTTTATTTGCTACAACGAGCCAGCTTAATTTGATAAACGAAAGAATTTCGTTCTCTCACGGCGAGAATAATGGAGACGCCTCTTCAAGTTCCCGTATTGTCCTACGAAAAATAGGAATATTGCCGTAGATGATTGAGAACTCGATGAAAGATTGTTACCATGATGTGCAACAAAACTGCAGAAATGGATTTTCGAGATTGTTTATTAATTCTGAGTTTAACCGCAAGAGGGGCCCCACTAAGGATCTCACTTCGCGCCCTATCGTTCTTCATGCACGCGCTATTCGAATTCAGAAGTGTACCAAACGCTATTAGATACACAGGGTTAAATATCCACAGAAGCACATTTTTTAATTTTTCTCTAGATGCAGTGTGAATGACACTCAAAGATAGGCATGATAATAAAAATATACCATTGGTCACGTGATCTAGTTTACATAATACAAGACGCGACTGAAACATTATTCTAACATGTCTAAACACTTAAGTTCAATAGAAACGCTAGCTATCTGTTCTCCTTGACCCTTCGATGACTCTTGTACAACTTCACAGCATCCTCCACTTCATTTCCAGTCCTCTTGCCTTCTCTGTATGCTCGAACATAATCCCTAGCTTTTCTAAAAAAATTTCCTGATTAAATCCACATCAACAGTCTCTAGAGCAGGTGTCATAGTTTTACGTAAGCTAGTAATTGAATAATTACAATATGCCCTAGTATACTTTTTCGCATGCCCCCACACTCTCTCTATATGATTAAGTTCACAATGATACTTAGGGATGAACAAACAATAATGACCTCTAGATTCTAAATATAACTCTACACAAGATTTCTCATTTGCAAAATCATCATGCTCAGACAAGACAGACACCATCTGATCTCTACACATATTACTAACATTAATGCCACGCTCTGTTAAGACCATCCTTAGACCCTTCGGAACTCCCTCCCCAGTGACAAGTTTCTGTTCTTTTCCCTGATACACGGTGTCCCTCATAGGTGGTTGTTTTCCTCCTAATCCCACGTTCATGCGACTAGCAACCAGTGCATCATGTGATTTTGCAGTATGATTACAACTGTGATCAAATATCCACAACAAAGCATAACTCTGACTAGGATATTTGATCTCTGCAATAGCCACAGCACGTTTTACTTGAGACATAAACTTGTCACCCGTCCAGTATTCATCCCTGTTCTCTCCGTATTCTATAATCTGCCTAGCCTCATTAGTGATTTCTGGATTAATAAGTCTAGCTGCTTCCGCCTCTGAGGGACTCAGTCTTAGATAACCACTATATTCGTCGATGAAGTCGCTTACCATCCTACCTGAACCCCTTGATTTTGGCTTGATTGCAGTCTGGTCTGGCTGGCACCACATGTAACGCTGGTCCTCGTTAGACTGAAAAGTTGATTCATCATGAAAGATCGTAACTAACCATTTAGTGGCTGATTGGTCCTTCATATGACCGGACTCGTGTTCCTGCAAAACATCAGATGGACTGGGAGGAGGAAGATGGTTAGATTCTATTGCATGCACACGGTCTAAATATCTAGTACGTTCTTCTACCACATCTTGCCTTTCGTGACCGTCAATGTACACGCCCTTCTTGCTCGAATCCACTCGCTGAAAACCTAGGTCACACAAAAACCTGCATGCTGTTTTCACACTAATTGTCGGCGAAAAACCTGGACTATGGGAGGTGTTGGGTAGAAGGTCGGTGTTAATGTAGCAGCAGAAGTCAGAGGCGGTCATATTGGGCTTTCCCTTGGTGCAGCCGTGCTGTCGAGCCCACCTACTTGCTTTCCGTCGATACTCTTCGTCATGCATGATGCTGCTCCGCTGATAGTGACCTCTGCCATCTAGAAACTCACTGCAGTTGCGTCTAAAGTTGTTCCGCCAATCTCTGATGGTGCCCTCATTTTTGTGTACTATCTGCGACACAACATCTGCGGCCCTTTTGACGGTCTGCGATGTCTCCCTACGGTAAAACTCGAAAAGCAACAACGACAGCATCTTTAGATCTACGATTCCCAAAGCTCTTACCCATTCATCCAGACAACTCCAAACATCATCATCGCTAAAAGACTGCACCGAATCGCTGTCCCCGTCTAATGTTTCAGCGTCTGCCTCTGCCCTACATGCTGGTTCCGAAGGGGTCCCCTCCTCTTCAGATGGTCTAAGCTTCAGCCTTTTTTTCATTCATAGCTTCAACCCTTTCTAGTTGTTTCTTTCTCTTACTCCAACGCATGGCGTCCATGATGATGGCAGTGAGGGGACTAAGAGAATACGGTATCCATGGCAATAATGTGCCATCAACCAATCGCAATGCAGCCACAGCTGTTAGACAGCCAATCAACACTCGCTAATCTAAATTCGTTATCTTGCAAACCACGTGGTCAAAACCGACGTCATTCTGTAGGACTTCTCACGGCGATCACGTGCATATGTAAGAACGTCTATAAAATACGCAGGGCGAATTTTCTAACGTGCGCTACGTTTGGGGGGATTTATGCTGTCCCGCACTGTACGTCTCTGTAGCCCAACAGTGAGTGTAATTAGATCCGGCAAGTGAAGAGCTTTCGATTGATACTAATATCCGCCCGGAGGGCAACATCTTTGTCGCGCAAATGGCCACATTCCACCAGTCTCTCTTATGCGTGAACGCACTTTAGCTCTATAGACTCTCCACGATAGTCCTCTAACTAAGTCATTTCTATAGTCTATTGACCGTTTCAAAGATAAAGATTGTACTGTTTAAATCTTAACTGACGCATTGACCATCCAATTACCTAGACGCTGATACAATGAGTCTCTCCATCGAAGACCAAGTCCCGTCGAATAGCTTTCCTAAATATGGCGTCAACTGCCATTCACAACTATTTCCAGGCAAGCATTCTGTACATAATAATAATGTGACGTATCGTTCGAAGAGCGATTTAAACTTGTAACTTTCCATATAATTAGCGCTTGCAATAACTTCGTACACTCAACTGTCTGATTGCTGTACTTTTGGTATGACGAAAAATTGACTAATGCCTTGTCAAAGTGACAAAATCGTAGTTCATAATGTGATTAAGTTAAATTGCATTGTATGTTTATTGTACACGTGACTGACACAGTGATCTTTGCTCAGACTCAATATCAATGGTTCTGTGAAGCAGTAGAAACATCGGTTGCTTAGATGTATATATTTGTTGTTGAAATATATAAGTTGCTATTATTTTAGCAGTTCTAGTCAAAATAATTTTAACATATAAAATTATATACAATATTTTATTTGACAAACGAATGATCTCTGTTAGTCATGTGAGCGTCAGACAAAGTTTCAGGTCTGTTATTGTTGTGGTCGGTAGCAACAACTTACAGACCAGTATATATATAATTAAGTGTCCTTACGTGAAATTCTTTTGCTATTAAATCGTCTGTGTAACATTACAACCTTAACTAGTCGATTACCAGTTAACTATTTGAAAGTAAAATTTTCCAAAGTTTTAATTTAAATTTTCACAGAACTGCATTTACTCGATTTTTGCAAATTCTATTTATAAATAATGTCTGATCTCTAAGAAATATTCGAATTGTTATGTTCCTGCTTCAGGCTTATTGTTCATAACTTAATTATTCTGACCATATTTCTATGTTTCTCCTTAAATCGTATTTTAGATTTTATGTACGTAAATTTCAATCGATGCAAGCTGCTAATTTGTATTACATGTAAATTATTCTTTATTTTTGCAAAAACGCATTTAATCATTTTATACTTCACTTCCGATACAGCCTAAGCTGAAACAAGTCTACACTAGTTTCTTTAAAGTTCAGCGGGTTTTGTCATCCAATGAAGTTGAAGTGCAAACATCTGTAGCAACAGCATTGTTGCGCCAATTGAAGAATTAAACTGCAGCTCCGTAGGCTGGATTTTCTTGAATGGCAAAATCGGATGGTTCAACATAAGATGACTCCAGTCTCACTTGCCTTACTTGATCCTCATTAGGTATGTTTTTATAGGCATGGCTAGACTCCTCATTCGTTGGATTCGATGGCTTCACTCCTTCATCACTAGACATAATTCTAGTTAGTATATATTGTAAATTAATTATATATATTGTAACAAGGTATTTGTATATTGTAACTAATTAATAATATGTTGCAACTACACAATTGTGTTGTTTCAATAGTAACATAATAATTATTTTATATAAAATATGCATTTGAACATGAACAAGAAATCATATGTAGAAACAGATCTTTGAAATACACCTTATCATAGAGACGTAATTTTATGGATAAAGGAAATGACATCGATCAGTTAAGTTTATATGTTTTGACTGACTCTTTGCAAACGTTTGCAGCTGGAGATCGCTTCACCACCACTGAGAGGCTATCAAAACGTTTCCTATACAAACTCGATTGGCCTTTGTTGTGTAGTGGCGGAGTATAAAATTTGCTATCGAATGAAGTACAGAAATCCGATTGATCTAGACTAAATGATGACTTAAATTTTGCTGAATATGACGGTTTCCATAAACACATTATACGCATCTGTAAGAAGCTTTCACGAAACCACAAAAATTAACCAGGTCATGACGAACGCCGCACGCAATGGTTAACAACATATATCGTATGCCTGTACTGTAAATGCATCATGGAGTGGCGCTAATCTCAACGGATCCATGATCGTTTCTTTGAAAGAAAACATATCGTTTAGCTGTTAATCAGACAACTTTGATGCCGCTCTAAGTTAGGCTGCGCTACGAAACGTTGTGCGCTTGTTGTACGAGTTATGAGCCATGATTGATCGACCGATGATGAAAAGACTTATGTTTTAGGCAACTAAGTCTCTTTGGATATCTATATATCCTTAGATGCTGTTCATCAAACAAAGGTTTCTGATTCTATCAATAATTAATTAGAACAATATTTTAATATAATAATTATTTGGAAAATATGTGCAAATACTTAGAATGTTGACTTGCTGCTTTATGTGATGTGTTCACTAATCCAAATATGTATGAAAACATGTAAACAAAGCGTACGTGCATGCAGAATACCACAACTTACTTATAACCTAAAATATGATGAGACAGAGAAATAATATGACCGCCGCGATACTAAAAATAGAAATAATTGCATACGCCCAAATTGGAAATCGTGAAGAGAAAGTGTTTTAAAAATATTTGTACACCAAAAATTTGGTCATACATGGCTACCTGATGAAGTTGTATTGCTCTCTTCTTATGCAGTACTTTGTGTCGTTGCACCGATCAAATTTGAGAAAACAGGAGATGATTCTGACCTTTTGAGAGTACCGAGCCTATTTGAAATACTAACGGGTGGTGTATTTAATTTAACGTTTTGATGATTTAGAGTGCCTGCAATGTGCGAACGAATATTTCAATTATGGGTTCTTCGTTCATGTCAGGTTTTTTGTGTTAAGTCAACTAACTTCGAAATTTTGGAACACTAATGGCAACATTTGATTGTCTAAAACAGTTTTGTGCCGTCACAGTAACTTTTTCGGCATCTTTGACGTTTTCTGGCACAAAGTAGATGTAGTTCTCGTCTATTTCAACAGATCTGTTAACAACTTTGTTGGCTTGTTGATACATTTTGAGAGAAGGCTTTGGACTTCCGGTAACATTAAAGCAAGCTTTCACACGACAATATGATTCACTCAGAGTAACGGATTGTTCTGAGATTGTGGGAAGATCTGTATATGTACACAATTAAATTCTTTTACCTATAAATAGTAAGAGAAAATATATTTAATCAGGGGTGTATCTCGTACGGTCATCGGAGGGATTTACAACGTTTAGCCAAACATTAATATCCTAAGAGCAGCAGAAGTTCAAAATCAAATTATTTGCACGAAACTATCACACAATTTGCATGCCTACTTTGGACTATGATTCAATGTATTAAGAATTAACAAAGAAAATCGTGGTTTTATTAATAAACATGTAGATATAATTTAAGGAGTTTTATTTAACATTAAAAACAACAGAACAATTTTAAAATATTTTTGAAGAAAAAGCCTTGCAAAGTAATTTAGCATGCATTCCTAGAAAAAATAGCATGTAAAATGAATGGTAAAACATAAAACCGTGCACTGAGACGGTCGTATTCAATTGTTTACAGAGATGTAATATTTAGGTTCATCGGAGCACTGCCGAGAACTATAAAATCAATCAAATGATGGTAGCCGTAGCAAACGTGTATCAAGAACTTGCATGAACGACGTCCGGGTGGCAAAAAGATCGATTTTCATGCAATCGGAAAACCTTTTGAGATACGTCTCGAATAACTTAGGATAATACACATAACGGTGAGAGTTAATTTAGTTATACTATTTCAGACATTAAAGTATTACTATGTATAAATTAATTATTTATTGCTTTTGGTTATAATTTAGCTTACCGCCCAAACGTAAAGTCGTCGTTTTTGAATGAAAGCCCGTAGAATTAGGTAGCACAACTGTATATCTTAGGCTCACACCATCGTATTCCTCTGTAATACCATTTACTTTAAGGTATCTGTAAAACATTTTGAAGATTGTACAATGTTTTTTCCGTTTGACGCTTTGACAGCTTTTGGCCACTGATAGGTAAAATTAGTTTCAAAGACGATGACGGTCCAAATGTATTTTGAAGACGGTACAAACTTCTCTGACTTTTCGATTACTGGGAATCGATGTGGTAGGAATAAGAAATTTGATGCAAGAAGACTGTAAAGCGTAATATTTCTCTCGTACAGCAAGACACCTATACAGAAACCAGCTGATCAATACCAGTTAAGTACAAGTTAGTAACTTCCTAACTAATGCACGCTGCTGTCTCACTCTCTTACAAAATTTTACAAATGCAGGTCAAGCACGCACATGACGATTTACCTTTGCTATCAGTTTGACAAAGTACTGTTTGCTCACTAGCGACTGACTCCAAAATAGCGACAACAATAGATACCCGAAAGACAAATAGATAAAAGGTCGAGTGCTTGTCGAACATAGCTGAGTCTAAACCTAACATAGGTACAACATGCTTATAACCGTACTACAATTCACCATACTTTACAAAGAGAGAACTTATTTTACTACGGCAAAACAAACTGTGATAAACTTTTTCAATCTCGCCGCCAATAGTCACATTTATCAGCACAGACTTTAGGCCTTTGTCTCTTTGCGCGAGTCACACGAACGTGGCACGATTTCTGTAAAGCACACCACCTTTCAAATATCCCTTATGTACATGACAATATTTCTATTGATATTACTTCTACGGTAATTTATTAAGGTAAGATTAGTTTGCTTCTAGTCGAGTAAATAGGTAACAGCTAGGATAATGCTTTGCTGCGCTACTGCTGTTATACAGTATACTCTAGATATCATGTTCTTTTATCGACTCAATGCAGTTGGGCGATACCATATCTAGTTACATAAATAGTGTTCTAGCAGTTCTGGTCACATTATTGTATTTAATATTGCAATTATCAGATTGTTGGCGTAACAAGATGTATATATAAAGTCTGGAGAGTAAGACAAGTCTAAACATTTTATTTACAAAATTCTTCACTAATTCAAAAATTAAATTTATACGTATAAACAATCACACCATGCCGAGGAATAAAGGGCAACTGCTTGTAGTGGTCGGTACTAAGGAGGTAAACAATTATAGCAGTTAGGCGTATTTTAATTTACCACGCTTAGAAATGCGTTAGGTAAGTGTCTGTTTTATCAACAATGTAATCTATAGTTAATTATCATGCAAACCATTCTAAATCAAATTTAAAAACTTCGATTCAATTTGCACACATTAGTAGCGGTATTTCCTTATTTTTTTGGTAAATGCGATTTATGAATTAATATCCAATATATTGTATCTGTCCGCTTACAACCACGTTAGTTATGTATGACGGTATCTGCATATTGCTGCATTAATCTAATTTTAGGTTTTATGTCAGCAGCATGCCTTATCCTGCGTGATTGCAAATTCTAGCGCTATTGATATTTGTAACACAAAAGGACAGTCGGCACAGCAAAATACAGACAGAAACGACAATGAGTGGTGTTGTCCAAACTTATATATTTAGGTCAATAATAGCAAAGTTATAAATGATATTTTTGCAAAATTAGTAAATATTGATATAAATAGAATAGTCTAATCTTTGTAGGTGTCACGTTGTTCAAACTCGTTCTTGTGTGATGGTGTAACTAAAAAAGGAATTGTCGATGTGAGACATTTCATGTAAGAATTTGCTTTCTGGTACGATTGTATTTTCAGGCAAGCATTCTGTACATTAATGTGACGTATCAGTGGCAGAGAAATTTGGACTTAGAACTTTCCATTTACCTAACGATTGCAATGACTTCGTTCACTCAACTGTCTGATTACTGTATGCTTGGTGTGACGAGAAATTGACACACACGATTATACATATGACCTAATGACTTGTCAATGTGTTAAAATCGTAGTTCATCATGTCATTAAGTTACATTGCATTGTGTGATTATTGAAATCGTGACTGACACTGGGATCTCTGATAAAACTCAACATTAGTGGGTTTTGTGAGGAAGTAGAATCATCGGTTGCTTAGATATATAAGAGTAATTGATTGCTACTGTTTAAAAGTTCTAGTCAAAATAATTTTAACGTTATAAAATTATATGCGATATTTTATTTGACAAACGGATGATAAATGTCATTTATGCAAGCATCAGACAAGGTTTCACGTCTGTTGTTGTGGCCGGTAGCAACAAGGCATAGACAAGTATACAACAATTAGTTATCCTTCGAGTGCATGAAATGCGTTCATTTAGAATCGTCTTTAACATTGCAACATTAACTAGTCGATTACCAAAGTAACTATTTGAAATCAAACTTTAACAGAGATCTAATTTGAATTTGCATATAAGTGCATTTTGTCGTTCTTTTTCTATTTTTTATGAACAATGTCTAATCTTTAAGAAATATGTGAATTGTTATGTCCCTGCTTCATGTTTATTGTTAATCCCCTAATTATTATGACGCTTTTTATCTTTCTGCTGAAACTGTCTTTTAGATTTTATGTATGTAAATTTCAATTGGTGCAAGCTCCTAATTTGCATTAGATGTAAATTTTCTGTTTTTTAAAACTTGCATAGAATCTTTTTATACTCCACTCCCGATACAGCCTAAGCTGAAACAGGTCTACACTAGCTCCTTTAAAGTTAAGCGGGTGTTTGTCATCCAATGATGTTGAAGTACAAACATCTGTAGCAAAAACATTGTTGCGACAACTTAAGAATTAAACAGTAGCTCCGTAGGCTGGATTTTCTTGAATAGCAAAATCGGATGGTTCAACATAAGATGGCTCCAGTCTCACTTGCCTCACTTGATTTACATTAGGCATGTATCCATAGACATGGCTAGATTCCTCATTTTTTGGATTCGATGACTTCACTGCTCCTCCACTAAACATAATTTTAGTTAATATATATCGTAAATAGTTAATTATTTATTGCAATTAGTTAATTATATATTGTAAAAAGTGTATTGTGTCATTTCAATAATAACGTAATAGCTATTTAATGTAAAATATGCATTTTAACATAAGCAAGAAAGCGTCTATAGAAACAATTTATTGCAATACACCTTATTATAGAGAAGTAATTTATGGATATAAAAAATGACATCAATTGGTTTTGGCTATATCTTGTAACCGACTCTTTGCAAACGTTTGCAGATGGAGATCGCTTTACCACTGGGAGGCTATCAAGACGTTTCCTATACAAACTCGAATTATCTTTGGGATTTAGTATCGAAGTATCAAATTTGCTATCGAATGAAGTCTAAAATTCCGATTTATCTAGACGAAACCATGACTTCAATTTAGATGCAGGTGACGGTGCGCTTAAACACTCTATACGTCTCTGTAAGAAACTTGCACGAAGCCACAAAAATTAACCAGGTCATGTCGAACGCCGCACGCAATTTCAACATATATCTCACGCCTGTTTCGCAAATGCATTATCGAATGCCGCCAATTTCAACGGATCCATGATTGTTTCCTTGAAAGATAACATATCGTCTGGCTGTTAACCAGGTAACCTTGATGCAGCTATAAGTTGGGCTGCGCTACGAAAACGTTGAACGCTCGTTGTACGAGTTAGATACCATGATCGCTCGAGCGATGATGAAAAGACGACTCTCTTCAAATATCTATATATAATTATATGCTGTTTCTTAAAGATAGGTTCTGATTTTATCAATAATAAACTGAAAAACTGTTTTTAAATACAGTAATTATTTGCCAAATATGTGTAAATACTTTGAATGTTGACTTGTTGCTCTTTGTGAGGTGTTTTCTAATCCAACAATGTATGACAACAAGTAAATATAGCGTACATGCCTGCAAAATACCACAACTTACTTCTAACATAAAATATGATAAGACAGAGAAAAAGTGTAACCGCCGCAATACTAAAATAGAAATAATTGCATATGCCCAAATTGGAAATCCTGAAGAAAAAATTTTTGGAAATATTAGTACACCAAAAATTTATTCATAACATAGTTACCTGACACATTTGTATTGCTCTCTTCTTCTGCAGTACTTTGTGTCGTTACACCATTCAAATTTGAAGAAAAAGGATATGATTCTGACTGTGTGAGAGTACCGAGCTTATTCGAAGTAGTAACAGGTGGAGTATTTAATTTAACGATTTGAGGATTTAGAGTGCCTGCGATGTGCAAACGAATATTTCAATTATGGGTTCTTCGTTCATATCAAGCCTTTAGTGTAAAGATAACTAATTTTGAAATTTTGGAACGCTAATGGTAACAGTTGATTGTCCAAAACAGTTTTGTGCCGCCACAGTAACGTTTTCAGCATCTTTGACGTTTTCTGGCACGAAGTAGATGCAGTTCTCGTCTATTTCAACAGATCTGTTAACAACTTTGTTGGCTTGTTGATACATTTTGAGAAAAGGCTTTGGACTTCCGGTAACATTAAAACAAGCTTTCACACGAGAATTTGATTCTCTCAGAATAATGAATTGTTTTGAGATTGTGGGAAGATCTGTATATGTACAAAGATTACTATCTATTATCAATAAATAGTAAAAAATATATATTTAATCAGGGCGTATCTCATACGGTCATCAGAGGGATTCATGATGACAGACAAACAATAGCACCATTAAAGCGACGGAAGTTTGAAATCAAATTATTTGCATAAAATTATCACACAATTTGCATGCCTAATCTAGACCATGATTTCATCTATTAATAATTATAAAGAAATCCTAATTATATTAATTAATTAGACAGTTTATAGTAATAGCCATGTAGATAAAATTAAGGTTTTGTACTTGACAATATAAAGAGCAGAATAATTTTTACTTAAAGTATGTTTGAAGAAAACAGTCTGCAATGTAAGCTTGTATGTGTACAAACAATGTACACAATACATGGTAAAACACAAAACCGTGCACTGAGACGGCTGTTTTCAATTGTTTACTGAGTTGGAATTTTAGTGTCATCGTATGAGTGCCCACTAATACAAAAAGCAATCAAATGATAGTATCCGTAGCAAACGTGTATCAAGAACGTGCATGCTGCATTGCGTGACGTCCGGGTAAAACACTGCCAAAATATCCTTTTTCGTGCTCTCTTGTATCCCTTTAAGAAACGTCTCTGATAACTTAGAAAAATATACATAACAGTGAGAGTAAATTTAGTTATACTATTTTAAACATTAACGTATTTTAATGAATAAATTAATTATTTATTAATTATTTATTGCTTTTAGTTATAATTTAGCTTACCGCCGACACGTAAAGTTACCGTTTTTGAATAAAAGCTTGTAGAATTGGGTAGCGCAACTGTATATCTTAGGCGGACACCATCGCATTTCTCTGTAATACCATATAGTCTGAGCTTGCTGTAAAACATCTTGAAGATTGTCCTATATTTTTTTCCATTTGACATTTTCACTGCTCTTTGCCACTGATAGGTAAAATTTGTTCTAAAAGCGTTGACGGTCCAAATGTATTTTGAAGACGGTAACTTGATTTTATTTCCTTCTATTCGAAATAGATGTGGTACGAATGCGATATCTGATCCAACAAGACTGTACAGCGTAATATTTTTCTCGTACAGCAAGACATCTATACAGAAACCAGCTGATCAATATCAGTTAAGTAACAAGTTAGTAACTTCCTAATTAATGAACGCTGCAGTCTCACTCTCTTAGAAAATTTTACAAATGCAGGCTAAGCATGCGCATGACGATTTACCTTTGCTCTCAGTTTGACAAAGTACTGTTTGCTCACTAACGACTGATTCCAAAATAGCGACAACAATTGATACCCGAAAGACAAATAGATGAAAGGTCAGGAGCTTGTCGAGCATTGCTGAGTCTGAATTAATAACCATAATACTACAATTCACAATACTTTACAAAGGTAGTAATTCTTACTCTAGCAAAGGCACAATAAAATTGTTCAATCTCACTGCCAGTAGTCACATTTATCAGCACAGACTGTAGCTCTTTGTGTCTTTGCGCGAGCCGCACGAATGTGGCGTGACATCTGCAAAGCACACCACCTTTTAAATATCCCGTACGTACATATCAGGTATGTCTTTTGATATTGTTTGTACGATAAATGACATTATTACGTTATAATCAGTTTACTTCTAATCAAGAAAATTATTATCAACGTACAGGCCAGGCCAATGCTTGGCAACTTTACTGCTTGTGTGTTCCTCAGACTACGCCATGCATATGCTCTTCTATCGACTCAAACACAATTGGGTGATACTTGTTTCATAATTATTTGAAAGTTTGAATCAAATTGTATGTCATTAGGTAAACTTAAAATCTATTCTTGACGTCAGGTCATTCGCGGAACGAAAATGTAAGGTCTTAGGAGATCCATCTTAATGCTTTAAAGTTAATTAATTAATTTAACTAGAAAGTCTGTCGCTCAATTGCAAGCAATGCGAATCTTACAGCTATATATACAGTATATATGGGTTTTGTCGCTTATACATTTCTTTGCAAAATATGCTAATATAATTTACTTGGAAAAGATGGAACACTGTTGCTATTGTAACGTATTACTATTGAAATAATAAACGTAGTAAGTGTTCGACTCAGTGTAAAATGAATTAAGTTTTAGGAGTCTTACTCTATAGCCGCTTGCTTGCTTGCTTGCTTGTGTGTGTGTGTGTGTGTGTGTGTGTGTGTGTGTGTGTGTGTGTGTGTGTGTGTGTGTGTGTGTGTGTGTGTGTGTGTGTGTGTGTGTGTGTGTGTGTGTGTGTGTGTGTGTGTGTGTGTGTGTGTGTGTGTGTGTGTGTCAAATACAGAGCTTCGACGTCCCGCATCAAGAGTGCGCACCTTCAAACTTCTACGATTGCATTTAACATTCCTTCTACAGCTAACTAAACAACGGTGTTAGCGCATAAATTTTGACTAACATTTTTATAGTATTTGTTGACAGTAGCATATGTGAGGGAAGAAGAACGAGGAATTGCTGTAGTCACTGCTCTATTTTCATCATTATGGTCAAGGTGATCATATTCCTCAGTCTTAAAGTATACAAAACAATAATTAATATGTAGACAATAAAAATATTTTACGCTGTAATTACCGGCATGTTATTTGCGTTAGCAGCAACTTGCGACTTAGAAAAATGTCTAGTTGAATCCACACCCAGAAAACATGGTACGTCATAACCTCCTCCAGTTGTCTCGTCAGCTGCAATTTTATTCGCGGTGTCAGACCTCAAAGAAAACTTGACTGCTTGTCTTTCTGGTGTGGTTGCACACGATACTTCTTCAGCCGAAATATTGCATACAACTGGCTCGTCATACTCTCCAAGCTACAAAGATTGATTTAATAAATTTGATATGTATGTTTAACACCAAATATTTGTTTAACAAATTTTGACTTTTTAAAATTATAAATATTTTTAAATTAATCAAGAATTAAAAGCAATTTTCATTAATAATTTTCTAATTTGCCTTTTTTATAATCTGTTACCGTAGTTGCGCATTTGCTAAATGTTGCTGTCGTCATATTCACTTCTGTCTCATACACTGATGGCTGTGATTGTAAGGGTGGATCATAACTGTACATTAAAATCAATTTGAGAAACTTGCTTTTTCTTATAAATCTGAAATACCTTGACTCTTGGCGTTTCTCTCTTAGAAACTTAGCTCCTAGTCACATCACAATGTGCAAAGCAAGAACAAAAATGTTGTATATATTACATACTTCTAATACAAAAGACAAGCAGAGTAACAAATACAGTTAGAGCTGCGATGCTAAAAATAGCAATAACTACATAACTCCAAATTGAAATTTCTAAACAAAAAAGCCAAATTTAATAACATTTCTTGAAATTAAATTTTTCTTACTTGATGAAGTTTTGTCATCTGCTTTATTTCCAGCACTTTGGTTTGTTGCTCCTATTGTCATAGTACTTGTTTCAAATTTTTCAGGAGTAGAGATTTTAGCTGTTCGCAAACCAGATATTTAAATTACACTTTGTTCATTCAGTGTGTTCTTACATGTAACTTACGTTGAGAAACGTAAAGATAAATATTTACGTTTGAATTTCCGTAACAGTTGTTTACATTTACAGTGATGTTTCCCGTATCAGTGACTTTCAGAGGGCCGAAGCGAACGCAGTTCTTCAGTATAGAAGCTATAGAAACGTCTGCTCCGTCTCTTTTGCTGATTGTTAGTGAAGGCTCAGGACTTCCGGTGACATTAAAACAAGCTTCAACAAAAGACTCTGGGAAACCTAGTAAACTGTTTGATTGTCTCGAAATTTGTGGAGGAACTACACAAGTAAACAATAGTAAATAGATTTATTAACAATCAAATAATATATTTTAATTTGATATTAAACTAAATCTAAAAACGTTTAACGCATTCAAGTGCATACATTATTAATTAACTATTAATTAATATTTATTGTCTTGTTACAATTATATACCACCAATATGTAGAGTTGCTGTCGCTGAAAGAAATTTCTTAGACTTTTTTATACGAGCTTCATATTTGACTCGAGCACCATCGTGCGCTTCGCTTATCCATGTTGTGTGAAGTGTTTTGTAACGAACATAAAAGACTCTCTTATCTGGTCTTCCGCCGGCTTTTTGCCACTTGTAAATATAGTCATTTCCATAGATGCTGGCAATCCAAGTGTACTTCTTAGAAGGTGCTTCATTGAGGCTGACATCGGAAAAATTGGGAGTGAAATAAAGAAGTGAACCAGCAAGTTGATACACTGTAATATTTTTCTTGTAGAGAGTGATTTTTCTATCTAAAACACACATTGATTAAATGATTTTATATCTGTTTAGTAATGTATTAGTGCATGAGTAATAATACGCTTAGCTGGTAAGGACAATAATCGTATAAGGTATGTGGGATCATGTACACCTTGCTGGGTGCGACAGGATACCATCTGGTTAGAAAAGACAGACTCCATAGTGGCAATATGGATCACTATACCAATTACCAAATAACCACAGCTCAACTTGTGAGGCATTGCTAGTCCGCCTAGACGAATTGCAACAGACTAAACTTAGAGACCATCAGAATTCATAAAATAAATACTTACAAAGTGTAAGCAACGATTAAAATATGTTGATGCTAATTGATCGCTGCTAGAGACAATTTTCAACACAAACGGCAGCTCTCTGTTGTCTTTGACATGTCGTGAGATTGTGGCGTGACGTTCATCAAACGCAACACAGAAACATCCCGTACATAGTCGTTAATCGTAAATATCAACATTGCTATTATTAGTAATAGTAACTTTTTATGTAACTTGTCTTAGTAGTCTATTTTCATGCACGAAATATAATTTAACAACATTAACCAAGTTCTAGCCGCATTGGTTTCTGCAAAGTGATATCAAATTTTTAATTGATTAAATAATGCATGATGTATTAAAAAAGATGTCAACAAGTCGTAATATTATTGCTTAGCCTCTTGGCTTCTAATATTCGATATTTGTAGTCGTTTGCGTCAAGTTTTAGCCCACTTGTTGCACTTTTGTCAGTACCACCTTACCTCAGCTAGACCATTGGAAACTAAGCTCTGACAGATATTGTTCACAATTCTGTTTGACTGCATGTGATTCTTACTAAAAACGAAAGATTTTTAGGTACAGGTTTGTATCTACAGTTTGAGTACCATTTGGATGGGACTGAACACATTCTTGTTGTAAAAGACAGACTTCATGGCGGCAATTAATAAGCATTGCTAATACAAAGGCCAAGAAAGTGACAGCCCAACTGCTAGTAAAGTATTGTCAATCTTCACGCACATTAATTTTAACATAGCTAAAGCACTCAATTTTATAAACTGAAAAATGTGAGCGCTGCTAGCTACTAGTATACGTTTCTATGCACCAGCCACTGTTGCCTTGCACGTGTCATACGTTTGAGGTGTGACAGTCATGTAACGCAACACCTTGTAAATGTCCCGTACGTATTCATTAATTTTAAATATTTACATTGCCATTATTGGTGATTGTAATTGGTTGCTTCTAATTTTTTATATTTTATGTATAATTTCTGATTATGACTACATTGGTTCTTAATATTTGACTTCGTATTTTGTTCTGAGGAGGTAAATAATTAATTAATAAATGATTGATGCATCATCAAGTCAGAAGTGTTGAGCACGATGTGATAATTACTTGCATGGCTAATTGACGTTTCGCATTCTATTGTTCTATTCGAGCTTTGGCTACGTTCTTTCTACTCTTGCTGTTAGTGTCGTTTTAGGTCGGTCATCAGGTGAACGACAATCAGTATGTGGTAAAAATGAGCCTCGTAGACATAGACGGAAGTAGATTCGTACCTTTTGCTTTGTGATTTGTCAATTAAGGTTTCATGTGTATTATTTATCAATTTGTTTTAAACGAGTTGATTTTCAAATTCTTTTTCTTTTCTTACTAGGAGAAGGTCCTCACGTCCTTGGGTCAACTGCTTTAGATATTTATCTTTTGCTTAGAACATGTGTTAGAATGGTTGGCTAGACCTAGAAACAAAAAACATTTACTTGGCAAGAACGTGAACGGAAAAGAGATTACAATCGGTCCTATGAACGAACAATTGAATCATGTTGATGTATATTACAGTTACAAGTATAGTGAACACGGCCAACGTGTATTTCACAGAAGCGGTGCAGCTACCTTGCATTTGCTCGGTTAGTATATATTTTGTATTCTTAATAATTACATGTACAGGTAGGTACCAGTCAAGTTCGGCGTTACTAACTAAACAATTTATTTTGCAAATTATATTTTGATATTTTATTTAGACGTCATTAACGGAAATTCAATTCGCCAGCAAGTGCTCGTCCATTGAGGACAACAGCCCGTATTTTGCGTCATATCGAATGACAGCGATATTATCACTCCATCATCTCCAATTCATATTTTCTTGTTGAAAGAGATAACTGACGGCAATACTTCAACTTTCTACAAATACATTGCACGTGATCGCTATTACTATTAACATGGCTGCAATTGGATGAAATCACTACAAGAAACAGATAATGGAAACTATATCATGCAAATAAAAACGTGTTTCCAAACTTTCAATTTTAAATTCTTCATAACAATTATTCACAAAAAGTGAATTTTACGCGATCAACACTGCAGATTTGTATTGCAATATAAATATTTGTATTTTCTATTTGATATGTGCAGGTCTGTCAAATTACACACCAATATCTGTTGCTTCATCTTCAACAAGTAAACAGCCAATAGTAACTTCTTAGTATTGTGATTGTAAATATTGTAATTTTGTGTACACCTGTAGGCAAAGCTACAACTGTGGTTCAATCAACATTGAGAGTTAAGACAACGACATTATCTACATCTCAATACATAAATGCTTCATCTTTCTTGGTACAACGAAACCAATCATATGGCTATATCACAACTGTTGGGAGTACTTGTTCAGTACTAAATTTTAACTCAACTACATCATTAAAGAGAGAAAAACTTCAAAGAAAGCGAATGAACTATGATTATGATGTTTCAATTGAAATGCGTTTAATTATAATTTTGCCTAAGAAATATAAATTGCACAAATTTATAAAACTATTTGTATGGATAGCTGTACGTCAACTATAGTATTGATCAAGACTACAAATGCTGTGTCATATCTAATGCAAATGTTCAATTAGTCATAAAAATTAAAAGTTATCTTTAATTATGCTACAAACAATGTACTACCACAAGTGAAACTGTGCGGTAGTATCTATGTACTTGTACTCAGAAACTGAGGTCGTATTGACAAATGTTTTAGAATGACTGGTCTGTAAAGGCACATGCACCACTCGCTAGCTAAAGCAAACGGAAGTAAACACCACACGTCCGCAACGATCATAAAAATGGTCTTTCTACAACAATTCTGCATCTTATCTATACTTACATGTGATATAGCTACATAGCAACGTCTTACTACTGTACTTGACCTATTATTGTAACTGGCAATAGACTTTAGACACCAATTATTCTTAGTAAGATTTGTTGTTCAAGTTTGGTGAGTACCATATTATGTATATACAAATGGATATGTTTATTCAAAAAATAAATTTGAAATAATTTATGTATTTATTTCAAATTTAGATTAGAGAAATTTTAGTTAAATTAAACCTTCTTATTTTGCCTCAGAAGCATTAGGTTCTGCTAGGAAATTAATATATATATATTATTTGAAATGTTTTGCAGGTTACAGACATTATTTTAATTAAGTCAAGATTTAGACTGTTTTAATTGCTTTACTTTGAGTGTACATTAATGCTGTAGTTAATAAATCGGATTGTCCTGATTGATGCCCACATCTGCAGTTGATGACCAAGCATGTCTTTATATCTAAGTTTTTGGCCATTAGTTCTTCTCTTGGCATTTAACAACTGTCCATGTAAAACTTGCTTTTGTAGCATTCTGTCATTTATCCTTGTGACATGACCGACCCTTTGTAGTTGCTGTTTTGTTATCATACATTCAATCCCTGTCATACCAGATCGCTTCAGAATCTCATTATTTGACACTCTTTTACTCCAATGAACTCGCAAGATACAACGCAGACTACGAAGATGGAATTTTTCAAGTTCTTTAATGTTTGTTTTGTAAAGCCTCCATGATTTTGACTCAGAAAAGAGTTGTAAGAATGACTGCCTTGTATACTTTGATTCTAGTTTTTACTTTGATACCTCTTTGACTGCACAGCATCTTTTGAAGTGCACCATATGATCTATTTGCTGTTTGCAAGCGTGTAGCAATGTTATTATTAATGGTGCAATCATCAGAGATGACACTACCAAGATAAGAAAATGTAGATATTTTCTACAATGCTTCTCCAGAAGCAAAGATATCATCAGCTGTTGTTTCTGCACCTGGAACAGGTTGAAACACACACACACACACACACACACACACACACACACACACACACACAAGCCAACTTGTTGTACTTTTGTCAGTACCATCTTACCTTAGCTAGAACAATGGAAACTAAGCTGTAACATCTATTTTTCACGATTCTGTTTGATTAATGTGATTATTCCTAACAACAAAAATATTAGGTACAGATTTGTACCTATAGTTTGAGCAACATTTTGGATGGGACTAAACACAATCTTGCTGTGAAAGACAGACTCCATGGCAGCAATTAATAAGCATTGATAATGCAAAGGCAAAGAAAGTGACATCCCAACTGCTGGTAAATTATTGTCAATCTTCACGCATATTAATTGTTTTCAACATAGTTAAAGCAATCGCTTTATAAACTGGAAAATGTGAGCGCTGCTAGCTACTAGTATACGTTCCTATGCACAAGCCACTGTTGCTTTGCACGTGTCATGCGTTTGTGGTGTGACAGTCGTGTAACGCAACACCTTGTAAATGTCCCGTACTTATTCATTAATTTTAAATATTTATATTGTCATTATTGGTAATTGTAATTGATTGCTTCAAATACTTTATATTTTATGTATAAGTTCTGATTATGATTACATTGGTTCTTAATAATTGACACTGTATTTTGTTTTGAAGAAGTAGTTAATTAATTAATTAATAAATAATTGATGCATCATCAAGTCAGATGTGTTGAGCACGACGTGATAATTATTTGCATGGCTAATTGGAGTTCCGAGTTCGATTGTTCTAGTCGAGCTTCGGCTACGTTCTTTCTACTTCTTGCTTTTGGTGTCGTCTTAGGTTGGTCGCCAAGTGAACAACAATCAGTATGTGGTAAAAATGAGTCTCGTTGACCTAGACGGAAATGGATTCGTACATTTTGCTTTGTAGTTGTCAATTAAGCTTTGATATGTATTGTTTAGGATCTCGTTTTAAACTAGTTGATTTTCTAATTCTTTTTCTTTTCTTACCAGGGAAAGGTCCTCACGTTCTTGGGTCTACTGGTTTAGATATTAATCTTTTGCCTAACACTTACGTCACTCTACAGTCAGTACCATTGAAAAGAAGCAATTTTGTCGTACAATGGGAGACTAGACCTAGAAGCAAACAACATTTACTTGGTCAGAACGTGAAGAGAAAAGACATTACAATCGGTCCCATGAACGAACAGTTGAATCATCTATTTGTATTTTACATTTACAAGTATAGTGAACGCAGCCAACATGCATTTCATACAAGCAGAGGAGCTATGTTGCATTTGTTTGGTTAGTATATATTTGGATTCTTGATAATTACATGTACAGGTAGCTACCAGTCAAATTTGACGTTATGGACTAAACAATATATTTTGCAAAATAGAATTTGATATTTTCTTTAGACGGCATTAACGGAAATGCAAGTCGCCAGCAAGTGCACGTTCCTTCAGGACAACAGCCCGTATTTTGCATCAGACCGAATGACAGCGATATCATCACTTCTTCACCTCCAATTCATATTTTCTTGTTGAAAGAGATAACTGACGACATTACTCCAACTTGCTACAAATACATTGCAAGTGATCGATATAACTATCAACATGGCTGTCTGTGGATGAAATCACTACAAGAAACAGATAACGGAAACTATATCATGCAAATGAAAACATGTTTCCCAAATGTAAATTTTACATTCTCCATGATAGTTATTAACAAATCAACAAGTGAGTTTTTTGTGACATTACAGATTTATATTGCAATATATAAAATTGTATTTTCTATTTTGATATGTGCAGATGTGTCATATTACACACCAATATCTGTTTCTTCATCTTCAACAAGTAAACTGCCAATAGTAACTTTTTAGTATTGCGATTGCAAGTATAGTAATTTAAATTTTGTGAACACCTGTAGACAAAGCTACAACTGTGGTCCAATCAACACTGAGAGTTAGGACAACGACATTATCTACATCTCAGGATACACATGCTTCATCTTTCTTTGTACAACGAAAACAATCGTCTGGCTATTTAACAACCATTAGCAGTATTGGTTCAGTACTTAATATTAACTCAACTAAATCATTAAAGAGATAAACAAAACTTCAAAGTAAGCGAACAAACTCTGCTTATGATGCTCTATTGACATCCAGTTAATTATAATTTTGCCTGAAAATTATAAATCGCACAAATTCATTGAACTATTTGTAAGGCTAGCTATACGTAAACTATAGTATTGACCAAGAGCGTAAATGCCGTCACTGAATATACAACAGGTTTTGTGGGAGACGCTTTTGAAAAGGACAAAACGATTAGTAAAAATTATTTTTATCATAGCTAATGCAAATGTTATTTTAGTAGTACAAATTAAAAGTTAATTTTAATTTTGTTGCAGACAATGTACTACAACAAGTGAAACTTTGCATTAGTATGCATGTACCTGTACTCAGAAACTGAGTTCGCTTTGACAAATGTTTTATAATTAATAGTCTGTAAAGACACATGCACTACTCACCAGCTAAGCAAACAGATGTCAACACTACACTGAAGCAACAATCATAAAAGTGGTCCATCTACAAAAATTCTGCATCTTATCTATACTTAACTGTATTATAGCTACATATCAACGTCTTACTAATGTACTTGACCTGTTAGGCTAACTGGCAATAGACTTTAGATACCAATTATTATTAGTAACATTTGTTCTAAAAAATTTGTGATTACTATATTAAATATGAATATGCTTATTCAAAAAATAAATTTGTAATAATGAGTGTATTTATTCCGATTTCAAATTAGAGTAATTCTATTTACTTTTAAAGCATTATATTTTTCCTAAAAAGCATTTGTTGTGCATAAAAATTGAGATAAATGTTTATTTATTATATTTAATTATTTATTTATATTTATTTATTTATATTATTCTGTAGTTTCTCAGGTTACAGACATTATGTTAATTAAGTCGAGATTAAACTTTTAAAATTGCTCTACGTTAAGTGTACATGCATGCTGTAGTTAATAAAATCTGGGTGTTTAGACAGTGGACAATCAATTGTGATAGCTATTTGCTGCTGCATCGTGCTTGTGACTGCCACATTAACTGTCGGTTTCTCTTACAAGTACCGTCACAGTCTACGAACACTCTGCAGCAAACATTGCTGTGGCATAAATCAAGGTGTATAAATATATAATCATATATTTACATGTTGTATAGAATCTAACATTTTAAAAACAGAATTTGAAGTCGTCTACGAAAATACAGACCGTCAAATTGCATTGAAATCAACTAACAGGTAGTACGTTAGGTTTTATTCTTTATCTAGTTTATACAGCTATACCTGCCGGTCTCTAAATTATTTGTATGTAAATAGAGTTTTTTACACCTCTCAACGTGAAATTCAACCTGTATCCGTTCATCCGGAAGTCGTTTACGCAACTGTTGAAGACACACAGAGGCCAGTGAGTGAAAGTCGTGTAGACGAAGCACCAGCTGTTGCACAATCTCAGCAAATGCAACTGCAAATCAATTTGGCCTACGGTACCCCACAGTTATAGTAAGAGTTTCTAACAATGTGGGAAAGTAAGTGTAGGACGTTGTGTGCACATGAACATCTAAAACGATATCTGCATGCTAGCAAGTAGGTGGACAAGCTAGTAAATGAGTGTAACTGTTTGCTACAAATATTCAATGTATTAAAAGAGTTAATTGGTTTACGAGATAGATGTGATGCTTTTGGACCTACTCTCACGTGGTCCCCACGTCTGCTATGCATACCAGTACCTCTTTTCGTTCGGTATCCGTTCATATATTTCTCGGCTAAAACGTTTCTTGTAGACGGTGCCATAATAACTGCGCATATTCAGAACGTTATTGCTTTCTATTTATTTTGGTTGGTGCAATTTTATGTGAAATATTCGAGCCTATCTGTATTAGTTCATCCGGTCCTAACTTTAATTAATAGCAAATGTATACTGTTATAAATTTATGACGCGCGCTGTCCTAACTGAATCAGACTTGCTGCTGCAGCGTTCGCCCGCATGCAGAGGAAATGCCTGACAGCGCTAATTATAAGTGGGCGAGAACATGACGATTGCACTTCATTAGCAGCACTGATCGTCACACATTGTGTAGTAAGCGATAGATAGACGTTGTTTGCGCGACTCGAGCTTTAATTCAACATATTAGATAATGATGCATGTCTAATCTAATTGAAGACAACGTAAAGTTGCTTCGTGTGTTGTTCGCTTCTTACAATTAGTATAAACACACACACACACACACACACACACACACACACACACACACACACACACACACACACACACACACACACACACACACACACACACACACACACACACACACACACACACGGCACGGTTGTGCTAACGATTAATACATACAAAACAATTAAGACGCAAATACAAAATGTACATAATTGATTTTGTTAATATCATTGATTATATAATACAAATTCGAATAAAATATTGACACATTGTCATGCTATTCTGAGAAATCTAAGATAGAGGCAAACGATCGTTTACTGTTAAAATATTATAAAATTATTATTATTTTCAGTCTCTGCATGTATTTTGGAGCTAGACACATCACGTCTTCACTCTACACATAACAATCAATAAAATACCAGTCGTCATAGATATGACAGAAAAGTAAACATTTTATGACCAAGATCCTTCACTTTGCCAATTTTTGCTTTTTGAAACTTAACACACTCCGCAGGTTCCAAGTAGTCCCTTTCGATTCAATTCTAAAAACAGACCAAAATCAAAGTATGTGGCAACTAAATCGATTACGAAATTTACCCGTTGTCATAGTAACAACATAACTTTTTTATCATATGCGGTAAAAGATCTTTGCAATTATTGTAATTATTCTTCATTGTTTTGTTGTCGGATGTTTGCTTGTAAAAATTGGTTTATATTCTTTAAAAAACCGAATTCTGCTCTACATATGAATTCCAATCAGGTGGAAGTTCTTGGCAGTTTCTGTCTTCTTTACTATTAATTATAAGAAAACTTGTAATTGCTTATTAATTACAATATGTATTAATTGTTCGAAATATTTACTTTACGTTGTACTGTTTCTTTGCCACCGTGGTAGAAAAATCACCAGCGCAACGACGATTATTTAATAACAATAGCAATAATAAAGAGACGGATATACCAACAGCAATTGTTGTTGTTGTTTACTAGTTATCGTATGGGCACGTCGAGGATATCGTTGTTATTACCCGAGGAGAGTGGCAGCGAATTCCGAGACAATTACCGAAGTATTAGCTGCCACTCTCCAGAGGCGTAAAAGCAATAATATCCGAGACTTGCCCATACAATAAGTGATTTGTATAATGCAAGGCCATTGGTTAGTTTGAATTCCCGTTCATTTTGAGCGTTTAAAGTGGAGTTGTGCGTACATTAATCTTACTAATTTGGCGTTCAACGGTGACGGTTGACTCAACTTGCGTGTTCAACTAAATGATTAATCCGAAGGCAGATGATGATGATTTTGAAACAACTAAGCCGAAAAGTCCCGATTTGTTAACGTTACTACTGAGGAAGACTTGGAGAGCTATTGCAACAGTTATCTTCCACACTAACCGTTTACTCTAAGTAGTTAGATGTAGTATAGGTGCATTTCCCGTTTAGTATCTCATTAGACGCTCATCAAATCATCTGCGTGTTACTGAAACCAGCTGTGTTGTGCTGTTGATCATAGCAACGGGAGGGTATACGCGTTTCCCTTCACAGCGGGAGGGTATCAGCGCATTTCAGGGTACAAACGACTTGTACCTGCTGTATCGACCAATCATTGTTGCTAAAAACCACGTGACATGATACAATAACAATGGTACACCTAAAGTGTTAATATCAATGTTTGATAATATTAATTAATTGACAAAAATTACTATTTACCGAGATTAGCAGAAAGTTTTATGAACTGATGGGAAGTGTAGGATGCAGAGACGCTTGACGAGCCAGTGGAATGTTCTAACCTCATAAATGACAATATTTATTACCGCTAATAATTATAATTTGGGTCATATTCAAATTTAAACTAGCAAAACTAAAAAAAATATTTCTCAATTTTTAAAAGCTTTGTGCACAATCTTTGGCATAACAGAAACTACAAAGCTATTGAAACAACTTAAAATCAATGAAAGAACGTCATATCTGTACTCGTACAGAAGATTATGGAGTGGGTGTCAGCACACTTACAATAGTTGTGACGTCATACAGATATGTCCAAACCGGAAAGTGTTTGCTAAGCAATATCGATATCTGGCTGCGTCTTGATCTTGAATTTAAAGCGTTTTTTCTGAGGCAACTTTTCGCTACAACACTTAAGCGTTTGTCACACGACACATCGAAACACACGACACCATCTTGCTTTTTATCCACAGATCCGACTCTTGTGCTATTGCAAGAGACAGACAGAGCAAACGCTGGTCAATTTCGGTGTTTTCGTAAGATTTGGTCTTCTTTCTTCTTGTTCTTCTTTATCTTCTTCTTCCTCTTCTTCTTCTTCTTCTTCTTCTTCTTCTTCTTCTTCTTCTTCTCCTTCTTTGTCTTGGTTTTCTTCTTTTTCGTTACGCGTAACTCTTTGAATACGGCATATCTAAAACTAAAACTTTGGGAAACGACGTAGAATAAGCCCACCTGTATTCTTTTGATGATACAAAAAAGAAACATCTAAGAAAAAAGTTTTCTAGAATAGATTTGAACCTACTACCCTACTTACGTTACACGTAATTGTTGTCAGCAAACAATAACTACGCCGCCAGTCCTAGGCTCCTGCTACCCTGTAATGTACGTTTTCTAACTACAGACAAGGTGACAAGATCTCTTAACACGTGCTGTAGTAAAGCCTACAGTTAGGCAAAGAATCGCGGTTTTGAATAGCACTGGCAAACTGATGTGCGTATTACTGTATACGTAGTGAAGTTGAACGTCATCGCAATCGCAGACGCGATATACCTCTTCTTGCCGTAATTGGAACACTAACGCCTTCAAGCAGAAAGCAAAAGCAAATTCGGCTCGCTTCCATCAGGAAATGTCGACGTTGAATGTGACGTTTGCTACGATCTATAGTTGCATGTAGCCTAGACCATGAAATTTTGGGCACAAAGTGAGTTGACTAGAGCTACCGTATTGTGGCATATAAAGTCAGATCTCTCGAAGCCGCAAATCAAAGACCACGTGCGTACAAGCAGGTCGCGTATAAAGGCTTTTGTTTAAGACGCTCAGCACGCGTACAGTACCTACTCGCGGTCACGCGCCCGTGCGCAAATGTTGGCGTGTGTGCGTTGCGTTCAATGACATCGACAATGATGACGAAGAAGAAGCTGACGCTGTTGAAACTGGCATTCCATTGCTGTCATGTCGTACCCTAACGTGTTCAAATGGTAGAGTACAAGTAAAAGCTAGCCCAGTGCGTCGGCCTGTACTCAACCTATAAATTAGTCTGTCGTAGCCACACCCTTCCCCGCTGACACACACACACACACACACACACACACACACACACACACATAAACACACAATACATGCACATATGCACGTAGCTCTCAAGTGCAGCTTCATTTATTAGTGGTAAGACATAATTTAAATTGCAACTAAATGTAACGTACGCCTGATTCAAACTTATACACAAAAACAGCACAGCTTATTTGCATATGTTGCAAGTTCATAACACTGTATACGTAAGATCCACATGCTCGAGATGTGTGACTATACATGTATACCAAGCTATAGAATCTTTGTTAATTAATGGAGTAGGTTGTGCTTTCGCACTCCTAAAACTTACCAAACTAAAATTTTAAAAACTTTTTCTAGGGAAAGAAATAGATGTAGGAATTGTATAAAATTAACAAAAACACGATTTAGATAATATGAACCAAAGCCAGACATAATTATTGAATCCTTCCAATAATATTCCACATTTTATATTTAGTGGGTTGGAAGGATTCACTAATGATGTCTGGCTTTGGTTTATATTATCTAAATCTTGTTTTTATTAAACTTTATACAATCTCTACATCTATTTTTTTTTGAAAAGTTTTTTAAATTTTAATATTATTACGGTCGAGATGATCATAATCCTCAATCTTAAAGTATCCAATACAATAATTAACTAGGATTTAAAAAATTTTTCCTTGAAAAAAGGAAAGAGATGTAGGAATTGCATAAAAAGTAGTAGAAAAAAGATCTATAGATAATATAAACCAAAGCCAGACATCATTAGTGAATCCTTCCAACCCCAAATAGTAAAATGTAGTGGATGTGGGGTTGAAAGGATCCACTAATGATGTCTGGCTTTGGTTCATATTATCTATAGATCTTGTTTCTATTACTTTTTATACAATCCCTACATCTTTTCCTTTTTTCAAGGAAAAAGTTTTTAAAATTCTAGTTTATAAGTTTTTAGGAGTGCGAAAGCACAGCCTACTCCGTTAATTAAACAATAATTTTATAGCCTAACAAAAATGCACCTTTTCTAAATCATACTTGGTCTAAATGTATAGTCTCGTATTTCGAGCATGTGCATCTTAGGTTTACAGTGTACTTGCAAAATATGTTAAGAGCTATGCAGTGTTTATGTATAGGTGGTTTGAATCAGACGTTACATTTAATTGCAATAATACCACTGGTAAGTATGAAACGGTGTTCTACTTGCTTCAGAGATACGAGCATACGTGCATGTAGTTGTGTGTGTGTTTGTGTGTGTGTGTGTGTGTGTGTGTGTGTGTGTGTGTGTGTGTGTGTGTGTGTAGATTGAAGAAGGAATTTATGCAGATGATTATCTATTAGATCTCCTGGTTATCTACAACAATTTCTAGATGCATTCTTGCATAATTTTAAAATTTGTGTCCGGTGGGGTATGAGTATTAGCGTTTAGACAACTAAAGTTCTTGCTGTGGATAACAAAGCAAGCTCGCATTTCCATTAATGGTCATGCATCACGTTACAGAATGTTGATGAGTTTGTTATCTAGACCAATTAATTGAAAACGCAAGATTCGGTTAGATAGGCTTGTCACTACTATGAGAATCGAGACGCTAGTTTCAGCAGCGTCACTTTTTTCTTCGTTATTATTGTTGGCCAGGTGTCATTGAACACTACACGCACACGTCGACATTTGCGCACGTGCACGTGACCGAACGTGTGTGTACGCGCGTGCCGAGTGTCTTGAACAAAAGCTCGACTTCTACACGTGACCGGTTTGTACACAGTACGAGGTCTTCGATTTGCGGGAGTTTGGTCTAAATATAATACGGTAGCACTAGACAACTGCAAAATTATTATCGTAGGCCACACCTTTAGGCTCGTAACAAACGTCACATTCCGAGCGCAGCAAATTTGACATTTTGTGATGGAAGCGAGTCGAATTAATTTGCTTTTGCCATAATTCAAATGCTTGAAGGCGTTGGTGTTCCAACTACGGCAAGAAGAGGTATATCACGTCTGCGATTGCGATGACGTTCAACGTCACTTCTAATTAATTAATTACGCGCACTTCTTTCGTTTGCTCTTGCGATTCAAGAGCGCGATGCTTTGCCTAACTGTAGGCTTTCAGGTTTTTCAACCACAAACGTGTCAAGAATTCTTGGCACCTTGTTGTACACGTGCACCTAAACTGCTTCAAGCAACGTAGCAAGAGCTTGTGATTGGCTGCCTGGCTATTGTTTGTTAACAATGGCTTATAACAATTGCGGTTGAACGTAAGTAGTGTGGCAGATACAAATCCATTCTAGAAATCTTTCTTCATAGATGTTTCTTTTTCTATGATCAAAAGAATACAGGTCGGCTTATTCTACGTCGTTTCCCAAATTTGAGCTTTAGATATGCCGTAGTCAAGGAGTTGTGAGTGACGAAGAAGAAGAAGAAGAAGAAGAAGAAGAAGAAGAAGAAGAAGAAGAAGAAGAAGAAAGAAGACACAATCCAGCGAAAACTCCGAAATTGACGAGCGATTTTCTCCTTCTGAATATGAGCTGAGATGAATTGAGAAGTAGTCAAGCGTAGTTTAACTTGTAAGGTTTCTATCTGTCGTTTTCAAGATATTTAACCTTATTTTAAGGTGATTTCTGAAGGTCTAAAATATCACCACACCTACACAACCTGGTCAATCCCTACATACAGGGTACTACCGTACCCTGTGTGATATATATATATATATATATATATATATATATATATATATATATATATACATATATGTATGTATGTATGTATATATATATATATATATATATATATATATATATATATATATATATATATACACCGCCAATTTTAGTAGTATAAATTGTCGTGCTCAATCAGATCAGTCTGGCTTGTAAATTTTCTTGTAAGCACCATAGCCAAACCATGCGTCAGAGGTGCTTAGACAATCATGGCTGCTTGTCTAAACAGAAGACATGATTTTACGTAGGATGCGACTGGATCCAAGAAGCACTGCTTTCTGTAATTGCCGCAGGTAGTGATGACATGCAATAATGTGCAGCCACCGTGCAATACCTTCGTGCACTGTGCCCAACAATCTCGACACAACTGGAACAACCAGTGTCCGACACTGTCACATGCGGCTTACTTCCATTCGCAAGTCTCTGTATTTCTTCAATTTCTCAGCTTGTTTCTAGGCGAGGTTTGTGTTTGTCTTCTTATTTCTGAAATTGATGTCAGGACGATTGGCACCGATATTCCTAGCAGTAGGGATACAGATTTAGAGGTGGCTGATTCACTAGCAAGTTGGAGTCGGGGCATGAAAGACATCAGAGTACATACATGTAATACGAGGATATTGTTTGCTTACAGAAATGGAGGTTGCGCTCAAAGTTGGTGATTAACGATCCCCGTCATCCTCACAGAGCCGCATATATACGACTCTGTATCCCCCAGCTCCACCGATACTGTAAATTTTAGAACTAACGCCTGCATTGGAATAGGTGACATGCTGATTATAGAAATCCATTACCTAACTTACTCCATGCGCTCTGCAGTATACATTGGCTTAAATCGCGAAGAGAATGTGTTCCAACTCTAAAAACATAGATAAAAAGAATTTTCTTAGAGTCGGAATTTGACAATTCAAGCGAAGACCATGGTAATGCGTAATCTGGAGTTAACCTTTAGCAACAAATTTTACTTGTATTTCAAAATTACGCAAATGTTGCATAATCGTTAAAGAACTGACTCACAGACGTCTTGTTAGCTAAACGTCTTAGCCAAGAGTAAACTTCATAGTTATGTTTTTATGCTAGCATACGTAACAGCAGCAGAAGATGGAACTGTAGGGCCCACCGGGTTGTTTCCGAACTGCAACTCAGCATACTGCAAACTCTGAAATGCACAACAATGATTGCAATATATGTTCATGTCATGACATAGTTTGTGTGTTTGAATTACCGACGAAATTGCCGCGCTGTCATTGTGCCTCGTATTGGGAGAACGGGCAGTTGAATGAGTAATGTGAGGAGCTGCCACGTCGTAGCCTTCTTGGCTCGATTTCTGAGTAACTGTTAATGTATTGTCGTACTCGATTTCGGGTTGTGAATTAGCCGTTGTAGTCTTTACTGGTGTGGCATACATTGCTTGTGCATCTACCTCGCAAAGTAACTCAGACTCGTCAGGATTGATTCTCTAAAATGAAATAGGATCGATAATTTGCTTAAATAGTAACAAACAGTTATATAATGTGGAGGTAGGTGAAAGGTGTAACTCGCGTACAGTAGTTTTAACCTTAACGTTTGTGACGTTATATATATAATATTTTAATTGACGTATATTATTTAATCTTTGTTTACACAACTATTCATTTTAATACGTACGGTAACGCACTCATACTAGCTAAACTGCAGAAGTCTGGTATACATGACTTGCCTATTTTTGTCTACTGTTTATTGGCAAGAGATTCAAATGTTTGTATCTGAAATTTGCTTCAAGAACGATTTTATTGTGACTAGTTGGTATGCATTAGAATTATTTGATTGTTTGAATTACATGAGAGGCCATGTTGGTTTCAGCTTGAGAGAAATTCGAGTAAAGAGGACATTCGGTTGGGTTTGTCGGTGAAGAGTCCAATGCGTGCTTTTTTGCTAGGACTATTGATAGCTGTTCTTCCGCTGTTACAGTTGCAGACTCTTTAATGAAAGGTGATACCACAGCTCGCTTCTTCATTGGCATTGCATATACAGTTGGTTCTGATTCCATCAAGTCAGCGTCCCTAGACAAGTGGTCAAATTTAGAAAGCTATTTTAGCAAATATGTATGAATACTTTGATTCTTGACTTGCTGCTCTTGATGATCGTTTCTCTAATCAAACAATGGAGGACAAAAAGTAAAGACCAATTGGGAATGTAGAATACTAAAACTTACTTTTGACGTAAAATATGATGAGAAAGACAACAAGTATTAGCGCTGCAATACTGAAAATGGCAATAATTGCAGATGCCCAAATTGGAAATCCTGAGAAAGAATGTTTAAAATGTTAGTCAAATTCGATCATACACGACTACCTGATGCATTGTTATTGTCCTTTCCTCCTGCAGTGCTTTGCGTCGTTGCACCGATTAAGTATGAAGAAACAGGAGATGATTCTGACGGTTTGAGGTTACCGAGTGCATTGGAAGTACTGATAGGTGGAGCATTTGATCTAACGTTTTGAAGATTTTGAGTGCCTGCGATTTAGAAACGAATACTTCAATTATGGTTTCTTGGTTCATATCAAGTCTTTAGAGTAAAGTCAACTAACTTTGAAATTTTGGAACACTAATGGTAACACTTGATAGTCCAAAACAGTTTTCTGCTGCCATAGTAATGTTTTTGGCATCTTTGACGTTTTGATGCACGAAGTAGACGCAGTTCTCGACGATTTCAACAGAACTGTTGACGATTTTGTGGGCTTGTTGATCAATTTTCAGAGAAGGCTTTGGAATTCCAGTAACATTAAAACAAGCTTTTACACGAGAATTTGATTCACTCATAATAATTGTTGATTGTTCTGAGATTGTGGGAAGATCTGTATATGTGAAAAATTAAATTTTATTGCTGTGCAAATATCTAGTAAGAGAAAATATATTTAATCAGCGGCGTATCTCATACGGTCATCAGATAGATTTACAACGACTCGCCGAACGTTAGTATCATGCGAGCAGCACAATTTCAAAATCAAATTGTTTGCACGAAACTATCACACAATTTGCATGCCTAATTTGGACCATGATTTAATCTATTAAGAAATGGCAAAGGAAAGATTGCAAAGTCCTATTAATTCATTAATCAGTATATTAATAGAAATGTATATGAAATTGAGTTCTTAGCAATATAATTTAGCTTGTATGTCTAAAAGCATGCTTCTAAACGAATGGTAGAACATAAAACCGTGCACTGAGACGTTCTTATTCAATTGTTTACTGACATAGAATTTTGGTTCGTCGGAGCATTGAGCACGACTATAAAACAATCAAATGATGAATCCGTAGCAAACGTGTATCAAGAACTTGCATGCATGACGTCTGTGTTCTAAAATCATAAATTGTGTGGACTCTGGAAACTATTGAGATACGTCTCTGATGACTTAGGATAATATACATAACAGTGAGAGTTAATTTAGTTATACTATTTTAAACATTAAAGTATTCCAATGTATGAATTATTTATTTATCAATTATTTATTGCTTAAGTTATAGCTTAGCTTACCACCGACACGTAAAGTCGCCGTTTTTGAATCAAAGCTCTTAGATTTAGATAGGACAACTGTATATCTTAGGCGCACACCATCGTATTTCTCTGTAATACCATTTACTTTGAGGTGTCTGTAATGTATTTTGAAGATTGTCCGATGTTTTTTTCCATCTGACGTTATGACAGCTTTTTGCCACTGATAGGTAAAATTGGTTTCAAAGGCGTTGACGGTCCAACTGTATTTATTAGACGATGCAAACGTCTCTGACTTTTTGATTATTGGAAATCGAGGTGATCGGAATACGAAATGTGATCCAAGAAGACTGTACAGCATAATATTTTTCTCGTACAGCAAGACATCTATACAGAAACCAGCGGATTAATACTAGTTAAGTAACACGTCAGTAACTTCCTAATTAATGCACGCTGCAGTCTCACTTTCTTACAAAATTTTACAAATGCAGGCCAAGCATGCGCATGACGATTCACCTTTCTTATCAGTTTGACAAAGTACTGTTTGCTCACTAGCGACTGACTCCAAAATAGCGACAACAATAGATATCCGAAAGACAAGTAGATAAAAGGTCAAGTGCTTGTCGAGCATTGCTGAGTCTAAATCTAATATAAGTACAACATGGCTGCTAACCGTACAACAATTCACCATACTTTACAAAGAGAGAAATTCTTACTTTAATAAGGCACAACAAAATTGTGATAAAATTGTTTTAATCTCACCGCCAATAGTCACATTTATCAGCACAGACTGCAGGTCTTTGTGCCCTTGCGCGAGTGACACGAACGTGGCGTGACATGTGTAAAACACACAACCTTTCAAATATCCCGTACTTACATGTCAATATTGCAATTGATGTTATTTCTACGGTAATTTATTAAGGTAAGATTAGTTTGCTTGTAGTCCAGAAAATAGATACCGGCTAGGCTAATGCTTTCCTGCGGTACTGCTTGTATACGGTAAACTTTAGATGCCAAGCTATTCGAGCCTCGGCCTCCCAGACCCGCGTTGCGCCGATACAAAATCGTCCTCCACGGGTCTGGGATGGTACCGCCTCTTCTCAATATATTGCGGTTGGTCCTAGAACCAGCATTAGTGTTAAGTATCATAATTGCATACCTTTCAATTACGGCTGTAATACAGCAACAGCGAAGACATGCCGCATCGCGCTGCACAAGGTACTTTTGTGTTCACTGTTTCATCGTTTGTGCGTTAGCTCTGCATGTTGTGTCTTTAGCTAACGCGTATGGGATGCTATGAAACACCTTTTTACTTGTGGAGTCGCAGATGCGATCGGCTTGTGCAGACGTAATCATGAATTCGTTGTGAGCATAGAGCTGGTTTGACACTTACGGCGTTGCATTCGTTGTTGAGAAGTTACTTGAAGCACTGTTTAGCATCCGACTTCGACAAAAACCCAACGAAACAGCCACGAATTCGGAAGGTCAGTCTAGATTATAGCTAGAGCGTAGAAATGTTTCCTATATGGCTAGTAATTTCTGCCGTGTCACTGCCTAAACTACTTTCATAACCTTAGGATGAACTTGCACGTGAGAACTTTAGGCCAAACTTTTATATTTAGATCAATAATAGCAAAGTTATAGGTAATATTTTGCTAAATTGTGAATATTAATATATATAAAATAATCTAATATTTGTAGGTGTTACGTAGTTCAAACTCGTTCTTGTGTGATGGTGTAACTAAAGCATTATTGTTGATGTAATACATTTTACGTAAGAGTTTGCTTTCTGATACGATTCTGTTTCCATGCAATCATTCTGTACATTAATGTGACGTATCAGTCACAGATTGATTTAGACTTGGAATTTCCCTATACGTAGCGCTTGCAGTAACTTGGTACACTCAAATGTCTGACTACTGTACGTTTGATATGACGAAAAATTGACGACAATTACACACATGATCTAATGCATTATCAATGTGACAAAGTCGTAATTCATCGTGTTAAGTTACATTGCATAGTATGTTTATTGTACACGTGACTGACACTGTGATCTATGATCAAATTTAACATTAATGTGTTCTGTAAGGCAGTAGAAACATCGGTTGCTTAGATGTATATATTTTTTGTTGAAAGTTATAGATTGCTATTATTTTAGCAATTCTAGTCATAATAATTTAACATTTAAAAATATATACTATATTTTATTTGACAAACGGATGATCTCTGTCAGTCATGTGAGCATCAGACAAGGTTTCACATCTGTTTTTGTGGTCGGCAGCAACAAGTTATAGACCAGTATATATATATATATATATATATATATAATTAAGTGTCCTCACGTTAAATGCGTTCGCTATTAGATCGTCTGTGTAACGTTGCAACCTTAACTAGTCGATTACCAGTTAACTATTTGAAATCAAAAGTTGACAAAGGTGTAACTTGAATTTGCACATGACTGCATTTTCTGGTTTTTGCTAATTTTTTATAAATAATGTCTTATCTTTGAGAAATATGCCAATTGTGATATCCCTGTTCAATGCCTATTTTAATCGCGTAATTATTTTGACGTTCTTTTTATATTTTTGTTTACATCGTCTTTTCTTCTTTCTTTATACGTAAATTTCAACGGAGCAAGCTTCTAATTTGTATTACATGTAATTCTTCTGTTTTTGCAAAATTGCATTTAATCATTTTATACCCCGCTCCCCATACAGCCTTAGCTGAAACAGGTCTACACTAGCTCCTTTAATGTTTAGCGGCTGTTTGTCATCTAATGAAATTGAAGTGCAAGCATCTTTAGCAACAACCTTGTTGCGCCAACTTAAGAATTAGACTGCAGCACCGTAGGCTGGATCTTCTTGAATAGCAAAATCGGATCGTTCAACATAAGATGACTCAAGTCTCACTTGCCTCACCTGATCTTCATATTAGGTATGTATTCATACACATCGCTAGACTCCTCATATGCTGGATTTGATGACTTCACTGCTCCATCACTAAACATAATTTTAGTTAGTATATATTGTAACTAGTTAATTATTTATTGTAACTAGTTAATTGTTCTCTTTCAATAGTAACATAATAATTATTTTATGTAAAATATGAATTTCAACATAAGCAAGAAATCATATATAGAAACAGATTTTGAAAAATATAAATGGATATGTTAATTTAAAAAATATGTTTTAAAATAATTAATGTATTTATTTCAATTCCAAATTAGAGAAATTCTAGTTACATTAAAGCTATTTATTTTGTCTCAGAATCAGAGTGTTCTGCTTAGAAAATTGATATAAATTATTTAATAATTTTCCAGTTTACAGACATTATGTTAATTAAGTCAAGATTTAGACATTTTAAATTTCTCTGCGTGAAGTGTACATGTATGCTGTAGATAATGAAATCTGGTTGTTTAGACAGCGGACAATCAATTGCGATAGCTATTTGCTACTGCATCGTGCTTGTGATTGCAATAGCAACTGTCGGTTTCTCTTACAAGTACCGTCACAGTCTACGAACGCACTGCAGCAGACATTGCTGTGGCACAAAACAAAGTGTCTAAATATATAATAATATATCTATATTTGTATATATTGTTAACATTTTTAAACAGAATCTGCAGTCGTCTACGAAAATACAGACTGTCAAATTGCATTGAAATCAACTAACAGGTAGTACGTTAGGTTTTTTATTTTTATCTAGTTTATACAGCTATACCTGTTTGTCTCTAAACTGTTTGTATCTAAATAGAGTTTTCTGTACCTCTCAACGTGTAATCCCACCCGCATCCGCCCGTCCGGAAGTCGTTTACCAAACTGTTGAAGACACACAGAGGCCAGTAGGTGAAACTCGTAGAGACGAAGTATCAGCTGCTGCACAATCTGAGCAATGCCAAATGCAACTGGAAATCAATTTGGCCTACGGGACCCCCCAGTTACAGTAAGCGTTTCTAACAATGTGGGAAGGTAAGTGCAGGATGATGGGTGCATATCCACTTGTAAAACGATGTATGCTAGCAAGTTTGTGGACAAGTTAGTATTTGAGTGTAACTGTCTGTTACAAATATCACTGTATTAATTGGTTTACGAGATAGATGCAATGTTGACTGCCTCTTGTCAGTTGTCGTTTCGTGCAGAATACAATCCCAAACTTATGGTTGTTTTTCAGAAAGATATAGAGTACATAGACCATAAGACAGACCGTTAAATGTTTGATTCTAGAACTTCCCGGTTAAGGTTTGAGTTTGACTCAATTGCAAACATTTGGTCGGCGCATGCACTATGATACTAGACCTACTCTCACGTGCTCCCCACATCTGCTATGCATACACGTACCTCTTTTCGTTCGTTATCCGTTCATATGTTTTATTACTCGGCTAAAACGTTTCTTGTAGACGGTGCAACAAAAACTGCGCATACTCAGAACATTATTGCTTTCTAATAGTTTTTGGTTTTGTTCGTCCAAGTTTATGTAAAATATTCGAGCCTAGATGTATTAGTTCATCCGGTCTTAACTGTAATTAATAGCAAATGTGTATACTGTTAAAATTTTATGACGTGCAGTGTCCTAACTGAATCAGACTTGCTGCTGCAGCGTTCGCTTTCATGCAGATGAAATGCTTGACAGCGCTAATTAGAAAATTTGCGAGAACGTGACGATTGCACTTCATTAGCAGCAATGATCGTCCCACAATGTGTAGTAAGCGTTAGCTAGACGTTGCTTGCGTGCCTCGAACACCAATTCAACAAATTGGATAACGATGCATGTCTAATCCTAATTGCAAACAACGTAAATTTGTTTGCGTGTGTTGCTCCCTTCTTGCAATTAGTACACACACACACACACACACACACACACACACACACACACACACACACACACACACACACACACACACACACACACACACACACACACACACAGAAGCCAACTTGTTGTACTTTTGTCAGTACCATCTTACCTCAGCTAGACCAATGGAAATTAAGCTGTGACATGCATTGTTCACGATTCTGTTTGATTAGTATGTGATTATTACAAAAACGAAAATATTTAGGTACAGTTTTGTACCTATAGTTTGTGTACCATCTTGGATGGGACAGAACCCAGTCTTGTTGTAAAAGACAGACTCCATGGCAGCCATTAATAAGCATTTCTAATACAAAGGCCAAGAAAGTGACAGTCCAACTGCTGCTAAAGTATTATCAATCTGCACGCATATTAATTTAATTCAACATAGCTAAAGCACTCATTTTATAAACTAGAAAATGTGAGCGCTGCTACCTAATAGTATACGTTTCTAGGCACAAGCGACTGTTGCTTTGCATTTGTCATACTTTGTGGTGTGACAGTTGAGTAACGCAACACCCTGTAAATGTTCCGTCTGTATTCATTAATTTTAAATATTAATATTGTTATTATTGGTAATTGTAATTGCTTGATTCTAATTTTTATATTTTATGTATAAGTTCTGATTAAAACTACATTGGTTTTTAATATTTGACTTCGAATTTTGTTCTGAAAATTTAATTAATTAATTAATAAATTATTGATGCATCAAATCGAATGACATCGATATCACCACTACATCACCTTCAATTCATATTTTGTTGTTGAAAGAGATAACTGTCGGCAATACTTCAACTTTCTACCAATACATTGCACGTGATCGGTATTACTATCACTATGACTGTCTGTGGATGAAACCACTACAAGAAACAGATAACAGAAACTATATCATGCAAATGGAAACTTGTTTCTCAAATCTAAATTTTACATTCTTAATCTTCATAACAGTTATTATCAAACCAACAAGTAAGTCTTAGGTGACATTACAGATTTATATTGCAACATAAAAATTTGTATTTTTTATTTGATATGTGCAGATTTGTCATATTACACACCGGTAGCTGTTCCTTCATCTTCAACAAGTAAACAATCTATAGTAACATTTTAGTATCGTAATTGCAAATATTGTAATTGCAATTTTGTGTACACCTGTAGGCAAAGCTACAACTGTGGTCCAATCAACATTGAATGTTAAGACAACGACATTATCTATATCTCAACACACACATGCTTCATCTTTCTTGGTACAACGAAACCAATCATCTGGCTATATGACAAACGTTGTCAGTACTGGTTCAGTACTTAATATTAACTCAACTACATTATTAAAGAGAGAAACAAAAACTCAAAGTAAGCGAATGAACTCTGCATATAATGTTTTAAATTAACATGAATTTAATTATAATGTTACTTGAAAATTATAGGTTGCACAAAATTTTTAAACTATTTTGTATTGGTAGCTGTACGTCAACTATTATATTTATCAAGATTACAAACGCTGTAACTGAATATACAACAGGTTTTGTAGAGGACGGTTTTGAAAAAGGCAAGACAAGTAGTAATAATTATTTTTATTATATCTAATGCAAATGTTTTAAGTAGTTATACAAATTATAAGTTATCTTTAATTCGGTTACAAACAATGTATTACCACAAGTAAAACTGTGCAGTAATATCCATGTACTTGTTCTCAGAAACTGAGGTCGTTTTGACAAATGTTTTAGAATGACTGGTTTGTAAATACACATGCACCACTCACTAGCTAAAGCAAACGGAAGTAAACACTACACCTAAGCAACGATCTTAAGAGTTATTCATCTACAACAATTCTACATCTTATCTATACTAACCTGTGGTATAGCTACATAGCAACGTCTTACTACTGTACTTAGATACCAATTACTGTCAATAAGATTTTTTCTACAATTTCTGTGAGTACCATATTACGTATATACATATGAATATGTTAATTAAAAAAATTAAATGAATACATTTATTCATTTTAATTTTATATTAGAGAAATTCTAGTTACATTAAATATTTTTATTTTGTGTCAGCATCACAGGTTTCTGCTTAGAAAATTAATATAAATTTGGCAGGTTACAGACATTATGTTAATTAGGGTAAAATTTAGACTGCTTTAATTGCTCTACGTTATGTGTACATGTATGCTGTAGTTAATAAAGTCTAGTTGTTTAGACAGGGACAATCAATTGCGATAGCTATTTGCTGCTGCATCATGCTTGTGACTGCCATAGCAGCTGTCGGTTTCTCTTACAAGTACCGTCACAGTCTACGAACACACTGCAGCAGACATTGCTGCGGCACAAAACAAGGTGCATAAATATATAGTCAAATATTTACATATTGTATAGACGTTAACATTTTTAAACAGAATCTGAAGTCGTCTACGAAAATACAGACAGTCAAATTGCATTGAAATCAACTAACAGGTAGTACGTTACGTTTTATAATTTTATCTAGTTTATACAGCTATACCTGCTCTCTAAACTGTTTCTATCTAATCGAAATTGTTTTGTATCTCTCAACGTGAAATCCAACCTGTATCCGTTTGTCCAGAAGTCGTTTACGAAACTGTTGAAGACACACAGAGGAAAGTAGATGAAACTCGTGGAGACGAAGTATCAGCTGTTGCACAACTTGAGCAATACAAAATGCAACTTCAAGTCAATTTGGCTAACGGGACCCCGCAGTTACAGTAAGCGATTCTAACAATGTGGGAAGGTGCATGACGATGCGTGCATATGCACATCTAGAACGATATATGCTGGCAAGTAGGTGGACAAGTTAGTAGATGACTGTAACTGTTTGTTACAAATAGTGAATGTATTGAATGTATTAAGAATTAATTGACTTATGAGATAAATGCAGTGTTGACTGCCTCTTGTTAGTTGTTGTTTCGTGCAGAACATAATTCCAAAACTAGGGTTGTTTATTTTCAGAAATGATGTAGAGTACATAGGCCTTAAGCCAAAACATTAACCGTTTGAATTTTTAGAACTTCCCGGTTCAGGTTTGAGTTTGACACAAATCAAAAACATGTGATCTGCGCATGCGCAATGATCCCGCAAATACTTTCACGTGGTCACCACATCTGCAATGCATACACGTACCTCTTTCCGCTTGGTATCCGTTCATATGCTTTATTTCTCGGATGAAACGTTTCTTGTAGACGGTGCAACAAAATCTGCGCATTAGAACGCTAGAGCTTTCTATTATTATTTTGGTTTTGGTCGTCCAATTTTATGTGAAAGATTCGAGCCTAGATGTATTAATATATTCGGTCTTAACTTTAATTAATAGCAAATGTGTATACTGTTAAAATTTGATGACGCGCGCTGTCCTAACTGAATTGGGCTTGCTGCTGCAGCGTTCGCCTGCATGCAGAGGAAATGTTTGACAGCGCTGATTAGAAAACGGCGAGAACGTGTCGATTGCACTTTATTAGCAGCACTGATCGTCATACAAAGTGTATTAAGGGTTAGATAGACGTTGTTTGCGTCTAATCCTAATTGCAGACAACGTAAAGTTGTTGCGTGTGTTGCTCGATCATTACAATTAGTACACACACACACACACACACACACACACACACACACACACACACACACACACACACACACACACACACACACACACACACACACACTCACACATACACACACACACACACACACACACACACACACACGCACGCACACACGTACAAGCCAACTTGTTGTACTTTTGTCAGTACCATCTTACCTCAGCTAGATCAATGGAAACTAGACTGTAACATGTATTTTTCACGATTCTGTTTGATTATTATGTGATTATTACTAAAAATCAAAATATTTAGGTACAATTTTGTACCTATAGTTTGTGTACCATCTTGGATTGGATTGAACCCAATCTTGTTGTAAAAGACAGAGTCCATGGCAGCCATTAATAAGCATGCTAATACAAAGGCCAAGAAAGTGACAGCCCAAGAGCTGGTAAAGTATTGTCAATATGCATGCATATTAATAGGTTTCAACATAGCTAAAGTACTCAATTTATGAACTGGAAAATGTGAGCACTGTTAGCTATTACTATACGTATCTATGCACAGCCACTATTGCCTTGCACGTGTCATACGTTTGCTGTGTAACAATCGTGTAACGCAACACGTTGTAAATGTCCCGTACGTATTCATTAATTTTAAATATTAACATTGTTATTATTGGTAATTGTAATTGCTTGGTTCTAACTTTTTTATATTTTATGTATAAGTTCTGATTACATTTGACTTTGTATTTTGTTCTGAGGAAGCAATTAATTAATTAATAAATAATCTAAGCATCATAAAGTCAAAAGTGTTGAGCACGATGTGATAATTACTTGCATGGCTAATTGGAGTTCCGTGTTCGAATTTTCTAGTCGAGCATCGGCTGCGTTCTTTCTGCTTCTTGCTGTTAGTGTCGTCTTAGATCGGTCATCAAGTGAACGACAAGCAGTTTGTTGTAAAAATGAGTCTCGTTGACCTAGACGGAAATGGATTCGTACTGCTTGCTTTGTGGTTTGTCAACTAAGCTTTGATGTGTATTGTTTATGATTTCGGTTTAAACGAGTTGATTTTCCAATTCTTTTTCTTTTCTTACTAGGAGAAGGTCCTCACGTTCTTCAGCCTACTGCTTTATATGTTTATCTTTTGCCTAGCACTTACGTCACTTTACAGTCAGTACCATGGAAAAGAAGCAATGTTGTCATAGAATGGTTGACTAGACCTAGAAACAAACATCATGTACTTGGCAAAAACGTGAAGGAAAAAAAGATTACAATCGGTCCTATGAACGAACAATTCAATCATCTTGTTGTATATTACAATTACAAGCTTGAATACAGCATATCTACATTTCACAGAAGCAGTGCAGCTACCTTGCATTTGCTCGGTTAGTATATATTTTGGATTCTTGATAATTACATGTACAGGTAGCTACCAGTCAAGTTTGACGTTATAGACTAAAAAATTATTTTTGCAAAATAGCATTTGATATTTTATTTAGATGTTATTAACGTAAATGCAAGTTGCCAGCAAGTGCACGTCCATTCAGGACAACAACCCGTATATTGCATCAGATCGAATGACAGCGATATTATCACTCCTTCACCTCCAATTCATATTTTCTTGTTGAAAGAGATAACTGACGGCAATACTCCAACTTTCTACAAATACATTGCACGTGATCGATATTACTATGCACGTGATCGATATTACTATCAACATGGCTGTCTGTGAATGAACTCGCTACAAGAAGCAGATAACGATTTTACATTCCCTATGACAGTTATTATCAAATCAACAAGTGAATTTTACGTAACATTACAGATTTATATTGCAATTTAAAAACTTGTATTTTCTATTTTGATATGTGCAAATTTGTCATATTACACACAGTTATCAGTCCCTCTATCTACAACAAATATACAGCCAATAGTAACTTTTTAGTATTGCGATTGCAAGTATTGTAATTGCAATTTTGTTTAAACCTGTAGGCAAAGCTACAACTGTGGTCCAATCAACATTGAGAGTTAAGACAACGACATTATCTATATCTCAATATGTATATGCTTTACCTTTCTTTGTTCAATGAAACCAATCGTCTAGCTATATCACAACCGTTGGCAGTACTGGTTCACTACTTAATATCAATTCAACCACATTATTAATTAAAAAGAGAAACAAAACTCAACGTAAGCGAATGAACTCTGCTTATGATGTTTCTATTGACATGTATTTAATTATAATGTTGCCTAAAAATTATAAATTGTACAAATACATAAAAGTATTTGTATGGATAGCTGTACGTCAACTATAGTATCAAGCAAGACTACAAATGCTGTGACTAAATATACAACAGTTATTGTAGTGTACGGGTTTAAAAAGGCAAAACAAGTAGTAAAATTTATTTTTATTACAACTTATGCAAATTTTAAATTAGTCATACAAAATAAAAGTTATCTTTAATTCTGTTACAAGCATTATACTAACACAAGTTAAACTGTGCAGTAATATCCATGTACTTGTACTCTGAAACTGAGGTCGTTTTGACAAAAGTTTTAGAGTGACTGGTCTGTAAAGACACATGCACCACCCACTAGCTAAAGCAAACGGGAGTAAACGCTATACTTACGCAAAGATCATAAAAATGGTCTATCTACAACAATTATTTCTTTATCATATCTATTCTTACCTGTGGCATAGCTACATAGCAGCGTCTTACTAATGTACTTGACTTATTAGGTTAATAATTATTAGTAATAGACTTTAGATACAATTATTCTTAGCAATACTTGTTCTACAATTTTCGTGAGTACTTTATTATGTATATACATATAAATATGTTAATTTAAAAATAAACTTAAAATAAATTATGTGTTTATTTATTTCTAGATTAGAAAAATTCTATTTACATGAAAGTCTTTTATTTTGTCTCAGAAGCATTGGGTTCTGCTTGTAAAATTAATATTAATTATTTTATAATTTTTGCAGGTTAAAGACATTATGTTAATTAAAACTGTTTAAATTGTTCTACGTTAAGTGTACGTGTATGTCGTAGTTAATAAAGTCAGGTTATTTAGACAGCGGACAATCAATTGCAATAGCTATTTGCTGCTGCATTGTACTTGTGATTGCTATACCAACTGTCGGTTTCTCTTGCAAGTACCGTCACAGTCTACGAAGACACTGCAGCAGACATTGTTGTGGCACAAAACAAGGTGTATAAATATGTAATCATATATTTATATGTTGTATATAGACGTTCCCATTTTTATACAGAATTTGAAGTCGTCTACGAAATACAGACCGTCAAATTGCATTGAAATCAAGTAGCAGGTACTACATTAGGTATATATGGTTTCTAGTTTATACAGTTATACCTGCTGGTCTCGGAACTGTTTGTATGTAAATAGAGTTTTTTGTACCTCTCAACGTGAAATCTAACCGTATCCGTTCGTTCGGAGGTCGTTTACGAAAACTGTTGAAGGCACACATAGATCAGTAGGTGAAACTCGTGGAGACGAAGTAATAGCTGTTGCACAATCTCAGCTATACCAAATGCAACTGCAAATAAATTTGGACTACGGGACCCCGCAGTTATAGTAAGCGTTTCTAACATTGTAGGAGAGTAATCGCAGGACGATGGGTGCACATGCACATTTAAAACGATATATGCATGCTAGCAAGGAAGTGGACAAGCTAGTAGATGAGTGTAATTGTTAGTTGCAAATATTCAATGTATTAAAAGAGTTAATTGGTTTATGAGATAGATGCAGTGTTGACTGTCTGTTGGCAGTAGTCGTTTCGTTCAGAACACGATTCCAAAATTATGTCTACATCTTTCCAAAAGGATAAAGAGTACATAGACATTAAGCCAGACCTATAAATTTTTGACTCTATAACTGCTCGGTTCAGGTTTGAGTTTGACTCAATTGGAAATATTTGGTCTGCGCACGCGCAATGATTGTGGACTTACTCTCATCAAGTCCCCAAATCTGCTAGGCATATACGTACCTCTTTCGTTCGGTATCCATTTATATGTTTTATTTCTCGGCCAAAACGTGGCTTTTAGACTGTGTAACAAAAACTGCCCGTACTCACAAAGTCAATGCTTTCTATTTTTTGGTTTTGTTCGTCCAATTATATGTAAAATATTCAAGCATAGATGTAATAGTTTATCCAGACTTGACTTTAATAAAAAGCAAATGTATACTGTTAGAATTTTATGAAGCGCGCTGTCGTAACTGAATGAGACTTGCTGCTGCAGAGTTCGCCTGCTAGCAGAGGAAATGCTTGATAACGCTGATTAGAAAGGGCGAGAACGTGACGATTGCACTTCATTAGCAGCACTGATCTTCGCACAATGTGTAGTAAGCGCTAGATAGACGTTGTCTGCGTGACTCGATCACCAATTCAACAAATTAGGTAACAATTCATGTCTAATGCTAATTGCAGACAACGTAAAGTTGTTGCGTGTGTTGCTCGCTTCTTGCAATTAGTACACATACACACACACACACACACACACACACACACACACACACACACACACACACACACATTCATTTATTCATTCATTCATTCATTCATTCATTCATTGTCCGCTACTCGTGTACGAGTTCACGACTTTTTCTACTGATTAGAATTCAACCATCGCTTGTGTGCTTGTTCATGTGCATAGAGACCAATACGAGAATGACAATCGCAATGACAGACTGCGCACACATATTGACTTGTAATTACTCCTTGAGCCATTTGCTGGTCTATGTGTCGCCTTTCTTCTAATTTTTTTTATTCTCTCATACTCACACTTCTTTATACCAGATGACACTTTTTTCTGCCAAACCAAGCGATCAGACGCCAGTGACTCCCAATTGTATTGATTGATGCCCACATTCTGCAGTTGATGACCTAGCATGTCTTTATATCTAAGCTTTTGGCCATTAGTTCTTCTCTTGGCATTTAACAACTGTCCATATAACACTTGCTTTTGTAGCGTTCTGTTATTCATCCTTGTGACATGACCGATCCTTTGTAGTTGCTGTTTTGTTTCATACATTCAATCCCTGTCATACCAGATCGCTTCAGAACTTCACTATTTGACACTCTTTCACTCCAATGAATTCGCAAGACACAACGCAGACTATGAAGATGGAATTTTTCAAGTTTTTAAATGTTTCTTCGGTAAAGCCTTCATGATTTTGACCCATAGAAAAGAGTTGTAAGAATGACTGCCTGGTATACTTTGATTCTAGTTTTTACTTTGGTACCTCTTTGACTCCACAGCCTCTTTTAAAGTGCACCATATGAACTACTTGCTTTTTGCAAGCGTGTAGCAATGTCATTATTTATGGTGCAATCATCAGAGATGACACTACCAAGATAGTAAAATGTAGATATTTTCTACAATGCTTCTCCAGAAGCAAAGATATCATCAGCTGTTGTTTCTGCTCCTGGAGCGGGTTGAAACACACACACACACACACACACACACACACACACACACACACACACACACACACACACACACACACACACACACACACACACACACACACACACACACACACACACACACACACACACACACACAACACACAGACACACACACACACACACACACACACACACACACACACACACACACACACACACACACACAAGCCAACTTGTTGTACTTTTGTCAGTACCATCTTACCTTAGCTAGAACAATGGAAACTAAGCTGTAACATCTATTTTTCACGATTCTGTTTGATTAATATGTGATTATTAATCAACGAAAATATTTAGGTACAGATTAGTACCTATAGTTTGAGTAACATTTTGGATGGGACTAAACACAATCTTGTTGTGAAAGACAGACTTCATCGCAGCAATTAATAAGCATTAACAATGCAAAGGCAAAGAAAGTGACAGCCCCACTGCTGGTAAATTATTGTCAATCTTCACGCATATTAAAGCAATCGCTTTATAAACTGGAAAATTTGAGCGCTGCTAGCTACTAGTATACGTTTCTATGCACAAGCCACTGTTGCTTTGCACGTGTCATGCGTTTGTGGTGTGACAGTCGTGTAACGCAACACCTTGTAAATGTCCCGTACTTATCCATTAATTTTAAATATTTATATTCTCATTATTGGTAATTGTAATTGCTTGTTTCAAATACTTTATATTTTATGTATAAGTTCTGATTATGATAACATTGGTTCTTAATAATTGACACGGTATATTTGTTTTGAAGAAGTAGTTAATTAATTAATTAATTAATAATTGATGCATCATCAAGTCTGATGTGTTGAGCACGACGTGATAATTATTTGCATGGCTAATTGGAGTTCCGAGTTCGATTGTTCTAGTCGAGCTTCGGCTACGTTCTTCCTACTTTTTGCTTTTGGTGTCGTCTTAGGTTGGTCATCAGGTGAACGACAATCAGTATGTGGTAAAAATGAGTCTCGTTGACCTAGACGAAAATGGATTCGCACTTTTTGCTTTGTAGTTGTCAATTAAGCTTTGATATGAAATGTTTAGGATCTCGTTTTATACTAGTTGATTTTCTAATTCTTTTTCTTTTCTTACCAGGGAAAGGTCCTCACGTCCTTGGGTCTACTGCTTTAGATATTTATCTTTTGCCTAACACTTACGTCACTTTACAGTCAGTACCATTGAAAGGAAGGAATGTTGTCATAGAATGGTTGACTATACCTAGAAGCAAACAACATTTACTTGGTCAGAACGTGAAGGGAAAAGACATTACAATCGGTGCTATGAACGAACAGTTGAATCATCTTGTTGTATATTACATTTACAAGCCTGAATACAGCATAAGAACATTTTACAGAAGCTTTGCAGCTACCTTGCATTTGCTCGGTTAGTATATATTTTGGATTCTTGATAATTACATGTAAAGGTAGCTACCAGTCAAGTTTGACGTTATGGATTAAACAATTTATTTTGCAAAATAGACTTGATATTTTCTTTAGACGTCATTAACGAAAATGCAAGTCACCAGCAAGTGCACGTCCATTCAGGACAACAGCCCGTATTTTGCATCAAACCGAATGACAGCGATATCATCACTCCATCACCTCCAATTCATATTTTCTTGTTGAAAGAGATAACTGACGGCATTACTCCAACTTTCTACAAATACATTGCAAGTGATCGATATTACTATCAACATGGCTGTCTGTGGATAAAATTACTACAAGAAACAGATAACGGAAACTATATCATGCAAATAAAAACATGTTTCTCAAAAGTAAATTTTACATTCTCCATGACAGTTATTAAAAAATCAACAAGTGAGTTTTATGTGACATTACAGATTTATATTGCAATATATAAAATTCTATTTTCTATTTTGATATGTGCAGATGTGTCATATTACACACCAATATCTGTTCCTTCATCTTCAACAAGTAAACTGCCAATAGTAACTTTATAGTATTGCGATTGCAGGTATAGTAATTGAAATTTTGTGAACACCTGTAGGCAAAGCTACAACTGTGGTCCAATCAACACTGAGAGTTAAGACAACGACATTATCTACATCTCAGCATACACATGCTTCATCTTTCTTTGTACAACGAAAACAATCGTCTGGCTATTTTGCAACCGTTAGCAGTACTGGTTCAGTACTTAATATTAACTCAACTAAATCATTAAAGAGAGAAACAAAACTTCAAAGTAAGCGAACGAACTCTGCTTATAATGTTCTATTGACATCCAGTTAATTATAATTTTGCCTGAAAATTATAAATCGCACAAATTTATTGAACTATTTGTAAGGCTAGCTATACGTAAACTATAGTATTGACCAAGAGTGTAAATGCCGTCACTGAATATACAACAGGTGTTGTAGGGGTGGTTTTTGAAAAGGACGAAACGATTAGTAAAAATTAATTTTTATTGTAGCTAATGCAAATGTTATTTTAGTCGTACAAATTAAAAGTTATTTTAATTTTGTTGCAAACAATGTACTACAACAAGTGAAACTTTGCATTAGTATGCATGTACGTGTACTCAGAAACTGAGTTTGCTTTGACAAATGTTTTATAATTAATAGTCTGTAAAGACACATGCACTACTCACCAGCTAAGCAAACAGATGTCAACACTACACTGAAGCAACAATCATAAAAGTTGTCCATCTACAAAAATTCTGCATCTTATCTATACTTAACTGTATTATAGCTACATATCAACGTCTTACTAATGTACTTGACCTGTTAGGCTAACTGGCAATAGACTTTAGATACCAATTATTTTTAGTAACATTTGTTCTAAAAAATTTGTGATTATTATATTAAGTATATACATATGAATATGTTTATTTAAAAAATAAATTTGTAATAATGGGTGTATTTATTCCGATTTCAAATTAGAGTAATTCTATTTACAATTAAAGCATTTTATTTTGCCTAAACAGCATTTGTAGTGCTTAAAAATTGAAATAAATTTTAATTTATTATATTTATTTATTTATTTATATTTATTTATTTATATTATTTTATAGTTACGCAGGTTACAGACATTATGTTAACTAAGTCAAGATTAAACTTTTAAAATTGCTCTACGTTAAGTGTACATGCATGCTGTAGTTAATAAAATCTGGTTGTTTAGACAGTGGACAATCAATTGTGATAGCTATTTGCTGCTGCATCGTGCTTGTGACTGCCACATTAACTGTCGGTTTCTCTTACAAGTACCGTCACAGTCTACGAACACTCTGTAGCAGACATTGCTGTGGCACAAATCAAGGTGTATAAATATATAATCATATATTTACATGTTGTATAGAATCTAACATTTTGAAAACAGAATCTGAAGTCGTTTACGAAAATACAGACCGTCAAATTGCATTGAAATCAACTAACAGGTAGTACGTTAGGTTTTTATATTTTATCTAGTTTATACAGCTATACCTGCCGGTCTCTGAATTATTTGTATGTAAATAGAGTTTTTTACACCTCTCAACGTGAAATTCAACCTGTATCCGTTCATCCGGAAGTCGTTTACGCAACTGTTGAAGACACACAAAGGCCAGTAGGTGAAAGTCGTGGAGACGAAGTACCAGCTGTTGCACAATCTCAGCAATACCAAATGCAACTGCAAATCAATTTGGCCTACGGTACCCCACAGTTATAGTAAGCGTTTCTAACAATGTGGGAAAGTAAGTGTAGAACGTTGTGTGCACATGAACATCTAAAACGATTTGTGCATGCTAGCAAGTAGGTGGACAAGCTAGTAAATGAGTGTAACTGTTTGTTACAAATATTCAATGTATTAAAAGAGTTAATTGGTTTATGAGATAGATGCGATGCTATTGGACCTACTCTCACGTGGTCCCCACATCTGCTATGCATACCAGTACCTCTTTTCGTTCGGTATCCGTTCATATATTTCTTGGCTACAACGTTTCTTGTAGACGGTGCCATAATAACTGCGCATATTCAGAACGTTATTGCTTTCCATTTATTTTGGTTGGTGCAATTTTATGTGAAATATTCGAGCCTATCTGTATTAGTTCATCCGGTCCTAACTTTAATTAATAGCAAATGTATACTGTTATAAATTTATGACGCGCGCTGTCGTAACTGAATCAGACTTGCTACTGCAGCGTTCGCCCGCATGCAGAGGAAATGCCTGACAGCGCTAATTAGAAGTGGGCGAGAACATGACGATTGCACTTCATTAGCAGCACTGGTCGTCACACATTGTGTAGTAAGCGATAGATAGACGTTGTTTGCGTGACTCGAGCTATAATTCAACATATTAGATAATGATGCATGTCTAACCTAATTGCAGACAACGTAAAGTTACTTCGTGTGTTGTTCGCTTCTTACAATTAGTATAACACACACACACACACACACACACACACACACACACACACACACACACACACACACACACACACACACACACACACACACACACACACACACACACACACACACACACACACACACACACACGGCTCGGTTGGGCTAACGATTAATACATACAAAACAATTAAGACGCAAATACAAAATGTACATAATTAATTTTGTTAATATCATTGATTATGTAATACAAATTCGAATAAAATATTGACACATTGTCATGCTATTCTGAGAAATCTAAGATAGAGGCAAACGATCGTTTTCTGTTACAATATTATAAATTATTATTATTATTTTCAGGCTCTGCATGTATTTTGGAGCAAGACACATCACGTCTTCACTCTACACATAACAATCAATCAAATACCAGTCGTCATAGATATGACAGAAAAGTAAACATTTTATGACCAAGATCCTTCACTTTGCCAATTTCTGCTTTCTGAAACTAACACACTCCGCAGGTTCCACGTAGCCCCTTTCGGCCAATTCTAAAAATAGACCAAAATCAAAGTATGTGGCAACTAAAACGATTACGAAATTTACCCGTTGTCATGGTAACAACATAACTTTTTTATCATATGCGGTAAAAGATCTTCGCAATTATTGTAATTATTCTTCATTGTTTTGTTGCCGAATGTTTGCTGGTAAAAATTTGTTTAAATTCTTTAAAAAACCGACTTCTGCTCTACATATGAATTCCAATCTGATGGAAGTTCTTGGCAGTTTCTGTCTTCTTTACTATTAATTATACGAAAACTTGTAATTGCTTATTAATTAAAAATTGTATTAATTGTTCGAAATATTTACTTCACGTTGTACTGTTTCTTTGCCACCGTGGTAGAAAAATCACCAGCGCAACGACGATTATTTAATAACAATAGCAATAATAAAGAGACGGATATACCAACAGCAATTGTTGTTGTTGTTTACTAGTTATCGTATGGGCACGTCGAGGATATCGTTGTTATTACCCGAGGATAGTGGCAGCGAATTCCGAGACAATTACCGAAGTATTAGCTGCCACTCTCCAGAGGCGTAAAAGCAATAATATCCGAGACTTGCCCATACGATAAGTGATTTGTATAATGCAAGGCCATTGGTTGGTTTGAATTCCCGTTCATTTTGAGCGTTTAAAGTAGAGTTGTGCGTACATAAATCTTACTATTTTGGCGTTCAAAGGTGACGTTGACTCAACCTGCGTGTTCAACTAAATGATTAATCTGAAGGCAGATGATGATGATTTTGAAACAACTAAGCCGAAAAAGGTTCGATTTGCTAACGTTACTACTGAGGAAGACTTGGAGAGCTATTGCAACAGTTATCTTCCACACTAACCGTTTACTGTAAGTAGTTAGATGTAGTATAGGTGTATTTACCGTTTAGTATGTCATTAGACGCTCATCAAATCATCTGCGTGTTACTGAAACCAGCTGTGTTGTGCTGTTGATCATAGCAACGGGAGGGTATACGCGTTTCCCTTCACAGCGGGAGGGTATTAGCGCATTTCAGGGTACAAACGACTTGTACCTGCTGTATCGACCAATCATTGTTGTTAAAAACCACGTGACATGATACAATGACAATGGTACACCTAAATTGTTAATATCAATGTTTGATAATATTAATTAATTGACAAAAATTACTATTTATCGAGATTAGCAGAACTTTTTATGAACTGATGGGAAGTGTAGGATGCAGAGACGCTTGACGAGCCAGTGGAATGTTCTAACTCATAAATGACAATATTTATTACCGCTCATAATTACAATTTGGGTCATATACAAATTTAAACTAGCAAAACTAAAAGCAAAGTATTTCTCAATTTTAAAAGCTTTGTGCGCAATCTTTGGCATAACAAAAACTATAAAACTATTGATACAAGTTAAAATCAATGAAAGAACGTCATATCTCTACTCGTACAGAAGATTATGGAGTGGGTGTCGGCACACTTACAATAGTTGTGACGTCATATAGATATATCCAAACCGGAAAGTGTTTTCTAAGCAATTTCGATATCTGGCTGCGTCTGGATCTTGAATTTAAAGCGTTTTTTCCGAGGCAATTTTTCGCAACAACACTTAAGCGTTTGTCAGACGACACATCGAACACACATGACACCATCTTGCTTTTTATCCACAGATTCGACTGTTGTGCTATTGCAAGAGACAGACAGAGCAAGCGCTCGTCAATTTCGGAGTTTTCGTAAGATTTTGTCTTCTTTCTTCTTGTACTTCTTTATCTTCTTCTTCCTCTTCTTCTTCTTCTTCTTCGTCTTGGTTTTCTTCTTTTTTCGTTACGAGTAACTCTTTGAATACGGCATATCTAAAACTAAAACTTTGGGAAACGACGTAGAATAGCCCACCTGTATTCTTTTGATGATACAAAAAAGAAACATCTAAGAAAAGAGATTTCTAGAATAGATTTGAACCTACTACCCTACTTACGTTACACGTAATTGTAGTAAGCAAACAATAACTACGCCGCCAGTCCTAGGCTCCTGCTACCCTGTAATGTACGTTTTCTAAGTACAGACAAGGTGACAAGAGTTCTTAACACGTGCTATAGTAAAGCCTACAGTTAGGCAAAGAATCGCGGTTTTGAATAGCACTGGCAAACTGAAGTACGTATTACTGTATACGTAGTGACGTTGAACGTCATCGCAATCGCAGACGCGATATACCTCTTCTTGCCGTAATTGGAACACCAACGCCTTCAAGCAGAAAGCAAAAGCAAATTCGGCTCGCTTCCATCAGGAAATGTCGACGTTGAATGTGACGTTTGCTACGAACTATAGTTGCATGTAGCCTAGACCATGAAATTTTGGGCACAAAGTGAGTTGACTAGAGCTACCGTATTGTCGCGTATAAAGTCAGATCTCTCGAAGCCGCAAATCAAAGACCACGTGCGTACAAGCAGGTCGCGTATAAAGGCTTTTGTTTAGGACGCTCAGCACGCGTACAGTAACAACTCGCGGTCACGCGCAAGTGCGCAAATGTTGGCGTGTGCGTTGCGTTCGATGACATCGACAATGATGACGAAGAAGAAGCTGACGCTCTTGAAACTGGCATTCTATTGCTGTCATGTCGTACCCTAACGTGTTCAAATGGTAGAGTACAAGTAAAAGCTAGCCCAGTGCGTTGGCCTGTACTCAACCTATAAATTAGTCTGTCGTAGCCACACCCTTCCCCGCTGACACACACACACACACACACACACACACACACACACACACACACACACACACACACACACACACAAACACCCCACACACACACACACACACACACACATACACCCACCCACCCACCCACACACACACACACACACACACACACACACACACACACACACACACACACACACACACACACACACACACACACACACACACACACACACACACACAAACACACAATACATGCACATATGCACGTTACTCTCAAGTGCAGCTTCATTTAGTGGTAAGATATAATTTAAATTGCAACTAAATGTAACGTACGCCTGATTCAAACCTATACACAAAAACAGCACAGCTTATTTGCATATGTTGCAAGTTTATAACACTGTATACGTAAGATCCACATGCTCGAGATGTGTGACTATACATGTAAACCAAGCTATAGAATCTTTGTCAATTAATGGAGTAGGTTGTGTTTTCGCACTCCTAAAACTTACCAAACTAAAATTTTAAAACCTTTTTCTAGGAAAAGAAATAGATGTAGAGATTGTATAAAATTAACAAAAACACGATTTAGATAATATGAACCAAAGCCAGACATAATTATGGAATCCTTCCAACAATATTCCACATTTAACATTTAGTGGGTTGGAAGGATTCTCTAATGATGTCTGGCTTTGGTTTATATTATCTAAATCTTGTTTATATTAAACTTTATACAATCCCTACATCTATTTTTTTTCTAAAAAGTTTTTTTAAATTTTAGTATTATAAATTTTAGTAGTATAAATTGTCGTGCTCAATCAGATCAGTCTGGCTTGTAAATTTTCTTGTAAGTACCATAGCCAAACCATGCGTCAGATGTGCTTAACAATCATGGCTGCTTGTCTAAACAGAAGACATGATTTTACGTAGGATCCGACTGGATCCAAGAAGCACTGCTTTCTGTAATTGCCGCAGGTAGTGATGACATGCAATAATGTGCAGTCACCGTGCAATACCTTCGTGCACTGTGCCCAACAATCTCGACACAACTGGAACAACCAGTGTCCGACACTGTCACATGCGGCTTACTTCCATTCGCAAGTCTCTGTATTTCTTCAATTTCTCAGCTTGTTTCTAGGCGAGGTTTGTGTTTGTCTTCTTATTTCTGAAATTGATGTCAGGACGATTGGCACCGATATTCCTAGCAGTAGGGATACAGATTTAGAGGCGGCTGATTCACTAGCAAGTTGGAGTCGGGGCATGAAAGACATCAGAGTACATACATGTAATACGAGGATATTGTTTGCTTACAGAAATGGAGGTTGCGCTCAAAGTTGGTGATTAACGATCCCCGTCATCCTCACCGAGCCGCATATACGACTCTGCATCCCCCAGCTCCACCGATACTGTAAATTTTAGAACTAACGCCTGCATTGGAATAGGTGACATGCTGATTATAGAAATCCATTACCTAACTTACTCCATGCGCTCTGCAGTATACATTGGCTTAAATCGCGAAGAGAATGTGTTCCAACTCTAAAAACATAGATAAAAAGAATTTTCTTAGAGTCGGAATTTGACAATTCAAGCGAAGACCATGGTAGTGCGTACCCTGGAGTTAACTCTTACCAACAAATTTTACTTGTATTTCAAAATTACGCAAATGTTGCATAATCGTTAAAGAACTGACTCACAAGTCTTGTTAGCTAAACGTCTTAGCCAAGATTAAACTTCATAGTTATGTTTTTATGCTAGCATACGTAACAGCAACAGAAGATGAAACTGCAGGGCCCACCGGGTTGTTTCCGAACTGCAACTCAGCATACTGCAAACTCTGAAATGCACAACAATAATTGCGATATATTTTCATGTCATGACATAGTTTGTGTGTTTGAATTACCGACGAAATTGCCGCGCTGTCATTGTGCCTCGTATTCGGAGAACGGGCAGTTGAATGAGTAATGTGAGGAGCTGCCACGTCGTAGCCTTCTTGGCTCGATTTCTGAGTAACTGTTAACGTATTGTCGTGCTCGATTTCGGGTTGTGAATTTGCCGTTGTAGTCTTTACTGGTGTGGCATACATTGCTTGTGCATCTACCTCGCAAAGTAACTCAGACTCGTCAGGATTGATTCTCTAAAATGAAATAGAATCGATAATTCGCTTGAATAGTAACAAACAGTTACATAATGTGGATGTAGGTGAAAGGTGTAACTCGCGTACAGTAGTTTTAACCTTAACGTTTGTGACGTTATATATATAATATTTTAATTGACGTAAATTATTTAATCTTTGGTTACACAACTATTCATTTTAATACGTACGGTAACGCACTCATACTAGCTAAACTGCAGAAGTCTGGTATACATGACTTGCCTATTTTGTCTACTGTTTATTGGCAAGAGATTCGAATGTTTGTATCTGAAATTTGCTTCAAGAACGATTTATTGTGACTAGTTGGTATGCATTAGAATTATTTGATTGTTTGAATTACATGAGAGCCCATGTTGGTTTCAGCTTGAGAGAAATTCGAGTAAAGAAGACATTCGGTTGGGTTAGTCGGTGAAGAGTCCAATGCGTGCTTGTTTGCTAGGACTATTGATAACTGCTCTTCCGCTGTTACAGTTGCAGATTCTTTAATGAAAGGTGATACCACAGCTCGCTTCTTTATTGGCATTGCATATACAGTTGGTTCTGATTCCATCAAGTCAGCGTCCCTAGACAAGTGGTCAAATTTAGAAAGTTATTTTAGCAAATATGTATGAATACTTTGATTCTTGACTTGCTGCTCTTGATGGTCGTTTCTCTAATCAAACAATGGAGAACAAAAAGTAAGAACCAATTGGGAATGTAGAATACTAAAACTTACTTTTGACGTAAAATATGATGAGAAAGACAAGAAGTATTAGCGCTGCAATACTGAAAAAGGCAATAATTGCAGATGCCCAAATTGGAAATCCTGAGAAAGAATGTTTAAAATGTCAGTCAAATTCGATCATACATGACTACCTGATGCATTGTTATTGTCTTTTCCTCCTGCAATGCTTTGCGTCGTTGCACCGATTAAGTATGAAGAAACAGGAGATGATTCTGACTGTTTGAGGGTACCGAGTGCATTGGAAGTACTGATAGGTGGAGCATTTGATCTAAGGTTTTGAGGATTTAGAGTGCCTGCCATGTAAAAACGAATACTTCAATTATGGTTTCTTGGTTCATATCAAGTCTTTAGAGTAAAGTCAAGTAACTTTGAAATTTTGGAACACTAATGGTAAAACTTGATTGTCCAAAACAGTTTTCTGCTGCCATAGTAATGTTTTTGGCATCTTTGACGTTTTGATGCACGAAGTAGACGCAGTTCTCGACGATTTCAAGAGAACTGTTGACGATTTTGTGGGCTTGTTGATCAATTTTCAGAGAAGGTTTTGGAATTCCGGTAACATTAAAACAAGCTTTTACACGAGAATTTGATTCACTCATAATAATTGTTGATTGTTCTGAGATTGTGGGAAGATCTGTATATGTGAAAAATTAAATTTTATTGCTGTGCCAATATCTAGTAAGAGAAAATATATTTAATCAGCGGCGTATCTCATACGGTCATCAGATGGATTTACAACGACTCGCCGAACGTGAGTATCATGCGAGCAGCACAATTTCAAAATCAAATTGTTTGCACGAAACTATCACACAATTTGCATGCCTTATTTGGACCATGATTTAATCTATTAAGAAATGGCAGAGGAAAGATGGCAAAGTTTTATTAATTCATTAATCAGTATATTAATAGAAATGTATATGAAATTGAGTTCTTTGCAATATAATTTAGCTTGTATGTCTAAAAGCATGCTTCTAAACGAATGGTAGACCATAAAACCGTGCACTGAGACGTTCGTATTCAATTGTTTACTGACATAGAATTTTGGTTCGTCGGAGCATTGAGCAGGACTATAAAACAATCAAATGATGAATCCGTAGCAAACGTGTATTAAGAACTTGCATGCATGACGTCTGTGTTCTAAAATCATAAAATTTTGTGGACTCTGGAAACTATTGAGATACGTCTCTGATGACTTAGGATAATATACATAACAGTGAGAGTTAATTTAGTTATACTATTTTAAACATTAAAGTATTCCAATGTAGGAATTATTTATTTATCAATTATTTATTGCTTTTAGTTATAATTTAGCTTACCACCGACACGTAAAGTCGCCGTTTTTGAATGAAAGCTCGTAGAATTAGGTAGCGCAACTGTATATCTTAGGCGCACACCATCGTATTTCTCTGTAATACCATTTAGTCTGAGCTTGCTGTAAAACATCCTGAAGATTGTACGATATCTTTTTCCGTTTGACGTTTTGACAGCTTTTTGCCACTGATAGGTAAAATTGGTATCAAAGGCGTTGACGGTCCAACTGTATTTATCAGTCGGTACAAACTTCCATGACTTTCCCTTTATTGTGAATTTATGTGGTAGGAATGTGATCTTTGATCCAACAAGACTGTAAAGCGTAATATTTTTCTCGTACAGCAAGACATCTATGCAGGCCAAGCATGCGCATGACGATTTACCTTTGCTATCAGTTTGACAAAGTACTGTTTGCTCACTAGCGACTGACTCCAAAATAGCGACAACAATAGCTATCCGAAAGACAAATAGATAAAAGGTCAAGTGCTTGTCGAGCATTGCTGAGTCTAAATCTAATATAAGTACAACATGGCTGCTAACCGTACAACAATTCACCATACTTTACAAAGAGAGAAATTCTTACTTTAATAAGGCACAACAAAATTGTGATAAAACTATTTCAATCTCACCGCCAATAGTCACATTTATCAGCACAGACTGCAGGTCTTTGTGTCTTTGCGCGAGTGACACGAGCGTGGCGTGACATGTGTAAAACACACAACCTTTCAAATATCCCGTACTTACATGTCAATATTGCAATTGATGCTATTTCTACGGTAATTTATTAAGGTAAGATTAGTTTGCTTGTAGTCGAGAAAATAGATACCGGCTAGGCTAATGCATTCCGGCGCTACTGCTTGTATACGGTAAACTTTAGATGCCAAGCTATTGTAGCCTCGGCCTCCCACACCCGCGTTGCGCCGATACAAAATCGTCCTCCACGGGTCTGGGATGGTACCGCCTCTTCTTAATATATTGCGGTTGGTTCTAGGACCAGCATTAGTGTTAAGTATCATAATTGCATACCTTTCAATTACGGCTGTAATACAACAACAGCGAAGACATGCCGCATCGCGCTGCACAAGGTACTTTTGTGTTCACTGTTTTATCGTTTGTGTGTTAGCTCTGCATGTTGTGTCTTTAGCTAACGCGTATGGGATGCTATGAAACACCTCTTTACTTGTGGAGTCGCAGATGCGATCGGCTTGTGCAGACGTAATCATGAATTCGTTGTGAACATAGAGCTGGTTTGACACTTACGGCGTTGCATTCGTTGTTGAGGAGTTACCTGAAGCACTGTTTAGCATCCGACTTCGGCAAAAACCCAACGAAACAGCCACGAATTCGGAAGGTCAGTCTAGATTATAGCTAGAGCGTAGAAATGTTTCCTATATGACTAGTAATTTCTGCCGTGTCACTGCCTAAACTACTTTCATAACCTTAGGATGAACTTGCACGTGAGAGCTTTAGGCCAAACTTTTAAATTTAGATCAATAATAGCAAAGTTATAGGTAATATTTTGCTAAATTGTGAATATTAATATATATAAAATAATCTAATATTTGTAGGTGTTACGTAGTTCAAACTCGTTCTTGTGTGATGGTGTAACTAAAGCATTATTGTTGATGTGATACATTTTACGTAAGAGTTTGCTTTCTGATACGATTCTGTTTCCATGCAAGCATTCTGTACATTAATGTGACGTATCAGTCACAGATTGATTTAGACTTGGAATTTCCATATACGTAGCGCTTGCAGTAACTTGGTACACTCAAATGTCTGACTACTGTACGTTTGATATGACGAAAAATTGACGACAATTGCACACATGACCTAATGCATTATCAATGTGACAAAATCGTAATTCATCGTGTTAAGTTACATTGCATTGTATGTTTATTGTACATGTGACTGACACTGTGATCTATGATCAAACTTAACATTAATGTGTTCTGTAAGGCAGTAGAAACAGCGGTTGCTTAGATGTATATATTTTTTGTTGAAAGTTATAGATTGCTATTATTTTAGCAATTCTAGTCATAATAATTTTAACATTTAAAAATATATACTCTATTTTATTTGACAAACAGATGATCTCTGTCAGTCATGTGAGCATCAGACAAGGTTTCACATCTGTTTTTGTGGTCGGCAGCAACACGTTATAGACCAGTATATGTATATATATATATATATATATATATATATATATATATATATATATATATATATATATATATATATATATATATAATTAAGTGTCCTCACGTTAAATGCGTTCGCTATTAGATCGTCTGTGTAACGTTGCAACCTTAACTAGTCGATTATCAGTTAACTATTTGAAATCAAAAGTTGACAAAGGCGTATCTTGAATTTGCACATGACTGCATTTTCTGGTTTTTGCTAATTTTTTTTATAAATAATGTCTTATCTTTGAGAAATATGCCAATTGTGATATCCCTGTTCAATGCCTATTTTAATCGCATAATTATTTTGACGTTCTTTTTATATTTCTGTTTAAATCGTCTTTTCCTTTTTCTTTATACGTAAATTTCAACGGAGCAAGCTCCTAATTTGTATTACATGTAATTTTTCTGTTTTTGCAAAATTGCATTTAATCATTTTATACCTCGCTCCCCATACAGCCTAAGCTGAAACAGGTCTACACTAGCTCCTTTAATGTTTAGCGGCTGTTTGTCATCCAATGAAATTGAAGTGCAAGCATCTTTAGCAACAACCTTGTTGCGCCAACTTAAGAATTAGACTGCAGCACCGTAGGCTGGAGTTTCTTGAATAGCAAAATCGGATCGTTCAACATAAGATGACTCAAGTCTCACTTGCCTCACCTGATCTTCATATTAGGTATGTATTCATTCACATCGCTAGACTTCTCATTTGTTGGATTCGATGATTTTACTGCTCCATCACTAAACATAATTTTAGTTAGTATGTATTGTAACTAGTTAATTATTTATTGTAACTAGTTAATTGTTCTCTTTCAATAGTAACATAATAACTATTTTATGTAAAATATGAATTTCAACATAAGCAAGAAATCATATATAGAAACAGATTTTGAAAAATATAAATGGATATGTTAATTTAAAAAATATGTTTTAAAATAATTAATGTATTTATTTCAATTCCAAATTAGAGAAATTCTAGTTACATTAAAGCTTTTTATTTTGTCTCAGAATCAGAGTGTTCTGCTTAGAAAATTGATATAAATTATTCAATAATTTTCCAGTTTACAGACATTATGTTAATTAAGTCAAGATTAGACATTTTAAATTTCTCTGCGTGAAGTGTACATGTATGCTGTAGATAATGAAATCTGGTTGTTTAGACAGCGGACAATCAATTGCGATAGCTATTTGCTGCTGCATCGTACTTGTGATTGCAATAGCAACTGTCGGTTTCTCTTACAAGTACCGTCACAGTCTACGAACGCACTGCAGCAGACATTGCTGTGGCACAAAACAAGGTGTCTAAATATATAATAATATATCTATATTTGTATATATTGTTAACATTTTTAAACAGAATCTGCAGTCGTCTACGAAAATACAGACTGTCAAATTGCATTGAAATCAACTAACAGGTAGTACGTTAGGTTTTTTATTTTTATCTAGTTTATACAGCTATACCTGTTTGTCTCTAAACTGTTTGTATCTAAATAGAGTTTTCTGTACCTCTCAACGTGTAATCCAACCTGCATTCGCCCGTCCGGAAGTCGTTTACCAAACTGTTGAAGACACACAGAAGCCAGTAGGTGAAACTCGTAGAGACGAAGTATCAGCTGCTGCACAATCTGAGCAATGCCAAATGCAACTGGAAATCAATTTGGCCTACGGGACCCCGCAGTTACAGTAAGCGTTTCTAACAATGTGGAAAGGTAAGTGCAGGATGATGGGTGCATATCCACTTGTAAAACGATGTATGCTAGCAAGTTTGTGGACAAGTTAGTATTTGAGTGGAACTGTCTGTTACAAATATCAATGTATTCAAAGAGTTAATTGGTTTACGAGATAGATGCAATGTTTAACTGCCTCTTGTCAGTTATCGTTTTGTGCAGAATACTATCCCAAACTTATGGTTGTTTTTCAGAAAGATGTAGAGTACATAGACCATAAGACAGACCGTTAAATGTTTGATTCTAGAACTTCCCGGTTAAGGTTTGAGTTTGACCCAATTGCAAACATTTGGTCGGCGCATGCACTATGATACTAGACCTACTCTCACGTGCTCCCCACATCTGCTATGCATACACGTACCTCTTTTCGTTCGTTATCCGTTCATATGTTTTATTTCTCGGCTAAAACGTTTCTTGTAGACGGTGCAACAAATACTGCGCATACTCAGAACATTATTGCTTTCTAATAGTTTTTGGTTTTGTTCGTCTAAGTTTGTGTTAAATATTCGAGCCTAGATGTATTAGTTCATCCGGTCTTAACTTTAATTAATAGCAAATGTGTATACTGTTAAAATTTTATGACGTGCAGTGTCCTAACTGAATCAGACTTGCTGCTGCAGCGTTCGCTTTCATGCAGATAAAATGCTTGACAGCGCTAATTAGAAAATTTGCGAGAACGTGACGATTGCACTTCATTAGCAGCACTGATCGTCCCACAATGTGTAGTAAGCGTTAGCTAGACGTTGTTTGCGTGCCTCGAACACCAATTCAACAAATTGGATAACGATGCATGTTTAATCCTAATTGCAAACAACGTAAATTTGTTTGCGTGTGTTGCTCCCTTCTTGCAATTAATACATACACACACACACACACACACACACACACACACACACACACACACACACACACACACACACACACACAGAAGCCAACTTGTTGTACTTTTGTCAGTACCATCTTACCTCAGCTAGACCAATGGAAATTAAGCTGTGACATGTATTGTTCACGATTCTGTTTGATTAGTATGTGATTATTACTAAAAACGAAAATATTTAGGTACAGTTTTGTACCTGTAGTTTGTGTACCATCTTGGATGGGACAGAACCCAATCTTGTTGTAAAAGACAGACTCCATGGCAGCCATTAATAAGCACGTCTAATACAAAGGCCAAGTAAGTGACAGCCCAACTGCTGCTAAGGTATTATCAATCTGCACGCATATTAATTTAATTCAACATAGCTAAAGCACTCACTTCATAAACTAGAAAATGTGAGCACTGCTACCTAATAGTATACGTTTCTAGGCACAAGCGACTGTTGCCTTGCATTTGTCATACTTTGTGGTGTGACAGTTGTGTAACGCAACACCTTGTAAATGTTCCGTCCGTATTCATTAATTTTAAATATTAATATTGTTATTATTGGTAATTGTAATTGCTTGATTCTAATTTTTATATTTTATGTATAAGTTCTGATTAAAACTACATTGGTTTTTAATATTTGACTTCGAATTTTGTTCTGAAAATTTAATTAATTAATTAATAAATTATTGATGCATCAAATCGAATGACATCGATATCACCACTACATCACCTTCAATTCATATTTTGTTGTTGAAAGAGATAACTGTCGGCAATACTTCAACTTTCTACCAATACATTGCACGTGATCGGTATTACTATCACTATGACTGTCTGTGGATGAAACCACTACAAGAAACAGATAACAGAAACTATATCATGCAAATGGAAACTTGTTTCTCAAATCTAAATTTTACATTCTTAATCTTCATAACAGTTATTATCAAACCAACAAGTAAGTCTTAGGTGACATTACAGATTTATATTGCAACATAAAAATTTGTATTTTTTATTTGATATGTGCAGATTTGTCATATTACACACCGGTAGCTGTTCCTTCATCTTCAACAAGTAAACAATCTATAGTAACATTTTAGTATCGTAATTGCAAATATTGTAATTGCAATTTTGTGTACACCTGTAGGCAAAGCTACAACTGTGGTCCAATCAACATTGAATGTTAAGACAACGACATTATCTATATCTCAACACACACATGCTTCATCTTTCTTGGTACAACGAAACCAATCATCTGGCTATATCACAACCGTTGGCAGTTCTTATTCAGTACTTAATATTAACTCAACTACAATATTAAAAAGAGAAACAAAAACTCAAAGTAAGCGAATGAACTCTGCATATGATGTTTTACATTAACATGAACTTAATTATAATGTTACTTAAAAATTATAGGTTGCACAAATTTTTTAAACTATTTTGTATTGGTAGCTGTACGTCAACTATTACATTTATCAAGATTACAAACGCTGTAACTGAATATACAACAGGTTTTGTAGAGGACGGTTTTGAAAAAAGCAAGACAAGTAGTAATAATTATTTTTATTTTATCTAATGCAAATGTTAAAGTAGTCATACAAATTATAAGTTATCTTTAATTCGGTTACAAACAATGTAATACCACAAGTAAAACTGTGCAGTAATATCCATGTACTTGATCTCAGAAACTGAGGTCGTTTTGACAAATGTTTTAGAATGACTGGTTTGTAAATACACATGCACCACTCACTAGCTAAAGCAAACGGAAGTAAACACTACACCTAAGCAACGATCATAAAAGTGATTCATCTACAACAATTCTGCATCCTATCTATACTAACCTGTGGTATAGCTACATAGCAACGTCTTACTACTGTACTTAGATACCAATTACTGTCAATAAGATTTTTTCTACAATTTCTGTGAGTACCATATTACGTATATACATATGAATATGTTAATTAAAAAAATTAAATGAATACATTTATTTATTTCAATTTTAAATTAGGGAAATTCTATTTACATTAAATATTTTTATTTTGTCTCAGTATCACAGGTTTCTGCTTAGAAAATTAATATAAATTTGGCAGGTTACAGACATTACGTTAATTAGGGTAAAATTTAGACTGCCTTAAATGCTCTACGTTATGTGTACATGTTTGCTGTAGTTAATAAAGTCTAGTTGTTTAGACAGTGGACAATCAATTGCGATAGCTATTTGCTGCTGCATCGTGCTTGTGACTGCCATAGCAACTGTCGGTTTCTCTTACAAGTACCGTTACAGTCTACGAACACACTGCAGCAGACATTGCTGCGGCACAAAACAAGGTGCATAAAATATATAGTCAAATATTTACATATTGTATAGACGTTAACATTTTTAAACAGAATCTGAAGTCGTCTACGTAAATACAGAGAGTCAAATTGTATTGAAATCAACTAACAGGTAGTACGTTACGTTTTATAATTTTATCTAGTTTATACAGCTATACCTACTCTCTAAACTTTTTGTATTTAAATATAAATTTTTTTGTATCTCTCAACGTGAAATCCAACCTGTATCCGTTTGTCCAGAAGTCGTTTACGAAACTGTTGAAGACACACAGAGGAAAGTAGGTGAAACTCGTGGAGACGAAGTATCAGCTGTTGCACAACTTTAGCAATACAAAGTGCAACTTCAAGTCAATTTGGCCTACGGGACCCCGCAGTTACAGTAAGCGATTCTAACAATGTGGGAAGGTGCATGACGATGCGTGCATGTGCACATCTAGAACGATATATGCTGGCAAGTAGGTGGACAAGTTAGTAGATGACTGTAACTGTTTGTTACAAATAGTGAATGTATTGAATGTATTAAGAATTAATTGACTTATGAGATAAATGCAGTGTTGACTGCCTCTTGTTAGTTGTTGTTTCGTGCAGAACATGATCCCAAACTAGGATTGTTTATTTTCAGAAATGATGTAGAGTACATAGACCTTAAGCCAAACCATTAAACGCTTGTATTTTCAGAACTTCCCGGTTCAGGTTTGAGTTTGACACAAATCGGAAACATGTGGTCTGCGCATGCGCAATGATCCTGCAAATACTTTCACGTGGTCACCACTGCATACACGTACCTTTTTCCGCTTGGTATCCGTTCATATGCTTTATTTATCGGCTGAAACGTTTCTTGTAGACAGTGCAACAAAATCTGCGCATCAGGACGCTAGGGCTTTCTATTATTATTTTGGTTTTGGTCATCCAATTTTATGTGAAAGATTCGAGCCTAGATGTATTAATATATTCAGTCTTAACTTTAATTAATAGCAAATGTGTATACTGTTAAAATTTAATGACGCGCGCTGTCCTAACTGAATTGGGCTTGCTGCTGCAGCGTTCGCCTGCATGCAGAAGAAATGTTTGACAGCGCTGATTAGAAAACAGCGAGAACGTGACGATTGCACTTCATTGGAGGCACTGATCGTCATACGAAGTGTATTAAGGGTTAGATAGACGTTGTTTGCGTCTTATCCTAATTGCAGACAACGTAAAGTTGTGGCGTGTGTTGCTCGATCCTTACAGTTAGTACACACACACACACACACACACACACACACACACACACACACACACACACACACACACACACACACACACACACACACACACACACACACACACACACACACACACACACACACACACACACGTACAAGCCAACTTGTTGTACTTTTGTCAGTACCATCTTGCCTCAGCTAGACCAATGGAAACTAAGCTGTAACATGTATTTTTCACGATTCTGTTTGATTATTATGTGATTATTACTAAAAACGAAAATATTTAGGTACAATTTTGTACCTATAGTTTGTGTATCATCTTGGATGGGACAGAACCCAATCTTGTTGTAAAAGACAGACTCCATGCAGCCATTAATAAGCATTGCTAATACAAAGGCCAAGAAAGTGACAGCCCAAGTGCTGGTTAGTATTGTCAATATGCATGCATATTAATTGGTTTCAACAAAGCTAAAGTACTCAATTTATGAACTGGAAAATGTGAGCACTGTTAGCTACTAGTAGACGTATCTATGCACAGCCACTGTTGCCTTGCACGTGTCATACGTTTGTGGTGTAACAATAGTGTAACGCAACACGTTGTAAATGTCCCGTACGTATTCATTAATTTTAAATATTAATATTGTCATTATTGGTAATTGTAATTGATTGCTTCTACCTTTTTTATATTTTATGTATAAGTTCTGATTATGACTACACTGGTTCTTAACATTTGACTTTGTATTTTGTTCTGAGGAAGCAATTAATTAATTAATTAATAATTTAAGCATCATCAAGTCAGAAGTGTTGAGCACGATGTGATAATTACTTTCATGGCTAATTGGAGTTCCGTGTTCGATTGTTTCATTCGAGTTTCGGCTGCGTTCTTTCTGCTTCTTGCTGTTAGTGTCGTCTTAGATCGGTCATCAGGTGAACGACAAGCAGTTTGTGGTAAAAATTAGTCTCGTTAACCTAGACGGAAATGGATTCGTACTGCTTGCTTTGTGGTTTGTCAACTAAGCTTTGATGTGTATTGTTTATGATTTCGTTTTAAACGAGTTGATTTTCCAATTCTTTTTCTTTTCTTACTAGGAGAAGGTCCTCACGTTCTTTAATCTACTGCTTTATATGTTTATCTTTTGCCTAACACTTACGTCACTTTACAGTCAGTACCATGGAAAAGAAGCAATGTTGTCATAGAATGGTTGACTAGACCTAGAAACAAACATCATGTACTTGGCAAAAACGTGAAGGAAAAAAAGATTACAATCGGTCCTATGAACGAACAATTCAATTATCTTGTTCTATATTACAATTACAAGCTTGAATACAGCATATCTACATTTCACAGAAGCAGTGCAGCTACCTTGCATTTGCTCGGTTAGTATATATTTTGGATTCTTGATAATTGCATGTACAGGTAGCTACCAGTCAAGTTTGACGTTATAGACTAAACAATTTATTTTTTCAAAATAGCATTTGATATTTTATTTAGATGTTATTAACATAAATGCAAGTCGCCAGCAAGTGTACGTCCCTTCAGGACAACAACCCGTATTTTTGCATCAGATCGAATGACAGGGATATCATCACTCCTTCACCTCCAATTCATATTTTCTTGTTGAAAGAGATAACTGACGGCAATACTCCAACTTTCTAGAAATACATTGCACGTGATCGATATTACTATCAACATGGTTGTCTGTGAATGAAATCGCTACAAGAAACAGATAACGGAAACTATATCATGCCAATGAAAACATGTTTCTCAAATGTAAATTTTACATTTCCTATGAAAGTTATTATCAAATCAACAAGTGAGTTTTACGTAACATTACAGATTTATGTTGCAATTTAACAATTTGTATTTTCTATTTTGATATGTGCAAATTTTTCATATTACACACCAATATCAGTCTCTCCATCTACAACAAATATACAGCCAATAGTAACTTTTAGTATTGTGATTGCAAGTATTGTAATTGCAATTTTGTGTAAACCTGTAGGCAAAGCTACAACTGTGGTCGAATCAACATTGAGGGTTAATACAACGACGTTATCTATATATAAATATGTATATGCTTCACCTTTCTTTTTTCCACGAAACCAATCATCTAGCTATAGCACAACCGTTGGCAGTACTGGTTCAGTACTTAATATCAATTCAACTACATTATTAATTAAAAAGAGAAACAAAACTCAACGTAAGCGAATGAACTCTGTTTATGATGTTTCTATTGACATGTATTTAATTATAATGTTGCCTAAAAATTATAAATTGTACAAATACATAAAAGTATTTGTGTGGATAGCTGTACGTCAACTATAGTATCAAGCAAGACTACAAATGCTGTAACTAAGTATACAACAGTTATTGTAGTGTACGGGTTTAAAAAGGCAAAACAAGTAGTAAAAATAATTTTGTATTATAACTTATGCAAACTGTAAATTAGTCATACAAAATAAACGTTATCTTTAATTCTGTTACAAGCAATATACTAACACAAGTTAAACTGTGCAGTAATATCCATGTACTTGTACTCTGAAACTGAGGTCGTTTTGACAAAAGTTTTAGAGTGACTGGTCTGTAAAGACACATGCACCACCAACTAGCTAAAGCAAACGGAAGTAAACGCTATACTTACGCAAAGATCATAAAAATGGTCCATCTACAACAATTATTTCTTCATCATATCTATACTTACCTGTGGCATAGCTACATAGCAGCGTCTTACTAATGTACTTGACTTATTAGGTTAATAAGTATTAGTAATAGACTTTAGATACAATTATTCTTAGCAATATTTGTTTTACAATTTTCGTGAGTAACGGATTATGTATATATAAATAAATATTTTAATTTAAAAATAAACTTAAAATAAATTATGTGTTTATTATATTTCTAGATTAGAAACTTCTAGTTACATGAAAGCCTTTTATTTTGTCTCAGAATCATTGGGTTCTGCTTATAAAATTAATATTAATTATTTTATAATTTTTGCAGGTTACAGACATTATGTTAATTGAGTCTGTTAAGTATGTTAATTAAAACTGTTTAAATTGCTCTACGTTAAGTGTACGTGTATGTTTTAGTTAATAAAGTCACTTTTTTAGACAGCGAACAATCAATTGCGATAGCTATTTGCTGCTGCATTGTACTTGTGATTGCTATAGCAACTGTCGGTTTCTCTTGCAAGTACCGTCACAGTCTACGAAGACACTGCAGCAGACATTGTTGTGGCACAAAACAAGGTGTATAAATATATAATCATATATTTATATGTTGTATATAGACGTTCTCATTTTTATACAGAATCTGAAGTCGTCTACGAATACAGACAGTCAAATTGCATTGAAATCAAGTGACAGGTACTACATTAGATTTATATGGTTTCTAGTTTATACAGTTATACCTGCTGGTCTCGGAACTGTTTGTATGTAAATAGAGTTTTTTTGTATCTCTCAACGTGAAATCTAACCGTATCCGTTCGTTCGAAAGTCGTTTACGAAAACTGTTGAAGGCACACATAGATCAGTAGGTAAAACTCGTGGAGAAGAAGTAATAGCTGTTGCCCAATATCAGCTATACCAAATAAAACTGCAAATAAATTTGGACTATGGGACCCCGCAGTTATAGTAAGCGTTTCTAACAATGTGGGAGAGTAATTGCAGGACGATGGGTGCACATGCACATTTAAAACGATATATGCATGCTAGCAAGGAAGTGGACAAGCTACTAGATGAGTATAATTGTTAGTTACAAATACTCAATGTATTAAAAGAGTTAATTGGTTTACGAGATAGATGCAGTGTTGACTGTCTGTTGGCAGTTGTCGTTTCGTCCAGAACACGATCCCAAAATTATGTCTATATTTTTCCGAAAGAATAAAGAGTACATAGACCTTTAGCCAGAACGTTAAAATTTTTGACTCTAGAACTGCTCGGTTCAGGTTTAAGTTTGACTCAATTGGAAATATTTGGTCTGCGCATGCGCAATGATCCTAGATCTACTCTCATGCAATCGCCACATCTGCTAGGCATATACGTACCTTTCTTCGTTCGGTATCCGTTTTTATGTTCTATTTCTCGGCTAAAACATTGCTTGTAGACGGTGCAACAAAAACTACCCATACTCAGAACGTTATTGCTTTCAATTTTTTTGGTTTTGTTCCTCCAATTTTATGTGAAATATATTCAAGTCTAGATGTATTAGTTTATCCAGACTTGACTTTAATTAAAGCAAATGTATACTGTTAGAATTTTATGACGCGCGCTGTCGTAACTGAATGAGACTTGCTGCTGCAGAGTTCGCCTGCAAGCAGAGAAAATGCTTGACAACGCTGATTAGAAAAGGGCGAGAACGTGACGACTGCACTTCGTTAGCAGCACTGATCTTCACACAAATTGTATGAAGCGTTAGATAGACGTTGTTTGCGTGACTCGATCACCAATTTAACAAATTAGATAACGATTCATGTCTCATGCTAATTGCAGACAACGTAAAGTTGTTGCGTGTGTTGCTCGCTTCTTGCAATTAGTACACAGACATACACAGACATACACACACACACACACACACACACACACACACACACACACACACACACACACACACACACATACACACACACACACACACACACACACACACACACACACACACACACATACACACACACGCAAACACACACACACACACACACACACACACACACACACACACAAACACACACACACACACACACACACACACACACACACACACACATACTCACACACACACACACACACACACACACACACACACACACACACACACACACACACACACACACACACACACACACACACACACACACACACACACACACACACACACATTCATTCATTCATTCATTGTCCGCTACTAGTGTACGAGTTCACGACTTCTCTACTGATTAGAATTCAACCAACGCTTGTAAGACCAATACGAGAATGACAATCGCGATGACAGATGGCGCACACATATTGACTTGTAATTACTCCTTGAGCCATGTGCTGGTGTATGTGTCGCCGTTCTTCTAATTTTTTTATTCTCTCATCCTCACACTTCTTTATACCAGATGACACTTTCTTCTGCCAAACCAAACAATCAGACGCCAGTGACTCCCAATTGTTCTGATTGATGCCCACATTCTGCAGTTGATGACCTAGCATGTCTTTATATCTAAGTATTTGGCCATTAGTTCTTCTCTTGGCATTTAACAACTGTCCATAGAACACTTGCTTTTGTAGAGTTCTGTCATTCATCCTTGTGACATGACCGACCCTTTGTAGTTGTTGTTTTGCTATCATACATTCAATCCCTGTCATACCAGATCGCTTCAGAACCTCACTATTTGACACTCTTTCACTCCAATGAATTCGCAAGATACAACGCAGACTACGAAGATGGAATTTTTCAAGTTCTTTAATGTTTCTTCGGTAAAGCCTCCATGATTTTGACCCATAGAAAAGAGCTGTAGGAATGACTGCCTTGTATACTTTGATTTTAGTTTTTACTTTGATACCTCTTTGACTCCACAGCCTCTTTTGAAGTGCACCATATGATCTATTTGCTTTTTGCAAGCGTGTAGCAATGTCATTTTTAATGGTGCAATCATCAGAGATGACACTACCAAGATAATAAAATGTAGATATTTTAAACAATGCTTCTCTAGAAGCAAAGATATTATCAGCTGTTGTTTCTACTCCTGGAGCAGGTTGAAACATACACACACACACACACACACACACACACACACACACACACACACACACACACACACACACACACACACACACACACACACACACACAGAAGCCAACTTGTACTTTTGTCAGTACCATCTTACCTTAGCTAGAACAATGGAAACTAAGCTGTAACATCTATTTTTTACGATTCTGTTTGATTAATATGTGATTATTACTAACAACAAAAATATTTATGTACAGATTTGTACCTATAGTTTGAGTAACATTTTGGATGGGACTAAACACAATCTTGTTGTGAAAGACAGACTCCATCGCAGCAATTAATAAGCATTGATAATGCAAAGGCAAAGAAAGTGACAGCCTCACTGCTGGTAAATTATTGTCAATCTTCACGCACATTAAAGCAATCGCTTTATAAACTGGAAAATGTGAGCGCTGCTAGCTACTAGTATACATTTCTATGCACAAGCCACTGTTGTCTTGCACGTGTCATGCGTTTGTGGTGTGACAGTCGTGTAACGCAACACCTTGTAAATGTCCCATACGTGTTAATTAATTTTAAATATTTATATTGTCATTATTGGTAATTTTAATTGCTTGCTTCAAATACTTTATATTTTATGTATAAGTTCTGATTATGATTATATTGGTTCTTAATAGTTGACACGGTATTTTGTTTTGAAAAGTAGTTAATTAATTAATTAATAATTTATGCATCATCAAGTCAGATGTGTTGAGCACGACGTGATAATTATTTGCATGGCTAATTGGAGTTTCGAGTTCGATTGTTCTAGTCGAGCTTCGGCTACGTTCTTTCTACTTCTTGCTGTTAGTGTCGTCTTAGATTGGTCATCAGGTGAACGACAATCAGTATGTGGTAAAAATGAGTCTCCTTGACCTAGACGGAAATGGATTCGTACATTTTGCTTTGTAGTTTGTTAATTAAGCTTTGATATGTATTGTTTAGGATCTCGTTTTAAACGAGTTGATTTTCTAATTCTTTTTCTTTTCTTACTAGGAGAAGGTCCTCACGTCCCTGGGTCTACTGCTTTCGATATTTATCTTTGCCTAACACTTACGTCACTTTACAGTCAGTACCATGGAAAGGAAGGAATGTTGTCATAGAATGGTTGACTAGACGTAGAAGCAAGCAACATTTACTTGGTCAGAACGTGAAGGGAAAAGACATTACAATCGGTTCTATGAACGAACAGTTGAATCATCTATTTGTATTTTACATTTACGAGTATATTGAACACAGCCAACATGCATTTCATGGAAGCAGAGCAGCTATTTTGCATTTGTTCGGTTAGTACATATTTTGGATTCTTGATAATTACATTTACAGGTAGCTACCAGTCAAGTTTGACGTTATGGACTGAACAATTTATTTTGCAAAATAGATTTGATATTTTCTTTAGACGTCATT
>CAXXBX010000049.1:100000-160000 GCA_964274945.1 Dehalococcoidia bacterium | reverse complement strand
TTCTAATATTTTATTCTCTCATCCTCACACTTCTTCATACAAGATGACACTTTCTTCCTCCAAACCAAACGATCAGACGCCAGTGACTCCCAGTTGTATTGATTGATGTCCACATTCTTCAGTTGATGACGCAGCATGTCCTTATATCTATGTTTTTGGCTACTAGTTTTTCTTTTGGCATTTTTCAACTGTCCATAGAACACTTGCCCTGGTAGCCTTCTGTCATTCATCAATGTGACATGACCGACCCATTGTAGTTGCTGTTTTTTGTTACTATAAATTCAATCCCTGTCATACCAGATCGTTTCAGAACCTTACTATTTGACACTCTTTCACTCCAATGAATTTGCAAGATACGACGCAGACTACGAAGATGGAATTTTTCAAGTTCTTTAATGTTTCTCCGGTAAAGCCTCCATGATTTTGACCCATATAAAAGAGTTGTAAGAATGACTGCCTTGTATACTTTGATTTTAGTTTTTACTTTGATACCTCTTCGACTCCACAGCCTCTTTTGAAGTGCACCATATGATCTGTTTGCTTTTTGCAAGTGTGTAGCAATGTCAATATTTATTGTGCAATCATCAGAGATGACACTACCAACATAAGAAAATGTAGATATTTTCTTTAATGCTTTTCCAGAAGTAAAGATATCATCAGTTATTGTTTCTGCTCTTGGAGCAGGTTGAAACACACACACACACACACACACACACACACACACACACACACACACACACACACACACACACACACACACACACACACACACACACACACACACACACACACACACACACACACACACACGCACACACACTCAAGCCAACTTGTTGTAATTTTGTCATTACCATCTTACCTCAGCTAGACCAATGGAAACAAAGCTGTAACATCTATTTTTTACGACTCTGTTTGATTAGTATGTGATTATTACTAAAAGCGAAAATATTTAGGTTCAAATTTGTACCTATAGTTTGTGTACCATCTTGGAAGGGACTAAACACAATCTTGTTGTAGAAGACAGACTCCATGGCAGCAATTAATAAGAATTAATAATACGAAGACCAAGAAAGTGACAGCCCAAGCGCTGGTAAAGTATTGTCAATCTGCACGCATATTAATTGCTTTCAACATAGTTAAAACACTCAATTTATAAACTAGAAAATGTGAGCACTGCTAGCTACTAGTATACGTTTCTATACACAAGCCACTGTTGCCTTGCACGTGTCATACGTTTGTGGTGTGACTGTCGTGTAACAAAACACCTTGTAAATGTCCCGTACGTATTCAATATTGCCATTATTGTTAATTGTAATTGCTTGCTTCAAATGCATTATATTTTATATATAAATTCTGATTAGGATTACGTTGGTTCTTAATATTTGACACGGTATTTTGTTCTGAAGAGCTAATTAATTAATTAATAATTGATGCATCATCAAGTCTGATGTGTTGAGCACGACGTGATAATTATTTGCATGGCTAATTGCCGTTCTGTCTTCTATTGTTCTAGTCGAGCCTCGGCTACGTTCTCTCTACTTCTTGCTGTTAGTGTCGTCTTAGATCGGTCATCAGGTGAACGACAATCAGTATGTGGTAAAAACCAGTCTCGTTGACCTAGACCGAAATGGATTCGTACTTTTTGCTTTGTGGTTTGTCAATTAAGCTTTGACATTTATTGTTTAGGATCTCGTTTTAAACGAGTTGATTTTCTAATTGTTTTTCTTTTCTTTCTAGGAGAAGGTCCTCACGTCCTTGGGTCTACTGCTTTAGATATTTATCTTTTGCCTAACACTTACGTCACTTTACAGTCAGTACCATGGAAAGGAAGGAATGTTGTCATAGAATGGTTGACTAGACGTAGAAGCAAACTACATTTACTTGGCAAGAACGTGAAGGGAAAAGAGATTACAATCGGTCCTATGAACGAACAATTGAATCATTTTGTTGTAGATTACATTTACAAGTCTAGTGAACATTCAAAATATGCAATTCATAGAAGCAGAGCAGCTATCTTGCATTTGTTTGGTTAGTACATATTTGGATTCTTGATAATTACATGTACAGGTAGCTGCCAGTCAAGTTTGACGTTATGGACTAAACAATTTATTTTGCAAAATAGATTTGATATTTTCTTTAGACGTCATTAACGGAAATGCAAGTCGCCAACAAGTGCACGTCCCTTCAGGACAACAGCCCGTATTTTGCATCAGACCGAATGACAGCGAGATCATCACTCCATCACCTCCAATTCATATTTTCTTGTTGAAAGAGATAACTGACGGCAATACTCCAACTTTCTACAAATACATTGCAGGTGATCGATATTACTATCAACATGGCTGTCTGTGGATGAAATCACTACAAGAAACAGATAACGGAAACTATATCATGCAAATAAAAACATGTTTCCCAAATGTAAATTTTACATTTCCTATGACAGTTATTATCAAGTCAACAAGTGAGTTTTATGTGACATTACAGATTTGTATTTCAATATATAAATGTGCATTTTCTATTTTGATATGTGTAGATCTGTCAGATTACACACCAATATCTGTTCCTTCATCTTCAACAAGTAAACAGCCAATAGTAACTTTGTACTATTATTGCGATTGCAAGTATTGTAACTGCAATTTTATGTACACCTGTAGGCAAAGCTACAACTGTGGTCCAATCAACATTGAGAGTTAAGACAACAACATTATCTACATCTCAACATACACATGCTTCATCTTTCTTTGTTCAACAAAAACAATCATCTGGCTATATTAAAACCGTCAGCAGCAATGGTTCAGTAATTAATATTAACTCAACTACACCATTAAAGAGAGAAACAAAACTTCAAAGTAAGAGAACGAACTCTGCTTATGATGTTCTATTGACATTCAGATAATTATAATTTTGCCTGAAAATTGTAAATCGCACAAATTCATTGAACTATTTGTAAGGCTAGCTGTACGTCAACTATAGTATTTATCAAGACTGCAAATGCTCTAACTGAATATACAACAGGTTTCGTAGGGGACGATTTTTAAAATGGCAAAACGACTAGAAAAAATTAATTTTATCATAGCTAATGCAATGTTATTTTAGTCATACAAATTAAAAGTTATCTTTAATTCTGTTGCTAACAATGTACTACAAGAAGTGAAACTATGCAGTAGTATGCATGTACGTGTACTCAGAAACTGAGGTCGGCTTGACAAATGTTTTTGAATTACTGGTCTGTAAAGACACATGTACTACTCACCAGCTAAGCAAAAAGATGTAAACACTACACTGAAGCAACGACCATAAAAGTGGTCCATCTACAACAATTCTTCATCTTTCTATACTTAACTGTGGTAAAGCTACATAGCAACGTCTTATTACAGTACTTGACCTATTAAGCTAACTGGCAAGAGACTTTAGGTACTAATTATTCTCAGTAATATTTGTTCTACAATTTTTCTGATTACCATATTAAGTATATACATATGAATATGTTTATTCAAAAAATACATTTGTAATAATTTGTGTATTTATTACGATTTCAAATTAGAGAAATTCTATTTACATTAAAGCTTTTATTTTGCCTCAGAAGCATTTGGTTCTGTTTAAAAATTAAGATAAATTTTTATTTATTTATATTTATTTATTTATATTATTTAAAATTTTCGCAGGTTACAGACATTATGTTAATTAAATCAAGATTAAACTGTTTAAATTGCTCTACGTTAAGTGTACATTTATGCTTTAGTTAATAAAATCTGGTTGTTTAGACAGTGGACAATCAATTGTGATAGCCATTAGCTGCTGCATCGTGCTTGTGATTGCCATAGCAACTGTCGGTTTCTCTTACAAGTACCGTCGCAGTCTACGAACACACTGCAGCAGACATTTCTGTGTCACAAAACAAGGTATATAAATATATAATCATGTATTTATATATTGTATAGACGTTAACATTTTAAAACAGAATCTGAAGTCGTGTACGAAAATACAGACAGTCAAATTGCATTGAAATCAACTAACAGGTAGTACGTTAGGTTTTTACATTTTATCTAGTTTATACAGCTATACCTGCTGTTCTCTGAATTATTTGTATGTAAATAGAGTTTTTTGTATCTCTCAACGTGAAATCCAACCTGTTTCCGTTCGTCCGGAAGTCGTTTACGAAACTGTTGAAGACACACAGAGGCCAGTAGGTGAAAGTCGTAGAGACGAAGTACCAGCTGTTGCACACTCTCAGCAATACCAAATGCAACTGCAAATCAATTTGGCCTACGGTACCCCACAGTTACAGTAAGCGTTTCTAACAATGTGGGAAGGTAAGTGCAGGACGATGGGTGCACATCCACATCTAAAACGATATATGCATGCTAGCAAGTAGGTGGACAAGCTAGTAAATGAGTGTAACTATTTGTTACAAGTATTCTATGTATTAAAAGAGTTAATTGGTTTACGAAATAGATGCGATGATTTTGGACCTACTCTCACGTGGTCCCCACATCTGCTATGCATACACGTACCTCCTTTCGTTCGGTATCCGTTCATATATTTTATTTCTCTGATAAAACGTTTCTTGTAGACGGTGCAATAATAACTGCGCTTATTCAGAACGTTATTGCTTTCTATTTATTTTGGTTGGTCCAATTTTATGTGAAATATTCGAACCTAGATGTATTAGTTCATCCGGTCTTGATTAACTTTAATTAATAGCAAATGTATACTGCTAAAAGATTATGACGCGCACTGTCCTAACTGAATCAGACTTGCTGCTGTAGCGTTCACCTGCATGCAGAGGAAATGCCTGACAGCGCTAATTAGAAAAGAGCAAGAACGTGACGATTGCACTTCATTAGCAGCACTGACCGTCACACAATGTGTAGAAAGCGTTAGATAGACGTTGTTTGCGTGAATCGATCTCTAATTCACCATATTAGATAATGATGAATGTCTAATCTAATTGCAGACAACGTAAAGTTGTTTCGTGTGTTGCTAGCTTCTTACAATTAGTATAAACATGCACACACACACACACACACACACACGCGCGCGCGCGCGTGCGCACACACACACAGACACACACACACAAACAAACACAGACACAGACACACACACACACACACACACACACACACACACATACACACACACACACACACACACACACACACACACACACACACACACAAACACACACACACACACACACACACACACACACACACACACACACACTCACACACAAACACACAACGCGGTTGTGCTAACGATTAATACGTACAAAGCAATAGAGACGCAAATACAAAATGTACATAATTGTTTTTGTTTATGTCATTGATTATGTAATACAAATTCGAATAAAATATTGACACATTGGCATGTTATTCTGATAAATCTAAGATAGAGTCAAACGATCGTTTTCTGTTACAATATTATAAATTATTACTATTATTATTTTTAGGCTCTGCGTGTATTTTGGAGCAAGACACGTCACGTCTTCACTCTACACAAAACAATCAATCAAATACCAGTCGTCATAGATATGATAGAAAAGTAAACATTTTATGGGCAAGATCCTTAATTTTGCCAATTTTTGCATTCTGAAACTAACACACTCAGCAGGTTCCAAATAGCCCCTTTCGGAAATTCTAAATACAGACCAAATCAAAATATGTGGCAACTAAAACGATTACGAAATTTACCCGTTGTCATAGTAACAACTGAACTTTTTGTCGGTATGATATACGGTAAAAGATCTTCGCAATTATTATAATTATTCTTCATTGTTTTGTTGCCGGATGTTTGCCTTTAAAAATTGGTTTATATTCTTTTAAAAACCGACTTCTGCTGTACATATACATTCCAATCAGATGGAAGTCCTTGGCAGTTTCTGTCCTCTTTGCTATTAATTATACAAAAACTTGCAATTGCTTATTAATTACAAAGTGTGTTAATTGTTCGAAATACTTACTTCAAGTTGTACTGTTTCTTTGCCCACCGTGGTAGTAAGATCACCAGGGTAACGACGATTAACATTAACAATAACAATAGTAAAGAGACGGATATAGCAACAACAATTGTTGTTGTTGTTGTTTACTAGTTATCGTATGGGCACGTCTAGGATATCGTTGTTATTACCCGAGGAGAGTGGCAGCTATTTGCCAGATAATTACCGAAGTATTAGCTGCTACTCTCCCGAGGCGTAATAACAATGATATCCGAGACTAACCCATACGATGAGTGATTTGTATCATGCAAGGCCATTGGTTGGTTTGAATTCCCGTTCATTTTGAGCGTTCAAGTACAGTTGTGCGTACATAAATCATACTTCTTATTTGGCTTTCAACGGTGACGGTTGACTCAACCTGCATGTTCAGCTTACATGATTAATCCGAAGGCAGATGATGATGATTTTGAAACAACTAGGCCGAAAATGGCTCGATTTGCTAACGTCACTGCTGTGGAAGACTTGGAGAGCTATTGCAACAGCTATCTTCCACACTAACCGTTTACTGTAAGTAGTTAGATGTAGTCTAAGTGCATTTACCGTTTAGTAGCTCATTAGAGGCACATCAAATCATCTGCGTGTTACTGAAACCAGCTGTGTTGTGCTGTTGATCATAGCAACGGGAGTGTATACGCGTTTCCCTTCGCAGCGAGAGGTTATCAGCGCATTCCAGGTTAAAAACAATTTGTACCTGCTGTATCGTCTAATCCGGGTTGTCAAAACCACGTGACATGATACAATGACAATGGTACACCTAAATTGTTAATATTGATGTTTGATAATATTAATAATTGACCAAAATTACTATTTACCGCGATTAGCAGAAAGTGTTATGAACTGATGAGAGGTGTAGGATGCAGAGACAGTTGGCGAGCCAGTGGAATGTTCTAACACATAAATGACAAAATATTTATTACCGCTAATTATTATAATTAGGGTCATATACAAATTTAAACTAGCAAAACTAAAAGCAAATATTTCTCAAATTTTGAAAGCTTTGTGCACAGTCTTTGGCATAACGGAAACTACAAAACTATTGAAACAAGTTAAAATCAATGAAGAACGTCATACCTGTGCTCGTACAGTAGATAGTGGATTGGGTGTCGGCACACCTACAATAGTTGTGACGTCATACAGATATATCCAAACCGGAAAGTGTTTTGCTAAGCAATACCGATATCTGGCTGCGTATGGATTTTTAATTTCAAGCGTTTGTTTCTGAGGCAATTTTTGGCAACAACACTTAGGCATTTGTCACATGACACATCGAAGCACGTGACACCATCTTGCTGTTTATCGACAGATCCGAATCTTGTGCTATTGCAAGCGACAGACAGAGCAAACGCTCGGCAATTTCGGAGTTTTCGTCGTATTTAGTCTTCTTTCTTCTTGTTGTTCTTGTTCTTCTTCTTGTTCTTCTCCTTCGTCTTCTCCTTCTTCTTCTTCTTCTTCTTCTTCTTCTTCTTTTTCTTCTTCGTTTTCTTCTTTTTCGTCACGCATAACTCTTTGACTATGGCATATCTAAAGCTGAAACTTTGAGAAACGACGTAGAATAAGCGGAACTGTGTTGTTTTGATGATAGAACGAAGAAACTTTTAAGAAAAAAGATTTCTAGAATGGATTTGAACCTGCTACCCTACTTACGTTACACGTAATTGTTGTAATAAAACAATAACTAGGCGGCCAATCACGAGCTCCTGCTACCCTGTAATGTACGTTGTCTAAGTACAGACAAGGTGACAGGAGTTCTTGACACGTGCTGTAGTTAAAGCCTACAGTTAGCCAAAGAATCGCGGTTTTGAATAGCACTAGCAAACGGAAGTGAGTATTACTGTATACGTAGTGACGTTGAACGTCATCGCAATCGCAGACGCGATATACCTCTTCTTGCCGTAATTGGAACACCAACGCCTTCAAGCAGAAGGCAAGAGCAAATTCGGCTCGCTTCCATCACGAAATGCCGACGTTGAATGTGACGTTTGCTACGAGCTGTAGGTGCATGTAGCTTATACCATGAAATTTTGGGCACAAAGTGAGTTGACTAGAGCTACCGTAATGTCGCGTATAAAGGCAGATCTCTCGAAGCCGCAAATCAAAGACGTCGTGCGTACAAACGGGTCGCGTGTAGAGGCTTTTGTTCAAGACGATCAGCACGCGTACAGTACCAACTCGCGGTCACGTGCACGTGCGCAAATGTTGGCGAGTGTGCCTTGCGTTCAATGACATCGACAATGATGACGAAGAAGAAGCTTACGCTCTTGAAACTGGCATTTCATGGTTGTCATGTCGTACCCTAACGTGTTCAAATTGTACAGTACAAGTACAAGCTACCCCAGTGCGTCGGCCTGTACTCAACCTCTAAATTAGTCTGTCGCAGCCACACCCTTCCCCGCTGACACACACACACACACACACACACACACACACACACACACACACACACACACACACACACACTACATGCACATATGCAGGTAACTCTCAAGTGCAGCTTCATTTATTAGTGGTAAGTTATAATTTAAATTGCAACTAAATATAACTTCCGCATGATTCAAACCTACACACAAATACTGCACAGCTTATTTGCAGATGTTACAAGTACATAACATTGTGTACGTAAGATCCACATGCTCGAGATATGTAACTATACATGTATACCAATCTATAGAATCTTTGTTAATTAATGGAGTAGGTTGTGCGTTCGCACTCCTAAAAACTTACCAAACAACAAGTTTAAATACTTTTTCTGGAAAAAGAAATAAATAAAGGAATTGTATAAAAATTGCTAAAACACGATATAGATAATATGAACCTAATCCAGACATAATTATTTAATCCTTCCAACAACATTCCCTACATTTTACATTTAGTGGGATAGAAGGATTTACCAATGATGTCTGGCTTTAGTTCATATTATCTAAATGTTGTTTCTAATAATATTTATACAATCCCTACATCAATTTCTTTTTTTAGAGAATTTTTTTAAATTCTAGTATTGTTACTATCGTGATGATCATATTCCTCAATCTTAAAGTATACAATACAGTAATTAATAAGTAGACGATAAAATATTTTATTCTGTAATCACCGGCATGGTAGTTGCGTGAGCAGCAACCTAGGACTTAGAAAAATGTTTAGTTGGATCCACACTCAGAAAAAATGGTACGTTATAACCTCCTTCAGTTTTCTAGTCCGCTACTATTTCTACCGCGGTCTCAGACCCCAAAGAAAACTTTACTGGTTGTCTTTCTAATGTGGTTGCACACGGTACTTCTTCAGTCGAATTTTTCCGTACAACTGGCTCGTCATAATCTCTAAGCTACAAAAATTGATTTAATAAATTTAGTAAGTATGTTTAACACCAAGCATATATTTAACAGTTTTTGACTTATTAAAAATTATAAATATTTTAAAAATTAAGCAGAATCAAAAGCAATTGTTATTTATTGTTTTCTAATTTGCCAGTTTTTATCATCTGTTAGCGTAGTTGCGCATTTGGTAAATTTTGTTCTAGTCACATTTTGTTCTAGTCTCATACACTGATGGCTGTGATTCTAAGGCTGGATCATACCTGAAAATTAATATCAATTTTGAGAAACTTGCTTTTTCTAATAAACCTGAAATACCTTGACTCTTGCAGTTTCTGTCTTAGAGATTTAGCTTCTAGTCACAACACAACGGCAAATCAAGAACAAAAATGCCTTATATTACTTACTTATAATACAAAAGAGAAGCAGAGTAACAAAAACGATTAGAGCTGCGATGCTAAAAATTGCGATAACTGAATAACTTCAAGTTGACATTTCTGAACAAGATAACCAAATTTAAACATATTTCTTGAAATTGAATTTTGTTACTTGATGAAGTTTGGTCATCTGCTTCATTTCCAGTACTTTGGTTTGTTTCTCTAATTGTCATAGTATTTGTTTCTAATTTTTTAGTAGTAGAGATTTCAGCTGTTTTCAAGACAAATATTTTAATAAAATTTTGTTCATTCAGTGTGTGTTTCTGTAGACTTACGTTGAGAAACGTAAAGATAAATAGTTAGTTACGTTTGAATTTTCGTAACAGTTTTTTACATTTACAGTGATGTTTCTCTTATCAGTGACTTTCAGAGGTCCAAAATGAGCGCAATTCTATGCACAAACCTTGGTTGCCTTGCACTTGTCATAAGTTTGTTGTGTGAAAGTTGTAAACGCAACACCTTGTGTATGTCCCGTACATAGTCATTAATTTTAAATATCAGTATTGTCATTTGTTCGTAATTGTAATTGCTTGCTTCTAAAAATTATATTTTATGTATAAGTCCTGAGTATAACTATATCGGTTCTTAATATATGACTTCGTATTTTGTTATGGTAAGGTAATAAACTATTAATTATATTTTATTAATTCATCATCAAGTCTGAAGTGTTGAACGATATGATAATTACTTGCATAGCTCATTAGTATTCTGTGTTCGATTGTTCTAGTCGAGCTTCGACTACGTTCTTTCTGCTTCTTGCTGTTAGTGTCGTCTTAGATCGGTCATCAGGTGAACGACAATCAGTACGTGGTAAAAATGAGTCTCGTTGACATAGACGGAAATGAATTCGTACTCTTGGCTTTGTGGCTTGTCAACTAAGTTTTGATGTGTATTGTTTATGATTTCGTTTTAAACGTGTTGATTTTTCTAATTTTTTTTTGTTTTCTTACTAGGAGAAGGTCCTCACGTCCTTGGGTCTACTTTTTTTTGATATTTATCTTTTTCCTAACACTTACGTCACTTTACAGTCATAACCATGGAAAGGAAGCAATGTGTTAGAATGGTTGGGTAGACCTAGAAACAAACAACATTTGCTTGGCAAGAACGCAAATGGAAAAAAAAGATTACAATCGGTCCTATGAACGAACAATTGAATCATCTTGTTGTAGATTACATTTACAAGTATAATATAGACAGCAAACATGCATTTCACAGAAGCAGTGAAACTACCTTGCACTTGCTCGGTTAGTATAGATTTTGGATTCTTGATAATTACATGCACAGGTAGCTACCAGTCAAGTTTGACGTTATGGACTAAACAATATATTTTGCAACATAGATTTTGATATCTTATTTAGACATCATCAACCAAAATGCAAGTCGCCAGCAAGTGCACGTCCCTTCAGGACAACAACCTGTATTTTGCAGCAGATCTAATTACAGCGATATCATCACTCCATCACCTCCAAATCATATTTTCTTGTTGAAAGAGATAACTGACGGCAATACTCCAACTTTCTACAAATACATTGCACGTGATCGATATTACCATCAACATGGCTGTCTGTGGATGAAATCACTACAAGAAACAGATAACGGAAACCATATAATGCCAATTAAAACATGTTTCTTAAATGTATGCTTTACATTCTCCATAACAATTATTATCAAACCAATAAGTGAGTTTTACGTAACATTGCAGATTTATATTGAAAGATAAATATGTCTATTTTCTATTTGATATGTGCAGGTCTGTCATACTACACACCAATGTCTGTTCATCTATCTTCAACAAGTAAACAGCCAATAGGACCTTTTTAGTATTGTGATTGCAAATATTGTAATTTTGTGTACACTTGTAGGCAAAACTACAACTGTGGTCCAATCAACATTGAGAGTTAAGACAGCGACATTATCTTCATCTCAATATGTACATGCTTTATCTTACTTGGTTCAACGAAATCAATCATCTGGTTATATCACAACCGTTGGCAGTACTGGTTCAGTAATTAATATTGACTTAACTACATTATTAAAAAGAGAAACAAAACTTTAAAGTAAGCGAATGAACTATGATTATGATGTTACCTTTGAAATGCATTTAATTAATTATAATGTTGCCTCGCAATTATAAATCGTACAAATTCAAAAATTATTTATATGGCTAGCTGTACGTCAACTTAGTATCAATCAAGGCTACAACTGCTGTAACTGAATAAACAACAGGATTTGTAAGAAACGGTTTTGAAAAAGGCAAAACGAGTAGTAAAATAATTTTTATCATATCTAATGCAAATGTTAAATTTGTCATACAAATTGAAAGCTATTTTTAATTCTGTTACAAACAACGTACTACAACAAGTGAAATTGTGCAGTAATATCCATGTACTTGTACTCAGAAACTGAGGTCGTTTTGACAAATGTTTTAGAATGACTGTTCTATAAAGACACATGCACCACTCACTAGCTAAAGCCAACGGAAGTAAACACTACACTTAAGCAACGATCATAAAAGTGGTCCATCTACAACAATTCTGGATCTTATCTATACTTACCTGTGGTATAGCTACATAGCAACGTTTTACTACTGTACTTGAAACATTAGGCTAATTGGTAATAGACTTTAGATACCAATTATTATTCGTAAGATGTCTTCTACAATTTTCGTTGTTACCATATTATGTATATACAAATGGATATGTTAATTTGAAAAACAAATTTGAAATAATATACGTATATATTCCAATTCCAAATTAGACAAATTCTAGCTACAGTAAACATATTTGTTTTGTCTCAGAAACATTGGGTTTTACTTACAAAATTAATATAAATAATTTAAAATTTTGCAGGCTACAGACATTATGTTAATTAAGTCAAGATTTAAACTGTTTTAATTACTCTACGTTAAGTGTAAAATATGCTGTAGTTAATTAAATCTGGTTGTTTAGACAGCGGACAATCAATTGTGATTGCTATTTGCTGCTGCATCGTGCTTGTGATTGTCATAGTAACTGTCGGTTTCTGTTACAAGTACCGTCACAGTCTACGAACAGAATGCAGCAGACATTGCTGTGGCACAAAACAAGGTGTATAAATATATAATCATATATTTATATTTTGCATATAGACGTTAACATTTTTAAACAGAATCTGAAGTCGTCTACGAAAATACAGACAGTCATATTGCATTGAAATCAACTAACAGGTAGTACATTAGCTTTTATATTTCTATTTAGTTCATGCAACTATACCTGCTGGTCTCTAAACTGTTTGTATCTAAACAATATTTTCTGTGTCGCTCAACGTGAAATCCAACCTGTATCCGTTTGTCCGGAAGTCGTTTACGAAACTGTTGAAGACACACAGTCCAGTAGGTGAAACTCGTGGAGACGAAGTACGAGCTGATGCACAATCTGAGCATTACCAAATGCAACTGCAAATCAATTTGGCTTACGGGACCCCGCAGTTACAGTAAGCGTTTCTAACAATTTGGGAAGATACGTGCAGGACGATGGGTGCACATGCACATGTTAAACGATATATGCTAGCAAGTAGATGGACAATTTAGTAGATGAGTGTAGCTGTTTGTTACAAATATTCAATGTATTAAAAGAGTTAATTGGTTTACGAGATAGATGCAGTGTTGACTGCCTCTTGTAAGTTGTCGTTTCGTGCAGAACACTATCTCAAAATTATGATTGTTTTTTGAGAAAGAATTTAGAGTACATAGACCTTATCCAGACCGCTAAATGCTTCGATTCTAGAACTTCCCGGTTCAGGTATTAGTTTGACTCAATAGGAAACATTTTGTCTGCGCATGCGCAATAATCTTGTACCTACTCTCACATGGTCCCCAAATCTGCTATGCATACACTTACCTCTTTTTGTTCGGTATTCGTTCATATGTTTTATCTCTCGGCTAAAACGTTTCTTGTAGATGGTACAACAAAACTGAGCATACCCAAAACGTTATTGCTTTCTATTAGTTTTTGGTTGGTTCGTCCAATTTTATGTGAAATATTCGAGCCTAGATGTATTAGTTCATCTGGTCTTAACTTAAATTAAATGCAAATATATATACTGTTAAAATTTTATGACGACCGCTGTTCTAACTGAATCAGACTTGCTGCTGCAGTTTTCGCCTGCATGCAGAGAACATGCTTGACAGCGCTGACTAGAAAAAGACGATAACGTGACGATTGCACTTCATTAGCAGCACTGATCCTCACACAATGTGTAGTAAGCGCTAGATAGACGTTGTATGCATGACTGGAACACCAATTCAACCAATTGGATAACCTATCTTATCCTAATTGCAGAAAACATAAAGTTGTTTCCATGTGTTGTTCGCTTCTTGCAATTAGTACACATACACACACAGACACACACACACACACACACACACACACACACACACACACACAGACACACACAGACACACACACACACTCACACACACACACACACACTCACACACACACACACACACACACACACACACACACACACATACACACACACACACACATACACACACACACACACACACACACACACACACACACACACACACACACTCACACACACACACACGCACACACACACACACATGCCAACTTGTTGTACTTTTGTCACTACCATCTTACCTTAGCTAGACCAATGAAAACTAAGCTGTGTCATGTATTGTTCACGATTCTGTTTGATTAGTATGTGATTATTACTAAAAACTAAAATATTTAGATACAGTTTTGTACCTATAGTTTGTGTACCATCTTGGATGGGACAGAACACAATCTTGTTGTAAAAGACAGACAGCATGGCAGCAATTAATAGGCATTGCTAATACAAAGGCCAAGAAAGTGACAGCCCCACTGCTGGTAAAGTATTGTCAATCTGCTCGCATAATAATTGCTTTCAACATAGCTAGAGCACTCAATTTATATACTGAAAAATGTGAGCACTGCTAGCTACTAGTATACGTTTCTATGTACAAGCGACTGTTGCCTTGCAGGTGTCGTACGTTTGTGGTGTGACAGTCGTGTAACGCAACACCTTGTAAATGTTTCGTACGTATTCATTAATATTAGATATTTATATTGTCATTTTTGGTAATTAAAATTTATTGCTTCTAATCTTTATATTTTATGTATTTGTTCTTATCATGACTATACTGGTTTTTAATATTTGACTGATTTTGTTTTGATGAGGCAATTAATTAATTAATAATTGATGCATCATCAAGTCAGAAGTGTTGACCACGATGTGATAATTACTTGTATGGCTAATTGGCGTTCTGTGTTCGATTGTTCTAGTGGAGCTTCGGCTACGTTCTTTCTGCTTCTTGCTGTTAGTGTCATCTAAGATCGATCATAATGTGAGCGACAACAGTATGTGGTAAAAATGAGTCTCGTTGAGATACGGAAATGGATTCGTAGTTTTTGCTTTGTGGTTTTCAATTAAGCTTTGATGTGTAATGTTTATGATTTCGTTATAAACGAGTTGATTTTATAATTCATTTTCTTTTCTGACTAGGAGAAGGGCCTCACGTTCTTGTGTCTACTGATTTACATATTTATCTTTTGTCTAACACTTTCGTCATTTTACAGTCAGTACCATAGACAAGAAGCAAAGTTTTCATAGAATGGTGAACTAGACTTAGAGGCAAACAACATTTACTTGGCAAGAACGTGAATGGAAAAGAGACTACGATCGATCCTATAAACGAACAATTGAATCATCTTGTCGTATACTACGATTACAAGTATACTAAAGACAGCAAATATACATTTCACAGAAGCAGTGCAGCTATCTTGCATTTGTTCGGTTAGTATATATTTTGGATTCTTGATAATTACATGCACAGGTAGCTACTAGTCAAGTTCGACGTTATGGACTAAACAATCTACTTTGCAAAATAGATTTTATATTTTAGTTAGACGTCATTAACGGAATTGCAAGTCGCCAGCAAGTGCACGTCCATTCAGGACAACAGCCCGTATTTTGTATCAGCCCGAATGACAGCGATATCATCACTCCATCACTTTCAATTCATAATGTCTTGCTGAAAGAGATATCTGAGGGCAATACTCCAACTTTCTACAAATACATTGCACGAGATCGGTATTACTATCATCATGGCTGTCTGTGGATGAAATCACTACAAGAAAAAGATAACGGAAACTATATCATGCAAATAAAAACATGTTTCTCAAATGTAAATTTTACATTCTCAATGACAGTTATTATCAAATCAACAAGTGAGTTTTACATGACATTACTTATTAATATTGCAATATAAAAATTTGTATTTTCTATTTTGATTTGTCATATTGCACACCGGTATCTGTTTCTCCATCTTCATCAAGTAAACAGCCAATAGTAACTATTTAGTACTGTGATTGCAAGTATTTTAATTGCAATTTTCTTTACACCTGTAGGCAAAGCTACAACAGTGGCCCAATCAATATTGAGGGTTACGACAACGACATTATCTTATCTCCATATATACATGTTTCATCTTTCTTGCTTCAATGAAAGCAATCATCTGGCTATATCACGGCCGTTGGCAGTACTGATTCAGTACTTAATATTAACTCAACTACATTATTAAAGAGAGGAACAAAAACTCAAAGTAAGCGAATGCTCTCTGCTTATGATGTTTCTATTGACATGCTTTTAATTATAATTTTGCCTGACAATTGTAAATTGCACAGATTTATAAATCTATTTGTATGGCTAACTGTACGTCAACTACAGTAGTGATCAAGACTACAAATGCTGTAACTGCATACACAACAGATTTGTAGGGGACGGTTTTGAAAAAGGCAAAACAAGTAGTAAAAATTGTTTTTATTACATATAATGCAAATGTTAAATTATTTATACAAATTAAAAGTCATCTTTAATTCTGTTACAAACAACGAACTACCACAAGTGAAATTGAGCAGTAGTATCCATGTACTTGTACTCAGAAACTGATCGAGGCCGTTTTGACAAATGTTTTAGAATGACTTGTCTGTAAAGACACATGCACCGCCCACTAACTAAAGCAAACGAAAGTAAAGCAACGATCATAAAGTGGTCCATCTATAACAATTCTGCATCTGATGTATACTTACCTGTGATATAGCTACATAGCAACGTCTTACTATTGTACTTTGACCTATTAGTGTAATTGGTTAAAGACTTTAGATAACAATTATTCTCAATGAGATTTGTTTTACAATTTTGTGAGAACCATATTATGTATATATACAATTAGATATATTAATTTTAAAAATATATTTGAAATAGTTTAGAGAAATTTAGAGAAATTATAGTTACATTAAACATATTTATTTTGTCTCAGCGGCATTGAGTTTTGCTTAAAAAGTTAATATAAATAATTTAAAATTTTTTGCAGGTTGCAAACATTATCTAATATATATAGCTCAAATTGTCTGTGTGTGTGTGTGTGTGTGTGTGTGTGTGTGTGTGTGTGTGTGTGTGTGTGTGTGTTCGCGTTTGGCGGCCACGTCTTTTGTCCTCTCGCAACCGAAATCGGTACGCACACTCGGCACGTACAGAAGAAGGTTTGCGTAAAAAAATAAAAAAATAATGCACCGGGTCCTCTCTCGGGGGATCGACCCACGCAAAAAACTTCTCGACGACGCAAACGCTACACCTTGCAGTTCATTCGAACACACGCCCGCACCAGTCTTGTGTAGACTGTATGCATCGTCGTCTTTCGCAAAGCTTCGAGCAATCGAATATCTCTTGTCGACGAAACTTACTCTTCTAGCGCTATCGTTTCTCTTCAAATTCCGATTGTATTTGCACCGAATCCAACCTACACATTTTCTGCAGCAAGCGCTACACGGGGAGTGTGTCGATTTCTATTGAAACAAGCGCGAAGAGCAAGATTCGAATTCATTCAGCACATCCGGGATCTCGCAACAAATATTGCACGTGACGTGTCCACAGACCTATCTTTACACTGCAGTCTTGCCCGTACGAAGGACGGGCCATGGATCCTAGTCTACTATATAAAGCTCAAATTGTCGTGTGTGTGTGTGTTTGTGTGTGTGTGTGTGTGTGTGTGTGTGTGTGTGTGTGTGTTCGCGTTTGGGGGCCACGTCTTTTGTCCGTTTGCAACCGAAATCAGTACGCACACTCGGTACGGACAGAGGAAGGTTTGCGTAAAAGAATTAAAAAATTATGCACCGGCTCCCCTCTCGAGGGTTCGACTGCCGCGTAAAATTTCTCGACGACGCACACGCTACACATTCCTGTTCATTCGAACACAGGCTCATACCAGTCCTGTGTGCACCGTATGCATCGTCGTCCTTCGCAAAGCTTCGAGCGATCGAATATCTCTTGCCGACCAAACTTACTCTTCTATCGCTCTCGTTTCTCTCCAAATTCTGATTGCATTTGCACCGAATCCAACCTACATGTTTTCTGCAGCAAGCGCTACACGGGGAGTGTGTCGATTTCGATCGAAACAAGGGCGAATAGCAAGATTTGAATTCATTCATCATATCCGGGACCTCGCAACAAAGATTGCACATGACGTGCTCATACACAGCGTGCGTCTTCGGCTAAAACACTACTCTGCCTCTAAAAGGACGGGTCGTGCATTCGCTAATCAAGTAAATGCGCCGTTTGTAACGTGTCTAAAAACCTACCGTTTAATTAATAAACTACATACTACGCGAATACGTGTAGCTGCAGACAATTGCGTGCCAGAGCAAAGTTTTGCTGACGTTCGAACGTTCGTAGTAGACTAAAAGAGGCCTTCGGAGCAGGGTACCAACTAAAATTTAATTAATTAATTAACTAATCGTAGTTTGGACATGGCCATGCATGCGTAAGCTATCTACATCCGGGTTTTGTAAAAATGCACGGGATTTGTGATAGTAGCATATGAGTCAATTTAAGAATCGATTACTAACGACATGGGACGGCCAAAACGCGTAGCAATTGGCCGTCGCACATCAGCTGCGAAGAGAATACGAAACAACAGAGCTGAAGAAACAGCCGTTAGCCGTGAATTGAGACTAGCCATGAACAATGACAGAACAGGCAGAGCGAGAGAGTTTGAAACATCAGAGCAGCAGCAAGAGAGACAATCTGCGAACAGAGAAATAACCTCAAGAGCATGACAAGAAGGAAAACCAGAGCAGCGACAAGCAAGAACGTCTGCTGACAGAGAAGCACTGCACGAGCACGACAAGAAGAGACACCAGAAAAGCGACAAGCAAGAACGTCTGCTGACAGAGAAGGCACTGCACGAGCACGCCAAGAAGAGACACCAGATCAGCCACAGAAAAGACTCAGAGGTAAGAAGGAATCAAAACCAACAGTTGAACGATGGAAGAGGAGAGCTTTTAACTACGACCAATCGATTGACTACAGCGGACATGCTGATGTACAAATTGGGGCAATGTCCAAAGAGTGTCAGTATTGCCATGCCCTAAAATGGGTGGCGAAGCACCGGGAATGTATTGTTCAAATGGGAAAGTCAATCTGCCTCTTATCTCAAACATCCCCGAGCCGCTCAAATCTTTGCTTCTCTTAGAGAATCACGATTCAAAGCAATTTGTTAATAACATCAGAAAATACAACTTTGCATTCCAGATGACATGCTTTGGATGTACAGAAAGGGTCTGTCTACTAGAATTTATGCCCACCTTTAAAGTTCAGGGCCAGGTTTACCACAGAGTTGGTACCATGCAACCTCAGTCAGGAGAAAACCCAGAGTTTCTGGAAATCTATTTTATGGGTGATAAACAAGAACAAGCTGAGACACGATGCAGATCTGTGCCTGGTGTAAAGATTGACATTAATTTGTCTCTTCAGGAGATGCTCCACAACGTCAACAATTATGTGGCGAGCTTCAAGACTGCCCTAGAGAAGTTGGACCTACCAGAGCACCGCATAGTTATTCGACCAGACAAAGCTCCAACCATGGAACATTCAAGACGATTTAACGCTCCACTGACAGATGAAGTTGCTGTTCTCATCGTTGGCCAACAATTCAACAAGCGTGACATTGTTCTTCAAAAGCGCAGCGACCAGCTTTAACGAGTCGCCAAAACCCACAGATCCGACGATGCTCTTCAGTACTCGCTACTCTTCTGTCGCGGCGAAGATGGATATAATTTCGAACTGCGTGAAGTTGACCCAAGAACAGATTTACCTACCAACAATAAAGTATTCGCTATGGAATTCTACGCCTACAGAATCATGGTGAGGACCAACAATTTTAACCACCTACTTAGAACCAAAAAACCTCTTCCATCAGTTTTTAGTCGATATGTACGCTAAGATTGAGGGAGAACGTCTCCGGTACGTACGCCACAATCAGAGCAAATTACTAGTCGACAGCTACATCCACCTAAAAGATGCTCTCGCACAGGATAGCCAAGATACTGACCTTGGTCGAACAGTTATTCTTCCATCTTCTTTCACTGGCGGTCCCAGGTACATGAATGAGAAGACTCAAGATGCAATGACGTATGTCAGAAAGTACGGCCGTCCTGATCTTTTTATAAGTTTTACATGCAACCCCTCTTGGCTGAAGATAAAAGATTAGCTGATGAGAGGACAAACATCTCAGAACAAACACGACCTTCTGGCCAGAGTCTTTCGCCTAAAGGTTAAGAAGCTAATGGAATTGCTCATAAACGTGGCCATCTTTGGCACAACACGCTGTCACATGTCCTCCATCGAGTGGCAAAAGCGGGGCCTCCCCCATTCGCATATCTTGGTGTGGCTTGAAGAGAAACTCCACCCTGCTGATGTCGACCCTATTATTAGTGCAGAGATACCCAACCCCGAAGACGACTCAGTGCTCTACAACATCATCAAGTAGCACATGATCCATGGGCCATGCGGTGCACTAAACCGAAAGTCGCCATGCATGAAAGACGGCAAGTGTACGAAACGATATCCAAGAGAGCTTCTCCGGGAGACTCAGACAGGGCACGACGGGTACCCACTTTACCGCAGAAGAAAGGCGGGAGATGGTGGCTTTACAGCAAAAGTGACAATCTTAGCTTGCAACGAAGTGGAAATTGACAACAAGTGGGTGGTCCCTTATTGCCCTATGTCCAAGATCTTCAATGCGCACATTAATGTTGAGTACTGCAATACAGTGAAATCGATTAAGTACATATGTAAATACGTCAACAAAGGTAGCGATCAGGCAGTATTCGGGCTGGAACGGCAAGAAATGAGGAGGGATGAGGTTTCAAGGTACAAGATTGGAAGATACATCTGCAGCAGTGAAGCAACATGGTGTATTCTCGACTTCCCGATTCATCACAGGTATCCACCAGTAGAGCATTTGTATCTGCACTTGGAGAATGGGCAATGTGTGTATTTTACCGAAGACAACGTAAGAGACAGAATAGCAGAGCCACCTAGAACTACTTTGACAGCATTCTTCGACCTTTGCCGAGAAGACGACTTTGCCAAAACTCTTTTGCATTGCAATGTGTCACATAACTACAGATGGGACAGATACAGTAAGAAATGGAAACGACGCATCCAGGGCATCCATGTGGAAGGAAATCCAGGAATCAAGTCATGCGACACTCTTGGTAGAGTGTACACTATCCACCCAAGCGCATTTGAATGCTATTGCTTGCACCTTCTCCTTCACATAGTCAGAGAGCCGACATCGTATGAAGATCTTAGAATGGTCAATCAATTCAATTGTGCAACTTTCAGAGAAGCTTGCTCGATGAGGGGTTTGTTGGAGAATGAAGGTCACTGGAGCGCAACTCTAGAAGAAGCTGCTCTCAGTCGCTCTCCCCGCATGCTGAGAAATCTGTTTGGCACTATGCTCGTCACGTGTGGGCTGGGAAACTCAAAAAGCCTGTGGGATAAACGTAAAGAGAGCTTAGCCGAAGACATACTACTTGAGGTAAGAATTTGTTACCTACAAACTTACAGGTTACAGCAACTGCAACTCTAACATTTTCTTCTCCATTTTTAGGTTCGCTATCAGAATCGTAGCCAAGAACCTTGCTTCAACCAAGCACTCATACTGTTGGAAGACATAGTTATTAGATTAAGAGGCCACGAGCTTAGAACGTATGGTCTGCCGACACCTCAGAGAGACCAGCATGTATGCAATTGCAGAGACTTGATCAGAGATACCAACTATGACCAAGATGAGCTTACAGCGTACGTATCAAGCAACAAACCATTACTGGCGCCAGACAAAGCTGCGGCTTATCACGTCATCCTAGACAACATGCATAGTGGATCTCGTGGTATTATCTTTCTAGATGCACCTGGTGGCACAGGCAAGACGTTCCTCCTCAATCTTTTACTTGAAAAGGTGAGGCAACAAAAGAAAATGTTGTTGCTGTTGCTTCATCAGGAATTGCGGAAACTTTGCAGGACTGCCCACTCAGCTTTCAAACTTCCGTTAAACTTGGCACATACGGAGACGCCAACCTGTAAAATCGCTAAGGGTACAGGAATGGCCACAATACTAAAGCAATGTCAGTTGATTGTGTGGGATGAGTGTACAATGGCAAACAAGCTGGCGCCGAAGGCTCTTGATCGCACGCTAAGAGATATCAGAGAAACACAACAAGCAGCCTTTGGCGGTGTAACCGTTTTACTTGCTGATGATTTTCGGCAAACTTTGCCAGTCATACAGAGGGGAACCCGGGCAGATAAACTTTCAGCTTGCCTTAAATCTTCTTTTCTATGGCAGCAAGTCCAAACTCTCACCCTGTCTACTAACATGAGAGTGTATCTTGAAGGGGACGCAACAGTGGGAGAGCTTACATCGATGCTGCTATCAATTGGAAACGGCGAACTGACTGCTGATGAGAGCGGACTGGTAACCATACCACCCGGATGTGGAGAATTAGTTAACGGTGTAGAGGCTCATAGCAGAAAAGTCTTCCCCAACTTGACTGTAAACTACAAGAACCACAAGTGGTTGTGCGAGCGTGCCATCCTTGCACAAAGAAATGACATGGCCAGCAAAATCAATGAAAAACTTCTTATGCAATTGCCTGGAAAAGAACAGCTGCTAAAGTCTATTGACAAAGTTGTGGACATGTCGGATTCTGTGCAGTATCCAACCGAGATTCTGAATTCCTCAGACCTTCCTGGCATGCCACCGCATAATCTTAGATTGAAAGTAGGGTGCCCAGTTATGCTTCTCCGAAATCTGGATGCACCCGATCTTTGCAATGGAACACGACTCATCGTTAAACAGACTTTGCCGCATGTTCTTGAAGCCACCGTACTGACAGGACAAGCTCAAGGAAAAGACATCTTTATACCAAGAATACAACTCATACCATCGGACCTTCCGTTGCAATTTAAACGACTGCAGTTTCCACTAAAAGTTTGCTTTGCAATGTCCATCAGTAAATCACAAGGTCGATCATTGAAAGTTGTTGGGTTAGACTTGCAAACACCTTGCTTTTCGCACAGGCATCTGTACGTTGGGTGCTCAAGAGTTGGCAGACCTAGCAGCCTCTGTATCAACGCACCGGAGCGAAAAATAAAAAATGTAGTATATCAGAGAGCGTTGCAGTGAATGTTGACATGAAGAACATATGACAGTCTTTTAGTCTATGCACTTGAAGAAAAAACGAAAACAACGCGTATGCAAAAGCACTACAGTGAAATGATAGTATCCCACCAAATATTTAAAAACCGCCTTTTTTAAAAGCCACTGAACACGCTCAGAGAGAGAGAGTCAGATAACTAGGCTAATGACGTGCATGTGTTGCCATTGTGCTACTATCTTCATACTGCTAGGACTTAGTACCAGTAAAATGCGCAGCAGATATAGGAAAGAAACACCCACACATCTACAGTTGTAACTTTCGCCTGCTAATGTAGCCGTGCAACGAACGGGTTCCGAATCCGGGACCCCGCAATAAAGATTGCACGTGAAGTGTCCACAGACCTATCTTTACACTACAGTATCTTGCCCGTACGAAGGACGGGCCATGTGTACTAGTATAAATATATAATCATATATTTATATGTTGTATAGACGCTAGCATTTTTAAACAGAATCTGAAGTCGTCTACGAAAATACAGACGGTCAAATTGCATTGAAATCAACTAGCAGGTAATACGTTAGGTTTATTTATTTTAAATTTAGTTCATATAGCTGTATCTGCTGGTTTCTGAACTGTTTGTACCTAAATAGAGTTTTTTGTATCTCTCAACGTTAAATCCAACCTGTATCCGTTCGTTCGGAAGTCGTTTACGAAACTATTGGAGACACACAGAGGTCAGTAGGTGAAGCTTGTGCAGACGAAGTATCAGCTGTTGCACAATCTGAGCAATACCAACTGCAAATCAATTTGGCTTACGGAACCCTTCAGTTACAGTAAGCGTTTCTAACAATTGTGGGAAGGTAAATGCTGGACGATGGGTATACATGCACATCTAAACGATATATCCATGCTAGCAAGTAGGTGGGCAAGCTAGTAGATGAGTGTAGCTGTTTGTTACAAATACGCAATGTATTGAAAGAGTTAATTGGTTTAGGAGATTGATGCGGTGTTGACTGCTTCTTGTCAGTTGACGTTTCGTGCAAAACACGATCCCAAATTATGGTTGTTTTCCAGAAAGAATGTAGAGTACATAGACCTTATCCAGACCATTAAATGTTTTAATTCCAGAAATTTCCAGTTTAGGTTTTAGTTTGATACGATTGGAAACATTTGGTCTGCACATGCGCGATAATCCTGGACATACTCTCACGTGGTCACCACATCTGCTATGCATACACGTACCTATTTTCGTTCGGTATCCGTTCATATGTTTTGTCACTCGGCTTAAACGTTTCTTGTAGACGTTGCAACAAAAACTGCGCATACTCAGAACGTTATTACTTTCTAATTTTATTTTGGTTAGTTCGTCCAGTTTTAGTGAAATATTTGAGCCTAGATGTATTAGTTCATCCTGTCTTAACTTCAATTGCCGAGCGTAGCGAGGTTTCTAATCCCGGTCGCACAATAGAAATGGGCGTGCTCCTATTTCGTCTCCATCGAGCTTATTGTGTGTGTGTGTGTGTGTGTGTGTGTGTGTGTGTGTGTGTGTGTGTGTGTGTGTGTGTGTGTGTGTGTGTGTGTGTGTGTGTGTGTGTGTGTGTGTACACACACAAATCTCAAATTTCTCCTCCCCACAACCACGTTTCATGATAGGACATAACTTAAGAGAGCGTTTCCGTTTCCGACTACAGATGAGTCTAAGAACGATTCGTGCAAGTGACCAAACGACGGCAAAAACGCTTCCTGAACTTTCGTCGACCCATCCTTTTGTATTGTAGCTAGGGACTGTGTGTACGTGACAGGAGTTGAGTGCCACCTACAGTCAACTATTCACACATCAATATGATCAATCCTTTACTACACTGTGCTGCATCTGTTGATAGTCAATGTTTGCTGATATCAATTTCTATGTCAGTAAATACCATACCACTGTCGTTATAACGGAACTGAGTGCATACCTAGACTGTACATTTCAATTGTCTTGATCACGATCGCAAAACGACGACAACCTATAACACGCCTATGTACGTATCTAAAATACTATGAAGTTTGCATGTTTCCTTCCATGACAGCTAGAATTTAAACAAATACGTATTGTATAACTAAGACTCGATGTTTCAATTGATGGTCTGGAAACTCCGTCGGACGTGTTACTCACGAACACGAGGCGCCTACGGATACCGTACAACAATTTAATATCAAACGTATAGTGTTAAAATTTAATGACGCGCGCCGTCCTAACTGAATCAGGTTTGCTGCTGCAGTGTTCGCCTGCATGCAGAGGAAATGCTTGACAGCGCTGATTAGAAAAGGGCGAGTACTTGTCGATTGCACTTCATTAGCAGCACTGATCGTCAAACAATGTTTAGTAAGCGTTAGATAGACGTTGTTTGCGTGACTCGATCACCAATTCAACAAATTAGATAACGATGCACGTCTAATGCTAATTGCAGACAGCGTAAAGTTGTTGCATGTGTTGCTCGCTTCTTACAATTTGTACACACACACACACACACACACACACACACACACACACACACACACACACACACACACACACACACAAACACACACACACACACACACACAGACACACACACACACACACACACACACACACACACACACACAAACACACACACACACACACACACACACACACACACACACACACACACACACACACACACACAAACACACATGGACAAATGGACAAATGTTAAGCCCTCCAAGTCTTTCGACGTCGACCTTGAGGTCAGTTGCGAAGATAGCTCTTCCTGCCTCTAGAGACAGGGCCTTCATGCGCTACGTGGAGTCTTTGGGCCGGCGCTACAATCCACCTGGAGCTTGGCCAGAGTTAGCCGCGTCCCCAGACTCACGTGAGTCTGGCAGTGTCCGGTTCCCGTATAACACTTTCAGCCTCCCGTGAGTCTGGACTCACCGCGCCTACTTTCACACACTTACTTCACTAAGTGTCACCCCACGTCATAGTCTTGGCACCCCACGTGACTAAATAGTACGTACGTCACAAACTCAATTAGCTTAAATCTATCTAATGTGTGACCCAGCAGACTGTGTATCACGCCCAAGCTTCCAAACAGCGGATGGTGACTCTCCAAAGTGAGTGATTCACCACCTTCACGCTATCCAAATCTCAAGACGACTTCAGCATGTGGAAAGGTGAGTGTATTCCTAGCTAAGTTATTGTCCCACTCGCGTAGACTGGCGAGCCTGTCAAGTCTAGTTACAGCGATCCGGACTCCACGTGTAGTTCACTCGTTGTTTGTGCGGACAAAGATGTCTTTTCCCCATAGAATGGCCCTGGAGACTTCAAGTTTACTCTCCCGAAAGTCATCATAATTGAAAACACGGAGAGCGGACTGCAATTTCATGTCAATGTGTCTCTTGTTGCCATTGCGCGCCCTACTGGCCATTAGAGTCTGTGCACTAGCAAGGGCCATGCAGATAGCGGATGTGCGACGAAACAACGAGTGAACTACACGCGCAGTCCGGATCGCTGTAACTAGACTTGGCAGGCTCGCCAGTCTACGCGAGTAGGACAATAACTTAGCTAGGAATACCCTCACCTTTCCACATTCTGAAGTCGTCTTGAGATTTGGATAGCGTGAACGTTGTGAATCACTCACTGTGGAGAGTCACCATCCGCTGTTTGGAAGCTTGGGCGTGATATACAGTCTGCTGGGTCACACATTAGATAGATTTAAGCTAATTGAGTTTGTGACGTACGTACCATGTAGTCACGTGGGGTGCCAAGACTATGACGTGGGGTGACACTTAGTGAAGTAAGTGTGTGAAAGTAGGCGGGGTGAGTCCAGACTCACGGGAGGCTGAAAGTTTCATACGGGAACCGGACACTGCCAGGCTCACGTGAGTCTGGAGACGAGGCTAGCCAGAGTCATCCAGGGGCACTGACAATGGCGCAGCTCTATGACTGGACACCAAGGCACACACGTACCCGTCTGCTGCATGATGTTGCTGCCAAGCCAGCGGTCTTGTCCACCCCAGTCAATGACTAGGTACTCATTTATACTCCTGAGTCAAGAGAAGCAAGTGTGGGTGAGTTTCTTGCTCAAGGAAACTGCGACAGTGTCGCCTCCACCAGGATCGAACCTTCAACCCTCATCACGGAATCTAAAATCCCGGATGTATTCACAAACACTCTACAATGCGCTCCACACCACACACACACACACACACACACACACACACACACACACACACACACACACACACACACACAAACACACACACACACACACGCGCGCGCGCGCGCGCACACACACACACACACACACACACACACACACACAAACCAATTTGTTGTAGTTTTGTCAGTACCATCTGACCTCAGCTAGACAATGGAAACTAAGCTGTGACATCTATTTTTCACGATTCTCTTTGATTGTATGTGATTATTACTATAAACAAAAAGTAATTTGGTTACAGTTTTGTACCTATATTTTGTGTACCATCTTGGATGGGACAGAACCCAATCTTGTTGTAAAAGACAGACTCCATGGCAGCCATTAATATGCATTGATAATGCAAAGGCCAAGAAAGTGACAGTCCAACTGCTGGTAAAGTATTGTCAATCTGCACGCATATTAATTGATTTCAACATAGCTAAAGCACTCAATTTATATACAGAAAAATGTGAGCGCTGCTAACTACTAGTATACGTTTCAATGCAGAAGCCAGTTGCGTTGCACGTGTCATACGTTTGTGGTGTGAGTGTTGTGTAACGCAACACCTTGTAACTATCCCGTACGTATTCATTAATTTTTTAATATTAATATCGTCATTATTGATAATTGTAATTGCTTGCTTCTATTTTTTATATTTTATGTATACATTCTGATTATGACTATACTGTTTCTTAACATTTGAATTCGTATTTTGTTCTGAGAAAGCAATTAATTAATTAATAAATAATTAATGCATCATTAATTCAGAAGTGTTGAGGACGATGTGATAATTACTTGCATGGCTAATTGGCGTTCCGTGTTCGATTGTTCTAGTCGAGCTTCGGCTACATTCTTTCTGCTTCTTGCTGTTAGTGTCGTCTTAGATCGGTCATCATGTGAGCGACAATCAGTTTGTGGTAAAAATGAGTCTCGTTGACATACAGAATGGATTCGTAGTTTTGCTTTGTGGTTTTTCAATTAAGCTTTGATGTGTATTGTTTATGATTTAGTTTTAAACGAGGTGATTTTCTAATTTTTCTTTCTTTTCTTACTAGGAGAAGGTCCTCACGTCCTTGGGTCTACTGCTTTACATATTTATCTTTTGCCTAACACTTACGTCACTTTACAATCAGTACCACGGGAAAGGAGCAATGTTTTCATAGAATGGAGGACTATACCTACAAGAAAACAACATTTACTTGGCAAGAACTTGAATGGAGAAGAGACTACAATCGGTCCTATGAACGAACAATTGAATCATCTTGTTGTATATTACATTTACAAGTATAGTAAAGACAGCATATATGCAATTGACAGGAGCAGTGCAGCTATCCTGCATTTGTTTGGTTAGTATATAATTTGGATTCTTGATAATTACGTGTACAGGTCAAGTGCGACGTTATGGACTAAACAATTCATTTTGCAAAATAGATTTCATATTCTATTTAGACGTCATTAACCGAAATGCAAGTCGCCAGCAAGTGCACGTCCATTCAGGACAACAGCCAGTATTTTGTATCAGACCGAATGACAGCGATATCATCACTCCATCTCCTCAAGTTCATATTTTCTTGTTGAAAGAGGTAACTGACGGCAATACTACAACTTTCTACAAATACATTGCACGTGATCGGTATTACTATCATCATGGCTGTCTGTGGATGAAATCACTACAAGAAACAGATAACGGAAACTATATCATGCAAATGAAAACATGTTTCCAAAATGTAAATTTTACGTTCTCTATGGCAGTTATTATCAAGTCAACAAGTGAGTTTTGCTTGACATTGCAGATTAATATTGCAATATAAAAATTTGTATTTTCTATTTTGATTTGACATATGACACACCGGTATCTGTTCCACCATCTTCAACAAGTAAACAGCTAATAGTAACTTTTTATTATTGTGATTGCAAATATTTTAATTGCAATTTTCTGTACACCTATAGGCAAAGCTACAGCAGTGGTCCAATCAACATTGAGGGTTACGACAACGATATTATCTATATCTCAATATACACATGCTTTATCTTTCTTGGTTCAACGAAAGCAATCATCTGGCTATATCACAACCGTTGACAGTACTGTTTCAGTACCTAATATTAACTCAACTACATTAGTAAAGGGAGGAACAAAAACTCAAAGTAAGCGAATGAACTCTGCTTATGATGTTTCTATTGAAATGCATTTAATTATAATGTTGCCTGACAATTATTAATTCACAGATTTATATAACTATTTGTATGGATAACTGTACGTCAACTACAGTAGTGATCAAGACTACAAATGCTGTAACTGCATATACAACAGGTTTGTAGGGGACGGTTTTGAAAAAGGCAAAACAAATAGTAAAAATTATGTTTATTATATCTAATGCAAATGTTAAATTAGTTAAACAAATTGAAAGTTATCATTTAAATTGAAAGTTATCTTTAATTCTATTACAAACAACGTACTACCAGAAGGGAAACTGGGCAGTAGTATCCATGTACTTGTACTCAGAAAGTGATCGAGGCCGTTTTGACATATGTTTTAGAATGACTGGTCTCTAAAGACACAAACACCACCCACTAGCTAAAGCAAACGGAAGTAAACACTACACTTAAGCAACGATCATAAAAGTGGTCCATCTACAACAATTCTGCATCTTATCTATACTTACCTGTGATGTAGCTACATAGCTACGTTTTACTACTGTACTTGAACTATTAGGGTAATTGGTAATACACTTTAGATACTAATTATTCTCAGTAAGATTTGTTCTACAATTTTTGCGAGAACCATAATATGTATATACAATTGGATATATTAATTTTAAAAATTAATTTGAAGTAGTTTATGTGTTTATTCCGATTTTGAATTAGGGAAATTGTATTTACTTTAAAGCTTTTTGTTTTGTCTCAGTACCATTGGGTTTGCTTAGAAAATTAATATAAATAATTTAAATTTTTTTAGGTTAAAGACATTATGGTAATTAAGTTAAGATTTAGACCGTTTTAATTGCTCTACGTTAAGTGTACATGTATGCCGTATTCAATAAAATCTGGTTGTTTAGACAGTGGACAATCAATTGCGATAGCTATTTGCTGCTGCATCGTGCTTGTGATTGCCATAGCAACTGTCGGTTTTTCTTACAAGTACCGTCACTGTCTATGAACACAGTGCAGCAAACATTGCTGTGGCACAAAACAAGGTCTATAAATATATAATTATATATTTATATGTTTTGTAGACGTTAACATTTTAAAACAGAATCTGATGTCGTCTACGAAAATACAGACCGTCAAATTGCATTGAAATCAACTAACAGGTAGTACGTTAGGTTTTTATATTTTATATAGTTTATACAGCTATACCTGCTGGTCTCTGAACTATTTGTATCTAAATAGAGCTTTTTGTATCTCTGAACGTGAAATCCAACCTCTAGCCGTTCATCCGGAAGTCGTTTACGAAACTGTTGAAAACACACAGAGGCCAGTAGGTGAAATTCGTGAAGACGAAGTACGAGTTATTGCACAATCTGAGCAATACCAAATGCAACTGCAAATCTATTTGGCTTACGGGACCCCCCAGTTACAGTAAGCCTTTCTAACAATTGTGGGAAGGTAAGTGCAGGACGATGGGTGCACATGCACATGTAATCCATATATGCTAGCAAGTAGGTGGACAAGTTAGTAGATGAGTGTAACTGTTTGTTACAAATATTCAATGTATTAAAAGTGTTAATTCGTTTACGAGATAGATGAAGTGTTGACAGCCTCTGGCAGTTGTTGTTTCGTGCAGAGCACGATCCCAAAATTATTGTTGGTCTTTCGGAAAAGATGTACAGTACATAGACTTTAAGCCACACCGTTAAATGTTCGATTATAGAACTTCCCAGTTCAGGTTTGAGTTTAACCAATTGTAAATTTTTTTTATTTGCGCATGCGCAATGATACTAGACCTACTCTCGAGTGATCCCCACATCTACTATGCATACACGTACCTCTTTTCGTTCGGTATTCTTTTATATATTTCTTGACTAAAACGTTTCTTGTAGACGGTACAACAAAAACTGCGCACACTCAAAACGTTATTGTTTTCTATATTTATTTTGGTTCGTTCGTCCAATTTTATGTGAAATATTTGAGCCTAGATGTATTACTTCATCCGTTCTTAACTTTAATTAATAACAAATGCATGCTGCTAAAATTTAATGACGCGTGCTGTCCTAACTGAATCAGACTGCCTGCTGCAGTGTTCGCCTGTATGATAAGGAAATGCTTGACAGCGCTGGTTAGAAAACAGCGAGAACGTGACGATTGCACTTCATTAGCAGCACAGATTGTCACACAATGTGTAGTAAGCGTTAGATAGACGTTGTCTACGTGACTCGATCACCAATTCAACAAAATAGATAACGATGCATGTCTAATCCTAATTGCAGACAACGTAAAGTTGTTGCGTGCGTTGCTCGCTTCTTGCAATTAGTATAAATACACACACACACACACACACACACACACACATACACACACACACTCTCTCTCTCTCTCTCTCACACACACACACACACACACACACACACACACACACACATGCACACACACACACACACACACACACACACACACACACACAGCCTGGTGGTGGTAACGATTGATACGCAATAAGCAATAGAGACGCAAATACAAAATGTACATAATTGTAGTTGTTTATATCATTGATTATGTAATACAAATTTGAGCAAAATATTGACACTTTGGCAGGTTATTCTGACAAATCTAAGATAGAGTCAAACAATCGTTTTCTGTTACTATATAATATAATTATTATCATTTTCAGTCTCTGCTTGTATTTTGGAGCAAGACACGTCACGTCTCTACTCTACACATAACAATCAATCAAATACCAATCGTCTTAGATATAATACAAAAAACAAACATTTTATGCTCAAGATCCTTCCCTTCGCTAATTTTTCCTTTCTGTAACTAACGTAATCGCAGGTTCCGAGTAGCCTCTTTCGACCGATTCTAAAACAGACCAAATCAAAGTACGTGGCAGCTAAAACGATTACGCAATTAAACAAATTTACCTGTTGTCATAGCAACAACTGAACTTCTTGTCGTTATCATATACGGCAAAGGATCTTCGCAATTATTATAATTATTCGTCAATGTTTTGTTTCCGAATATTTGCCTGTATAATTGGTTTATATTCTTTGAAAAACCCTATTTCAGCTGTAGATATACATACCAATCAAATGGAAGTTCTTGGCTGTTTCTCTCTTCTTTACTATTAATTAAAAGAAGACCTGTAATTGCTTATTAATTATAAAGTGTATTACAGTATAACCTCGGTTATCCGAACCCTCGCGTATCCGAACACTTGGCTGAAAAGGAATGACGTCACAAACCTTCTCTGCGCAAGCGCAGAAACCTTATGGGAGTCGAGCGCCGTACACCTTGTGGGAGTTATGACAGAAAAGGATGAGTGCGATCCTTCAAAGAAGCGGCGTAGGCGTACAGTTAACACCATAAACGAGAAGGTGGATATTCTCCAACTGTTCCAGGCATCGTCCCTAATAGCGATTGCCCGGAAGTATAACGTAGGTAGGTCAACGATATCTGACATCAGACGCAATAAAGAAAAAATTCTTTCCTATAAGAAAGACATGGTAGAAATGGGAATGACCCGACCAGCAAAAGTCATGCGAGTAGCGGATGACTCAATTATCGTCAGAATTAGTACAAGTGAAGTTTCCGAATGGCTTCAAGCTGACTTGGGTGATCCTGGTGTCCAATTTTTTTCTGACGATAAAATTTTGTGAAACGGCAAGGAATGATACTGCAGATGAAATATAAGGAGAGTATGAAGAAGCTGGAGAAGACACAGGTAGCAGCTGCCCCATTAGTCATTCGGAAGCAGCTATAATGCTGGAACGGTGTCTAACTTGGATGGAATATCAATCTGAGGCTTCTGTATACAAAACATCCATGCTTCGTGAACTAAGATCAATTGCCATTCGTTAAAGGGTAGACACTCAAAAGCAATCAATACTCATGGACTACTTTTTCAGTCAGACTAGCCAATAGAGAATGTGTGTGCATTGAGGTAAAGCTCTTTTGTAGGGTTATGTAACTGTTAATTAATATACAGCTGATTCTCCATTTAACGTATTAAGCTTTCAAGCAATAGAAATTGCGACCCGTTGTATGTAAGCAATATCTATTACAGTGTAAAGTAGTACAACAAGTTGCGTTGATAAACATGTGTATCGTGCAGAAAGTATAGTTTGAGACTCCCAAGGGCTGTGTGGGACTCCGAAGCTTCACTTATTCGACGTTTTTACGTATCCAAACTGCTTGTTGGTTGGATCTGTCCAGAAGCGTTCGGATAACCGAGGTTATACTGTAATTGTTTAAAATACTTACTTCACGTTGTACTGTTTCTTTGCCCACCGTGGTACTAGGATCACCATGGCAATGGCTATGATTAATAACAATAGTAAAGAGACGGATATAGCAACAGCAATTGTTGTTGTCGGCAATTGTGCACCTAAAACGTTAATATTATTGTTTAATAAAATAATTAATTGACAAAAATTACTCTTTACTGTGATCAGCAGAATGTGTTATGAACTGAGGAGAGGTGTATGCTGCAGAGACGCTTGGCGTGCCAGTGGAATGTTCTAACAGATAAATGACTAAATGTTTATTACCACCAATTATAATAATTTTGGCCATATACAATTTAAACTAGCAAAACTAAAAACAAAAAATTTTTCAATTTTTAATAGCTTTGTGCACAATCTTTGGCATAACAAAAACAACAGAACTATTGAAACAAGTTAATATCAATGAAAGAACGTCATACCTGTGTTGGTAGATAGTGGAGTGGGTGTCGGCACACCTACAATAGTTGTGACGTCAGACAGATATATCCAAAACAGGAAAGTGTTTTGCTAAGCAATACCGATATCTGGCTGCGTCTGGATATCGGATTTCAAGCGTTTGTTTCCGAAGCAATTTTTTGCAACGACACTTAGGCGTTTGTCACAAGACAAGTCGAAGCATGTGACACCATTTTGCTGTTTATCGAATGATCTGACTCTCACACCATTGCAAGAGACGGACAGAGTAGGAAACGGAATTGCTCTCACACTCAAGCAAATCACTCGCTTTCCAACTGATACATCAGATGTTGACAAATTGCTTGTCACAGAGCTGTCGTTGTAAACATCGATTACAGGAGGTTCTAATACAAATATAACAAAGGTAAAATTGAAATGTCCAGGCAAACCAATTTATTTTGTTTTACCGCCAACTAGCAGTCTGGCTGTTGCGCTGCTATAACTTTTGTTAATAGAATACGACACGACAACATCATTCAGTCTGGCATTGAAATCAATGATGAGATTGCTCTGATTGTCTATCCTTAGGTGCTGTCGTATAGACTGTGCTCTGGAGCGATGTTTAGGATCTAATATCCACGTTATGTTCTTGCTAGAAGGTGAATTAGTCGACAAGACAAGACTCTTGTTTTCTTGCTGATAAATGGTCACGTTCTCATTGCTCAGGTGATACTTGTCGCCTGAAACAGACCGATGTACGCAGATTTTCAGCTCACAGCTGCTGTGTGCAAACAAACAAGCAAACAAACACTCATACCACAGAAGACGTCTGTACCCTGTTTCGACCGGACTAAACCGACAACCCATAGGAGCGTCAACAGAATTGTAATCATGTCTAGTCTTTCGTCCCACACCTTCAGAGTGAGCAAACGCCGTTTCAACTGTAGCTGCCACTTCGACGAGTCTGTCGTCGTTGACCCGTATTAAAACAAGTACTGAAATGCGATGCTGATGTCATGACGGAATCCTCGCACCTCGTTTGCACTGTTTGTGGCAAGTAACTGACGTGTTAGAAGCAAGCCAATTCAATGGCCATGCACGTGCGTTTTCGCCTTCGCTGTCTTCAAGCTTATGATGGCCAATGGTGACCACACTTTCATAACTAAGGCAGTTGGCTCTAACTACATTTTGTTGTATGCTAGCAAGATCGAGAACGAAGAAAACCAAGTTGGCGTTTATAAAATCAAACCTTTTGTGTCGAAACTCCTACCCCAGCACAGGATCTAGCGATCAATAAAAATAGTTACATGTATGTGTCTAACTCTCGTCTGCCGTTTGCGTCATAGGAACCTTTACGTTCTATGGAATTCTGTATGGTAAATGCGAAGTGGCTATAGTCAGACAATCAGCAGAATGTCTCATGACAGGAAGTGGAACTGCAATTGGCAGTGATATTTACGTTCTAGTGGTTGAGTTTTAAGTTCTGCTTACGCCGACGTCGCCAATGCTTTGGAACGCATGTGCTGTAGTGGTAGTAGGGCAAATCGAGAGAGCAATAGTCGCTGTAGATATATAGTTGCGTCACATGCAGTCATAGAGGAGTGGCCATGGTCTATAGATAGGTGGGAAGCGTGAAAACACTCTATATAGAGAGATTTTGCTTTGCGTATGTATTTTAGGGTTTGTATGTAACGCTATTCGTTCAAATCAAGGCTCAAAATGATGGGCTGTTACTGCACAAGAGTGACCTTCGTTCCTACACACCCCAAAGAGTGAGGAACGTGCAGTGATTAATATTAAACAGTTAGTGTGTGAAGACGAGTTTTGAAGCAATATCTTCAGCTTTGTGTCATCTTCCTCATTCCTTGCATAAGCAACTTTCTAATTTCTTTCCGATATTAAATGCAAACAGTTAACTTAATATAAAATTTTCCTTTCTAAACTAAGCGTGTTAAAGTAGTCAATTAAGTTTAATTTATTAATTAATTACCAACAAGCATTATTATTTAAATACCTACTGCAGTGAAAAAATCAAAAAGTATTTTTTGAGCTAATTAAAGAATCTACATGTGTGTACTTTAGAAAAAATAAAATAGAATGTTAGCACGCGTTTGGAGAGAAAGAGAGCAGTCGAAATCTACTTTCCAAAAACTATTTCCGGAATGGGGCTGTGTTAGCACACTGACGTCAGTGGAGACAGAGTAGCTATTATGGTGAGTGGTTCAGAAACGGCACGTTGGAGCAATCTTGCTACGTTCGGGATTTCGAAAGCGATTTAGAGGATTCGTCGTCGTCGGATTCTTCGTTGAGCGAAGTGCTGGAGCTCGCGGGAGAGCAACCTCTCAGTCCGTCGACATCGTCATCAGAAGACACAATAGAAGACTTTGGATCTGTGGAACAGTATACGTTTGAGCCACTCGCTGACAGTTCATCTACTAATGAATTGCCCTCATCTGCCTTTGTTGACGACCACAGTGAACGGCTGTCTGACACGTCGTGCACGTGGTAAAGCCTGTGCTCACCCTGCGACCTCACATGCTGTTCGCCTGCATGCACGACAGAGTAGGTGCATTAGCCGGAACAATCACAAGCAGTTCCGGCTCAAGCATCTTCTCTCTAGTGCAAGCAGGCGAACAGCGCATGAAGTCGCACAGTGAGCACGGAGGAAGGTTGTAGGTGTGATTATGGTTACTGCAAAATTGTGAGTACAGCGCAAGAGTGTGTGTGATGAAATTGTATCACAAAACAGTGTTCTTCAAAGTGACAGCTGCAAACTAAATTGTGCTCTGTTGGACCTCCCCAGCCGTCTCCTTTTCGTCGAACTGGTTTTTCCCAACTTTTACGTAACTGCGAAATTTTTGAAACCGAAATACACTAAATCCAGACTAATAGAATTGTAGCAGCCTGCTGCTACACAACGCCGCACCATACTCAAGTATCACAACAATGGATAGGGTGCTCCAAAGACGTCAGCGTGCTAATCCGCCCCATTCCGAAAATGGAAAAGCGGAAGTAACTTTGAACTGCTCGCATTCTCTTAGTACATTCGTAAAAATCTAATTTTATTTTTTCTGAAGTACACACATGGACGTAGATTTTTAATTTAGCTCAAAAAATTATTTTTGATTTTTGCACTACAGTAATACTTTAACAACAAAACAAAAGTGTTAGTTTTCTGTTTAGATTGTCATTAGTTGTTTAACTTACTAAACAACAACTTTTAATGTAATTAAAGATGTTGCCAAAGCAACCAATCATGTGCATGGATCCAAGCGTCGGTACGGTCGCTTCGCATGGGCGACTTACTTTTCACGTGACCAGTCACGTGTAAGCTAATATGCTTTCGTCTCAGTTGAACTGGTTTGTATATCTAACAGTTAGAGTATACAATAAACCTGTGTGCAGAATTTTAAGAGATAAAGAAGTAGAGAGAAATGTCTAGTGATATCTATTCTTGCTTTAACTAAGTTGATAAAACCTAAATCTCCTTGACGCTAATTCTTGCATGAGGAAAAGTTTTGCAGTGTCTAGTGTTTCCCTTCAATATTTCCTTTTTCCAAATTTTCTGTATATGAGACTAAAACCAACAGCAAGAACGAAATATGCTATTTACATTCACTAGAGACCTGCAGTCGTTATTGACCAAATACCTCCTCCATGAATCATACCGTTTTAGTAGAAATCTCTGCTAAAGAGGCGATGCTATCTTCATCTACGAGGCAAGCTCACCTTCAGCCGATCTGAGACGGGCTATAGACGTACAAGTAGGGCAAATCAAGATACTCTCGTACTTGTATATCTTAATTACTCGCACATCAATGAATTGAAGACGAAACGAAACAAGAGCAGGCGGCCATTCCAATCTATGGCGTCGACACCACGGACGCAACTTCACACTTAATTTTAATACCTGAACTGGGCATGCGTAAACTAAGCTAGCGCAAAGTAGCATGCGCGAAACAATCGTGGTCACTAGATGCCATCACAGGAAACGTGTTCAACCGGTCTACATATCACGAGGTCTTTCAGCTAGAAAGATACATGGGAACAGAGCACCTTCTTCGGCCCATTTACGCTTTTCTGCAAAGAATTTGTAACAATGCTCCAGAGTCTCCTTAGACACAACCTAGAGATAGTGAAGCATACACCAACTCACACACACACACACACAAACAATTTCGGTTTTGTTTTTAGATTCCATGTCAGGGCAATTGACCTTTAGTATTTCGTTCCAGTTTTCTTTTGCTTTGGTTTGTCTCTTCGCAGTGTCTTGAATGTAGAATTCTCATCTTGGTTGATATGCGAGCAATCGGAGACCACCCGTTTCAAATATCTGGTTTATATTAATTAATTAAATACATTCTAGTAAGAATAAACGTGATTGCTTCATACCTTTTCGTAGTCAGCAACCGTGACATCATTGAAATGCAATCTTGTTTGATAGTCTTTGAATTCTTGTGTTGATGTTGCGGAACAATCACATGTTACAAAGCCATGGGCTATCACTCGACCACCAGGCTTCAGCCAATTCTATAGCAAAACAAGTTAGATGCAAACAGTGTGTGTGTGTGTGTGTGTGTGTGTGTGTGTGTGTGTGTGTTTGTGTGTGTGTGTGTGTTTGTTTGTGCGTGCGTGTGAATGTGTGTGTGCCTGCGCGTTTGTCAACCATATTCTCTATATGCTTAATTAATTGTTATATTAACAAGGATAATCTTAAAAGACACGCATGCTCGAAGCTTTTGATTGCTATATCAAATTTCTTAGTTAGCCTTGTCAAATGCAGCCAAAAGAGAAGTCCAAACTAGGGCAGCTAAATCAAAGAACCAGAAGATACAGCAATCATTACTAATCATTTTGCAAGTGCTGTAATTGTTGACTTGCTGTAATATAGTTATGATTTCCGTATTTTAATGTATGTAAACATAATAGAGCCAATACATATATAGTTTGAAATTTTGTAAACCAAGGCAATAAACTAAAAAGATTGAAAAGCTAGTAAGCAAGTAGAAAATTTGAAATCTGGTTGATATCAATTAAGTCTAAATATCAAACACCAACTGCCTTACAATTATTATAGCATCTAGTTTAAATCATTCATTAAATACGCATTAACACCGGCCTATTAAAGAAATTTAACTGAAACTGTAAAGATTTCTGTAAGAGAAATCTGAAGGTGTAAGGTAATTGTAACTGATGTAAACAGATAATATTTTGGATTAAACTGCTAAACTCCACAGCAACCAATAGCAAGTCCTGAACTCTTTGCAGTAAAATATTGTAATCTCATTTGTCGATAAAATTGTAGAAATACCATACTTGACTCATGATTTTACCATTTACTGAATGCTTTGATATAACTGCTACAATATTTTATTACACGTTTCAGTTATACCATACTCACTAGAACTCACTTACTCTGAGGTTTTTGAAAATGGAAAGATGGTCTCCACGATTTAGATGAATAAGACTGCCCCAAAAAGAAATTTGCATCAAACCTTTCAGACTGAAATTGCATGTTTCTCATGTCCCTTGCTAGAAACGTAATCTGTTCCAAACATAATAAAAATCAAGGCTACCCTAAATTCTATACTTTGATTACCTTGTCAGAAAGACCTCTCTCCTTGCATTGTTCGTTGCACAAATCTACCAGGTTTGTACGATAGTCGACGGCTGTAACAACAGCGCCAACGTTCTGCGTTAAAAATATTAGATTGAAGACGACATATTAACCAGAAAACACAAACAGTCTAATTGAGCAATATCCCACGCCTTCTAAGTTAAAATCATCACTCCATCACTTCCAATTCATATTTTCTTGTTGAAAGAGATAGCTGACGGCAATACTCCAACTTTCTACAAATACATTGCACGTGATCGATACTATCATCAACATGGCTGTCTATGGATGAAATCACTACAAGAAACAGATAACGGAAACTATATTATTCAAATAAAAACATGTTTCTCAAATGTAATTTTATATTCTCAATAATAGTTATTATCAATCCAAGAAGTGAGTTTTACGTAACATTACAGATTTATATTGCAATATATAATTTTGCATTTTCTATTTGATATGTGCAGATCTGTTATATTACACACCATTATCTGTTCCTCCATCTTCAACAAGTCAACAGCCAATAGTAACTTTTTAGCATTGTGATTGCAGACATTGTAATTTTGTGTACACTTGTAGGCAATGCTACAACTGTGGTTCAATCAGCATTGAGAGTTAAGACAACGACATTATCTATATCTCAATATATAAATGCTTCATCTTACTTGGTCCAACGAAACCAATCATCTGGCTATATCACAACTGTTGGTAGTACTGGTTCAGTACTTAACATTGACTCAATTACATTATTAAAAGAGAAGCAAAATTTCAAAGGTAAGCAAATAAACTATGATTATGATGTTTACTTTGAAATGCATATAATTAATTATAATGTTGCCTAAAAACAAATTAATCGTACAAATTCAAAAATTATTTGTACGGCTAGCTGTACGTCAGCTCTAGTATTAATCAAAACTACAACTCCTGTAACTGAATATACAACAGGTTTTGTAGGGGACTGTTTTGAGAAAGGCAAAACGAGTAGTAAAAACTATTTGTATCATATCCAACGCAAATGTTAAATTTGTCATGCAAATTGAAAGTTATCTTAAATTCTGTTAAAAACAACGTACTACCACAACTAAAACTGTGCAGTAATATCCATGTACTTTTACTCAGAAACCGAGGTGGTTTTGACAAATGTTTTAGAATGACTGGTTTGTAAAGACACATGCACAACTCACTAGCTAAAGTCAACGGAAGTAAACACTACACTTAAGCAATGATCATAAAAGTGGTCCATCTACAAAAATTCTGCATCTTATCTATACTTACCTATGGTATAGCTACATAGCTACGTTTTACTAATGTACTTGAAATTTTAGGCTAATTGGTAATAGACTTTAGATACCAATTATTCTTTGTAAGATGTCTTCTACAATTTTCGTGTGTATCATTTTATGTATATGCAAATGGATATGTTAATTCAAAAATAAAGTTGAAATAATTTATGTATTTATTCCAATTCCAAATTAGAAACATTGTAGTTACAGTTAACATATATTTTGTCTCATAAGCATTGGTATCTACTTACAAAGTTAATGTAAATTATTTGAAATTTTTGCAGCTTACAGATATTATGTTAATTAAGTCAAAATTTAGACTGTTTTAATTACTTTACGTTAATTGTAAAATATGCTGTTTTTCATAATATCTAGTTGTTTAGACAGCGGAAAATCAATTGCAATTGCTATTTGCTGCTTGTGACTACCATAGTAACTGTCGGTTTCTCTTACAAATACCGTCACAGTCTACGAACAGACTGCATCAATATATATATTTATATGTTGCATATAGACGTTAACAATTTTAAACAGAATCTGAAGATGTTTACGAAAATACTGACCGTCAAATTTTATTGAAATCGAATAACAGGTAGTACGTTAGGGTATATATTTTTATCTAGTTTATACAGCTATACATGCTGGTCTCTAAACTGTTTGTATCTAAATACAGTTTTTTGTACCGCTCAACGAGAAATTCAACCTGTATCCGTTCGTCCGGAAGTCGTTTACGAAACTGTTGAAGACACACAGAGGCCAGTAGGTGAAACTCGTGGCGACGAAGTACGAGCTGTTGCACAATCTGATCAATACCAAATGCAACTGCTCATCAATTTGGCCTACGGGACCTTACAATTACCGTAAGCGATTCTAACAATGTGAAAAGATAAGTGCAAGACGATGGGTGCACATGCATATGTAAAACGATATATTCTACCAAGTAGGTGGACAAGTTAGTAGATGAGTGTAACTGTTTGTTACGAATATTCAATGTATTAAAAGAGTTAATTGGTTTACGAGATAAATACGCTGTTGACTGCCTCTTGTAAGTTGTCGTTTCGTGCAGAACCCTATCTCAAAATTTTGATTGTTTTTTCAGAAAGAATGTAGAGTACACAAACCTTATCCAGACCATTAATTGTTTTGATTCTAGAACTTCCTGGTTTACGTTTTAGTTTAACCCAATTAGAAACATTTGTTCTGCGCATGCGCAATGCTCTTGGACTTACTCTTTCCTTTTTCCCTCATCTGCTATGCATACACTTACCTCTTTTTGTTCGGTATACGTTCATATGTTTTATTTCTCGGCTAAAACGTTTATTGTAGACGGTACAACAAAAACTGTGTATATGCAGAGCTAAATTGCTTTCTATTAGTTTTGATTGGTTGGTCCAATTTTATATGAAATATTTGAGCCTAGATGTATCAGTTCATTCGTTCTTATCTTAAATTAATAGCAAATGTATATACTGATAAAGTTTTATGACGCGCGAAGTCCTAACTGAATCAGACTTGCTGCAGCACCGTTCGCCTGCATCAGAGGAAATGCTTGACAGGGCTGATTAGAAAAGGGCGAGAACGTGACGATTGCACTTCATTAGCAGCATTGATCGTCACACAATGTGTAGTAAGCGTTAGATAGACGTTGCTTGCGTGACTCGATCACCAATTCAACAAATTAGATAACGATGTACGTCTAATCCTAATTGCAGGCAACATAAAGCTGTTCGCGTGTGTTGCTCGCTTCTTGCAATTAGTACAAACACACACACACACACACACACACACACACACACACACACACACACACACACACACACACACACACACACAAAAAGCCAACTTGTTGTACTTTTGTCAGTACCATCTTACCTTAACTAGACCAATGGAAACTAAGTAGTGACATGCATTGTTCACAATTCTATTTGATTAGGATGTGATTATTGCTAAAACTGATAATATTTAGGTACAGTTTTGGACCTATAATTTGTGTACTATCTTTGATGAAACAGAACCCAATGTTGTTGTAAAAGACAGACTCCATGGCAGCAATTAATATGCATTGCTAATACAAAGGCCAAGAAAGTGACAGCCTAACTGCTAGTAAAATATTGTGAATCTGCACGTATACTAATTGATTTCAACATAGCTGAAGCACTCAATTTATATACTGGAAAACGTGAGCACTGGTAGCTACTAGTATACGCTTCTATGCACAAGCCACTGTTGCCTTGCACGTGTCATACGTTTGTGGTTTGACAGTCGTGTAACGCAATACCATATAAATGTCCCGTACGTATGCATTAATTTTAGATATTTATATTGTCATTATTGGTAATTGTAATTTATTTCTTTCAATTTTTATATTTTATGTATAAATTTTTATTATGGCTACATTGGTTCTTAATATTAGACTGATTTTGTTCTGATGAGGCAATTAATTAATTAATTAATTAATAATTGATTCATCATCAAGTCAGAAGTGTTGAGCACGATGTGATAATTACTTGCATGGCTAATTGGCGTTCCGTGGTCGATTGTTCTAGTCGAGCTTCGGCTACGTTCTTTCTACTTCTTGCTGTTAGTGTCGTCTTAGATCGGTCATCAGGTGAACGACAATCAGTTTTGTGGTAAAAATGAGTGTCGTAGGTCTAGAAGGAAATGGTTTCGTAGTTTTGGCTTTGTGCTTTGTCAATTAATTTAACTTTGTTATGTATTGTTTACGATTTCGTTTTAAACGTGTTGATTTTCTGATTCTTTTTCTTTTGTTACTAGGAAAAGGTCCTCACGTTCTTGGGTCTACTTCTTTACATATTTATATTTGCCTATCAGTTACGTCACTTTACAGTCAGTACAATGGAAAAGAGGCAAAGTTGCGATAGAATGGTTGGCTAGACCTAGAAACAAACAACATTTACTTGGCAAGAACGTGAAGAGAAAAGAGATTACAATCCGTCCCATGAACAAACAATTGAATCAACTTGATGTATATTACATTTCTAAGTCTAGTGAAGACAGCAAATATGCATTTGTTCGGTTACTATATATTTTGGAAACTTGATAATTAAAGGTACAGGTAGATACCAGTCAAGTTCGACGTTATGAACTAAACAATACATTTTGCAAAATAGATTTTGATATTTTATTTATATTTAGACGTCATTAACGTAAATTCAATTCGCCAGCAGTGCACGTCCATTTAGGACAACAATTCGTATTAAGCGTCAGATCGAATGACAGCGATATTATCACTCCATCACCTAAGTAACTATCATAAATGTGGTCCATCTACAACAACTCTGCATCTTATCTATACTTACCTGTGGTATGGATACATAGCAATGTCTTACTACTGTAATTGACCTGTTAAGGTAATTGGTTATAAACTTTAGATACCAATTATTCTCAATAAGATTTGTTCTACAATTTTTGTGAGTACCACATTATGTATATAAAAATGAATATATTAATGCTAAAAGTAAATCTGGAACAATTTATGTATTTATTCCAATTCCAAAAAATAGAAATATTCTAATTACATTAAAGCTTTTCATTTTGTCTCAAAAGCATAGTGTTCTGCTTAGAAAATAAAAATAAATTATTTGACATTTTTTTGTAGGTCACAGACTTTATGTTAATTAAAACAAGAGTTAGACTTTCTAAAATTGCCCTATGTTAAGTGTACGTGTATACTGCAGTTAATGAATTTTGTTTGTTTAGACAGTGGACAATTAATCGCGATAGCTATTTCCTGCTGCATCGTGCTTGTGATTGCCATAGCAACTGTCGGTTTCTCTTACAAGTACCGTCACAGTCTACGAACACACTGCAGAAGACATTGCTGTGGCACAAAACAAGGTATAATAATATATAATCGTATATTTATATGTTGCATTGACGTTAACATTTTTAAACAGAATCTAAAGTCGTCTACAAATATACAGACCATCAAATTGCATTGAAATCAACTAGCAGGTAATACGTTAGGTTTATATATTTTTCATTTAGTTTATATAGCTATATCTGCTGGTTTCTGAACTGTTTGTATCTAAATAGAGTTTTTTGTACCTCTCAACATGAAATCCAACCTGTACCCGTTCGTCCGGAAGTCGTTTACGAAACTATTGGAGACACACAGAGGTCAGTAGGTGAAACTCGAGGAGTCGAAGTACTAGCTGTTGCACAGTCTGAGAAATACCAAATGCAACTGCAAATCAATTTGGCCTACGGGACCCCACAGTTACAGTAAGCGTTTCTAACAATTGTGGGAAGGTAAGTGCAGAACGCTAGATGCACATGCACATATAAACCATATACTCTAGCAAGTAGGTGGACAAGTTAGTAGATGAGTGTAACCGCTTTTTACAAATATTCAATGTATTGAAAGAGTTAATCGGTTTACGAAATAGATGCAGTGTTGACTGCCTCTTGTCAATTGTCGCTTCGTGCAAAACACGATCCCAAAATTATGGTTATTTTTCGGAAAAAAATGTAGAGTACATTGACCTTAAGCCAGACCGTTAAAGGTTTGATTTTAGAAGTTTTCGGTTCAGGTTTGAGTTTGACCCAATTGAAAATATTTGATCTACGCATTCGCAATGATCCTGGACATACTTCCACGTTGTCTCCACATCTGCTATGCATACACGTACCTTACTTCGTTTGGTTTCCCGATCGTATGTAATATTTCCCGGCTAAAACGTTTCTTGTAGACGGTGCAACAAAATCTGCGCATACTCAGAACGTTATTGCTTTCTACTTTTATTTTGATTGTTTCGTACAATTTTATGTGAAATATTCGAGCCTAGATGTATTAGTTTATCCGGCCTTAACTTAAGTAATAGCAAATGTGTATACTGTTAAAATTTAATGACGAGCGCTGTCCTAACTGAATCAGACTTGTTGCTGTAGCATTCGCCTGCATGCAGAGGAAATGATTAACAGCGCTGATTAAAAAAAGGCGAGAACGTGACGATTGCATTTCATTAGCAGCACTGATCGTCACACAATGTGTAGTAAGCGTCAGATAGACGTTGTCTGCGTGACTCGATCACCAATTCAACAAATTAGATAACGATGCATGTCTAAACTTAATTGCAGACAACGTAAAGTTGTTGCATGTGTTGCTCGCTTCTTGCAATTAGTATAAATACACACACACACACACACACACACACACACACACACACACACACACACACACACACACACACACACGAACACACACACACACACAGACACACACACACACACACACACACACACACACACACACACACACACACACACACACACACACACACACACACAGCCTGGTGTTGCTAACGATTGATACGTAAAAAGCAATAAAGACGCAAATACGAAATGTACATAATTGTTGTTGTTTATATCATTGATTATGATATACAAATTCGAGCAAAATATTGACACATTGGCATGATATTCTGACAAATCTAAGATAGTGTCAAACAATCGTTTTCTGTTACAATATTATAAAATTATTATTATTGATATTGTTATTTTCAGGCTTTGCATGTATTTTGGAGCAAGACACGTCACGTCTCCACTCTACACATAACAATCAATCAAATACCAGTCGTCTTAGATATGACAGAAAAACAAACATTTTTGGCCAAGATCCTTCACTTTACCATTTTTTCCTTTCTGAAACTAACACAATCCGTAGGTTCCAAGTAGCCTTCTTCGGCCAATTCTAAAAACAGACCAAATCAAAGTACGTGGCAGCTAAAACGATTATGCAATTACGCAAATTTACCCGTTGTCATAGCAATAACGGAACTTCTTGTCGTTGTCATATAAGGCAAAGGATCTTCGCAATTATTATAATAATTGTTCAATGTTTTGTTCCCGGATGTGGGCCTGTAAAAATTGGTATATATTCTTTGAAAAAACCTATTTCTGCTGTAGATATACATACCAATCAGATGACAGTCCTTGGCAGTTTCTCTCCTCTTTACTATTAATTAAACGAAGACCTGTAATTGCTTATTAATTACAAAGTGTATTAATTGTTTGAAATACTTACTTCACGTTGTACTGTTTCTTTGCCCACCGTGGTAGTAAGATCACCAGGGCAACGACGATAATTAATATTATTAGTAAAGAGACGGATATAGCAACGGCAATTGTTGTTGTCGGCAATTGTGCACCTAAAATGTTAATATCAATGTTTGCTAAAATAATTAATTGACAAAATTACTCTTTACTGTGACTAGCAGAATGTGTTATAAACTGAGGAGAGGTGTATGCTGCAGAGACGCTTGGCGTGCCAGTAGAATGTTCTAACAGATAAATGACTAAATGTTTATTACCACCAATTATAATAATTTTGGCCATATACAATTTAAACTAGCAAAACTAAAAGCTAAATATTTCTTAATTTTAATAGCTTTGTGCACAATCTTTGGCATAGCAGAAACAACAAAACTATTGAAACAAGTTAAAATCAATGAAAGAACGTCATACCTGTGTTGGTAGATAGTGGGGTGGGTGTCGGCACACCTACAATAGTTGTGACGTCATACAGATATATCCAAACAGGAAAGTGATTTGCTAAGCAATACCGATATCTGGCTGCGTCTGGATCTCGGATTTCAAGCGTTTGTTTCCGAAGCAATTTTTTGCAACGACACTTATTCGTTTGTCACAAGACACGTCGAAGCACGTGACACCATTTTGCTGTTTATCGACTGATCTGACTCTTACACCTTTGCAAGAGACCGACAGAGTAGGAAACGGAATTGCTCTCACACTCAAGCAAATCACTCGCTTTCCAACTGATACATCAGATGTTGACAAATTGCTTGTCACAGAGCTGTCGTTGTAAACATCGATTACAGGAGGTTCTAATACAAATTAAACGAAGGTAAAATTAAAATGTCCAGGCAAACCAATTTATTTTGTTTTTACCGCCAACTAGCAGTCTGGCTGTTGCGCTGCTATAACTTTGGTTAATAGAATACAACACGACAACATCATTCAGTCTGGCATTGAAATCAATGATGAGATTGCTAAGATTGTCTATCCTTAGGTACTGTCGTATAGACTGTGCTCTGGAGCGACTTTTAGGATCTAATATCCACGTTATATTATTGCTAGAAGTTGAATTAGTCGACAAGACAAGACTCTTGTTTTCTTGCTGATAAATGGTCACATTCTGATTGCTCAGGTGATACTTGTTGCCTGAAACAGACCGATGCATGCAGATTTTCAGCTCACAGCTGCTGTGTGCAAACAAACAAGCAAACAAACACTCATACCACAGAAGACGTCTGTACCCTGTTTCGACCGGACTGAACAGACAACCCATAGAAGCGTCAACAAAATTGTAATCATGTCTAGTCTGTCGTCCCACACCTTCGGAGTGAGCAAACGCCGTTTTAACTGTAGCTGCCACTTCGACGAGTCGGTCGTCGTTGACCCGTATTGAAACAAGTACTGAAACGGGATGTTGATGTCATGACGGGATCCTCGCACCTCGTTTGCACTGTTTGTGGCAAGTATCTGACGTGTTAGAAGCAAGCCAATTCAATGGCCATGCACGTGCGTTTCCGCCTTCGCAGTCTTCAAGCTTGTGATGGCCAACGGCGACCACACTTTTATAACTAAGGCAGTTGGCTCTAACTACATTTTGTTGTATAGCTAGCAAGATCGAGAACGAAGAAAACCAAGTTGGCGTATATAAAATTAAAGCTTTTGTGTCGAAACTCCTACCCCAGCACAGGATCTAGCGAAATTAAAATAGTTGCATTCATGTGTCTATCTCTTGACTGCCGTTTGCGTCATAGGAACCTTTACGTTCTCTGGAATTCTGTATGGTAAATGCGCAGTGGCTACAGTCAGACAATCAGCAGAATGTCTCATGACAGGAAGTGGCACTGCAATTATCAGTTAGATTTAAGTTCTAGTGGTTGAGCTGCTGGTTCTGCTTACGCCGACGTCGCCAATGGTTAGAACCACATGTGCTGTAGTGGTAGTAGGGCAAATCGAGAGAACAATAGCCGCTGTAGATATAGTTGCGTCACATGCAGTCATAGAGGAGTGGCCATGGTCTATAGATAGGCGGGGAGTGTGAAAACACTCTCTCTAGATACGATTGGGTTTGAGTGTGCATGTTGTGGTTTGGATGTAACGCTATTGGTTCACATCAAGTTTCAAAATGATGGGCTGTTTGTGCACAAGAGTGACCTTCGTTCTTACACACCCCAAAAAGTGAGGAACGTGCAGTAATTAATATTAAACAGTTTATGTGTGACGACGAGTCTTGAAGCAGTATCTTCAGCTTTGTATCATCTTCCTCATTCATTGCATAAGCAACATTCTAATTTCTTTCCGATATTAAATGCAAACAGTTAACTTAATATATAAAAAATTTCATCTTTCTAAACTAAGCGTGTCAAAGTAGTCAATTAATTTTAATTTATTAATTAATTGCCAACAAAATTATTATTTAAATGGCTACTGCAGTGCAAATAAAAAATATTTTTTGAGCTAAGTTAAAGGATCTACATGTGTGTTCTTTATAAAAAATAAAATTAGATTTTAGCACGGGTTTGGAGAGAAAGAGAGTAGTCGAAATCTACTTCCTAAAAATATTTCGGGAATGGGGTGGTGTTAGCACACTGACGTCAGTGGAGGCGGAGTAGAGCTATTATGGAGGTGGTTCAGAAACGGCACGTTGGAGCGATCTTGCTACGTTTAGGGATTCCGAAAGCGATTCAGAGGATTCGTCGTCGTCGGACTCTTCGTTGAGCGAAGTGCTGGAGCTCGCAGGAGAGCAATCTCTCAGTCCGTCGACATCGTCATCTGAAGACACAGTAGAAGACTTTGGATCTGTGGAACAGTATACGTTTAAGCCAATCGCTGACAGTTCATATGCTAATGAATTGCCCTCATCTGCCTTTGTTGACGACCACAGTGAACGGCTGTCTGACACGTCGTGCACGTGGTAAAGTCATTAGTCTCGCGAGCCAAGCCTATGCTCACTTTGCGACCTCACGTGCTGTTCGCCTGCATGCACGTGAGAGGAGGCGGAACGAGCACGTGAGAGGAGGTGCTTTAGCCGGAACAAGCACAAGCAGTTGTGGCTCAAGCATCTCCTCTCCAGTGCAAGCAGGCGGACAGCGCATGAGCTCGCACAGTGAACACTGAGGAAGGCTTGCCCGCGAGGCTAGTAAGTCATATTGTGCAGAAGCGGAAGTTGCCGACAGCTGTTACGGGACATCAGTACGTGTGATTGTGGTTACTGCAAAATTATGAGTACAGCGCAAGAGTGTGTGTAATACAACGATATCGCAAAACAGTGTTCTTCAAAGTGACATCTACAAACTCCATTGTGCTTTGTTGGACCTTCCCAGCCGCCTCTTGCTCGTCGAACAGGTTTTTCCCAACTTTTATGTAATTGTGGATTTTTTGAAAACCGAAATACACTAAATCCAGACTGACTATAGAGTTGTTGCAGCCTGCTGCTACACAATGCCGCACCATACTCGAGTATCACAACAATGGATAGGGTGTTCCAAAGACGTGAGCGCGCTAATTTGCCCCATTCCGAAAATGGAAAAACGGAAGAAACTTTCAACTGCTCTCATTCTCTTAGTATATTCTTAAATAACCTAATTTTTATTTTTTCTAAAGTACACGTATATAGATCTTTTAATTTAGCTAAAAAATAATTTTTAATTTTTGCACTGCAACAATCCTTTACTTAACAACATAGACAAATATGTTGGTTTCGTGTTTAGATTGTCATTAATTGCTTAACTGACTAAACCACAGATTTTAATTTAATTAAAGTTGTTCCAAAAAACAAATCTTTTACATAGATCCAAGCGTCAGTACGGTCTCTTCTCATGCTCAACTTAGTTTTCACGTGTCCAGTCACGTGTAAGCTAACATTGTATGCCTCCTTCTCAGTTAAACTGGTTCGTCTATCTAACAGTTAGAGTATACAGTATTTTCAGTGATAAAGAAGTAGAGAGAATTGTCTAGAGATATCTGTTCTTTCTCTAATTAAGTTAACTTATTAATACAACCTAAATCTCCTTGACGCTAATTCTTGCTTGAGGATAAGTTTTGCCGTGTGTAGTGTTTTCCTTCAACATTTGCTTTCTCCAAATTTTCCGAATTAGAGACTAAAACCAACTTCAAGAACGAAATATCCCAATTACATTTACTAGAGACCTGCAGTTGTTATTGAGCAGATAGCTCTTCCATTCATCATACTGTTTTAGTAGAAATCTCTACTAGAGGCGTTACTAGCTTCTGATACGAAACAAGATCACCTTCAGCCGATCTGTTACGGTCTATAGACGTACAAGTAGGGCAAATCAAGATACTTGTATATCATAATTACTCGCACATCTAGCAAGAGAAGACGAAACGAAACAGAACAGGCGGCCATCCCAATCTATGGCGTCGACACCACGGACGCAACTTCACACATAATTTTAATACCTGAACTGAGTATACGTACACTAAGCTAGCGCAAAGTAGCATGAGCGAAACAATCGTGGTCACTAGATGCCATTACAGGAAACGTGGTCAACCGGTCTACATATCACGAGGTCTTTCAGCTAGAAAGATACATGGGAACAGAGCACCTTCCTCGGCCCATTTACGCTTTTCTGCAAAGAATTTGTAACAATGCTCCAGAGTCTCCTTAGACACAACCTAGAGATAGTGAAGCATACACCAACACACACATACACACACAATTTCGGTTTTTGTTTTTAGATTCCATGTCAGAGCAGGTGACCTTAAGTATTTCGTTCCAGTTTTCTTTCGCTTTGGTTTGTCTCTTAGTAGTGTCTTGAATGTAGAATTCTCTTCTTGGTTGATATTGGAGCAATCGGAGACCAGCCGTTTCAAATATCTGGTTTATATTAATTAAATACATTCCAGTAAGAATAAACGTGATTGCTTTATACCTCTTCGTAGTCAGCAACCGTGACGTCATTAAAATGTAACCTTTTTTGATAATCTTTGAATTCTTGTGTTGATGTTGCGGGACAATCACATGTTACGAAGTCATGAGCTAGCACTCGACCACCAGGCTTCAACCAATTCTATAGCAAAACAAGTTAGATGCAAACAGTGTGTGTGTGTGTGTGTGTGTGTGTGTGTGTGTGTGTGTGTGTGTGTGTGTGTGTGTGTGTGTGTGTGTGTGTGTGTGTGTGTGTGTGTGTGTGTGTGTGCGCGCGCGCGCGTACGCGCGCGCGCTTGTGCCTGCTCGCTTGTCAACCATATTCTCAATATGCTTAATTGTTATATTAACGAGGATAATCCTAAAAAAACACGCGTGCACAAAGCTTTTGCTATCTCAAGGTTTCCCCATGCTTGGATTTGAACACAGCGGTTTTAATATTAATTATTCACGTGATTAGTTACTAATTAGTCACGTGACTCAGTCACAATGAACAGGTGGAGAAAGGGTGGAGTAACTGTGTTATTCTCAACTGTGACAACAGCAAGTTGCAACGTCATTAATTAAGATAAAATACCTAAACATCTCAGCTAAACTTAGTAAAGCAGAGTAACTAAGTCTTTCAAATAATCTGGTCGTAAATTTAGTAGAAACTTGAAGAATGTCTTATATGTCAATTCTTCGATTTTGTCGCGAGGCCCAGAGGGGGGCTGCTTGCTCAAAATCAAACTCATCAAATTTAGATCCTTCAACAGAGAGTCGAATTATCTTGTCCAGTGTCTCTGTTTTCAATTGTTTCTTGGCTGTATTCTTTATTCTCTTTCATGATAGAAAATCCTCGTTCAAAGTTTGCTGTCGATACAGGAAGGACTAAAGTGATACTGGCCAGCATTGATAATGTCTCATACAGGACAGATAAGGACGAATTTCTAGATAAGATTAACTTCACACCCTTGCTTGATTTGTGTTTGAAATTGTCAACCAGAACATGTTTAAACGTACTCCACTCTGATTCAAGTTTCTCTTTTGTTACTGAAGCTTGAAAGTGTTCAGCTATTGCTGTCAACTGCTCCTCACCATACCTATTCAATTTGTCAAGCGTCTTCAATAGCACAGCCACTGCTTATTTGGGATCAAAGAGCGTGGAAAGAGACTTCAACAGACAGGCATCTCAAAATCGCTCTTCGAGATTGACAACTAATGAGTTGATATATTTCTCACGCATGTTCGTCTGAAAAGAAGTCTTCAGTTGTTCAGTAACTGGAATTCTAAACTGTCACTGGGTAGACAGTTCTCTCACAACACCACTAAGCTTCTGCATGTACGAGCCATTCTAATTGCGAAGAAGCTTAAGGGCAGAAATTCTTGCAGAGACATGCGGCTGAATAAGAGAGATATCAACATCTTCTGTTTGAAAGACCAAACTCAATGCTGTAAGCCCTGGTAACACATCACTTAGAAGATAGATGGTGGCAACAAACTTGTAGCAAGTCATGGCACTGAGTAAACCCTTAGCAACTGAGTCTTTCTTCTCTGCTGCTTGTTTTTCAAGAATAGCAAGCAAGGAAGGCATAGTGCGACGAATGGCAGTAACTGCCTGATCATGGGAAAGCCATCTGGTGTGAACTGCTTTCTTGAGGCAGAGAATGGGCTGTTCCATCAGTTTCTGAATCTCATGCAGAGATGCTTCTCGGACTGAGCTGTTGTCAAAATAATAGAAAACTGACGTAAATGACTGTCAAATTTCTTTAGGTAGGGTCTTTTTCGCAGCTGCTTGTGAACTTGCAAGAGCAAGTCTGTGTGCAGCACAATGAATAGATATCATCTCAGCATTGTGGGCTTTCAATCTCTTGGCCACAGCTGTACATCTTTCTGTTTCCACAGCAGCCCTATCACTTCCAAACGGCGGGATTTTATTCAAAGAAATTTGGCATGTTATGCAGACATCAACTAGCTTCTTTTCTATGGTCTCCGCTCTGCCATCTAACAAATCAGTCACTTTCAAAAAGCAGGATTGAAACTGACCAGCAAAGAGAAAATGAGAAAATATAACCAGCTGCTTTACGTTAGCCAAATCTGTTGACTCATCACACAATATGCTAACAGCTGGACTGCATTGCATCTTATCAAGGATGTCTTTCTCCACGCAGCTGGACATAAGTGTCAAGAATTCATCAATAATCCGGTGTGATTTGTAACTTGCATTCTTGGCTACTTCTAGCTCGGACAAATAGAAGCAACTTAGAGACTTAGCAAGGTGCAGTAGAGAACCAAACTTGGTGTGAGGGGCAGTCTCCTCCTTCGTCAACCAATACAATCACTTTAATACATCAATTACTGCTTTGCGTTTCATTGACACTTGCTGATCCAGTGCTGTTCGAATCCCTCCACTAATTTGTGCATCTGCAGCCTTTGATTCGGCCGGTACGGCGTCCATGTGGCATTGCGACGTTTCGTGCTTCGTCACTTTATCCCTTCTGTAATTCGTGTAGGGTGTAGCGATCCACACCATTCGGCGTGATGACTTGTTGTGTCTTTGGCAAAGTGTACAGTACATGCCCTCACTGTTTGTCTCATTAGCTGGATCACACACATACCGTATCCAAGAAAACTTCTCCTGCCACGAAACATCAAAAGCGAGTCTATGCTTCGAAGCCTTGGCAGGTGGACAGTCGTTGTCTGTTTTATCAGGCACAGCAAACGGCTCACCAGAACTCAGACCGGAAAAGGAAGTAAACTTTGTTGTGCCCGTAGCAGCCTTTCGTTCATGACTGAAGCCTAACTGGCTACGTGAGACTATAACTGGAGCACGTGTCCGTCCCGTGACTATCGTGCGAAAAGCCTTGCAGTCCTACCCGCATGCATTGTGTCGAGTCAGGTGCGTTCCCTCGCATGTGCGTAAAGCTGGATTTACAATATGCAAACGCATGAGCGTCGCGTCGCGTGCGTCGCGTCGCATCACGTCGCGTAGTACAAATTTAAATTGCAAGTGGTCGACGCGACGCGACGCGTCCAAATAGAACCAGGTTCTATTTGAGCGTCGAACCGGAAACTGTTCACGTCGCGTCGGAAGTAGCACCTTGATCTCGACCAATCACAGCCAACTATAAATGCACGTTTGGCTTCAGTGAGCAATGATTATTGATTTCGGCGCTTTAGTCGACGTTGAGCGGTCTATAGATTGTGTAGGGAGCTATCCTTGCTTGTGGATGATCAACTGCAAGATGTACAAAGACCCGCGTGCAAGGGAGAACGCGTAGAAAATGATTTTGAGCAAGTTGGGGGTTCCGGCAGAGTTGTGCTAGTAGAAAATCGAAGCGCGAGTGGTCAGTTTAATAATTCCGGCAGCGACGTCTACGGCGCGCTGAAATCGTATTGTGAATGGTACGACGCTTGTGACGCGTACGTGCCACTCCCACGCAAGACAACGTGACGGGACGCACGCGACGCGACGCTCAAGCGTTTACATATTGTAAATCCAGCTTAAGTCTTGCGACAATCTGAACATCTAAACAAAAGGCTCAAGTTTGAAATTATGCGACCACGCCTATTTTAAACCGGGCGGCCCGCCCGGCTTAAGGATGCCTTGGGAAAACCCTAGTTGCTATATTAAATTTCTTACTTAGCATTGTCAAATGCAGCCAAAAGAGAAGGCCAAACTAGGGCAGCTAAAATCAAAGAAGCAGAAAACACAGCAATCATTACTAATCTCCTTGCAAGTGTTGTAAATTGTTGACTTGCTGTAATATAGTTATAATTTCCGTATTTTAATGTATGTAAACATAATAGAGCCAATACATATATATATTAAAATTTTGTAAACCAAGCCAAAAACTAAAAAAATTGAGAAGCTAGAAAAAAAATTTGAAATCTAGTTAATGTCAATTAAGTCTAAATATCAAACACCAACTGTCTTATAATTATTATAGCATCTAGTTTAAATCAATTATTACATAAGCACTGACACCGGCCTATTAAAGAAATTCAACTGAAACTCTAAATATCTCTGTAAGAGAGATCTGAAGGTGTACTGTAACTGTAACTGATGCAAACAAATTATGTTTTGGATTGAACTTTTAAACTCCACAGCAACCGATAGCAAGTCCTGAACTCTTTGCAGTAAAATATTGTAATCTCATTTGTTGATAAAGTTGTAGAAATACCATATTTGACTCATGATTTAACCATTTACTGAATTTTTTGATGTAGTAACTGCTACAGTATTTTATTACACGTTTCAGTTATACCATACTCACTTGAACTCACTTACTTTAACGTTTTTGAAGATGGAAAGATGGTCTCCACGTTTTAGATGAATAAGACTGCCCAAAAAAGAAATTGCGTCAAACCTTTCAGACTCAAATTGCATGGTTCTCATGTCCCTTGCTAGAAACGTAATCTATTCCAAACATAATAAAAATCAAGACTACCCTAAATTCTATACTTTAGTTACCTTGTCAGAAAGACCTTTCTCCTTGCATCGTTCGTTGCACAAATCTACCAGGTTTGTACAATAGTCGACGGCTGTAACAACAGCGCCAACGTTCTGCAATAAAAATATTAGATTGAAGACGACATATTAACTAGAAAACATAAACAGTCTAATTGAGCAATATCCCACGCCTTCTAAGTTAAAATTGTGTACAGACTACACATTGTTTATTACTCTAAAGTTGTTTCAGATTTTCATTGCTTGTAGACGTGCGTCGAAGTCTAGTTGCCGAGTGTAGGGAGGTTTCTAATCCGGGTCACACAACAGAAAGGGGCATTGTCCTATATGGCAGCTCTCGTTATACATACATACATTTTTTTGTTTTGTTACAAGGACCCTTATGGCCCAGGTTACTGCAGACACTACTAAGTACTTGCTACGATACTTTCTACCATACTTTCTACGATACTTTCTACGATACTTTCTACGATACTAGTATACAATTGAAACACTATCAGCAGTCACTGTCTATATGTAACTTCTTCTTTGCTTCTTGGACAGAACCTGACACTCCGAAGAGAGAGGCAATTGTATGTTAGTTCCTTGGCCAAGGGAACTTATGTATGTGACCCTCCCGCACTCAAACTCTGACCCAAAGGTCCCGGATGTTTTTCTATCTCCAACTGCACACTCTAACCAATTGAGCCACATACATACATACATACATACATACATACATACATACATATATATATATATATATATATATATATATATATATATATATATAGCGTTTCCGTGTCCGACTACTGGTCAGTATAGAAACGATTCGTGCAAGTGACCAGACGGCAAAAAAGCCTCATAAAATACCGTTGCCGCATCCTTTTGTATAGTAGCTAGGGATTGTTTGTACTTGACAACCAAGAAGCACCTCTATTAGCTGAATGTCACCTACAGTCAACTATTCACACGTCCCGTACGACGATCAGTCCTTTATTAAACTCTGCTGCATCTAACACTGTTAATAGTCAATGTTTGCCGATATCAATTTCTATGTCAGTAAATACCATGCCAGTGTCGATCGTTACAACGTTACTGAGAGCATACTTATACTGTACGTTTCAATTGTCTTGATCACGATTGCAATACGACGACTACAGTACCTATACCAGCCTTATATACGTAATATAGCGTTAGTGAGTAACACGTCTAACGGAGTTTTGTGACCGTCTACTGAAACGCCGCGTCCTAGCTAGGCAATACGTATTTGTCGAAACCCTAGCTGTTATGGAAGTAAACATGCAAACTTCCTAGTAGTTCGCTATATATATAGCACGCATACATAAAATTTTTAAAGGCTTTTTGTCAAATTACTTAAAATGGTCTAGCGTAACGCGCGCTAAAAGCAGTGGATTACTAGACAAACATTTCAGTCCCTAGATAAAAGCTACAATTACACAAATTGATATTTCAAAACTATCGTGTTATTGTATATCATAAAGTACTAAATACTAAGTGTTATCAGTGTTCTCCCTAGAAATTCTGAAAGGAGAGGGACACTCCGTTAATTGGGCATTTACTATGCCACGCTTAGTGTTGCCCTGTTTTCTTTTAGCAATGTTTCCACATGTGTTGTTATCTTTGACAACTTTGTTCGCAAAAAATTCTAGCTAACAAATTTTAGTTGTCTGCAATGTCGACGTGATTCACGAGCACGTAGCTGACATGTATTGCTATGTATCTAAGTACACAGTACTTGCGAGTATCACACGTGAACACCAGGTGTGAAGGCAATATACGTGTGATAAGTGGCTGCACAAGTGTATAGTAGTGTGTACATCGTTTGATAAGTAGATGCCACACGCCATTTAAGGCTGCGGTCACACTTAGGGTGACATTGTCACATTCACTGCATACTAATGGCATGTGCCCTGTGAGCGTTCTTGTGGACGGCACTGCAATAATGAGTAATTGGCGCAGTGCTCGACTACTTTAAATTTACTCATACAGCTGCAGTTATTGCACACATACCATAATTATTACACACCTGCAGAGTGGATTCACACCAGTCCACCAACCGTGGCTAAGTTAGCTAGTTAATTAATAAACCACTAAAGTTGTGCACGTAAAAGCAAATCTTGGCTAAATCTTGGTTAGACCTTGGCTAGGGCTGGCTACGCATGCGACTAAGATGTCACTGCAATGTGCCAAGAATTTGGAGGTGTTGTCCGTAATGAAGTTCCACGTGCAATGTAAGCGCTAAAAGAGAGGCAAACGCGCCTTGATGTCTAATGATAACGATTAGTTGCTAATAGAAGATGGCTTGTAGATTTGCCAGTGTGAACGCAGCAGTTCTAACCTGGTAATGGTTACCTAACAATGGGTACCTAACCATGGGTATATTTACCTAACTGTAATTTGCTTACCAAGATGTAAATCTGCTCTCAGCACGAATAGTTATTGCAAGGTGCCACAATTGAACCTACTGCAAAGGACTGACTGTTCGTGACACTGATATTGAAATGTCAATAGCGTTATAAAGAAGCAGGACACCGTACGCAAACCTCAGCAATTTTACAATAGCCACACGAGACTAGAGTCAAGGATGTCGAGACTACTAAGGTTACACTTAATTCCCTAGCGGAGCGAGGCTCCTAATCCGGGTCGCACAACGAAAAGGGGCGTGGTCCTATATGGCTCTCCATCAAGCTCTTGGTGTGTTCGTGTGTGTGTGTGTGTGTGTGTGTGTGTGTGTGTGTGTGTGTGTGTGTGTGTGTGTGTGTGTGTGTGTGTGTGTGTGTATGTGTGTGTACACAAATTTCTCCTTTTCACGACCACATTTTATGATAGGACCTACCTTAAAACATCGTTTTCGTGTCCGACTACAGATGTGTCTAAGAACGATTCGTTTAGTGAGCAAACGGCGACGAAAAAGCTTCATGAACTTTCGTCGCCCCATCCTTTTGTATTGTAGCTAGGGATTGTGTGTACTTGACAACCAAGAAACACCTTCAGGTGTTGAATGCCACCTACAGTCAACTATTCACACGTCCCATACTACAGTATGATCAATTCTTTACTACAATGTGCTGCATCTAACACTGTATTTTAGGGATTGTGTACATGACAACCAAGAAACACCTTCATTAGCTGAAAGCCACCTACAGTCAACTATTCACATGTCCCATACTACTGTACAATCGATCTTTTACTACACTGTGCTGCATCTAACACTGTGAATTGTCAAAGTTTGCCGATATCGAGTTCTATGTCAGTACATACCATACCACTGTCGTTACAACGGAATCGAGTGCATACCTAGACTGTACATTTCAACTGTCTTGATCACGATCGCAAAACGACGACTACCTATACCAGACCTATATACGTAATCTAGCTAAACTACTAGGAAG
>CAXXBX010000049.1:0-92500 GCA_964274945.1 Dehalococcoidia bacterium | reverse complement strand
TGATAAAGCACAACTTTCTGACGAATACATTAAACACTATTTTGTTGATTAGTTACTCAAGTAACTGCTTTTAAAAAGTTTTAGATAAGCATTAAACTCAGGTTCTAACAAATTTGCTAAGCGCAATCATACAAGAATTTTTTTAAAATTTGCTGCTGCTTGTTATTTGTTGTTAATTTTAATAGTAATATTTTAGATTGATGTTTTAAGACAGTGGCTTTTTGAAGTTGAGGAAATCTACAATTGTGTACGTTTCAAATTTTAGACGGTAATTTAACAATAAAATTAATATAAATGCATTAAATTTAAATTGTTGAAAATATAAATTTTTTTGAAACAACCAAAACTATAAGTGACTATTAAAACTTTAATTTAAAATGGTCAACCCGTATTTTTGTACTTATAAAAAAAGTAGAGTAAATGTTTACTACCATAGCAATCATCCACTATAATTATGTAATACCTGAGTTTAATCTTCATTAATACTAATATGTAATATTAGTAGTCGTTCATTTATTCACTTTGCATTCGTTGTTTGTAATTTGAAATACCTCATTTCTATGTCTAGAACCGTCTCCTAGTCCAACTGTTTCAAGACATACCTCTCAATCTAGAGCACATACAACGCAACTCCCAACAAACAATAGAATCAAAACACAAACACAACAAATACATAATCAAACAACTGATTTTTCCTTTTCAGCATTCATTTTGAGTAGCAATGGAGGAAGTGTGGTGTCGAGTAACTCGAAAATAACTATGTCTGTTAATTCCACACTAATAATGCAATATACTTTGACCAATTTGTACGATAAACTACACATTCGTCACAATGAGAGGGCAACGGATCGTGTGTTTGACCGCTATCCATTTTTAATCATACCAAACGTACAACAATCAGACAGTGGAATATACGAAATCATTGCAAGAGATAGAAATGTAAATACAAGTCTGTATTTTACGCTTCAATTAAAGGCATCACCTTCTACAACGGACAACTTAGCTACACCATCAAGTCACAACGTGCTTGAGCTACGTGACACGTCGGAAAGTTAGAGCATTTATCTTTTAATAATTTAAGAAATTATTTACAACTTTCCTATTGCTAATGTAGAAATTGAAGTGTGGACTACAGCACTCATTGTCGTCTCGGTCTGTATTTTTGTCTTTGGTCTACCAACTGCTTTCCTTGTTTACAAATATCGTCAACGCTTGAATTTGTTGACTCGCAGGCTAGCCAACTCAAGTGAAGGTAAAACTGTTATGTCTTCTTTCTTCAACAGTTACTTTTGCAAATTCTTCTACTGTTACGTTGTCTCTAATCGTTTTGTCAAAAGGAGAACAGAGAAGTACCACATATTCCAACGTTGAAGACGTCAAGCAGAAAGCGATCTTTACTAAACGGTAAACTGTGTGTGAGTCAACGAGCATCTGGATAGGCTAATCGACCCATCAGGTTGCTTTTACTATCTATACACAAACAAACGACACAAACGCTAACGAATATTGAAAAGTCTGCTGCACAAAATGCGTCTTGTAAAGTCTGCCAACGTTAGCAAGATATAACAAGGATTTGCCAAATACAATAATTATTACAATATTAGTAAATCATATACTATACTCTCATTTAATTGTTTAAATTATTGATTAATTACTATTTTTAGATTGAGGGTTTTATACATTGATATAACCCTACCTAGGCAACGTTGCTTTTCGTATTTCACCAAACTTATTTTTTAGTGGGGAAACAGTGAGTTTATCGAATTCGACGGCTGCATGCGGCGACGCTGTCTACGAATGTGTCAAAGAGGATCAAGTGCGACAAGCCACAATCGAATCATCTCATGATGTTAATCAAGGCTATGCAGCTTACGGAATAACAGTTTAATCTCAACTTTTTGAAGTACTTTTTGCTAAGAGTGTTTGTTATTCAGTTGACTTTAACGCATGTATGGCAAACATCTGAGTAACTGTCAAGTAGCTATAGATCTTTTTTTCAGCATGTTTTTGTGTTAATAACGTAGAATAGGAAGAGTCTATGCATTTTGCAAAAAGAAGTCTAGTTGTAAGGCAAATTGAAAGCCTGCAGTGCAGCAATTTATGTACCTAAAATCTAGTTAACGACATTTAGGTAGCGACATGAAATCAACGTTGAAACTAACTAACAACATTTAACAACGCCTATTTATACGAATGACGTTTACTATATTTCTTAATTGATAAGGATTGGATGTTAATTGCAAAGACATTTAAAGGTCAAAGAAGAGCCAAAAATGCTGCTATTTGTATACTCAAATTAAATCTTTGTCAAAATTTTACTTTTAATTATTCATATGTTAATTAATAGACTAGCACAAATTATTCCCAAACTCTTAGTACAGTTTCACGCGTACAGTACAACGCCAAATCGATGTATTTGTCTGCCATGTCAGTACACTAACAACCACCGTCGTTGCGTGGTCCTCAAGTTTCGAGAGCTGATAAATTAGACCACAAACCACGCCAAATTATCACACGCAAAGTCACGCCCATTTTCTATTTTTCTAGCTCAAAGTTTGTAGACATTTAATTAAGTAAATTAGTATCAAATTCAAGTTACAAATAAACTGTGAGACTGAGTACCGTCAGTGTGCGTATAAAGGAGTGGAAACACTGTTACTGTCCGTGCCAAAAAGGTTTTCATGGCTCGCTGCGATCGTCAAAATTAAATGGAATCTTGATAACAATAGAATCCAGAAGACCAATGAAGTGCAAACGACGCTGACCAATTTTAGCATTTCAGTAATGTAGCGAGCAATATAAGTCTAGATATAGTTTTCTAATTAATAGATAGAATAAACCTGTGGAGAAAGTACCGTGGAGTGCAAGCAAATCACTAGGTAGCGGAGCCGCAGGAAATTCCATTCTCCGGTCAATCGGGTTGTCGACCGTAATTAACTAAACATTCTTGAAAGAATTGAGGGATAGGCTTCTGCATGCCTTCTTGATGTGGTCTCCTTTGACTCTGCCATTGCTGTATAGCGACGTCTTAAATAAGTGATGTTCATGCTCACTTTAACTGTCCACGACTTCTCAACACTGGTTTTATCACACTGAAATGATGATGTGTATTGTAACACACACACACACACACACACACACACACACACACACACACACACACACACACACACACACACACACACACACACACACACACACACACACTTAAACACACACACACACACACACACACACACACACACACACACACACACACACACACACACACACACACACACACACACACACACACATTCACACGCACACGCACACGCACACCGACAGACCTCAGTACGCTTCCGCAGTGGGGGCGCACCGAAACGTTGACTTTACTTGCAAAAAAATCTCCTCGAACAAGGTCTGACTATCGTTATCATGTGTGCAACCAATCTAAGGCCAAATCTTCGCTATTATTAAAGCAAATCACTCATAACGATGCACCTGTTATTTGCAGAGACAGAATAGTTTTATATTTTAATCAATAGTAGAGGTGTTCCTAGATCAGCAAGATTCAATATTCAACAATTAATTATTTCAAAAAGCAAGATGATCAAATTAACAATAAAGCGACATTTCGTTGATACCTTTTCACTACATTGTAATCTCAATTTAAAAATGGACGTTAATTAATTAAATTTTGATAACATCACTGACTATAATTATAGTTGATGACTGTATCTACGTACGGGGTATTTTAAGAGTGTCTTGATATTCAGATGTCACACCACATTCGTGTGACACGTGCAAAGCAACCAAGAGTTACAGTTTGTGCTGCTATCGCGGTTCCAGAGTTGGCAAACTTTATCACAATTATATTGTACGCTGTACTTTGCTATAGTAAGTTCACTTTCTTAGAAATTATCATAATAACTCGCAGCCATATTGTATCTACGTTATGTGCAGACAGCAATGCTCAACAAGCAACCAAACTTTCATCTTATTCTCTTTCGGTTATGTATTGTTGTCGCTATTTTGGAGTCGCTTTCTTGTGACCAAACAGTAGTTTGCCCTACAGGAAGAGATAAATTGCTATACTCATGCTCGCATAGTTTGTTTGTCTAGAAAATAGCTATGAGTTTTATCTCAGCGTTTAACTAGGATAGCTGGAAATATCACACATCCTACGTGTATAAGAATGAGGCTGGCCGGTGTCTCTTTGTTTATTCAACAACAGTCTAGGCCACACCCATTCAAGACGAATCGCAAGTTGTACGTCCAGCGTGGGAGGGATGGGTGGATGTGGATGGGTTTGGTGGGTGTGGGTGGGATGGGTGTGGGTGGGGTGGGTGGGTGTGGGTGGGTGTGGGTGGGTGTGGGTGGGATGCGCCAGAGACGAAACAAAAGCTAAAAGTTTAGCAAAAGAATATCATAGCAATCGACCTTCTGTCCGCTTAATCGCAATATCTTGTCAATCACATGTGAGTGTGTCTGAAACAAGAACCGGCATTTTATAGACAAACTCAGTTGCAATCATTACGAAAAAATATATTGTACAAATTATTTGATGTTGATCAGCTTGTTGCTATTATAGAATATGTTACGCTGTACAAGAAAAGTATTACGGTGTACCAACTTGTTGGATCTAGCATCGTATTCACCGCTAATCGATCTGACGTCAGACTAAGACATGCATCATCTTCTAACTATGTTTGGACCGTCAACGCTTTTGAAAATAATTTTACCTACCAGTGGAGAAAAGAAGTCATATCGTCAACAGAAAAGAGCCCTGCAATCTTTAGGTCGTTTTACAAACATCTCCGCTCGTCTACTTTAACAAAGAAACACGATGGGGTGCGCTTAACATATACAGTTCTACTAACAAATTCTGTGAGCTTTCATTCTGAAATGGCAACTCTACGTATAGGTGGTAAGATAAAATAATAACTACAAAAATAATTTTATCAACGTTTTCGACCATTACTCAAATTATTTTCAAATTTAACTCAGTTGTTTTAGAGATAGCTGCAACGTTTCAATTAGACGTTCAATGCATTTCACCAACAACTTTTGAACAATCAGGACATTTTCACAATATATAATTTGAACAGTTTGTATTTTAAAACATAATGGTACACGAATACAGTATAAATCAAAAACAACAAATTTCAGAAACTTTTTAAGACAGAAGACTAACCTGTTGAGGTAATTTCATACAAACAATAACGAATACTAAAGTATGGATTTAAGTATTTTAAGATATCTTAATAGTCAATTACTGTTTCATAATAGCAATTTTTTACGTGTTTAGAACTACCTCGTGTTTCAAGACAATCAAGCATTTTGATAGGTGAATTAGGATCTATTGTCGAGGCTTGTTTCAATGTCACTGAAAGTCCAAAGCCTTTACTAAGAGTCAACAACGAAGGCAATGACAGCTTCACTACGGTTTCTACTAACGTAACGAGAAACTGCGTCTACTTTGGACCTCTAAAAGGCAGTGACGCTGGAAATGTTAGTGTCACAGCAGAAAATTGTTTTGGACAATCAAACTTCACTCTTCATATTCAAATTATCCAAAGTAAATTGCACTATGTAGTAATAATAAAATCAGTCGAAAGTATTCTCGTTAGAAATGAAAATCTGTAATGTACTTTCACAAGCTTTGTAGTGACTATTGCTTTACAGCATATTAAATATAGAAAGCACATTGTACTATGTTGTTTATAGGTTAACCTAAATTAAAAAAAATTATACATGTTTATGAAAGCAACTTTTATTATTTTAAATTTGCATTGTCTTAACTCTATTCTACTCTTAATACTAAAATTAAAAATTATTGTTGATAACACAACTTTCTGACAAATACAGTAAACACTATTTTGTTGATTACAAAAGTTTTAGATAAGCAATAAACTCAGATTCTGACTAATTTGTTTAGCACAATTATACAAGAGCTGCTGGTTGTTATTTGTTGTTCATTTTAATAGAGTACTATTTTAGATTAATGTTTAACGACAGTCGTTTTTGGAAGTTGACAATCTACAAATGTGTACATTTTAAATTTCAGACCGTAATATAACAATATAATTGACATAAATGTAATTAAATTTAAACTGTTAAAAATTAGATTTTTTGGAACAACCAAGAGCTATAAGTGACTATTAGAACTTTAATTTAGAATAGTCAAACTGTTTTTTGTACTTATAAAAGAAAGTAGAATGCAAGTTTAATAGCAAAGCATGCACCTACTATAATACCCAAGTTCAATCTTTATTAATACCGATATGTAATATTAGAAGTCGTTCTTTTATTCACTGTACATTCGATGTTTGTAATTTGAAACACCCCATCTCTATGTCTAGAACCGTCTCCTAGTCCAACTGATGCAAGACATAGCTCTCAATCTAGAGCACATACAACGCAACTACCAACAACCAATAAAATCAAGACACAAACACAACAACTAGATAATCAAACAACCGATTTTTCCGGTTCAGCATTCATTTTGAGTTACAATGGAAGAACTGTGGTGTCGAAGAACTCGAAAATCACCGTGTCTGCTAATTCTACACTAATAGTGCAATACACTTTGACCAATTTGCACGATAAAGTACACATTCGTCACAATGAGAAGGCAACGGATCGTGTGTTTGATCGCTATCCATTCTTAATCATACCAAACGTACAACAATCAGACAGTGGAATATACGAAATCACTACAAGAGATAGAAATGTAAATAAAAGTCTGTATTTCACGCTTCAAGTAAAGGCATCACCTTCTAGAACGGACACATCAGCTACACCATCAATTCACAACGTGCTTGAACTACGTGACACGTCAGAAAGTTAGAGCATTTATCATTTAATAATTTAAGAAACTATTTACAACTTTTCCATTGCTAATCTAGAAATTGAAGTGTGGACTACAGCACTCATTGTCGTCTCGGTCTGTATTTTTGTCTTTGGTCTACCAACTGCTTTCCTTGTTTACAAATATCGTCAACGCTTGAATTTGTTAACTCGCAGGCTAGCCAACTCAAGTGAAGGTAAAACTGTTATGTCTTCTTTCTTCAACAGTTACTTTTGCAAATTCTTCTATTGTTACGTTGTCTCTAATTGTTTTGTCAAAAGGAGAACAGAGAAGTACCACATATTCCAACGTTGAAGACGTCAAGCAGAAAGCGATCTTTACTAAACGGTAAACTGTGTGTGAGTCAACGAGCATCTGAATAGGCTAATCGACCCATCAGGTTGCTTTTACTATCTATACACAAACAAACGACACAAACACTAACGAATATGGAAACGTCTGCTGCACAAAATGCGTCTTGTAAAGTCTGCCAACGTTAGCAAGATAAAACACTCGTTTGCCAAATAATGTAATTATTACAATATTATTAAATCAAATACTATACTCTCATTTAATTGTATATATTATTGATTAATTACTATTTTTAGATTGAGGGTTTCATACATTGGTACAACCCTACCTAGACAACGTTGCTTTTCGTATTTCACCAAAATTATTTTTTAGTTTGGAAACAGTGACTTTATCGAATCCGACGGCTGCATGCGGCGACGCTGTCTACGAATGTGTCAAAGAGGATCAAGTGCGACAAGCCACAATCGAATCATCTCATGATGTTAATCAAGACAATGCAGCTTACGGAATAACAGTTTAATCTCAACTTTTTGAAGTACTTTTTGCTGAGAGTGTTTGTTATTCAGTTGATTTTAACGCATGTATGGCAAACATCTGAGTAACTGTAAAGTAGCTATAGATCTTTTTTCAGCATGTTTTTGTGTTAATAACGTAGAATAGGAAGAGTCTATGCATTTTGCAGGAAGAAGTCTAGTTGTAAGGCAAATTGAAAGCCTGCAGTGCAGCAATTTATGTACCTAAAATCTAGTTAACGACATTTAGGTAGCGACATGAAATCAACGTTGAAACTAACTAACAACATTTAACAACGCCTATTTATACGAATGACGTTTACTATATTTCTTAATTGATAAGGATTGGATGTTAATTGCAAAGACATTTAAAGGTCAAAGAAGAGCCAAAAATGCTGCTATTTGTATACTCAAATTAAATCTTTGTCAAAATTTTACTTTTAATTATTCATATGTTAATTAATAGACTAGCACAAATTATTCCCAAACTCTTAGTACAGTTTCACGCGTACAGTACAACGCCAAATCGATGTATTTGTCTGCCATGTCAGTACACTAACAACCACCGTCGTTGCGTGGTCCTCAAGTTTCGAGGGCTGATAAATTAGACCACAAACCACGCCAAATTATCACACGCAAAGTCACGCCCATTTTCTATTTTTCTAGTTCAAAGTTTGTAGACATTTAATTAAGTAAATTAGTATCAAATTCAAGCTACAAATAAACTGTGAGACTGAGTACCGTCAGTGTGCGTATAAAGGAGTGGAAACACTGTTACTGTCCGTGCCAAAAATGTTTTCATGGCTCGCTGCGATCGTCAAAATTAAATGGAATCTTGATAACAATAGAATCTAGAAGACCAATGAAGTGCAAACGACGCTGACCAATTTTAGCATTTCAGTAATGTAGCGAGCAATATAAGTCTAGATATAGTTCTCTAATTAATAGATAGAATAAACCTGTGGAGAAAGTACCGTGGAGTGCAAGCAAATCACTAGGTAGCGGAGCCGCAGGAAATTCCATTCTCCGGTCAATCGGGTTGTCGACCGTAATTAACTAGACATTTTTGAAAAGAATTGAGGGATAGGCTTCTGCATGCCTTCTTGATGTGGTCTCCTTTGACTCTGCCATTGCTGTATAGCGACGTCTTAAATAAGTGATGTTCATGCTCACTTTAACTGTCCACGACTTCTCAACACTGGTTTTATCACACTGAAATGATGATGTGTATTGTAACAGAGATGTAGTTAACGTCATCGTCGATCGTCAACATACTAATGTGAGATTAAGCGGATTGTCATTGTTTAGTAACCTAAAATTATAGTTCTGCTTGAAACGAAGTGAAATGCCCAAAATATCTGAGGGAATATACCTTTCTCCTGCTCCCCCTCCCAACGCTACGCCGATGCACACACACACACACACACACACACACACACACACACACACACACACACACACACACACACACACACACACACACACACACACACACACACACACACACAAACACACACACAAACACATGAAGTAAACAATTGAATGATGTACTTGTCTGCATGCTTTGTAAGTAGGTAAGTACATCGATCACAATAACAAAGATGGCACTTCAATGTGTGATGGCGAAATTATATGCCTGACTAACTCGTAAATTTAAATTTTTAATTAATTGACTAGCTAATGTTACGCAGCTATTGTCGTCTTTCTGCAGTGTTAGTCGAAAAAGGACATGAAAACAAGCAGTGCACGGCTGGCATGTGCGGGATCTACCAAGGACAATAATTCTCTAAGTATATGATGCTATTTGTTGTTTCTGATATCATATTTACTCCAAATAAGTCGGACGTCAGACTACATGGTTTAACGTCTAAGAAATACGGATGGCACGAATGGAATGGTAAAGCTAACTTTGTTTTGGAGTGGGGAAGAATCCAGAGTTGTCAGACGAAACAAAACTTTATTTCAGGACGTATTACAAACAGCTCCGTTCATCTGCTATAACAAAGGAATTCGATGGTGTGCGCCTACGATATACAGCTCGAATGAATGACAACACGAGCTTTCATTCTGGAACGGCAACTCTACACGTAGCAGTTAAGCTATTAAATCATTAAAAGTAATGATTTGTTATCGCTTTAGATTACCTAATGAATTCTTTACAATTTTATCTGATGATAGAGTTATAGATGCATCAGGCCATTAAACAAACGTTTAACAATGTTGTATGACCGTTATTTGCTATTCAAAAACCAAATCAGATTATCTATTACAACATACTGTATGATGTGCACAGTTAGTATATCAAAAATCACAACGACGCAAAAGTAACATGAACATCAAATGTACAATTTTTAAAAAATTTTAAACACAGTAGTTACGTTAATATATAGACAAATAAATAAATAAATAAATAAGTAAATAAATAAATAAATAAATAAATAAATAGATAAATAAGTAACTAAATAATAATAAATAAATAAATAAATAAATAAATAAATAAATAAATAAGTAAATAAATAAATAAATAAGTAAATAAATAAATAAATAAATAAATAAATAAATAAATAAGTAAATAAATAAATAAGTAAGTAAATAAATAAATAAATAAATAAATAAATAAATAAATAATAAATTAATTAAAAAATAGATAAATAAATAAAGAGATAAATAAATAAATAAATAAATAAATAAATAGATAAATAAATAAATAAATAGATAAATAGATAAATAAATAGATAAATAAATAAATAAATAAATAAATAATTAAATAGATAAATAAATAAGTAAATAAGTAAATAAGTAAATAAGTAAATAGATGAATGAATGAATGAATGAATGAATGAATGAATGAATGAATGAATAAATAAATGAATGAATAAATAAATGAATGAATATATAAATAAATAAATAAATAAATAAATAATTAAATAAACAAATAAGGAAATAAATTTATAAGTAAATAAATAATTATACATTTGCATCTTTAAAAAATTAAAAGTAATGTTGCTTTTTAAATATTTAATAATAGTAATATGTATGATTATTTTTGTTACGTTTTTAGAACTATCTAGTTTTTTTAGAAAGCGCAATTACTAAATCATTAATATTTGTAAATAAAAAGGCGTAGTTAATTACCATTTAGCCAGATTATGTTTCAATGTCAACGGAAGTACCAAACCCTCACTCCTAGTCAACAAATCAGACCATAACAACGACGTCGTGTTTTCTAGTAGTACTAAAAGCGGCTGCATTAACTTCGGACCTCTGAAACTTGGCGACGCCGGAATTGTTACTATAACAGCAAAAAACTGTTTTGGTCAATCAAATATCACTATTTCCATTACACTGTCCAAAGTAAATCTACTCTACATTAAACCATATTCTAAATTTATTAATGCTATCCTCTTTTATCCACAGTTTAGGCACACCAACTACTGAGATACTAAAATCAAGTAGCACAACGCAATTTGTCTCAACGGTTAGTGCTATCGCCTTGTCATCTGTGCAAGTCAGACATATGTCAGTTGATCCTCGTGCTACTTCTTTTGCTACTTCTTTCTCTACCCGAACAAAGACACAAAGTCGTGCAACGACACCAAGTAGTGAAACGACACAAAATGGTGCAAAGCAAAGATCCAATGCGACGTCATCAGGTGACGACATATACGTCAAATAACAAAGTTTAAGTAAGCCTTGGACTTTACCAGTCTTCGTATCTAAGGGACAGAGTTTTTGAGCTGATTTAGATTGCATTCCAGAATTGAAGCATTGCTGACACCGACCTAGCTAGCATTGCGCTTGCTTCTACCCCGCCAAGTGGGAAACGTTGGCAGAGGCGTCGTCAGAGCTGAAGTATAGAAGCAAGCAAATTTATTAGATGCGACAGAAATATATCATTCATTCATTCATTTATAGAGGCAAGCAAATCTACAGAGGCAAGAAAATTTCTTCAACGTAGACCGCAAACAGCACCGAAGCAACTAGCCTACACGCAGTGTGGTTTCCTGACTTCAAGCCACGTCGACGGAGATAAGAACGAAACAGTTCGTGACTCCACAGCAACATGCAATCCTTGGACTCACTCATTTCCTGGTCTGATAAATGCAATGCCAATGGGCAATGCTGCATGACTTCAGAAGACATATAATATTCATAAACCTGTTCTTTGCTGTTTTAAAGGTAAACAACACGCTCAATATGCAGCCAGAGCGATCGGTGGGCATGATAATTCTTGCATTTCGTATCTCGCGCGGCCAGACCCTCCGTCTCGCAGCGCAGGTGTATTTTTGATTTCCATTTGATGTCGCTGTGTTGCCGCTTCAAACTTTTAGGTAATGGATTCGATTTTATGAAGACAAGACGGTACGCCACGCTTTAATTTCTCGTCTGCATGTTCGTCAATTATCGTTAGGGTAGTCTGTAGTCTGTGGGCGTAGACGGTCAAACTTGAGTTGTCATAGAACTAGATCGAAGTTTGCTCAAAAATGGCTACTCTATTTAGGAACATTACCCTAAAAAGACTCCCCAATTAAATTCAGAAAGAAGTTGAACGGTCGGTTTAATTTGCTCAACAACAGCACATTTCGCTGTTTTGATGCTCTGCTGTTGTACAGTGCTCTGCAAAGAGCAGACGTGTATGCCCAGTGTCAACCGGGTTCAGTTTTCAGTGGCGGATCCAGAGTTTGGCTGAAGGGGGAACACAGCACGACTAAAAGCTGGTATGACGTCATTTACTTTAGGGCGTTATACACTCACTGCGTGACTCGACATTCGGACAGGTGTAATTAGGCACCAGTTTATAGAACATATACATTCACACACATATCCATATATATATATATATATATATATATATATATATATATATATATATATATATATATATACAGTTACGGACATAATTATTCAAACATTTCCGATTTGCATACCTGGTAGGGAAAACCCGCGCAATTTACGTTTGTACACTAGGTAGAAATGTAGAAGCCAATTAGAACATGCAGCGCAAACGTCAATCTAATGAAAACGTGTTGTACGCAGCTGAAATCACAATTCTTCGACAGTCATGTCTCAGCTAGAAGAACATAGAGGGAAAGCTGTGCTTCACACCGCTCGTTCACACCATCTGAAGTAACAATACTCCTTCCAGGCATTTCACGATCAACAATCTGGCAAGCCATCAAGAAACCGGAAGACGAGCAAACAGTCGATCATTGCCCAGAAGCAGGTCATTCGTTTAAGCCGGTAGACGTCGATTGTGTGCAATCGCTTCATCGGACCACCCCTTCACTTCCGTATCACAAATCACAGAGAAAATAAGAACGGAAGGCGGAGAAATCAGCGACAGAACAACCAGACGGTACCTGAACAGTCTGGAGTTTCGCTGTTTGCTGCCTAACAAAGTTCCTCTCTTAACGGAGGCACATATCGCACGAAGATTGGAGTGGTGCCAAAGACGGCGCAATGACAGATGATCAAACACCTTTTTTCGCGACGAGTCGACCTTGAGAAAAAGACGTCCGTCAATGCAACAGGAATTGGAAGAAACAATATCAAACGTTTGAGAATCACTCACCGCTATCGAAATAAAGAATTATTTTACTCACTATCCAAATCGATTAGATGAGTGCATTCGAAACGGAGGTGGTCGCACAAAATACTAGATATGTGGTTGATACTTGAGATCTTACCTGTGCAGTTCGCGTGCAGACATAAGCGCTACCTAACAAAGAATTACCGCACCCTGCCTAGTCTCCACCCTAAACACCTGACATGTAGCGGCTAAAAAGACTTGACCGCGTGTGCAAGGGCAGCAACCTTCACATGCCAATCTTGTTGCTGTATACGTCTGGGTGCGAAAGTACACACTACCCTTCTCAATGGTGAGCCACGCTTATTGATAAAGAGGAGGTTGTAACTCCCATAACTACTTACACCACCAATCTGGATCCGGGCCTGCATTTCCTGATTAGAAACTGCCAGCGACTTAGGCTGCAAAGTTCTCTAAACTTTTTTATTTTGTTCACGTCCTTCTAATTACTACACCTCTAGCTAGCTAGGCTGTTTTAGTTCTACAAATTGACAAAATGGCACCCGTTTCCAAAGTAACACGCATGCGCAGCTGTTAGGCTTCTCTATCCCCGTTCATAGGTCACTAAAATTCAGCTACTAAACCAAAGTCCCCACCTCTTTCCACGCAAAATCCTATAGTGGATTGATGTTCCGTACTTTCTGCTCTTGTTCTCTCTTGTATTGCGCGCACCAGCTGCTGGCAACGGAGAAACAGTGCTTCTCCTTCTCTTCCAAGAATATTTTGGGCGCGGCAGACGTTTGCTAAAAGAGATTCGGCGCGACACTCAATCGACCACAAGCTTTCAGAGTCACACGTGCTAAGAGATCTTTCAATGTCGGCTACCTAACGTTGAAATGTTGTTGCCAGACCCACAATCTGTGCAGCCATTATTTGAGGCCGAACGGAAGCTCAATGTTGTTCACAGTGTACTGCAAGGTCTGCCGCCTCTAGAGCATGCGTATGAGTAAGCAACTGCATGCGTGTTGTTTGCGTTGTGCAACCGACGTCTGTTTGCGTTGTACTACCACAGTCTGTTTGCGTTGTGCCACCGACGTCTGTTTGCTTTGTGCTACACAGACGTCTGTTTGCGTTGTACTACCACAGTCTGTTTGCGTTGTGCTATCGCAGTCTGTTTGCGTTGTGCTACTGCAGTCTGTTTGCGTTGTACTACCGCAGTCTGTTTCCGTTGTGCTACCGACGTCTGTTTGCGTTGTGTGAGTTTGGCAGAGATCGCACGCCATACTGCTGCCAAAAGAGAGTCACAGAAGATGGAAAAATACAGCAAAGAGATTGATGCTATGGGAAATGCATCCAATTGCATCCCTCTGGTTTTTTAGCATTACGGCCGCTGGGGATGGAAAGCCCACCAATTTCTACATCATCTGTCCCTATTATCTGTAGATGAAGATGGACACCCAAACAGTGGCGAGTTCAAGACATACTGGAGACGCTGCCTGTCCGTTAGCCTCCAGAGATGCAACGCACAAGTGCTCTCAAGAAAACTATGTAGACTTTCTTTTAGCAAGAACAGTTGTACTGCTTAGGGCGTACAGTTATTTAATCGTCCTACGTAGTAAGCGGCCGTAAGGGTCGCCGGACATTTTTGTAGCATGCTTCCTTTTCCTTGCTGGAACCATTTGGAATCTAGTAGTGTTGAAATTTTAAATATATGTAATGTTAGACAGACAGACAGACAGACAGACAGACAGACGGACAGACAGACAGACAGACAGACAGTAAACTCTTGTAGTTACAAACTTTATATAGTTACCTTGCTAGCATTGCATTATAGATGTATATTTGAAATAAATGTTATTTGACAGACAGACAGACAGACAGACAGACTTAGACACTTTTCCACTGATCACTCTTGCATTGAATCTCTGTATACACACTCATATCTGCATGCATGCGCATAGCTGCATGCTGTTTAGTATAGTTATTGTCTTCATTTTCTTGTCTGCATATCCTGATTCTACTGCAGCACATTTGCTGTATCACCATTCAAAGCAAAGATAGACAGACGGACAGACTGAATGGCAGAAAGACACAGACGATGCATGTATACAAGAAAACAAGATTTTCACTAAACAAACGTATCGTTTTATAGTGTACAACAACGCAAACAAACAAGCATCAATACACGTCTGAGAGACCAAGTGCAAATAAGTGATTTTACATCAGATACTTTTAATTAGTTGTTTCTCGAACTACATATATTACTTATTTTCTCTTCTGTTCTGAAAATCATCACCGATCTTTGGTCGTGCGCAACCAATTTCAGAGACGTAGATCGTCTTCCTTGCGTAGACAGTACGCACATATCTCTGTGCACCTAAGTATCGATCAATGCAATGCAGGATCGATGCATAAACCTGCAGCTAGGCGCAGCATTCTACGCAGTAAAGCATTCTAGGCACATCCCTACACGTGCGCTGCGTGATCAAATCATGTTTGTTTACCTTGTAACCCACAAGAGATTTTTACTCCGCCTACTTTCGACACGCCCTCTACCAAACAAGCCGAGATTTGCCTCAAAACGAAACGTCAGACACACGAAATTGCGATCGCCAATGTCGTGATGACTTTGGTATTCATATGAAGCCAAATACAAACGAGGAAGAAGCAGGTCGCACTCGATTTCGGCTCATCGAGACGTCTGAGAGACGCGTGAAAATTATCATGGCCATCGTCACGTCGTTCGCGTCCGTCTCGTACAGCTGTAAGAGTTGGAGAGTGCCGATTCGAGGCGCAATAAATGCGAAACCAAATAGTCCACGCGACCAAATAGTCCCTGCAGGTGGCCAAAACCAAATAAGCCCTAGTTAAACGGTTTCGAGAACCAAATAAGAGCGAGATAATTGCCCGCGACCAAATAGTCCATGCGACAAAATAGTCCCTGTACATCTATTATCTAGGTCGCCGTCTGCCTGTGTGTGTCTTAACGCTGTTTGTATGGTTTGACGTGTGCAACGTAGTAAAGGCTGGCTGCAGCCGTTTTTGCACCTACGAGTTTCAGTTTTAGTGTTTCTGATCGTCTGCATGTGTACTCGCTCATTGCTCGTTGTTTGTGTAGACTGGTGTACACTCATGGGATAGACGCCATTTTATAATATTAGTGCAGTAGCAATATTATTAATTTAATTAATAAAACCTAATAATTAATTAATTAATTGCCTCGGATTCCAATTACACCGCGCACCACAATCTGGAACTCCAAGGCATGACGTCATTTTTACGTATTTTCACCATATCTCCTTAGTACACAGGGACAAGCTTATGTTAGCTGTTTAGCTTGTGTTAGAATCGAGAGATTCGTGATTGCCGCCACCGCGTTCGTAGAAAACGTATGAATGAAAGAAATGGCGCGAAAAGCAGAATTCGTGCGTCTGATGATTGACGCGTTAAGCGGCTGTTCAATTGCCAGATTGGTGCCCTAAAACACAGTCACACTTTCTCGAATTCTGAGAATAAAATTTTTAGTTGATATAAATGTAATGCTAACAAATATCCCGGATAATCATTTTTGTTTTGTCTGTTGTTGAGTACGCGTTTTGTAAAGCTTGTACAATTCATCACAACGCGGGGAGGAGGCAAATTTTTACTAAGAAACATAAAGATTGTTTGTCTGTTATTTTGTTGAAGTTTAGAAAGAAGGAAAGTTGGATGGTGGAGAGACAGACAGATAGACAGACAGACGGATAGATAGACAGAAATGCAGACACACAGACAGACAAATAGACAGACAGACAGACAGACAAATAGACAGACAGACAGACAAATAGACAGACAGACAGACAGACAAGTAGACAGACAGACAGACAAATAGACAGACAGACAGACAAATAGACAGACACACAGACAGACAAATAGACAGACAGACAGACAAATAGACAGATAGACAGACACAGACAGACAAATAGGCAGACAGACACACACAGACAAATAGGCAGACAGACACACACACACAGACAGACAAGTAGACAGACAGACAGACAAATAGACAGACATGCAAACACACAAACAGACAAATAGACAGACACACAGACAGACATACAAGGCAGACAGACAGACACACAGACAGACATACTAGGCAGACACACAGACAGACAGGCAAATAGGCAGACACGCACACAGACAGACATACAGAAAGATAGAAGGACAAAAAGACAAACAGGCAGACAGACAGACAAGCAGACAAACACACAGACAGACAGACAGACAGACAGACAGACAGGCAGTTATCAACACATTCACCAAACTTTTTAATTAATTACGAATTGTTTTGTTAGGTCAAGGATGCGAGAAGGTGTTTGAAATAACCAGTTGTGGAGGAAGGCGAGGTGGAACCCCATGCAAAGATATGGTGCTATTGCTGTGAAGAGGAGGTGAACAAGCACGTGACAGACAGAGAAATAAGCATCGTTCAGGAGGAGTACTGCAACACATGGCAAGGTAGAAACATATAACATCTGTTTGTCTGTCTGTTTGTGTGTTTGTCTGTGTGTGTGTGCGTGTGTGTGTGTGTGTGTGTGTGTGTGTGTGTGTGTGTGTCTGTGTGTGTGTGTGTGTGTGTCTGTCTGTCTGTCTGTCTGTCAAATTTTCATATATTTTTATACATCAAAGCTAATACAGATGAAACTAAAGTAACAGCTAATGAACAACAAGTGTCACAACTACAATTACAATTACACAAATAACAAGTAGCATTAAAAAGCTCCCCTACGGAGCCTACAAACCGAAATTTAGTTTACTGAATTGAAAGTTGAACAACATCTAAACTCTGGTCAGTATTCTGTCCATATGTTACTCTGATCATCTTTCTAGCCAAAACCGAGGCATTGCAACGCTGAAGTTGTACTGACAAGCGTCTTCTCCAATGTGTTTTAAAATCTGAGGGATTGTTTCTTCCTTCTTCATCTCTATATAGTTTGGAAAGTTTATTGAGGAACGTTGATGCTTCTTCTCCCCACCCACCAAAGTGCTCGAAAACTAGTGGAATAAGGGTAGGAGTGTACCCTCCAGGCAACTGCTCTTGAGAATATTTGTTATGTTTGATGTCTTCTCTTCTTCTTGCTGCAGCTCCATCCGTAGTTGCTGCACTTCGCAGAATGTCCTGGCTCCAGGGGTGAGCAAGGGCCACATCAAGCTCGACATTTCCCCCACATGTTGAGTCAAACACAACAATGTCTGCTCTATTGTTGGATGTTGTATATCTATCTTTTGGTTCAATTTGATGCTGGCATTGTAGACTGCTCATGCATTCAGACCAGCACAAAACAACAGAATTGTGAGACCAAACTGGGCCTCCACCCATTTTGCATGTTAGTAAATGGTACCCTTCAACATCTAGTGACTTTCCACATTCACATTTAGTGGCCCAAGGTGGTAAAGACAAAGGTAGACCCAATCTGAGAGAAGCCGCCAAGACAAAATTGCCAGATGAAAGTGCAAACTTCTCTGAAGATGGAATGGAATCTAACCATGCTCCTGCTCCTTTACCTCTAATTGAACGCAATCGTGCTGCATCTCGGTTAGAACCAGTTTCAATCAACTGATCTGCTTTCGATTGTACAAATTCTGTTGTTAGACGATGTTGCAACTTTTTTGTGTTAGGCAACAAATCCGACAACGTTGAAATATCTTTGAGATGGTGTTCTAAAGTTAGCCCAATATCACTCGCATGATTAGATGATGTCACTAAAGAGTTGACTTGATCTTGAAGAGCAGGAAAGCGATCAGGCAATAGCTTAAGAGAATGTGCCCAGCTGGCAACAAAAGCAAAGGGTGCCACTTCGTTTAGGGAAGTCATACCAAAACCTCCTAGTCTTACTGGCAATGTTGCTTGCTTCCACATATTTCCAGTGATGTCAACATTTCCTAGCAAACAAGAGAAGGTAGATTTTGTTTGCTTGTCGTGGATAGTAGCTGCCTGTGCCAGTGTTTCTGGACACGTTCCTCTTGCTAAGTGATTTAGCCGTGTGGTATGACAGTATCTAAGAAGCAACATGGATGCTTGCACATTATCCAAGTCGACAAGCTGTCTACAAAGATCATTCCCTTTTTCTGCAATAGTGGAACATGCTCGTGCAACATATTCACGTTTCCCAATTGGTGTTCCTAGTATCACAATGCCTTCACTCGAAACAGGTATGGTATATTCAGAAGAGAAGGTGTCTTCTTTGTCGTATGAACAGTATATTTCACATTTTGTTTCCTGTATTTCCAATCCTATTTTGAAAAATTCAGGTTGAAGAGTGGAAAAAGCATCAAGGACATGTTTTGCTGGTCCAACTAAGAAAACATCATCAAGATAAGCTAGCACTCTTATTGCTTGGAAATTGCTTTGCAAATCAACCAGGGTTTGTTGTATGCCTAAAGAAAACAGAACTGGTCCTAGAGGATCTCCCTGATGGATGCCTTCTTGAGATGACAAAATAACAGGGACGTTGTTCTGTAGGAAGACCAGAGGACCAAACCCAGAATACATTTGCATGACATGATTTGTCAAGATAGGAAAAGATTTCATCACTTGTTGCAGCAAATGGGAGCGGTGAATTGAATTAAAGGCATTTTTAGCATCAGTCTTCAGAACAATCCAGTCATTGTTGGCTTCTAGTAGAAGCTGGATATGGTGTAAAAGAAGATCTGTTCCTCCCTCTGTTGACACTCCATGCTGCAGAGGAGAAAAGAAATTCGAAAATTCACTTTTCATCTGTGCACAAATACATTTTGCAGTAATTCTTCTGAACACTTCTCCAATAGCTATTGGTCGAACGTCTCCTGAGGCTTTGGGCAAAGCAATCAGCCGTGCTGAGGACAACAACCTGGCAATTGAAACAGGGACTGATCCATTGGCAATACAAGAAAAAGCAAAATGCAACTGTTCAGCAGAAACTGTGTCGGAAGCAATAACTTTTAGGTGTTCATATCGCCATCCTGATGGGCCACACCCTGAGCCTCTTGGTGATGTCTTGATGGAATTAAACATATGTTGTTTTGACAAACTGATATGCATAGCAGGCGATGGCATGTCCGGAGATGGCATGTCCGGAATGTCAAACACCCGGATAGGATGCTTCTCAGCAAGCTTGTGAGCTGTATCTGGAGTAGCTGGAGCTAATCCTGAGCTTGTAAGAACACGAGCAGCTCTTGAAAGTTCACCACATCGGACCAGACTTAGGTCAGCTCTCTTGACGTGATCTCTGGAGTTAGCTTTAGCATTCCCTTTCTTCGTGTCTTCTCTACCGCTAGACAGTAAGTCCTCCCATTGGAAGTTACGGAACTGCTTATACATGGATTGCAGGACAGATAGTTTTGCTTTTCCGACCCTTGTAAGCGGTTGTAATACCATACGCGGTATCAGCAGCAGCAATTTCCAGCCTGTTTCATCTGTTGGGTCATTTCTGATCTTTCTGAAGGCTACTGAACAGCAATCCAGGAAGTTAGCTTTCATAGCAGGTTTGATCTTCTGCACCGTTCTCGCTGGAATCATTTTGAGGATCTCCTCTGATGATAAAGACCGGATGTACTCCCACGCTTCAGTTTCCCGTGAAGGAGAAGCAGAAGACGTATAAGTTTCTGGTAGCACACCACGGGTTAGAGGCGCCTCAAAAGTAGGTAAGGTGTGAGCATTCTTTGAAGATGGTGATGGATTTGAAGGACATTGGCTGGAAACAGATTCAAATTCAAAACCAACGGTCGAGCAGGAAAGTTTCTTCTTGCATTGTGACAGATGTTGCCCAAGTTTCGCAAACAACTTTGAGCAATGGTGACATTTCGAAAGGTTCAAACGAGAGACAAACAAATCCGGGATGTCGTTAGCATCGTGAGATTGTCTGATATGACAAAGAACTCGCTGAATCTGGCCTTTGAAGGCACAGGAAACAACCGGACAACTTTCAAAGTCAGACTTATGATCAGGCATAACCAAACATTGTTCAAAAGAAATACAGATGAAACCGAAGACCACGTTCAAAAACCTGGCATGTTCAAGCCACATCCGGGTCTGTCTGTCTGTCTGTGTTTGTGTTTGTGTTTGCGCATGTCTGCTTTTTGTTCATTTGTCTGTTTACTTGTTTATTTGTTTGTTTATTTGTGTTTGTGTTAGTCTGTTTGTTTGTCTGTCTGTTTGTGTGTTTGTCTGTCCGTTTGTGTGTTTGTCTGTCTGTCTGTATGTGGGCATGCGTGTGTGTGTGTGTGTGTGTGTGTGTGTGTGTCTGTCTGTCTGTCTGTCTGTCTGTCTGTCTGTCTGTCTGTCTGTCTGTCTGTCTGTCTCTCTGTCTGTCTATCTGTTTGTCTGTCTGTCTGTCTGTCTGTCTGTCTGTCTGTTTGTTTGTCTGTCTGTGTTTGTGTTTGTGTGTGTGTGCATGTATGTGCATGTCTATCTGTCCGTCTGTTTGTCTATCTGTCTGTCTGGTCTGATTGTGTATTTGTCTGTGTTGGTATGTTTACTTGTTTATTACTTTGTTTACTCGTTTGTTTACTTGCTTGTTTATTTGTTTGTTTACTCATTTGTTTACTTGTTTGTTTACTCATTTGTTTACTCATTTGTTTACTTGTTTGTTTATTTGTTTATTTACTCGTTTGTTTACTCATTTGTTTACTCGTTTGTTTACTCGTTTTGTTACTTGTTTGTTGTCACACAACATACTGATGTAGACTCTATTAGCTAGAGTAGGTGTGGACATATGGGCATGTGTGACAAAGACACACAATTGTGGACGATACAAACCAACCTCCTCAGTGTGTTGAATACATTTGCCCATATGTTACATAGACTAGTGAGCAGTGATTTACATGACTTTGTTTTATTTATGATTTCTATTGTAGTTCAGATCAGCACAATAAGACAAGGCATTTCTGGTGGCAAGAAGGAGTGGACATTACTGAACAACCTCATTTCTTGTTGCATCAGCTCGACTATGAGAGGCAGTCATATGGCTCATGTAGCTCGATCTCTCACCACATCTGACGTGTCTATGTGCTTTGTGTTAGCAGATATGTGGAGGTGGTTGATGTAGCTGTAAAGACAGTAGAAGAGAAAATAGAAGAGAAACAGAAAAAGGTTCACATTTTGAATGTTTTTTGTCTGTTTGTCTGTCTGTTTATTTGTTTGTCTGTTTGTTTGTTTGTTTATTTATTTATTTATTTTTCTGCTTGTTTGTTTGTTTTTTGTTTGTCTATCTATTGTTTGTTTGTTTGTCTGTTTGTTAGTTTGTCTGTTTGTTTGTCAGTACATTTGTTTGTTTGTTTATTTGTTTGTTTGTTTATTTGTGTTTGTCTGATCATTTGTTTGTTTGTATGTTTGTTTATTTGTTAATTTGTTTATTAGTTTGTTTGATTGTTTATTTGCTTATCTGTTTATTTGTTTATTGTATTGTTTGTTTGTTTATTAGGTTGTTTGTTTGTTTATTTCTTTATTAGTTTGTGTGTCTTTTTTTGTTTGTTTGTTAATAATGTGTTGTGTGCATGTGTAGGATGTAGCCGCATTGAGACAGCAAAACATCAAACGAAGGATGTTTTTCCACAGTCAGGTAGATACGTCACACAGAAGGATGTATCCAAGCTCACTGATGATCTTTATGTGTGAAACTATGTTTGTTTGTTTATTATAATTTACTTTGTTTCTTTATTTGCTTGTTTGTTTATTATGATTTACTTTGTTTATTTATTTGTTTGTTTACGTGTTTGTTTACTTAGTTTATTAGTCTCTATTAATATTGTTTCTATCATCGATTCCATTTCTATAGTCAAAAGGCGGTGTACTAGCAAAGACGGTCGATTACATCCAAGATCTCCAGCAATCTCACGCTCGAATGAGCGAAATCGCTCAAAGCCACGAACGTCTCTCGATGGACGCTCAAGCATTACAAACTCGAATCGTAGAACTCGAGCACGAGAACACGGCACTCAAAGCCAAACTACAATCGATGCAAAGCCAGATGCTCCAGAACCGAGTCGAAGAACTGGAAATGGAAAACGCAACCTTGAAGGCACAATACAGCGCCAATTAGACATCGAAAATTGCTTCGTCCGAAGACTCGGCGATGAACACGTCTTGACTATCGTCATCTGTCGTAAACGTTAGATTTCTTAATGCATTCGTTGTGGCTCGCTTGTCGTCGAACTTCGTATCATCCATTTTGTCATTCGCTCTGCTGTTAGTTGATGTCTCTAGGGGTTAATCGATGGCCACACCCACGCGTATACACATAATGTCTATTATCTAGGTCGCCGTCTGCCTGTGTGTGTCTTAACTCTGTTTGTATGGTTTGACGTGTGCAACGTAGTAAAGGCTGGCTGCAGCCGTTTTTGCACTTACGAGTTACAGTTTCAGTGTTTCTGATCGTCTGCATGTGTACTCGCTCATTGCTCGTTGTTAGTGTAGACTGGTGTACACTCATGGGGTATACGCCATTTTATAATATTAGTACAGTAGCAATATTATTGATATAATTAATAAAATCTAATAATTAATTAATTAATTATTTGCCTCGAATTCAATCACATCGCACACCGCAATCTGGGACTCCAAGGCATGACGTCTTTTTATGTTTTCTACTATATCTCCTTAGTACACAGGGACAAGGTCATGTTAGCTGTTTAGCTTGTGTTAGTATTGAGAGATTCGTGATTGCCGCCACCGCATTCGTAGAAAACGTATGAATGAAAGAAATGGCGCGAAAATCAGAATTCGTTCGTCTGATGATTGACGCGTTAAGCGGCTGTTCAATTGCCAGATTGGTGCCCCACGAGAGCCAAAACAGTCACAGTTCCTCGAATTCTGAGAATAAAATTTTAGTTGATATAAATTTTATGCTAACAAATATCCCGGATAATAATTTTTATTCTATGTGGTTATGTCTGTTGTTGAGTACGCGTTTTGTAAAGTTTGTAGAATTTATCACAGCGCGGGGAAGAGGCACATTTTTACTAAGAAACATAAAGATCATTTGTCTGTTATTTTGTTGAAGTTTAGAAAGAAGGAAAGTTGGATGGTGAAGAGACAGACAGATAGACAGACAGACAGACAAGTAGACAGACAAATAGACAGACAGACAGACAAACAGACAGACACACAGACAGACACACAGACAAACAGACAGACAGACAAATAGATAGACACAGACAGACAGACAAATAGACAAACAGACAGACACACAAACAGACAAACAGACAAACAGAGACAGACAGACAAACAGACAGACAGACAAATAGATAGACACAGACAGACAGACAAATAGACAAACAGACAGACACACAGACAGACAAATAGGCAGACACGCACACAGGCGGACAGAGAGACAGACAGGCAGACAGACAGACAGAAGGACAAAAAGACAAACAGGCACATGGAAAGACACACAGACAGACACACGGACAGACAGACAAGTAGATAGACACACAGACAGACAAATAGACAGACAGACAGACAGACACACAGACAGACAAGTAGACAGACAGACAGCAAATAGACAGACATGCAGACACACCGACAGACACACAGACAGACTGACTGACAGACAGACAAACAGACAGACAGACAAGTAGATAGACACACAGACAGGCAAATAGGCAGACAGGCAAATAGGCAGACACGCACACAGACGGACAGAGAGACAGACAGGCAGACAGACAAACAAATAGACAGACATAGACAGACAGAAGGACAAAAAGAAAGACACACAGACAGACAGACAAACAGACAAACACACACAGAGACAGACATACAGACAGACAAACAGTTATCAACACATTCAACAAACTTTTTAATTAATTACGAATTGTTTTGTTAGGTCAAGGATGCGAGAATATGTTTGAAGAAACCAGTTGTGGAGGAAGGCGAGGTGGAACCCCATGCAAAGATATGGTGCTATTGCTGTGAAGAGGAGGTGAACAAGCATGTGACAGACAGAGAAATAAGCATCGTTCAGGAGGAGTACTGCAACACATGGCAAGGTAGAAAACATACAACATCTATTTGTCTGTCTGTTTGTGTGTTTGTCTGTGTGTGTGCGTGCGTGCGTGCATGTCTGTCTGTGTTTGTGTTTGTGTTTGTGCATGTCTGCTTTTTGTTCATTTGTCTGTTTATTTGTTTATTTGTTAGTTTATTTGTTTGTTTGTGTTAGTCTGTTTGTTTGTCTGTCTGTTTGTGTGTTTGTCTGTGTCTGTGCGTGTGCATGCGCGCGCGTGTGTGTGTGTGTGTGTGCGTGCGTGTCTGTCTGTCTTTCTGTCTGTCTGTCTGTCTGTCTGTCTGTCTGTCTGTTTGTCTGTTTGTCTGTGTTTGTGTTTGTGTGTGTACATGTATGTGCATGTCTATCTGTCTGTCGGGTCTGATTGTGTATTTGTTTGTGTTGATATGTTTACATGTTTATTAGTTTGTTTACTCATTTGTTTTACTCATTTGTTTACTTATTTGTTTACTCGTTTGTTTACTCGTTTATTTACTCATTTGTTTACGCGTTTGTTTATTTGTTTGTTTACTTGCTTGTTTATTTGCTTGTTTACTTGCTTGTTTACTCACTTGTTTACTCGTTTGTTTACTCGTTTGTTTACTCGTTTGGTTACTTGTTTGGTTATTTGTTTGTTGTCACACAACATACTGATGTAGACTCTATTAGCTAGAGTAGGTGTGGACATATGGGCATGTGTGACGAAGACACACAAAACTATGAATAGTGGACGATGCAAAACGAACCTGCTCAGTGTGTTTAATACATTTTCCCATATGTTACATAGACTAGTGAGCAGTGATATACATGACTTTGTTTTATTTATGATTTCTATTGTAGTTCAGATCAGCACAAGAAGACAAGGCATTTCTGGTGGCAACACGGAGTGAACATAATATTACTGAACAACCTCATTTCTTGTTGCATCAGCTCGACTATGAGAGGCAGTCATATGGCTCATGTAACTCAATCTCTCACCACATCTGACGTGTCTATGTGTTTTGTGTTAGCAGATATGTGGAGGTGGTTGCTGTAGCTGTAAAGACAGTAGAAGAGAAATAGAAGAGAAGCAGAAAAAGGTTCACGTTCTGAGTGTTTAGTGTCTGTCTGTTTGTCTGTATGTTTGTCTATATGTTTGTCTGTCTGTCTGTCTGTCTGTCTGTCTGTCTTTCTGTCTGTCTTTTTGACTCGGATGAACCACTTAGCTAGATGTGTGTCTCCTTATTCTTTTGAATATGCTGCAACACTACACGATGCCATGACCTGATCTACCTTTGTCCAGATATTGGGCTTAGACTCTATTGATGATTTCACCTGGAATCAAGCCTCATTAAACATCAAATTGGGTGGGTTTGGCTTGTCTGAAGTCAACAAGAGTAAATGCTCGGCATACGTCTCCTCATGGGCTCAATCTGGTGGAAAATGATTTCACATCCTCTTCACTTGGCTTTGACATTCATTCAGCTGTCAAGTTCTTGCCTCCAGTTAGATTAAGGGACGATGAAACAGCGAGGCCTCCATCATTGTCAACCCTTTCAGCAACAAAGGGTAAGCTTCAGCACAATCTAAGCTCAGAAATTGGCCTCTTGAGTGCAGCTCATTGTCTGTCTTCTACACCTCTTAGAAGGGATGCTGCAAGATTACGTTCTGCTCAAGGTAGGGGGTCTGGGGCTTGGTTAGAGGCATTACCATCCTCAGATAGGTACGCATTTATTGCAAAGGATTTCCATCTAGAGTCCTTTCTGAGGCTCGGTCTACCAATGCCTTTTAAGTCATGCATAAACAAATGTGAACGTGAAGTAGAATTGGATGGCACTGGGTATCATCTTCTCACCTGCAAGTTTGGGGGAAGACCAGTCTGGCAACACGATTCTGTAGTGTCAGGATGGTGCAGTTGTTTGAACGAGCTCCAACTGCACCATCGCAAGGAGCCAAGAGAACAATATACAGAATCTGAGAATCACCCCGATATTTTAATGTACAATGAAACAAGTACAGAGTTGGACGTGAGCATGGCTCACCCTTGGAGCAAAGACATCCTAAATAGAGCATCTAAAGAGGCAGGCTATGCAGCTGAGAAGTGTGAGATGACAAAGAAAAGCAAATACGAAGCTCTGTCTGTTCAGGACGGCACAACACCTAACTTAGTTCCTCTGGTCTTTAAGCACTGTGGGTTCTGGGCACTGGAGGCTGATAACTTCCTGAACTCACTCTCAAAGAAATCAAGGAATTCGGAAGGCAGAAGTACTGAAGCCGACTTCAGGACGAGATGGCGTAGACAGATTTCTATAATTATCCAGAGATGTAATGCTAGAGTTATATTAAAGAAGATAAGTAGATTGCACGTAGGTAAGATAGATGATTTTTTCTTTGATATAGACATTCAGCACTATGTTCATTAGGATAATACTGTAGCTATGACTTCAGACATTTCAGTAGTTTTTGCTAATGCTTAGGATACTTTACTTCTGCGATTAACTGTTACATTTACAGTTTGGGAGAGAATAAAACAATCTGTCTGTCTGTCTGTCTGTCTGTCTGGTTTAGAAGCTATTGGAGAAGAAGATTTTCTGTGATTATTCAGAAATGTAACAGTAGAGTTGTTTTAAGAAAGCTATCTAGGCTTTCATTGAATTGTTTGGATGGACAAGACAAGCTAGAGATGGACAAAGCCATTCATAGTTCTATTCATTAATTAAAACGAAGAACAGTAGGAAAGTAGAACTTTTAGTACTGCAGCAAGTGATGTAAGTAGTGACGTTTGATGACAATAAAACAAATCTGTCTGTCTGTCTGTCTGTCTGTCTGTCATTTTGTCTGTCTATCTGTCTACTTACTTGTCTACCTGTCTGTTTTGTGTTTGTCCGTCAGTTTTTGTCAGTTTGCCTATGTGTTTGTTTGTCTGCTTTTTGTTTGTTTGTTTGTCTGCTTACTGTTTCTTTGTTTGTTTATTTGTTTGTTTGTGTTAGTCTGTTTGTTTGTTTTTGTTTATATTTGTTATATGTTTGTTTGTCTGTCTGTCTGTTTGTTTGTCAGTTTGTCTGTTTGTTTGTTTGTCAGTTTTCTGTTTGTCTGTTTGTCTGTTTGTCGGTCAGTTTGTTTGTTTGTTTGTTTATTTGTCTATTTGTTTGTCTGTTTGTAAATAATGTGTTGTGTAAGTGTGTAGGATGTAGCCGCATTGGGACAGCAAGACATCAAACGAAGGATGTTTTTTCACAGTCAGGTAGATACGTCACACAGGAGGATGTATCCAAGCTCACTGATGATCTTTATGTGTGAAACTATGTTTGTTTGTTTATTGCAATTTACTTTGTCTGTTTATTTGTTTGTTCATTTATTTGTTTGTTTGCTTATTACAATTTACTTTGTTTGTTGTTTATTTATTTGTTTTTTTTTGTTTACTTGATTTATTTACTTACTTGTTTGTTTACTTGTTTGTCTACTCAGTTGTTTACTCGTTTGTTTACTCATTGTTTACTTGGTTGTTTATTTGATTTGTTTACTTGTATTTACTCTTTTGTTTACTCGTGTGTTTACTTGTTTGTTTACTCGTTTGTTTACTCCTTTGTTTACTCTTTTTTACTTGTTTGTTTACTCGTTTGTTCACTCATTTGTTTACTTGTTTTTTTATTAAATATTGTTCTATTGTTCCTGATCATTATTGTCTAGTCGTCTTCTGCTTTTCCATCTCAGACTACTGCACATGTCACGGATTGGCATGCAAAGAGTGAAGGGTAATTATCAATTAATTTATTACTTATAGGACAGTTGACATAGACAATCAATTTTGTTCTCTATTGTTTGTGTGCTTGTCTTGTGTTCATCTCTTTTATACTCAGCGATGGCATTCGTTATGAATTCTCAAATTCTGACAGTAAGTCAACACATATCTGTAATTAATTAATTAATTATTAATTGATATGCGTGGTCACGTGACCGTTTTTATTTAGTGGCAGCAACACGTTCATACAATGCAGTGACGGTCTCTAATAGCTTCACTTCTATTGCATCCAGTGCTTTTGGTGTATGTCACTAATAGAACAGTTTGTGTGTGTGTGTGTGTGTGTGTGTGTGTGTGTGTGTGTGTGTGTGTGTGTGTGTGTGTCTGTGTATCTGTGTGCGTGCGTGCATGCGTGCATGCATGTGTGTGTGTGTGTGTGTGTGTGTGTGTGTGTGTGTGTGTGTGTGTGTGCGTGTGCATGCATGTATGCATGTGTGTGTGTGTGTGTGTGTGTGTGTGTGTGTGTGTGTGTGTGTGTGTGTGTGTGTGTGTGTGTGTGTGTGTGTGTCTGTGTCTGTGTATCTGTGTGCGTGCGTGCATGCGTGCATGCATGTGTGTGTGTGTGTGTGTGTGTGTGTGTGTGTGTGTGTGTGTGTGTGTGTGTGTGTGTGTGTGTGTGTGTGTGTGTGTGTGTGTTTGCAGCTCTGTCTGTCTCTTAGGTTGTTTGTCTATTTATTTTATTTTTAGAGAACGAAAAGCCAGAGATCAAAAGTCAACGTTCATACTTGTATGAGGATTGTTTGTGCATGGGTTTGGCCGTCGGAGTTTGATGTTTGTGTTAGGTGCCGTGCCACCGTGGCTTCGAGGTGATGACAACGATGATGATGATGAGACGTCGATTATTGGTTCACCTGAAGAGTTGTTTTTGAATCACGGTAGGAAGCAATAATTGTTGAGATCGTTTGGTCTTTGTTTGCTTGTTTATGTGTCTGTAAGTCTGTTTATTTGTCTGTCAGTTGGTGATTGTATGCGTCTATGTATTTGTTTGTTTGACTGTGTGTCATTGTTTGTCGTCGTCAAGTTTGTTTATTATTTTTAAATGTATTTGTTTGTTTGCATGTTTGCATGTTTGTTGTTTGTTTACATGTTTATGTGTTAATTTGTTAACATGTTTATGTGTTTATTTGTTAACATGTTTAAGTGTTTATTTGTTAACATGTTTAAGTGTTTATTTGTTTACATGTTTATGTGTTTATTTGTTACATGTTTATGTGTTTATTTGTTTACATGTTTATGTGTTAATTTTTTATGTGTTTATGTATTTATTTGTTTACGTGTTTATGTGTTTATTTGTTTACGTGTTTATGTGTTTATTTGTTTACATGTTTATGTGTTTATTTGTTTACGTGTTTATGCGTTTATTTGTTTACATGTTTATGTTTTTATTTGTATACATGTTTATGTGTTTATTTGTTACATGTTTATGTTTTTATTTGTTTACATGTTTATGTGTTTATTTGTTACATGTTTATGTGTTTATTTGTTTACATGTTTATGTGTTTATTTTTTATGTGTTTATGTGTTTATTTGTTTACGTGTTTATGTGTTTATTTGTTTACGTGTTTATGTGTTTATTTGTTTACATGTTTATGTGTTTATTTGTTTACGTGTTTATGTGTTTATTTGTTTACATGTTTATGTGTTTATTTGTTTACATGTTTATGTGTTTATTTGTTTACTTGTTTATGTGTTTATTTGTTTACATGTTTATGCGTTTATTTGTTTACATGTTTATGTGTTTATTTGTTACATGTTTATGTTTTTATTTGTTTACATGTTTATGTGTTTATTTGTTTACATGTTTATGTGTTTATTTGTTTACATGTCTATGTGTTTATTTGTTTACGTGTTTATGTGTTTATTTGTTTACGTGTCTATGTGTTTATTTGTTTACGTGTTTATGTGTTCATTTGTTTACGTGTCTATGTGTTTATTTGTTTACGTGTTTATGTGTTCATTTGTTTACGTGTTTATGTGTTTATTTGTTTACGTGTTTATGTGTTTATTTGTTTACGTGTCTATGTGTTTATTTGTTTACGTCTTTATGTGTTTATTTGTTTACATGTTTATGTGTTTATTTGTTTACATGTTTGTTTTCAGTGTTATGTAAGGAGAATAGAGGCAAGAACCCAAAACGGGTCGACGCTGAATTCATGCAGCAGATTAAACACATGAAACGTGATCAGTATGATAATGATGGATGGTTAGTGGATTTTTATTGATGTGTTTGTTTGTTTGTTTGTTTGTTTATATGTCTGTTTGCTTGTTTATTTATTTATATATATTTGTTTGTTTGTTTATTTGTTTATTTGTTTATTTGTTTGTTTATTTGTTTGTATATTTGTTATTTATTTATTTGTTTATTTGTTTGTATATTTGTTATTTATTTATTTGTTTATTTGTCCATTTGTTTATTTATTTATTTGTTTCTTTATTTGTCTATCATTCTTAGTTTATAGAACGTAGCACAAAAATCAGTTTCTTGTTGTTTCAGGTTGCCTTCATTTGGACGAGTGTGGAATCACGGTCCTCGTTCACACTCAAAGTATGTCTCCTTGTTTGCCTCGTTTGCTTGGTATAACACACATGCAGCCGATTGTGAATTGTGAACGTCAATTCACTAGATTCGAGTTCGTAAGTGAGAGCAGAATAGGAAAACGTGGCAAGCATGAGGACAGAAATGAGACGATGCAACACGATGTAATGTGTTTGCTCGTCTGTCTGCTTGTCTGATTTTTCCTTCATCTATCTCTCATTCTGTGTGAATCAATTAGTGAATATACGTAATTTTGTAATTATAATTTTAATTAAATTAGTAAGTATTAGTGTTGTTATAGTTTAGCATTAATTTATTATGATTAATATTAATGTTTTGTATTGTTTAATATCAATGTATTATTTATATTATTTTGATAAATTGTTTAATATAAATTTATTGTTAATGTTTAATATTAATTGATTGTTATGTTTAATATTAATTTTCGTATTGTTAATATTAATGATTTATATTAAATTTGTTGTGTTGTTTAATATCAACTTATAGGATGGTTCAGTACTTCACGCAGTATCATCTTCATCATTACAAGATGATGATGATGCACAACGTCAGTTAAACACTTTTACATCTGAAGCTCTCAATGCACCAACATCTGATGCTTTTCCTGCTGCTGTTGTTCAACATCCAGCGACTGTTTATACGGGCTATTCAGTCGATCACATGACATTCAGATGGAGGCAGTCGCAAGACTTGTGCGTTCAGAATCAAACACATGCACGTGTAGACTTTCCAGTAAAGGGGATTGTTGAGCCACTGCATGTAAGTATGTCTCAACTACAATTATTATTGATGTTAATATATTAGTTGGATGTTCTTGGAGTCCCAGACTATTGGCATAATAAAAAAATTGGTAATAAATTATTAGTGTTTACTTGTGGTTATGTGTGTGTGTGTGTGTGTGTGTGTGTGTGTGTGTGTGTGTGTGTGTGTGTGTGTGTGTGTGTGTGTGTGTGTGTGTGTGTGTGTGTGTGTGTGTGTGTGTGTGTGTGTGTGTGTTCACGTGGTGTATGCATGTCACGTGACATAAAATGATTTTCTTCTAGGATGCTTGTCCTATAGCATCGTCGTTGTTACCAAACACCAACAAATTGAAAGAAAGCAAGGAGACAATGCTGAGTCAAGCATCTCTCACTGATAGTAACAAACTTTTGTTGTTGAGCAAAATGCTGGCAAAACGTAAAGAAGAGCTTGTTCAATCGTTGAAGAGAAAGAAGGGTGACGATCAATAATATTGTATGATATAGTATTAGTAGATGATATAGGCTGTACTTGGTGGTCGATGCTGGAGGACAATATTGATATTAAAATAATTATATATGAACACACACACACACACACACACACACACACACACACACACACACACACACACATACACACACACACACACACACACACACACACACACACACACACACACATTCCAGCCTGAAGGTTGTTGATATTAATAAAAATCATTTAGAATGTATTGAGCAATTTGAGAGGAAATGTAAAAATGTTATAATAAAATTAAAAATATATGTTTTGATAATATTACATTTATTTTAATTAATTAATTATGGAATTATGTATAATAAGGTTTGGGTGAGCACAAACTCACGTCTCATTGATCGTCGCGTCTGCAGATGAATGGACGTTGTTATCTCGTTGTAAACATTTTGTTAATATCTACTTGCTGTTTACACATAGCGTGCGCAAAAAGTAGACACGTGATGGTGAGTAGGTCATACATGTATGAGTGAGTAGCAGCACTTGGTTGGCAACGTCGTGGAGTGCAAGGTAGAAATCGCTGGAAATTTGTAGAGAAAAGGAATTGTAAAGAGAGTTTTACGTTTGAAGGTGAGAATAAAGTTGGAAAGTGAGTAGGGAGGGGCAGCGACATGTTGGTAGAGTGTTGTCGGGTAGTCTTGTGTGGTTACACGTTCATGTGTTACTGTTATGTTAGAATGAGTGAGAGAGACATCACAGCATTGAATCGCCGACTACTGCACGCAGCGAAGAGACAGTCACGTTATGAGGTTGAACGTCTTTTGGATGTTGGAGCTGAAGTGAATGCGTGTGATAGTCTTGTATGTTATTGATTGAGTGACTCGTTTTATTGTTGTTCATAACAATTCACTCTAATGTAGGGAACTACTGTACTGATAAGAGCTTGTATGAATGGCTCTAAGTCATTAGTTGAGCTTTCGTTGTCTAGAGGGGCAGATGTGAACAGAACTGATAAATGGGTAAGTGTTGATAGTGAATGAATGAATGAAGAGAATGAGATTTAAATGATGTGATGAGATTTGTGATAGGACGGATATTACAGTATAGACAAACAATAAAACACAATTATTGTCATTACAGGGTTTCACTGCTCTAATGTTGGCAGCATGGGGGGATCATGATGAAATCGTTGAAATTCTATTAAAATCAAAAGCAAATGCTGAACTGAAGAATGAGGTGAGTGTTTGCATGTGTTGCAGTTGAACTGTTGTATGTGTTGATGTGATGTATGGTAATAATAAATGTATTGATATTAAATATTATGATGACATGTTATTAAATCAATAGAAAGTGCAACAGCAGTGGCATAGGCAGCAAACAATAATTGGTTTAGAGGTCATCCATAATTGTCTACGTTTACTCAAGCGTACAAAGCGTCCTCTTTTCTGCATACCCCTCCCCCTCTCCCAAGCGTACATAAAATGTTGGTCATGTGAATGTAGAACCATGGTATTACAATAACTAAATAATTAGAAACCCTTTCGAAGATTGATATGCACATTTCGTCGTTCTGTCCAGCAGTCTTCCATTATCGTTGCACTTTCTGCACAGCTTCCTCATGAGACAAAGATGGGCTGGCAAAGACAAAAGCGTTCACAAACTGTTGCTATCTGTTTGGCGGCGTTTTATGAACAGCGCAAGGTCTCTTAGACAGGTCTGTTAGTATGTACCACAGAGTACACCTCCCACACCATGTACACTCTAGTAAACACGTGCGATGAATGCTTAGCGTGCTCTACACGTCATACACTTGCGACGGATAGTTACAAACCAGAGTTGAAAAGTCTGGTTACAAACGTAGATACAGTACAACACACGTACGTGTAAATGCAATATCCTGATTTCAGTATCACTTCTCATCTACTTCTGGACCAAAAAGAAATCATCAACATTTTATGCTCCGCCCCAAAAGTGGACAACTACTCTTACCCTCCCCCCCTAGCGTACACTTTGTACACTTGAGTAAATGTGTACAATTATCTGTGATAGCCAGTGTTCTCTCCAGTCTGGGCCATATGTTGGGGTAGTGAGATAGTCGGTTGATTCATGAAATGTAACCATTAATTTATTACTGGTTGGGTAGTGGAGACAGCAGGCATGATCCATGAACAAACGTCTTCGTTACTAAGTACCACAGAAATGTCCTTTGCTCATCATCATTGGCTAATTGGCAATCTTGGCATGTGTACACTTGTGTTGTATGACGGTTGGAATGCTGTTACAGAAGATGCCCATGCTTTGACACACCCTTGAGTTTTTATCTAAAATTTATTTTTTTAGTTAGACTGTGTAAGGAGGTGCAGATTGTAGGGATGATGTTTGGTTCTAGTAAATAGTAGTAGGTTATGCATGACAGGAGGTGTGTATTAGACATAGACTAAGATGCTAACACTTGAGTTAAACTACCAAACCGGAAGTAACGTCATTATTTATATATGACGTCATAACTCAATTTGCTTTGCTTGTTGAGTCGAAATCCTGGTGAGAACATTGGTGATAGCATTTCTAATCTGTCTTCACAAACCTCTGGTATAGGCCATCTTATCTTATTTGTGTGTGTTATGTTGTCAGCGTGGTAAGACAGCATATGAACTGGCTGGCAATGCCAAAGTTAAAAGACGACTGAGGAAAGCAATGGTGAGACGTTTATGTAGTGAGATATGGTGGTATGTGTAGAATGGATGGGTTGTATTGTCAGGATGAACAGAAGTATGCTGTTCTGTATGCCGAAGGCACAGTGAGACCAGAAATCATGAAATTGTGTTTCATTGGTAAAGAAGGAGCAGGAAAGACGACACTCATGGAGGCTCTCAAACGAGGATGGTTAGAATGGGCTTTCTTTGCAAATGAGAAGAAACCAGATGACCCAAAATGTGAAGAGGAACGCACAATTGGTATCAACGTGATGACAGTCGATATTCCAGGAGTGGGTCGCTTGTCAGTGTGGGACTATGCAGGTCAAGGGCAGTTCCACAAAACACACGGCCTTTTCTTTTCCTCCAACTCAATCTTCATCTTGCTAGTGAGTCTAGTGAGAGGAGAGGAGAGACGACTGTGCAGTGTTGAGGAGTTGCTAGAAGAGCTTCAGTATTGGCTCTCATTTCTCAGAGCCAGTTTGGATGCAGAGTTTATACCCACAGTGTTGATAGCTGGCAGTCACATAGATTACTGTCCAGGGCGTCAGGGTGTCTTGCAGCGTGTGGTCGACGACATGCGTGAGCTGTTCAAAGGCAAGATCAACATCATTGAAGTTTGTTTTGTTCTCGACTGCAGGAGGAGCTGGACATCTGAAATACAACAACTAAAGAAAGTTCTTTGTGATGTGAAAAGGAGTCTTCAGCAGGTGATTATGAGACTAGTTTTATAGACTTATAATTACCTGCTGATATAGATATTTATGTTTCAGTCTGCTCCTCTGTATCCTCGTCTTTGTCAGCCAGTCGTGTCCAAGTTGCTTCCTTCTCTTCGTAAGAAACAAGAAGATCTGTTCATGGAGAAGGCAACACTCATGGAGAGGATCGAGCAGGAAGCATGTCCAGGACAAGAGAAGAAGGTTGTAGAGAAGGTAGTTGATTTTTTAGATGATTCAGGAGAGGTGAGACGACGAGCAGATGTTTAGTTGTTGTACTTGTGTATGTTTGTGTAATATTGTTGTGATGTGTGTTTAGATTGCTGTTGCCGGTGATGTGGCAGCTCTCAATCCTGCATCTCTACATCATTATGCCATCGGTCCTCTCATTGCTTCTGAGGATTTTAAGTGGCATGTCAGGTCAAAGAGGAAGGATGGTACAGTAACAAGAGAAGAAGCAGAAAAGGCAATCAATCATTTCCGAAGAGATAAGAAGATTCAAGTTCAACTCAACACAGATAAAGTTCTCGCTATAAATGAATGTCTTGATATCTGCTTCAAAGTGGAAGGCAGAGACGACACGTACATGTTTCCAGCTCTCTTGCCTCCTAAGGATCTGTCTGTCATGTGGAAGAGAGACGAGAGTAAGAAAGTGTATGTCGGTCGTCGTCAAGTGTGCAGCAGTGAGACGACCATCTTCAGTCCATCTGCATTTGGCATGTTTCAATCTAGAGTTCATACGACGTTAGATACAGAAGCAAGGCTGTGGAGGAATGGACTGATTGTATCACGAGGTGATTCTATTCATTGTTATGTTGAATGTTTGGTTGCCATGGTAGATCCTGTTCGTTCTGTCGACTTTGTATGTCGTGGAGGTAAGGCAACAGAATTAGAATGTGTTTCCCTACTCGACACTGTCATGTCTCTTTGGAGAGATACGTTAGACAGATACAGTCCAGGCACTGAATATGAGACTGGATATCTGAGCAGAAAGCATTTAGAGGAACACAAAGAACTGAAACAAGTTGCTGTCTATGCTGAAGAGAAAATTCAGGAAGCCAAAGCAACAAGTAAAGGAGCAAGTGCTGCTGTAAAACAAGTAGTTGGTGATGATCTGATGGTAGAAAGTCTTGATGACTTGCTGGTCATTCTAGCCTCCAATAGAATGTTGACCACTGCAGTTGTCCATCCCAGTGCAGTAGTGGCAGCTGTCAGTAAGCACGGTTCATCTCAATGGTATTTATTTGGACATAAATTAGGTTTCAGTCACCACGAAATTACTTCGTTATGTCATGACAAAGCGACTGCAGCTTCTAAATTATTTGCAATTATTCAAGTGAAGACTGAACAAGTTGGTGATGTGAAGATTGATGATCTGCTGTTGGAGATATGTGGACTGTTGCCAAGTAGAATTGATGGTACAGTCAAAGAGGAGCTTGGAATCCCCACATGACTGTAGGATATCGGGTGGATATTTATCAACACTATAATAGGCATTTAGTAATATAATCACGAAATTGTTTAGTGTCACATTCATAAAGGCATCGTCATGTGTATGGTGTGTAGACTTGAATTTTATTTTTATTTTTTATGTGTCGTGCTCAACCAGATCAGTCTGGTTTGTAAGGTCTCTTGTAATCAGCGGAGGCAAACCCTGCCTCAGATGTGCTTAGACCATCATGGCTGTTTAGACAGAAAACATGACTTTACGTAGGATCCGACTGGATCCAAGAAGCACTGCTTTCTGTATGTGCTGTGGGTTGTGATGACCTGGAATAATGTCCAGCCACAGTGCAATACCTGTGTGCACTGTACCCAAAGCTCCCAACACCACTGAAACAACCAGTGTCCAACACTGCCACATGAGGCTTATCTTCACCTGCAAGTCACTGTATCTCGTCAACTCCTCAGCCTGTTTCCTGGCAATGTTGCATTGAGCAGGACAGCTGATATCAATGAGAAGACAAGTGTTTGTCTTCTTATTTCTGAAACAGATGTTAGGACGATTGGCACCGATCTTCCTAGCAGTAGGGATGGCTGTATCCCACATCATAGTGATGTTGTCCATCTCCACAAGCCGATCAGGATGATGCCGGTACCATCTGCTCTCCACTGGAACCCCAAAATGACGACAAATGCCCCAGTGGATAATGGAGGCCACCTGATTGTGTCGATCAGTGTAGTCCATCGGTACCAAGGCACTACAGCCTGCCACAATGTAGTCAACTGTTTCCACGCCTACACTGCACAAGCGGCAAGTGGGACTGACATCTCGATGCAGAAAGCTGCTCTCATAATACCGAGTCCGAAGAGCTTGGTCTTGAGCAGCAACAACCAGTCCCTCAGTTGCAGCAGGAAGATTTGATGACTTCAGCCATCTGTAGGTCTCTTGCATGTCCACGGGTGGTTTCTCAATGAGACGCAATACTGATCATGCAATGGTTTTGTGCCCCAAGATTGTACAAGAAGAGAACTTACGTAAAAGAATGTACGTAAATGTTTATATACTTTATATTTCTATTATTTTATGTGTCATTATGCCCCTCCATGATGGGCAAGTGGGGTCTTTACTTCATCTGGGTGCCCCCAACCGGCGATCAATGACTTGCCAATTCGATATAGATTACAGGCATTACTGTGACTGCGAACTTGGCACAGCAGGCCTAATGGATATCAATGACCACCAGGAAAGTGCTGAACGTCATCATAAACGGATCGTTCGCCAGACCACAGAAACTTCGCAACGACTGAAACGGGTCATAGTCTCATGGACAAAGCTGGAGAAACATGAGAAGAAAGACAGACAAGTTTCATAATTTACCGTCATCACTGGGGTTTGAACTCCCAGACCATGCATGGAGTGGTAGCCATTGTCACTAACCACTAAGCCACGGCTTATGTAGCATGTTGCCATGTTGTCTTGAAACCTTTTTTGCAAGTGAGTGTGCACTGCTTGTACTAGGCATGCGCATAAAGTTGTAGGATGAGTTAAATTTTAAAAATAATTTTAAATTTTTGTGGGATGATTTTATTAATTATTTAGTAATTTAGTAAACGTGACTGGCAGGATCTCTTCAAGTATTATGAAGATGACCTCCCCTGCCCCATCATTTCAAATACAATTGCACGTCTATCAAAACAAAATGGTACAATGTTGGCAGGGGTGTAGTGTGGCATGGGCTAGACCGGGCTATGCCCCCATCATTTGTAGGCGTGGTCATAACAATTGTGGACTGTAAATACGTGTAAGGACTATAGCTGTATAGACTTTGTTCCTATCTGGATGTCACTGATTCTACTGTATCAGTCAATTAGAAGCAAATCAAAGAGGATGTGTCCATAAAAGTGGGCGTGACCCATAGCATCGTGAAGTTTATTCCCCCATTTCTAGAGGTCACGCTACGCCCCTAATGTTGGAAAGAAACTGCCAATTACTGTCACAATGTGAATAGTTTCAGTGCCCTGTGTTGTCTGACAATGCATATTCACTCGACTATGGGGCTAACTAGACTTAGTATCTTGTCTCTTTTGCAGCATGTACATATGAGATGAAGATTTATATTCATATCTACACGTGATACGTTAATATTAAGGGTTAACATATTAATATTAAACCGTTCTAACAGCTGTAGTCCAGTCCAACACCAATCTGTAGTCCAGATTGTAACCTAAATAATAAAGTCAACATATCATGTATGACTTGGTGATTGCAGATTTAGTGTCTTGCCTATCTGATGACATGGCTCGATGCGGAATGCAGTAGTTGATTTCAACCCGCGCTAAACCTAGTTTTAAGGCCACGCCCATTCCGTATGACCAACGAGCATTTGAAAGAAAAGTTGAAAGTGAATTACGCCATTGGCTACCTAGAAATGAAGAAAAAGGGTTGGTATGATGGCACAATGGATAATGTTTTAGACAAACATACCTACATACATATATACATACATGCATGCATAGATGACACACACAGCACACACATACATATATACTGGACATGCGTACATTTTTTTGTACGTACGTACGTACAAGAGCCCCTAAAGCTCAGGTTCGATACTGCAATGACTATGCTACGATGCTACAATGCTACAATGCTATCAGCATTCACTGTCTATATGTCACTTCTTCTTCTTCTTGGACAGAACTGACAGTCCGGAGAGAGAGGCAAGTGTATACATACACACATACACACATACATACGTACATACATACATACATACATACATACGTACATACATACATACATACATACATACATACATACATAAATTTTTTTTGTTATTATTTAAAAGTTGGTACAACATACATACATACATACATACATACATACATACATAAATACATACATACATACATACATACATACATACATACAGGACATACACAATGACAGAGTATAGATAACAGACTCACTAGTAAACAATCTCGCATACCAAATGCTAGTGCATCACAGTTGCCGCCGGTGATAAAGAAATGCGTTCTGAATAATTCACCAAATCTACCTTCCCTGGTTGGAAGGGTAATGGTGTGAAGACATCAGCACCTGCTGCCCAGAATGCATCTCCTCCAGTCAAACAGTCTGTAGAGAAAGAAAAATGTATGACAAGAAGAAAACAACGAGGTGAGCTGTGTCTGTCTGTCTGTCTGTCTGTCTGTCTGTCTGTCTGTCTACTTGCTTGTCTGTTCAAACTAACTTTCATTGTGAGGTCCAACTCCGTACATTTGAAATCCACGAACAGATCTAGACTGCATGCCACCAAGAAAAAATCTGCACATCCAAGACACTCAAACAATAAGAATAAAAATTTTGTAAACAAAATCACGTGCTACAACTAAAATATTAATAATTAAATAAAAAAAAATAAATATTAATAAAATTATAATTAATTAATTAATTAAGCTTAAGACACACACAATACACACACACAAACAGTTAAAGTTATGTATACATCAGCTACAATAAATAATTAATATTAATAATTAAATAATAAATTTACATATTCTTATTTGGCCATCTTTTCATTGATATCTACCTGTCACTAATGTTCGTTTTGCTTCCAGACAGCGACCTTATCAAACCTGCCGATGCCGTCAAACTAAAACCTGCACATCACACAAACGGCTACAAACAAACACGACCAACGAGCCCATCAATTGCACCTCACCGAACCAACAGGCAAACAAACATTCGTCTGCAGTGTTGTGTCTGATTTTATGAATTTTGTGTTGCCACCTATTCCTGCTAATTTCTGTAAAAATGTACGCAAATTGATGTTGAGATATGGAGGTCACGTGATGAGCTTACTGTGTTGATTCTGAAGGAAGAGGCGTGAGTGGGAAAGACTGGGTCGTCACAAGAATCAAGAAGGAGAGAGTAATGCAAGAGCAATGAGATTGGGATGGAAATGTATGAGGTAAGACATGCAAATGGTGATGTGGTTGGTAATACAATTAGAGATGATTAATTAAGGTAGTAGATATGATAAGCAGTAGATAGTATACATAGAATAGAAATAACCAGATATAGAGAGACTGACCGACAACTGACAGACAGACAGACAAACAGACAGATATACAGACAGAAAGGCAGATGACAAACTGGACAGACAGACAGACAGACAGACATCAGCATCTACGGAAGGTGCTGCAGCATCCAGGAGAGAGCAGAAGAAAACGGAAAAATATAGCAGAGAACGACTTCTTGGTAAGGAAACAGTGACAGCAGTCCCACTAGTGTTGGAACATTTTGGTCGATGGGGACAACAAGCAGAAATGTACCTACAGCATTTGTCAAGTAGATCAACGGATGCCTATGGAACAACAAATGCCTCCTCATTCAAGACACATTGGAGGGAGCGCATGTCCATTCAGCTACAAAAAGCCAATGCTCGAGTCATCTACAGGAAAGTGGAGAGACTTTTAGATGATGCTAGTTAATTTGTGTTTTTCCAAGGCCATTTGGCCTTTACTTTTTTTTTTAGTAAAGGAGCAAGCACGTGTGTAGTTAATTGGACTGATGAGGACATTGTGTTGTAGAGGATTTAGCCTCCATCTGTACGTACTTTGTTCTATTGAATAAAATACCTTTGACAGACAGACAGACAGACAGACAGACAACAGATAGACAAACAACAGATAGACAGACAGGCAGGCAGATGACACACAAACAGACAACCAGACATTGACAAACAAACAGACAAACTGACAAACACACAAATGATTACTCTTATTGATGATTTCAGGTTGTGTTCTGCATTCTCTCGTACAGAAAGTGGCACAGCACTTGACAAACATTTCAATAGACGCCAATCTGTATACGCGTGGGTGTACCCATCGATAACCCCCTAGAGACATCAACATGCACTAATAGCCTCGCATACCAGGCTCTTTCGCGCAGTCGCTGAGCTAACCGCACGTGAATCACACGAGGAGGAGGAGCTTTTACCGGAATTGCTCCAGCGCGAGAAGAGCCTGGTCGCTTTCGAGAACGTCATAGTGACGTAGGACCCCCGATCCGGTTTCATAGCTTGATAAAGCTAATTCTATTTCCTAAAGAGCTCGTTACTGTAATTGCGCTGATACACGAAGCAGAGAGGTAGCCCTCCGCGGAGAGCGCGTGAACACAAAATCCAGTGAAGCTGTTGATGGACAAAGTGCTGGTGAATAATGAGCGTAGGAATGGCCTACATGGGACTGGTCCGCTGAACCTACACTCTCCAGCAACGTTTCTTTCTACTAAACTCATCTGCAGGTTTGCGCGAATTGAAACCGACGTAGAACTATTCACCACTCTTGCGCGTCTACTCTGACATCTATAGTCTGTGGGGGAAATGGTGTGAGAACTGCCGGCCCAGTTTCACTCAATGGTTCATGAAAACAGTGGCCTAGAGCTTGTTGACCTCTCCACGTCAGGATCAGATTTGCGTGTATTGCTAACGCAGTCTATGTGACGGTACTTTCGACTCAGCAAGCAGCACTTTAGTACGATATTGGCTCTCCTCACGGTGAACTGGAAACATGTAGGCATGGGAAAACAGCAGTGCAGTGGACCTACCATGTTCAGGAAGTGTAGAGTTGACTCGTAGTTGCACGTGTACTACGTACGACTTGTTTCAGTGCATGGACTCTGACTGCTACATATATACACTAACCGCGTACAATGAGTTCATTTCTCAAACTACCGCGCTGCAGATCTAGATTCGGCCGTGTGCTGTTGGCGAAACTGAATGCTGAAATGGAGTCGTGACACTGCAGAATATTACATGCCTGAGCTGTCTACATACGTACTAGAAGCGAACGATGATGTCAACTACGTACTTCGTGCAAAACAAGCAAGTGCGTGAAGCGATGTCGCGTGTTCTCAACTTTCGTACCTACATGCTTACCTAATAGAATTAGCTTTATCAAGCTATGAAACCGGATCGGGGTCTCACGTCACTATGACGTTCTCGAAAGCGACCAGGCTCTTCTCGCGCTGGAGCAATTCCGGTAAAAGCTCCTCCTCCTCGTGTGATTCCAGTGCGGTTAGCTCAGCGACTGCGCGGAAGAGCCTGGCTTGCGAGGCTAATGCACTAACAGCAGAGCGAATGACAAAATGGATGATACGAAGTTCGACGACAAGCGAGCCACAACGAATGCATTAAGAAATCTAACGTTTACGACAGATGACGATAGTCAAGACGTTTTCATCGCCGAGTCTTGGGACAAAGCAATTTTCGATGTCTGATTGGCGCTGTATGTAGCCTCGACCACCCAGACCTGTGTAGCGCCGATTCGGCGCTACACGGGTCTAGGAGATCGAGGCTAGCTGTAGTGTCAGAGGCTCTGGTTGACACTACATGGGCCTTTGCATCTTTTATTCTGGATTCTTGCTGCAAACTAAACTAACGTCATTTGTTTACATCCGGATTATGTTACAAATGTTCTGACATCGTCATGTGAAGATGACCAAGGGCGTAACTAGCATTAAAATATTACCGAGGCAAGTTTATATAAATTAATTAATTAAGCAATAATTTGTCTTTAACCTACTTTATGTATAATGTAAGTAAACATAGCTTCTATAATAACAGCTGTCCCAATCTGCGATGTCCTGTACAATCAAATCTTCGTATGACGTTCTCTCTACTCACAGTCACATCTCTATGAATATGTAAAAGAGCTAAGCCACTTAGAAATGCCCGATCTTTTCTGTTATCTACTAACTGATACATCCAGCAAAACTTTTGCAACGCCACACCCATTTTATTTACCGAGGCAACTGCCTCGGCTGCCTCATGCCTAGTACGCCACTGATGACTGACACCAGATGCTGATGGGATTTGTTCTACAGTACAGTACATCTCTCGTTTTTGTATGTGGTTATCTATGCATTTTGTTTGCAGCAACTACACGTTCGCAAACACGTGGCTTAGTGACGTCATTATTATTCACATTCGGGATTCTGTCCAATTGTCTTGTGACATATCTGTCACGTAAACGACACTGTCATACAGACACTGATGATGAGGTTGGTTGTAGATCTCATCTCTATTGTGTTTATTATAATTTTGCATTGTGTTTGCAGCCACTGTTTAAGTCTAAACTCGGTCTTGTTCTCTCCTGCTTGGGATGCGTTGTTGGAACTGGCAACATTTGGCGATACCCGCGCATCGTAGCAAACAACAGTGGAGATGAAGGTTAGAGGAATACTTGCTGTGTGTAGCAAAACTTTAGTATCTAGTGCGCACATAGTGACGCCTCGAAGTTCCAAACGTTTTGGTTTTGGTAAAGTGTACTGTACACGTATGCATGGTACAGTACACGGTATAGTACACGTACAGCACACAGTACAGCACACAGTACAGTACACGGTATAGTACACGTACAGCACACAGTACAGCACACAGTACAGTACACGGTATAGTACGTATAGTACACGGTACAGTACAGAGGTCATTGTGTAGCCAGGAATTACAGTTATAGTTGGTAAACGAGAGTAATTATACAAGAACACGTTGTACAATAGACTGTTAGATAGCCAGTTTGATAGAAAACTGCTCTCTTGGCATTATTCCTAGACCACACTATTTTAGATTGTGCTAGGCCCGACCACTTCTGAATTATGGTCACTTGCCTGTGTGCATCTTTGTCCTTCGCTTGTACTGTCCATGTGTTTCAGTGTGCATTTCTGCTGTCTGTGCAGGTAATCAGTGGTGATGCATGATGATCCAGTGGGAAACAGTTATGTGCAAGTGAGCATTTTCGACTCTCTCATTTCATCAGAAAATATTATAACACGTTCGACAGAATTCATGATGCAAGTACATGACCCTCACACTGTAGTTTTAGTCTCGTGTAGCCAGACGGCTCCCCTCTCCCTATGTAAGGCTGGTAGACATATACGGCTCTGTGTGTCTGTTAGCGAGCGGGAAGTGGTCTGGCTCATGTCCACCATATGTACACCGGAAATGGTTCAATAATTATGTCCACAACTGCATATATATATATATATATATATATATATATATATATATATATATATATATATATATATATATTATAATATGGGAAAGTCAACACAAATACTTGGACAATGAGTTTAGCAAATGACATAATTTTAAGTTCTAGAAGAGGATTGTTCACTACAGTGCGTACGTGCATGTACTCTGTCATGCTTTCTTTTGAACGTGAATGTGGTAGACTCTGCCTAGAGACAAAATTAATGAAGACTGAACATCGCAGACGGGATGCTCATTCGCTGTTTCTCCACAATATATATCTGCCATCCACGTTTTATTAAATTAAATTACAGAAAAACATGCACCGGCTACATTAGATGTAGGGAGTAGTCAGCAGGAGCTTACTCGCTACTATGTAATACATAGGCTCCAGCTATTACTTACTAGCTACATCTAATAAAAAATCAATGAAATGATAAGGATTATTAGATTTATCTCGGATGTGGTCATTCCCAGGAAGTAATAGTACGTCTTAGCATTGCTCTTCGGCAGATATTGTGAACCAGCCTTTCAGGAAGCTACGACGCGACGCTCTGCTTATATTTTAGTATTCCTGCAAGGCTATGCTGCGATTGCAGACAGAAATACAAAGCAATTGTTATTGAAGGCACTGCTGGAGGGGAGCACGTGCCCCCATGCAACGCCCCATGTAATTACATCCGCCACTGCCTAGTACGAGGACATGACGTATACATATATATATATATATATATATATATATATATATATATATATATATATATATATATATATATATAGAACAGTAAACGATTGGGGTCGTCGACGAAGAGAAATACTCAAAAGTTGTTTAGATCTAGATAAATGCCTGGTTTTTAATTGCGTATACACATCCAATTTGTATCGTAAACGAGAGAATTTACAACACAATCGACTACAGACTAGCCGTTGACAAACAGACCAAAAACAGTGAGAAGCGCTGGTTGACGTGAAATACTGATCTAATGTTTAGGAAATCAAATCCGGTATTTATCTCACTAATTTCGGCTAAGCGGAAACACGACGACATCGACTTTTCTTCCACCAAACCCTTTCTTGCCCGGAAGGATGACGTGGCGTGAAAAGACAGGTGATAAACATGAGACAAAGATTACGTCATTAGTCATGTGACTAGCAACCAAGAGCTACAGCCTCTGCTGCTGAACCGGTATTGGAGTTGGCAAAGGTAACTTATCACAATCTCTAGACGTCCTTTTGTATACGCTGTTCTTTGCTGGAGTAAGTTCTCTTTCTGTAGAGTATGATAAAGTACTATAATATAGATAGTTTGAGTGCATACATTGTACCTATCTAAATATGTTATGTGCAGAAGGCAATGTTCAACAAGCAATTAAACTTTCATCTATTTCTCTTTCGGTTATCTGTTGTTGTCGCTCTTTTGGAGTCGCTCTCTTGTGACGAAACAGTAGTTTGCCCTACAGAAAGAGGTAAATTGTCATACTCATGCTTGGTTTGTTAGCTTAGATTGATACCTCAGCTTTTCAATGCCAACTCATGCAACAAAATCCACAAATTCGCCAACGCCCTCTAGCTGAGTGCGCCATACATCCGGTGATTGGTCTGTAGAGTTCATGCTGCCAGACTGTCAGTGTAAGATCTAGAGAACCGGTCGTCTCGTTGGGACTCTAACCCGTCGATCCCCCCCCCCTCATTTTTACTGCCGAGCGAAGAAGGAAAGTCTACCTGGTACAGTTCCTTCGATTTTGTCGCTCGCTGCCGCTTCAGCGCTAAACGTTGAAAGTAAGTGTCCGATTAGATAGTCGGGTGACTGTGATTGGAACGCTGTCGTTTCCGGAGCTTGTCATGTCTTGTTTTTGGTCCAGTTCTGCGTAAGAACGTCGCCACTAGATCGAACAAAATCCTGTCGTTTTTCGTCATTCGGGTGCGGTCTCGTGTTGCCAGCCCCTCACCTTTGATTACCACGGACGCCGAGTGGGAGTTCGATTTCCAAAACAAAAGGAAAGTCAAACGTTTAGCAAAAAGATAGACCATTAATTAGAATGCCGAAAGCGTGCTATTGGAGTGAAAGACTTTAGGAAACACTAGTTGCCAGAAACTATAACAGTGTGTCAGAAAATGATGGCCAAAATAAGCATTTTATAATTGTATTCAATAAATATTTAATAAATTGTACAAATTGATTGATTTTGATCAGCTGGAATTTGTTATAGAAGTCATCCTGTATAAGGAAAATATTACGGTGTACAAACTTATTGGATCTGATATCATATTTACTCCAAATATGTCGGACGTCAGACTACAGAATTTAGTGTCTAGAAAATACAAATGGCACGAATGGAATGGTAAAGCTAACTTTGTTTTGGAGTGGGGAAAGGATCCAAAGTTGTCAGACGAAACAAAACTTCATTTCAGGACGTATTACAAACAGCTCCGTTCATCTGCTATAACAAAGGAATTCGATGGTGCGCGCCTACGATATACAGCTCGAATGAATGACAACACGAGCTTTCATTCTGGAACGGCAACTCTACACGTAGCAGGTAAGCTATTAAATCATTAAAAGTAATGATTTGTTATCGCTTTAGATTACCTAATGAATTCTTTTCAATTTTATCTGATGCTAGAGCTATAGATGCATTAGGCCATTAGGCAGACGTCTAACAATTTTGCATGACCGTTATTTGCTATTCAAAGACAAAATCAGATTATGTGTGCTGATCCTCCATATTGCATGTAGGATCAGCACAGCTAGTATACCTAAAATCATAACGATGCGAGAGGAACATGCACATGGACATAAAAAATGTAGCAAATTTTAAAAACTTCTAAACATAGTAGTTTACGTTAATATATAAATATATATACATAAATAAACAAACAAATAAATAAATACATAGATAGATAAATAAATAAAATAATAATTTAAAAATTAGTAAATGTAAATAAATCAAAAAAATATATAAAATAAGTAAATAAATAAGTAAATAAATCAATAAATCAATAAATTAATAAATAAATAAATAAATAAAGAAAATAAATCAATAAATCAATAAATCAACAAATCAATAAATGGATAAATCAATAAATCAATAAATCAGTAAATCAATAAATCAATAAATCACAAAATCAACAAATCAACAAATCAATAAATGGATAAATCAATAAATCAATAAATCAGTAAATCAACAAATCGATAAATAAATAAATAAATAAATATATCAATAAATCAATAAATTAACAAATCAATATATTAAGTAAATCTATAAATCAATAAATCAATAATTCAATAAATCAATGAGTCAATAAATAAATAAATTATTAAAACAATAAATCAGTAAATCAATAAATAAATCAATAAATAAATTTATAAATAAATTAATAAATCAATAAATCAATAAATCAATAAATCAATAAATCAATAAATCAATAAATCAATAAATCAATAAATCACAAAATCAACAAATCAATAAATCAACAAATTAATAATTTAATAAATCAATAAATAAATAAATCAATAAATCAATAAATTAATAAATTAATAAATCAACAAATTAATAAATCAGTAACCATTAAATTAATAAATTAATAAATTAATAAATAAATCAATAAATCAATAAATCAACAAATCAATATATCAAGTAAATTTATAAATCAATAAATCAATAATTCAATAAATTAATAAGTCAATAAATAAATAAATTATTAAAACAATTAATCAATAAATCAATAAATCAACATGTCAATAAGTCAATAAATTATTAAATTAAGAAATTAATCAATAAATCAATAAATCAATAAATCAAAAGATTAATAAATCAATATATCAATAAATCAGTAAATCAATAAATGAATAAATTAATAAATCAATAAATCAATAAATCTTTAAATCAATTAATCAATAAATTAATAAATAAGTAAATCAATAAATTAATAAATCGATAAATCAGTAAATTAATAAATCAACAAATCAATACATCAATAAATCAATAAATAAATCAATAAATAAATTAATAAATAAATTAATAAATCAATAAATCAATAAATCAATAAATCAAGAAATTAATAAACTAATAATTTAATAAATAAATAAAATAATAAATTAATAAATCAATAAATTAATAAATTAATAATGAAATAAAGTAATAAATTAATAAATCAATAGATTAATAAATGACTAAATCAATCAGTAAATATACTAATAAATCAGTAAATCAATAAATTAATAAATCAACAAATCAATATATCAATAAATCAATAAATAAATTAATAAATTAGTTAATAAATGTATTAATAAATTAATAAATCAATAAATCAATAAGTCAATAAATCAGTATATCAATAAATCAATAAATCACAAAATTAACAAATTAATAAATTAATTAATCAATCAATAAATCAATCAATAAATAAATAAATAAATAAATAAATTAATAAATCAGTAATCAATCAATTAATAAATCAATAAATTAATAAATAAATCAAAAATCAATAATAAACAAATCAATATATCAGGTAAATCTATAAATTAATAAATCAATAATTTGATAAATCAATGAGTCAATAAATAAATAAATTATTAAAACAATAAATCAATAAATTAATAAATCAACATGTCAATAAGTCAATAAATTAATAAATCAATAAATCAATAAATCAATAAATCAACAAATTAATAATTTAATAAATCAATAAATAAATAAATCAATAAATTAATAAATTAATAAATTAATAAATCAACAAATTAATAAATCAGTAAGCATTAAATTAATAAATTAATAAATTAATAAATAAATCAATAAATCAATAAATCAACATGTCAATAAGTCAATAAATCAAGTAAATCTATAAATCAATAAATCAATAATTTAATAAATTAATAAGTCAATAAATAAATAAATTATTAAAACAATTAATCAATAAATCAATAAATCAACATGTCAATAAGTCAATAAATTATTAAATTAAGAAATTAATTAATAAATCAATAAATCAATAAATCAAAAGATTAATAAATCAATATATCAATAAATCAATAAATCAATAAATTAATAAATCAATAAATCAATAAATCATTAAATCAATCAATCAATAAATTAATAAATAAGTAAATCAATAAATTAATAAATCGATTAATTAGTAAATTAATAAATCAACAAATCAATACATCAATAAATCAATAAAGAAATCAATAAATAAATTAATAAATAAATTAATAAATCAATAAATCAATAAATCAAGAAATTAATAAATTAATAATTTAATAAATAAATACAATAATAAATTAATAAATCAATAAATTAATAAATTAATAATAAAATAAAGTAATAAATTAATAAATCAATAGATTAATAAATGACTAAATCAATCAGTAAATATACTAATAAATCAGTAAATTAATAAATTAATAAATCAACAAATCAATACATCAATAAATCAATAAATAAATTAATAAATTAATTAATAAATGTATTAATAAATTAATAAATCAATAAATCAATAAATCAATAAATCAGTATATCAATAAATCAATAAATCACAAAAGTAACAAATTAATAAATTAATTAATCAATCAATAAATTAATCAATAAATAAATAAATAAATCAATAAATTAATAAATCAGTAATCAATCAATTAATAAATCAATAAATTATAAATAAATCAATAAATCAATAATAAACAAATCAATATATCAGGTAAATCTATAAATTAATAAATCAATAATTTAATAAATCAATGAGTCAATAAATAAATAAATTATTAAAACAATAAATCAATAAATTAATAAATCAACATGTCAATAAGTCAATAAATTAATAAATCAATAAATCAATAAATCAATAAATCAATAAATCAATAAATCTATAAGTCAATAATTCAATAATTCAATAAATCAATAAATCAATAAATCAACAAATCAATAAATTAATAAATTAATAAATCAATAAATTAACATGTCAATAAGTCAATAAATTAATAAATCAATAAATCAATAAATCAATAAATCAATAAATCAATAAATCAATAATAATAATAATAATACGGCAACTCTACACGTAGCAGGTAAGCTATTAAATCATTAAAAGTAATGATTTGTTATCGCTTTAGATTACCTAATGAATTCTTTTCAATTTTATCTGATGCTAGAGCTATAGATGCATTAGGCCATTAGGCAGACGTCTAACAATTTTGCATGACCGTTATTTGCTATTCAAAGACAAAATCAGATTATGTGTGCTGATCCTCCATATTGCATGTAGGATCAGCACAGCTAGTATACCTAAAATCATAACGATGCGAGAGGAACATGCACATGGACATAAAAAATGTAGCAAATTTTAAAAACTTCTAAACATAGTAGTTTACGTTAATATATAAATATATATACATAAATAAACAAACAAATAAATAAATACATAGATAGATAAATAAATAAAATAATAATTTAAAAATTAGTAAATGTAAATAAATCAAAAAAATATATAAAATAAGTAAATAAATAAGTAAATAAATCAATAAATCAATAAATTAATAAATAAATAAATAAATAAAGAAAATAAATCAATAAATCAATAAATCAACAAATCAATAAATGGATAAATCAATAAATCAATAAATCAGTAAATCAATAAATCAATAAATCACAAAATCAACAAATCAACAAATCAATAAATGGATAAATCAATAAATCAATAAATCAGTAAATCAACAAATCGATAAATAAATAAATAAATAAATATATCAATAAATCAATAAATTAACAAATCAATATATTAAGTAAATCTATAAATCAATAAATCAATAATTCAATAAATCAATGAGTCAATAAATAAATAAATTATTAAAACAATAAATCAGTAAATCAATAAATAAATCAATAAATAAATTTATAAATAAATTAATAAATCAATAAATCAATAAATCAATAAATCAATAAATCAATAAATCAATAAATCAATAAATCAATAAATCACAAAATCAACAAATCAATAAATCAACAAATTAATAATTTAATAAATCAATAAATAAATAAATCAATAAATCAATAAATTAATAAATTAATAAATCAACAAATTAATAAATCAGTAACCATTAAATTAATAAATTAATAAATTAATAAATAAATCAATAAATCAATAAATCAACAAATCAATATATCAAGTAAATTTATAAATCAATAAATCAATAATTCAATAAATTAATAAGTCAATAAATAAATAAATTATTAAAACAATTAATCAATAAATCAATAAATCAACATGTCAATAAGTCAATAAATTATTAAATTAAGAAATTAATCAATAAATCAATAAATCAATAAATCAAAAGATTAATAAATCAATATATCAATAAATCAGTAAATCAATAAATGAATAAATTAATAAATCAATAAATCAATAAATCTTTAAATCAATTAATCAATAAATTAATAAATAAGTAAATCAATAAATTAATAAATCGATAAATCAGTAAATTAATAAATCAACAAATCAATACATCAATAAATCAATAAATAAATCAATAAATAAATTAATAAATAAATTAATAAATCAATAAATCAATAAATCAATAAATCAAGAAATTAATAAACTAATAATTTAATAAATAAATAAAATAATAAATTAATAAATCAATAAATTAATAAATTAATAATGAAATAAAGTAATAAATTAATAAATCAATAGATTAATAAATGACTAAATCAATCAGTAAATATACTAATAAATCAGTAAATCAATAAATTAATAAATCAACAAATCAATATATCAATAAATCAATAAATAAATTAATAAATTAGTTAATAAATGTATTAATAAATTAATAAATCAATAAATCAATAAGTCAATAAATCAGTATATCAATAAATCAATAAATCACAAAATTAACAAATTAATAAATTAATTAATCAATCAATAAATCAATCAATAAATAAATAAATAAATAAATAAATTAATAAATCAGTAATCAATCAATTAATAAATCAATAAATTAATAAATAAATCAAAAATCAATAATAAACAAATCAATATATCAGGTAAATCTATAAATTAATAAATCAATAATTTGATAAATCAATGAGTCAATAAATAAATAAATTATTAAAACAATAAATCAATAAATTAATAAATCAACATGTCAATAAGTCAATAAATTAATAAATCAATAAATCAATAAATCAATAAATCAACAAATTAATAATTTAATAAATCAATAAATAAATAAATCAATAAATTAATAAATTAATAAATTAATAAATCAACAAATTAATAAATCAGTAAGCATTAAATTAATAAATTAATAAATTAATAAATAAATCAATAAATCAATAAATCAACATGTCAATAAGTCAATAAATCAAGTAAATCTATAAATCAATAAATCAATAATTTAATAAATTAATAAGTCAATAAATAAATAAATTATTAAAACAATTAATCAATAAATCAATAAATCAACATGTCAATAAGTCAATAAATTATTAAATTAAGAAATTAATTAATAAATCAATAAATCAATAAATCAAAAGATTAATAAATCAATATATCAATAAATCAATAAATCAATAAATTAATAAATCAATAAATCAATAAATCATTAAATCAATCAATCAATAAATTAATAAATAAGTAAATCAATAAATTAATAAATCGATTAATTAGTAAATTAATAAATCAACAAATCAATACATCAATAAATCAATAAAGAAATCAATAAATAAATTAATAAATAAATTAATAAATCAATAAATCAATAAATCAAGAAATTAATAAATTAATAATTTAATAAATAAATACAATAATAAATTAATAAATCAATAAATTAATAAATTAATAATAAAATAAAGTAATAAATTAATAAATCAATAGATTAATAAATGACTAAATCAATCAGTAAATATACTAATAAATCAGTAAATTAATAAATTAATAAATCAACAAATCAATACATCAATAAATCAATAAATAAATTAATAAATTAATTAATAAATGTATTAATAAATTAATAAATCAATAAATCAATAAATCAATAAATCAGTATATCAATAAATCAATAAATCACAAAAGTAACAAATTAATAAATTAATTAATCAATCAATAAATTAATCAATAAATAAATAAATAAATCAATAAATTAATAAATCAGTAATCAATCAATTAATAAATCAATAAATTATAAATAAATCAATAAATCAATAATAAACAAATCAATATATCAGGTAAATCTATAAATTAATAAATCAATAATTTAATAAATCAATGAGTCAATAAATAAATAAATTATTAAAACAATAAATCAATAAATTAATAAATCAACATGTCAATAAGTCAATAAATTAATAAATCAATAAATCAATAAATCAATAAATCAATAAATCAATAAATCTATAAGTCAATAATTCAATAATTCAATAAATCAATAAATCAATAAATCAACAAATCAATAAATTAATAAATTAATAAATCAATAAATTAACATGTCAATAAGTCAATAAATTAATAAATCAATAAATCAATAAATCAATAAATCAATAAATCAATAAATCAATAAATCAATAAATCATTAAATCAACATGTCAATAAGTCAATAAATAAATAAATCAATAAATCAATAAATCAATAAATCAATCAAACAATAAATTAATAAATTATTAAATTAATAAATCATTAAATCAATAAATCAACAAATCAAGAAATTACTAAATTAATAATTTAATAAATAAATAAAGTAATAAATTAATAAATCAATAGATTAATAAATGACTAAATCAATTAGTAAATATACCAATAAATCAGTAAATCAATAAATCAATAGATCAACAAATCAATACATCAATAAATCAATAAATAAATCAATAAATAAATTAATAAATGGATTATTAAATTAATAAATTAATAAATCAATAAATCAGTAAATTAGTAAATCAATAAATCAATAAATCACAAAAATCAACAAATCAATAAATTAATTAATCAATCAATAAATCAATAAATCAGCAAATTAATAATGCAATAAATCAATAAATAAATAAATAAATAAATCAATAAATTAATAAATCAGTAATCAATAAATTAATAAATCAATAAACTAATAAATAAATCAATAAATCAATGAATCAACAAATCAATATATCAAGTAAATCTATAAATCAATCAATAAATCAATAATTTAATAAATCAATGATTCATTAATATAAATAAATTATTAAAACAATAAATCAATAAATCAATAAATCAACATGTCAATAAATCAATAAATTAATAAATCAATAAATTAATAAATCAATACATCTGTAAATCAATAAATTAGTAAATGATAAATCAATAAATCAATAAATCAACAAATCAATACATCAAAAAATCAATAAATAAATTAATAAATAAATTAAAAAATCAATAAATCAATTAATTAATAAATCCAGAAATTAATAAATTAATAATTTAATAAATAAATAAAGTAATAAATTAATAAATCAATAGATTAATAATTTAGTAAATTAATAAATAAATAAATTAATAAATTAATAAATCAGTAGATTAATAAATGACTAAATCAATCAGTAAATATAAAAATAAATCAGTAAATCAATAAATCAATAAATCAACAAATCAATACATCAATAAATCAATGAATAAATCAAGAAATAAATCAATAAAATAAATTAATAAATGGATAAATAAATCAAGAAATCAATAAATCAATAAATCAAGAAATCAGTAAATCAATAAATCAATAAATCACAAAATCACCAAATCAATAAATCAATTAATCAGCAAATTAATAATGCAATAAATTAATAAATCAATAAATTAATAAATAAATTCATAAATCAATAAATCAACAAATCAATATATCAAGTAAATCTATAAATCAATAAATCACTAATTCAGTAAATCAATGAGTTAATAAATTAATAAATTATTAAAACAATAAATCAATAAATTAATAAATCAACATGTTAATAAGTCAATAAATTAATTAATCAAGAAATCAATAAAACAATAAATCAATAAATCAATAAATCAACTAATCAATAAATCAATGAATCAATAAATGAATAATCAATAAATCAATAATTTTATAAATCAATAAATTAATAAATCAATATAAGATAAGCATATTTAAATATATAAATAAATATATATTATGTAAGTAATTAAATATATAATATATAACCTCTTTAATTCAGTCAGTAAGTAAGTATGTAATTAACTAAATGGGGATGTAAAAATTATTAGGTTTTAAGTAATTAAGTAAGTAAGAAAATATATAAGTCATTATCTAAAACAAATATATACATAAATAAATAAATTAATTATTAAAATTAAAACATGCAGACAGACTGACAGACAGAGACAGACAGACACGTACACAGACAGACAAACACATAGACAGACAGACATACAGACCCAGAGAGAGACATATACTTTATTCACGTATAGACTATAGTTGTACATATGCTAGAATTTTGTAAAAGCAATGCAGTCTTTGCAAACAACAAATTCATACATTAAATTCGCTAATTGACTTGTCGTAAAGGCTCTCTAATGTTAAAGTCAAATAATCAGTAAAAATCATTATGAATAGGTGACAGTTTTGATAGTTTTCTTAAAAGAACTTTGGCATTGCATGCATCTTTGTAGAATTGTAGAAAATCTTTTTCTTCAATACGTAACGAACACGAGACAATAATATTGGCTTCTGCAAAACAAATGGTAAAAAATTCTCTGTCTTTGTGCCCCAATCCTAAATGTTCTATCACAAGAGGAGCACGTCTTGATACATATCCTCCTGGAACAAGCTCCTTTTCATGTTATTGTCTTCTCTTGTCGCGGCAACAGCAGAATGACCATTTTCCGTGCTAATTCTTTTAATAATGTTCTGACTTAATGGATGAGCAAGTGAAACATCAAAATCCAAATTCTGACCAGTGTTTGGATCAAACCGTTCTAATGTACAGAAAGACTGAAAGACAGACAGATAGACACAGAGACAGACTGACAGAAAGAAAGACAAACAGACAGACAAACAGACAGACATACAGACAGACAGACAGACAGGCAGGCCGGTATGTACTATAGTTTAAAGTTTGAAACATATATATTGACAGACAGACAAACAGACAGACAGACAGACAGACAGACAGACAGACAGACAGACAGACAGACAGACAGACAGACAGACAGACAGACAGACAGACAGACAGACAGACAGACAGACAGACAGATTTGTTTTATTGTTATCAAACGTCACTACTTACATCACTTGCTGCAGTACTAAAAGTTCTACTTTCCTACTGTTCTTCGTTTTAATTAATGAATAGAACTACAGACAGACAGACAGACAGACAGACAGACAGACGGACGGACAGGCAGGCAAGCTGGCAGGAAGACAGACGGACAGGCAAGCAAGCAGACAGGAAGGCATGCAGGAAGGCAGGCAGACAGACGAGCAGACTATCGTATGCGCATGTGTACCGAGGCTTAATTACTATAACTTGTAGACATTTATGAAAAACGAGCAATTACTATAATTACAATATAGCAAGACCAGAAGCGGATTATCTACTAAGTTAGAGTTGTTGAAGATGAAACATAATTTTCTCTCTGTGCAATTAGCTAGACCAACTATTTCACGGCAATCCGACATCTTGCTCGGTGTATTGGGATCTACTGTGGAGGCTTGTTTCAATGTCACCGGAATTCCCAAGCCGTCACTCAAAATCAGCAAGGGGAACAATAACAACGACATTGTATCTTCTATTAACACAGAAAACGGCTGCGTTTACTTCGGACCTTTAAACCGTAGTGACGATACAAATGGATCTTTAAACCGTAGCGACAACAGAAATGTTACTTTAACTGTGGCAGCAGAAAACTGTTTAGGAAAATCAAATTTCACTCTTCACCTTCAAATTGTTCAAAGTAAATTGCGATATTCGCTAAATAATATAATCAGTCAAAATGTCTTCTAGTTATAACTGATAATCTGTAATGTGTCATTTCTAACTTTAGGATCATTTCCAAGTCCAACTACAGTTCATTGTTCAAGAAATAGCTCTCACTATGAAGCACATACAACGCAACTTCCAACCACCAAGAGTATCCAAATACAAATACAACAAATAGATAATCAAACAACGGACGTTTCCAGTTCAGCAACAAACACATTCATTTTGAATTACAACGGAAGAACTGTGGCGTCGGGCAAATCGATAATCACGGTATCTGTTAGTTCCACACTAACTCTGCAATACACTTCGACAAATTTACACAATAAGCTATTCGTTTGTCACAATGAAAATACAACGGATCGTGTGTTTGATCGCTATCCATTCCTAATCATACCAAACGTACAACAATCAGACCATGGGATATACGAAGTCATAGTAATAGATGGGGATGTAAATACGAGATTGTATTTCATGCTTCGAGTAAAGACATCTTATTCTGCAACGGATACTTCAAATCAAGGCAAAGGATCGCTGCCTACGAATAGTGTTACCACGGAAGAAACAAATGGCTACACAAGGCGTCTCACATCGACAATAGTTACAACATCAAGTCACAATAAGCCTAGACTACAGAGCACGTCGAAAAGTTAGATCATTTTATCATTTAATTTAACAAAAAAGTATTGACAACTTTTCTTTTTGTTTGTTTGTTTGTTGTTAGTTTTAATAAATAGATTGATGTTGAGACAGCTGTTTGTTTAATTTACGAAAACCTAAAAAATTTGCAGCATTAACTTTCGTTGCTAATGTGAACAATAAGTAAATTTAATATAAGTGTACTCAATTTGAATTGTTAGAAATAAATTTATAAGTCAACAAAACTATAAATGCAACTATAAAAATTTAGTTTTAAATAATGTTCAAACGAATTTTGTACAAGAAAAGAAAGGACATGTGGTTGTTGTGCCAATGCACGGAATAGTACGTCTAATGAGTTCAATTTCCATTAATAACAATGTGTTACGTTACATATTTGTAGTCGCTGTATCATTTACTTTGAATTCGTTGTCGTAATTTAAAATATCTCATTTTTATGTCTAGAGCCATCTCCTAGTCCAACTACACTTCACTGTTCAAGAAATATCACTCAATATGCAGCACACACAACGCAACTTCCAACTACCAATAATATGCAAGGACAACAAATACATAATCAGCCAACCGATGTTTCCGGTTTGGCAGCGAACACATTCATCTTGAGTTACAATGGAAGAACTGTGGCGTCGAGCGAATCAAAAATCACAGTGTCTGTTAATTCCACACTAACAATGCAATACACTGTGACTAATCCGCACAATAGACTACACGTGTGTCACAATGAAAAGGCAACGGATCGTGTGTTTGACCACTATCCATTTTTAATCATATCAAACGTACAACAATTAGACAGTGGGATATACGAAATCATTGCAAGAGATAAAGATGTAAATACAAGATTGTATTTCACGCTTCAGGTAAAGACATCACATTCAACAGTGGACACATCAGATACACCATCAAGTCAAAGCGTGCTTGAACTACGTGACACTTCGGAAAGTTAGATCATTTGTCATTTACTAATCTAGGAATGTTTTAGACACCTTTGCTATTACTAATCTAGAAATTGAAATGTCGACTACAGCACTCATTGTCGTCTCGGTCTGTATTTTTGTCTTTGCTCTACCAACTGCTTTCCTTGTTTACAAATATCGTCGACGTTTGAATTTGTTAACTCGCAGGCTAGTCGACTCTAGTGAAAAAGAAACTGGTATGTTTTACAGTTAAATACTTGTTTTAAAAATTTTCAATGATATTATTAATTAAATGTTGTTTTTAATCGTTTTGTCAAAAGGAGAACCGAGAAGTCCCACCACAGATCCAAACGTTGAAGGCGTAAATAAGAGAGCCATCTTTACTACAAGGTAAACTGCGCGTGAGTCAACAAATATCTTGATAATCTACTCGACCTATCACTAAGTAACAAAAGCAATCGACACAAACACCAACAAATGTGAAATGTCCGTTGCACAATCTGAATTGTGTAAAGTAAACTAATTAAAATTAACAAGATAAATAAAATTTCTTAAATAAAAATATAATATTAATATTAATTCAGATGTTACTATATAAACTCATTTGACTATTTAAGTTACTAATTAATTAACTATATGCTTTGGTTTACATTGGGGCGCCGTACATTGATATATCTGTAACATTAATTGCTATTAGTATTTAACGAAATTATATTTAGTGAGCAAACAGTGAGTCTAGTAAATTCGACGGCAAATCCGACGGCTGCATGTGAAGACGCTCTCTATGAATCTGTCGAAATGAACCAAGTACGACAAGTCACAGTAGAGTCATCTCATGATTTAGCATCGGATGTTGCTTTTCAAGACAATACAGCTTACGGAGGAACAGTTTAATCAGCGTTTTAATGTACTGCATTTTGCTACTGTTTTCTATTCAGTTGACTTCTTCGCATATATGGCATCCAGGTAACTGCCAAGTAGCTACTGATCTTTTTCAGAGTGTATTTGTGTTAGTAGTGTAGTATAGGAAGAGTCTATGCATTTTGCTGAAAGAAGTCTATAGTTGTAAGGCTAATTAATGGCTTGAAGTGCAGCGATTTAAGTAACTGAAATCTAGTTAACAACTTTAGGTAACGACGTGAAATTGACATCGAAACTAATTAACAACATTAACAAAGCTTATTTAAATGGATGACGTTTTCATATTTCCTAAACAGAGATTGGATGTTAAACATTTAAGTTAAAGAAAAGCTAAAATGCAGTTATTTGCATACTCAGATTAAATCTTTGTCAAAATTTTACTTTTAATAAGTCATATGTTAATTCATAAACTAGCACAAATTATTCCCAAACTTTTATATACTTAACTCAATGTCACGCTTACAATGCAACACCAAATCAATGCATTTATTTGCCTTGTTAGTGTACTGACAACGACAATAGGGATGAACACTTGCCTAATGTCTTTAGTAAAATTATCCATTTGTCAATGGAAAATCTCATAAGATTTACAATTTTGAATAATTACAACTGCTGCCACATCAGTTGTTCAACTATTGCAATGTAGTCTCACTGCAGCGTGAGTCGAAAAAAAGGATGACGCATTGGCAGTGTGCATGAGCGTCTACGGTTAATCAGTGACTTATACCCCCACAAGGTACTTCAGTAAGTATGATTTTATGCTAGAATAGGCATCACTAGTGCAAGAAAGAATGAAAACACTTGTTTGTATCAAGCTTGTGAAGCTTACCAACAGCTGAGTAAACACTATAGTCTAGAGTAATTATTTAAGCACGTTATAGCTTACAACTAGTGCCAAACTGAATTAATTACAATTAAATTTAATCTACAATTTAAAAATATTTTATTATATGCTGCTAACCAATTTAGTACGCAGCATGCATTTGCTTAAGCGCTGAGGGTGATAACCAAGATTTGCTAGATGAACTTGTTATACCAAAAACCTATCAATTACCCAATGCAATAATCAACATACAATTACCAGAATTAATTAATTAAAGGCTGTTTGTGAGGAAAGAGCAGTCACAATGCGTGAACAACGGATAGATCGATTTAGGCCAAAAGAACAAAATTAATTTTTAGTTCTATGCTCAAATTCATGCGCACGCCCGTTTTATTTTATTTCTAATAGTTCAAAAAATAAGATTTACTTACTAAATTAAGTCTTAGCTAATTAGACACCTGTGAAGTTTTAACAGAAAAGCTTACGTAAGCCTTAGACTTCACCAGTCGTTGTATCTAAGGGACAGAGTTGTTGAGCTGATTGAGATTGCACTCCAGAATTGAAACATTGCTGACAACTAACCTCGTCCCCAGACTCTCTCGCGCTAGTCCCGTGCCCGTATAACAATTCCAGGCGCGAGAGTATTAGTGATTTCCATTTCATGTCGTTGAGTTGCCGCTTCAAACTTTTAGATAATGAATTCAGAGCCTGATCCAGGAATTTTTGAGATCGGGCGTTCACCGTTAGCAGTTATTTATACAGCATTACTAATTTTCTCTTTTCTAATGAAATTATATGAAATTATTGAACCACGCGTATTGGAAAAGAGAGGGTTTCAATCCCCTGAATCCTCTTCTGGATCCGGCCTTGGCATTTGATGTTGAGAGGACAAACAGTACGCCAAGCTCTAATTTCTCGTCTGCATGTTCGTCAATTATCGTTACGGTAGCCTGAAGTCTGTGGGTGTAGACGATCAAACTTGACTGGTCATGTAAATAGATCATACTTTGCTCAAAAAACAGCTAATCTATCCATTAACATTACATCAAAAATGCTTCCAATTAAAATTCAGAAAAAAAGTTGAACGACCGGTTTAATTTGCTCAACAACAGCCCATTTCACTGTTGTTTGTTGCTCTGCTGTTGTGCAGTGCTCTACAAAAAGTAGCCGTGTATGCCCAGTGTCAACCGGGCTCACTTTTAAGTGGCGGATCCAGAGTTTGGCTGAAGGGCGAACACAACACAACTAAGAGCTGGTATGACGTTCTTAGCTTTGTTGCGTTACCCACTCACCGCGTGACTCGACATTCGGACAGATGTAATTAGGCACCAGTTTATAGGATATATATATATATATATATATATATATATATATATATATATATATATATATATATATATATATATATATATATATAATATAAAGGAGAGGTGTCTGTCTGTCTGTCTGTCTGTTGGAGCGTTTCTCAAAGACGGCGAGTCCGATCTCGGCCGAATTTGGCTCGCGCACGCCGAATTCATTAATGTCGAAAGTGAGTCGGTGGTCGCCTTCCTGACTTCTCCCACGCCGACGCCATTTCCGGCCGATCGCACTCGCTTCCGCTCGCGCGCGAATATCTCCGGAACGGCGCGTCGTATCTCCACCGAATTCAGACTGCCCGTTCCCGACGTCGGACGGTACGCGCCGAGCGTGTCGTTTATTGCGGGCGACGCCGGGAAATGGAAGATATTTTTGCTGATATCCGGGTCTTGAAAAAATACGCCCACAGTCGTTTGCCAGTCTACGACCGTCGAAGAGCTGCCGTGTTCGATGCACATGTTTCCCGAAACGCCAGCAACGTCTTCGAAGATACGACGTTCAGCGGGACTGTCGAAATGACGAGAGTCGGTACGAGTCGTGACTTCGTTAGATACGGAGCTGCCGTGTTTGATGCACCTGTTCCCCGAAACGCCAGCAACGTATTCGAAGAGACGACGTTCAGCGAGACTGTCGAAATGGCGACAGTCGGCATTCGTTATATACGGGGAACGGATTATCCGGGTAAGTATTGCACGTGACTTGCACGTTACGAGATTCACGTCGAAATTATAGATGCCAGGTTCGATACACCTGTTCTCCGCAACGGGACTGTCGAAATGGCTTCAACGGGATCAATAATGCAATCAACGGGATTTTTGAAACTGGACACGTGTCGAATAGATGCCAAGTTCGATACGCCTGTTCCTCGCAATGGCACCAACGTCCAAGTCGAAATGGCTTCAACCAATCGCTAATCCAATCAACGGGATTTTGGAAACGGCAATTGAACGGGATACAACTATCAATGAGAATTCTGTCTGGCTGCTACTAAACGGTAAAAGCAGTTACACCACGGCTAATTAGCGACAGTAAACGGTTACTGACAAAACATTAAAGTCTACTAGCTGCGCAATATCCGGGTGTGCTATACGATTGCAAGTGTACACGCAAAATTTTTCGTTGTTTTTACAATGCCTCCGAACAGACGGACTGGCTCAGGTTGCGCTGACAAGGGCATAAGTTAGTGTAATTGGTTTGTGCTGTGATTGGAACTTTTTTTGCACAGAGATGATAACCAACACTCTAGAGCAGAGAGTTTGGAAATCTACAAAGATCTCTCTATACAAACTGTACGTGACTTGGCTACACCCCCTCTGCCTCCAACCATCAAACGCATTTTTAGATACTTTCTGCTATAATCTCTACCTATAAAAGCGATCTGTCTGTCTGTTTGTGTGTCTGTCTGTACTGTCAGTCTGTCATTAATAGCAAACAGTGTTTGCAAATCAATAATTTGTGTGATTAAACTATTACCCGGGTGTTGTCCCCCGGGCGTTGTCCCCCGGGCGTTGTCCCCCGGGCGAAGCCGGGCATTGGAGCTTGTATCATAATATGGGAAAGTCAACACAAATATTTGGACAAAGAGTTTAGAAAATGACATGATTCTAGGCTCTAGACCAGGCTTGGTTCACTACAGTACGTACGTGCATGTACTCTGGCATGGATTCTCTTGAACGTGAATGTGGCAGACTCTGCCTAAAAACGTAATTAAGAGTGAACACCGCAGGCGAGATTCCCAATCGCTGTTTCTCCACAAGATATATCTGCCATCCAACGTTTTAATAAATTAAATTACAGGAAAACATACACCGACTACAGTACATGTAGGGAGTAGTCAGCAGAAGCTTACTCGCTACTATGTAATATATAGATTCTAGCTACTACTTACTAGCTACATCTAATAAAAAAATCAATGAAGTAATAAGGATTATTAGATTTATCTCGACTGTGGTCATTCCCAGGAAGTATTAGTCTTAGCATTGCTCTTCGGCAGATATTGTGAACCAGCCTTTCAGGAAGCTACGACGCGACACTCTGCCTAGATTTTAGTATCCCTGCAAGACTATGCTGCGATTACGGACAGAAATACAGAGCAATTGTTATTGAGGGCGCTTCTGAAGGGGAGCACGTGCCCCATGCAACGCCCAATGTAATTACATCCGCCACTGCTTATTGTAAACATTATAGAAACGGAGCTCGGTTCAATAGATCCGGAAGTCAGATGCATGTTCTTTTGTCTAAGAGACGGACGTGGACTGAAATTTCGCATAAAAAGAGCAATAGATGTTGCACCAAACATTGAAAACGTCCGATTGCCGGATTTTGTACAAAAGTGCTGCAGAATCATGTCAATTAGAGATGATTTGCAAGCGTCTAGATGTATACCTATAAATTCGAGTACTACAGACGCCTGCTATCCATTCTTTTGATTTGTTTACCTTCTTTCCGAGTTTCAGCCGATTGGCAGCAACAGTTTTCAAAGTTACATAATTAATTAATTTACTGACGGGACAGTGACTATACAGAAACTAATACGGGGGCATGACGTTTAGAACAGTAAACGATTGGCGTCGCCGACGAAGAGAAATACTCGAAAGTTGTTTCGTTCTAGATAAATGCCGCTCGTTTTCGATCGCGTGTACGCATCCAATTTGTGTCACAAACGAGAGAATTTATAACAATCGCCTACAGACTAGACGTTGACCAACAGACCAAAAAGGTGAGAGAGCGTTGGTTGGCGTGAATACCGATCTGGTGTCTAGGAAATCAAATCCGGTATTTATCTCACTAATTTCGGCGAAGCGGCAGCACGTCGACATCGACTTTCCTTTCACCAAACCCTATTCTTGCCCGGAAGGAAGACGTGGCGCGAAAGACGGGATATACACGAGATAAATGTCACGCCATAGTCGTGTGAATAGCAATCATATTTATTTAAATAAATAAATAAGTAAGTAAATAAGTAAATAAATAAATGAATGAATGAATGAATGAATGAATGAAAACACAATTTGTCTCAACGGTTAGTGCTACTGCCTCGTCATCTGTGCAAGACAGACGTATGTCAGTTGATCCTCGTGCTACTTCTTTCTCTACCCGAGCAAAGACACAAAGTCGTGCAACGACACCAAGGAGTAAAACGACACAAAATTTTGCAAAGCGAAGATCCAATGCGACGTCATCAGGTGACGACATATACGTCAAATAGAAAAATTTATTTTTTTACGACGCATACGTCAAATAACAAAGTTTAAGTAAACCTTGGACTTCACCAGTCTTCGTATCTAAGGGACAGAGTTTTTGAGCTGATTTAGATTGCACTCCAGAATTAAAGCATTGCTGACATCGACCTAGCTAGCATTGCGCTTGCTTCTACCCCCCCCCCCCCAAGTGGGAAACGTTGACAGAAGCGTCGTCAGAGCTGAAATATAGAGGCATGCAAATTTATTTGGTGCGACAGAAATATATCATTCATTCATTCAGTCATAGAGGCAAGCAAATCTACAAAGGCAAGAAAATTTCTTCAGTGTAGACCGCAAACAGCACCGAAGCAACTAGCCTACACGGCAGTATAGTTTCCTGACCTCAAGCCACGTCGACGGAGATAAGAACGGAACAGTTCGTGACTCCACAGCAAACATACCTTAGACTCATTTATTTCCTGGTCTATTAAATGCAATGCTAGTGGGCAATGCTGCATGACTTCAGAACACATTTGATATTCATAAAGCTGTTCTTTGCTGCTTTGAAGGTAAACAACACGCTCAAAATGCAGCCAAATTTATCGGTGAGCATGATAATTCTTGCATCTTGTATCTCGCGCGGTCAGACCCTCCGTCTCGCAGCGCAGGTGTATTAGTGAATCCCATATGATGCGGTTGTGATGCCGCTTCAAACTCTTAGACCCTGGATTCGATTTTGCGAAGACCAAACGGTACGCCACGCTTTAATTTCTCGTCTGCATGTTCGTCAATTATCGTTACGGTATAGTCTGTAGTCTGTGGGCGTATACGGTCAAACTTGAGTTGTCATAGAACTAGATCAAAGTTTGCTCAAAAATAGCTAGTCTATCTAGGAACATTACCTCAAAAATAATCAATATTAAAATTCAGAAAGAAGTTGCACGGTTGGTTTAATTTGCCCAACAGCAGCTCATTTCACTGTTGTTTGATGTTCTGCTGTTGTGCAGTGCTTTGCAAAAAGAAGCCGTGTATGCCCAGTGTCAACCGGGCTCACTTGTCAGTGGCAGATCCATGCAGAGTTTGGCTAAAAGGGGTACAGTGCACGACTAAAAGCTGCTATGACATCATTAACTTTATGGCGTTACACGCTCACGACATGACTCGCTACTATGTAATAGATAGGTTGTAGATACTACTTAATAGCTACATCTAATAAAGAAATCAATGGAGTAATAAGGATTATTAGATTTATCTCAGATGTGGTCATTCTCAGGAAGTCTTAGTCTTAAGCATTGCTTTCCAGCAGATATTGTGAATCAGCCCTAAGGAAGCTACGACGCGACGCTCTGCTTATATTTTAGTATTCCAGCAAGGCAATGCTGCGATTGCAGACAGAAACACAGAGCAGTTGTTATTGATAGTGTTTATGAAGAGGTACGTGCCTCCAATGCCTCATGTAATTATATTCGCCACTGCTTATGGTGAAGATTGTAGAAAGGAAGCTGGGTTTAATAGATTCGGAAGGAAGATGTATGTCTTTTGTTTAGGTAATAGCACTTTTCGAGACGGACCTCGTCTAAATTTTTGCATGAAAAAAGCAATCGATGTTGCACCAAACATTAGAAGCGTCCGATTGCCGGATTTTGCACAAGAGTGACCCAGAATCATGTCAATTAAACATGACCTGCAAGCGTCTACATGTAACTATAAATTTGAGTACTACAGACGCCTGTTATCCATTCTTTTAATTTGTTTACCTTCTTTCCAGGTTTCAACTGTATTGCAGCAATAGCCTCGCCCCAGACGCAGTGTGGATTGCAGCCCCTGATGCGCCACCCTCACCACTACGTCTGGTATGGTACCGCCCCTTGCGGTCAACGTTAATCATGTCTCTAGGGACATGATTAGTGTCAGTTACAAGTGTGCTTTGTCGGCGTAGTAGTAGAAGCATTGCAGTAGAAGCATAAGAAGCATTGCAGCTTCAACTGAGAACCTGTGTACGCGTTCAAAGGCGTATGATGCACTGCAAGTGCCATTTCTGATCTGCCATTTCTCCGCTACGTTCTCTAACGTAGCTGCAATCTCTTACTAACACTTGACAGCTGTCTAAAATTGCAATACTGACAAGTATTGATTTTGTGGATTTGGATTTGTGATTCAGTGCGATTTGCACAAGTGTAATCGACGCGGATTCATGACCTGTAGCCTCGCAAGCCAGGCTCTTCCGCGCAGTTGCTTGGCTAACCGCACGTGAATCACACGAGGAGGAGGAGCTTTTACCGGAATTGCTCCAGCGTCAGAAAAGCCTGGTCGATTTCGAGAACGTCATAGTTACGTGGGACTCCCGATCCGGTTTCATAGCTTGCATAAGGCTAATTCGATTTCCAAAAGAGCTCGTTACTGTAATTGCGTTGATACATGAAGCAGAGAGGTAGCCGTTCGCGGAGAGCGCGTGAACACGAAATCCAGTGAAGCTGTTGATGGACAAAGTGCTGGTGAATAATGAGCGTAAGAATGGCCTACATGGAACTGGTCCGCTGAACCTACACTCTCCAGCAACGTTTCTTTCTACTGAACTCATCTGCAGGTTTGCGCGAATTGAAACAGACGTAGAACTATTCACTACTCTTGCGCGTCTAATCTGACATCTATAGCCTGTGGGGGAAATAGTGTGAGAACTGGCGGCCCAGTTTCACTCAACGGTTCATGAAAACAGTGGCCTAGAGCTTGTTGACCTCTCCACGTCATGATTAGATTGGCGTGTATTGCTAACGCAGTCTATGTGACGGTACTTGCGACTCATCAAGCAGCACTTTTGCACGGTATTGGCTCTCCCCACGGTGAACTGGAAACATCTAGGCATGGGAAAACAGCAGTGCAGTGGACCAACCATGTTCAGGAAGTGTAGAGTTGACTCGTAGTTGCACGTGTACTACGCACGACTTGTTTCAATGCACGGACTCTGACTGCTACATATATACACTAACCGCGTACAATGAGTTCATTTCTCAAACTACCGCGCTGCAGATCTAGATTCGGCGGTGTGCTGTTGACGAAACAGAATGCTGAAAAGGAGTCGTGACACTGCAGAATATTACATGCCTGAGCTGTCTACATACGGAATAGAAGCGAGCGATGATGTCAACTGCGTACTTCGTGCAAAACAAGCAAGTGCGTGAAGCGATGTCGCGTGTTCTCAACTTTTATGCCTACATGCTTACCTAATAGAATTAGCTTCATCAAGCTATGAAACCGCATCGGGGGTCCCACGTCACTATGACGTTCTCGAAAGCGACCAGACTCTTCTGGCGCTGGAGCAATTCCGGCAAAAGCTCCTTTCCTTGTGTGATTCACGTGCGGTTAGCTCAGCGACTGCGCGGAAGAGCTAGGCTTGCGAGGCTACATGACCTGCAAGCGTCTAGATGTAACTATAAATTCGACTACTACAGACGCCCGTTATCCATTTTTGAATTTTTTACGAGATTCAACAAGATTGAAGCAACGGTTTTCGAAGTTACGTAATATTGCTGACGGAACATTGACTATACGGGAACTGATACGGGGTGTGACTTATAGAACAAGAACGATTGTTGGAGTCGCCCGACGAATAAAAATACTCGACAGTTGATACATGCCGTTCTCTGCGCTCGCTGCGCTCGTTTTCGATCGCGTATACGCATCCAATTTGTGACGCAAACGAAAGAATTTACAACAATCGCCTATTAATTAATTAAAGGCTAGACGTTGACCAACAGACCAAAAAAGTGACAAAGCTTTTTGTCGTAAAATACGGATCTGGTGTCTAGGAAATCAAATCCGGTAGCAGGGGCACCGGAAGCAAACAAACACTAGCACGGCCTAACTCGCTAAAGGGCGTGGCTAGTTACGTGTTCGATCAACTCGTACGTGAGTTTGAAGTGTGGGGACATCTGTCATAACTGGTCAACACAGTCAAGACATGACCAGACAAGGCCTTTCAAGCATTAACTAGAGCATCAATTACGTCATAAGCATGAACTGGGCTGCTGATAAGAAGAAATATATTAATTATTTAATTAGCTATATCATTAAACCGGAAGTTTGCAGCAAACAGTCTCTAGCAAAAGCACACGTTTTGAAAACTGGTCCGGCCATGATCCGGCGCCCCTGGTTATTTGTCTCTTCAATTTCGCGGAGCGGCAACACTGCGACATCGACGTCAGCGAACTCTTTCCTGCCCGGAAGTGTGACGTGACGCGAATAGTCAGGCAGGGACTAGATACGAGGCGAATGTCACGACATAGCATATTCGTGTGGTTAGCAAGCAAGAGCTACAGCTGCTGCTGCTGTATTGGTACTGAAGTTGGCAAAGTTACCTTATTATTCCAATCTCTAGACGACCTTTTGTATCTACATGCTGTACTTTGCTAGAGTAAGTCCTCTTTCTGTAGAGTATGATGAATTGCTATAATATACATAGTTTGAGCGTGTTGTATGTTGTGTGCAGACAGCAATGTTCAACAAGAAATTAGACTTCCATCTATTTCTCTTTCGGTTATCTGTTGTTGTCGCTCTTTTGGAGTCGCTCTCTTGTGACGAAACAGTAGTTTGCCCAACAGAAAGAGGTAAATTGTCATACTCATGCTTGGTTTGTTTACTATTGAGACCTCAGCTTTTCAATGCCAACTCATGAACCAAACTCCGCAAATTCGTCAACGCCCTCTAACTGAGTGCGCCATACATTTGTCTTGAAAGAGTGCATGCTGTCTAGACTGTCAGTGTAAGATCTAGAGAACCTGTCGCCTCGTTGGGACTATAGCCAGTCGATCTCTCCCTCACTTTACTGCCGGGCGGAGAATGTAGGTCTAGCTGGTCAGTTCCTTTGATGTTGTAGCGCGGCCGCTTCAGCGATAGACGTTGGCAGTAAGTGTTCGATTAGACAGTCAGGTGTAAACTTGACGGGAAAGCTGTGATTTCCGGAGCTTGTCATGTCTTGTGCAGTCCAGTTTTGAGTAGAAACTTCAGCTGGAGAACGGAAGCGCCACTAGATAGAAAAAATCCGGTCGTTTCAAGTCATTCCGCTGCAGTGTCTTGTAGCCAGCCCCTCACTTTTGATTGCCTCGGACGCCGAGCGGCAGTGCGTGTCCGAGACGAAAGGAAAGTCAAACGTCTAGCAAAAAGATAGACCATTAATTAGAATGCTTAAAGCGTGCGATTGGAATGATAGACACTAGCTGCCAGAAACTCTAGCATTGTGTCAGAAAATGTGCGCCAAAATCAGTATTTCATACTTGCATTCAATAAATATTCAATAAATTGTACAAATTGATTGATATTGATTAGCTATGATTTGTTATAGAAGTTATGCTGTATAAGAAAATAAAACAGTGTAAAAACTTGTTAGATCTGATATCATATTTACTCCAAATCATTCCGATGTCAGACAACATGGATTAACGTCTGTTATACAAACGTATCATTAAAATTGTATTATTAATTTTGTATTATTATTATTGTCTTATTGATAATGTAATATTGTATTAATGGTATTAAATTACTAATATTGTATTTTAATATTGTGCTATTAATATTTAATTATTAATATTGTATTATTAATATTGTATTATTATTATTTTATTTTTAATGTTGTATTATTTATATTGTATGTATACATTCTATTATTAATATTGTGTTATTAATAAATTATTATTATTGCATTATAAATATTGTGTTATTAATATTGTATTATTAATATTGTATTATTAATATTGTATTATTACATTGCATTATTAATATTGTATTATTAATATTGTATTATTAATATTGCATTATTAATATTGTAATATTAATATTGTATTATTATTATTATTAACATTGTATTATTAATATTGTATTATTGATATTGTATTATGTGTCGTGCTCAACCAGATCAGTCTGGTTTGTAAAGTCTATTACAAGTACCGGAAGCAAACCCTGCTTCAGAAGTACTTAGACCATCACGGCTGTCTAGAAAGAAGACATGACTTTACGAAGGATCCGAGTAGATTCCAGAAGCACTGTTTTCTGTAAGTGCTACAGGTCGTGATGACCGGGAATAATGTCCAGCCACCGTGCAATACCTGGGTGCACTGTGCCCAAAGCTCCCAAGACCACCGGAACCACCAGTGTTCGACAATGCCACATGCGGCTTATCTCCACTCGCAAGTCGCTGTACTTCGCCAACTTCTCAGCATGTTTCTTGCCAATGTTGCCATCAGCAGGACAGCTGATATCAATAAGAAGACAAGTGTTTGTCTTCCTATTTCTGAGACAGATGTCTGGACGATTGGCTTTGATCTTCCTAGCAGTGGGGATGGTGGTATCCCACATCATAGTAATGTCATCCGTTTCCAGAAGCCTATCAGGATGATGCCGGTACCATCTGCTCTCCACTGGAACCCCAAAATGGCGACAAACGTTCCAAGTGAATGGTGGATGCCACCTGATTGTGTCGATCAGTGTAGTCCGTCGGTGCCAAAGCACCACAGCCTGCCACAATGTGGTCGACTGTTTCCAGTCCTACACTGCAGATGCGGCAAGTAGGACTGACATCACGATGTAGAATCTTGCGCTCATAGTACCGAGTCCGAAGAGCTTGGTCTTGAGCAGCAACAACCAGTCCCTCAGTTGCAGCAGGAAGATTCGCTGCCTTTAGCCATCCGTAAGTCTCTTTCATGTCCACAGTCGGTTGCTCAGTGAGACGACGATACTGCCTGTGCATAGGCTTCCCGCTCCAGGACCGCACACGAAGAGAAATGCAACACGTACGGTAATGTCTCGCATCTTTTTCAGGCGCTTGCTCGAAGCCACCTTCAACCGAGATGGATGAATTCCTGTGTAAGCTCTGCGACTAGTCGTCCGAAGCACGACTCCTCCGCAGCTGTGCAGTAAACCGACAAGCCATGCGCTTGATCGAGTGTGAAGATTTTCCAGAGTCACACTCTCGTATCATCTGCATGAAAGGATCAGAACTGTCAGCAAGGTAACAGCTCAGCCTTACAATACAAGATTGATATGTCGACTCAATCTGTTGTAACCCCCTACCCCCATCACTGCAAGGAGCGTACAGTCGGTCAACGTCTGCAGCAGGATGTTGGACCCCGTACATAGAGAGGAGCTTTCTGGTCCGTCGATCGAGCTGCTGCAGGTCCGTGCACCCCCAATGAATGACGCCAAAACCGTAAGTGAGAACCGGTAGTGCAAACCCATTGATGGCTAGAATCTTGTTTCGACCATACAACTCAGTCCGGAGAACCACCTTCACTCTGCGCAAGTACTCACGACGGAGTCTCTCCCGCATCATGCTGTGCTGAATACCGTTACTTCCATCTACACCGAAGTACTTGTAGACTTGACCCGGTTCCAGACAGTTGATGGTGTCCGTTTTTCCTACCGTCACTCCAGAGTTGTGTCTAGATAGCCTGCCGTTGACAAAGTGTGCAACAGCACATTTGTCCAGACCAAACTTCATCTGGATGTCATCAGAGAAAGTACGAATCGTGTGCAACAACCCATCCAACTGATCAGAGTTTCTGCCATACAGCTTCAGATCATCCATGTAAAGTAGATGACTGATGAGCTGACGTTTGGCGGTCTCTCCATGCCCAGTGGTCATCCGGTAGCCGTAACCGGTTCTGTTCAGCTCCTTGCTCAGAGGATTGAGAGCCATACAGAAGAGAAGTGGAGAAAGTGAGTCACCTTGGATAATACCCCTCCTGATCTGCATAAGCCTTGTCTTGATCATACTATTCCCGCAAGAAAGCACCATCGATGTCCTCCAACTTTTCATCACACGTGACAGGAACCCGCACAAGACTGGACTGATCTTATGCAGCTGAAGGCATTCGAGCAACCAACTGTGTGGCACGCTGTCATAGGCTGTCTGGTAGTCCACCCAAGCCATGCTCAAGCTCTGTGCCTGGTCCTACAGTCTTCGGTAAGCAGCTTGTTGATCAACAGCTGATCCTTTGCACCAAAAGATCCCTGTCGACAACCCTTCTGCTCCGGAGCCATGAGGTTTTTCTGATCCAAATGCCCTGCAATCCTCTGCCTGATGACTGAGTTGAGGGTCTTATAGAAGACAGACAGACACATGATAGGCCGGTAATTTTTGGCCTGGTCAGTCTTGTCATTCTTAGGAATCAGAGTAGTTATTCCTTGAGACAACCAGTCGGGTATAGAGTCTGGATTCTGAACCAGCACGTTGTAGTTACGAGTCAGATCAGTGTGAAGACACGTGATACGCTTGACTCAGAAACCATGAACCTTGTCTGGACCAGGAGACTTCCAGTTCCCCATCCTTTTGAGACACGATGTGACCTCATTGTCTGAGATAGGTAACCACTGCTGCTCATCTTTCCGGTGCGTCTTGCCATCGGTTTGACGTCTCAGCCAGAAGGCAGACTCATTGTGATGTACCTCAGTTTCTAGGATACCACCCCAATACTGTTCGATCTCAGACTCTGATGGCGGGGAAGTGACCTGGATAGTCTGCTTATCCAGTTCTCTGTAAAACCGTCCGGCATCTCGTTGAAACAATTCATTCTGGCGAAGTTTCTTACAATTCTTCTCCAGCCTCCTGGTTCGCTCGACCTTGGACTTAAGTTCCATTTTTAATCGATTGATGGAGACCTCACAACTCTCCGAACAGGAAATGCCCAACCGATGCCGAAGACGTCGGAGTTCATGTGACATACGAATGCCCGATGAACCCTTTCTAACCTCCAGCAACAGTGAGATCGCACGTCGAAGTGTGAGAATCTCCATATCCAGCCTTCGTCTCCATGTCGGTGTTTGAGAATTGATTGACTTCGTCGTTTTTAAGCCCCGCCTTTTGGACACTAGCGAAGCAGCAAAGTATACCAGGTAACTGATTTCACTCATATCTGGTTCATCCTTCAACGAACTGATGATCGTGTTCAGATCACCAATAAGCTTCAGAGTTCCACTGTTCACAAAGATCCTTGGAAGGCATTGTCTCTCACAGATAGGAATTTGCCTGACTTTCTGCAACTCCTCAAGAAACTCTCGACGAAGTACAGGGTCCACAGCAGCATCACAATCAAGCGAAAGACCATCCTCCGTTTGGCAGCAGTCTGGACTGAGTTGAGATGAAGGAGTTTCCATCCTTTCTAGCCGAGAAGCTATACTAGAATGTGTAGTCATCAGATCAGAGCTCAAATTATTAATATTGTATTATTTATTAATATTGAATTATTTATATCTTATTTTTAATATTGTATTATTAATATTGGATTTTTATATTGGATTTTTAATACTGTATTATTAACACTGTATTATTAATATTGTAAAATTAATGTTGGATTATTAATATTGCATTATCCAAATTATATATTAAAATTGAATGAATAACATTATATTTTAATATTGTATTATTAACTGTAATGTATTATTATTTTAAGTAGGAAAATTTACAAATAATTTGTTCATGTTTTAGGGGAGCAAGTTATATTGTACAAAGAAAACATAACGGTTTATCAGCTTGTTGGATTACGTCTACGAATGTATCCAAATTTTTCCGACGTCACACTTAATAGTGCTACAGCGACCAACTACACATGGACAGTCGACGATTTGGGAAAAGTTTCTACTTACAAATGGTTAGGACGTGCCAGAGTAAGTCGGACAATGTTTTTCAGATATTACAGATATCTGATGACACCATTTGTAATTACAAAATCCAACGATCTGCTCATCTGGTATACAGCTCAACGAAGTAATTCTGGAAAGTTTTACTCGGGAACGGCAATTCTACGTGTTGGTGGTAAGTCAAGTTCTACAACAATACAGATAAATGAAATAATGAAAACACCAGGTTAGGTAGCCTCGAACTTCCAGACCAGAGAGCGCGCGAAGCGCGCGAACTCTAGTCTCGACCAAGTCGATACTAAAATGATTTCGGAATTAGCCCTTCTAAGCCAGTCAGCTTCTACAATCCGAATCTTGGTTGTAAATTCTGATTGGCTTAGCAATAATTGGTTATGCTAAGTCCACTAGCACTGATTGCGAGCGTGTGAAATCCTCGTGGGCGGCTAAGTGCACGCCAGAACTATGACTAACCTCTTCATGCCAGAACAATGATTAGACTCTGCACATGCACACACACACACACACACACACACACACACACACACACACACACACACACACACACACACACACATCTTAGTTTTAGTTTCAGCTTCAGTTCTTCGATATTTTCAAGCTTGCGGTGAGAGGACATGCACAGCAGCGTCGCTAGACCATCACCTTTGACAACTGGTCGAGCGGTAGTCTCGCTAGTCGAGCACTTAGACTAGCTAGCGGTCCGCCGAAGAATCAAAGAGTCGTCGTTTCATGCCGTCTACCAAGATATCGCCGTAAACACGACAGACGTCTCTTTCTTCGTGAGATCTCATGGCATTTACAAATGATATGTTGATCTAGGTAAAACGATTCTACGCTGTTAGACACCATTTAGCATCGCTATTGATAAATGCTTCCGAAATCATTTTAGTACATATCGACTTGGTCCAGACTAGTCTCGTACCAGACCCTCTCACGCCGTTGTGCCCGGTTCCCGTATAACACGACAACGCCGGAGAGGGTCTGGGATCATACCGCCTACTTTCTTCACCTAGTGTCACCCACGTCATCTAAGTGTCACCCCACGTGACCAGTGTCAACACTCTCATGCTCTTAGTTAATTATGAAGCTATCCTTCCATCAAAGTTATACTAGCTGTGATATCCGATTGCGTACATTCACTGTTTACATTTCGTTCCTGTACAGCTGCATGAAAAGAGACCCACCTTGCCGCATGGAAAGAGATTCATTCGCAGAGGAAGCTCGATCCTGAGTTCGATTTACGTTATCTGAAGATGTGAGGTCCAATGTGATTCGATCAGCAGTCTAGGTAGCTTGGACTAGGGATGCACTAGGCTCCGCTCTATTACTGTGCTGGCTACGAGAACAATACAAATCGGGAAGCTCGAGTACGATTCGGGAACATTTGGAGCCTGGCAGAGCGTACTGTCAGATACGGTGTTGACTTCCGCTCTAGAGTCTTTTGGAGAGGAAGTCCTCTTTCCCAGAGAGGTTGGCAAATACGTAGAGCTTGCGTAGAAACAGGATACCAACACTGAAAGAAAACAAGTAGAGTACGAATGGAAGGTCAAGTCTGTCGCAAGACATTCCGTGTGACACATGAGAATAACAATTAGACTAATCGTATTAGTAGTCCGAGGCTTGGTGACATACGAACTAGTTTGATCATTTGATAGCATAAACGGTAGGCGGTATGATCTCAGACCATCTCCGGCGTTGTCGTGTTATACGGGAACCGGGCACGACGGCGCGAGAGAGTCTGGTACGAGGCTAGTCCAGACTAACGCGCTTCGCGCGCTCTTTGGTCTGGGTACGAGGCTACAGGTTGGGATGCCGACGACTCAGTAAGAAATAAACATTACAGACTTTTACTACACGTGCGCACCATAAACACATTAATTATGAACAACAAATCAAATTGTAAGTAAATATCACCTGTTAGTCGTAGAAGTCTATTTTGTCATAAAAATTTACCGCGCAAGTAAATACAAACAAACTGACAAACAGACACACAAACATGCAGACAGACAGACAGAGAGAGAAAGACACGTATACAGACAGACAGACGGACAGACAGATACTTTAGTCACATATATAGACTGTAATTGTATATATGCTAGAAATTTGTAGCAACAAAATGAGAAATTTTCGGAGCTAGTTCTTTTAATAATGTTCTGACTTCCTGGATGAGCCAGTAAAATATCAAAATCCAAATTCTGACTAATATTTGAATCAAACGTTGTAATGTACAAACAGACAGAAAGACAGAGAGATCGACAGAGAGACAGACAGATAAACAAAAAGACAGACAGACAAACAGACAGACAGACAGACAGACAGACTAGAACAACCGATGCCTTTCAATTCTTGTATAACACATTGTAACTGTGGCAATGAACTGGATGCTGTTGGTTACCGTCTCCTCACTTGTAAGCTTGGTGGAGGCCCTGTGTGGAAACACAATAATCTTGTAGCAGAGTGGTGTCAGTGTCTCAGGGACTTGCAACTGCATCACAAAAAGGACCTAAAAATTAATATACAGACAGTGAAGACAGACCAGGCATCATAGTATATGATTCAGGAATAGGTGCCAATGTCAAATTCGATTTATCTTTGGCACACCCATTTAGTAGCGACACAGTGGTAAGAGCATCGAGGGAGGACAGAATTGCAGCTGCAAAAAGAGAGGAGAAAAAAATATATAAATCTTCAAATCAATAGCATCCAGGGTCATGCAAAGCTACCTTCATTCCATTGATTTTTGAACATTTTGGTTGTTGGGGAGAAAAGCAGACAATTATTTGAACCAGCTGGCCAAGAGATCGATAGATGTAGAAAGTGGATCAAGTGAAGCACAGTTTAGAGGACAATGGAGAAGGAGACTATAAATATGCATTTAGAAGTGCAATTCCAATGTAATATTGAGAAACCTTAGAATAATTGCAGAAAAAATGAAGAATTGGACGACAATGAAGAAGACATTCAGAACATCATTCATTAGAATTTTAGTAGTATTAAATCTGTATGTCTCAGTTAATGGACATTTAGCTTAGCAGTTTTACCTGTAGTGTTCTTGTAAAATTTTTCTTTTTGTGTTCAATAGTGAAAGAAGACAGAAAAACAGACAGACAGGCAGGCAGACTTGTGCAAAACTCACTATTTAGCTGTAGTGCCTTTACTGATATTCACTGTATGGAAGTATTGATGTTGGAAACATGAAAGACAGACAGACAAATTGACAGACAGACAGACAGGTAGACAGGCAGACAGACAGACAGACAGACAGACAGACAGACAGACGGACAGACGAACGGACGGACGGACAGGCAGGCTGGAAGGCAGGCAGACCGATGAGCAGACTATCGAATGCGTATGTCAACCGAAGCTTAATTACTATAACTTGTAAACAATTGCAAAGAAAAACGAGCAATTAATTTAATTACTATTAATCCAGACCAGAACCGGACTATCTGTTAAGTTAGATTTGTTAATGATGAAATACATTTTTTCTCTGTGTAATTAGCTATGCCAACTATTTCACTACAATCCGACATTTTGGTCAGTGTACCGGGATCTACTGTCGAGGCTTGTTTCAATGTCACCGGAAGTCCCAAGCCGTCACTCAAAATCAACAAAGGGAACAATAACAGCGACATTGTGTCTTCTATTAACACAGAAAACAGCTGCGTTTACTTCGGACTTTTAAACCTAACCGACGATAGAAATGTTACTTTAGCTGTGGCAGCAGAAAACTGTTTTGGAAAATCAAACGTTACTCTTCGCCTTCAAATTGTTCAAAGTAAATTGCAATATACGGTATATAGTAAAATCAGCCAAACTGTCTTTTAGTGTCATTTCTATTTTTAGAATCACTTCCAAGTCCAACTACGGTTCAGTGTTCAAGAAATAGCTGTCACGATAAAGCACATATAATGCAACTTTCAACCACAAATAGAATCCGAACACAAACTCAGCAAATACATAATCAAACAACCGGCGTTTCCAGTGCAGCAGCAAACACATTCATTTTGAGTTACAATGGAAAAACTGTGGAGTCGGGCAAATCGATAATCACTGTATCTGTTAATTCCACACTAACAATGCAATACACTGTGACAAATTTGCCCGATAAACTATTCGTTTGCCACAATGAGAAGGCAACTTATCGTGTGTTTGATCACAATCCATTCCTAATCATACCAAACGTACAACAATCAGACAATGGAATATATGAAGTCATAGCAAAAGATGGGGATGTAAATACAAGATTGTATTTCATGCTTCGAGTAAAGACATCCTATTTCGCACCGAATACATCAGATCCAAGGTCTACCAATAGTGTTACCACGGAAGAAACAAATGGCTACACAAGGCGTCTTACATCGACAATAGCTACAACATCAGGTCACAATGAGCCTAGACTACATGAGCACGACACGTCGGAAAGTTAGATCATTTTTTATTTAATTTAACAAAACAAAGTACTCACAACTTTCTATAATCTAGAAATTGCAATGTTGACTACATCACTCATTGTCGTCTCGGTCTGTATTCTTGTCTTTGCTCTGCCAACTGCTTTCCTTGTTTACAAAAATCGTCAACGCTTGAATTTGTTAACTCGCAGGCTAGCCAACTTTAGTGAAGGAAAAATTGCCGGTATATTTCGTTTATTCAACAGTTAATTAATATATCTTTATTGCAATATTTAAATTGAATTGTTTTGTCGAAAAGGAGAACAGACAAGTCATACATATTTAAACGTTGAAGGCCTCAAACAAAAAGCAACTTTTTGCAAAAGGTAATCTGTGCTTGAAGCAACAAGCATCTCAATAATCTACTCAAACTATCACGACGCATGATTATTACACAAACAACGACTCAGATACAAACGAATACTAAAACGTTTGTTGCACTAAGCCAGTTTTTACAGTTAGCTAGCAAGTTGGACTAACAAGATTTGAGATAATATAACTATCACATTATTATTAGTATAATCAGTTAGTTCTAACTCATTTAACTATTTTCAAATTGATATTTATTATTAAAATAAAATTGTTTTTAGTAATGAAACAGTGATGCTATCGAACTCAACGGCCGGGGACGTTGTGTACGAATGTGTTGAAGAGTATCAAGCACGGCAAGTCACTGTGAAGTCATCTCATGATTCACCATCAGATATTGCTGTTCAAGTAAACTCCGCTTACAAAGCAACAATCTAAACTCAGCTATTTACAGTGACGCTTTTTGCCAAAAGTGTTTCGTATTCAGTTGACTAGAGGAAATGACAAACATCCGGGTAACTGTAGAGCAGCTGCTATTGTAAGTAGAGTACTATTAGACAAAGGAATGCATGTTTACAAAGACAGGAAAGTTTGCTTGTACGCCAAATAAATGGCTTTAGCTGCAGTTTACTTCATAATAATTACCACAACAGTTTAACTCGTGTCTGTGATTGTTAGTAATAAACTTTTCTGTGTCCAACTTCTAAAGCGAAATCAATCACTTTTGTGGCTTACAACATTTATACGAAAGCTTATTAATTAATTAATATTTTGTAAACATCAACAGCATAAAAATCCCGAATGCAATAATTCTCATTACTTCTGCCGATTACAGACAATGTTCTATTTGTGTTATGTAATTATAGATACGAACTTTGTGGTCACGTGAAACAACAGTTGCTATGTACTATTATAGATATGTTACAAGTAGCAGGGCTGAAAATGTAATTAAAATGAAAATAGCGTCTAGATTCTTAATATTGTTTTTTGCGAATATTTCTATTGCGGTCTTTAGAAGCTCTTAACTGTGAAATCGACGGTGCAATATATTAATACAGCTTCAATCACTAGTTTTAATTAAAAATGCCATGTACGGGATATCATAAACGTGCTAAACCTCACAGCTGTCACGCCACAATTGTGCGATATCGACAAGGCCATTAAGACCTTCACTTTCCGTTAGAAAATGTAACTAGCAGCATTTGAATTTGCAAAGATTTACAGAAATTTTATTTTCCTTTGCTAAAGTAAGTCATATTTCTTTTAGACTCTAATTCACTCTTTACCCTAGACACAGAATTGGCGATGCTGGTCAAGGACGTTGACGTTAATCTATTTACTTTGGGCTTGTTTAATCTGATTGCTAGTTTAGACTCAGCCTCTTCAGACGACGCTGTTCACTGCCTACCAAACCAGGTAATTATGTAGTTCCAATTAGGTACAAACATTAATGTAACATTAGCATTACTATTATATTGTTAGTAATTTATTATTATCATCATTTAACAAAATTTCAAAAAACATTTGTTAATTAATTGAGCAATTTCGGTATAAAGCTCCTCCTCCTCGTGTGATTCACGTGCGTTTAGCTTAGCAACTGCGCGGAAGAGCCTGGCTTGCTAGGCTACACAGTGCATTTGACATCGACAATAGCTACAACGTCAAGTCTTATTATCAATTAACTACGTTTTGATTACGTTGGAGTCTCGTACATTGGTACAGTACACACTTATATAATAGCGTTTTTAGTAGTATTTAGCAAAACTTATTTTTATCAGTAAAAAACATTGAGGTTATCGAATCCAACAGCTAGCGACGATGCCCACGAATGTTTTCCAGAGAATCCAGGACAGCAAGTCACGACGGAGTTATTTCATGATTCAGCATCACATACTGCTATTCAAGAAAATGCAGCTTATGGAACAACAGTTGTATCACGGTGATGCTTTCTGCCAAAACTGTTTGGTACTCAGTTGACCATAATTATTGTATGATATACATCCGGGTAGCCGTGAAGTAAAGTAGTTGATATACATGCACCTGTTTACCACAGACAGGTTTGCTTGCAAGGCTACTAAATGGCTTGCTGTGTTACAATATGTGGCTAGGCTCTAAAATGAGATTTGAAAAAGTACATAAAATCTATTTAATTTTTATGTCAAAATATCTATAGCAAACAACGTTTATAGTTACATGGCGATTAACAAAGATGAAATATTAATTGTAAAAAAGGACTTACAGATAGATTTAAAAATGCAGCTTAGACTAATTTTTTTGCCAAAATTTTAATTTAATTATTTTACCTGATAATTGACTAGTTTAAATTTTCTTGCACACGCGCTTACTTAATGCGGTTTCGCATAAAATAATTGATAGATGTCAATGTCTGTCTTTTAAGTACATCGATCACAACAACAGAGATGACACTTCAATGTATGATGACTATAGCATAATTCTATGTTTGACTAACTCGTAAATTTAAAATTTGAAAATAATTTTACTAGAGCTAGCAGAGTGTTACTCAACTAGTAATAATAATAATCATAAATATCTCTAGCACTGACACATATGCAGCGCAGTTCTTTGTAATTGCCGTGTTAGTCGAAAAAAGGCATGGCAACGTCCATTGACAGGAATAGCGTAAACCGAGTTCACGCTAGCAACTTCAAACCGAGCTGGATCACTTAGATTCCTTCAAGGTTGTCATTACAGTAACTACTTAGTAAAGGTTTTGATAACGGCTTAGTCATGTCGAATAATTTGGCCATCTAGATCGATTACTATTATACATATTTTACATCTACACGTTTCTACAGCGGCAGTGCATGTAAAAACAGTTTCAGTTACTAATTTCAATATTAATATTTACCGAATACGGGTTATCATATATGAAACGTGCTGAAACTCACAGCTGTCACGCCATAATTGTGTGATATCTGCAAGGTCACCAAGAGCTTTACTTTGTGTCCAGGAATCTAGTAACTACCCGCATTTGAATTTGTGTAGATTTACCACAATATTGTTTGACTTTGAGTAAGTCATACATTTTGTAAACCCTAATTCATTATTACAATATAGTTTTTTCTCTTTACTTTAGATGTAGAACTGGCGATGATAGTCAAGAACGAAAACTTTCATCTATTTATTTTTGGCTTGACTATTCTTATTGCTAGTTTAGACTCAGCCTTTTCTGACAACGCTGTCTACTGCCCTACCAAAAGTGGTAATTATCATATTCGTAGAATTATTTTAGCTGTTTCCTAATAGCTAAGAGAAGTAACTTTAAAATTTTTAGTATTATCATATTCTAGCATTGTATGATAACATTGTATTATTAATATTGAATTATTAATATTGTATAATTAATATTATATTAATAATATTGTAATGTTAATATTACATTATTAATAATAAATTATTAATATTGTATTATTCATATTGTATAATAAATATTGTATAATTAATATTGTCTTATCAACATTGTATTATTAAAATTGTATTATTAATATTGAATTATTAATATTGTGTTATTAATATTATATTATCAATAGTCTATTATGGATATTGTATTACCAATATCGTATTATGGATATTGTATTATTAATATTGTATTATTAATATTGTATTATGAATATTGTATTATTAATATTATATTATTAATATTAAATTATAAATATTGTATTAATAATATTGTATTATTAATTTTGTACTATAAATATTGTATTATTAATATTGTATTATTAATATTATATTATTAATATTGTATTATTATTATTGTATTATTAATATTGTATTATCAATATTGTACTATTATTATTATATTATTAATATTGTATTATTATTATTGTGTTATTAATATTGTATTATTGATATTGTATTATTAATATTGTATTATTAATATTGTATTATTAATATTGTATTATTAATATTGTACTATTATTATTGTATTATTAATATTTTATTATTGATATTGTATTATTAATATTGTATTATTAATATTGTACTATTATTATTGCATTATTAATATTATATTATTAATATTGTATTATTAATATTGTATTATTAATATTGTATTATTAATATTGTATTATTATTGTTATATTATTAATATTTTATTATTAATATTGTATTATTAATATTGTATTATCAATATTAAATTATTAATATTATATTTTTAATATTGTATTATTGATATTGCATTATTAATATTATATTTTTAATATTGTATTATTAATATTGCATTATTAATTTTGTATTATTAATATTGTATTATTAATATTGTATTATTATTGTTATATTATTAATATTGTATTATAAATATTGTATTATTAATATTGTATTAGTAACATTTTATTATTAATATTGTGTAATTAATATTGTGTTATCAATATTCTATTATTGATTTTTTATTACCAATACTGTGTTATTAATATTATATTATTAATATGTGTTATTAATATTGTATTATTAATATTGTATTATTGTTATTGTATTATTAATATTGTATTATTGATATTTTCTTATTGATATATCATTATCAATATTTTATTGTTAATATTGTATTATTGATATTGTATTATAATGTTGTATTACTAATATTTTATTATTTGTATTAGATTATAAATATGGTATTATTAATATTGCATTATTAATATTGTATTATTAAAATTGTAATATTAATATTGTATTAATAATACTGTATTATTAATATAGTATTATTAATATTGCATTATTAATATTTTATTATTAATATTGTTATATTAATATTGTCTTATTAATGTTATATTATTAACATTGTATTATTAATGTTGTATTATTTATATTGTCGTGCTCAACCAGATCAGTCTGGTTTGTAAAGTCTATAACAGGTACCGGAAGCAAACCGTGCTTGAGATGTACTTAGACCATCACTGCTGTCTAAAAAGAAGACATGACTTTATTAATATTGTATTAGTAATATTGTTTTATTAATATTGTATTATTAATATTGTATAATTAATATTTTATTGCTAATATTGTCGTCACCACCCTTTCGGTGGAGCGAGTGGGCCTTTGCTCTCAACTGATCACCAACCAACAGACTCATTTCACGACATTGCTCTCGCCATCCGCAATTGAACCCATGCGATCATGGTCAGACTCAGAAAACCAGAACTCTAACCGCCAGGCTTTACTGGCATACTTTATTGTTTAGTATTATTAATTTAATAACAATGTATTATTAGTACACATTAATTAACCAATTTACAAATAGATTGACATTGTTCATGTTTTAGGGTCGCAAGTAATATTGAACAAGGAAAACATAACGGTTTATCAGCTTGCCGGATTTCGTCTACGATTTCGTCCAAATTATTCTGATCCCACACTTAGAGCGTTAGCGTCCAATGATTACACTTGGACAGTCGATGACTTGGGAAAAGTTTCTACTTACAAGTGGCCAGGATCTGCACCAACTCCGGAAATGTTTTCCGCATACTACAGAACTCTCGTGACACCTCTTGTAATTACAAAATTTCATCATTCGCTTATCCGGTATACAATTCGACGAAGTAATTCTGGAAAGTATTTTTCGGAAACGGCAATTCTACGTGTTGGTGGTAAGCCAAACTCTAGAACAATAGAAATAATGACACCACCAAAAAGGCCGCGGATGCCTCAGTCCGCAATCAACTTGTGCACATTATAGTTTACTTTTACTGCGCACGCGCACTGAGAAACTGTGTATAATTTAAGAATGAAGCTTTAGTTTCCAAATCCTCGAATCAAACTTTAAGAAAACATAACTTCTTACCGGTAGAATCTCATGCAAGTAGACAGCGATAATAGACAGACAGACGAACAAACAGACAAACGGACGGACGGACGGACGGACGGACGGACAGACAGACAGACAGACAGACAAACAGACAGACAGACAGACAGGCAGACAGACAGACAGACAGACATGTGCTACTGAAGAAAACTATTCTCAACAGCCTTACAACGTTGCAATGCTAGCGCTAATATAAAACTATTGCAAGGAAATAATCACACCATTTAGCTATGAGCTCTATTAATGTTATGGTAAAGAACTATTATACTTACTTTGCATTTTGTTTGAGAGTTGTATCTATAGACAGACAAAGAGACAGACAGACAGACAGACGGACGGACGGACGGACGGACGAACGGATAGACGGACACACAGACAGGCAGGCAGGTAGATTATTGTATGCCTCTTCCGCGTGTGTGCACAAAGGCGCAATTACTAAATTATTAATATTTTTCAATAAAAACACACAATTAATTATTAATTAACCAGATTATCTATTACAGTTATTAACAGTTTTCTATTTGCGCAATTAGCTAGACCAACCATATCACGACAATCCGACATCTTGTCGGGTACACCGGGATCTACTGTCGAGGCTTGTTTCAATGTCACTGGAAGTCCCAAGCCTTCACTCATAATAGGAAAAAGAGACAATAGCAACGACACCGTGTCTTCTAGTAGCACACAAAGCGGCTGCATTAAAATTGGACCTATAAAACTTAGCAACGCCGGAAATGTTACCATAACAGCAAAAAACTGTTTTGGCAAATCAAAAATCACAATTGCCATTACAATTGTCCAAAGTAAATCCACTCTGAAGTAAACCATATTCTAACTTTATTGATGCAATACTCACTTTTCAGGCACATCAACTACTGAGATACTAAAAACAAGTAGCACAACGCAATTTGTCTCAAAGGGTAGTACTATCACCTCGTCATCTGTGCAAGACAGACGTGTGCTAGTTGATTCTCGTGCTACTCCTTTCTCTAACCCCGTAACGACTCAAAGTACTTCAACGACACAAAGTCGTGCAACGACAACAAGTAGTAAGACGACACAAACTGGTGCAAAGCAACGATCCAATGTGACGTCATCAGGTGACTACGTATAAGTCAAATAATAAATGTTTAATTAATGTTTTTCCCCACGAAGAAAAAAGAACTGGATTCAAGAGTGATGCGACTAAGTGCCCGTGCTGGGATTTAATTGGGTTAAGTACTACTTGAACCTCATCAAAGAGCACTTTGAAACAAGATCACCGACACTGCCAAGAAGATTAAGGTAGCCAAGAAGGCTAACCGGACCATGTTCGTACTAACACCCCACTCTGATTCTTGGATGTCATGAACTGTCTGGGACCAGGCACCAGCTACGATAAATGGGTTAAAGATTATGTATGTAAACTGCAGAAGAGCTGGTTTTTCTACGAGTGGATCGACAATCCCGACAAATTACAACACCCTGGTCTACCTGACTACCTCGCTTGGTATTACAAGTAAAAGGTCAATACCCACTCTCCTTCAAAGAGTATCAATCATGCAAACGCACATTCCGAGAACGAGGCATGACCACCTTTGCCGATTTGATGCGGTACTACAACGACCTCGACATCGAACCATTCCTAGGAACACTTACCAAGATGAAATTTTTTATCATGGGTATAGAGTCGACATTCTGAAAGACGCAATCTCTTTCCCTGGTGTATCCCTCCAGTTCCTACATCGAAGCACTCACCAATATCACAAAGAACCCAACCTCGTGGATCCCAAAAAAGGCCTACGACATGCTGAAATGTGCAGTCGTAGGCGGGCCAAGTCTTGTCTTCACTAGGTATCACAAAGCTGGAGTCACATGCATTCGATCACTTCAGTACGACTATGCACGCCTTTGCCAAATGGTTGTGGGCTACGACGCCAACGGTCTACACCTTTCGACAATGGCCAGGCACATGCCTCGCGGACCATGAGTGGTTCGGCACTACGGCAATCTCCAAGCTGATGTGCCAACCCTCGTCCAAAACCTTGTTTAATAGTCCGTCGGCCAACACCAGAAAGCGACAAGTTGCGTAGCCCCCCAAACCCGGGAAAGTTTCCGTAGTTGCAATCGCCGAAGAGAAACCATGCGAGTGCATTTGCGATTGTTTGCCATCTTGGAACGGAGCCGTTTCTGAGTAACAAGAACGACTAGATTGACTAAGGCTACGCCCACGCAAATTCGCAGCTGCAGCGGACTGTGAGTAAGAGACGAACGTGGTTCTATGCATAAGCTCTATAGACACTAGCTATATCACGCGAAGGCTTAAAACAGTGCAGCTGTCTTTTCTAAAGCTGAAGGTAATGAAGTGCGGTCTCCGGATAGTATTTCTCACATTGCCAGTAGTTATGTTGATGAAAGAAAACTCCTACACTGTTGTTACACTTGTGCTGCTGCGTTTGACTGCCTTGCAACAGTAACGTGACCCTGAGCGTTCGGAAAGACAGTAAATACCTCACAAGTCGTGACAAACTCCCGGATGTGGGGCATGTACTTGTAATACTAACTATCTAGACGTTAGTACAAGTGTACAATAATTAACATAAGACCATCAAAAGCAGGTTGTAAGCGTTGCTGACATAATGTGCCTAAATTTACGGCTGTACTAGATCGCTCAGAGTTATTTTAGTCATTATTTAGTGGACTAATGATTTCATAGAGAACCTACACTTAATTGATTAATAACCAATGAAATGTAAAGAGCCACCTACTCATCATGTTTGTCACTAGCGTATGCATCAAAATTATCAGCTTCAAACTCATTTGCAGATGCTATAATGAAAGCAGGCTGAAAAACTTCACGTGGAATAGGGTTTTCGCAATTGTCACATCTGTACATGGCAAGCAGCTTCGCTGGCAAGAGCAACGCTTAGCTAATTAGAGCTGCACCCAGTTTTTACAGCTGCAACTGATCAGTTTCAAAACGTCAACAGGTGCCGGTGGCTTCGTTGTCCATTCAATAGGTACCTCATAGTCATCACCAATCTGCCAACCTTGATTGTGGAGAGATGGTATATCAGGATTAGCTTCTATTGCACGTCGCCATACACCAGCCTGGTAATTTGCTCGTTTGATATGCATCTTCAGAGCGTTTTGAGTAGGAGGAAGCTGTGCTGATTCTGAAGCTCGTGCACAGAATAAGGAATACCTCACAGTATTAATGTCTGTGGCGACGTCATGTAACCGTAGATCTTACAAACGTAAGGTTGACATTTCTTAAACAATACATCCATGTTACTGTCAAAGCTTTTCCAATTGGCTGAATAGCAGTGCAAAACAACTCATTCTTGTCTAGAAGTTCCAGTGATGCAACTTTGCCTTTACCTGCGAAGGCGCCGGTTGTATCACAGCCTGTGAACGCATGGTATCCTGGCAAGGCTAAGCAAAGCTCTCTCCCGAAACTTCTTCCTACTTGCGTCAAATTGATGAAGCGGCGACGATTTTTTGTACCCGTGAGAAACACGATAGTTGCCGGTATATCGAAACATTTGCCGTCACTTCTGGCGTTAAATGCAGTTCTTGGTCGTCTTCATATTCTTCTGTTTGTGTGTTGCGTTTGCCTTCGTCATGCAACGACAGAGCTACTGTTCTCAGAAGAATCTCTTGGGATACAGTAGCAGACGTGACCAGTTCCGACTCCGTTACAGTTTGTTGATTCGCAAAGAATACTAAGCGACTCTGCTACTAAACTACTTTCAAAGATGTTAACATCTCGGCTGCGCTGAAGTTTGTCTAAAGCCTTTTTGTTTGTGTATGCTTGGTAGCATTGTCTGTGATAAGCTCTTATCGGTTTCGATTCATTTGTACAAGATTATGTAGAACCGTAAAGACATCGTGTAAGCGAGTGCTTGCTGCTTTTGCAACGTTCTCCAATTAGTTTGTGTAAGAGCCGTGAGAGGATCGGTAACATCATGACGAATATGGCACAGGCAGTGCTCAGAGTCAATTTTTGCTATCTTTGCCCTCTGCAAAGACATCTGATGATATTCAAAACAAAACTGCAAAATGATTTAGAATTTGACATCTGTCAAGGTCAACAATAATGCAACAATAAATCTCTGACGTTCGGTTTGATATATAACTGTTCAGTTGACAACTTTACCACTGATACCGTTGAAAGCTGAGTTGAAAGCTGAGTAAGAACACTTGGTCGAAAGGAGACAACAATTAGTAGTTTGCTCACACATAAACTAATGTAGTTAGGCGAAAGCTCTTACTTCTAGATTGCTAACTGGAAATACATCTAAACCACAATCTGGCAGTGAATGCTTGTACTGTACTGTACACCATAGACTTCGATCACGGTACCGGAAGTAGTCATTACGCTCCCGCATCACAATTCTTTACACGAGGCTACGTCAATAAACGCAGATCGTCGTCTGTCTGGCATGTTACTTGTTTCCCACACGTTCAGAAAATAATTTGAACTCTTTTGAAGGCAGCCAAATGACAAACCGACGAAGTTATGAGGCCACGTGTCTTAGACCTAAGATTGGGCAAGAGTACTACAGAAAGACGGTTGATTTCCATTCGTAGGAGAACAGCAGACACCGTTTCATAGTCGACAACAAGGTAGCTGTGCATCGCTTTTATTCTACGTGATGCCTGCTTGCCTGAACATCTAGGCTTTCTGTTGGCAGCCTAATTCGCATTGGTACTGCTTTCTGTTTGCTTACCGATTGTTCTACTGCTGCCGCAATAGAAGTTAAACTGCTAATGAGCAATCTGGTTTAGTTTAGGTCTCTAGAAAAGTTGACAGACGAACAACTCAAAAGGTTTTGTCATCGCGTGTCATGTGATCACGTGTGATATTATATCGTAAGCTATTTGGCTAATGCTGCGAGCTAACATGTTCACAATGGATGCTTTATGCCTCAGTAGTTTGCATGATGCGTTTTTACCCGTTTTGAGTGCTCTGCCGACTACAGAGTTAGCAAACTCGCTCTAATGACTGTGTGCCACGCCCATAAATTTTGTTGACGTGCAGCTACCTAACTAACGGCCCCGGTATGGAGAGGCAAACAAGTTCAGTTGGAGTTCTGTCATACCGCTTTATGTTTTAGAGTTATCAAAACTTCCCCGGGCTTGTAGGGCTACGCAACTTCGTATAGAAGCGTCTTTTGGGGGGTTGGCTGACAGACTATAAACCACTGGTCAAAGCCAATGGTCAAACCACCGACAAGTGGTTCGGGTAAGCAGAGGTCGATATCCGTGTTTCTCCCAATCTCCGCGATAAGTTCGCGCAGATGTGCCCACTGTTCAACAATTGAGAGGTGGATGAGGCCGACGTCCCCGAAGGGATGCTAGACTACTTATAACGCACTGGCAAAAAAACACGTCAACGCCAGGAAGCTGGTTTGTACCCTATCTGCCAACAAGATCGATTCTCCTATATGCTCCCCCACGCCAATGGTATATCGACCACGGTTTGGAGGTCACAGCCCTATAGCGCACGATTGACTACAAGCCCAAAATTATCTTCGAGTGGTTCGTCGGGCAAGGGACAGCCGCAACACGCACAGGAGAGCTATTGGCAGATGCATATATTCAAACTGCTAGGCAAAAGCGTTGGAGCGTCGACTCAAGGCCATCTACACCAAAGACGAAAGTGTCGTCGACCGAGCCATGCGAAGCGCGTGGTATGATGCCAATGGATATGATGAGATCGGTGATGCCTATGCGTTGCATGTCCGCAAGCCACGGATCACCATCAGGAGAACCTTTCAGGTGGGCATCGCAGTCTATCTATTGGCCAAACTATGAATGCTTGAGTTCTACTATGACTTCCTTGACAAGTACGTGGACCGTCGGGACTTCGAGGTGA
>CAXXBX010000048.1:0-12522 GCA_964274945.1 Dehalococcoidia bacterium | reverse complement strand
AACTGACCGTCGTGTTCACAGAATATAGAGGTTTGGATATCTAATGTACTGAAATGTATAGCTTGATGCGTGCTGTCATACTGAAGACCGCCTTATTAGATACCAGCGGTTTATCTAGACACCCGAACACGAACTATCATACAGTATAGCTTCTTTGACAAGTCTCGTGGAAAAAGAAAGTTTGCACAGTAATTATTAATTAATTAATGAAGAAGCACTTGAAGTGCAAACCCTCGGCCGGTATGCACCTTGAAGGTAAATTAGTCGCGCGATGACAAAATCGTATGACAGAATGGTACGATGTGGGTAATAAATAAGAAGCATAATTGAAATGGCAAAGGTCGACCTCGAGGTAAGTCACGTGACTGGCTGCTACCGTGTACGACGGGTAGCTACGCAGTTCGTCGACCGACGTCCCGTATGACCTCGCTTCTATTTTTTACAACCTTCGCTCGTCGGTTCTTTGTGCAGGTGATTGTTTGTGCAGCTTTTGAGGTCGTAACTATGGCCGGTTTTAGACGTGGCATAGGTACCAGAGGCAAGACAGAATTAGATGTGGGAACGTTACAAATGCAGCTAGATTAGCTAGGCGTTGTTTTTAGATGCATGTTACAAATAGAGTTGTTTCCAAATGATGGAACAAGCCAAATGCTACAAGTCGGAGAGCCTCGACGCTAGGCCTGGCTGGCAATCTTCGCCTTACGTGATGAAGTAACGGGCGTGATCGTTGTTCTGTTTGTTGGTGGGAAACCTAGGTTACAAAATGGAGACCAAACAAGCAGCTCACCACCGATTTTCCAGCTCACAAGAATGCAAAGTCTCGTTCTTTGCGCAGCTTCTCTAGGCATCTTGTTGTCTGTGCGGCTTCTCTAGCTAGACGTCGCCTACTGTTGTAATGAGGTGACCCCAGAGCCAAAACAAAACATCAAATTATGCGGGGAAACGTGCACGTGCACATGTAGATTAGCTAGGCATCTGTTCGCTCTTGACTTTGGATACCGTAAAACAGAAATGAATAGAGACGCACTAGCGTACTTACAGGTCGGCCGAGCCGCTCTGTCCCACAAACAGACGCTGTCAAGGACAATGCACGTTCTCCTTCGCAAATTACCGTCAAACGCCAAATTTCTGTTGAAGACGACGCTAGTGATCGTTGCAACAACACCACGGCCGCTCAGCCACGCACACCCAAATTTCAAGCTGGCAGACTGCAGAACCACTATGCAGAAACACTGTGGAACAAGCAAAATGTTACAAGTCGGGTACAGCTACACACCTCGCACTGGTTGTTGTTGGGGAAACATACACGTACAAATGTATGTGCTAAACCCTTAAAGCAAAGGACTAAACACCATGTACAGGACGGACGCCCGATGGCCGAATTCTCGTCAGCAGCTACCAAACAAAGCGAGGTGGGGCCTCACGATGACATCACGTTCGTCTATTGGTCAGTAATGACACCACTTCTCGTCTATTGGTCGGAATAGCTTCATTTGCATCTCCGCTAACCAACTATATATACGGTCGATGGGTCGTACGGTCATCGAACGACTACTATACCCTCCACCCGGAAATCCGGGCCTCGGGTAATAATATGCAACGTTGTTTGCCCGAAGCGATATACATACGGGTGGCAGCCGACACCATTCATACGACATCAGTATGTATACATGCACTATGTACAACTAGAAATTAACAACTTTATGGAATCCGACATTATGTAGGGCGAAGGCAGTCAGACTTTCAGGAATGAAGAAAAATCGTTGATTTTGAAGCATGTAGCTAGATGCTAATGTTGGTAGAAAAACTAGCGATAACTAATTGCAATATCGATGCGTAGCCGTGCAAAGACAAAGTGCTGAAAGTCAATAATAAGAATAATCAATTGATTATAAACTTATGATATTTCTATCTCTGTTATTTGCCGCACTGGTACTCGAATTCCAGGCGCGTGCGCTAAGGGCCGGTGTTCAAGAAGTTACCCAAAGACGTAAGTATGAAGACCCAGAGGCTAAGCTGTATACATACTCGTGTGTATTACTATTAACTCTCTCCATATATATATATATATATATATATATATATATATATATATATATATATACTGTTATGGTGACAGTTTATTAATTAATTTACTGTTGAGCGCAGTAACTGTTTTGGTAATGAAAGCCACAAAAGGCTGCAATGCCAACTCCCAGTTTGTATATGATGCAGAACTGAAGCATACTGTTTCAGCAGCATTCTGATTAAAAGCATGATTTGATCTTTAGTGCGTTTTAATTGTACATATCTAGTAGCATGTAGCACATTTCCCTGCGTCAACATCATTCTCGCGTGAGCTTCTACTTTCTACTGCTGCCTAGATACTTGTGTCAACTTTTGGCTAATTATAAATTTATTAAACTTTGTAATTAGGGAAGACCATCTAGTATAGTTACAGACGCGTGTCACTGTCAATAACCCTAGACTGTTATTAACTGCTCTACTTGCAATGCAAACTTCCTTTTGCGAAATTCGGCGAACACCGCTGCATGCTAACGTTTACGAAACTTAGCACAATATATAGGTTCAAACCTACATACAGAAATGTAGTGTTTACAATGTATAGTGAGTTTGTTGATAAATTCTGGATAATTTCCTGACGCGTTTACGATAAGGTGGTTTACCTTTAATTAATATTTCAAATACACCTACACAAATTCGTTTAATTAATAATATAGTTAAGAGATTTCATCAAAATGCGCAAAGTCTAGAAAAGGTAGAGGAGACTAGGAAAGGGGAGTAAAATTACAACAAGATGCTATAGCTGGTATCTAGGGCAAGGTATAGCAAAGTGCATATATATCTTTTAGTTAGTATAGTGCCAATGACCTCTAAAACTACGGAGTCCCCTAGCTGACATACACTATCAAATACGGGACGCTTTAGTACAAAGCTGCAGAGCATGTTTAATTTCGTTTCTAAAAATAAGATTAAGTTAATTAGGTTAATTGATCATATACGAATCAGATGTGTTCTATAGATTTATAGATTCGAGCGCGAATTGCTTCTAACTTTTCTTAGCGTCATCCGATCATTTTGAGAAAGGACTCGATTCTCCCATCTGGGGCATGATCATTCCATATGGGACGGCTGCTATTACATTAGTTCTCGCTGACGACAGCGTCCTGCATGTAGTCATCGATGTGCACGGTGTTAGGAGCTAGAACACGTCTCTTTTACTTGAACTGTCAAGACAGGGGATGTTTGATGCAAAGCGAAACAGCGACTCGCTCTTATAATTAATTCTTTGGTCGACTCTCTAGCTAGCTAGCGAAAAGAAGCGCAGAGCATCGAACTCGTCTTCGTCAGTTCGGCCTCTATGACCGGGCGCATCTATCGGCTAGAACTATCGCAGTCGCATGTCCATGCTTATTGGATGGTCATGAACTATTTTGGGATAATCGGTCCGCTTATAAAGAGAAATAAAGACGCAATTCGCATAATTGACTTATACCCATACAAGGTGCAGATACGAGACCGTGCGGATACTTTCATTTTAGCAAAATATTGTCGCTCATCTACATGTTCTATACGATCTAAATATTTAGACGATAGCATCACCATAACATAATTTGCAAGAGCTAACCCCGAATGTACCACTACATGCACACCTGTATGGCGCGCCATTTGTGCCGTAATTAGTTAAGTGGAATTCATTTCTACTGAAGTAGAAATCAGCACTTCTACTGAAGTAGAAATCCATTTCTACTTAAGTGAAAATTGTTATTTCCACTTCAGTTGAATTGAATTCCACTTAAGAGAAATGAATTCTACTTTAGAGAAAATAGACCACTGAATTCTACTTAAGTAGAATCATTTTTACTGAAGTCAACTGATTACTACTTAAGTGGAAATGAGTTCTACTTAAGTGGAAATAAATTCTACTTAAGTGGAAATGAATTCTACTTAAGTAGAATTCAGTGGTCTATTTTCACTAAAGTAGAATTCATTTTCACTTAAGTGGAATTCAATTCAACTGAAGTGGAATAACAAATTTAACTTAAGTAGAAATGGATTTCTACTTCAGTAGAAGTGCTGATTTCTACTTCAGTAGAAATGAATTCCACTTAAGTGGAAATGAATTCCACTTAAGTAGAATTGAATTTCACTAAGTAGAATTATTTCTACTTAAGTAGAATTATTTCTACTTAAGTAGAAATAGCGGATTACGGCACAAATGGCGCGCCATACACCTGGTATCCGAATCATGTTGAATTCTTGCTTCGTTTGGCCAAAGGATCGTGCAGTTTCTAGTTAATCAAACTATTTGTGCGGCTGCATGTATAGATTAATTAATTGGCTAAGTCTATTGCAAAGTCTCAAACTATCTGCCCATATTCCCGGCGCCTACGTGCACGTCACAAAGTAATGAATCTTCGAAACAAACAGCATCTTCTTTCAAGCAATAGCTATTTTCAACTTTATTGCAATCTACTGTTTTCGCTTGACATGGCAACAACATACAGTATCTTACAAAATTGCAAATGCAGTTTAGTGTAGTTCCTTCATTTCTAATTTTCTTACTTGTGTAAGCCATGCAGGTTTGATATCACTTCCTAGTCGTCTTGTATTCCAACAATTCTTTGTTTCGGCTCTATCGATTAGTGTTAGAGCGTTAGAGTGGACGTGTGCCTCTAGAATATGTAATAAATCTATAGACAAGACGACGGCTAGAAAGACAAGCATTACTTCCCATCTTTGCATTAGCATCCATCAATTATTTTTCCATCTTTGCCGAAAACATCTCTGAACAAGTCTGCCCATGTCACGAACTACTTAATAAATTAACCACCTCCATTGCCAGAGGTAAACCTCCTCATCATGCAAAGCACCTACCTAGATGTCAAGTATCCCAAACGTGTAGACCGATGTACGTAAACATTTTTTCATTTTACACTGTATCTACTGCGTTTTGCAAACCTCATGCAGTCAGCTCTATTTCTAGTAGCGGTGCCACCAATAACTAATAAATTCGTAGCAGCTTGGCGAAGTTTACAAAATAAAGTAGTAGCAGACTTCTGTCTCTGCATGATTTAGCATACCCTAGCACGTGCAGCTATAGGTGTCTAGACCTGAACTCCTTGTCAGAAAGCCGTTACGGTCCCACAACAACCGCTATATATAATTATATATAATTGTTTAGTCGTTCCATTGTAAAAGAAGTAGAGCAGCCTAAAGTACAGAGTTTCTTGCCTCACAACAACCGTCGATATGCAGAATAGCAATTTCACTGCATGACGACTGCTTAGATATGTGCACTCGAAATCTACCCGTGTGCTTCTTTAGATTTCATCAACATTCAATCAGCAGTGCATGCCAAGTCTCACGTAGAATCAACCAAACTCATACATACTAGTTAAAGATTAGCATCAGTTTTGCGGTGTCAAACAAGCGCTCTAGCGTTTGTTAGTGCATCATCATCTCTTTTGGTTACAGAACAACCCTTGCCAAGTGGTAAACTCAACTTGCATGACCACCAGGGTAGTTACCCGTAGCACAGAAATAGGTGATGATAAGTGTTCATCACATTGAAAGTGTCATATATCTAGCCCAAGGACTATACCGCTGTTTCAACCAGAGTGGTACGTTGCGGTTACACATGACAAAATGCAACTGCTCATCCAGAGAATCGAGGACAACACTGACGTTGTCAATGCCTAAAAGTGTCTGTTTTTATAGCTTGCTCAATGCACTCTACACGGTGATGCCCTGAAGGATACACTTGTTTAGATTTACTTCAGTCTTGCTAGAGGCCAAGCTTTACGTCATCTAGACAAGCATCTTCTGTTGAGAGAACGCCCTGCCTATCTGTTGGCCGGTACCAGTGGGTATATATGCTCGGTACAGGTTTGATGTTTAGTCAATTCTACTCACTTGCTGACAGAGTCTTGCTACTGCAATCAGGAGATATGAAGATACCGGTGTGCTCTATCCTTGTCGCTGTCAGTGTGACTGCCACTGTCACAACCACAGTCAGTTCCCGGCAGTCAGAAGCAGCAGACACAATCAAAGATGCTGGTGTTCATGCTGCACTCAGAAACAACACAAAACCGGTTCATCCTGTGCTGAAGTCAACACTCAATGCGACACGATCCAGAAAGGTAGAGATGGAAGCCAGCAAGACCAATGCATCAGCTCAAGCTCCATCACATGTGTTGTCTAACGGAAAAAGACGAACTTCGAGTTCTTTGAAAAGCTCTCACAACCCAAACACCAAATCTGTACTAGGGCAGTCGGGATGTCAAGTGCATTTCCAATTCAGAAGTCTTATCATTGATAATTGTGCAGTCACTGTTAGAATAAAGACCTGTTCTGGATACTGCAGTAGCAGTGCATCTCCAGTCCTCAGAAACTATGAGACAAGTAAACAAGTCAAGCTAATACCAGTCTGCAATTGCTGCCGTCCTGTGAAACTGTCTTCAAAAACCACAACAAGAAAATGCAATGGTAAATCTGTTCAAATAACTCTTCCAGAAATGTCAGGATGTTCTTGTCGCCCCTGCCTTCTGATGTGAGGACAGCATTGAAGCATATGTAGAAACTCTTGCATATGGACTTGTAGTTAGTTGATACTGTGGATAGAACAGTATTTCAGATATGCCAAGACTACCTGCATAGCTGATATCTAGAGTAGCTGCTTTAGCGTCAATGATGTGTATATGTGGTCTATCAATTAACATTACAGAGATAGATGCATATCTGGGTCCCCATTTAACATTACATGATGTCTATAGATAGATGCATCTGCCTAAATACAAACCACATGCTCTCTAAATAGCACGACTAGAACAAAACAGTTCTGTATACCACTGATATTCATATATGACCTAATATTTTAGTACATACGACATGTAAACAAAGATGCAGAACAGACTACTGCCTGTACTTACATTATACATAGATAATAAATGTCAATCACATTCTCAGTGTCAATGACAACGCAGGCTCTAGCCAGCTAGACTGGACTATAAAACTAATCAATTAAAGAACAGATAGTATAGTAACTCTCAAATCACCGACCTAGCTCTTTAATTGGAAGACTGCTTTCTTTGAGCTGACCATAGGGTTCACTAGTGTTACCACCATGGTGGTGGCTACTGAAATCGTCGTTGTCTTTGCCTACCCTTTCACCAACTTTCACTGGACTGAGCTCTTTCAGACCAGAAACGGGCTCTGCATGCTCTTTTGACTTCTCTTTGCACTGATGGTTTAGGATTCGTTGTAGTACTCTGGTTAGCCTGGTATAGACCTCTGTTTGCGTTCCCTGCGTGAGGACAGCATGATGAACATGTAGAACTTCTTCACCCATTCCTCCATCAGACTTATAACCGAACGCAACGTAGCGCTTGCTGTGCTTCATGTTGACACACCGGCAGCGGGCAAATTTCAGGTTAATTTTGGAGTTTGAGTGTGGAAATCTGAGATGCACTGTTTTTCCTTTTACCAAATTGAGGTTATTTTGAGGCATTTTGTAGGTATCGAGTAGTGTGACATAATAACCGTTCTTGGTCCTGTTCAAGACAACCACTTCTAAACCTAAACACATGAAATTATCAGTTTGTCTCTACTGACGTACGTAGCGGCTTCATTATTTTGTGTTACAGACGTCGATCCTGATGTTTCATTTAGCTTCTATTCTTTTATCATATTGTATGTATACATAATACACTGGCCTTAAGTTAACATGGGTTGCTAAAATGCACTACACGTATGAGTTATGCCCTACACACACACACACACACACACACACACACACACACACACACACACACACACACACACACACACACACACACACACACCCCTATGTGTACATGTATAACAAGTTATACTAGACAAGCAGATTACGTCGGAATTCAAGTACTCAATAACCCTTCTTTTTCAATGTTGCTTGGTTGCCTACTTGCCTTTCTGACAGAGGTGAACACCATTTATCTGAATACCTCAGTCCATGACACCATCATCATGTAGCTATATGGTGTGATCCACAAATAATGGGCAGTCTGCCCACAGTTACTTCACCTGCATGGAAATGGAAAATAAATAAAAAAGAGCCAATTGTCATTTGGTGACACAGCTGCTACAGTTGTGCAAACGTTAAGAAAACATGTTACTGTTCTTGGAAAAACCACATTAAACACTACAGTCATAATGTGTTTGAGGTTCATTGCAATATGCAGAGGTTACTGCACACTACATTACAACAAATGACATGCGGACTATAGGAAAGATAATACAATTAATAACTTCCAGACCATACACATAGATAATCTACAAGTTTTATAGCCAACCTTGTCTTTTAATTAAAGTACTCAAGATAATTCACAAATCAAAATATGCATATCTATACAGTATTTTAAAGTTAATCAAGGCTTGAGAAACTTTCTCTTTGGATATACCACTCATGGTCTATTTATTAATCACACCATGAGAGCATTCAATGTTGAACAATTATTATTGCTGCTATTTCAGGCAATGCTAAAGGGTGCGTTCGATTGGGCTCTTCTGGCCTCTTCGGGTAGAGCCTGGAAGAAGTTGGAAGTGGGGCGTGCTCTTCCAATCAGTAGCAGAGTTGGTAGAGTTGGCTCTTCCCGACTATAGCAGCAGAACTGTAAGAGGGGCGTGCACACAAAGTCTCTTCTGGAAGAGCCCGCACCCAATTTCTGTGCTTCTGTAGAACAACTCTGAGTATGCATGGTTAGCGCACTGTTGGTTCAGTGAAGATGTTTTCCTAATTGTTGACTAGATATGCAATGTACATACTACAAATCTGTGGCGTGCTCACAATCTTCTAAAACAAAATTTAACAATTAATTTAATGTGATCAGAGAAACTTTGAGCCTGATTATTGTTGTAAGTATTACTGCACTGGACTAAATTAGTACCACATTGCACTGCTGACAGTAAAACCAAACACTATCTTAATTAATCATGGAAGCATTGGGCAGCCCTTGTCTAAGCTCAACACAGGTCAATATCTTGCATATACGATAGTATGTATAGTCTCAGACGTAGACCATGTGTACGTTAACAGGTAGCTCCTACATGACTGTTTATAAATAACTCTAGTCATGTAATTGAAACTACACCAATTTAAGTAAGGAGAATCTGAGACAACAATATACATTGAAGTAGCCCATCCAATCTTGGTATCATCTACATGCAAACAATGCCATGGGTTTACACGAGCATCCACTTCACAAGATTACACATATGAATTGTATAAGCAGTGCATAGACAGAGCTCAATATGGTGTGCATACATGACTTTAGAACTGAGCTTCATATAGGCCATCACAAGCATGATTCTTCACACATAATTTGCTTGTGCAGTGCCTAACTACTGCAGCACTTTATTAAGTTTCTGCCAATTGTCTCTTGTAGTTCATTCAAAAGCTAACGGATCATTTGCCATTACTAATGGTAATATGTAGTCTCCTTAGTCTCAAACAGAGCTTTTCAGATTTGGATACTTGAATTAATTAAGCAATAATCAGATAAATGAAACATTCCGGTCTAGTTTAGATCAACTTTAGAATTTAGACCACAATGATGAATACCATACAACACACTTATTGCTAATTGATCATAGAAAGTCTTTAAGATGTGGAAAGGCAGCTATGTAAATGTGACATGTGCAGTGCCCTGTATGTGTGACCCTGTATGTTTGATATAAATCCAGCATAATGTAAGAAATTCCTCTTTCCTGTAACTGTTTTTGTGCGGCTTCGATATTGATCATACTTCTAAGAGTGGACAGGAGTCTGTAGTAGCCACTTTTAGCCTGATTGCTTCAAGTTACGTACAGCCAGGTCTATTCAAGAGCTTGGTCTGGGTTGTAGAAGAGCGAAATTGAGGCCACCATTTTCCATCTACCTGCCTCCACACTTCAAGATCGCAGCACTCTGGAACCTTCGCAAAAGAAAAGGAGAGCCGTATTTGAGAAGCGGGAGGGTAAGGAAGACTCTCGTGCAGGACTAAAAGTACTGCAAATGCCAGGAAAGGTCAGACTCTTGATGACTATATCTAGACTTGTGTCAGTATGAATTCAACGTACGAACTTCAACTCATTTTGTTCTCTTTTTCACAGCAATAGCTAAAGAGATGAATTCACCAGTACACTGTGCCACTATTGTCACTAGTATTCGACATTATCGCGTCATTATTTGAGACAACCTCAAATACGTTTTGACAGCATACGCACTCCACACGAGTACATCCATCATCTCACAACGACCGCAGCTGCACCTGTGATGGTTGTTTACTTACTCGGATGTGCATCGATTACGTTTGCTACTGTACTCCTACTGCTACTTGCGATGATGACAGGCTATCGGGTAGCCTGTCCTCTTCCTCGTCTGCTTCCAAGGCAGCAGGCGATCTCAAAGCTTCAGAGACACTTGTCGCTGAGCTCAAACTTGTGCGGTTTAATCACTATAATGGCTCCCAGCAGATCTTCGAAACGTTATCACCACGTAAAAACCTCCAGAGGGCTCTTCAGAAGAATAACTGTTGCTGCCGTCACCTCTACCCTAGCAGCGTTGCTTTGGATATGAAGATGTAATCATTTTACAGGCCACTGACTGTACAGACACACGTCTCCCCTCTGTGACGTGTACACTACACCACACCCAATACCAGACCTTAAAGAACCGGAAGCAACTTTGACCTGCTATTTCTCAGCGAAGACTTAACTTAAAAATCTCAAACTATTTTTCCTGTCATGTATGCAACTAGAACTATTGATTTCCATCATAAAAGAAGTTTTGATTTTTGCGTTGCAGTTACCTTTTAGAGATTGTGTACTTATGTAGATTTGTCTTTGCAGTATCCCGTTCTTGACTTCCCAAGCACAATCACAATCAACACCTCCTTTATGCACACACTGCAGCACTGAACTAATAGACCAAATTAGGCCAAATTTCGTATAGAGGTACGAATGATGTGCCATGAAGGAGAAGATACAAGGCTCGTGTGTGTGTGTGTGTGTGTGTGTGTGTGTGTGTGTGTGTGTGTGGTGTGTATGTCCATGTGTGTGTGTGTGTGTGTGTGTGTGTGTGTGTGTGTGTGTGTGGTGTGTGTGTGTGTGTGTGTGTGTGTGTGTGTGTGTGTGTGTGTGTGTGTGTGTGTGTGTGTGTGTGTGTGTGTGTGTGTGTCCATTAGTATCTTTTATTACTGCCTGTTGTACGTATACTTTTACCATACAACAACTAAACGCAATCTTATAACTATTAAGTCAAGCCACAGTAAACTAACTCGATGATCCAAACTATTTGGGAAGTGTTTGTAAATTCAAACTGTATGTTTAATTAATCAAGCAGAACAATTTGACACAGTATACATACAATTATCAAGAAAAAAAACTGACGTTATGTTTGACTGACATGCACTAAAGCTTCCGTGTAGCCATTCCAATCAAATTAGTGCAAAGTATCTCCTTTTACTTAATTAATGTAAGTGACCTACACAGACCTACTAGTACATCGTGGAGAAATGGGCCAGCACGCAGGGTGGTGGGCACACTGCTGCAATCCACGTGATTTGCCAGTATTTGCGTTTGGATAATTGACATTTCAGTTGATTGACTTTCAGATAATCAAAGTTCTATACTGTATTAGAAGACAGCAGCAGAGTCCATAGATATTATTTGTACATGTTTCTGTTTCTAAGAAGGGATGGCTGACAAAGAAACCAGAAAGATGCGGTGCCTTTACAGAGAATGTTTACCTTTTGAATGGACCAAACTACCTTCCAAAATAAATACCTTTCATTTCTAGTTTACACCAAGACGCTAAGACAAGCAAGCTACCATGCAAGCAGATATGCATATACAACTATTGTGGTCATGTCTGAAGCATGAAAATTACCCATGTGACCATGCAGCCCTTATATCAAGTCACAAATTCACAAGTAGAGCAGAAGTGTACCCACATTAAGCATCCTACATTGCCGAATTCATGTAGGTACTGCTGTGTAGCAAATCAAGCGTGATTAGAATGATAATGATAAGGACAGCAATGATAAATTAATGTAACCATTGCTTTGTACATCTGCATGCAAATAGCTCAATTGCCTAAGGACAATAAGAGAACCACATTTATGATCCTACAATTACCAAATATGTCACATATCTAAGACCATTTATAACATGCAGTTAAGCCTGACAGGCCTTGTTTAAGAAAATATATGAAATGCTTGCTACAAACAAATATGATGGTTAGTAATATACCAAGAACTGTTGGTATCTGAGCAAGTTATATATGCCTTGTCTACACATAGGAATTAAATGTGAATGGCTTCTCCCTGTAACTGATTAATTACCCATGAATTGCATAACAGCAGGATATGGTTATGCATGTATGCATGGTAACAAAATGTTCACCTTCTGTGGTTATTGTGGTAATACTGTAATTCAAGTCTTCTTTGATCATTGTATATTTACATGTGATACTATAGACATGCTTTCTCTGGTTTACTGCCA
>CAXXBX010000047.1:5000-61252 GCA_964274945.1 Dehalococcoidia bacterium | reverse complement strand
CAGCTCCTTCGACGACGAGAAATGACAGACAATAATAGTTAGCTTTGATATCAATATGGAATGTGCAAATTTTATGAAACTTGATTGTTTGTATCTTAAGTCGGGGCCTAGTAATAGAAACATGTCAACACTCTGTTAAAGAAAGTGATTGGTAGAAATAGCCGAATTCGCAATGTTCCAATTTCTTTTCACGCAACTGTTATAACTTTGTTAATTAATTAAGGTAAAATTAACTGGAGCTTGATAATTAATTAACGTGAAGAGCGTGAGGAGGGGCTGGACACATTGACTTGCAAGTTGGATTGTTGACAACTGGAACCCTAATTAATTAACATCACCGATAGCAATGAGCGCATGGGCTGCTTAATAACTAATTAAAATTCCAATTGGCCGGTTGTCCCCAGCTCATGAGGATCTCGGTTAATTAGCGTGCAAGTTGATGTGATGATGACAGTCTTTGCATGGTTTCAAGAAGTACGTTTATCGAACAGCTGTTGGATGACGTCGACCATAGGATCACGGGGCCACTGCGACCGTGTCCCCCCAATCAGCAGCCTATAGATGGTCACTATATACAAAATTGGTCATTCTGAAATCGAGCTACAAGTGCATGGAAGAAAACGAGAAGCTCCAATAGACTGCAAAGCTCGCGAGCATACGCCCTGGGTACACGAGGCTACACACGCGCAAACAAATGGCTGATGGGGACAAGTGTGTACACTGACAGCGTTCGGTATGGTTTCAGTTGCCTGACTAGTTTATTATAGCTAGGTCATGTGCGACACTCGGTCGACGGAGTCTAGATTCCTTGAATGCTGTTACCACGCATTGAAGTTTACCTGGATGACATTCCTACGCCTCTGTCGTGTCGACGACTATCTCACGTGCGAGTTTGAGCATCAAGGTTAATTATGTTGCGTTTGCGATTACTGTGATTTTCTTTTATTTTTTATTGACTTTGTTTCTGGGTTAAAATTTGTGTTGCTTTTCTGCCCGCTTTGTTTATTTATGTTTGTTCGTTAAACAGTTTGTATCGTTTTCAAAAGTTCCAACAGCATTCAACAATAGGATATCATACTGTTAATTGATAACAATCCAGTCATATAATGTACCAATGCTTTATTACTTTCATGTTGTTTTTAGGAGTACATGTATATGCAAAATAAGGCAATTTTTATTAACAGGTTTTAGATCTGTTTTTTAAATTAATAGTATAATTCTAATATCGTAAATAAATAAAAAATAAATAAGTACATGTTTTTAACGTGCTACTGTCAGTGCTGTCAAAATATTAGTTTCAATTGTAGCAGTTACTTTCTACGATCAAATATACGTTTGCTGTATACGGCATTGATGCCAGATTAGTGATTAATCAATTCTGATCAATACAGAGTTTTGATAAATAATTTCTTATTTAAAACAATACTATAGATATACACTGCACAGTAAGAAAGATGTTATCTACATCCATCAGTCGCATGACGGTGAATATTACAAACACATGCACTACATCAGCAAAGTGCTGATAGGATGCTAAACATCTGATTGATCCAAAACATAATACTTGTACGTATCTTTAAAATTAGAAAATGTTAAATTTAGCATTGGCGCCTCACGCGCACGATTGTTAATGCATATGATCGTAATATCTCTTCATCAGTTTCTGCAAAACTTGCACACAGTTGCTGAAATATGTTCGATAAAGGAAATCGAGCTGCAAAGCTAATTACTAAGTAATTGATATTGATTTGTATAAACATAACATAAATCATTTTAGTAAATTGTGTTTGATAACTATCTACATATTCTGCAAATTGCAAGCCGACAGATGCACTACACTTCGAGATGTACACGTACGCATTGTGAATTTCCAATTTGATCTAATGAGATGAAGGACGTTACAAGTAGACACGCCCACTTGCGCTGTACTATTCTTTTTTCGTCGGCTTGCTCTGCTTTTTGAGATCGTACGGCAGAAATTTACGTGAAAGGACGACGACCCTAACCTCTGCACGCAGTCAAGACGTTGCGCGACGTTCGCGAAACGTTTTTGTACGTCACAACTAAACAAGCCACGCCCAAAACGCAAAGTATGTTTACAAACGACGACGTCTCCAATATTTGCCTACGCTCCTAGTCTACTACAGCACTGCAGAAATAAGCGATACTGAAAGGCCAACAAGTCAAATCGATCGAAAGCGATCACTTCATAACCCACAAGTGTCAGTTCTTGACACCCCAATAAGACGAACGCACCTCCCACGGTTGGTTATCGCTTCTCGGCCTTTTGGCTAAGATCAAGTGTAGTATCTGTTCTTCTCAGTTTAATCTCTGAGACGCCGGGCATAGCTCGGCTCCAAGATTAACTCAATCTTTGGAAATTGGGACAGGGATGACGGCTTGCTGCGCCCTTCCCGCGCATTGTCCCAGTATTGCACTACTTCTGGGTTCAGTGCATCCCCTCTCGGGGAATACTAAAACCAATAAAAGAAGAAGTGTAGATCACCCGGGGATCATCTGGGTGGTCGTTAGAAGACATCGAGTCTGACAGAGGCGGTGCATATATACAGTAGTAGTAGGTAGGATTTTTAAAGTGCTTAATCAATTAATAATAATAACGGCTGTTGGCAACCATAAAAGCAGTATAATCGACGTAGGCTGTTACTCCAGGTTCGCAATGCACTCCTCGCAGTTCAAGGCTGGCAGTGCAGCGTAACAACAAGAGCGCCGAGGGTATCGTGAACATGCCGCCGCAAACTGCGACTTTTAGCGTCGCCGTCCTGTTGATACAATCCAAGCCGCACCGAGAAGAGACTGGGCTATGTTTTTTGTGTCGTATCCATTGCATAATTATTGATGCAGTTTCCTTAATCGTCGACAGCAAAGTTCCCTCCACTAATTAAAGCAGCAGTATACTAATAGTAGCTACATAAAACCTTTGACGTCAATAACTGGAAATAATAAGTTACAACTCACTCTTGTCATATGCAATATTATTACATTTTTACTCTTATCAATAATAATTTTAAACGGCTATTTCTTAAGCCTAATGTCTTATTGATTCTTAGGGAAACAATAAATGCGGACAAACACTTTCAAATTTGATTGTTAAATATAGAAATGACAAAATAGATAGATACGTCCGGTGTATCAATCAGGCAGAAGTTTGGTCTGGTTTAGAAATTCATTTCAACACATTTTTGAAAACTCGATATTTAACGCTTTAAAACGAGTTGATTTAACACCTATTGAAATCTTCATCACACATTCGCTTGGCCACTCATGAATGCTAAGCTCGGCCTATAGAAAAGGAACCTGTGTAGGTCAGTTTTATCTTCAAAGTAAACTACGCGCAAACTAAACAGATGTGAAAGGCGAAGAGGGATTCTTTATTTTACGCCTTAATTAAATGAGTTCTCTAAATTTAACGAAAGTATCTATAGGATGCTAGAATCCGTTTTCTTTCAGCACACTTGATCTTTTATTATGTCAGAAATTGAGGCTACGCCGCAACAAAATTAAACAGAAAGTAGTGTCAGCCTTCATTCTTTTGATCTATACGAAGTGAAACAGGAACAGTATTTAGTATGAAGAATTTTAGATAGTTCGATCTCTTCCACTTCCAGAAATATGGCGAACACGTCTCTTGCTGTTCCTTGCCGTCACTTGGCAGCCAGACCCGACAAGGCTGTGACGTTCAAGCTGCTGCTAGGTTGAGTGTTGCAGGTGCAGAATTTGTTTTAGTGAACCCATAGGCAATCATGCAGACGGTGTATCCAAAACATAATCCCCGACTAAGACCTAAACAACGCCTACTTAGCTAGATTGAAATTGATCCTTGGTAACGCATGGTGTGGCTAAGGCTTTAGCCAGCAGGGCAGTATCATCCAGCAGGGCAGTATCATCCAGTGCTGCCGCATGGCCGGATCGAAAAAAATTTGCCAGCAGCGGTCTATTATCGGTCACAAATATAAATCTTCGTCCGTAGAGGAAATGATGAAACCGTTTGAGAGCAAACACTACGGCAAGTGTCTCTGTCTGATCTGGCTGTAGCTACGCTGAGTAGCAGTCAGAGTTTTTGATACATTTGATATTGGACGCTCACTATTGTCAGGGTATCGGTGAAACCAAACCGCTCCAATTCCGACTTCTGATGCATCACACGATGTTCCCAATGGTAAATCTGGATTAAAGTGTACCAGTACTGTATCCACGGTAAGCGTGTCCTTACTTGGTCAAAAGCAGCTTGCTCTTCAGTGCCCCATTTCCATGTAGTTCCTCTCTTGGTTAGCTGGTGTAATGGTTCCAGAGTCTTAGACAAATCCGGCAGAAATTTGTTGTAAAAAATGCACTGAACCTAAGAAAGACCGTAACTTCTGCACATTAGTAGGTGCAGGCATGGTCTTTTACACCTTCCGCTTTGTGTCCGTTTGCAATTCCTCTGTGTGATAATTAGTGTCCCAAGTACTCAACATATGGCTGGGCGAATGAGCACTTTCCAGACGGCGTTTGAGTCCGTATCGTTGAGACGTTTTAGCACACTTCGCAGATTTCTGATATAATTCTGAGGTGAAGAGCCAATTACTAAGATGTCATCCAAGTATACTGCCACACCTGTCAGATCACGTATTAACTGATCCATCATTCCTTGGAAGTAACCGGCCGCGGAACCAATCCCGAATGGCAGCCGTAGTTGGAGTAGTACTGCTTGGTGAGTACTTAGCGCTAACCTCCTTTGAGATTCAGGTCCTAGACGAATCTGATTGTGTGCGGCCGCAAGGTCGATTGTAGTAAAATAACATCCACCGAATAGGCGTTGCATCAGTTGCTCCGAAGATGGCAGTGAGTGTCTGTGTGTCTCCAGTTGTGGGTTGACCGTATTGGCATAATCTCCACAGACGCGTAACTAACTGTGCATGCCTTTCCTTGACTTGGTGATGCGTTCTTCCTGATAGGTACCACCGGTGTCCCGTAATAATTGAATTGAACTTTTCTCCAGAATCCTTTCCTGATTCCGGCTTCATAAGCTTGAGCAAGGTCTTCCTATATGCCAAAGGTACCGATCTAGGATTTCGAAAAACAGGTTCCGCCTCGGGCTTGAACATGATTTCCACCCCTATGTCCTTTAGTGTGCCTAACTCTGGCTTGGATACGTCTGCGAACTCTTCACAAAGTTGTCTGCACTCTTTCTGCAGTTCTCTGTCAGATTTGAGGTTACCAAACACTGTACATGTATTGACAATTATGGCAGCTGATGAATTACTCCTGTTGAGAAGAGCATCCACCAAAATTCCAAGTTCTTGGATCCCGTTTCTACCTAGAAAGTTAAGATTTGTCAGTTCAGTCACCTAAAATGCAGTGCTTTCGTTTGAAAAGAAGGAAAATTGTGTTGTGTCACCTGAGAGTTTAGCGTAACACATCCTTTCACTGGCAATTTGGGCTGACTCGCTGATTCAAAATGTCAATGCTTTTCAGTCAAATGTGGCTGACCGAGATCCTCCATGTATTGCTTGCTACCCAGAAAATTGTCACCAGCACCTGTATCCACTTCAAAATCGAAGGTACGAGCTCCATTCAGCTTAACGGGTAGCTGAATTTCAGGTACCCTGTTCCGTTCTCCTTTGAATATTACTCGGATCGTCTTGACTTCAGGCATTTTTCTTTCAGGTTTGATAGCTTTCTTTTTTTCGACATGCAGCCTCAAGATGGCCTCTATTCTTGCAGTAATTGCAGATAGAATGTTTGCAACGGCAATCTTTCTGATCATGACCAGTCTGGTCGCATCGATAACAAGGCTTGGACTCCTGTCTGAGCGTCTTCTTGCTGAGCTGCACATTGTTCACGAGCTTCGGTTGCTGACCATAGACAGTTTCTTTGGCCACCTTCTCTGCCTCTTCCGCCTCTATAGCCATTTGGACTGCACGAGAGTCACTTCGTCGTCCTTAACCTTAAACCTAGCTTTAAGTAAAGCTTCATTACTCAATGAACAAAGAAAACGCGTTCTCATAGCCTTTTCCAGCGGATCCTTAATCGAAGGAAATCACAAGTGACAGCGTCCTGACGTATACGAGCGGCAAGTTCGTCCACTGTCTGACCTGCTTTACTATCCATCACTGTCCAGAACTTAAAAGCATTCTCGTATTACGAAACGTTTAGGGTGGAATTGATCCATCATATGATCATGGATATCCATAACGGATAACTTGTTGATGTCGGTAGGCGGAGATCGTCGACTTGCTAGATTGGCTATCGTGTTGTAAACTACTGGAGATTGGTTAGTCAGGATTACGTGTGCTACTCGTTCACCTGGGACAGCGTGTGCTTCCACGTACGTGCTAAAACGTGACCAATAGTCCAACAGAAGGATCGAATGACGTGAACGCTGCCAGTGCTGTCGAAGGTGGACAACTTGTTTTGTATCCCTTCTCCTGCCGTTCAGACAATGCTAGGAGTGCTTGCATCTGTTCCTCATGACGCCGTTGCATGCCCTCCTGTAGCCGTCGCTGCGCCACTAGTGGTTGCAGCAACGCTTCTATCAGTGGCTCCGTTGCCATGCTTCAACACGGTAAATAACTATACTTTACCTTCTCGGTGCTACACTGTCGCTGATTTCTGGCGGATCCTGCCGACTACGCCAATTCTCTGTTGTGTTCTTTATTAAGAAGATCCGTCAGAATCGCGCGGGTACAGCCGTAGATGCACGGGCGAGACACGATTTACACCGTTGATTCGAACACACACACACACACACACACACACACACACACACACACACACACACACACACACACACACACAGACACAGACACACACACACACACACACACACACACACACACACACACACACACACACACACACACACACACACACACATGGTATCTATACACAAACGGTAGCTTTACCCAACTGGTACGGGCTAATCGCACTGCATGAATGACTTTACAGAGATGACAGTAAACTATTTACATAAATGCAACAAACGTGAAAGTTCTAGAAGAGCGAAGGGTCCACTGGCAACTATTTATAGACACAACTACAAAGTACTATCTAATTACCTCTGTGGCTACGTGCCACAAAACACACGCATTCTCGGGCGCTTGCTGCGGTGTGGCGGGCGGGATGGTCGCTAGTGATGCGCATGCTCCGTTTATCGCGAGACCATCGTGAGTCCACTGTGCGCGTGCGCGCAGCAGCGCATCTCCGGACGAATTCAACTACCTTTATCTGGTTCGTTAAACTCCATTAGTTAGCAGTTAAGACAAGAGTGAGTTTGTAACCTATTATTTCCAGTTATTGACGTCAAAGGTTGACGATTATTGCTGTGATGATTAGGGACACTGCATCTATAGTTAACTAAAAATGCAATGGATGCGAGCCCAAAAGAACATTGCTCAGTTTGTTCTAGGTGCCGCTCGGATTCTATCAACGGTACGGCGCCGCTAAGAGTCGCGGTTTGCATCGGCATGTTCGCGATACCCGCAGCGCCCTTGTTGTTACGCGGCACTGCCAGCATTGAACTGAGAGGTGTGCATCGCGAACAGGGTGTACGTCGATTATACTGCTTTTAGGGTTGCCATCAGCCGTTGTCATTATTAATTAATTACGCAGTTTACTATATACGCACCGTCTCCGTCAGGCTCGAGGTCTACCGATCACCCAGATGACCCTAAGATGACCTATACACTTTTGTATTGGTACAGTTTTCTTTCATTGGTTTTAGTATTCCCCAAGAGGGAATGCACTAAATCAGAAGTAGTGCAATACTGGGACAACGCGCGGAAAAGGCGCAGCAAGCTGCCATCCCTGTCTCAAGTTCCAAAGATTGAGTTAATCTTGGAGGTGAGCTATGACCGGCGTCTCAGAGATTAAACTGAGAGGAACAGATACTACACTTGATCTTAGCCAAAAGGCCGAGAAGCGATAACCAACCGTGGGAGGTGCGCTCACCTCATTGGGGTGTGATGAACTGACACTTGTGGGTGATGAAGTGATCACTTTCGATCGATTTGACTAGTTGGCCCTTACACTATCGATTATTTCTGCAGTGCTGCATTGTATCAAACACAACGTTATATTCTATACAAGTCAACATCAATTACTTAGTAAATTACTAATTGACTTTGCAGCTCGATTTCCTTCATCTAGAACTTCTCAGCGACTGTCCAAGTTTTGAAGAAACTGAGAAAAGAGATATTACGATCATGCGCACGAGCTTACCAATCGCGCGCTAGGCGCCAATTTTGAATTTAAAATTATTTAACTTTAAAGCTTTAATATTATGTTTTGGAACAATCAGATGTTTAGCATCCTATCAGCAAGCTGCTGATGTAGTGCATGTGTTCGTAATGGTCACCGCCATGCAACTGATGGATGTAGATAACATCTTTCTAACTATGCAGCGTATATCTACTGATTTCAGGAGCAGGTGACATCGATTCACCTTTAGGACACTACGCGGGTGATAGTGCAAACTGGCTGTACAACGTAGACACCAACTTGTGGCAGAACGTGGATAACGGGGATTTCACTCCATTACACTCTTCTCCTTTCACGATTCAACTTTGCTCCAAGATTATTGCCTTGAAAGTCGACCGTCACTTTCAAACATTCTCTAACTCTAGCAAAGCGTGGATATTTGATATAGACTTGCTTAGCTGGCAGGCAACGCAAGTAGAAGGTCGTCCTCCTTAGTCTAGAGATCTTGAAATCGCTCACGATTAGTTTCCAGAGATAATCCATGATGTTGATGCGGTTGCTGTTTTTCAATCACAAACTAATTGCCAATGCAATCAGTCTGCTCTCGTTTTAAGATTGTTCTCTTCTGGCATCGCTATGCACGAAGTGCGATGCGTGAATCGAAAAGGCATTGAAAGCTACAAGTGGATTCACATCAATTCTAACATCCAACAATTTTTCGGTTTTCGGATCGTGTTATCTGCCTCTTATTCAGGAACTATCGCTCTCTATGTTCCACATAAACAAACTTTGTGGAAGTTTGAAAACAAAACATGGCAAAGTGTAATTGCAGTTTCAAATGGTTTGCGAGACATTTCCCTATCAAAAAAATTTGTCAGTACATTTGTAACAAACGACAGCCGTTTTATCGTTTTCAACATTTACGATAAGATAGTACTAAATTTCGATTTGATACGTAATAAGTATATTATTGAAAACAGTGTAGGAAACATTCCTGATGAAGCATGTGAGGTAGTGTCTAGCATTGTTGATGATCAAAATACAATCATTGTCTTTACACACAAACTTTGTTCTCTGAAAATAAGAGTTTGGAAATTTATGAACGAACGTAAAATTTGGATGTGGGAAAAGCTGCCAAGTCCTGAACTTGCACCTTCTTCTTCAGAAGTATCAACTTATACTCTCAATAGCAACTCTTTCACGTTTGCTAAAATATCCATTAATGTCATTGATCCACGTTCATGGAAAGTATTTATATGGAAGTTAAATCTAACCAGAATGCAGTGGTGGAAAAAACATCTCTACAATTCTTTTTCTGACAAAGATACGGGATACCATCACCTATATGAACCTAGCGTGTGGATCGACAGCTGCTGTTTTGTAGCACTTCCAACAAAATCAACAAAAAAGTCATAGACGTGTGGATCTATAATGCTACTGACAACACATTGAGACCATTGACACCAACATCTTCAATAAATTCTCGCCACTCAATGTCAATAGTTGCTATCAATAAAACTACTGCCATCCTATTTGGTGGAAGGAATTCTAGTGGCTTCTTTAAAACTACATTTAATGAAACATGGATAATGCACTTTCAACCTGTGTTTAAGTGGAGACAAGCTACTGGAGACATAGTTCATTCTCTTCGACCTAGCGCACGCTTTGATCACGCAGCAGTCATAATGCAGTCCAAAATGTATGTATTTGGCGGACAGAGTGCTTCTGGGGATTGTCTAGATGATCTCTGGGTGTTTGATGTTAACACAAAGAGATGGTCAGAACTGATCGTTGACATTAAAGGACCTAATGTCTCAAACGGTTGGCTATGCGAATATTCTGCCGCCTCAACACCAGGGCAGCCACTAATCACTGTAAAGCAGCACAAACAACCGAAAGAGTTATGGAAGTGTTTAAGAAAACATAGCTGCTCCCCAGGCTACCGACTTGAAACATGGATGTTCATTGTATCTGTTAAAATGTGGCATCTTGTTGGCACTGTGAAGCTGACTAATTATTTACCTCCCCTGGAGAGAAGACCGTTATTAAAATCTTTCTATTGGAAGGGATTTCTTATCACCTTTGACCAAAACCAAATAGGCATCAAATATTTAGCAGTCAGATATCCAGCTGGATTTACCTCCTCCAACATATCAGGCCAACAGTGTGATTTTTGCAGAAAAGGATATTACAGAGAAACGATATTTTCTGATCCAGACTGCATTCCGTGTCCAAGAGGCCTAACGACTGCTAAAATTGGAGCTAGCAAAATTGAAGAGTGCACGGTATGTAACAAAAATCGTTGAAGATATGGCTATTGTGTACCTTACTTCAGCGAAGGAAGAATGCAACCTACCTGTCAATGTTACATCGGTTTCACCGGTTCTACATGCCAATATCCTACCTACTGGCTAATGGGAGCAGCAATTATTCTATTTGTAGCGGTCACTTTCGCTGGTGTAACAGCTTATATCTTAGTGCTAAACAGAAAAAACAAAAGCGAACGTGCGTTGCGAAGTGAAGTCAACGCTTTGACCAATGCATGGCAGATAGAAGAAGACGAAGTAATGTCAGAAAAACGAATTGGATCTGGAGCATCTGGATATGTTTACAAAGCTTTGTACAGAAATATCACTGTAGCTGTAAAGAAAATGGTGGCTGTCAATTTTCCCAAGTCTATAGAAGACTTTGAAACGGAGATAATGTTTATGAGAACTGTAAGACACAAGAATATCGTTCTCTTCATTGGTGCAGGAAAGTCACAACCAGGAGACGTTCCTTTTCTTGTCATGGAATATATGGAAGGAGGATCTCTACGAAATGTACTATACGATTTATTGATTGATATCGACTATGAGCGTAAGCTATCGTTTGCCATGGATTCAGCAAGAGGTATGTATTTTCTTCACACATTGGAACGGCCTCGAATACATCGAGATCTGAAAAGCGATAATCTTCTGGTAAGCAAAGACTGGATTGTTAAAGTGGCTGATTTCGGTTTAGGGAGAACTGTTAACGTTAACGTTAAAGGAAACGATAAACAACAGATTAGACGGCAGAATCGCTCTAATCCCGAACATATTTCTCTACTTCCCAAAAGTGAAGGTTTATCTTTTGCAGGTGTTGGAACTACGAGATGGCAAGCACCAGAATTGACTCTTCGAGATCCATACGATACCGCAGTGGACGTTTACAGGTATTGTAGCTTAAAAGATAAGCAGCTAATTACAGACATTGGCATTTTGTATTTGTAGTTTCGGAATCGTGTTGTGGGAAATCTGGACAAGACGGCTTCCATTTGATCAATACAGCTTCGATTATGAAGTGACCGACGCCATCGTTGCAAACGAGAGACCTGTAATTCCTCGAGATTGTCCGCAGCCATTAGTAATGACTATAAATAACTGTTGGTTACCCAAACCATCAGACAGACTTTCGTTTGGTCAGGTTATTTCGCAACTTCAGGTTCTAGAGAACATGTAGGTTACAATGATGCAAGTAGGAGCAGAATAAATTTAGCAGCTAGTATTCAACTACATGAAAGTGGTGTAGATCTTACTGCATCATTGAAAACTGCAATACGTTTAATTGATTGGTATTTGGATATGGTTATACGAACATGGTAACGTGGTACTCTTGGCTATGGTGGCACAATTTGCTATTTAACAAAAAATTGCAAAACATAAAAATGTCAACTGTTGATCTATGAAACAATTTGTTTGGACGGGATACAACGCTATTCCGCATCAACCATATGATAAAAATAGGATACGTATGTCCAACAAGAAAACGTGGCAAAATCTTTGCTAACTGTAGATATAAAAATTTAAATTTTTGTAAACATGACAAATTTACATGTTATCATCTATGCTTTACCAAAATAATATATTAGCATACCATTAATGCTAAAATATCTGAACAAATTGTTGAATGTTTTAAATAATAAATGTGTTCATCTAAAAACGGTCATGTGTAGGATTGACTAATTACTAACCAGGCATTAAGCGACATGCCATATACGAACACAACATCAGATGATATACAGTAAGTGATGCAAAGTAAATTATATTATCAACTGGTGTAACACCTCATATATTAAATTGCTATAACAAGAAAATGTAACTGAATGGCGTGAACATCTTACAATTTGATGTGGACTGTCAGGTCAAAACGGAAATCTATATACAGCTAGTCTCGATGCAAGAATCTAAAACTAAAAAATCTAAAACTGCAAAGAACGTAATCGACAAAGCAAACGTCCAGTATTCCCGCACTTTCCCAGCGAATGAAACTGCGGAAGTGTTTGTTTCTAGTTTATATGACGTCACCTCAGGCTGTACATTCCCAGCTTTACAATTACTCTACTTCACTGATTCAGCCTTCTCAGGTGATTAACCGCACTTCTGCTAAAGGCAGGTATTAAAACTAAAGGTAAATAAACACAAACTAAGCTAACTATAAAACGAAACGACTGTTGCCAATGGCTTAGAAGACTTGCCTGCCACTCCTACACAAATAAGTGAATCAATCAACGAAAGATTTATTCCTTTTGTTGACGATGAAAACTCAGATTCTAAGTGTTATTTCTTTCCAAATTATAGTAAAATACCACGAAGCTCTTGATTAGAATATATCGATAATTAACTTATTTAAAAAGTGACTTATTCATATTAATTAATGATATTATCTATAATGACTGATTTGATACAACTTGAGCCATACACGAACACTAATTTGACAATAAAATTTAAGTGTTCTACAAAACTTAACATTTAGAAGCAATTAACGGCACTGATGACAAACCGTTAAAATTCCAGTTTTTAGTACCAAAGTAATAGTCCACTAACCAATTGAAATGGATAATCTCGTAATGCTCTCTTCTTTGATATCACAGTCTAATTCTTTTGACAATGAATTCTAACAATTCTTTCAGTTGCATTGAATTTATCAATTTATCGATAATTATTATTATCTGTTTATCGCTGAAACACTTACGTAACACGTGCAAGTAGCCACATAATTATAGCATTTGGATCAAAACAGCAATTTTGATATGGACGATGTTGCGTATTAATTAATTGGCAGTTTGACACTTTCTTACAGAAAGTGCTTCAAAGACATCACTTTTTAGCAGAAGTGTGATTTTACCAAAGTCTTTGCATGATAGGTACTACAACTTGTTGCCATTTTTGGAACTGGTTTGCCTAAAAGAAGGTGAAGAGAGACTGCATGGTTACCAGGAATTGATATTCAAATCAAACAAATGGTGAGAAATTGCAAACCGTGCCTCTTCAGTGGAAACTTTCACCGACCAGCAATGGTTCCAGTGCACCCACGTCTGCAGTAGCTCTACCGTGGAAGTGCCATTAGGAAAGCCTTTGAAGAAATTCAAGTGGCTCCATCTCATCAGAAATACACTATCGTGATTCCCAATCTGCACGGGTCAAAGTGGCGTTTGATATTTTTCATCCTGACTTTGAACAAGGCCGTGCCACCTATTTTGATGTAACAGTCAGGAACACAATGCAACCGTCATACGTTACCCAAACAGCTTACAGTGCGGGAAAATGCAGCTGCAGCTGGAGAAAGGGAAAAAGGCCAACATCATGAAGCCAATGTCACATCAACTGGGAGTATCTTCCACCCTCTTGTGTGCAAATCTCTTGGCCTGTGGTCACCACATAGCTTGGAAGTATTGAAGACCACCGCATGACCTCTATCTTTCAAAAGAAATTTGACAGTCAGCCAGGCAGTCAGTAACATACATGAACAACTGTCGGTGAAACTCTGGCTATATAACGCCAAAATGATATTGCATAGACTGGCTTTAGATTGTACAGACATGTCTTTCGGATAACGTGTGTTAGATACCCACGTAGGTGGGTCTATATATATATATACATATATATATATATATATATATATATATATATATATATATATATATACATATATATATATATATATATATATATATATATATACATATATATATATATATATATATATATATATATATATATATATATATATATATATATATATATATATATATATATATATATATATATATATATATATATATATACATACATACATACATACATACATCCGGAACCTTGAAGGTTTGCAAGCTCAAGCCACAGTGATGGCGAGCTATGGCATAATTTCCTTAAGCAAGAAACTAACACACAATTGCTTTCCTCGACTCAGGAGTATAAATGAGTACCAGCAGAAATGCTGGGGAAGAAGGTAGCCTGCTTAGGTAGCTGCTCAGGACCCCTGGAAGACCAGCCTCAGGCTGAAGGGGCATTCCAGGGTAAATATAACCTCTTCTTCTTCTTCTCCTTCTTATATATATGTATATGCAAGAAACTCTGGACAAAAGACGTGGTAGAGTATTTAGATAACATCTTTCCGTGATAGGGAATGACGGGCAATGGGCCACAGTTTTGGTGATACCAGTTTGAGGAATGGGTAACAGGAGCATTTATTAAAAGGATTTTCACACTCTCAATCATCTCGAATCAAATTAATGGAGAATTTGAGAGACTCAAAGCAAATACTCAAACATAGTTTGAAGAATGTTGCCGTAAGAACGTTGAGATGTGGGTCCACCTTGTATCGTGCAGCCAGCCCCTCCCCCTTCTGACTGCAATTTGCAGTCGCGCAGCCAGCCCCTCCCCCTTTGATCACAAATGGTGTCAAAGAAGACAGAAAAAAAGCCTCAAAAAGACAGCAGAACAATCGTTGATAAAGAGTATATGCAGAAGGGAATTAAAAGACGAGCTAGATCGACGACATCTGTTCCAGGCAGTTGGGTGGGCTAAAAGCGTCCATGAACAAGCCACAGGTTGAACTCGCAGCAGTCGGATCCGTTAGAAGTCTGGTCAACAGCAGGCAGAGACACGTAGTTATTGCAAAATGGGCAGGCCAAAGTTGGAATAAGGACCGATTGCTCGTGGTGAAAAGTTAATTAACTGTGGATACAGCGGCAATACAAGTAGACTCCTGCCCAGTGCCGTTACCCAGATTATTACACCACGTGCGCTAGCTGTCACGTGTGTATAGGTACCTGTCGTTTTGCACATGTGATTGGCCAACGCAGACAACAACACGTGTGAAACCACGTGGACCTATACAAACATGACAGCTAGTGCACGTTGTAGCAACCTAGCGCGGAGGAGGACTGCAGGAGTCTAACTGACCAGTAGTAGTACATATATTGTTAGTTTGGAAGAAGATATTTCAAAAGATGCTGGGGATAATGGAAATCTTGGAGATATGAATCAAGTAGCTCTTGCAGATATTGAGAATCCAATGGAGGTTTTGAAGGTAATGGCTGGGCATCAACAGGAAGTCCGAACATTACAGCCGAAGCAAATTAACCAAGCCACCACCGTAGTACACGCCTACCACTAGAGGGGGCCCAGATAATCTCAAGTAAACACCTTAGTAGGTTCATTTCCTTATGTAGTATGTCCATGCAAGAGCGTAAAACTATCGATGCTTGTTGGACAATGTCAAGACTAGAAGTTGTGAGTCAAAAAAACATCAGATGCAATTTTGAAGCAAAATATTGAAAATGTTGGATCAATCAAGTAATCTCTTATGACATCCTAAAATTCTAAATTAATATCAAATTTCAATACAGCTAGAAATCCTCAAAACACTAAAATTTTTAAAAGAAGCCGTGGTTCTTGAGACCACCAAGTATCATGCAGAAACAATTTATGAAAACGTAGGGATACATACATCATGGGTGAGTACAAAAGACTGCGTTTTCTTTGAACAATTTCAAATCTCCCTCTCCCAACACAACCATGTTACTGTCCTCATCGCTGCCTTCTGGAATCGACCTTCCCTTCCCATACAGTTCAACAACAAACCATCTGTGAATGACCTTCCATTGATGTACGTGTCATAAAACCAAATGATTGAATTAGCAGTTATTATGCCTTTGACTGTTGCTATCAACTGGCTGACTCGACTGAACTGGTCCTGGTTGCTTACTACCTCGCCCCAGTATTGGTCCGTAGCATCTTCGAGGGAGAGATCCTTAGAACACAGGTCATCTAGTAGAGAACGCTTCAAATTGTCGAAAGAATCAGTATTTTTGACTGTGAGTTTATGATGTCCAAAAGTAATATGAGAAATGCCTTGGCTCGTTCAGTAAGATAGCCAGCATTGTAGATGGCGCTTTGTATGATTACCTGGAACGACAGAATGTCCTCATTCATGTGTGTCCTACAGGCTACGATGTAGCCAAGTTCCTGTATTTGAAGCTGTTCGAAGCTGGCATTCTAGGGTGAGAGATGATTCATTACACAAAAACACGAACTAAACTTTGCAATTTGTCAGACCTCGACATTGAGATTGACTAAGCTCAAGCAAACAGTTCATTCTAGTAAAGATTTTGAGCAGTTCTCTTTATCTAAACCTCTTCTGGAAAGCACGCTCGACAAATCTAACAGAGATGAATCGAGGGTGATATATAATCGCATAGATGGACACTATTGACACACCTAAGTCATCAAGAACTAGACACAGTCACAAAAAATTACAAATACTGTAAATCAACATATTTTCGTATGCATTCTATTTTTGTACCGTTCGTACGACTCCTAAATACACTAAATTAAAATGCATACTAAAATTCTGTTGTTGATCTGTTGATGCTGTTGATGTCTTTGGCAGTGGTACATCTTTTTACTCATTTGTTGTGAGCCAAGCATAGATAGCACTTTGCTTTAGCTTAAAACTCATGAATCACATACACTGACGAACGTAAAATGAAACAGTTACCGTACTAGCGTGTGCTAAAATTGTCCGTTAGAGTCCGTACGAAAATAAGATGCATACGAAAGGTCTTCTCGTCAAATGTACCTAAATAATTGCATACGGAAATTTGTGGATTTACAGTATAAATGGACAAAAAATTAGTGGATTTAAAGCATAAATAAATGGACAAACAGTTAGACAGACAAAGACACCGACAGTGCAATAGGGGCAGGCACAATAAACACTCCCGTTTAACTATTGGCATATTCTGGGTTGTTTCGTGGACAGATTTCTCTGTTTGGTAGTGATGAATGATATTCTGGCAGAGAACCGAGAAATCTGTCCTTGTACAAGTAAACGAAGTAAAGGGAAAAGTTGAAAGGCGTGTGTCTTGAAAGTTCAAGATACACAGCATTTACACACACACACACACACACACACACACACACACACACACACACACACACACACACACACACACACACACACACACACACACACACACACACACACACACACACACACAAGAATACCTGATACAACCTTCGTATAGCAGAATTAGTGTCACTGTCGCCAAGACCTCTCCATTCAGTATACAAAATTATCACCAGCTTTGAAACACATCTGCCTTGGTACAGGGTTAGGAGATCCTAGTGTTGAATGCAAACCATCCACAACGCTGTTTGCATATTTCAATGCCTAGAAAACAGCACACAAAACATCACACAACTTGAAGAAAAATTACATACAGAAGGCTCTAACTAATTGCTTGTCGAGATTGCAGTGAAAGAAGCACTCCACAGATACAGCATCAGGTGAGACGCAAAGTGAAGAAAATCAGTTTCACTTAGGTGCTTCAAAGCCTCCAACTGTTCAGACAACGTCCAGTACGTCTCTTCCAATGCAACACTAAAATAACACAAATTCAGAGCAGCCACCCACATTCAATAAAAAATGGGTGTGACATCTTATTCCCTCAATTCAATCAACTAACTGTGTGTTGTTGAGATGCTTTATTACTGTAAATCAACTAAATTTTGCAGTCATTTCAATTTCAGAAATTTTGTGAAGACTAGCAAATTTGCAAAATTTGATTCCTTGCCAAAGTTATTCGCCAACAACATACAAACAGTCAACATAAAAACAGTAAGAATATGCTCATTTGGAAAGACTGCAAATAAGAATAAAATTTCTAGGTAAACAGCTGTATTAGTGCAATCCGGCCCAGCTACTGCGATCAAACTACAATGTCAGTTATGGTTTGAAAGAATAGTATGATTAGAACTGTCAAAACACACAGACATCATTACAACAGCAGTATTGATTTTGGCATATTTTGCCACCAGTACAGTGATACCAGATGATACTCTCTTCATTAGCTGTCTTGATCACAACTCACAGCATCTTTGTGAGTCCATTCCTTGTTCAGATTTGGCAGAAAATGCTGCATTGAAGCCTTGAGCTGATTCAACCATGACGACAAAAACATGTCTCACAAATTCAGTAAGGCAAGCAGATTTGATGGGCACTCAAATGGGGCCCGGACTGCAGCCTCACGGCTCAATTATGTCTCTGCACACGGACTGGAGGCATATTATAAAGTAAGTCAGTTGCAAAACGAGCTAAAAAGAGTTTTTGGTCAGACTGCAAAATTTTGAAGCTTGCAAAAGGGTTTGCTCCAGATTGCAAATCTTTTTGATTTACAGCACCTATTTGTTATTGTTGTCAATACAATAATTAATTCATATTTAGCCTTCTTAGATGTGAGTAGCTGTATACATATAATGCAACAGTACCTACCGGCATTAAGTTAAAAGAAAACAACAGTCTCACAACAACATGTCATTGTGATTATCAAAAGATTTGTTTGATGTAAGCTGATATGAAATAATAATCTCAAAATCAAATATTTATAAGTAAAGATTATCAGAAAATCAGTTGGAAAAATTGATCAACTGCCTACGGAACAGTAGATATCCACACAAGTCCATAAGCATGTTCAAGTTAATTGTGATATAATGTGCATGTGGACACATACGTGTGTGTGTGTGTGTGTGTGTGTGTGTGTGTGTGTGTGTGTGTGTGTGTGTGTGTGTGTGTGTGTGTGTGTGTGTGTGTGTGTGTGTGTGTGCGTGTGCACGTCTCACACCAACAATACCGAATCACTGCAACTCACTCTGTGAAGTCATAAGCAGTAAGATACAGCTGCTGCAAAAATGGGTAATTCTCCATGAACTGTCTCGTATCCTCCAATGCAACACGACATCGGTTGTTCTCTCGAAGATACTCCTGAGTAGCAGTTGCTACAATTACACACATTCACACTACACATACCTTCAAACTAAAGCCAATGCATTTTACCAATCTTTCTAGCATGTTCAATAGCCGTGTAACTGTTGATAAATAACATCATTGTTTCATTATAACTGTAACCATAGAATTATATAGTAAAACCTGATATTGTCAGATCAAATGAGGCTCTGTATCCCACCAGTACAGCTGCATACAATGGCTTATGTAGAGAGTCTATGACTACATGCTGATAGAGCTGAGCTAGAGAAGCGTTTGAAGATGAGTTGTAGGTAACGGGAGTGGAAAAGTCAGAATAGAGGTGAACTTTAGGAGTACAAAAAACAACATCATGTGTCCACCAAACTTCCAGACCTAACAACAAATCAATCAAAAGCACAATTACAAACATAAAATACTGCTACGCAAAAAAACTTAAATCCAAAACAGACTGAAAAACGTAGATAAAGGTGTGGCTATCAAGTGGGCAATATGACAGCTAACTGGCCAGTATTTGGAAAGATCACCCAGCTAGACAGACAAAATGTCACAACGCATCATGATATTTGCTTCAGAACAGACTATTACAATGTCGCAGTCAGCTAGAGTTCAAGCTACTCATCACATCCTAATCAAACCTGCCTAACGTGCACACGCGCACAAACACATTCGTAAAAGGACATGAGATACATCAAAGCGATACGGCAATTCCTGCACCAGAATTCCTTGAGTATAGATAAATCTTGTACACAAAAGGCAATAGACTGATTCTTGACGTTTAACTCTCTTTTCGTTTTTCAGGCAACCTGTTCACATTCAATACAAGAGATGACAAATAGCTTCAAAGAGCAGTTTCAAAATACAGTGGACAAATGATCTTATTCCAAATACTGATGAGACACATCCATTCAAACTATCTGCATCCCATTTTCTATGCATTTTCACCAAATACCAATACTATGTTTAGACAACACTGACAAAAAGACTTACTAAGTTATGCCCTTCCTCGAGGTACATGTTTGAAATTGTGACCAGGTGTTTACTGTTACTGCACCACAGATACTGCAGTGAAACAGGCTGTGCCTGTGCCATACCAACAATTTCCATTCTGTATTTGAGGCCTCGGCTGTAAGGAAACAAATCAATGCTGCATGTAGACTGTTTCAATCATGAATGTTATCAAGCAAGTTGGTCAGCACCACCCAGAATCACAAGAGTAAACTTCAAATGTACCTCAACTGAAACACCACGCTCTCTATTACAAAAATGGTTGCATATTAGCAGTTACATGTATTTACAACTAATGCTTTGTTTGCATTAGCACTGCTGAACAGAGGTGGTCCAGTGTCGTTTGACACATTTGTCAACTGCTATGTTCCAAACCAGGATTACATGCATTTACAATACATTAGGAAAGCTGGCTGAATAAAGTGGGGAATGATATCGTTCAATGTAGTCACAAATTACAATGGCAAACTAGACAAGCCTACTTTGAGAACCTCCCAACTGACTCCATATTTCATCTTCACTTCATAGTGGAATAAGCTTCATAGCTTCTTTGTTGGTTCACGCCATCATGTATATGGGATAATACTGAGAAACATGCATGCGAGATAAAGCAAGATACTGTTGAGACAGTTGACTGAAACCAAACTGAATCAAGTCGAACCATGCCATGTCAGTTTTGATAATCGAGCCGTGCTGAGTCGGTTCGAGTAGATTTCAATTCGACACAGTTGTGTTTACACTGCATAGCTAGAATCTGGCAAATCGTGCCAAATCATGCTGGCTAGATTTTCTGTGCCAATGTAAACACATCAAGTATATAAATAATATAAAAGATTTTCTTCCACTAATGTTTTAGTCATTCCAAGTTCCTGTATGACATTACAGTGCTTGAAAGCGTTGAGAGTATCAAATGAAAACATAGCACACATAGCGTAAAGACTGACATGAGGCAATTGTGCAAACCTCTTACCTTGTTGCCTTAGTATGGCTGTAGGGTACAAAGAATTTATCTTCGGTACAGGAAGTAGAGACCGATCTCGAGGGATGTAGTTGTTGACCGACGGCAGTGACAAGCTGGTATTAATAGATGAAGTGTCACACCATCTTCAAGACAATCACTGCTAATGCTGGCTACATGATAGCTAAATTATACAAAAAGTGCATAGAATCAGACATACAGAGACACACACACAGATGCAACCAAAAACGGAAACAAACAAAAAGGTACAAACAGATAAACAAACAAGACCAACACACAAACAGCCACATACACAGATAGATGATAGACATAGACACACAGACACACAGACACACAGACACATACACAGACAGACAGACAGACAGACAGACAGACACACACACAGACACACACACACACACACACACACACACACACACACACACACACACACAGATAGATGATAGACAAGCACACACAGACGCACACAGACACACAGACACACAGACACACAGACACACGCACGCACAGATTAACAGACAAAACGACAGACAGGACAGGTCTGCAAATCAAAAATCAGCTGAACAATCTTAAAAATGTCAAGAAGAACAAATGCACAAACAGCAAACAGGCATGCAGCTAAAGACACAGAGAACTGTGTAACTCACCTAACAGTTTACACCATATCAAGCTCTGGCCACTCAAGAATATCAGCTGGACAACTGAGTATAAACATCAACATATTGTCAGATGTCAATATTTTGACAACTGACAACAACAGAACAGGATCCCAGACAGCTCTAGATGGTGGTCCAAGAAGATCAGCAGGTGACTCTGCGTACAGAAATAAAGAAGCAAGATCACTACACAGTTATGCACAAGACCAAATCAATATACCCGACTTGATAGTCATAAACTATAGTCATAAAAAGAAATAAATTTACGTATAAATTAATTAATATATCACTAAACACACTGCGTAGTCAGTGTTTGCTCCTCTCAATTTGATATCTATTGCTCGCTACAAACTATCTAATGGTATTTAATTGCTTCACTGACTAAAATAAATATCTGACTCTGACATTCTATTAACCGATTTCCAGGTCCAGGTAGTTTGGTAGTAACCATGTTTGGTTATAAATGTACCCCGCTCGCGTGTCTGGCAATCTTCCCAATCTGTTTGACACACTGTTGAAGTCTTTATGCAGACCATTTGTACTGTCCATGACTGTCAAAACTATTATGTCAAGCAATAAAGTGTCATATTTTTGCCCTCACAAAGTAGTGTTCAACCAGTTTTGCTATGCTGGCCTCTGAATGGGCAACACTAACAAAGAAGCCATCTGTGAGGTATTAAGCCTTCCACTTCAATGGACTGGTGGCTAATTTGTCCTCAGAAACGTCAAACACAAATCTAGCATTACAGAGTTGTGTTTTAGGCAACACAAATCATAATGTGAGTTAAATATTCCATATATGGTTACTACCAGATTGTCGTACCAAAGACACTCATTCAACAACTAGAAACTGGTAAATTCATGAAAGCAATTGTCCACATTGTGTATGATCATTCATCAGACGTTTGTCTGGGTGTATAAATGCATGCAACCATAGTAATGAGTATACCAAATGTAACTTCAGGTATCTGAATGTGTACATCAGACAAGCGAGAAATTGAATCAAATTCACATGTGTCTACATAAGATAACTTTTGGCAATAGAAATGGTTAATGAAGTGAAAAATACTAGTTTAAGAGTACAAATTTGTTGCTTCAAAACTTTGGAGTTTACCTATACATGTTAGAAGAAATAACCACATATCATTATCACATGAACACATATGTAGACTTAACTCATCACATAACGATTTCCAAAGTGTGACATCTAACATAAGGAAACTTTCAGCTGATGTCAAATTTTAGCAAAGTAACTCACTCACTGAAACGTGTTTGTGAAATCTATATTCACATTTGGCTATGTCGTATAACCCTGTTCTCCTAATGTGTTTTGTCAGACTTTTAATCAACGACTGTGGGATTACATCAAAGCCATGTGTACAATTTGTCCATACCTTTGTCTGAACAAAAATATGTCAGATTATGTACGTTGGAATAAAGAGGTCACACTGTTAACATGCACCTAGGTAACACAACAAAACTTTCTTGCTATCAACTTCAAAATTCAATCAAGTAGAAGGCTCTGTACTGTCATACAAATAGAAAAGTGGTAATACAGAGTTTATATCAACCATTACTTTGCTAATAAATTATTTTAATAAGGCCGCACTGAAAAATTGTCTGATTGGAGTAACATGCAGTTGGAAAAGACAAGCGGGTGGGTAAAGTTTTTTTATTTCATATTTTTAATTAATCACCATCTAACTCAGTGTCTTCTTTGGAGGAACTGTATGTCGTCACAGTTCGCACCGCAAGCTAGCCTCGTACCAGACCCTCTCGCGCCGTTGTGTCCGGCTCCCGTATAACACGACAACTACTACTACATCATCTACTCGATCACCAAATCCAACCTCCTGCAACACCTCACAAAGAATACAGTCGCCTGACACACTAACAATCTTGCCATCTCCCACAATGAGTGCCCCTTCGACACGGATATGCACAGGCAACAGTAAATACGACATTTCTCAGCATGCGCATGCGTAAAAAACAGAGGCCCTCCAAACACGCCGCACTGAGTACATCGTCCACTCGATCACCGAATCCAACTTCCTGCAAGACTACAGTCGCCAGACACACAAAGAATCTTGCCATCTCTCGTTCCCCCCCCCCCCCCCCCCCGCGAACACGGGTATGCCCAGGCCAACAGAAAACATATCCAATAAAAACAAACTCAGCAGGCCTCGAGCTCCAAACACAGGCACGCGGGTTACCCCAATCAAACAATTTTTTCGGTGCGTCCTAATATATAAGAAATCTAATTCAAGCACACCATTGGCAACTATGGTGCCAAGTACCTTAACAAATGCAGCATTTCAATGGCTACGTCAAACAAAAATAATGCCAGTAAACACATTGCAAAATCCAAGAGTAGAACAAGCACTGATGCATGATGATCAAACATCATAACATGATAGGCAAGCCATCACGAAAATCAGAAATGTGCAAACTGCAACATAAATTAACCAATTACAAAACGTCAACTCCCTCTTTTGCTTCAAAAAAGTCGTTTAGCCAGCAAGTCTGCATACCTGATATCAATGCCAGTATAAAACAATACTATATCTGTCATCTATACAACACACTTGCCATTACTGCCAAGACAGATCACCTCACATAGGATGCTGGATCTTCCTTCAGCTTGAAACAAAAATTGACTGTATCAACATCAATTGTATCCTGCCATTGTTCCTTCACAATGCCTTTTGTTTGAATAAGATATATGTAGCCAAACACCACATCAATGATACAGTCAATGTGAGGTAGCCTCTCATCGGTTAGCGTCATTTCAATCTGCAACCAAAACAAACGTATGCGTTTGATTACAACAACATACTACTCAACAGGTGAACATAATTATTAAATGCATTCATCACACAAATTTACATTAAATGAAGGGCTGGTCTGTTTTCATCAAGAATTTATAAAAACACAAAACATTTTGGTTGGAGGTGGCTGGTAACTGGCTGTTTCATAATAGAATAAATAGCAATTTCAATAAAAGCAAAATTAAAATTTAAAAATTAAAAAAAATTAAATTAAAAGGAAAAATAGATATTAAAATAGAAATTGAAACTGCAAAATTGGAAAAATCATATTCACTCGTAAATTCAAATATTTCCTTTAAAAATTAAGATCTCTAACAAAAATTTGGCTAAAATTTTAAAAACCAAACCAAAATTAAAAAAATTATATTAAAATTAAAATGGCCTAAAACAGAAGTCAATCTAAAAGAAAATGACACATTATTCAACTGTTTTATCTAGAATGTGCATTCAGTGGCAGTTTGCACATGTGTTTGTTATCTATACACATAACGTATCTCCTCACTTTCAACAGCATGCCATTATAAGCGAGATTTCACACAGACACCAATCAGATAACCTTGCAACTATAACGACATGCTGTTAGAAGGCGAGTGCTGTTATTGATCGAACTTAGTGAATATCAGTTTCTCATAACGTGCACAACTTTAGACATGGCGTCAGAAGAACAGCCACGTGCTGATGCAGAGAAGGTAATGGAAAAGGAGGACAGTCAGACAGAAGAACCAGCAGTTGTCAAGGGTCAGAAAAGCTACACCGTGCAAAAGAAACTGTCAATGATAGCGAAGTGCAATCAAAATGGTGGTAACTCACCAAAACTTCCAGGGATTGCAACATCCCACATGGATGCTTACAACAATGGAGTATTGTGCTCGAGTATGTATAATTCCCTCAGTTTTAATGGCATGCTGGTACACATCGGGGGTGGGGGGTGGGGTGGGGGGTATAATGGCAGTCTGCTAACCCTGATGTTGTAACAGCTGTTGAAAGTGAGGCAATAGGATAGTCATGAGCAAGGAACCATAATACACAGTTTCTAACTACATAAAACAATTATCAGCTGTCATTTATCATTCCTCGGTTCTGTGCATTTTAGCTGATGTGCAAAAAAGGTTCCACTCCTCCAAAAAAGAACATTTTAAAATGCCCAATTAATGCAAAATCATTTTGGCAATCAGATCATCTATAATGATGCGTACATGTGACTGATATACAAAACACTGAAATTGATTTGTACATGTTGTTAACTGATTATAACTAGCCATTGTTGACAAATTAATTGAGTTGCATGAGCAACAAAGCTGCCCTTCTCAGCTCTCAATGAACATCTCATCATATACGTAATGCTTCGCAAGCTAACTACAGATTTCGAGTAGCAACACAACTCAATCTAATGACGGATGCCTTGCAACAAATCTGTGCATAACATCTACTGCAAGTCAATACTCGGGATGCAAATTGGCATAAACGAAGTTGGAGTGCTACGAGTAACATTCCAGTGCTAAAAGATGACAACATTCTTTCTCACCTCGAACATAGGAAACATATCCACATCAACATATGATCCTGTAGTAAATGCAGTCGCCCATCCTTGTCTCTTAGCAAAGTAATGACACTTACTGGTCCTTCGTCTCCCAATAAATAACCCAGGAAACCCATGGATCTGCCTGTGCTGATGTAAGAGTGACTGTACAGATCACATTTGCACCAGCCTGTGCATAACTTCAACGGCTACAATCTATACTTGTTTCCCGTGTAGCCAGAAGAATATCCATCCACCGAAGAAAGTGAGACTGTCACACGTCAGCCTGAAATTAGCGACAACATTGGTCAAAGCCTCTATATTTTCGCAAACTAACACAAATAGCTGCATCTGGTTAGACGAATAGTGCTGCCTGTAAAATTTCAGCCATCTATCGTAAATATTTGCAACATTCAGTGTCTCTATATTTGCTGTGCTGAAGCCATGAAATGCACTCTTTTGATTTGACAAATCTTTCTTTATCTGCTATATTCGCAAGTCATCGTTCTGAAGATTTTTCTGATGCTCAGAGTCGACAGTGTGCATCTCACGCTCAACAGATGACGCAGTAAAGAGTGGAGTGATGAAAAACTGAGCAAACATGTCTAGAGCACGTACAAATGACTGCTGCTCTATTTTGAAATAACTATTGATGTGATCTTGAGATGAGAATGCATTGCCATATCCACCATGTTCGGAAAGAAAACCCAAGTAAGCTGATTCATCCCGTATTTTTCAGTCTCGAGGAACAGAATGTGATCACAAAAATTAGGAAAACCCTGAACATCAGGCGGATCACTCATGCTACCGACGTGCACATCCATAGAGGCAGCCTCATAGTCGGCCTCAACATCAGAAATAAGCAAAACACCCAGTCCATTGACCAGTTTCCTGGCTGCGGTTATATACATCCGGGGTAATGACAACAAAATCTCATACTTGCTCGCTGACGATCTCGTCTCCATATGCACTACAAATGCCACGACGGCAATGATAACAACGACAGACATTACGATGATTCCAATTACGAGTAGACGACGTCGCTGGAAAGTCTGCTCTTCCCTCGACGCTACGTTACTTTCCGATTCATTTTCTTCTACTTCCAGCAAAGTTTCTCCATCACTGCACGACGATTCCCTATCGTCTAGCTCACTCCTACGTGACCGTTTCTTCACAAATCGCACTAGTAAGTTGGTAAGTCAAAATAGCCCGGACAAGGTCAGCTGATGACTTACTGCGCAGGCCCGTGCACTGTCTGGTGCGGCAGCGGTTGAATTCCCTCTTTCCAAACCTTATGCCGTCTTCCGAAATTCAAAAAGGGGGATGTGATTGAGAATGAAGCCTAATTCAATTACTCTTTGCCTGTTCACACGGTACGTCATTAGTGGGTGTGTCTCCTGCTACGCACGCTAGCTACAACTACGAAAAAGTTTACTGTTATGTGTACACTAGGAAATGGTCGCGCTACAATTCCAACGAATGAGCTTACGCTTCGAGCGCCATCTGGTCTGGACGTTCGAGGCTAGTATGACAAAGCTAAATGGGTAGACATATTACTTTTATTATTTAATTATTTAATAATATATAGATATCATGCTATACACAGTAAAAACGGATACTAACACATTAATTATCACTATATGGTGTTAGTGCAGTATGTCATATGTCAGTGTTTACCAGTTCTACGTCCGTCATCCCCTAGGCTAGAGAGTCCAGCCGGTCATCTCACCCTAGGGCAGAGAAAGACCGGCTGGAGACATTCGCCTCTCAAAGGAAACCGCTGCCTTGCTTCTCTATCCTCCAATCAGGATTTTACTCGTTTGACACGTGTATTAATGCTAACTGATATCAATACCCGTCGCTATTGGCTCTCTAATAATGTATTTGTGGTCAATTGCTTTTACAGTCTGATATCACATTTCGTTAGCGTGTGAGCTACAACTGCATGTCGTCTTCTCCTTTGTCTTCCTTTTCGTACTTAGAAGAATAGGCAGCGCATGCAAAACCATTCTTAGTCGATCAGGGTGTCGTACGTTGCACGCATTGAACGATTGGACCTTCTACAAAGCGTGGTATTTGCACTCAACGCAGAGCGACGTGCAGAGCTATGATTTGTGTACATTGCGGTCGACCATCGGTTGGCCTCTGTGGTAAACTTTGAGTCTCGCGCTCTTAGTATGAAAGAGAACAATGCTGAACCCTAGGCGACGAGAAATTGACTCCTTTGAAGTACCGTGTACTTTGGTTGTACAACAGAATTAGCAATGTGCTTCCAAACGCATTGTAAAGCAGGAAACCGTTTAACGTACTTAGGTATGTGTTTCTAGAACACCCAACGATTGATTTTAGTCTCAACAACGAGGCACAGGTGTACGTACTTTTATCGCAACAACACGTATGGTTAACAACACCAAACAAGTGCTGCACATTTACACGTACTGGCAAGCACCTACGCTACTGTGCTTGCAAGCATGCACAACCTAATTCAGTTAACACCACGTGCACACGTCACTACAAGTAGACACAGGTAAGCATCCCAAAATTTGTTTACACAGATGGCTGAGCCACACTAAACACTTGTCTATACAGGTGGCTGAGAAAGGACAGAAAGTCTTTAATATTATCAAACCGTAAAATCACTTGGGCGCTTTGTCATATGCTACTCTCCATAATTACTTTAGAGGTAAACTCGAAAGTTAGGATCAGTAATCAAGATTGGAACGTCCTGCGTGACTTCGCCCAGACAAGATCCAACAACACTGTGTTAGTCTCGCGTAGCCAGACCCTTTTCCCGCGTCATTTTGCGAAAATAAAGTTGCAAGTCGAAATCCAATTGCCAACGCAGGCAGATTGACTCGTGAAATAATAGTTTTTGTTAATTGTACTTTTTCAAACATCATGACGACAAAGATTTGATACATGAACGCCTAGAGCAAAAACCAAAGCAAGAATAATGGCAAGGATAGACGGACGGTTGCATTGTTCTAGTGTAAGATTGTTGTTCTCACAAAGTCTACACTTTACTGTAACGTCTTACTCTTTGTTCAGTATCGGAAGCTGTTCTTGAAGCCGAAAAATGGATAGACCTATCAACTTCAGCAAACAATCGTTAGCGGAGCCGTCCGATCACTCTGCCGCATGTATAAAATATTTTAGGTAACCAATTAATTGCGCTATTTATAACTGTTTTAGACGGTTCAACCGTTTTTCAATTGCGTCAAAAACGCCTGTCCCGAATTCGGATCCCCCGCAGGCTTGCCGAAGTCCTGGGCGTAGGCCATATATGTAGTCGTTCGTCTTCTGTTGTTCTCGGATCTAGATGAAACAAGTGCGATTTCGTAAGTAAGAGACTAATACATTATCGTAATTTTTGAAAAGATTTTCTGTTAAGTGATTGCGGAGTTTCAGACGACAGAAGCATCAACGGGATACTGTCCCAAATTAGGCACACCTACCCTATCCAATTAACAGATGTAGAGTTGAGGTACCACCGGTACCGGCATCTGTTCCCACTGTCCCCCGGTTCCTAAGCCTATGTGATTTTCTCGATGACATCCCATCAAATGGTTGCAGAAAGTATGACGCGCTCGAGGAGAAAGTCTGTCTGCGTGAGTGCATGTAGGAGTGTCTGGCTATACGCAAGTATAACTACATTTTAGGACTGTTACTGTGGATCGACTTGGTTACCGTTGACACGGTGGACGCCAGCCATGCCGAGTCAAACAGTGGCGGATCCAGGATTCTCACCAGGTACAGGCGCGGTCTGTCAGGTTCGGTAATGACGTCACCAGTTAGTCACGTGTCCATGTTCAACATTTTCGCAGCTGGCCCTCTAGGAATATCTTATAGTCATCAGTTCAAATGAGGTCGAGTTTGTGATATTTTCATATTATAACTATATTTCACTTTACTCAACACATGCAAAACAGGTTGATATATAACATCAGAAAACAGAGGAGTGTGGAAAAGTAACATCACTGATTCAGAACTGAAGAAGAAATCTGATGGACCGACAATACAACCATCACTGAAAACAATGTCACCGTCACTGTGATTGTGCTTCTTCTGTTGTAGCAGTTGGATCCAGGAACAGCAAGCGTCTCGGATATGCCTTCGCAAAAGAGTCTATCACACGCTCATGGTTGACAGACAAGTCCTTGTGGACAAACATGAGCACTAGCGCATTTAGCCTGTCTTGTGCCATCGTGCTCCGCAGGTCTGTTTTGATCAGCTTTAGTGCAGAGTTCGCTCTTTCAACTGTGGCTGTGGTGACGGGTATTATCAACAACAGGCGAAGAATGCAGACAATGTTGGGGTATGCCACTTCATTCACAGCACCCAGCGTCTCTGTAACACTGGTTGGTAAGGTAGCAGCACCTGCATACTCCCACTTCCTCTTCCATCGGCGTATCTCGGCCTCGAAAGTTGGGTCATCAGGCAAATCTGGAGCATAAGCCTTCAGGATAGCTGCTTGGTGGTGAGGAGTGAGGCTCTGGCAGTGTTTTGGCAGGAGCAGCAGTCCTTGCACTGATGCATGGCTCATGTCAGTGAACCTACTGCCAAGTTCACTGATCATGCTGTCAATGAATGGAATGAAGACAGCTCTCCGCCAGTAGCTCTCTGGAGTTGATGCAGGATGATTGCTGCGTAGTGTCTGTCGTGCAGCTAAGCGAGGAACTTGTGGATGGTCTTGGTCTAATACACGGGATGTAACTGCTGATGCAGAGGCGAAAATTGAAGAGAATTCTCTCTCACTGTTACTTCTGATCTCTTCTAACAGACCTAGAACTTGGTTGATTTCACCATATGCCTCCAGCACATCCAATTGCGATCCTTGCAGTAGAACACTCAGACACTTTGTGTAACCGAACAGATATGTGCAGCAGTGCAGAGCTACGATGAATGAATCTGACGTTATCGAGCGGAGGAGGCCATTTGCCTCAGTGACAGACTTCGCATCGTACTTAGAGGCAGCAGTTGGAGTGGCAATGATCTGGCCTGAAATAACTTGGAGGCAGTGGACTAAGGCAAAGTACATATCTCTGAAGTCTGAAGTATGCCGTTCTACCCAGCGAGTTTCACACAGTAGCTTTAGCTTCTGAGCTCTGATTGGCTTTTCACCGGCAGATGTCCGCTTGGTGTTTTCTTGTTCAACACTCTGCTCTAATGTACGTTGCCGTTTTGGGGAGTACTTGAAGAAGAGCCCAACAGCCTTCAAGTCGGAAAGCATGCAGTGAACTTCAGACACATTACAAGACTTTGTCAACGCCGAGTTCAGTTGGTGACTGCAGCAGTGATAGTACTGTGCCCGGGGTACATGGTCTCGAAAATTCTTCTCGCAACCGTTAAGGTGGCCAGACATAGCACCAGCACCATCATAGGCCTGGGCTCGACAACGTGTTTCATCAAGACCAAGCTGCCTCAAGGCATTCCGTATCTCAGCACAGATGCTACTACCTGTCCCAAAGCTGCAAGCAATGAACTAAATCAACTTCTCTTCTGCCTTGTTGTCCTTCATGTATCTAAGAGACACTGTCCAACTGCTCCCACCCACTTACATCTCTTACTTCATCTGCCAGCACAGCAAAAAAGGGACTACTTTTACATTATCCACTATTTGCTGAATTATGTCATCTGCCATCAATTTCATGAGGTCATTCTGGGTAGTTTTCGACATGTAGGTGGCATTACGAGAACAACACTCAAGGTGCTCCTTCAGGACAATATCGCCAGAATCGATAGCAAACTTCACAAACGCCATGAAGTTACCTTGAGGTGAATGATCATATGTAAGGTCATCACGGTGACCGCCCAGCGCTACACCTTCACGTGCAGCTAGTTCTAAACACCTCAGAACAGACAACAGTATACAACGATTGGCAGATACCCTTTCTGTAGCTGCTTGAGACTGCATCAGGTCTATCCTCTCAGAAGGGTGCTTGTCAGTACTAAGAAATGCCAGCAACTTGGCAGCAGCATTTCTGTGGTACTGGGTAGATTCATGCTCAGCAGCATCAGCAATAAGATTCTTCCAATCCCTGTGAAGACGGACAACAAAATTATCACCACGGCATGATCCCTCTCGATAAACGGTAGGAAATAATACGCAGGGCAAACAAAAGAGGCCTTCTTCCTTGCGTTTGCCATAGTATCCTAGCCAATCAAATTGGTCAAACCACTTTTTCTGGACAAATCTCTCTGAGTAGCCACTCTTCCTGCGCTTATCAACATACTTCCTAAAAGGCAATATTGTCTGCTCGCTTGGTTTTCTCCTAGCAATCACTTTCACCTTGTCCTCATCACTGAGTGCTTTCCCTTCCATGGCTGTAGCTACAGCCTCCAAGAATGATCCATGGTCACTATCACTAACAACCTCTGCAGTTGTCGCAACCACATCCTGACTACCACCTCCAGACTTCATATTACCAACTCCGTCACTTACTGTCTGCACACTGTCATCGTCCTCACCAGCAGCAACCCCACTCTGACTGTCGTCCGAGATACGGTTAACACTTGTACTAGTGGCCGCATCTCTACACTCCTGGGATACTCTCTTCGCTGGCTGAAACATTTCTGCCAAGCTCCTCTGATCAGCAGCCCTCTGCTTAGGAGGACGCTTATGACCGTACATCTTTCAATGACTTCTCTCCGCCAACAACGAAAACTAGATAGTCGACCCTCCTGTGGAAAGTTCTCGCAACTTCCGTAGAACTAGTATCGCGTAGCCAGACCTTACCCGCTAAAGCAAAGCGAAGCGAGTACTGTAGGGTCTGGCTACGCGAGGCTACCGAAGAACACTAGTAGTCCAAGACAAGCTCGTGTGCTTTGTGCCAAACTGGCGCGCTAAAGTTCCAGAGCTCGAGTTCATGCATGAAACACACGTGCACGTTAGCCCAAAAGATACGTGGGAGTCGATGAAACGCGCACTACCAGTAGTCGACGACGTGTGAGGTACAGGCGCGCGCCTCTCGCGCCTATCCCTGGATCCGCCACTGTCAAATGGCAGGTAGGCCATTCCAGCACGGCTCGGCTCGGCTCGCCCCCCGCGGTCAAACAATCTTTTCAAAGCAAACCGACCCGTCGTGCATATATAGTATATATTTACACTCATGTTGGCCCGGCCGCGGTTATAACTGCAAATGTAGGTCTCATTTGAAAAGTCATTCTCAGCAAATTCTCATAAGAGTAAATTTTCATGGGACTAAAGCTCTCGAAGTGACAGCAGTGGCTACCGTGCACCTCTAAATAGATGAACGGCTTGCAGATGCATTCAAGGCCACCGTAGCACCATAAATTGAGAAAATCTGGAGTAGTTTATTACTCTCTAATAAGCAGATTATTATAATTTACGAATTGCTGATGCTAACTGCCGACAATTTCCGATTGTATGCAGTGCTAGTACTCATTAGTTTGTGCACGTGATACTAAGGTAATCAAGCGTGACGTTACCTGCAGACACCACCCCATTATGTGGAAAGAAGACAGAATGCGTTCGTTTGTCTTCGCATGGTTAGCAGTTAGCGTACATCAGCTTGTCCAGTCCCAGACCATTTCATCATACGTGGTCGCTCTCATCCTTCCGAGTCGGGCGGAGTTTCTTCAACTGAAAACCAACATCACTTACGAGCAGCTCAAGGAAACGTATATCGATGCCATTATGGACGCCGACTGGTTCTACGGACACACATTAGCTGCATACCATCTAAACTACTTGTTCCTAGATTCCACAAGTCATCCAAGCGTCTTTATCAGCCAATTCCTAAATCTATTCTCGGGCGAGTTGCCTCCACCGGTGGCTATGATTGGTCCGTTTCATGTGGATCGGTTGAGTTATATAGCTCCATTGGCTGAAATGAGTCAAGTGCCACTCGTTTCTCCGTGGATACCTTTGTCTCAAATGAAGAGGTACCTCCCACACTCAAACACAATGGCATTATCGATGCAGGCGGCGCAGAGTGCGCACGGAGACGAGCTGATTAGAATAATGAAGTATCACGGTTGGTCGCATATCGCTTTCGTCATCACACAATCTCCACTACAACATCATTCTCCATATCAACAGAATATCAGAAATGCTCGTTACGGGACTGAAGCTCTCGACGTGACTGTAGTGACTACCGCTTGGATTCCACCCGCTGATGACTACGGGAACGACACGGAGGCATTTGAGGAGGCCATAACACCAGAAATAGAGAAGATCTGGAACAGCGGGGCGACCATCATTGTTCTCTCTATTGAGTTAGTTCCTTTGACTTACGAGGTACTGATGCGAGCAGCCGACAAGATTGGACTTATCAATAATTCTACTGCATGGGTCAGTCTGAACGTCGGGGCGCAACGTGATCTTGAATGGGCGATTACTAGAGTTCGACCAGACGTTGTAAAATTACTAGACGGAATGATCGTTACTGTCACTGATCTAAACGGTAAAAATTCTCTTACTTTATTAATAAATAATTACCGTATTTCGTCGCATAGCAACTCAAGGGTTACTATCAGCTCCATGGTTTTCTATTTGAGTAGCATTGTTATTCGAATGGGTTACCATCTTTCAACATTTGGTATTGTTTTACCACAAATCATGTAAGATAAGAAACCATGCAGCTCTAATAGCAAGACTATACATGCAGTTTTATTAACGATTTGTCATCGAAATTCAGCAAGCATCGATGATGCTAGAACTGGCTTCACGACTCTAAATTTTTAGCAAGTGAAAAATCTTTCTTGATGGACATACTTTATAAGTTTGACAGAAGGTGGACTAAAATGAAGCAGATGCGCGAAGTCGAGTACCAGTCTCTGACATCCATGGCTTTGGTTAGTGTTCGAGCGCGGGCTTACTACTATAGTATTATTTCCAACTGATGAGATCGACGGGTTATATTCTTAATATTTTAGAAAATACAGTAATTTTATTGAAATTGAATTCAGCTTTGGAACAAACTACTTAATAGCAACTTTGTTCTAGATTATGACGACAATACAGATTTGAAAGTGCAACCGCATATCTTTTATCCTGACAAATTAAAAGATCCCCTCGTTCAGTTGGTATATGACAGTGTGTGGGCCGTGGCGATTGCAACCTACAACTCTTTGTACGCAGTTTCAACAGACAAAGTTGGAATTGGCGATCTTCAATTTCATCGCTGGACGTCGGGACAAGAAATGGTGACGAATATAAAGCGTATGGATTTTGTTGGAGCAAGTGGTCTGGTCAGCTTCAAAAATGACGAAAGACTGACGTGGTCAGTTGCACATGACATTATATATATATATATATATATATATTATAACTACATTTACAATATTGTTTGTTCTTTAGGTACACTATTTATAATATTGGACTTCAATATCCCAGGGGCCGCTACATAGGATATTATGGTTTTGGCAAACTTGTTATCGACAAGCCTATCTATTGGCATCATAGCGCAATCCGGAGCCCCACAGGAGAAGTCGACATTTGCCGTCATAGAATCAACGTTCTTCTGGCAGGAGGTCGGTATAAGCAATACATCGAGTTTTCATCAAACGACAAAAGGGATAAAGAGTATTTTGGTTGGGCTGTCGAACTTTTTGAAAATGCAGCGACAAAAAGCTGCCTGACCAACTTTAAATATTATTCTATTCCTAACATCACGTGGAATGAAGCCATTGATGTAGTAGAAGATGGATATCTCTCGCGGATCGGGATCCAAGAACACGACGGTGTAGAATTTCATGTGGTCGTTGGACCGTTGGCCATCACGCCAGAAAGAGCATCTAAGGCCGACTTCACACGCTCAATAAAGTCGGTGTCATATCGAGTAGCAATTATCAGACCTGAAAACAATCTTACAAATCTTTGGGAATTCTTCAAGCCATTTTCGTGGGAACTATGGCTTTTGACATTTGTCTTCTTTGTGGCAGGTGGTTTCGTTGTGTTTGTGCTTGAGAGAAACAGGAAAAGGTCACCACAGGATGCTCCAAACATTGGTGACTCGATCTTCGTTTCTCTGTCTGTATTCTTCTACACGAATGATCAGGATAGTGTCATCTCGCACTCCGGTCGTGGTTACATTGGTATCTCATGGTTTGTTTCTCTCATTCTCTATGCGTGCTTCACTGCTAATCTCACAGTATTTCTTTTGAGGCGCCAGGAAATATCTACATACGGGACGATTGAAGATATTCACGACGGCGTTATTGGAGCATCCAACGTTACAGGAGCATTGTCCTATTTGCAACATTCGTATCCGAGATTGACCTTTGAAAGCGTATCATCTGAGGACTGGTTGGAACGATTGGTATCGAAAAGGATATCAGCTTACGTTGACGACTCATCTGTTCTGGAATTCGAAGCCAAAACTGAATGCAAAATTAAGCTCCTTGACAACGAATTACGTGTAATCAACGCAGCGTTTGCTCTCAAGCACAATTCACCATACACGCACAAACTGAATGATGGAATTAGACACGCTTGGTTTGACAACGACATCGAGGAACTTGACCAAAAATACTTCGAATGGGCAGACCTCTGTGAAAATAACGGAGAAATGGCTGCAGACGATGCACTAAATCTACATCATCTTGGAGGCCTCTTTATCATATTGTTTGCAGTCATCATAGTGTGTTTACTAGGAGACCTCGTGCGTCGTTACCTTATAAAGGCTGGGTTCATTGATTGCAGTTACGAAGAGGAAATAGATACATCGCAAGATGCGACAGAAGTTGATGCAGCTGCAACGACCGCAGATGCGGCGAAATGTGTTTTTGTAAACGAATTTGCTCAATGTGGGAGAGCTCCTGACGACTCTGTGCCAGGCAACGAGCAGCAGCCTTCTCGATCGTCAGACCGAGGAATGACTCCAATTGGACAGATGGACCTGTTTGCAAACTCTTCATTCAGTAAAGTATAATCACTGATTCAATGCTCGATAAGTTGAGGGGCAAGTTCCCCAGTGCTCCGCGGTTTCTACAGTTAAGACTGTGGACAGTACATTTGTCTTGAAACATGATCACGTGATACTAATTTCTTTAGTGGACATAGTGTCATGCAACTCTCTTCCTATCTGTAGACGAGATGTCATCGCTTTCCTTCTTCTTCTTATCGTGTTACCTCGTCCCTGCAGCTAATACAGTCCATCTCGTCCTGCAGCTTATGAGAGTTGGATCCTATCGATGCAAGTCGCCATTCTTTTCTCAGTTGAAAATTGATGTCCCTCATGAGCATGCAACTTAGGTAGATGTGTACGGGAGTGCCATTCACGTCAACTTCAGCCAGATTTCACTGTATACTAATTTCGTCTACACTCCACGAGTATATCCCAGCGTCTTTACCGTATACACTCTTGAGCAGCTACCTTCTACACCATGGATCTGATTGGTCCGTTTCATGCAGATAGTTTCATGCATTTGTATGTATGTATGTATGTATATATATATATATATATATATATATATATATATATATATATATATATATATATATATATATATATATATAAGCTTCCAGGCAATTTCACAAACAGTTATCTGTTCGTTTATGGCAGTATAATTCAAGACTGATTAGTGACTATCTACCTAATTATTATGACTTAGACTCTTTGCTTCCGTCCTTAGGGCGGATATGTGTTATCTGTGTTATCTGTATTATATGTGTTATCTGTGTAAAACGTTTCTTCAAACAATCCAACAGATGTCATTATTGATGAATCAGCGTAGAACAGGTATTTCTGGTATCACATCGCTCTCCATGCATTACATAATCATTCTGCCCAGAATCTCAGAAGCGTTTGCTTCCTGTAGGCTGAAGCTCGATGTTGACGTAACGGTAGTGCATGGCTAAATCTTTAGGTGGATTGTGGAAACGAAACATGCAGATGCATTCGATGCAGGTGGGCGGATCCAGAATTTGCAGTAGGGTTGCACAATAACTTTCTATCCTAGTCACGACCATTTCTGAACATTTAAGAAAGGCGATCCCAATAACTACGTTTATAACATTGAAACTCGTTTTCTTACAAGATTAATTCACAAAACCTAACGTCGCTGGACATCAGCCCAAATGTGTCTAGTCATCAAGACACAAATTTCGTTACTGCTATAAGTCAATTAATTAAATCATTTCAGTACTCTTTAGTACTCATCAAGACTGAGTCAGTCAATTATGTCATCTGTTAGTCTATTTGGCTCTCTGTTGGGGGTGGGGGTGACCAAGAAAGCCACCATGTATCTGCGCCAGTGATCTAAAGGCATTAATAGCTCAAGAAATCTGAAACAGTGAGGTCAACTGCCGCCAGTACTTCAATATAGACTACCCATTTGTACATTTTGCAAATCATCCATGCCTCTTTAACAACTAAATTCTGAATCAAATCGCAAGCGGGTGCATGGCTCTGATGAGCCCATTTCACATGGAACAGTTTGAGTTATATTGCTATCATAGTTGACTGAAATGAGTCATGATCAAGTGCATGGAATGACACTAGTTATTCGTTATCTCAAATGACGAGGTTCAGTGGCATAGACAAGCCTAAATTTTGGGGGTTCGTGTAGTATATTTTAATATCAGTTTAAGGGAGAAATCTCACCAAAATCAAAGACCTCTCAGAAGAAAGTCGTCGCGTCGTGACACAACTCCCAGCAACCGTTTACTGCAGACTTCTACCAGAAAGGAGAAATATAGCATTGAAGTATCACGTGTTGGCGTGTTTAGTCCCCGCATGTTCTTTCTGACTAAATCATTGCTGGTTAGCAATAAAGACCAATACCTGTGCACTTTCAAGGTAAGCATTGTGAGACATACGGTAGTAAGTTGTGATTTATTAATTAAAGATAACTGTGACCCCAAACTTATCGTGATGTGTTTCTTTTCTATTATTTGTCTAGTACACTTGTGAAACATAGTTAGGGTAGTGCAGGCTTCCTTTGCTTGGCGGTACACCCGTTTAGAACCACAAATGAGTGCGATTTCTTAGTCGTTTAGTAATCTCTGCTTTGAAAAGTTTGTCGCGCGTGTATGAGACGCTACACGTACGGTGAGCCTGGGGCTCTTCTCAGCAGTTTTCATAGTTACGGTTGTAAATTGTGTTAAGCAGCTAAGAGCAGTACCCTGCAAAAACCCAAATGCAGTGCAGCCTTGTTCATAAAATTCATTCGGCTAAGGTTCCTAAGAAGGTTCACTCAACCTATCCATATTTGCCACAAAGGCTCTGCGAAGAACTTCACGCTCCACGACAACCCTGTAGGCTGAATTCTGAGTGATACAATCCAGTGTCTGTTGCTCCTGCTCTAGTTTGTGTCTCAAAGAGACCATCTCTTGGCAACAAAGGCACGGTACTCATTGCATTGCAGTGTCCACATGAACACCAGTAGGTGTTGCCTAGATAGCCCTGATTTGTTCCCTCTAAATGTTCGGTCTTCAATGCAATATCATCTTGTCCAATTAGAGTTTCAAGCTCCTCTAAGCATGGCAATATCTGCTCAAATGAAGAACCTGCACTCTCTGCCATGACCGCAGAACACAATAAAATGGCAACTATGAAAACAGTCCTGAGTGGGGTGCAAACTAATTAGAAGTGTGGCAGTGCCTCAGGCTCATCGCATATGCAGCGCCTCCTACACATGACAAACTTTTCCAAACCTGACTCTAAACGACTGAGAAATCGCACTCATTTTCGGTTCTAAACAGGTGTACCGCCAAGCAGAGGCTACCCTAACTAAGTTTCACAAGTGTACTAGACAAATAATAGAAAAGAAACATACCACGATAAGTTTGGGGTCCCAGTTTGCTCTAATTAACTAGTCAATAAATCACAAATTACTACCATATGTCTCACGATCCTTACATTGAAAAGTGCACAAGTATCGGTCTTCCTTGCTGGCCAGCAATGATTTAGTCTAAAAAAACATACAGTTACTTAAACACGCCCCCACATAACATTTCATTGCCTTATTTCTCCGTCATGGTATAAGTATGCAGTAAACGGTTGGTAGCGGTTGAGTCACGACGTGACAGCTTTCATTTGTGAGAGACCGAATATGCTAGAATCGGTACAAACCTCGATTTTCTGATTTTCACATTATAAATAAATTTAACGTTTCTTACGACTGTTGTTGTAGTAACACGATGCATGAAAGTGGATGTGTACTTTCGAACACAAAGCCACACCTAGGCAACCACACCATAGTAATTAACTCCGTGACTATATACAACTAGATTGCAACGCATTACAATATCACACAACTAGGTCGGAGGTTTTCGTTCACTGCAGAGTTACGCATCTCATAAACTAACCTGTAGATAAATCACTATTCGATTGGGAGTTGTTACAACAGACCTGACCATTTTGTGTCAGATCACGTGATCAAAAATTCTCGCTGCCACAGCCGAGCTGTTTCACTCCTATTTCTGACTTCAAACGCCTTGAGATTCAGTTCACTACCGCTTTCTGTTGTTTTCGATTCTCGAAATCAGGTTCACACAACGTTTCTTGCCGAACATGATCGATTCTGGTGAACGGCCCTCCCACAAACGGCTTGATTCGAATTCTGCTGCCAACGAATCGTTCTTCTGGTGATAAACAACTGCGAACGAGTTTTTCATGCGTTTTCCTTCGGCTGCAACAAGAAATGCGATTCTAGAAACCGTTCACAAGATCGATTATAGGAAACCAACTGTAAACGGCGTTTCACCAAGATGGCGCGTATTGAGCTTAGGGTATTGATCAAATGGCTCAGCCCACGAATGGCGTACCGAGATGAAACTTAGCGTACAACGTCGCCAGTTACTTGTAGACCAATCTTAGTTATCGAAGCACGCCGTTAGCCTCCTTCCTAGGACGCTAGTTTAGGTCCAAAGTGTGAAAGAACAGTTATCTAGCTAGACTTACTGACCTTTGAGTGCGTGGTTCACTGCCGCGACTCAAGAACAGCGCGCATAGACAAATTTGAAAATACGATTTGTAGCGCAATCGTTTAGGACTCCGAGGATGCAATTCCGATAGAGACTTAACGGAAATAATTTACATAAATTTTTATTGCAGTCAATGTAGTTGCCATAACTACAAGTTTAAAATAGAATGTTAGCCGTTAAAATTTAGTTTACAAAATAGTATTTATAAGATGTACCTAGATATGTAGTATCTTTGAATTAGTCTAAAGTTTAAATTTTAACAATTTGACAAAGTTCTAGCATACCAGGCATATATATAAAGCTTGAAGCCTAATTTTGTAAGATTCAAATTCAACTTCAAATTCAGGCGCAATCTACGTTCTTGCTCTACGGTGGCAATTGCATTGACCTACAACGGAATCGAAGATAAACGACGAAGATTAGTCGTTCAGAGCTTGAATCATTGAGATTGCCCACGTGATAGAAAAGTTAATTAGGTGTGTATTATCCTGCAGACACCACCCCATTATGTGGAAAGAAGACAGAATGCGTTCGTTTGTCTTCGCATGGTTAGCAGTTAGCGTACATCAGCTTGTCCAGTCCCAGACCATTCCAAATCTCACGATTGCTCTCATCTTACCCAGTCGGGCGGAGTTTCTTCAACTGAAAACCAACATCACGTACCAGCAGCTCAAGGAAACGTATATCGATGCCATGATGGACGCCGACTGGTTCTACGGACACACATTAGCTGCATACTATCTAAACTACTTCTTCCTAGATTCCACAAGTCATCCAACCGTCTTTAACAGCCAATTCCTGAATCTACTCTCGAGCAGGTTGCCTCCACCGGTGGCTATGATTGGTCCGTTTCATGTGGATCAGTTGAGTTATATAGCGCCATTGGCTGAAATGAGTCAAGTGCCACTCGTTTCTCCGTGGATACCTTTGTCTCAAATGAAGAGGTACCTCCCACACTCAAACAGAATGGCATTATCGATGCAGGCGGCGCAGAGTGCGCACGGAGACGAGCTGATTAGAATAATGAAGTATCACGGTTGGTCGCATATCGCTTTCGTCATCACACAATCTCCACTACAACATCATTCTCCATATCAACAGAATATCAGAAACGTTCGTTACGGGACTGAAGCTCTCGACGTGACTGTAGAGGCTACAGCTTGGATTCCACCCGCTGATGACTACGGGAACGACACGGAGGCATTTGAGGAGGCCATAACACCAGAAATGGAGAAGATCTGGAACAGCGGCGCAACCGTCATTGTTCTCTCTATTGAGCAAGTTTCTTTGACTTATGAAGTACTGATGCGAGCTGCCAACAAGTTTGAACTTATCAATAATTCTACTGCTTGGATAAGTCTGAACGTTGGAGTGGCACGTGATTCTGATTGGGCTATTACTAGAGTTCGACCAGACGTTCGCAATTTACTAGACGGAATGATTGTTACTGCCACTGATCTAGAAGGTATGATTACGCTTATATTACAAGTTAATAATACCGTATTTTCTACAAATGTAACTCGTGCATCTAGGCGCAGTAATCTTTAGACTGACGAGAAACTGGCCGTTAAAATTTGTTAGTTCAAGATGCCATAACAGTAGTCTGAAAGTCTTAAAAACTTTTACCTATTAATAGACAGTTTTAAAAGGCATGTAAAATTGAGCAACCTAGGTTGAATTGCTTTCTATATATAAGGAAAACTACTCTTACGAGAGTCGTACCAACAAACTTACACAAACAATTATTGTGTACTGCAAAGATGGTACTAAATATTTTTAGTTGCTAGTAGAGATACAGATCTATGAGATTATGCTTAATTTACTTTTTCACGCTTACATGACTGAGCATAACGTAATTACAAATATATATATATATATATATATATACAATCCCTTGCTGCCGGTTACTAGACTCGTACCCAGTCCTCTGCTAGGGCGCTTCACGTGTTTTAGCACGTGCTTTTGTTTTTCTAACAAGTAGTTTACTAAAAAGCACGTGCTAAAACACGCGGAGAGCGCGCTAAAAGAGGACTGGGTATTAGTCTAGTGGGTTAATACTATTTCAAACTATTAGCTTTATGGGTGAGCAGTGTTGCTATTAGAGGATTAGTAACTATACATTTTCAAAGTTAGATATCGTGTTAGTAAAGAGCCCTGACTCCCTACCCAGACCGAATTTACAAAAAAATTATTTCTATTAACTATTTTCTTTAAAATGATTATTTTATTATCAATTGCTAAGTCTGAAAAATGACATTATTCAATACTCTTGGCTTCGGCTTCAAATCGACATGCATTCCTGAGTAACACTGCACTTCCGGTATTCCTTTCTTCTAGTAGAAGCGACAGTACAACATGACTAGCTCTATTCGTCTTTTTAACTGTAGAAACAGTGTCTGTAGCTTACGTCTAGCTCAATTGCATGTTTCCAACCAACCTTGAACTCGCCGAGAACTTCTGGCGTACTCGACCGTTGCACGAAGACAATATGACGCTATTACGAGCCCCTTTTTTATAAAGTTAGCAAAAACTAAAGCGTAGAACCCAAAACTTGGCACGACGATTTGTTACACAAGTTATAACCATCATATGGAGCAATTGTTACCTCAGTTACGCAGAGAAGCATATCTGACGTCTCTTCCAAACAAACTTTGAACACCCCAAGGTAGTCAAACTCTTCAAAATTGAAGTTAATCGCAAGAAAAAATTTGTAATATGACGTCACTTGTTGTCATTAACTAACCTACAGTCAGCTAGAACCACGTGTGACGTAAACGTATTCTTCCGTTGTGTTGTCTATCCAGTAGCGTTGTACACTAATTATAATACGAGTCAGTAACGCCACATGGTGACAGGAGTATGGTGCTGCCATACCCAGCCAAAGCTCCGTTTGACTTTGGCTACCCAGAGGATTGGCTGAGATGACACAATAGGTTGGACCGTTACAGGATTAAGGAAAAAATACGGCACCGTACAAGTCTCAGTTCTCGTTTACTTCATTAGAGACAGAGCTGAAGACATTCTGACATCAATGTCGCTGTCGCAGGATGAATCAGTAGATTACTACATCGTCATACAGAGGTTTGTACCACACTTTATAAAAATATAAATGTAATTTTTGGACGAGCTAGATTTAATCAGCGACGACAGAACGAGGGTAGGCTGGAGAGTCCAGCCGGACATCTCTCCCAGCGGCGGAGAAAGACCGGCTGCGGACATTCGCCACTCAAACAAACAGCCAACTCTTTGTCCTCCAATTAGAGTGCTGTTCAATATTTGTGCATCCCCGAAAGGTATGCACGTCGCTATTGGCTCTTTACTAACGTAATTTCTCTCTGACGCAAGTGCATGCAGTCTCGATACCTGCCATCCAAGTCTATAAACAACAGGTCGACTCTTTCCAGCTCTTTTCGTTGTCTGTCTCTCATTTTAGGAGCGCGAGACTCAACGTTTACCACAGAGGCGAACCAAAGGTTGACAGCAACGCACGCAAATCATAGCTCTGCACGTCGCTCTGCATTGAGTGCAAATACCACGCTTTGTCTAGATGGTCTACTCGTTTAATGCGTGCAACGTACGACACATTAAGCGACTAGAAGCTGTTTTGCATGCGCTGCCTATTAATCCAAGCACGAACAAGAAGACAATGGAGAAGACGACATGAAGGTGTAGATCACACGCTAACGAAATGTGATATCAGATGGTAAAAGCAATTGACTACTCATTTACAAATGTATTAGTGGAGAGCCAGTAGCGACGGGCATTGCTATGAGCCGTTATCGTGAATACACGCGAATGAACTAATACTAACCGAACGTGTAAAATCGTGATTGGAGAATATAGAGGCAGCGGTTTCCTTGAGTTGCGAATGTCTCCAGCCGGTCTTTCTCCGCCGCGGAGAGAGATGACTGGCTGTACTTCCGAGCCTAGAACAAGGGGTAAACCGTAGATATCTTTATCATCGCCTCCAAAAAGTTGCCGAGCACTGTCAGTATGGTCTGTCAGTTACATGACGAGATGATTCGCGGCAGAAGAGTTTTCGGCCTCAAAGACGTAAAGCTTGCAGAGAAACTTCAACTTGATTCGGATTTCACGCTGGAGAAGGCTATCACCAGAGCTCGACAAAGCGAAGCAGTCTAAAAACAACAACACGCGATACACAGGCAATTACAGAAAGTCACGAAAGACGTTTCATCAATAAGTGTGAAAAAGCCGACAAAGAAGCGGGCGCCTTGGACGCATCAATTAAGACCCCGTGACACAAAGATGCCAGAAAGCTGCAAACACGGACGAAAGTCTGTGGGAGATGTGGCCAAGCACCCATCCATAGCAAGAGCAAATGCCCAGCCTGTAAAGAAAAGTGCTTCATCTGCGAAACAGCAGGACACTTAGGAGCAGCATGTCGAAGTAAGAGCGTGAGACAGTTCGTAAGATGCGTAAAGAAGAGATAGATACGCAAGAAGAAGATTTTCTATTCGTGGGCGGCTCAGAATCCTAGGGCAGCCAGCCTTGGATGATTGACATCAAAGTTGATGGCAAATCAACCACGCTCAAAATTGACACGCGAGCAGATGTACCTGTACTAACTTATCAATACTTCAAGCAACAGTTGACCCGACTTATGAAGGCAACAAATAAGGTTTTACGATGTTCTAACTTGAGCCCTTTGGAGACATTTTGAGAATTCTCATGCGAGTTAATTAAAGAAATGAGACAAGTCCGATCAAAAACTTTTTATGTGGTGAAAAACATAAGAAATGCTCTCCTTGGGAGACCAGCAATTGACCATTTGGGTATTGTCGTGCGTGTAGAGAGATTAATGAAAGATATCAAAGACATTACTAAGAGTTACCCAAAGCTTTTCAATGGATTGGTACTGTTTTTGTCTCTTTATCAAATTCGTGTGAAGGAGGATGCAAAATCATACGCTTTATCTACGCCAAGAAGGATTGCCATTCGACTACTGCTAAAGGTGAGAGAAGAACTGTTTCGAACAAAGTCAATGGATGTCACAGAGCGTGTAATGGTTGTGGTGCCTAAAGCAAATGGAAGATTTATATTTGCGTACACATAAGTTGAATCAATGTGTGAAAAAGGAACGGCATATCCTACCTTCTATAAAGAACACTGTGGTCCTATTGAAGGATGCCAACAGTTTCACCAAACTAATGCCAACTCAGGATTTTGGCAGATTCCCCTCACGAAAGGATCCCCGAGTTAGACGACTTTCATAACACCCTTTGAGCACTACTTGTTCAAACACCTGCCTTTCGGCATTTCTTCAGCTCCTGAACATTTCCAACGACGCATGTCGTAAATATTGAAAGTCTATTTGGTTATGATTGTCTGATGGATGACATTTGTTTTTTGAAAATCTAAAGCAAAACACGAAATCCGACTTTACGCAGTATTGCATTGCTTGCAGCAAGCTGGGTCACATTGAGTAGGGATACATTTTTGTTTTGTCAGTCTTCGGTAAAGTTCATAGGACAAATTGTTGGCCAAGGAGAATTAAAGCCGGATCCTGACAAAGTCAAGGCGATACAGAAGATGCCAGAACCCACTAATGTTAGTGATGTTCGACGATTGTTAGGCGTTATAAACCAGCAAGCAAGATATATTCCTCTGTTGTAAAAGAAGACGGAACAATTACGATACTTACTGGTAAAAAGGAATCAATGAGTTTGGGACCACCCAAATTACCCGCATTTAAGAACATCAAAGAGGAACGTACTCAGTCACCTGCACTACCATTGTATGACAGTGACAGGAAGACAGCAATGTCGGCTGATGCATCTTCTTTCGGACTAGGAGCGGTACTCCGGCAAACACAACCAGAAGAAGATTTGAAACCTGTTGCATATGCTTCGGGATCCCTATCGCCGACTGAATGCCGTTACGCCCAGGTCAAAAAGTAAGCCTTTGCAACAACGTGGTCGGCAAAATTTTTTAGCAACTGCCTTATTAAGAAAGAGTTTATTGTACAGACAGACCATAAGCCCTTTATTACATAACTTGGGCACTACCGCGAATTCAACTCCTCAGAATGCTTCTCTTAAAATTCCGGTACACTATTATTCATGTACCGTGAAAGGACCATATTTTTGCGGACTCTCTGTCTCGACAACCAGTTTCACCTCTACAAACAATAGGCAAGCTAAACGAGCAAGAAGTTGCCAAATATATATCAATCGTTATACAGCCGTTTCCTGCTTGTGAATCTAAAATAGAGAAAATTGTAAAGAACAGAATTCGGACGACCTGTGCCACAAAGTTTGCCAGTATTTAGTCTGCGGATGGCCAGTACTTCGGGTTCTCCAAGAAGAGCTAAAGCAATTTTGGCAACTCCGCCACGAACTTTGTGTCCACCACAATTTGCTTTTGAGAGGCTCCAGGATAATCATTCTACTGTCTCTGAGGGATAAGATTGTCCGTTCGCTACATAACAGTAAACAGGGTATTGTAAAGTGCAGTGAGCGTTTTAGACAATCAGTTTGGTGGCTTCATCTTAGTACAGAAATAGAAGAAATGATTGTGGATTGTCCTATTTGTGCAAGAACTCACTACAACAATGCAGAATCTTTCTTCCAACTAGTATTCCAGATCTACCATGTCAAAAGGTAGCAACCGAAGTTTACGTACGAAAACAACACACAAATATCCTATTGGTGAATTACTACTCAAGGTAAACTGAAACTGCTTTCCTTAGAGACAACTTCTCAAGGAGTCATTTAACAGCTAAAGTCAATATTTGCACGTTAAAAGGATACCTGAACAAGGCATGTCAGATAATGGCCTGAAATTTTCTTCTAAGATATTCACCAATTTTGTCAGGACATATGATTTTACTCATTTCACGTCTAGCCCTCAATTTCCACAAAGTAATGAGGAAGCGGAACGAGCTTTTAGAACTATAAAGAATCTTTTAGAGAGGTTAGATGATCCGTACTGGGCGATGCTGGCTTAAAAATCAATCCTTTCAGAAATGGCTAAAGCCCAATAGAAGTCCTCATGAACAGACAATTACGATCGAATATACATACCAATCATCAGAGACTTACTAAAACCACGTGTCCCGGATCTGACCATCGTAAAGAAAGCAGAAAAACAATGATAGAACAGGGTGAAAGAAGATCATGATCGTCGCCGTAGGGCAAGAGACCTACCATGTTTTTATCTAATTGCACGAAAATGGATACCTGACCAGATGGTGTGTGGCAAAGTAATTGCACAGCATGAGTCAACAACGCCACGATCATAAATGATCGATACGTTAACAAATACCATCAGAAAGAACAGACGACATTTGAATCATATTTCAGATGCAGAGGCTAGAGAAAAGGCCTCAAGAGGAGCAACATTTGCCACCTCAACAAGAAGAGCAGCCAGTACCATCACAACAAGTCAGCTCATCAAGAGAACATCCTGAAGAATCTCCTTGTGGCTTGAATAAAGACAGAGTTGTGTTTTCGTTTCGAACTCATTATTAAGAAGCCCATTAGGTGGAACTTATAGGAACTTGGAAGGAGAGACGTAGTATGACGTCACTTGTAACTAACCTACTGTCAGATAGGACCACGTGTAACGTACACGTATTCTGCGGTTGTATTCTGTATCTAGTAGCATTGTGCTCCAATTATACGAGTCAGTAACGCCACAGATTCTAATCCAATCAGACTTTTCGCGATCTAGTCTCGCGTAGCCAAGCCCCTCCTATTTTTATCGGCAGATATAAAAAAGGGGAGGGGTTTGCCTACACGTGATATACGTAGCCTTGCGTTCCCTGCATGTTTGAGCAAAGAGACGGCGCAATAACCGTCGAAACCTCGTTAAAACAGCAAGGGTGTGTCTTGTTGCTATAGAGACAACTAGTTAGACCGTTGAAACTCTTGTAGCATGTCTGTTACCTCTAAAGCATCGGTCACTATTATATAAATTTTAAACTGCTGAGATTCACAAGTTGCTATTCGCCGAAAGCTAATATTTGAGGAAACACGGTCATTATATGTAAATAATTTTTGGCAATGAAGATGATATATATATATATATATATATATATATATATATATATATCAATTCTATGCTAGATGATACCGCTTTGACTTTGAGAGAGCATGGTATTATAGCAAACATTATATAAACAACAATTTAATAACAGTTTTGTGCTAGATTACTATGATACACCTCTAACAGTATTACCGCATATCTTTTATCCTGACAAATTGAAAGATGCCCTGGCTCAGTTGGTGTACGACAGTGTGTGGGCCGCAGCATTGTCTATCTATTACACTCTCTACGCAATTTCATCAGACAAAGTTGAAATTGGCGATCTCCAATTCCAACGCTGGACATCTGGAGAGAAAATAGTCGCGAACATAAAGCGGACATCTTTTGTTGGAGCAAGTGGTCTCGTGACGTTTAATAATGACGAACGACTGACATGGTCAGTTGCATGTATAACATATCGTATTACATCATGACTATATATAATTTTTGTTATTTAGGTACAATATTTATAATATTAGAATTCAATATCCTTTAGGCCAGTTCGTAGGATATTATGGTTTTGGCAAAATGGTCATAGACAATCCAATTTATTGGCATAATGGCGATGTTCGGAGCCCCACAGGAAAAGTCTACATTTGCCGTCATAGAATCAATGTTCTTCTGGCAGGAGGTCGGTATAAGCCATACATCGAATTTTCAAACGACGTCACCGACAGAAAGTATTTTGGCTGGGCTGTGGATCTATTTGAAAAAGTAGCAACAGAAAGCTGTCTGAACAATTTTAAATATTATTCTATTCAAAATATCACGTGGGATGAGGCCATTGATGTAGTAGAAAGTGGACACTTTACGGGCATTGGAATCAGGAAATACGACGGTGTAGAATTTCATGTCGTCGTTGGACCGTTGGCCATCACGCCAGAAAGGATCTCTAAGGTTGAATTCACACGGTCTATAAAGTCGGTGTCATATCGAGTAGCGATTCTCAGACCTGAAATTGATATCACAAATTTTTGGGGATTCTTCAAGCCATTTTCGTGGGAACTATGGCTTTTGACATTTGCCTTCTTTGTGGCAGGTGGTTTCTTTGTGTTTCTGCTTGAGAGGAACCGAAAGAGGTCACACGACGATGCTCCGAACATTATAGACTGTATCTTTGTCTCTATGTCTGTATTTTTCTTCACTCATGATAAAGGGAGTGTCATCACGAATTCCGGTCGCGGTTACATTGCCATCGCCTGGTTTCTTACTCGCGTACTCTATGCGTGCTTTACAGCTAGTCTCACTGTATTTCTTTTGAGGCGACAAGAAATATCGACATACGAGGCAATTGAAGATATTCAAGTTGGCGTTATTGGCGCATCCAACGTCACCGGAGCATTGTCCTATTTACAACATGAGTATCCGAGATTGACTTTTGAAGACGTATCATCCGAAGATTGGTTGAGACGATTGATATCAAAAGAGATAACAGCCTATGTTGACGACTCATCCGTCCTGGAATTTGAAGCAAAAACTGAATGTAATATTAAGCTTCTTGACGACAAAATACGTGTAATCAACGCAGCGTTTGCTCTCAAGCACAATTCACCTTACACGGAAAAGCTTAATGGAGGCATTAAGGAGGCGTGGTTCGACAATTACCTCGAGGAACTAGATCGGAAATACTTCGAATGGGCGGACTTGTGCGAAAACGACGGAGAAGTGGCAAAAGACGATTCCCTAAATCTGCAGCATCTTGGAGGACTCTTTATCATATTGTCTGCTGTGACCATAATGTGCTTACTTGGAGATCTCGTACATCGCTATCTTATGAAAACTCGGTGGTTTAGTTGCAGCCTTGATGAAGAGGCAAATGCATTGCCAGATGCAACTGAAGGTGATGCTGCAACTCTCGCAGAAACACCACCATTTGTATTTGCAAACGAAATTGATCAATGTGAGGGTCTCTCAGGTTTCAATGCTATGCCAGACAACGAGCAGCAACCTTCTCCACCGACAATAATAGACAGACAAATGACTCTAGTTGGACAGATGGATCTTTTAGAAAACACTTAAAATTTATCAATTACTAAAGTTTTGCATGCAAGTACTGTATTAGTACTAGTTTCAGTATTTCTTAGAATAGTTGTATGATAATGTTTTGAAACACTAAATAGATAGATGCTTTCCAACGCTGTATTAGAAAGCATACATCTACAGCATCGTGTTTCATAATAACTATTATTTCGTATAATGACGTCTACATAGAGTGACGTTTTCTAGTTAGGCTTCTTTGCGCTGCGGTTTGCGTTCAAGTTCAAGTACAAATTTGTAACAAATACTTGTGTAATCGGTTTTGATCAAATAAAGATTATTCGAACTGTGCGTGTGCAGGAATGTTTGTATAGTGCACGGTGTTGATAAGTAGCGCTACACATGAGAGGCGTATGAAGCATGGTGAAAGGGGGCGTTTTGGCCCCGTAGATTTTGTCCACGGGCGCAGTATCAGAAACAGTTTATATAGGCCTCGAGTCTGATATCACTGTGCTTAGTCACCTTTAATTACCAATTCGTACGAAGGCATTGCGATACCAATTAAATCATCCGGGATAGTTCGTTATCCGTGTATGGCACTCAGGTACGATATTGCGTACATGTTTTTGAAATGAGCAAGCGGCAAGTCAAACTTACGGCTACTTGGTCTCCGGTTGCTAGCAAGCGACGGTGTCTAACCTCTCAGGATTTGCCTAACGGAGCAGGGAATGCGCTATAATCTGCTAGAAGTCGATCTGACACAGGGACGTGTGCTGGTTTTACTACTGGCCAGCCCAATGCGAGCTCGCAAGACAATACACAGGTAGTGTCTATTTCATCATTGACTGAATATCCTTCTGAGGCCGAGTCGCCATCACAAACTCCAACTGTACAGTTTGAGTCAAGGTACCTCTAGATCATATACCATAGAGGTGTAGTCTACTATTCGACATTGTCTGATTGTGCATTGGCGTGTCTTCTTCCCAATCTGAAGGTTTCCATGATGCATCTGCTTTGTCATGTACCGAGGAATCCTGTCTGAATCCTCCGTCAACTAATCAGCCAAGTGATGCGTTCCTGCTAAAGCTAAATTGTAGTATGAATGGTATACCGTGGTATATGTCGACAGTGGTACAAGGATTATCCATGGATACATGAATGTGAAAATCGAAAGAGAGTACTATGCTTCTACTGTCTGGTGGCAAGTAACATGGGTATTCTTGCATTACCTGAAAATAGGAAAACGGCCTTTTACAAGAAATCTTTTAATAATTGGAGGAAAAGTGTGGAGCGTTTCAAAGTATATGAGAAATCCGAACTGCACAAGGAGGCTGTTATAAAATTTCCAGCCTGGAGACGCCAACTGTGAGCGAGTAAGTGAGCACTGAGATGCTGCAAGAAATTGCCAACCTATAAGGAATGCTCTGAATATTGTAATAGACATCTGTCAGCTGACTAAGTTTTATCCAAAGCGATCTCTTGCCTTCCAGACATGCAAAGATGACTTGTCCATTCCTGAAACAGGTCTTAGACCATTATGGCCTACAGGATGGACAGTCAGGACTGTAGCAATAGAAGTTGTATTGAAGAATTATGCAGCAATAGTTGAAACTATGGAAGAGATCAGCAGGTTATCACATGATGACTATGGTCGCAGAGCTGGAGGAATATTGGCAATTCTAGAACGTTTAAGTACATTTTTTGGCTTGAAGTTTGCTCATCTGGTATTTAGTGCAACTGAGCAAACATCTTTAGCGTTGCAAGGAAAAGGTACAACTGTTCAAGAAGCCATCAGTGCTGCTAGCATAACGAAATCTTTTGTGTGTAAACACAAAAACAACCTTTCATTTGAGCAATTTTATTCAACAACGGTGGTTTACTTTAAAAAGTATGCAATTGAACCAGTTCTGCCGAGGTACAAGAGGATTACGTATCGTTATATGTTGGTTCTGAGCCTCATTGGTTCACTAATCGAAAAGAATATGATCGATTCAGTACTTTGAGGCTCTTGACCTAGTTGGTGAGAAGATTTTCAGTAGGTTTGATCAAGCATCATTGACAGTACCCAAAGCAATTGAAGAACTGCTGATTACTGCCTACAACCGTCCAGTGGAATAAGAGGTTGCAATTCCCAATACAATTGTTGAAAGACATTTCAATGAATCTAAAGGAGAACTCTCACCAAAACCAACTATCTCTCAGATGAAAGCTGTCACTTCATGACACAACCCTTTGCAACCGTTTACTGCAGAAGTTTACAGTAACGAAGAAATATAGCATTGAAATTACCTGAGTAGGCGTGTTTAGTACCCGTATGTGGCGTATGCGTACCTCTGATTGTTGGTTAGCAAGGAATACAGATATCTGTGCACATTTCAAAGTAAGAATTGTGAGACATATGATGTCAAGTTGTGATTTATTAACTAAAGCAAACTGTGACCCCAAAGTTATCACGCAAGTATCCACTGTGGCAATACAGCCTCAGAAGGAGACCCTTTTTGGATTAGCTCATAGATCATGTCTCGCTGAATTTTGGGTGCGTTAGGAGCACTTGGTATGGTTAAACGTAAAGTAGTTGCTTCGAGAGAGTAAGACTTTGTGTACATACGGGAATCGTCTGAACAACTCGTTGCCGATTCTCTGCTTCTGTGGCTGTCTGAACCGTAGGTTTCCTGCAGGAAGATACCAGGCCTTGTATCTTTCTTTCAACAAGTTTTAGTATTTGGTGAGAGTTCTCCTTTAATTTAAGGCGACTTCAAAGAAAGCTACAAATGTTACCCAAGTTAGTCTCAGCTTACAACGCATTACGCAAATTGAACGTTTTTAGATTACCAATATTCGAACTATCACCGATGTGTATCTTCCATTCGCGGATTTAGGGTAGGGATTGTGGGGGTTGCAACCTCCCCTTTTGTTAGCCTCGGAGTTAAAGCAAAAGGTCTTGAAGCCGCATTGTACAGTCATTCCCAGTATTTAATTTAAAAAATAACTAAGCAGATTCTTGACGAAGTGAGAAATCTGGCAGCGAACTCCAGACTCGTGACCAGGATATCTTTGTTGCGTACGGACTTGTTCACTCAGTACGCAATTGAAAGAATTGAGGCAACAAGGCAAGATATATACAACCTCTTTGACATCTGGTATCAAGACATTCTGCGACTCGCAGACAGGATTGGATCCGTTGAATCTGTTTCAAGAAAAACGAACTTACAGCGAAACCGGAGCAATACACCTACTAGTAGTCGGAGTCCGATTGAGCAATACAAACGATCCGTTGCGATACCCCTCCTAGACTTCCTGCTTCTTCAGATGCGCGAACGATCTAATGGTGAGCAAAATAATGTCCGAGCATTGTTGTGTCTAGTGCTTACCCTTCTGGTTCTTTCTGATGTTGACCCAATGAAAGCGTAGATGGAATGTTGCACTGGCAAGCCGATCTTCCATTCCCGAAGTCTCTACGAGGTAAAGTGAGAAGGTGGCAGTCAGTATGGCAAAGCAAATACCGGGAAATGCAATAAGCAAGGAAAAGAGAGCAAGAGTGCAAGAAGACTATACCCAACAATTACCTTCTTCTAGCCTTGGGAGCCTGTGACTCTCGGTTGTACCCGAATGTTCATCGTCTGCTATTGATAGCATGTAGACTGCCTATCACAAGTGCAGAAGCAGAGAGGTCATTTTCTCTACTGAGGAGACTGAAGACTTATGCAAGGTCTACTATGGCAGAGGAGCGTCTTGCACACCTATCAGTTATCGCCATGCATTACAAAGACCGGATACCAGAAGACGAAGTTTGTACAAAATCATCCACGGAGATTGTTCATACAGTCTTTGTCTGAAAGAGACATAACTGCACCGTACTTTACTTAACATTTATTTAGCAGTATTATAGGCATGATTCAGTTAGATTCTGTTAAACAGTTTTGATGATTTAGGGAGTTTATAACATGACACATTGCTAGAGATATGTTGCCATAGTTGTTGCCATTTACTTTAGCTAAGCTCTAGGAAGCCTGAGCCATTTGCACCTCTAACGATAGAAATGCGTTGACTGAAGTAGGCGTGGTCTATCAAAATTTCCACCCCCCTCTATTCAAAAATCTTGGATCCGCGCCTGTAAAGGCTATTCACCAGACCCCATTCCGCGCGGAAGAATGACGCGGCGGAAAGACGTCTGGCTACGCGAGACTATACTGCATCTGGACACTTTGGTAGGTTCATTTCCTTAGGTAGTATGTCCATGCAAGAGCGTAAAACTATCGATGCTTGTTGGACAATGTCAAGACAAGAAGTAATGGGCAAAAAACATCGGATACAATTTTGGAGCAAAATATTGAAAACGTTGGATGAATCAAGTAATCTCTTGTTACATCCTGACATTCTAAATTAATATCAAATTTCAAACAGGTAGAAACTCCAAAAACATCAACATTTTTAAAGAAGCCGTGGTTCTTGAGACCATCAAGTATCATGCAGAAACAACTTATGAAAACTTAGGGATACATACATCATGGGTGAGTACAAAAGACTGCGTTTTCTTTGAACGATTTCAATTCTTCCCCTCTCACAACACAACCATCTTCCTGTCCTCATCGGTGCCTTCTGCAATCGACCTTCCCTTCCCATACAAATCAACAACAAACCAAAGTCTCTGTATGACCTTCCATTGATGTACGTGTCGTAAAACCGAATGATTGAATCAGCAGTTATGCCTTTAACTGTTGATATCAACTGGCTGACTCGACTGAACTGGTTCTGGTTGTTTACTACCTCGCCCCAGTATTGGTCTGTAGCATCTTTGAGGGAGAGATCCTTAGAACGCAGCTCATCTAGTAGACAATGCTTCAAGTTGTCAAACGAATCAGTATTGTTGACTGCTGAGTTTAGGGTGTCCGAGAATGATATGAGAAATGCCTCGGCTCGTTCAGTGAGATAGCCAGCATTGTAGATGGCACTTTGAATGATTACCTGGAACGACAGAATGTCTTCGTTCGTGTGTGTCCTACAGGCTACGATGTAGACAAGTTGTTCCTGTGTTCGAAGCTGTTTGAAGCAGGCATTCTAGGGTGAGAGATGTTTT
>CAXXBX010000046.1:0-14674 GCA_964274945.1 Dehalococcoidia bacterium | reverse complement strand
TTTTCGCATGCGCAGCAATTTACTCATGTGATCAATATTAATTAGAAAAGATGCAAAGCTAATGAGAGCTTACGGCAAAAGTGAAGTACAAAAGTTTTCAGATTTCTATACCTTCAACCATGCAGCATTCGATTTGATGGAAGTGTTTACCATAATTGATGCTGATCGAATGGAAATCCCTAGGTTATAATTAGAAATGAATATTAGCTAGCACAGAAATGTGTTAACACGGTAAATGAATTAAAGTGTTAAGTCAGACAAAAGAAAATGTACGTAGGCAGAGAAAATGAAACTGAAATAGAAAATGTACCTTTTTCTTCAAAAATTCAAATAATTTTAAATAATCTTGTAATAATTCAAAAATTACTTGTAATAGAAACAATTAAGTAATGAGTGTCAAAGGCATTCAAACAGTTACCTGCAAAAAACTTAAAAGATTTTGAATTTGCAAAGACAAATGCTGAAGAAATAAGTGGCACTAATTAATTAGAGTTAGCCTCTCCCGCTTAATAACAATAATAATAATAATAATAATAATAATAATAATAATAGATACAGTCACCGCCGTGGCTTAGTGGTTAGCGACAATGGCTACCACTCCATGGTTTGGGGGTTCAAACCCCAGTGACGACAGTAAATTGTGAAACTTGTCTGTCTTTCTTTCTCATGTTTGTCTAGCTTTATCCATGAGACTATGACTCGTTTCAGTCGTTGGGGAGTTTCTGTGGTCTGGCGAACTGTCCGTTGACGATGACGTCCAGTGCTTTCCTGGTGGTCGTTGATATCCACTAGGCCCTGCTGTATCGAGTACGCGGTCACCGTAATGCCTGCAATCTAAATCGAATTGGCTACTCATTGATCGCCGTATGGACTACACGGAAACATGTACCCCGGTGGGCTCACCTGCCGGGTTGGTGGGCGCCCAGATGGGGGGTAAAGACCCCACTTGCCATTATAATAGATACCCGGATATTGATGGAAGATGGACGTCTAGCTGTATCGCTCGTCTCAGAGCTAGCTGAGGAGCGCGTTCCTTGTCGGGAAACCAGGACAGGGCTCGAAAAGTCGGCATCTGGAATCACTGGAGCTGTTCGGAAGACCAGGAATAGTTCTGGGCGTAGGGCGACTGGTCGAACTATCTTTCGTGCGGCGTCTGATTTGAATTTGGCTTCAAATCCCGCTGACGAGACTACTGTGATGCCCACCGTTCCTATCGAATCTTGTGTTTCGGCTAACAGGAACGGCAATGCAACAAGTCGAAGGAAATGGACGCGACAAATGAATAGGGAAGTGATGTTTTGTTATTATTACTACGTGCTGTTGTCATGCAAGTTCTCTGCTTTCAGAAAACCCATGCATCAGCTGTGGTGTGAACGAAATCCTTCTCTGACTGACGTCTCTGAGCAGCGCTTGGCAGACCAGAAACGATATCTCTTAACTTCTGGAAGTCTGACTGAATCAGAGTTGGAGGAGATTAAACGCGAGGCCGCACAGGATGGAAAGCCCGTCTCAGGTTTGTTATCTGTTACGACTGGTGTTTGTCTTGGTGTGCAGATGTCGGCGTTGGATGTGGTTTCAGCTCTATCAGCTGATAGCTCAGTTGTCACGCCTTTGCTTGACAATGTGTCACCTTGCATGGCTTCAGTCAGGATGGCGCCTGCTGCACGTGGTGGGAAACATGTCGTGTCAATGATGCAAGAAGATCATGAGTTTGCTAATCACTTGGAAGATGGCTCCCTTGTTCAGCCAGTCACTGTTCTCTCTAAGGACTGCTCATCTGCAAGAGATAGTGGTGATATCCTATCCGTAGATGACACTTTGGATTCAGTTCAGTGCAGTGCTGTCAGGGAATCACCATCCCCTTGTGACTCTGTGAACTCTGATCTGATGACTACACATCCTAGTATAGCTTCTCGGCTAGAAAGGATGGAAACTCCTTCATCTCAACTCAGTCCAGACTGCTGCCAAACGGAGGATGGTCTTTCGCTTGATTGTGATGCTGCTGTGGACCCTGTACTTCGTCGAGAGTTTCTTGAGGAGTTGCAGAAAGTCAGGCAAATTCCTATCTGTGAGAGACAATGCCTTCCAAGGATCTTTGTGAACAGTGGAACCTTGAAGCTTATTGGTGATCTTAACACGATCATCAGTTCGTTGAAGGATGAACCAGATATGAGTAAAATCAGTTACCTGGTATACTCTGCTGCTTCGCTAGTGTCCAAAAGGCGGGGCTTAAAGACGACGAAGTCAACCAATTCTCAAACACCGACATGGAGACGAAGGCTGGATATGGAGATTCTCACACTTCGACGTGCGATCTCACTGTTGCTGGAGGTTAGAAAGGGTTCATCGGACATTCGTATGTTACATGAACTCCGACGTCTTCGGCATCGGTTGGGCATTTCCTGTTCGGAGAGTTGTAAGGTCACCACCAATCGGTTGAAAATGGAACTTAAGTCCAAGGTCGAGCGGACCAGGAGGATGGAGAAGAATCGTAAGAGACTTCGCCGGAATGTTTTGTTTCAACAAGATGATGGACGGTTTTACAGAGAGCTGGATAAGCAGACTATCCAGGTCACTTCCCCGCCATCCGAGTCTGAGATCGAACAGTATTGGGGTGGTATCCTAGAAACTGAGGTACATCACAATGAGACTGCCTTCTGGCTGCGACGTCAAACCGATGGCGAGACGCACTGGAAAGATGAGCAGCAGTGGTTACCTATCTCAGACAATGAGGTCACATCGTGTCTCAAAAGGACGGGCAACTGGAAGTCTCCTGGTCCAGACAAGGTTTATGGTTTCTGGGTCAAGCGTATCACGTGTCTTCACACTGATCTGACTCGTAACTACAACCTGCTGGTTCAGAATCCAGACTCTGTACCCGACTGGTTGTCTCAAGGAATAACCGCTCTGATTCCTAAGAATGACAAGACTGACCAGGCCAAAAATTACCGGCCTATCACGTGTCTGTCTGTCTTCTATAAGACCCTCACCTCAGTCATCAGGCTTAGGATTGCAGGGCATTTAGATCAGAGAAACCTCCTGGCTCCGGAGCAGAAGGGTTGTCGACAGAGATCTTTTGGTGCAAAGGATCAGCTGTTGATCAACAAGCTGTTTACCGAAGACTGTAGGACCAGGCACAAGAGCTTGAGCATGGCTTGGGTGGACAACCAGAAAGCCTATGACAGCGTGCCACACATTTGGTTGCTCCAATGCCTTCAGCTGCATAAGATCAGTCCAGTCTTGTGCAGGTTCCTGTCACGTGCGATGAAGAGTTGGAGGACATCGATGATGCTTTCTTGCGGGAATAGTACTATCAAGACAAGGCTTATGCAGATCAGGAGGGGTATTTTCCAAGGTGACTCACTTTCTTCACATCTCTTCTGTATGGCTCTCAATCCTCTGAGCAAGGAGCTGAACAGAACCGGTTACGGCTACCGGATGAGCACTGGGCATGGCGAGACTGCCAAACGTCAGCTTATCAGTCATCTACTTTACATGGATGATCTGAAGCTGTATGGCAGAAACTCTGATCAGTTGGATGGATTGTTGCACACGGTTCGTACCTTCTCTGATGACATCCAGATGAAGTTTGGTCTAAACAAATGTGATGTTGCACACTTTGTCAACGGCAGGCTATCTGGACACAACTCTGGAGAGACGGTAGGAAAAACGGACACCATCAATTGTCTGGAACCGGGTCAAGTCTACAAGTACTTGGGTGTAGATGAGAGTAACGGTATTCAGCACAGCATGATGCAGGAGAGACTCCGTCGTGAGTACTTCCGCAGAGTGAAGGTGGTTCTCCGACTGAGTTGTGTGGTCGGAACAAGATTCTAGCCATCAATGGGTTTGCACTACCGGTTTTCACTTACGGTTTTGGCGTCATTCATGGGAGGTGCACGGACCTGCAGCAGCTCGATCGACGGACCAGAAAGCTCCTCTCTATGCACGGTGCCCACCATCCTGCTGCAGACGTTGACCGACTGTACGCTCCTTGCAGTGATGGGGGTAGGGGGTTACAACAGATTGAGTCGACATATCAATCTTGTATTGTGAGGCTGAACTGTTACCTTGCTGACAGTTCTGATCCTTTCATGCAGATGATACAAGAGTGTGACTCTGGAAAATCTGCACACTCGATCAAGCACATGGCTTGTCGGTTTACTGCACAGCTGCGAAGGAGTCTTGCTTTGGACGACAAGTCGCAGAGCTTACACAGGAATGCATCCATCTCGGTTGAAGGTGGCTTCGAGCAAGCACCTGAAACAGATGCGAGACATTACCGTACGTGTTGCAGTTCTCTTCGTGTGCGGTTCTGGAGCAGGAAGCCTATGCACGGGCAGTATCGTCGTCTCACTGAGCAACCGCCTGTGGACATGAAAGAGACCTACGGATGGCTAAAAGCAGCGAATCTTCCTGCTGCAACTGAGGGACTGGTTGTTGCTGCTCAAGACCGAGCTCTTCGGACTCGGTACTATAAGCGCAAAATTCTACATCGTGATGTCAGTCCTACTTGCCGCATGTGCAGTGTAGGCCTGGAAACAGTCGACCACATTGTGGCAGGCTGTAGTGCTTTGGCACCGACGGACTACACTGATCGACACAATCAGGTGGCATCCATCATTCACTGGGACGTTTGTCGCCATTTTGGGGTTCCAGTGGAGAGCAGACGGTACCGGCATCATCCTGATAGGCTTGTGGAGACGGATGACATTACTATGATGTCCCACTGCCAGGAAGATCAAAGCCAATCGTCCAGACATCTGTCTCAGAAATAGGAAGACAAACACTTGTCTTCTTATTGATATCAGCTGTCCTGCTGATGGCAACGTTGGCAAGAAACATGCTGAGAAGTTGGCGAAGTACAGCGACTTGCGAGTGGAGATAAGCCGCATGTGGCATTGTCGAACACTGGTGATTCCGGTGGTCTTGGGAGCTTTGGGCACAGTGCACGCAGGTATTGCACGGTGGCTGGACATTATTCCAGGTCATCACAACCTGCAGCACTTACAGAAAACAGTGCTTGTGGGATCTACTCGGATCCTTCGTAAAGTCATGTCTTCTTTCTAGACAGCGGTGATGGTCTAAGTACTTCTGAAGCAGGGTTTACTTCCGGTACTTGTAATAGACTTTACAAACCAGACTGATCTGGTTGAGCACGACATAATAATAAATAATAATAATAGACAATGGCTACCGCTCCATGGTTTGGGGGTTCAAACCCCAGTGACGACAGCAAATTGTGAAACTTGTCAGTCTTTCTTTCTCATGTTCCTCTAGCTTTATCCATGAGACTATGACTCTTTTCAGTCGTTGGGGAGTTTCTGTGGTCTGGCGAACGGTCCGTTGACGATGACGTTCAGTGCTTTCCTGGTGGTCATTGATATCCAATAGGCGTGCTGTCGCGATGTTCGCGGTCACCGTAATGCCTGCAATCTATATCGAATTGGCTACTCATTGATCGCCGTATGGACTGCACGGAAACATGTACCCTGCTGGGCTCACCTGCCGGGTTGGTGGGCGCCCAGATGGGGGTAAATACCCCACTTGCCCATCATGGAGGGGCATAACGACACAAATAATAGCATGATTGTCGGTTTACTGCACAGCTGCGGAGGAGTCTTGCTTCGGACGACAAGTCGCAGAACTTACACAGGAATGCATCCATCTCGGTTGAAGGTGGCTTCGAGCAAGCACCTGAAACAGATACGAGACATTACCGTATGTGTTGCAGTTCTCTTCGTGTGCGGTTCTGAAGCGGGAAGCCTATGCACGGGCAGTATCGTCGTCTCACTGAGCAACCGCCTGTGGACATGAAAGAGACCTACGGATGGCTAAAAGCAGCGAATCTTCCTGCTGCAACTGAGGGACTGGTTGTTGCTGCTCAAGACCGAGCTCTTCCGACTTGGTACTATAAACGCAAGATTCTACATCGTGATGTCAGTCCTACTTGCCGCATGTGCAGTGTAGGCCTGGAAACAGTCGACCACACTGTGGCAGGCTGTAGTGCTTTGGCACCGACGGACTACACTGATCGACACAATCAGGTGGCCTCCATCATTCACTGGGATGTTTGTCGCCATTTTGGGGTTCCAGTGGAGAGCAGACGGTACCGGCATCATCCTGATAGGCTTGTGGAGACGGATGACATTATTATGATGTGGGATACCACCATCCCCACTGCCAGGAAGATCAAAGCCAATCGTCCAGACATCTGTCTCAGAAATAGGAAGACAAACACTTGTCTCCTTATTGATATCAGCTGTCCTGCTGATGGCAGCGTTGACAAGAAACATGCTGAGAAGTTGGCGAAGTACAGCGACTTGCGAGTGGAGATAAGCCGCATGTGGCATTGTCGAACACTTGTGGTTCCGGTGGTCTTGGGAGCTTTGGGCACAGTGCACGCAGGTATTGCACGGTGGCTGGACATTATTCCAGGTCATCACAACCTGCAGCACTTACAGAAAACAGTGCTTGTGGGATCTACTCGGATCCTTCGTAAAGTCGTGTCTTATTTCTAGACAGCCGTGATGGTCTAAGTACTTCTGAAGCAGGGTTTACTTCCGGTACTTGTAACAGACTTTACAAAAGCAGACTGATCTGGTTGAGCAAGACAATAATAACAATAATAATGCATTAGCTGTGGTGTAAGCGAAATCCTAATAACAAGTTCTCTGCTTCAGAAAACCCATGCATCAGCTGTGGTGTAAGCGAAATCCTTCTCTGACTGACGTCTCTGAGCAGCGTTTGGCAGACCCGAAGCGATATTTCCTAACTTCTGGAAGTCTGACTGAATCAGAGTTGGAGGAGATTAAACGCGAGGCCGCACAGGATGGAAAGCCCGTCTCAGGTTTGTTGTCTGTTACGACTGATGTTTGTCCTGGTGTGCAGATGTCGGCGTTGGATGTGGTTTCTGCTCTATCAGCTGATGGTTCAGTTGTCACGCCTTTGCTTGACATCGTGTCACCTTGCATGGCTTCAGTCAGGATGGCGCCTGCTGCACGTGGTGGGAAACCTGTCGTGTCAATGATGCAAGAGGATCATGAGTTTGCTAATCATTTGGAAGATGGCTCCCTTGTTCAGTCAGTCACGGTCCTCTCTAAGGACTGCTCATCTGCAAGAGATAGTGGTGATATCCTATCCGTAGATGACACTTTGGATTCAGTTCAGTGCAGTGCTATCAGGGAATCACCATCCCCTTGTGACTCTGTGAACTCTGATCTGATGACTACACATCCTAGTATAGCTTCTCGACTAGAAAAGATGGAAACTCCTACATCTCAACTCAGTCCAGACTGCTGCCAAACGGAGGATGGTCTTTCGCTTGATAGTGATGCTGCTGTGGACCCTGTACTTCGTCGAGAGTTTCCTGAGAAGTTTCAAAGTCAGGCAAATTCCTATCTGTGAGAGACAATGCCTTCCAAGGATCTTTGTGAACAGTGGAACCTTGAAACTTATTGGTGATCTTATATAACACGATCATTAATTCGTTAAAGGATGAAGCAGATATGAGTGAAATCAGTTACCTAGTATACTCTGCTGCTTCGCTAGTGTCCAAAAGGCGGGGCTTAAAGACGACGAAGTCAACCAATTCTCAAACACCGACATGGAGACGAAGGCTGGATATGGAGATTCTCACACTTCGACGTGCGATCTCACTGTTGCTGGAGGTTAGAAAGGGTTTATCGAACATTCGTATGTTACATGAACTCCGACGTCTTCGGCATCGGTTGGGCATTTCCTGTTCGGAGAGTTGTAAGGTCACCACCAATCGGTTGAAAATGGAACTTAAGTCCAAGGTCGAGCGGACCAGGAGGATGGAGAAGAATCGTAAGAGACTTCGCCGGAATGTTTTGTTTCAACAAGATGATGGACGGTTTTACAGAGAGCTGGATAAGCAGACTATCCAGGTCACTTTCCCGCCATCCGAGTCTGAGATCGAACAGTATTGGGGTGGTATCCTAGAAACTGAGGTACATCACAATGAGACTGCCTTCTGGCTGCGACGTCAAACCGATGGCGAGACGCACTGGAAAGATGAGCAGCAGTGGTTACCTATCTCAGACAATGAGGTCACATCGTGTCTCAAAAGGACGGGCAACTGGAAGTCTCCTGGTCCAGACAAGTTTTATGGTTTCTGGGTCAAGCGTATCACGTGTCTTCACACTGATCTGACTCGTAACTACAACCTGCTGGTTCAGAATCCAGACTCTGTACCCGACTGGTTGTCTCAAGGAATAACCGCTCTGATTCCTAAGAATGACAAGACTGACCAGGCCAAAAATTACCGGCCTATCACGTGTCTGTCTGTCTTCTATAAGACCCCCACCTCAGTCATCAGGCTTAGGATTGCAGGGCATTTAGATCAGAGAAACCTCCTGGCTCCGGAACAGAAGAGTTGGCGACAGAGATCTTTTGATGCAAAGGATCAGCTGTTGATCAACAAGCTGTTTACCGAAGACTGTAGGACCAGGCACAAGAGCTTGAGCATGGCTTGGGTGGACAACCAGAAAGCCTATGACAGCGTGCCACACATTTGGTTGCTCCAATGCCTTCAGCTGCATAAGATCAGTCCAGTCTTGTGCAGGTTCCTGTCACGTGCGATGAAGAGTTGGAGGACATCGATGATGCTTTCTTGCGGGAATAGTACTATCAAGACAAGGCTTATGCAGATCAGGAGGGGTATTTTCCAAGGTGACTCACTTTCTTCACATCTCTTCTGTATGGCTCTCAATCCTCTGAGCAAGGAGCTGAACAGAACCGGTTACGGCTACCGGATGAGCACTGGGCATGGCGAGACTGCCAAATGTCAGCTTATCAGTCATCTACTTTACATGGATGATCTGAAGCTGTATGGCAGAAACTCTAATCAGTTGGATGGATTGTTGCACACTGTTCGTACCTTCTCTGATGACATCCAGATGAAGTTTGGTCTAAACAAATGTGATGTTGCACACTTTGTCAACGGCAGGCTATCTGGACACAACTCTTAAGTGACGGTAGGAAAAACGACACCATCAATTGTCTGGAACCGGGTCAAGTCTACAAGTACTTGGGTGTAGATGAGAGTAACGGTATTCAGCACAGCATGATGCAGGAGAGACTCCGTCGTGAGTACTTCCGCAGAGTGAAGGTGGTTCTCCGACTGAGTTGTATGGTCGGAACAAGATTCTAGCCATCAATGGGTTTGCACTACCGGTTTTCACTTACAGTCTTGGCGTCATTCATGGGAGGTGCACGGACCTGCAGCAGCTCGATCGACGGACCAGAAAGCTCCTCTCTATGCACGGTGCCCACCATCCTGCTGCAGACGTTGACCGACTGTACGCTCCTTGCAGTGATGGGGGTAGGGGGTTACAACAGATTGAGTCGACATATCAACCTTGCATTGTGAGGCTGAACTGTTACCTTGCTAACAGTTCTGATTCTTTCATACAGATGATACAAGAGTGTGACTCCGGAAAATCTTCACACTCGATGAAGAGCATGGCTTGTCGGTTTACTGCACAGCTGCGGAGGAGTCTTGTTTCGGACAACAAGTCGCAGACCTTACACAGGAATGCATCCATCTCGGTTGAAGGTGGCTTCGAGCAAGCACCTGAAACAGATACGAGACATTACCGTACGTGTTGCAGTTCTCTTCGTGTGCGGTTCTGAAGCGGGAAGCCTATGCACGGGCAGTATCGTCGTCTCACTGAGCAACCGCCTGTGGACATGAAAGAGACCTACGGATGGCTAAAAGCAGCGAATCTTCCTGCTGCAACTGAGGGACTGGTTGTTGCTGCTCAAGACCGAGCTCTTCCGACTCGGTACTATAAACGCAAGATTCTACATCGTAATGTCAGTCCTACTTGCCGCATGTGCAGTGTAGGCCTGGAAACAGTCGACCACATTGTGGCAGGCTGTAGTGCTTTGGCACCGACGGACTACACTGATCGACACAATCAGGTAGCCTCCATCATTCACTGGGATGTTTGTCGCCATTTTGGGGTTCCAGTGGAGAGCAGACGGTACCGGCATCATCCTGATAGGCTTGTGGAGACGGATAACATTATTATGATGTGGGATACCACCATCCCCACTGCCAGGAAGATCAAAGCCAATCGTCCAGACATCTGTCTCAGAAATAGGAAGACAAACACTTGTCTCCTTATTGATATCAGCTGTCCTGCTGATGGCAACGTTGGCAAGAAACATGCTGAGAAGTTGGCGAAGTACAGCGACTTGCGAGTGGAGATAAGCCGCATGTGGCATTGTCGAACACTGGTGATTCCGGTGGTCTTGGGAGCTTTGGGCACAGTGCACGCAGGTATTGCACGGTGGCTGGACATTATTCCAGGTCATCACAACCTGCAGCACTTACAGAAAACAGTGCTTGTGGGATCTACTCGGATCCTTCGTAAAGTCATGTCTTCTTTCTAGACAGCGGTGATGGTCTAAGTACTTCTGAGGCAGGGTTTACTTCCGGTACTTGTAATAGACTTTACAAACCAGACTGATCTGGTTGAGCACGACACATAATAATAGCCCTGGCTTAGTGGTTAGCGACAATGGCTACCACTCCATGATTTGGGGGTTCAAACCCTATTGACGACTGTAAATTATGAAACTTGTCTGTCTTTCTTTCTCATGTTTCTCTAGCTTTATCCATGAGACTATGACTCGTTTCAGTCGTTGGGAAGTTTCTGTGGTCTGGCGAACGGTCCGTTGACGATGACGTTCAGCACTTTCCTGGTGGTCATTGATATCCACTAGGCGTGCTGTCGCGATGTTCGCGGTCACCGTAATGCCTGCAATCTAAATCGAATTGGCTAGTCATTGATCGCCGTATGGACTGCACGGAAACATGTAGCCTGCTGGGCTCACCTGCCGGGTTGGTGGGTGCCCAGATGGGAGTAAAGATCCCATTTGCCCATTATGGAGGGGCATAACGACACATTTCTATCACATCACACACAGTAATGCAGTTCCCACTAATCGAAATTAATACAAGCGATTTCTCTAGGCTAGGGAAGATTTCCTTTTGTATTCAATTGTCCAAGTCTTCCGGATAAAAGTCAGAGAGACTGTGACAACACTTTGGATCGTCGGACGGAGGAAGCATCTCATGCATAAGAATAGCAATTAATGCAGTAGCGTAATATTTAATATTACATAACAATACTTCTAGAGCCAGAAAACTGAAATTGTAATTAAACAGAGCTAGGTTACATCTATTGCTATCGACGTTCCTAGAAATGCTGATCATGTCGACGTAATTGTAGTTCAAATCCTAGCCTGTATAGATCCGTGGGTCGATTTTGTGCTGAAGATGCTAGACAATACTATTCGGGGATACCAAATTCCCGAGTATGCCAAATTCTTTACGACATCGGAACTCTAAACAGTCGAAGCTGTTATCGCAAGCAGACAACAACCAGGAAGTCTTTTGCATGATACTATCGATTTAATAAACAAACAAGTTAACTTGAGAATCGTTCAAAGTACGCAAACAGCACGAAAAAGAGGTAGATCTAGGGAAGACGAGCTGAAACAACTTCGCACTAGAAAGGGCCAATGAAAGCGCTCAGTTGAGAGTACAACAAAATAGCCTAGACTGTCGTATTTTGGTAGAAAGTGCTACAAGAAACTACGTAGTTTTCAAGATCATCTCAAATTAAACCTGACACAATGACGTACGCCATGAGCCTAGACGACACACACACACTTACGTACATGCACGTGCGCACATTAATATTGTTAGAATGCATTGTTTTCTGTAAATGTAATCGTGGCTGTACAATGGAATATCATCAATACGGTGTGCAGCACATGCTATGCCTCCAGTTCACGATGTCATGTAGTAAGCTCACGACGTGTGATACTATCAGAGTTCTCGTTCAACAAGAACTTTTGTCGCATTCGTCATCCAAACACTGTAACAGTGTTTATACATAGAGATTAATAACGTACATATAAGATCACTCTACTAGTAAACTAGACAAAAATAGATGAGCAACTACGCCCATAAATTTTTGAGGGTACACTGAATCTCAAGAACTCCCCCTAACTACGGCACTGACTCCGTGACTGAGCGAGTTAAAAAGCGTGACACCAAATGGTAGGCGAGCTATCTATCATTTCAGTTAATTAATTAATCGTTAGAGCAATTAAACTCTCTCTAGAGCCCTGCCCATCAGTTTTCTAATTTTTTTAACTAAAAAGTAACATGTCATCTTCTCTCAAGTTGTGTTTGTACCCTGTCTGTTTCAGAGCTGTCAACTCTCCCGCATTGAGCGGGAGACTCCCGCATTTGGGACCCTTCTCCCGCCTACCCGCATTTGGCATCAAATCTCCCGCATTCTGACAATTGATGGGTGTGACCAAAATGATGGGCGTGCCTGTTCTGTGTACTGTACCTGTATCCTACAGTTTTAGTACATGCATGTGTACGTACATACTTGATATCCCAATATCAATTTCTATGTGTCGACCCCTCTCTTCTTCCGGCTCTTTCATAACATACTTGGTCAAAATATATGTACCGACACAGAAGGAGGAGTCGGTCAGAAGTGCAAAAGAGGAGGGGCTGGCTACCTGATTACCATATGTATTGCTGGAAAAGCGATCGAAGAAGACCACAAAAAATAGAATCCAGAACATCCCAACTAGCCACGAGAATGTGCATGTACTTTGTTCTTAGATTTTTATAACAGACAGTAGTACGTACATTACAAGTTCTGTGTTTAATTAACTATCTATGTTTAGTAACTGGTGTTGATGCTGTGTGTCCCTAATTAGGCACATTAATCAATCTGCTAGACATTTGTTGAATATATATATATATATATATATATATATATATATATATATATATATATATATAATTAATAATGGCTTCTACTCCAACCGGGCATGCAAATACTTAAATTTTGATGATTAGATATTATTTATATATATTTTTAACGCTTATTACGATATAAATTTATTGATATTAATGCTATTGTAGGCGTGTCCAACACATTTTAAATTCCCGCATTCTCCCCCATTTTTTCTTACAAACTCACGCATTTTGACACCGCTAGGTTGGCAGGTCTGCTGTTTAGGTTCGTTTAGGGCTTTGTTGTAGATTCAAGAAACCCTGATGTAGGAGCTCGATCTCTCGCTATGCACTTACATTGCAATGTCCAAACTATTCTCTAGCAAAAGAATCAACCACTGTAAATGTTCAGTGTCTTATAGCGGATCGACTGATTTTGTATTCGGTGGCAGTGAGGGTCGACGACTAGCCTCGCAAGCCAGGCTCTTCCGCGCAGTCGCTGAGCTAACCCCACGTGAATCACACGAGGAGGAGGAGCTTTTACCGGAATTGCTCCAGCGCGAGAAGAGCCTGGTCGCTTTCGAGAACGTCATAGTGACGTGCGACCCCCGATCCGGTTTCATAGCTTAATAAAGCTAATCCTATTAGGTAAGCACGTAGGTATGAAAGTTGAGAACACGCGACATCGCTTCACGCACTTGCTTGTTTTGCACGAAGTACGCAGTTGACATCATCGTTCGCTTCTAGTTCGCATGTAGACAGCTCAGCCATGCAATATTCTGCATTGTCACGACTCCTTTTCAGCATTCAGTTTCGCCAACAGCACACCGCCGAATCTAGATCTGCAGCGCGGTAGTTTGAGAAATGAACTCATTGTACGCGGTTAGTGTATATATGTAGCAGTCAGAAACCGTGCATTGAAACAAGTCGTACGTAGTACACGTGCAACTACGAGTCAACTCTACACTTCCTGAACATGGTAGGTCCACTGCACTGCTGTTTTCCCATGCCTACATGTTTCCAGTTCACTGTGAGGAGAGTCAATATCGTACAAAAGTGCTGCTTGCTGAGTCGAAAGTACCGTCACATAGACTGCGTTAGCAATACACGCAAATCTGATCATGACGTGGAGAGGTCAACAAGCTCTAGGCCACTGTTTTCATGAACCGTTGAGTGAAACTGGGCCGGCAGTTCTCACACCATTTCCCCCACAGGCTATAGATGTCAGAGTAGACGCGCAGGAGTGGTGAATAGTTCTACGTCTGTTTCAATTCGCGCAAACCTGCAGATGAGTTCAGTAGAACGAAACGTTGCTGGAGAGTGTAGGTTCAGCGAACCAGTCCCATGTAGGCCATTCCTACGCTCATTATTCACCAGCACTTCGTCCATCAACGGCTTCACTGGATTTCGTGTTCACGCGCTCTCCGCGGAGGGTTACCTCTCTGCTTCGTGTATCAGCGCAATTACATAAACGAGCTCTTTAGGAAATCGAATTAGCTTTATCGAGCTATGAAACCGGATCGGGGGTCCCACGTCACTATGACGTTCTCGAAAGCGACCAGGCTCTTCTCGCGCTGGAGCAATTCCGGTAAAAGCTCCTCCTCCTCGTGTGATTCACGTGCGGTTAGCTCAGCGACTGCGCGGAAGAGCCTGGCTTGCGAGGCTAGTCGACGACAGTCTAGGAACATTCGTTCTGCTGGGCGTGGCCAAGACAGGATCCGCTGCTTTCTTCTCAAGTGTAAAGTACAATTAACACTACTCTCACCACAGATAGGGTTAGTATAAAAAATTATTAGGAGTCCAATTCCTAGGAGACCTTCATTGTGTCTGGGTGCATGGGGGTGTTTGCTTACCGTGCACTGTACAGTCTGCTGT
>CAXXBX010000045.1:0-39148 GCA_964274945.1 Dehalococcoidia bacterium | reverse complement strand
TTATACGCCAACACATTTCTATTGCTACATTGCATGCATTCCATGTTTGCTGTATTGTGCTTTGTCTATCACAGGGTGCGGTAGCGCAGTACCCTGTATATAGAGATTGCCCACGTTAGAGCGTTGTGAGGCGCGGTCGTCTTTTTGCACGCTTATAAAACATAGTAAATAAAGACTAAAATTTCTCAAAATCAACGAAATGAAATGTTCGTACGTCGTGTACTATATCCAATTTTTGTTTTGATCACGAATCATTTAACAACCTAGAAAACAGCTAGCCTCGGAGGCCCATGAGTCAATTTTGTTCTTCTTTCTTCTCCTCCACGGATATCTCTTTTCGTACGTTAGGCACGGCTGTGAAACTTGAGAAAACGCTTTAGAATTATTACCTGAACTCTATTCTTTTGGTGACTAGAGAAACCGAAATCAAATGTTAATTAAAAATGGTGTTTCTTTCAGGCAGATTTTGATCCAACGACCGTCATCAACGCTATAGCACAGTTTGAGCCAATCACGAAGTAGCATTTGCGATTGCTTGTCCATAGCAACCAGAGACAATGGGCGAAGAGCTAATCGGATAGGCCAAACGCGTTTATGAAAGAGTTTATCACCAAACTGTGTAATTCGATCATGTTTGCCATTGTCTAGTCTGAAATTGTTTGCGATCCGAGCAAAATTGACAAAGAATTACGTACACATAGCAATTTATACGGGAAATCATCATTTGCAAAGCATATCCCGTATGTGATAATCTTGGGCTTTGACTACTAAGCCAAGTTCTATTCCAAATGCCGTTGCATATTCAATTATACACGCACAGAAGAAAGAACAATGCAATGGCACTAAAAATTAAGATCCATATTCGTGCAACGTGCTCTGGGATACCATGGTACCGTATCTACCCGTAGACCGCTAGACCACTTTAGTAAACTACCTCTGAATCATGTCTAACGAAAGCTGTTACATATAAACAGGTTTAATTAACGCTAATGAAACCGCGCTAAATCCGAGACATGCTTATAAAGGGGGTATAGACCCTAATAAGGACATGTACACCCATATGGCGCGCATTTGCGCTCCTAAAAACTTACCAAACTAGAATTTTTAAAAATTTCTCTGAAAGAATAAATAGATGTAGAGATTGTATAAAAAGTAACAGAAACAAGATCTATAAATCTAGATAATATGAACCAACGCCAGACACCATTAGTGAACCCTTCCAACTCCCACATTCTCTACATTTCACATTTTGGGGGTTGGAAGGATTAACGAAGTCATAGAATGAGAGGAACAGCGTTGTTCTCGACGTACATTGGAGTTGTCTAAGGGCAATCAGTGGAAGATGACGTCACATAAGACATCGTGCCGCCTAATCCGAAGAGGACAACAGCCAAAAGCATGGTCACCAAATATGTCCAGTTCATGACCGCACACACAACGGACTGAGTGTGGGGGTGCTGGAAAAACCGGAATTCCCAAACGCAAACGCAGAGAAGTCACAAATTCACGCGGAGACATGGCCAGGCCTAGACTTGAGTTGGGGATTGCCCTCAACCAAGCTCCCGCATGAGGATATGCGACAGCACTGAAACGTGACTGTTCTCGCAGACTAACAAGGCTGACTTTAACGCTGGATCTCAAAGCATTATGCAGAGCCTTCTGCAAGGAAAGTTGTGTAGAAGAAACAGAGGACGAGACAGAACTAGTGGGTGCTAAAAGACTTGCAAGATGTTGCCGGCATTGCACTTCACCAGGCAAAAACGAAGAATGCCGAGTTCAATCGTTTCCTTCGTGTACCGGCATGAACGCTGAGTCGTTAAGAAGACGGAGAGACAACTGCCGACAAGATTTGCAGCTGCCAACGAAAGCTGCAGAGGAAGATAGAGAGGCCTCACGAAGACCTAGACCACCCAAACGATTTGTTTAGATATATGTTGAAGTGACCGAAACATATTCAAATATACGTTTGAGATAACCATAGTCAAATTTGATCTGACATTACACCAACTTGGTGTGACGATGAATAAGCAAGCGTTGACATTAATATCGATAGAATCAGCTGCAGCAGTTCTGACGCAGTCTATTGCTTATTATCTAGACTAAATGCAGAACAGCATCGTATTCTAGTCTTCAGCAAACAATTAACACTATTAATTAATTAAACGACAGCAAGCAAACGATAACGTGTAAACTACTTCTTTTCGCCAAAAGGACAATAGTTGTCGCTCATTTCTTCCAGTCTGATCGCAATCTCGTGAAACGTAGGTCTGGAGGTCTCATCACACGACCAACAGTCACGCATTAGTTCGACGTAGTCGCTGTGTTCGTCTTGTAGAACGCTTGGCCCAACGCCACCGAGAACGGCTGCTTTCAAGTCGAGGATAGATTGGTAACTGCGATCAACATACAGGAGTTCTCTCCTTCAAATTTCCCACATCACAATACCAAAACTAAATATAAAATAGTAAATAGTAAAATAGAATTATCGTTTACATATACATATATAACAATAGATATGTACAACAAACCACTCAGAAGTGTTACGCTCTCCGCTCAGCGATTAGGAAGTATAGCGTGTCAAATACAAATAGACACGACCTTCTAGATAACAAATTACAGTTATGCTTACATGTCTTTTCCTATTAGAAAAAGTTAGCAAAAGCATGCCAACTACCTCTAAAACAAGTATTCGCGTTGCTTGAAAGATAAACCTTTTATTGAGAATCTGAAGCCAGTCAAGCCGAAAGCTTAGAGGTCTTAATAAAGATCACTTGCTCAATGACGCAATTTTGTCGGCCATAAACTTATTTGTCAGAGCCAAAACGTGTAAGACTTTCCGAAAATTCTTTTTACTCATGCGTCCACCTACGCGATGACTGTCTCATCTTACTCTACTGAGACCTTTCCAGCACTGGAAGCAAATGCTCTAAAACGTGTTCGAAGACTACGAACGTCTATAGGTCTCAAAGAATAAAACAGTAATGATATATATTCAAAGGTCACTGCTAATAAAATCGATACAACCAACAAGATTCATGCAGACGATACGACAATATTGACGTAGTAAGAAAAACTGATTCTAATGCGATGGCTTTGTTTTTTCTGTTATTGTCTTCCAGATTTACAAACTATTTTCTAACTAAAATGTGGCAAAGAAATAATCGCTGTAAACTTCTGAAAACACTACAAGTATTGATTGATTACAATGGATCAAAAATATTTCTAAATTAATATCTAAACAATTAATATAGAAACAATCTTACCTGTAAACATCTGCTGATGTTCCATATCCTTATAACTCAATATCTCTGGAGCACACCAACTCGGTGTTCCAACACATGATGATAACTGATAATCTGCACCAAAAAGTAGAGCTGTGAGGTTGAGTGGTCCCGCTCCTCGTACTGCCTCTTGACTGATTCCTTCATCTTTCATCAATCGAGCCGATCCGAAGTCGGCCACCTTGACTATCCATTGTTGACTTACCAACAGATTGCTGCTCTTCAAGTCACGATGCACTCGAGGTGGACGTTGACTGTGCAGAAATCTTATTCCCTTGGCCACGTCTACTGTAAACCTCGACTTTAGATTATCTTCCAAATCTATTTTTCTATTTTTAAAATATTAGTTAGTGATCCTCTCGCCATGTACTCTACTACAAGGAACGGACATCCATCGTCGTGATACCGACCTCCTCCTATGAACAGAACAATGTTTGGATGTCTGATGGCTCTCATCACTTCGATCTCTCTCTCTCTCTCTCTCTCTCTCGAACTCTAACTCGATACGATCGAGTTCCATATGTATTCCTTGCAGCTTCTTGACGGCTACCATCATTTCTCTATACTCTGCTTGATACACATCACCGTATGTCCACCAGGACAATCTTTATCAATTCGTTTTAGTAGTTTCAACTCTTTAGAGTCAATGTTGAAAACATTAGTCAGTTCCATCAGTTCGTGGTCTTTGTTCTCTATTATGACTTTGTGATCTTTTCTCGCTTTTCTAAACTTTGTGAGCAAAACAACAATCATTGCTACGCCTAATACAAAACCAGAAGCAGTGATATATATATATATATATATATATATATATATATATATATATATATATATATATACAGTCAGCGGTTACGGTGCATAATCCTTTATTGTTTTTGGTAAATCCAAACTGGCATTCACAGCTAGGAGAAGAACTCGGTAGGACGACGTAACATGCACCGTATCCACAATAGTTATCCACACATCGACTGCAGTTGGCTGGACTGCTAGAACCTTCGTGTTCTGTTGTGAGACCGTCTGGACAAACTGAACAAGGAAATTGGGCACATGCGGAAAAATCACCGACGAGGCAATTATAACACATTTCATGTCGAATATTTTTGCTTGTCATGCCTGCTGGACATGAAGATTTAAAGTAGAAAAAGCCTTCCGCGTGGCCATGGATCTGACTTGTTTCAAATGGCTTTACAGGAAATCCCCCGATAGACAGTAAAACTTCGCTCCACACAACGCTAAAAGTTCCAAATACGCTGATGTGTTGTTGAGCGGGTATCTCTTCCCGATCACCATAAAATCCGCTATATATAATCATAGATTCTTTGCAGGTGCACGAACTGTTGGGTAAATGCAATACCGTAGCAACGTGTCTGCATCGAGGATTGACGTAGTCGCTCTTGTTGTGAAAATGAATGATGGTGTCGAGTCTCCTCCACGTTCTATTCTTTATTCTAAATATCCACGTCTCGTTATTGCACTTTCCGTTTTGTGACGCCAGTAAAGATGAAACGCCACCGAAAAGTAAAACCGACTTTCTACAAAGAGATACGAGTGTGTGATGGATGATACCTTTCAGTCCCGATTGCTCTCCAACGGTCTCCCACGAATTCTTCTGTGCGTACTAAAGCCACCTTTTGGACTCAGAGTGACTGCTTTCCCCTCCATACATTAGCATCATCTCTCTCGCCGTTCCGTCCAGCTTAGTATCAAGGATTTCAGTAGCCACTTTATATTGCATTCCTCGTGGAGTGTTTCTACTCCAAATAGAGAACAAATGCCATTAATTTCCTAGCGACGTCTTCCAGGCAGAAGTAAGGTTGTGGTGTTGGGAAGAATTGACAACTTCATCTCCATCCGCCGTCTGCACCAATAAACGCTCAAGCAGCAAAACGAACAACATTAAGCAAATACTTGCTGGAACTGAATAGGTCGTCGTCATCGAGTACGAGCACATCTCAAATGAAGATTAAAAGTTACAAATTCAACAAGCAGCACTAATTATATATAAGTGTTTAGATAAATGCTGATAGATACAAGTCTTCCATAGTTGCTATCGTTTTGTGTAATATCGCTTGTCAACTATCCGTTTGCCAAGCTAAATCTCAACAAGATTAGTTGAACGTCGTCACACTGCATAGCTCTTACTGTAACTAGAAGACCGTCTCAAACGTTTGAACCTTCTTTCAAAATTTTTAACTCCTTGTTTTTCAATGAGAAATAGAATGTTTGGCTGACTTTCGGATGGAAACCGTACAATCGCTTCGGAATGAAAAATATACACAATCGTTAGTGTTTTCGTTGTGTTCTATCAGTACAACAGATTACAACTATACTGAGATTAGTAAGGTACATGATCTGATTATTGAGCGAATAGAAAAGCACGCGTTGCCGTCACGTGACAAACGTGGAGTTGCCTTTAAGCAGCTGACTTGGCACGCCCATGTATAGTCACGCTCGTACTTTTTGCAAAATGAGCAATGTGCCAAGATGGATTATATATATATATATATATATATATATATATATATATATATATATATATGTTTAGATATATGTTGAAGTGACCGAAACATATTCAAATATACGTTTGAGATAACCATAGTCAAATTTGATCTGACATTACACCAACTTGGTGTGACAATGAATAAGCAAGCGTTGACATTAATATCAATAGAATCAGCTGCAGCAGTTCTGACGCAGTCTATTGCTATTATCTAGACTAAATGCAGAACAGCATCGTATTCTAGTCTTCAGCAAACAATTAACACTATTAATTAATTAAACGCCAGCAAGCAAACGATAACGTGTAAACTACTTCCTTTCGCCAAAAGGACAATAGTTGTCGCTCATTTCTTCCAGTCTGATCGCAATCTCGTGAAACGTAGGTCTGGAGGTCTCATCACACGACCAACAGTCACGCATTAGTTCGACGTAGTCGCTGTGTTCGTCTTGTAGAACGCTTGGTCTAACGCCACCGAGAACGGCTGCTTTCAAGTCGAGGATAGATTGGAAATTGCGATCAACATACGGGAGTTCTCTCGACCAAATTTCCCACATCACAATACCAAAACTAAATATAAAATAGTAAATAGTAAAATAGAATTATCGTTTACATATACATATATAACAATAGATATGTACAACAAACCACTCAGAAGTGCTACGCTCTTTGCTTAGCGATTAGGAAGTATAGCGTGTCAAATACAAATAGACACGACACTCTAGATAACAAATTACAGTTATGCTTACATGTCTTTTCCTATTAGAAAAGTTAGCAAAAGCATGCCAACTACCTCTAAAACAAGTAATCGCGTTGCTTGCAAGATAAACCTTTTCTTAAGAATCTGAAGCCAGTCAAGCAGAAAGCTAAGTGGTCTGAAGATCACTTGCTCAATGACGCAATTTTTTCGGCCATAAACTTATTTGTCAAAGCCAAAACTTCTAAGACCTTCCAAAAATCATTTTTACTCATGCGTCTAGCTACAGCCATGACTGTCTCATCTTACTCTACTGAGAGCTTTCTAGCACTGGCAGCAAATGCTCTAAAACACGTTCGAAGACTACGAATGTTTATAGGTCTCAAAGAATAAAACAGTAATGATATATATTCAAAGGTCACTGCTGATAAAACCGACACAACCAACAAGATTCATGCAGACGATACGACAATATTGATGTAATAAAAAGAACTGATTTTAACGCGATGGCTTTGTTTTTTCTGTTACCGTCTTCCAGATTTACAGACTATTTTCTAACTAAAATGTGGCAGAGAAATAATCGCTGCAAACCTCTGGAAACGCTACAAGTGTTGATTGATTACAATGCAGCAAAAATATTTCAAACTTTAATATCTAAACAATTAATATAGAAACAATCCTACCTGTAAACATCGGCTGCTGTTCCATATCCTTGTCCACTCAGTATCTCTGGAGCACACCAACTCGGTGTTCCAACACCTGATGATAACTGATAATCTGCACCAAGAAGTGGAGCTGTGAGATCGAGTGGCCCCGCTCCTCGTACTGCGTCTTGACTGATTCCTTCATCTTTCACCAATCGAGCCGATCCGAAGTCGGCCACCTTCACTACCCATTGTTGACTCACCAACAGATTGCTGCTCTTCAAGTCACGATGCACTCGAGGTGGACGTTGACTGTGCAGAAATCAATTCGTTTTCGTAGTTTCAACTCTTTAGAGTCAATGTTGAAAACATTAGTCAGTTCCATCAGTTCGTGGTCTTTGTTTTTTATTATAACCTTGTGATCTTTTCTCGCCTTTCTAAATTTTGTCAGCAATACAATAATTAATACAAAAAGTGCCACCCCTGATACAAAGCCCGAAGCGGCGATATAGAACATGGCCACGGTGCACAATCCTTTATTGTTTTTAGTAAATCCAAACTGACACTGACAGGTAGAAGAAGGACCCGGCAATGTGACATAACACGTACCGTATCCACAATAGTTATCCACACATCGACTGCAGTTGACTGGACTGCCAGAACCTTCGTGTTCTGTTGTGAGACCGTCTGGACACTGTGAACAAGGAGAATGGGAAGTTGGGGAAAACTGACCGACGGGGCAATTGTAGCACATCTCAACTTTTAGATTCTCGCTTGTCATGCCTGCAGGACATGCAGGTTTGAAGACTGAAAAGCCGTTCCAGTCATCTGGAACGTGATCTGTTGCAGATTCCTGTTCTAAGGGTAGTCCACCAAACGAGAGAAGAAGATCGTTCCACACAACGCTAAACACTCCAAATACGTTGAGGTGATACAATGGTTGAGCGCTCAACTCTAACCAACTGATTGTGTCCGGATCATAAATCCATACACCCTCCGTATCTTTGTCTGCTTCGCACTTGATCTCGACTATGAGTGTGCAACGATTAAAACGTATTACAAAATTGTTACTGCAACCTCCTGTGAGCAACATTTTGTTGCCAAATGCATGTGATTGATGAAAGCAACGATTTCCTGGACTTCTTCCTTTAGATTCCTTATGTATCCAACCTGTGTTGTGCACCAGGCTGTACGTCCACAATGTGTTTACACAACTGAAAGATATCTTAATATCTTCAGAATGCCCTGAAAAAATGTCAGGCACGTTCAGAACAGTGTGTGATCCACCATACATATACAATATGTTATCAATGTTTACTAGCGACATGGCATAAGATGTGTTAGGTCCTAATCCATGCATCATTTTCCATTGTGATCCATTCCGTTGCTCTGACAAGTTCAGTAAGTTTTCATCCAAAGTTGGAAGAGAGAAACTCCACAAATCATAAAGAAGTTCAATTGAATCAAGATTTATTCCTCCATATATCACCATCGTCTGTAAGTCGATTGCTGTTGCAGCGTGCAAAATTCTTGCAGGTGGCTTTCTTCCTCTTGGCAAGTACCTAATCCACAATCTCGCTTTCACGTAATTATAGTAACCCCAAATATCGTTCCACATGATTGGCTTTACCATAAGCGTTTCTCTATTTAAGCGCCGCAATCCGCCATATACAACTAGAACTGAGTCCAAGAGAACCGTTACTGTGGAGAACGCTGTGAAATACAGCTTCGTCGTGCCACTTTTGCCAAGTGCTTCTGCTGACCATTGCAACGTTGTCAAATCTAATCGATGAAGGCGATGATCAGTGGTTTCTCGATAACTGTCCGCTAATTGTAGTCCCCCATACATCAAGATTTCTTGCTGTTTTGCCATAAAACCACCAGTACTAAGAATTCGTGACTTGACCGGACTCAACTCAGATGACGGCATTCTGAAAAAATTCACTCGAAGGTCATCAAATAATGTTATCCGCCACACGCTATTTGTCAACCTCAAGCGCGGTCTCCCGAAAAGGATAGCTTTGTTTCCGATCTTGGTTATGACTAGGTTTCTATATACGAATCTAAGTAACACGTTCAGCTGGGATTTTGCAAAAAGCTATTTTTCATCAACCAAATCAAAAACTGCATAAGAATTTTTTGAACAGCAAAGATACATAAAGTGATTTGATCTATCAGAATTTGAGAAGTAGATTGCCCGTGTACGAGTAGCATAAGTGATTTTGTCGTTGAACTTATCCGTAGAATTAAAGCGTTTCTTCCACATGAAATTTGACAGCTGATATGACCACACTTCTCTCGCGTTCATTTTGCCAGAAAATCTTGTAAAATTGAGTCCATAAAAGTAACCAATTGTCTTGCCAAAAGCAGAAATTATTGAAGGAAAAGCAATTTTCGGTGGACTTGAATCGAGAAGTTTCCATTCGTAAATGTTAGAAGAGTCGTCTTTGCATGTCAAGAGCCACAGATCGTTCAAACTACTGTCCACTCTTAGACTCCACGTCTGACCACTACTCTTAAATCCGCTATATACGATCGTGGACTCTTTGCAACCGCACGAGCTGTTGTGCATGTGCACTACCGTAGAAACGTGTCTACATCGAGGAGTGACGTAATGCATCTTACTTTGAAAGTGAACGGTGGTGTAGATTTGTCTCCACTTTCTATTCTCTATTTCAAATATCCACGTCTCGTTGCTGCAATCTTGGTCATTTGACGGTAGAGATGAGACGCCGCCAAAAAGTAAAACCGACGTTCTACAAAGAGTTACGAGTGTGTGATAGATGATGCCTTTTGGTCCTGATTCCTCTTGAACGGCCTCCCACGAATTCGCATCAATGTCGTAAAGCCACGTTTTGTTGCTTCCTCCGCCATGTATCAGCATCATCTCTCTTGTCGCTCCATCCTGCTTCGTGTCAAGTATTTCACTGCTCGCTGGACACATCATACCTCGTGGACTGTTGTTAGTCCAGCTAGAGAACACATGCCATTGATTGGCCAACGAGGTCTCCCAAGCAGATGTAAGGTTGTGGCTCCGTGAAGAGGTGACGACGCCAAATCCATCAGCTGCATGCACCAATTGACGCTCGAGTAGCAAAACAAAACATGCGAAACGCAAACATCTAGTGAGAGAAAGAATTGCCATCATAGAGAACGACAAATTCTCTCACTTCATCAAAATGTGAACGAGAACTGGCGAGATTTGAACTTTAATTAACTGTATAGATAGAAGATAAACACGGCTATATATCTTCAAGTTTTACGTAACATTGATGGCTTTACGTAATTTCTCATTTCACTTGCTAGATCCCAATAGTATAGTGTTGATACCACACACAAATCACTAAATTATATTATACGCCAACACATTTCTATTGCTACATTGCATACATTCCATGTTCGCTGTATTTTTCTTTGTCTATCACAGGGTGCGGTAGTACAGTACCCTGTATATAGAGATTGCCCAGGTTAGAGCGTTGTGGGGCGCGGTCGTCTTTTTGCACGCTTATAAAACATAGTAAATGAAGACTAAAATTTCTCAAAATCAACGAAATGAAATTTTCGTACGTCGTGTACTATATCCAATTTTGTTTTGATCACGAATCATCTAAAAACCAAGAAAACAGCTAGCCTCGGAGGCCCATGCGTCAATTTTGTGCTCCTTTTTTCTTTTCCACGGATATCTCTTTTCGTACGTTAGGTACGGCTGTGAAACTTGAGAAAACGCTTTAGAATTACCTTTACTCTATTCTTTTGGTGTCTAGAGAAACCGAAATCAAATGTTAATTAAAAATGGTGTTTCTTTTAAAGCGACACTGTCAAGATTTTATCCTCGGATACCTAGCATCTAAACGCCCCCGCAAACTTGAATTTAGGTAGAAATTTTTCAAGTTCTTCAAAACGAGGAATCGTTGGCAAGTGCAATTTTACCTGTAGTTATATTGCGTTATCTGCCACGTTTTGGCAATAGATCGACTTTTGTCGTGCTTTGAGTGCCTGACAGCCGATATCGTCGTACTTGACTAGGTCATTGCGCATGGATTTGATACGTCGTATAAGTTTTGTAAATATAGAGCAAGTATAGCGTTTGTTTTCGACTTCGAACGGTTACTTTCTACGGCGAAAACGGGCCCTTTGCAAGCCGCACGTGATGGACAAGATTCCCGGAAGTTGTCACCGATATGACTTCGGTATCTCAGAAGAGAAGCCATGGAGGTGCACGTCAAGGGGCAGGACGTCGCCGTAAGTGCACAACAAGTGTTATGAAGACTATTAAACTGTCGCAAGACATCTATAGTAGGCTTTGGCGATTAAAGGTTCAGTGGCAGGTGTCGTCTTTTGGAGAGCTTGCTGGTTTACTTCTGGTATTCGTTGAGTCCTGCAGGTGAGAGATTGTTGCCTGTGAATTAATCACTGTAGTATTATGTAATGCTGTGTGCATGTGTGCGCCCTCGTTCCGTATGAATTTAGTTGCCAAAGACATGAAGCACCTGAATCTGAAGACTCCTTACCATCTAAGCGAATAAGAACTGATGATTCAAGAGAGTATGAAGGTAAACAACACTAGACTGCATTGTGTGTTGATTGGACATGTAAAGCCTACTGGAACTTCTCTCCTGCAATGTACATATGTGTCACAGGTGTACTAAATCTCTGCTCTACACCCAACCAGGTGAGACAAGGAAGACAACGGTTTGCCACACGTCTGAGTCCTATCAGTCAGAAATGGTAAAATATATTTTAGATGACAATTTACGTTCTTGCCCACGATATTGTATTAGTGATCGAGGCAATAGCTCATATATTTTGAAGATTGCTGCTTCTCGATTGTTTTGATAAAGTTGTTTTGTAAATTCTACATAATTTATATACTCTCTGTACATGGTTAGTGAAGATTCCTTGTCAGGGGTCGAGGATGGGTGCACACCTGTAAATATTACAAGCAGCAGTCAAGGTAACAGTGAAGAAAAAGCGTCCGTAGGTGTGTGGCAGCACTCGGATGTCAGTTCATCAACATCAGGGTAGAATGCTTGTCTGCGCTGTCATGTACTCTGATTCTAGATTCTGTTTGAGTAGGTCAGAAGAAGATGATGAAGAAATCCACAACCAATCTGAGTAAATCCTTCATTGGAAGCCATTTTCATGGTTTCATTACTTTCTCTGCATACATTCTGCTTGCAGGATACAGCGATTACTGGCAATTCAAGGTGAATCAGATGACACATCTGAAATTGACCATCATTTAGAAACGTACGGTACCTAGATTTCTTCATTCATTTACAAAGTTGCTTGGGCATGAATAGGGGTACGTTTGTCTGTTATCCAGTTGCAGTGATTCCTTACCTGAACTGACAGATGAAAACCCTTGCTTGGATGATGAACTTGATGCAAGTTTCTTGGATACATCTATTCTGCCAGAAAATTCAGACATAAATTCTTCAGCAGGACCAATTCCTTCTCAAAATGAAACTGAGGTTGAGAGGGTAGAAATTTATTAACTCACATGTGTAGTATCAGGATGTTTCATAGGTTCCAATCCATTACACACGACCACATCCAGTGCTTCAAGTCATCAACTTTTGTGCTCATGGTAGCTTCATACCAGCACAAAGGACCATCTTGGAGGATGATTTGGAAGAGACGACTACTTGTGCTCGAGTGGTGTGTGATGCAGACAACATCTTGCAGCTTCTTGGGACAGCATGCAGGCATCCCTTCTGTCAAGAGAAGATATCAGTGAAGCAAACGTATGTTGGTGGCACACTTTGTTTACAATGGCATTGCAGAAATCGTCATGAAGGCTCATGGAGTAGCTCTAAGCGTTGCAAGGGAAGAAAGTCATATCCCTTCTTCACCAACGACCTGCTTTTTGCTTCCTCAATAGTTCTCTCTGGCAACCAGTTTGCAAAGATTGAGCTCATGTGCCGTTTCTTGGGGTTGAAGTTCCAGTCACAATCAACATTCTATCGAATTCAAAGACTCTACATTTGTCCCTCAGTTTTTGAACTTTGGTCGGAGACCAGGGAGACAAATCTTGCTGACATTGCAAACTGCCCTGTTGTCTTAGCTGGTGATGGGAGGAACGACTCACCCGGTTTCTCAGCAAAGTACTGTGTCTACTCGTTAATGGATTGTGAGAGCCACAAAGTTATTGATGTACAAATTGTTGACAAACGAGATGTAGACTTAAAGAACATGAGGATGGAAAAACTTGGTCTTCAGCGAGGAATGACATCTGTCCGACTCAGGATCAACGTAGTAGAACTTGTCACAGATGCATCCACAAGTGTAAAAGCAATGATGGGTATAACCTTTTCAGCTAACTCACAGGTGGTACGACTCTATCTTCTTGTTTTCTACTATACTGTGTAGCACGAGATGCTGAATATAAAGAGATCTTTCATTCCCTAGATGTCTGGCATAAAGCCAAGAAGCTAGCAAAAGCGTTGTCTGAGGTTTTTAGGCTTTTGTTACAACGAATTTTATTTCAAAATCAGTTCAATAGCTTGTTTCTTTTCCAGGCATCAAAGAAAAAGGAGCTTGCAGAATTAAGACCATGGAAAAGGTCCATAGTCAACCATTTCTGGTGGTCGTGTGAACAGGCACAGGGAGACGTCCAGAAATTGAAGGTGCTCTTTTGGTTGTGTGTGTGTGTGTGTGTGTGTGTGTGTGTGTGTGTGTGTGTGTGTGTGTGTGTGTGTGTGTGTGTGTGTGTGTGTGTGTGTGTGTGTGTGTGTGTGTGTGTGTGTGTGTGTGTGTGTGTGTGTGTGCTATCAATATATCATGAGAAGTAGTTCCAGATTTGATAGCAGTTCACCAATTTTGGTCTTGCAAACCAAAATTTCGTTCATCTTTTTTTACGCATTAAAATAAAACAGAAGAAGACATCACTTAGCACCAGAAATACCCAAACTCATATCAAGCTAGGGCATGAATCAATGTCAACACCGCTCCAGTGTAGTTGTCTTGTGTTTGCTAGCTAAATGAAATATTATATCACACAGTAGGTGGCAAAAACCTACTATTTCATCAATTAATTATTAATCAACAAGAGCAGTATATGTAAGGACTAGAAAGTCACAGACTCCTCATTCTGAGATATGCAATTTTTCATTGCAGGCCATCTGGATAGCAGTGCTGCATCACGTCTCTGGTGAGCATACCTGGGCCACTGGTAGATGCCACCACAGTGAATTGACAGAAGCTGATATCAATGACACTGCAAAGACACCTCTCGGAGTAGATTCTCAAGCAATGAAATTTCTCAGGAAGATTGTTCTTGATGCAAAGTGGATGAGATCAATGGCATACTATGCACGATCTAGGTATTGGTTCTCACTTGAGATTCATTCTAGTCCAATGGTCATGATGCATGTTTGATTCTAGGCATACAGGTGCATTAGAGAACTACCACAGTGTAATCTTGAAGTATGCCCCTAAACGAACAGCATTTGGGTTATTTTGCTACTTTGTATCAATGAGTTTACCGTGGCAATGTTTCCTCATTTGTTGATGACAGGTTTGATGCATTCAAAGCTCGCTGTTTGCTTGCTGCACTGGATCACAATGTTCATGTGGGCAGACAACGTGCACAACCAAAAACGTCTAGTGAGAGAAGATTTCACAGAAAATACAATAAAAACTCACAACAGTGGACCGTTACAAAGGTCAAGCAGCACAAGACTTACCCACACATTTCACAGCTTATGCACAGAGTATTACTGCGAAAAGTCAAAGATACTGGATCAGTACTACAGAAGCCATTGAAATCTTCTTTTGCGCAGTCAACTATTGCTCCTGTTGCTCCTCCTGGTACCAGTTCTCTTGTAGAACAGCAGCGCAGCAGAACAGGTACAATGACCATTTTGAGTTGAAATCAAAGCAACGTTTCATATATCATATATTATATTATATGTGAAGGTAACAGCAACTCAACAGTCAATGCTCACACAACCAGAGAAATCGATGAAATCGATGACGTGGATGCGAGATAAAAGGAACAGTCAATGTATACCAAGAACCTACTTAGCTAAAGTTAGGGTACCTAGAGGAATATCCCTGTTAAACGTTGCTTACTCACTCTTGTAGCCCATGTACCTCCCATCTGGTGCTAGAAACCAATGTCTGACACAACGAACGACACAAGAAGGAGCTATTCGTCTTGTTCCTTTACCCAGATATCCATGACGACCAAGAATGTATTGCCGATAAGCTGCCTTTCGAAATCCATTTGCTCTGTAGTTGGGTCTTTCACTCATGTAATCTGCATGTAGTCGGATGGTCAGTGTCAGCACATTATGATCTAGACATGTGGCTCTCAAATATTCTTCCGTTGTGACACACTGATCTTGTTGGCAGCAGACGTTCTCTCTTGCTCTTCCTGTACCCATGTCCCCACACCTTCCACATTTGCACCACCTAGGAGCATTTGGGTTGGGGGGTGCAGCAAACGGGTGATCTCCCACAGTGCCTTGGTCCTCAATATCAGAATACATTCTGGCAAGATCAAACGATCCTCTACCATGACGCAAGAAACTGGTCAACGTTCTTTGCAGCTGTTCTATTGTCAACCCTCTCACGAATCCCTACAAAGAACTCATGTAATACCTACCATCATTGCGACATATTAGGACAATTGTATCAATGGGTATCTTCACAACCTGGATTTCTTCCTCTGTGGGAAATGACTCTTTAGGAGCTGTTACAGCACGGACTGTTTCTTCACCATCATTCCTCATATGTGCACCCTGTATTCAGTGAAAAAGGCACACCAATAATATTATCAACGCGTAGGTAGCCTAGCTACAAAAAGGCTCCATGCAAGCTAACGTCCAAGTGATCTTCACGATTTCTGCAACGTTCTTGTCTGCATCCGCATAATAGAACACATCGTACCCCTGCTGCTTTACATTGACAACCTCTATTCCCCCGACGGACTCTCTGGCATGTACCCTTGCTGTTGCATCTAGCTTCTTCCTGAAAACACGCATAATCAACTCCTAGCTATAGACATCCTAGCGAAAAGTCCCATTGTCTACGTACCGGAATAACCACTGCTTCTTCGTCAGCAGACGTGTCTGATGCACTAATACGCGTTCTATCGTCACGAAACGCCATTGCGCTGTCCTAGGAGTCCCGATGTAGGTTTGCGCGCGAAGTGTGACACGCCTAGAGCGCACAAGCATGCGCACTTGTGCGCTCAAATCTTGACAGTGTCGCTTTGAACAGATTTGATTCAACGACCGTTATCAACGCTATAGCAGAGTTTGGGCCAATCACGGAGCAGTATTTGCGATTGCTTGTCCATAGCAACCGGAGACAATGGGCGAAGAGCTAATCAGATAGGCCAAACGCGTTTATGGAAGAGTTTATCACCAAAGTGTGTAGTTCGATCATGTTTGCCATTGTCTGGTCTAGTCTGAAATTTTTTGCGATCTCAGCAAAATTGACAAAGAATTACGTACACATAGCAATTTATACGGGAAATCATCATTTGCAAAGCATATCCCGTATGTGATAATCTTTGGCTTTGACTACTAAGCCAAGTTCTATTCCAAATGCCGTTGCATATTCAATTATACACGCACAGAAGAAAGAACAATGCAAAGGCACTAAAAATTAAGAGCGTGCGCTACAGGCACGCTCATAGGCGAATTTTGTCTTCTCTACACCCAGACCTCAAGGCAATCAAACGTAACCGTATACATATATAATCAGAGTCCAGGGGCGTAGAAAGCAAAAAGCGACTGGTCCGGTCTAACGCGCGCTAATGGATGGGGCAACGTTGCGCGGGCTAGCAGATGGGTAGAGCAACACTATATCATAGTGCACATCTCTCGGGGACGTCGATAGTCTCGACTCCATGTCATAACTAGAGATGTATTTTACAAGCCGTCTCAACACACACACACACACACACACACACACACACACACACACACACACACACACACACACACACACACACACACACACACACACACACACACACACACACACACACACACACACACACACACACACACACACACACACACAGGCACCAATTGGTGTTTACATATCCTTCTCAGAGAAGGTGCCAAAAACACTCTTTCTGTGTTCAAGACTACTGGCAAACCTGTTTGCGAGGTCTATAATTGACAGTTGGTCAGTCTTTTCCATGTGCACATGAAGCAACATCACTGCATTTAGTCGAGTCTGGCCCATTGTTGAACGACAATATGTCTTCAACCTGCGCATGGCTGACAAGGAACGCTCACTAGTGGCGTTGGTGGCAGGGTTAACTAAGATGAGCGTAAGAACTTTCAACACTTCTGAAAAGATGACACATTCTGCAGAAAGAAACTCTTTTACGTAAGTCAGGATATATCCTGGAGACACAGTTCTTTATTTCCATCAAATTGTGCCGCTATTGATGTCAACTGCACTGACAGGCGATCTGGGGCGAAGTCACACCCATAGTAGTCTTTCACCGACCTGAATTCGTCGCTGGCATCTTCTGCATGCACTGTTTTTAAGAGAAAGTCTTCCAGTTGGCGGTACATCGCATACCCAGGCTGATCAATCCTCGCGTTGATGGTAGAGATAGCATAGTCGAAGACTTCAAAATAAATCTGACTGTAGTGGTCTTTCACCCTTACTGGGAAATATTCTGATCCATTAGCTGTGTCTAACCGCTGAGGCGCTCTCCGACGGCGAGAGAGCCAGGGCTCATTTACGTGAAGTGTACCCACGGTCTTCTTTAACAAATCCCAAAATAGAGTAAAGCTTTCGGCAGTGCGCATCTTGGCAAGAGTTTTGGCGGTCAAAGATGCCAAACGCTGGCCCCCAGCTGCAGAAACGGCAGTGCCTTGGAGAGCCAATGACAACTTATCGCCATGATCAAGAACTAATTTAGCAACACTGATGCCAAAATAGTAGTCGAATGATTCCATCTGTGCTCTAACACCGGTCACACGTGCTCTGATGTCAGGATTAACGTTTCCATCCCCGACTAAATCCCAGAGCTCTTGTAACACACAATAATTATCCTGTACCGGTACTAATATCGTTACAACTTGCTAGAGTCACTAGAAGACAAAAACTGTTATTGATCTAATATAAGTAACAAACAGACAAAAACAAGCAAATAGACAATATCAGCTGCAGCAGTTCGTACAATTAGGCAATCTGTTGCCACATGCAGCACAGCATCATATTCTAGCTAATGTTAATCTAGCAACACTAAGCAAAAGATAAAGCGTAAGCTACTTCCTTTCGCCAAAAGGACAATAATTGTCTCTCATTTCTTCCAGTCTGATCACAGTCTCGTGAAACGTAGATCTGAAGGTCTCATCACCCGCCCAACAGTCACGCATTAGCTCGACGTAGTTGCTGTGTTCGTCTTGTGAAACACTTCGCCTGACGCTACCGAGAACGGCTGTTTTCAAGTCGAGGATAGATTGGAAACTGCGATCAACATGCGGGAGTTCTCTCGACCAAATTTCCCACATCACAATACCAAAACTAAATATAAAATATTATATAGTAAAATACAATTTTTGTTTACGTAACAAACAAAAACTTTTGACATGTGCAAGAAACCATTCAGAAAGACTACGCTCACCGCTCCAGCGGAGAGAAAGTAGAGTGTCAGATACAGGAAGACACGACCCTCTTAATTAACTGATAATATCAAGACAATTATTAGTATATAGATAGTCACAATCCTACCTGTATACATCAGCTGCTGTTTCATATCCTTGTCCATTCAGTATCTCTGGAGTACACCAACTTGATGTTCCAACACCTGATGATAACTGATAATCTGCACCAAGCAGTGGAGCTGTCAGGTCGAGTGGTCCCGCTTCTCGTACTGACTCTTGACTGATTCCTTCATCTTTCACCAATCGAGCCGATCCGAAGTCGGCCACCTTGACTACCCATTGTTGACTCACAAGCAGATTGCTGCTCTTCAAGTCACGATGCACACGAGGTGGACGTTGACTGTGCAGAAATCTCATTCCCTTGGCCGTGTCTGCAGTAAACCTCAACTTTAGATTATCTTCCAAATCTATTTTCCTATTATTTAAAATACTAGTTAGTGATCCTCTCGCAATATACTCTACTACAACGTACGGACATCCATCATCGTGATACCGACCTCCTCCTATGAACAGAACAATGTTTGAATGTCTGATAGCTCTCATCACTTCGATCTCTCTCTCGAACTCTAACTCGATACGATCGAGTTCCATATGTATTCCTTGCAGCTTCTTGACGGCTACCATCATTTCTCTATACTCTGCTTGGTACACTTCACCGTATCCACCAGGACAATCTTTATCAATTCGTTTTCGTAGTTTCAACTCTTTAGAGTCAATGTTGAAAACATTAGTCAGTTCCATCAGTTCGTGGTCTTTGTTCTTTATTATAACTTTGTGATCTTTTTTCGCTTTTCTAAATTTCGTCAGCAATACAACAATCAGTATGAGAAGTGCTATCCCTGATACAAAACCCGAAGCAGCGATATAGAACGTAGCCACGGTGCACAATCCTTTATTGTTTTTAGTAAATCCAAACTGACACTGACATGTAGGAGAAGGACCCGTCAATGTGACATAACACGTACCGTATCCACAATAGTTATTCACACATCGACTGCAGTTGGCTAAACTGCTAGAACCTTCGTGTTCTGTTGTGAGACCGTCTGGACGCGATGAGCAAGGAGAATTCAAAGCAGAAGACACCTGACCGACAGAGCAATTGTAACACATTTCATGTTGAAGAGTTTTGCTTGTCATACCTGCCGGACATGCAGGTTAAAAGTAGAAGAAATCATTGCGATCGCCATGAATCTGACGTATTGTAAATGACTTCATCGGAATTCCACCGAAAGACAGTAAAAGATTGTTCCATAAAACGCTAAAAATAGCTTTATGTGAGGTTGAGCGGTCAACTGTAACCAAGTGATAGTGATTGGGTCGTAAATCCATACATTTGATGTTTTTCTGTCTTCTTCACAAATAATCTCAAAGAGCGTGTTGGGGTTGAGCATTATAACAAACTCATTGCTGCAACTTCCTGTTAACAACATTTTGTTGCCGAAAGCATGTGACTGATGAAAGCAACGATTTCCTGAACTTTTTCCGTTGTAACGAATTTGCACCCATCCGGTGTGGTTTGAGTGGTTGTGTGTCCATAATGTGTTTAGACATCTGGGAAACACTTCCTTATAATGAATCCTTAACTTAATAAAAGAATAAAAATTAGTGATAACGAAAATTGTATCTGATCCACCATACATATACAAAACGTTACCAATATTTATAATGACATGGCATACGATACGTTAGATCCTAATTGATCTAATCTTTTCCACTGAGATCCATTCTGTGGATCTGCTAAGTCTATTGAATTGTTATCTAGATGTGGAAGAGTAAAAGTTCAGAAATCATTTAGAAATTTTGTAGCCAAACCATAACATGTTATTCCTCCATATATCACCATTGTGCATCAGTTGCCGGAGCAGCGTGGAAAATTCTTCCAGAAGGTTTCTTTTCATTAGTCGAATACTTTATCTACAATCTTGCGGTCAGTTGGTTATAATAGCCCTAAACGTTGTTTAGCTTTGCAAACTTATAAAGTGAGCTATTGAGCGGAAATGTCAATGTGTGGTCCAACCCACCATATACGACCAAAACAGAGTCGAAAAGAAACGTGGCAGCAGAAAATGCTGCGAAAGACAGTTTTGTCGTGCCACTGCTGCCAAGCATCTCTGTTGACCATTGCAACGTTTTCAAATCTAATCGATAAAGATGATCATCACGCTTACTAAGTTGAAGTAGATAGCTCATTTCGACTACTTTTACTCCACCATACAGCAATACTTCTTGCTGTTTTTGCATGAAACCGCCCGTGCTAATAATTCATGGCATGACCGGACTCAACTTCGGCAACGGCAATTTTTCAGTGCTCCATCGATGGTCATTATCAGGCAACATCAACAACCACATCTAATCTGGACTACCCGTCTCTATCAAGTGTCTACCGAAAATGATATCATAATTTCCAACTTTGGTCGTGATAATTTCTCTGTCTGCTATCATTGATAGACCTAACTTTGGATCTCTAATATGAGACCACTCTTTGCTGGCCAGATCAAAAGCAATAAGAGGATCTATATCATCATTACGACAACACAAAACCAAAAAATGATAAAAAATTTCTTAGAATTTGAAAGGTAGATTGCCAGTGGAGGATTTCGTAATTCTTCGCTATAATTGGTGTGTCTCTTCCACGTGCCAGTTGACACCCGATATGACCACACTTCTCTTGCCTGCGATCTTACAAGAGGGTTTGTATCATACTTTCCATAAGCGTAAACGACAGTGTTGCCAAACGCTGAAATGATTGCTGGAGACATGAGTTTCGGTGGATTCTTATCTAGAAGTATCCACTCATAAACAAGAGAAACGTCGTCTTTGCACTTCAATAACCAAAAAGCGTTATGATGTTTGTTCGACCTTAACTTACATTTTTTACGACTATTAGAAAATCCGCTATATATAATCATAGATTCTTTGCAGGTGCACAAACTGTTGGGCAAACGCACTACCGTAGCAACGTCTTTGCATCGAGGAGAGACGTAGCCGCTCTTGTTGTGAGAATGAATGATGGTGTCGAGTCTCCTCCACGTTTTATCCTTCATTCTAAATATCCACGTCTCGTTATCGCACTTTCTGTTTTGTGACGCCAGTAAAGGTGAAAGGCCGCCGAAAAGTAAAACCGACGATCTACAAAGAGATACGAGTGTGTGATGGATGATACCTTTCGGGCCCGATTGCTCTCCAACGGTTTCCCACGAATTCATTTGTGCGTCGTAAAGCCACGTTCTGTACTCAGAGTTACTGCTGCTTTCCCTCTATGCATTAGCGTCATCTCTCTCGTCGTTCCGTCCAGCTTTCTAGTAAATATTTCAGTAGCCACTTCATATTTCATGACTCGTGGAGTGTTTGTACTCCAACTAGAGAACACATGCCATTGATTCGCTAGCGACGTCTTCCATGCAGAAGTAAGGTTGTAGTGTTGGGAAGAGTTGACAACCTCATCTCCATCCGCCGTCTGCACCAATAAGCGCTCAAGCAGCAGAACGAAAAACATTAAACAAATACTTGCAGCGACTAGACTTGTCGTCGTCATCGAGTACGAACACATCTCGATGAAGACTAAAAGTTGCAAATTTAACTAGCAACACTAATTATAAGTGTCTATAGATAAATGCTGTTATAGATATAGCTAAGCTTTTGCTATAGTTGTTATAGTTCTGCGTAATATCGCTTGTCAATTAACCGTTTACCAACAAGACTAGTTGAATGTGCTCTTACTTCAGAGAAACGTCTGAAACGTTTGCAACGTATTTTCATTAAAGCATAACTCCTTTCGAATGAAAGAAGAGTGTTTGGCTGACTTTCAAATGGAAACCGCCTGCACAAACGAAAATATTACGCAATCGCTATTATTTTCGTTGTGTTTTATCGGTACACTATAGATTGTGTACCGTGATTGCAGTACATGATCTGATCATCGAGCGAATAGAAAAGCATTCGTTGCAGTGACAAACGGGGAGTTCTCTATACGCAGCTGACTTCGGGTGCCCCTGTACTCATGCACGTACTTTTTGCAAAATGAGCAATGTGCCTAGGATTCAGGTCCTAGAAACCATCGTCGTTACAGACAAGGACGTAGAGCAGTCAGTTAGTTTGTAGCTCAACACAGTTTTATCAACTCGATCCGACTATGTAGGCAGAATCAGTTTGAAATACTCTTGTACTTCTTAGATTAGAAACAAGCAGACACAACTAGGATGAGCTTCTACGAAATAGTCGGCACTAGCTTCGACACTAAAAGTCCTTAGTCCTTCCTTTGCTTTCGGTGGTCCTTCCACACAAGGATAGCAACGGGGCTGTATTACGTGATGTTGTCATACGGAGACAACGGAGACAACATCACATGATACAGCCCCGCTGCTATCCTCGCGTGGAAGGACCACCGAAAGCAAATGAAGAACTAGTGTTAATTAATAAGGCTAAGTCGGCACAGTAAAGAAAATACGTTGGTCTGGTACCTTGTTGCTTCGAAAAAGCAGTAAAACAATCATAAATCACACACTTCTGCCATCTTTAGTGTAATAACCGTAATTAATGTGCTCGGATGCCCAGACTGGCAGTCCTCTGTGTTCGGGCGCTCGATATCCGGTGCTCGATATGCCCAAACTGTAGACAAGTACTAAGTACCTAAGTACTGTATGGAAAGTTTAGAAGAACACAAACACCATTTGTTAAGTTGTGTGACGTAACTGACGGCTGGAACTTCAATTTCGATATTATTAGCTGCTAGTCACCTAGAGGTCATAAAATTGCCATCAATCTAATTAACTAGTACACAAACAAAACCATTTTAACGTAAACAAGAGTATCAGCGGAAGCAGTTCCGACACAGCCTATTGCTAATTATAAATCGAAGGTAATGCATTATTTCAGTTTTAGCAAACAATAACACTAACGCTAGCAAGCAAACGATAACATGTAAACTACTTCTTTTGAAAGGACAATAGTTGTCGCTCATTTCTTCCAGTCTGATCACAATCTCGTGAAACGTAGGTCTGGAGGTCTCATCACACGCGCAACAGTCACGCATTAGCTCGACGTAGTCGATTTGTTTGTCTTGTGGAACGCTTGGTCTGACGCCACCGAGAACGGCTGCTTTCAAGTCGAGGATAGATTGGAAACCACGATCAACGTACGGGAGTTCTCTCGACCAAATTTTCCACATCACAATACCAAAACTAAATTTAAGATATTAATTATAATTAGTAAAATATAATTCTCGTTTACATATTAAAATGGATATATATGCAACCAACCATTTAAGAAGTACACTACACTCATCTCTCGGGGATTAGTAAATAAGTACAAGTGTGTGTATACTCATAAGCGCATAAAACCACGGCGGCTACGGGGGTAGGGGAACCAAGGGGGCATTGCCCCCAATCAGTAGCCTATGGTCACTATACACAAAATAGGTCATCGTGAAAACTACCTGCAAGTGGAAGAAAACAAGGAGCTCCCATAGACGACAGTACAAAAACTACACTTGCATGCAGACGTCCTGAGTACACGAGGCTACATTTGCCGCGCATTGAAGTTTGACTCCCCCCCCCCCCCAACTTCGATGCCATTCTACGGCACTGATGGCTACAGCTAGTAGCCTGTCGAAAACAAAGCGACACGACCATCTTGAATTAATTAATTAATGTTATACCTACATGGCTTCCTCCAGTATTAGTAAACGCAGGTATTCGCGTTGCTTGAAAGACACAATTACAACTTTTCGTTGAACATCTGAGGCCACAGTCATTTTATGAGGTGAAAAAGAATTAAAGATTGTATTTATTAATAAAAGTGAAAACCAAAAGCCAAGAGGAGTAACGACTCATTACTCAATAAAGCAATCTTGGTCTGCCACAATTGATTTGCTAGATTAAAAATGCTAAAACATTCCAAAAATCCTGTTTACTCGTAACGCCTACGACGGTCTAGTCTCTTTATCTTACTCTACTGAGGGTTTTACAACATCATCTGCAAACGCTCTAAAACAGGTTCGAATATTACCAATGGAGGTCTCAAAGAGTGATAAAATATTTCAAAATGTTACTGCTATTTGGCACAACCAACAAGATTCATGCAGTTTTGAAGTTGGCAATGTAGAAACGACGACATTTTGATACAACAATATGTACTGATTTTAAGGCGTTGTTATTCCTCTTACCGGCTTACATGCAAATTTACAAAACATTTTGCAACTAAAATGCTGCAGAGAAACAGGCTCAGCTAATCTGAAAACACTAAAGTATTGATTGATTGCAATACAGCGAAGTACTTCTAATTATCTAAACACACATTTGAATATTTAGTTAAGAACAATCCTACCTGTACACATCTGCTGATGTTCCATATCCTTGTCCACTCAGTATCTCTGGAGCACACCAACTTGGTGTTCTAACACCTGATGATAACTGATAATCTGCACCAAGAAGTGGAGCTGTCAGGTCGAGTGGTCCCGCTCCTCGTACTGCCTCTTGACTGATTCCTTCATCTTTTACCAATCGAGACGATCCAAAGTCGGTCACCTTGACTACCCATTGTTGACTCACAAGCAGATTGCTGCTCTTCAAGTCACGATGCACTCGAGGTGGACGTTGACTGTGCAGAAATCTCATTCCCTTGGCCGTGTCTCCAGTGAACCTCAACTTTAGATTATCTTCCAAACCTATTTTTCTATTTTTTAAAATACTAGTTAGCGATCCTCTCGCCATGTACTCTACTACAAGGAATGGACATCCATCGTCGTGATAACGATCTCCTCCTAAGAACAGAACAATGTTTGAATGTCTGATGGCTCTCATCACTTCGATCTCTCTCTCGAACTCTAACTCGATACGATCGAGTTCCATATGTATTCCTTGCAACTTCTTGACGGCTACCATCATTTCTCTATACTCTGCTTGATACACTTCACCGTATCCACCAGGACAATCTTTATCAATTCGTTTCCTTAGTTTTAACTCTTTAGAGTCAATGTTGAAAACATTAGTCAGTTCCATCAGTTCGTGGTCTTTGTTCTTCAGTATGACTTTGTGATCTTTTCTCGCTTTTCTAAACTTTGTGAGCAAAACAACGATCAGTGCTACGCCTAATACAAAACCAGAGGCAGCGACATATATATATATATATATATATATATATATATATATATATATATATATATATATAGTCAGCGGTCACGGTGCACAATCCTTTGTTGTTTTTAGTAAATCCAAACTGACATTCACAGCTAGGAGAAGAACTCGGTAGTGCGACGAAACATGCACCGTATCCACAATAGTTATCTACACATCGACTGCAGTTGGCTGGACTGCTAGAACCTTCGTCTTCTGTTGTGAGACTGTCTGGAAAAAATGAGCAAGGAAATTGGGCAGTTGCGGAAAACTCACCGACGAGGCAGTTGTAACACATTTCATGTTGAATATTTTTGCTTGTCATGCCTGCTGGACATGAAGGTTTAAAGTAGAAGAAGCCTCCCGAGTGGCCATGGATCTGACTTGTTTCAAATGGCTTTACTGGCATTCCCCCGATAGACAGTAAAACATCGTTCCACACCACGCTAAAAGTTCCAAATACGCTGATGTGTTGTTGAGCGGGTAACTGTAACCAACTGCTAGTGATCGGGTCGTAAATCCATACACCCGCAGTCTTTTTGTCTTCTTCACAATTAATCTCATAAAGATAATTGTGACGATCGAGCTTTATTGAAAAGTCATTGCTGCAACCTCCTGTTAACAACATTTTGTTACCGAAAACATGTGCCTGATGGAAGCAACGATTTCCTGGACTTTTTCCTTTGTAACGAATTTGCACCCATCCGGTGTGGTTTGAGTGGTAGTATGTCCACAATGTGTTAAGGTATTTCAAAACACCTTAATATTATCAAAATGTGCACTAAAACCTTTAGCTAAATTGAAAACTGTTTCTGATCCACCATACATATACAAAATGTTACCAATATTTATTAAAGACATGGCATAAGATACGTTAGGTCCTAGTCGATCTATTCTTTTCCATTGTGATCCATGCTGTTGATCTATTATGTTTATTAAATTGTCATTTAGAAGTGGAAGAGTGAACGTTCAGAAATCATGTAAAAATTTTGTAGCCAATTTACAATATAATGTAATTCCTCCATATATCACCATTGTTTGTGCATCAATTGCCGTAGAAGCGTGGAAAATTCTTCCAGAAGGTTTATCGCCTTTAGTCGAGTACTTTATCCACAATCTCGCGGTCATTTGATTGTAGTAGCCCTTAACATCAACTAGCGGTTCAAGATTAAAACCCCAGCTCCCGCCCTCCGTTTGCACATGATCCAACCCTCCATATACGACCAAAACGGAACCGAAAAGTACCGTGGCAGTAGAAAATACTTCAAAATACAGTTCTTTCGTGCCACTACCGCCAAATGTAAGCATATCTGTTGACCACTGTGACGTTTTCAAATCCAATCGATAAAGACGATAAGCAAGTTTGTTTACGTAGTTGATTTCATTTAATGTTACTCCGCCGTACAGCAATATTTCTTGCTGGGTTTGCATAACACCGCCTATGCTCAAAACTCTTGGCTTCACCGGACTCAACTTCGGTAACGGCATATTTTCAATGCTCCATCGACAGTCATCAGACAACCTCAGCAACCACATTTGATTTGGATTACCCAGTAACGTCCACTGTCTTCCGTAAATGATACCACGACTTCCGACTTTGGTCATGATCATGTCTGCTGTTATTGGTAGCGCTAAATTTGGATTATTTATGTCAGATGATTCTTCACTAACCAGATCATAAGCAATAAGAAGATTCGAATTATTAAGACGACAACACATAACCAAAAAGTGTTTCGATTTCTTAGAATTTGAAAGTAGATTGCCAGTGGATAACATGGTAAATCTTCGCTCAACTAGGAGTGTCTCTTCCACGTGGCAGTTGACACCCGATATGACCACATTGCTCTTCCCTTCGCACTGTATCCATAAACGTAAACGAGAGTGCTGGCAAATGCTGAAATGAGTGCAGGATAAGTTAGTTTCTGTGGATTCTTATCTAGAAGAATCCACTCATACACAAGAGAAACGTCGTCTTTGCACTTCAAAAGCCACAAATCGTTATGACGTTTGTTCCACTCTTCCCGATCATCATAAAATCCGCTATATATAATCATAGATTCTTTGCAGGTGCACGAACTGTTGGGTAAATGCAATACCGTAGCAACGTGTCTACATCGAGGATTGACGTAGTCGCTCTTGTTTGTGAGAATGAATGATGGTTGTTCGAGTCTCCTCCACGTTCTATTCTTCATTCTAAATATCCACGTCTCGTTATTGCACTTTCCGTTTTCTGACGCCAGTGAAGATGAAACGCCGCCGAAAAGTAAAAAGCGACGTTCTACAAAGAGATACGAGTGTGTGATGGATGATACCTTTCGGACCCGATTGCCTTTCCAACGGTCCTCCCACGAATTCGTCTGTGGGTCGTAAAGCCACGTTCTGTACTCAGAGTGACTGCTTTCCCCTCCGTACATTAGCATCATCTCCCTCACCGTTCCGCCCAACTTTTTATCAAGGATTTCAGTAGCCACTTTATATTTCATGCCTCGTGGAGTTGTTTCTACTCCAAATAGAGAACAAATGCCATTGGTTCCCCTCGCGACGTCTTCCAGGAAGAAGTAAGGTTGTGGTGTTGGGAAGAATTGACAATCTCATCTCCATCCGCCGTCTGCACCAATACATGCTCAAGTAGCAAAACGAAAAACATTAAGCAAATACTTGCAGCAACTGAATAGATCGTCGTCATCGAGTACGAGCAAATCTCAAATGAAGATTAAAAGTTACGAATTCAACAAGCAACACCAATTATATATAAGTGTTTAGATAAATGCTGATAGATTTAAGTCTTCGATGGTTGCTATCGTTGTGTGTAATATCGCTCGTCAATTGTCGTTTGCCAAGCTAAATCTCAACAAGATTAGTTGAACGTCGTCAAACTGCATAGCTCTTACTATAACTAGAAGACCGTCTCAAACGTTTGCACTTTCTTTTAAATTGTATCTTCTTGCTTTTTTAATGAGAAATAGAATGTTTGGCAGACTTTCGAATGGAAACCGTACAATCGCTTCCGAGTGAAAAATATTACACAATCGTTAGCGTTTTCGTTGCGTTTTATCGGTACAACAGATTACAAGTGTACTGAGATTGCAATAAGATACATGATCTGATCATAGAGCGAGTAGAAAAGCACGCGTTGCCGTCACGTGACAAACGCGGAGTTGCCTTTAAGTAGCTGACTTGGCATGGCCCATGTATAGTCACATTCATACTTTTGCAAAATGAGCAATGTGCCAAGATGGATAATACACACACACACACACACACACCACACACACACACACTCACACACACACACACACACACACACACACACACACACACACACACACACACAAACACACACACACACACACACACACACACACACAACACACACACACACACACACACACACACACACACACACACACACACACACACACACACACACACACACACACACACACACACACACACACACACACACACACACACACACACACACACACACACACCACACACACACACACACACACACACACACACACACACACACACACACACACACACACACACACACACAACACACACACACACACACACACACACACGTCTAGATATATGTTGAAGTGACCGAAACATATTCAAATATACGTTTGAGATAACCATAGTCAAATTTGATCTGACATTACACCAACTCTGGTGTGACAATGAATAAGCAAGCGTTGACATTAATATCAATAGAATCAGCTGCAGCAGGTCTGACGCAGTCTATTGCTAATTATCTAGACTAAATGCCGAACAGCATCGTATTCTAGTGTTCAGCAAACAATTAACACTATTAATTAATTAAACGCCAGCAAGCAAACGATAACGTGTAAACTACTTCCTTTCGCCAAAAGGACAATAGTTGTCGCTCATTTCTTCCAGTCTGATCGCAATCTCGTGAAACGTAGGTCTGGAGGTCTCATCACACGACCAACAGTCACGCATTAGTTCGACGTAGTGGCTGTGTTCGCCTTGTGGAACGCTTGGCCTAACGCCACCGAGAACGCTGCTTTCAAGTCGAGGATAGATTGGAAACTGCGATCCACATACGGGAGTTCTCTCGACCAAATTTCCCCACATCACAATACCAAAACTAAATATAAAATAGTAAATAGTAAAATAGAATTATCGTTTACATATACATATCTAACAATAGATATGTACAACAAACCACTCAGAAGTGCTACGCTAATCTGCTCAGCGATTAGAAAGTATAGCGTGTCAAATAAATAGACACGACCTTCTTGATAACAATTACACAGTTATGCTTACATGTCTTTTCCTAATTAGAAAAAGTGAGCAGAAGCATGACAGCTACCTCTAAAACAAGTATTCGCGTTGCTTGAAAGATAAACCTTTTATGGGAATCTGAAGCCAGTCAAGCCGAAAGCGGAAACGTCTGAAGATGACTTACACACTGACGCACTGTTTCGGCCATGAAGTCAGAGCCAAAACTTCTAAGAACTTCCGAACATCCTTTGTACTCATGCGTCCTAGCTACAGCCATGACTGTCTCATCTTACTCTACTGAGAGCTTTCTAGCACTGGCAGCTAATACTCTAAAACACGTTGGAAGACTACGAATGTTATAGGTCTCAAAGAATAATACAGTAATGATATTTATTCAAGGTCACTGCTGATAAAATCGACCACAACCAACAAGATTCATGCAGAAAATACGACAATATTGATGTAATAAGAAAAACTGATTCTACTGCGTAGCTTTGTTCTTTCTCTTATTGTCTTTCAGATTTACAAACTATTTTGCAACTAAAATTGCTGAAGAGAAATAATCGCAGCAAACACCTGGAAACACTACCAAGTATTGATTGATTACAATGCAGCAAAAGTATTTCTAAATTAATATCTAAACAATTAATATAAAAACAATCCTACCTGTAAACATCGGCTGCTGTTCCATATCCTTGTCCACTCAGTATCTCTGGAGCACACCAACTCGGTGTTCCAACACCTGATGATAACTGATAATCTGCACCAAGAAGTGGAGCTGTCAGGTCGAGTGGTCCCGCTCCTCGTACTGCCTCTTGAACTGATTCCTTCGTCTTTCACCAATCGAGCCGATCCGAAGTCGGCCACCTTGACTACCCATTGTTGACTCACCAACAGATTGCTGCTCTTCAAGTCACGATGCACTCGAGGTGGACGTTGACTGTGCAGAAATCTCATTCCCCTGGTGACATCAATAGTAAACCTCAACTTTAGATTATCTTCCAAATCTATTCTCCTATTATTTAAAATACTAGTTAGTGATCCTCTCGCCATGTACTCTACTACAAGGAACGGACATCCATCGTCGTGATACCGACCTCCTCCTATGAACAGAACAATGTTTGAATGTCTGATGCTCTCATCACTTCGATCTCTCTCTCGAACTCTAACTCGATACGATCGAGTTCCATATGTATTCCTTGCAGCTTCTTGACGGCTACCTCATTTCTCTATACTCTGCTTGGTACACTTCACCGTATCCACCAGGACAATCTTTATCAATTCGTTTTCCGTAGTTTCAACTCTTTAGAGTCAATGTTGAAAACATTAGTCAGTTCCAATAGTTCGTGGTCTTTGTTCTTTATTATAACTTTGTGATCTTTTCTCGCTTTTCTAAATTTTGTCAGCAATACAATAATTAATACAAAAAGTGCCACCCCTGATACAAAGCCCGAAGCGGCGATATAGAACGTGGCCACGGTGCACAATCCTTTATTGTTTTTAGTAAATCCAAACTGACACTCACATGTAGGAGAAGGACCCGGCAATGTGACATAACACGTACCGTATCCACAATAGTTATCCACACATCGACTGCAGTTGACTGGACTGCCAGAACTTCGTGTTCTGTTGTGAGACCGTCTGGACACTGTGAACAAGAGGAATGGGAAGTTGAGGAAAACTGACCGACGGGGCAATTGTAACACATCTCAACTTTTAGATTCTTGCTTGTCATGCCCGCAGGGACATGCAGGTTTGAAATTGAAAAGCCATTCCAGTCGTCTGGAACGTGATCTGTTACAGATTCCTGCTCTAAGGGTAGTCCACCAAACGAGAGAAGAAGATCGTTCCACACAACGCTAAACACTCCAAATACGTTGAGATGATACAATGGTTGAGCGCTCAACTCTAACCAACTGATTGTGTCCGGATCATAAATCCATACACCCTCCGTATCTTTGTCTGCTTCGCACTTGATCTCGAATATGAGTGTGTAACGATTAACCCGTACTGCAAAATTGTTACTGCAACCTCCTGTGAGCAACATTTTGTTGCCAAATGCATGTGATTGATGAAAGCAACGATTTCCTGGATTCTTCCTTTAGATTCCATATGTATCCAGCCTGCGTGTGCACTAGGTTGTACGTCCACAATGTGTTTACACAACTGAAGATATCTTAATATCTTCAGGCTGGCGCTGAAAAAATTTTAGGCAAGTTCAGCAACAGTTTGTGATCCACCATACATATACAATATGTTATCAATGGTTACTAGCGACATGCATAAGATGTGTTAGGTCCTAATCCATGCATCATTTTCCATTGTGATCCATTCTGTTGCTCTGACAAGTTCAGTAAGTTTTCATCTAAAGTTGGAAGAGAAACCTCCACAAATCGTAAAGAAGTTCAATTGAATCAAGATTTATTCCTCCATATATCACCATCGTCTGTAAGTCGATTGCTGTTGCAGCGTGCAAAATTCTTGCAGGTGGCTTTCTTCCTCTTGGCAAGTACTTAATCCACAGTCTTGTAGTTACGTAATTATAGTAACCCCAAATATCGTCCAACTGTACGTCAGGGATGGACTTTACGAAATCGGTTTTCAGATCTATGGGTGGGGAATCCGCCATGTACAACTAGAACTGAATCCAAGAGAACCGTTACTGTGGAGAACGGTGAGAAATACAGCTTCTTCGTGCCACTTTTGCCAAGTTTTTCTGCTGGACCATTGCAACGTTGTCAAATCTAATCGATGAAGGCGATTATCAGTGGTTTTTCGATAACTGTCCGAAAATTGTAGTCCACCATACATTCAAGATTTCTTGCTGTTTTGCCATAAAACCACCAGTACTAAGAATTCGTGGCTTGACCGGACTCAACTCAGATGACGGCATTCTGTAAGTCCTCAATAGAAGGTCATCAGATAATTTTATCTCCCACACGCTATTTGTCAACCTGAAGCGCGGTCTCCCTAAAATGATACCATAGTCTGCGACCTTGGTTTTGACTAGGTTTCTATAAAGTAAATTAGGTAACACGTTCAGCTGGCATTTAAAAGAAAGCCATTTTTCATTAACCAAATCAAAAACTGCATAAGAATTTTTTGAACAGCAAAGATACATATAGTGATTTGATCTATCAGAATTTGAGAAGTAGATTGCCCGTGTACGAGTAGCATAATGGATTATATCGGTGAACTTATCCGTAGAATTAAAGTGTTTCCTCCACATGAAATTTGACAGCTGATATGACCACACTTCTCTCGCGTTCAATTTGCCAGAAAATCTTGTAAAATTGAGTCCATAAAAGTAACCAATTGTCTTGCCAAAAGCAGAAATTATTGCAGGAAAAGCAATTTTCGGTGGACTTGAATCGAGAAGTTTCCATTCGTAAATGTTAGAAGAGTCGTCTTTGCATGTCAAGAGCCACAGATCGCTCAAACTACTGTCCACTCTTAAACTCCACGTCTGACCACTACTCTTAAATCCGCTATATACGATCATGGATTCTTTGCAACCGCACGAGCTGTTGTGCATGTGCACTACCGTAGAAACGTGTCTACATCGAGGAGTGACGTAATGCATCTTACTTTGAAAGTGAACGGTGGTGTAGATTTGTCTCCACTTTCTATTCTCTATTTCAAATATCCACGTCTCGTTGCTGCAATCTTGGTCTTTTGACTCCCGTAGAGATGAGACGCCGCCAAATAGTAAAACCGACGTTCTACAAAGAGTTACGAGTGTGTGATAGATGATGCCTTTTGGTCCTGATTCCTCTTGAACGGCCTCCCACGAATTCGCACCAATGTCGTAAAGCCACGTTTTGTTGCTTCCTCGGCCATATATTAACATCATCTCTCTTGTCGCTCCGTCCTGCTTCGTGTCAACTATTTCACTGCTTGCTGGACACATCATACCTCGTGGACTGTTGTTAGTCCAGCTAGAAAACACATGCCATTGATTGGCCAACGAGGTCTCCCAAGCAGATGTAAGGTTGTGGCTCCGTGAAGAGGTGACGACGCCAGACCCATCAGTTGCATGCACCAATTGACGCTCGAGTAGCAAAACAAAACATGCGAAACGCAAACATCTAGTGAGAGAATGCATTGCCACCATAGAGAACGACCAAATTCTCTCACTGTATCAAAATGTGAAGGAGAACTGGCGAGATTTGAGCTTTAATTAAAGATATAGATAGAAGATAACACGGCTATATATCTTCAAGTTTTACGTAACATTAATGGCTTTGCGCAATTTCTCATTTCACTTGCTAGATCCCAATAGTATAGTGTTGATACCACACACAAATCACTAAATCATATTATACGCCGACACATTTCTATTGCTACATTGCATGCATTCCATGTTCGCTGTCTTGTGCTTTGTCTATCACAGGGTCCGGTAGCACAGTACCCTGTATATAGAGATTGCCCAGGTTAGAGCGTTGTGGGGCGCGGTCATCTTTTTGCACGCTTATAAAACATAGTAAATAAAGACTAAAATTTCTCAAAATCAACGAAATGAAATGTTCGTACGTCGTGTACTATATCCAATTTTTGTTTTGATCACGAATCATCTAACAACCTAGAAAACAGCTAGCCTCGGAGGCCCATGCGTCAATTTTGTTCTTCTTTCTTCTCCTCCACGGATATCTCTTTTCGTACGTTAGGCACGGGCTGTGAAACTTGAGAAAACGCTTTAGAATTATTACCTGAACTCTATTCTTTTGGTGACTAGAGAAACCGAAATCAAATGTTAATTAAAAAGTGTGTTTCTTTCAAGCAGATTTTGATTCAACGACCGTCATCAACGCTATAGCACAGTTTGAGCCAATCACGAAGCAGCATTTGCAATTGCTTGTCCATAGCAACCAGAGACAATGGGCGAAGAGCTAATCGGATAGGCCAAACGCGTTTATGAAAGAGTTTATCACCAAACTGTGTAATTCGATCATGTTTGCCATTGTCTAGTCTGAAATTGTTTGCGATCCGAGCAAAATTGACAAAGAATTACGTACACATAGCAATTTATACGGAAATCATCATTTGCAAAGCATATCCCGTATGTGATAATCTTGGGCTTTGACTACTAAGCAAGTTCTATTCAAATGCCGTTTGCATATTCAATTATACACGCACAGAAGAAAGAACAATGCAATGGCACTAAAAGTTAAGATCCATATTCGTGCAACGTGCTCTGGGATACCATGGTACCGTATCTACCCGTAGACCGCTGGACACTTTAGTAAACTACCTCTGAATCATGTCTAACAAAAGCTGTTACATATAAACAGGTTTAATTAACGCTAATGAAACCGCGCTAAATCCGAGACATGCTTATAAAGGGGGTATAGACCCTAATAAGGACATGTACACCCATATGGCGCGCATTTGCGCTCCTAAAAACTTACCAAACTAGAATTTTTAAAAATTTCTCTGAAAGAATAAATAGATGTAGAGATTGTATAAAAAGTAACAGAAACAAGATCTATAAATCTAGATAATATGAACCAACGTCAGACACCATTAGTGAACCCTTCCAACTCCAACATTCTCTACATTTCACATTTTGGGGGTTGGAAGGATTAACGAAGTCATAGAATGAGAGGAACAGCGTTGTTCTCGACGTACATTGGAGTTGTCTAAGGGCAATCAGTGGAAGATGACGTCACATAAGACATCGTGCCGCCTAATCCGAAGAGGACAACAGCCAAAAGCATGGTCACCAAATATGTCCAGTTCATGACCGCACACACAACGGACTGAGTGTGGGGTGCTGGAAAAACCGAATTCCCAAACGCAAACGCAGAGAAGTCACAAATTCACGCGGAGACATGGCCAGGGCTAGACTTGAGTTGGGATTGCCCTCAAGCAATCCCCCGCATGAGGATATGCAACAGCACTGAAACGTGACCTGTTCTCGCAGACTAACAAGGCTGACTTTAACGCTGGATCTCAAAGCATCATGCAGAGCCTTCTGGAAGGAAAGTTGTGTAGAAGAAACAGAGGACGAGACAGAACTAGTGGGTGGTAAAAGACTTGCAAGATGTTGCCGGCATTGCACTTCACCAGGCAAAAACGAAGAATGCCGAGTCCAATCGTTTCCTTCGTGTACGGCATGAACGCTGAGTCGTTAAGAAGACGGAGAGACAACTGCCGACAAGATTTGCAGCTGCCAACGAAAGCTGCAGAGGAGATAGAGAGGCCTCACGAAGACCTTAGACTACCCAAACGATTTGTTTAGATATATGTTGAAGTGACCGAAACATATTCAAATATACGTTTGAGATAACATAGTCAAATTGATCTGACATTACACCAACTTGGTGTGACAATGAATAAGCAAGCGTTGACATTAATATCAATAGATCAGCTGCAGCAGTTCTGACGCAGTCTATTGCTGATTATCTAGACTAAATGCAGAACAGCATCGTATTCTAATCTTCAGCAAACAATTAACACTATTAATTAATTAAACGCCAGCAAGCAAACGATAACGTGTAAACTACTTCTTTTCGCCAAAAGGACAATAGTTGTCGCTCATTTCTTCCAGTCTGATCGCAATCTCGTGAAACGTAGGTCTGGAGGTCTCATCACACGCCCAACAGTCGCGCATTAGCTCGACGTAGTCGCTGTGTTCGTCTTGTAGAACGCTTGGTCTAACGCCACCGAGAACGGCTGCTTTCAAGTCGAGGATAGATTGGAAATTGCGATCAACTTACGGGAGTTCTCTCGACCAAATTTCCCACATCACAATACCAAAACTAAATATAAAATAGAAATAGTAAAATAGAATTATCGTTTACCATATACATATATAACAATAGATATGTACAACAAGCCACTCAGAAGTGCTACGCTCTTTGCTTAGCGATTAGAAAGTATAGCGTGTCAAATACAAATAGACACGACACTCTAGATAACAAATTACAGTTATGCTTACATGTCTTTTCCTATTAAAAAAGTTAGCAAAAGCATGCCAACTACCTCTAAAACAAGTAATCGCGTTGCTTGCAAGATAACCTTTTCTTAAGAATCTGAAGCCAGTCAAGCAGAAAGCTAAGTGGTCTGAAGATCACTTGCTCAATGACGCAATTTTTTCGGCCATAAACTTATTTGTCAAAGCCAAAACGTCTAAGACCTTTCAAAAATCATTTTTACTCATGCGTCTAGCTACAGCCATGACTGTCTCATCTTACTCTACTGAGAGCTTTCTAGCACTGGCAGCAAATGCTCTAAAACACGTTCGAAGACTACGAATGTTTATAGGTCTCAAAGAATAAAACAGTAATGATATATATTCAAAGGTCACTGCTGATAAAACCGACACAACCAACAAGATTCATGCAGACGACACGACAATATTGATGTAATAAAAAGAACTGATTTTAACGCGATGGCTTTGTTTTTTCTGTTACCGTCTTCCAGATTTACAGACTATTTTCTAACTAAAATGTGACAGAGAAATAATCGCTGCAAACCTCTGAAAATGCTACAAGTGTTGATTGATTACAATGCAGCAAAAATATTTCAAACTTTAATATCTAAACAATTAATATAGAAACAATCCTACCTGTAAACATCGGCTGCTGTTCCATATCCTTGTCCACTCAGTATCTCTGGAGCACACCAACTCGGTGTTCCAACACCTGATGATAACTGATAATCTGCACCAAGAAGTGGAGCTGTGAGATCGAGTGGCCCCGCTCCTCGTACTGCGTCTTGACTGATTCCTTCATCTTTCACCAATCGAGCCGATCCGAAGTCGGCCACCTTCACTACCCATTGTTGACTCACCAACAGATTGCTGCTCTTCAAGTCACGATGCACTCGAGGTGGACGTTGACTGTGCAGAAATCTCATTCCCTTGGCCGTGTCTGCAGTAAACCTCAACTTTAGATTATCTTCCAAATCTATTTTCCTATTATTTAAAATACTAGTTAGTGATCCTCTCGCCATGTACTCTACTACAAGGAACGGACATCCATCGTCGTGATACCGACCTCCTCCTATGAAAAGAACAATGTTTGAATGTCTGATGGCTCTCATCACTTCGATCTCTCTCTCGAACTCTAACTCGATACGATCGAGTTCCATATGTATTCCTTGCAGCCTCTTGACGGCTACCATCATTTCTCTATACTCTGCTTGATACACTTCACCGTATCCACCAGGACAATCTTTATCAATTCGTTTCGTAGTTTCAACTCTTTCGAGTCAATGTTGAAAACATTAGTCAGTTCCATCAGTTCGTGGTCTTTGTTCTTTATTATAACGTTGTGATCTTTCCTCGCTTTTCTAAATTTTGTAAGCAATACAATAATTAATACAAAAAGTGCTACCCCTGATACAAAGCCCGAAGCGGCGATATAGAACGTGGCCACGGTGCACAATCCTTTATTGCTTTTAGTAAATCCAAACTGACACTGACAGGTAGAAGAAGGACCCGGCAATGTGACATAACACGTACCGTATCCACAATAGTTATCCACACATCGACTGCAGTTGACTGGACTGCCAGAACCTTCGTGTTCTGTTGTGAGACCGTCTGGACACTGTGAACATAGAGAATGGGAAGTTGAGGAAAACTGACCGACGGGGCAATTGTAACACATCTCAACTTTTAGATTCTTGCTTGTCATGCCCGCAGACATGCAGGTTTGAAGACTGAAAAGCCGTTCCAGTCGTCTGGAACGTGATCTGTTGCAGATTGCTGCTCTAAGGGTAGTCCACCAAACGAGAGAAGAAGATCGTTCCACACAACGCTAAACACTCCAAATACGTTGAGGTGATACAATGGTTGAGCGCTCAACTCTAACCAACTGATTGTGTCCGGATCATAAATCCATACACCCTCCGTATCTTTGTCTGCTTCGCACTTGATCTCGACTATGAGTGTGCAACGATTAAAACGCATTACAACATTGTTACTGCAACCTCCTGTGAGCAACATTTTGTTGCCAAATGCATGTGATTGATGAAAGCAACGATTTCCTGGACTTCTTCCTTTAGATTCCA
>CAXXBX010000044.1:0-18175 GCA_964274945.1 Dehalococcoidia bacterium | reverse complement strand
AGCGCGTAAAACTCTTGGCAGCAAAGGCAGTGGGCATGACGACACACTGACCGCATGTGCACCAGTCTGAGTTGACCAAGCGCTCGGGGATTCCGTCCCTTGTGTCCGAATCAATTTCATGAGAGTTTCCCGAACTCGAACTGCTCTCAGCGTCATCACATTCGGGCTCAAAACTGTACGGAAGCTACGCCATATACTCTGACAAGCTCCAATGCCCGGCTTCGCCCGGGGGACAACCTATGCCAGGTGCTTCTCCTTTGCACTTCAAGACGTTGTTGCCATTGCGAGGAACAGGTGTATCGAATCTGGCATGTATTGGACACGAATCCCGTTCGGAAATCTATCAGAGCAGAACTGGAAGTCATATAATTGCTGTATAGTGTTGGTTCTTATCCCTGTGCAAAAAATGTTCCAATCACAGCACAAACCAATTACACTAACTTATGCCCTTGTCAGCGCAACCCAAGCCAGACCACGTGGAGGTCAGGGCATATACTGGCTCAAAAAATTGGTTGAGACATGCTCAACCTGGAGCTCTCGCTCCGGTGGTATTTGAACGTTATGTACTGCTTGATGTCTTCAGCATAGGTCTCTTTGAGAAATTGATGCATCACCAGCTGCTGCAGCCACCAAAACGGTCTACTTTGTCCTGTTTGTTGCTGTGTGATACATATTGTCTACCTACCTTTTAGTGCATTATTGTAGTGTTTTGTCTGTTTAGTCGTTAGTCATTAATGTTTATCTAATTGACCATGTGTGCATGATCAAAAGCGGTGTCTTGAATGTTCAGTTGGGCTGAACTTACAGTCATGCAAAGCCACAGTCTGAGATGTCATGGAGTGCTTGCACACTCCTATTAACAGTCAACCTCTTCTAAGCTAACCCTGGTTCAGTCGCTGTTGGCCAGCATCATAGGTGATGTTGGCCATGAATGTCTGCAGTGAATATAAAGATGATCATCTTGTCGACAGCACTTCCTGGTACACTACGTTTTTGGTTTTTCCTTCTTTTGCCAAGAAAGTTAGTCCATGTTTGGAGGCAACTCTAGAAATGCCAACATAAAGCTGTCCATGGCTAAAGGATGGCTCGTGTAGATCTAGCCCTGCCACAGCTAAGGTCTGCCCTTGTGCCTTGTTAATAGTCATAGCAAAGCAGACCTTAACTGGAAACTGAAGTCGTTTGAATTCAAATGGTAGTCCAGTATCACTGGGAATTAGTGGTATCTTTGGCAGATACACGTCCTGGGCTTTATGCGGTCCAGTAGCAATAGTTGCTTCCAGACAGTTGTTCATCATTCTCTTTAGTATAAGACGTGTGCCGTTTGCAATCCCAGGAGCCAGATTTCGAACAACCATTAGAGGAATTCCCACCTTTAGAGCCAGTTTATGAGGAGGCATACCAGCAACTCCGAGGGATAGTGTACTGCATCATCATCTCTGACCGTATCAATTGATTTATAGATCTTTATCTCTCCAGGAAACTGCTGAAGCATCTCCCAGTTAATATCACGAATGGAGACATTGTGTGGTGCGAGAATAGCTCGTTGCATTAGCCATTCGAAGTCTTGGTAGTGATGTTGCAAGTTTGGGTACACTCGCTCTATCAAGGTCTGAGGAGAGTCGGTAACTGTGCCAAGATCTTCTGGAATGAAGATGGTATGACGTCCTTCAACTACCGGTATATGACCGTTCCCAACTCGCAGCAAGAGACTTGCAAACTCAGCAGCGTTGGCGTCACCGTAGAGATAAGCTCTCATGTGCAGTGCGAAAGATCCTGTACAGACATCGGCACTTCTCTCCGCTGCAGGGAGTGCATACTGTTCGATGTCAGGAACGGGCTGGTAAATTCGGTGTAGATACGTAGTGATTAGTTGAAGTCACGTGCAATACTTACCCGGATAATCCGTTCCCCGTATATAACGAATGCCGACTCTCGTCATTTCGACAGTCCCGCTGAACGTCGTCTGTTCGAAGACGTTGCTGGCGGTTCGGGGAAGAGGTGCATCAAACACGGCAGCTCCGTATCTAACGAAGTCACGACGCGTACCGACTGTCGTCATTTCGACGGTCCCGCTGAACGTCGCCTCTTCGAAGACGTTGCTGGCGTTTCGGGGAACAGGTGCATCAAACACGGCAGCTCTTCGACGGTCGCAGACTGGCAAACGACTGTGTGCGTATTTTTTCGAGACCCGGATATCAGCAAGAATATCTTCCTTTTCCCGACGTCGCCGGCAATAGACGACACGCTCGGCGCGTACCGTCCGACGTCGGGAACGGGCAGTCTATATTCGGTGGAGACACGATGCGCCGTTCCGGAGATATTCGCGCGCGAGCGGAAGCGAGCGCGATCGGCGGGAAACGGCGTCGTCGTGGGAGAAGTCAGGAAGACGACCGCGGTCTGACTTTCGACCTGAATGAATTCGGCGTGCGCGAGCGAAATTCGGTCGAAATCGGACTCGCCGTCTTCGAGAGACGCTCGTACGTACGGGCACACAGACAGCAGGGGCGTAGCTCAAGGGTTTCCAGAGGGGTTTCCAAATCTTACGAGCTTGATATCTGTAGTGAATATGATAATAGCATAAACGTTTCACACAACTTCAAAATTGTAAACTAAGTCATTTAGCTGTCTAGCTCAGTGTCCCACGTGTCTTCTGGTGAATCAGTATCCAGTACAAAAGTGTTAGCTAGTTCACTGTCTGAGTATGGCTCTCCAAAGTTTGGGAGAATAATCTTTCTCGGGTTCCTGGCAGAAAATAAGCGGATCACGTCCAAGTGTGACAACTTCCTGTTGTAATGGACATGCAGCATGACAAGTCCGTTGAATCGGATCTGCGACATGGATGCCCGGAGAGATGTCTTGACGCGATTGAGAGCACTTATAGACCGCTCGCACTCACAGGACGTCACAGGCCAGGTGCAGACAAGGCGCAATAGCCTCGACACAGTTGGAATTAGTGGATTACCCATTGCCAAACGCAATGCTTCTGCTACAGTAGCGGGGTGCTCTGAAATGGGCAGTGATTTCAGTATGGCAATCCACAAGTCAATTTCTGCAGACAGCGCATCCAAGTTCGGACTCGCAGTAGGAAAATCACTTTGATATGCCTTTCCAAATTCAAGAATATCTGCTTTGGCTGAAGCATCACGTAGCAAAATCGTCGGCATAAATGACATTCCTTTCATAGCTAGTTGTTGAAGGTTTCCAAACCGGATATTCATTTGCGAAATAATGTCATCTAGTAGCGGTATACTCACGTTCAGGCGATAGTAGTCAACTGGCGTTTGCGCTGGAATGTTCCCACGGTACGTCTGCCTACTGCAATATCTTGGGAGACTCTCTTGCACTCCAGTCTTCAGACACAAAGCCTGAACGTCTGTCCACCATTCACCATGCCTGTCGTTGATGTTGTCCCGCATATCTTGAAGAACGGAGATGACTCTAGCGACGTGTTTGTAAGCCTTTGCAACATCTGTGGCTTTCTCTTGGAGACTTGATGTTAGGCTTTGAATTGCAGCCATCAATTTTGATGTTATCACAAATGTTGCAAGAAATCGGAACTGGGTTAGGTTATTGTGGAGAGATGTAGCAGAGGAGGAGCTAGTAGCGTTCCATGTAACTGTTCCACCCCTGTTTCTGCTGATTGTCTCCAACGTCGTTAAAACAGCTGGATAAAGCTCAGCAAACACGACAAGGGCTTCATGTCGCGCTACCCACCTTGTTTTGCACAAATCAACCAACTTTTTCTTTGAGTCGCCACCCTCTCCTTGACGCCATTCATGAACTATCTCAGCCATAGCATGAGCACGCTTTGGTGAATATTTGAAAAAGATGTTGACGTCTAACAATGATGACCACATAGACTGGATGAAAGGCAGTTTGCTTAGCCTTATTATACACAGGTTGAGACAATGTGCACTGCAATGGAGGTACAGCGCTTTTGGGCATTCTGCAGTTACTCTGCTTGCACAACCCTGCAAAGGTCCAGCCATATTCCCTGCACCGTCGTAGCCTTGTCCACGAAGCTTCTCTTTTGGCTGCAAGCCCATTTCCGTCATTGTGGTCAGTAGCAGATTAGCTAAAGCTAGCCCGGTGGTGCCATCAGAGCAACAGAGAAATTCAGCCAACTCTTCACGAATGAGTCCAGACTCATCGACGAAACGAAGAACCAGGGGCAACTGTTCTTGGTTGCTGGCATCAGCAGATTCGTCTGCACACACTGAGAAAAATGGTGCTTTTCTGACATCTCTCAATATGTCTTCTTGTATAACCTTCCCACAGCACTCAATCAACTCGTTCTGTATTGTTGGGCTCAGGTAAGACGCACGTAGTCCTCGAGCAGACTGAGACATATGGAAGTCCCTCAACAAGTGTTCATCACCTGCGTCCACACGAAAACGCAATAGAGCTAGAAAGTTTCCAGGATTACATGCTAACTGTTCGTTGGGGTCCCAAGTAAATCCTTTCTCTCTGTGGCCACGCAAAGAAATGTTCTGGCGTCCACAAAACTCTACAGTCTTGATCAAGGCACAAAGCTTGGCTATATTTTCCTGTTTTTGCTTACTCCCTTGGTCTACGACAAGCTGAAGAATATTTGCCTGACCATGTCTCCTGGTTGCAATGAAATGGCTGGCCCTGGTACAGCAGACCTTATGACATTCCTGTTGGTCATGCTTTCTAAGGGTCTCAGACGCTTTGGTGAACTTTACCATTGCTTGTTTGCAGAGCTGGCCTGTTGATTGATCAGTGCTGAAAAGTGCACAAGGTAGACAATATCCACCATTTTGGCTTGGAGAATAAACTAGCCAGTTATACTTTTCAAGCCATTGTAATTGAAAATAGCGCTTGGTATCTCGCCCACTCTTCTTCTCTTGCCGAGGAGGAAACGGAAAGTGGCTGTCTGGAACAAAATGACCCAACAGCAAGGAGAGCTTTGTATCATCCTGCAGTTTGTTTGGATCTACCAGTTCTCCAACATCGTTTCCTACGACATCATACGATACACTATTTATTACTGTACAGCCGCCGACTGCAGTACACTCACTAATCGCTCTGCAGGCTTCAGCAGGATCACGTTCATCCCCATTGACAAATGCAAGCACTTCAACACGATCGCTTACATGATCCCCGCTGCCACCAGATCCAGTGACTTCTATACTGAGGTCTGCAGTTTCATATGCTTCACTTGTCATTGGGTTCAGTTCCAAATTGATGGAATGCGACGATGCCCGCTCAGAATCTACACTCTCTTGAGTGGGGTCCCCGCCTCGAGATCTCTTTCTAGCAGCTTCAAAGAGAGCACTGATGGTCAGTTGGTCTTTAGAACGCCTCTTCATTGTCCACAGTCACTTTCGGAAATTCCCTCTCTTCACGTGTCAGGAGACTACGAAAGGTGCCCGCCACGTGCAAAGTTGGAACACTAGCGCGCGTTAGGCGTGCCTTGACGTCCCTGCCGGTCACGGAGCGTATGTAGGGTGTACAGTACACCACAGGAATCACTGCCGAATCTATATCAAAAACTGTACGGGAGAAGGTGTGACGTAAGACAATGAGTTGATATTAGACGGCTGTTGCTTGGGGGGTTTCCAGACCCCCTGGAAACCTCTTGAGCTACGCTACTGTGACAGACAGACAGACATAGGGTTACACCCCCACGTTGGAAGCTCAATTTCTCCGTTCAGAAAGAGTTCTATTAAGAAAGAAAGGTACCAATATAATCAGGTCACTTAGTACTATCATGAGAACGTTACTTCTATTTTCATGGGAGTTCCCCTTTAACTAATTAGTTCTGTCGACCAATCGAAATAACTGCCAGCCAGTGGAGCGATAGAGTATATACTGTAACACCGCAACGAGTTGTCTAGAAATTATTTATCAAGTTAGATAATGATATCACGTAAGCACTGCCAGTGCTCTGCTATTTTTCGACCATCACGTCGATCGTGTTCTAGCACGTGCAACCCTGGCTGCATGTTGAAATCTGACATAACTCTCAGTTGAGTGTACTCTACTACGAGCGCGTTCGATTGGCCTCTTCCAGAACTGGAACACAAGGGAGGAATGAAAGAGGCGTTCGATTGACAGTCTTCCTCTTCCAAAGACTCTTCCAGCTCTGGCTGGAAGAGAGGAGTGATTACACATGCTCAGTCTTGCATGTTACCATCCGTATAGCGCGAAGATCAAAGTGACGACGAAATTCTTGAGCAGAGAAGCTGCGCACGGTGACCACACCGAAGTCACGTCTACGAGGTACTGGCACGCGAAGACCATACGTGTTCCTCAAAAGGGGTCCCAAAGACATACATACTCATCTAGCTCTTTATCTAACAAGAGTAGTAACTCATCATACTCAAACAGTTCTAGAGCGCAATTTACGCAAGCAACAACTGCCTTGAGATCCTTAGGTGCTCTAACTGAGCACGCTCAATCAATCTCCCTTTCTTCCAGAATAAAAGGGCGTTCGATTGAGTTCCCGTCTTCCAGCTTCTTCCAGAAGAGGTCAATGGAACGCGCCCCTCGTTCATGGTCGCCGTCATACTACTTTCTGCCTCGTGAGGTTTTTAGTGCTTTCTTTTCGCGTACCAACACGGCTTAATTATTAATTAATTTCTAGCAGCTGCAATCACGTGACTTGCACGAGGCAACAAACCAGAAACGATTGCGAAGTTCGACCAAACGTACCGCTAGCTTACTGCTTTAACACAAAGTTTGCTAATCGTTTCTTAATTAAGTTAACGACTATGTATTCATTAATTAAATGACTAGCAACAAGGGCGTCGCGATGGACCTCCAAATTGGAGAGGCCATGCTGCTATAGGGTTTAAGTTTTATGAAACCTTGTCTAAAATATAGGACGCTAAATCTACTAATATTGGGGAGGCCAGGGTCTCCCCAGGTTCATGCGTGCATCCACTGCTTGTAATGCAAGTTGAGTACGTACAACATCCATGGGCTGTTGTCTGAACTCATGCGTCAAAAAATTTAGAACTTAATCACAAATCAAAAAGTTTTAGTTCTAAACTTTCATTTTACGTTACTCTTCCACGGCGCCACAAATCCTATCATGATCATAAATTTGATTTCAACAGGTTATTGGGTGAAAACCTCATGGTGAGTGTTTGGAGTCAATAGATCTTGTGGCATTGTATTTAGATAGACCTACACAAATAAGCAACGAATTGAATTGCGCTAGCTCTTTATGACAGAAAATGCTGTGCAAAATTGAAAGTAAGTCTACAGCCAAACGAATGTCTGGTTTCTAACATTCCTGATTGCATAACAGTTTGTTGACTGCTATTCTAAATCTTTAGAATTAAACACATAAACTTATGATGCAGAAAGAATCCATGCTACTATAAAATGTAATAATACCATATACTCTCAACGTCATTACTTGTACTTGACAGTTATCTAGACTTATCTGTCAATCTTGAGGACACGTTAATTGTCATGTGACCCCTATAGCCTTAGTAAGATGGTATGGTCTGTTTCTTGTTTTGTATATGTTTCTCTGAAAGACCCTAATAGCTGAATCTAGGAAACACACTGTACCAGTGCTCTTCATCTTTCTCTTTAAACTATAGGTAGCACTTCTGTTGGCAAAAGCACTTTGATTAATGCTCTGCTTGGAGAGCCAATCCTTCCAGTGAGTTACAACGCAGCTACTCGTGTGCTCTGCGACATCAGCTATGGCACAAAGAAAGAAGCTGTTGTTTATGATGAAATGGCAACTGAAGAACGGATTGATCTAACCACGTCTAAAGGACGGCAAAGACTTCATGAATTTGTAAGTCACAAAAGGCGACAAGTCAGCAATAGACTATCCCAAGCAAGTCTCTCTGCCGACTCAGGCAGTCGTGATAAAACTGGCCAGTATTCACATGTTTCAATTTTTTGGCCCACTGAATGTTTGCAGGTATGCATCTTCAGCAGACTCTCGCAAATCACTAAGATATCACGATTTAGAATATTTGTAGAATTTTACGCTGGTTGACAGTCCTGGTGTGACGGAAGATGATTCTGAAAGCTCCAAGGCACGAGAAATTACAGAGAAGTGCCAAAGTAGTGCTGCATGTGGTTTTATCTACATGTTGGATGGTGCCCGAGCAGCAGAAGAGGCAGCACAGGTACCATTGATACAGTTGCAAATGTGTTCTGTTATTTGCAAATAGAATTAAGTTCTAAACTTTAATGTTTTTCTAACTTCCCAACTCGTTCGCAGCTAAAAGCCATTTGCCACGGCATGCGTTGCTTCTGTAGAATGTGTGCATCCTGCATTTCTTTGCATAGAAGCTTGGCAACGTGCGATCATACACACAACTATACAGTTTAATCAATTAAATATAAGGTTTGCAGAAGACATAAATGAAGGTTTTAAATAGAAAAACAACCAATAGATGACACTGTTGCATCTGATAAAGCGAATTGTTTATATCCATAGCAAACTACATCATATTTATATGTCTCTTCCTTTATACAAACGCATACACACACATCTAAAAAACCTAAACCTGAGGAGCTGCCAATTACTGGTTACGCTCCCTAACTAACAGCTGCATGGGATCCTGTGCGCTAATCATGCAGGAGAACCCTGAGCTAACAATCTCCCAGAGCCAGGCCAGGTACTCACAGCACCGGCTAGTGAAGCCAACTGTGGTGTAAGCACCCGAAGTCTCACCTGGCCCCCAGTGGCTGATGTGCATGACGTCACAGCCAATGGCCGCTTAGGTCCCCAGTCAAAGACTAGGTAAATAGTTATACTCCTGAGCTGAGAGAGCCAATTATGTGTGAGTTTCTTGTCCATGAAATTTATGCCATAGCTCGTCTGTAACTCGAAATTGCAACTCTAATGGGTCTTTGATGTACACACTCTATTGGGTGACTCTCTAACCAACTGAGCTATAGCACCACGCGCGTGCATGCACACACACACACACACACACACACACACACACACACACACACACACACACACACACACACACACACAGATATGCCCTTCGGAAAGTTCTGAAGATAGCACCCCCTGCCCATTTCTAGGTAGAAACCCGGCACTACTGGAAGTTTTAGGCTGCGCTGACGAACCCCTTTATACGTGACCAGACTTTGGCGCAGCCACGGGACTGGACCTCAAGTCCACACGTACCCGTATATACTGTGTGAAGTTTTGCCAAGCCAGCGGTCTAGTCCACCCCAGTCAAAGACCAGGTACTCATTTATACTCCTGAGTCAAGAGAGGCAATTGTGTGTGAATTTCTTGCCCAAGGAAATTACGTCTGTACTCGTCCGCAAACCTACAACCTCAATGTCCCGGATGTTCCATTCTCCAAATTCAACTTTCTAACCAACTGAGCTACAGACACCACACACACGCACGCAAGCACAGAAGTCACAACACACGCACGCATGCACAGACTCCACACACACACACACACACACACACACACACACACACACACACACACACACACACACACACACACACACACACACACACACACGCACGCACGCACGCAGGCAGGTTATTTTATTAGGATACAGCATCTCTACACACTAGAATACATGATTTTTCAATAATTAATAGAAAGTGCTTCATAAACAAGTTCAACTACATGTATTTCAATGTGTGAAACACTGAAAGTATCTATATCTCTGCCAACTACATTATCCTCCATTACTGTGTTTGTTGACAACTTAGACACTTTTCTCAAGACAACTTTACTATTGCATTCTTGGAGAATCACAGAAAAATGTCATCGCCACTAGGACATAAACTCTGCATCTACTCGTCTTCCTTCAAATGAGCCTATGCCTTTCTTCCCAGTTGATGCAGTAAGTTTTCCTCTTGTAATCCCTGTGTGCCGAGAGCTCAAAAACTAGCCGAACAATTTCAGGGCTAGATCCATCTGGCAAGATCTCCTTTGAATATTTGTAACACTTTTCTGATTCCCGTTTTGTCCCTGCATGTCCGCATGCCTTTGCAGCTCCGTTCACTATGTCTTTCCTCCAAGGGTGAGCCAAAAAATATCACATTCATAGGTGACACCAGAATCAAGTCGTAGAACGTAATGTCTTGCCTTCCGTCAGTTTGTACGTATCTGTTTCTTGCTTCTGTTTGATGAGGAATACCCAGCTCCGTTAGGCAAGCAGACCACTCAGCAACAATAGTATCTTGAGACCAGACAGGACCGCCTCCATATTTGCATGTAATCAAATGAAAACCTTCTTGATCTAACTTCTGTCCACAGTCACAATGCTCAAGCAATCGACTAAAAGATAAGCTGATCCCCAATCTCATACAAGACGCTAAACGAAATTTGTTAGGTTTAAGTGCGTACTTGTATGTTGAGGGAATAACATCAAGCCATGCTCCTGCACCTTTCCCCTGTAATGACCTAAGCCTAGCAGCATCCCAATTTGACTTTATGTTTTAATGAAATCTTCTGACTGTTTCTGTGATATTTCCAAAGTTAAGCGATGTTGAAGTTTTCTAGGATTATCAATCATCTCTCCAGAGAATAAAATTGCGGCTTCTCTTCTTCCGAGTTTGACTTAGGGGGTAGTTGGGCCACCAATTCATGTAAAATCAACCCTGTTTTACTAGTTGATATATATATTCATTAAGCTGGTTAGCAAGACAGGCAAATCTCTTTGACAGTTCATGTAGAAAGCGTGCCCAAACAGCTAAATACGCTGCATGAGAAATGCCTTCAGTTGAAGTTAAACCAAATCCACCGAGTTTCACTTTCAGAGTTGCTTGATACCACAGACGCATAATCCAGCTGGTTCAAGTTACGAATGTTATAAAAACAGTCCTTTGTCAGACGATCATGGATTACTGCTGATGGTAATAAATTCTCAGGTGAAACAGTTCTAGAAAAGAAGTTTAGTCTGGGAACATGGCAATGTTTCAATAAAAGAAGACTACACTGAGGATCATCAAGTTCGTTAATCTTTGAAAGTTAAAACATTGCCATGTGATGCTGCCTCTATGCATCACAATTTAACATAATCAGAAGTGCCAATAGGTTCCTCCCAAAACATAAATACCATCTTTGCTCATGTAAATATCTGTACTGAAAGTTTCTGAAGCCATTGGAAAATACAACTTACATTTGTACTCTCGAATAGTCAGTCCAATCTGTTGCAGAGAAGCAGTCAGGTCAGAAAGAGTGACTAAAACTTCATCTGGCATCCCCACAACATACACATCATCCAAATATGCTAATATGGTCGTATTAGGGTGATCGCATTGAGTCTTGATCAAAATTAGATAAAGGGCAGCTGCAAATAAAATCGGACCAAGCGGATTGCCCTGATGAACACCTTCCTCAGAAAGCAATTTCACAACTTTCCTGTCCTTAGTATAAATCAATGTACTTGAACTCCCATACAATTGCTTGGCATATCCAAAAAGTTTGGGAAACTTCAGTTTGGTCTCTGACAAAATTTTATCTCTAGGAACAGAGTTAAATGGATTTTTGACATCAGTAGAGAGTATGGACAATAAAGTATTGGTTTCCCTAAGGAACAAAATGTGATGGAATAAAAGCTCAGCCCCACCAGGTGTTGAAATACCATGCCATGAAGGTGAAAATATGATGAAAAAGAACCAGCCATCTCAGTGCACATTGCCCTTGCAGTGACACCTACAGCAACAGATCTCACGTCAGAATTAGCCTTTGGTAAAGAAATGAGTGGAGAAGCCATCAAAAGTGGTACAGCTGCCTCAAGAACATGACCTTCAGCAATCAAAGAGCAAACTAAGTACAAAAGGTCACAACACAAGTCGCTTTCTAAAAGTGATAGAAGATGCACATATCTCCACCCTGAAGGACCTCCTCCACTTCTCCTAGGAGCCTTTCTGACTGCATCAATAAAGACTTCTTTCTTCATACAGAATGCAGGCAGGCAGGCAGGCAGGCAGGCAGGCAGGCAGGCAGGCAGGCAGGCAGGCAGGCAGGCAGGCAGGCAGGCAGGCAGGCAGGCAGGCAGGCAGGCAGGCAGGCAGGCAGGCAGGCAGGCAGGCAGGCAGGCAGGCAGGCAGGCAGGCAGGCAGGCAGGCAGGCAGGCAGGCACACGCGCGAGCGAGCGCAAACACACACAGACACACAGACACACAGACACACGCACACAGACACACACAGACACACAGACACAGACACACACACACACACACACACACACACACACACACACACACACACACACACACACACACACACACACACAAACACACACAGACTAGAAGGAGAGGAGAAGAAAAAGAAAGAGAAAGAAGAAAAAGAGGCAGAAAGAAAGAGAGAGAAATCGGAAACAAAAGAGAGAGAACATGTTGCAAAACAAGGGAAGAGATCAAAGAGTCAAAAAAGGAATTTAAAGTAAGAGGGAAACAAGCAAGAATAGAGGAGAAAAGAGAAAAGACAAAGAAAAAAGAGAAAAGTCTGTTCAAAATGATATATTTACTTTTCTTGCACTGTAAAAAATCCTGGTTTTAAGTAGAGTCTAGAATAATTGTGACAGATTCTACCATGCACTCATAGTTGAATATCTCTCTTACGAACAAGTGCAGAATAAAGCGAACAATACCCGAGTGTCTCTAAGTTAAACACAAGACAAACACACTAGCAGCAGAATTAGATTTTTGTAATCTTTCTGATACCCATTGCTGCACTAATTATTAAAACAGATCTGCACACAGTTTGGCAGGCCACATGTACTGTTGTCAATAATGATAAAACACAAGGAGTACACTCTTACGGTTGAAATTGTTTTGCCTCTAAATGTAATGGAATAAAAATTACTTTTGTCTGTTTGTTAATTGTCTATCTGTTTCTACATCTGTCCGTATTTACATTCGTATGCTACTTGTACATCTGCTTGCTGACCAACTTGCTTGCCTTCCTTTTTGTTTTCATGTCTCCGTGCAAACTTCTGCTCAAATTTCATCAAATCACTTCGTCTCTGTCCTTATTCTAAATAAGCTCTTATGTGAATAGGCCGGTGGTTTGCTGAGAGCATATGTAAAAGGAACTGGAAATTCAGGCTTATCTCCTCAATCAGCAATATTTGTCATAAACAAGTGGGACAAGGTCTGTAGCGATCTGAAGCCCGAAGAAGAACGACAGCAGTACTTAGATCTTGCAGCTGAACAGATCAAGATTCGTTGGCCAGGATTTCGAAAGGAACAACTTCTGACAATGAACTCAAAGCGAGCGCTGTTGTTTCAAACTTTTGGCATAACTACTCCAGATTTGTCTACTCTTTGTGATTCAATCAAACAAATGCTTCCAAAAGCTCTTGAAAACAGGATAAAACGATTACAAGTGTATGTTAACAAAACAATGTACACAGCATATATTTGTTTTTACTTATGGTTTTTACAGGAAACTAACCCCCCTAATGAGCTATGCAGAGCAAGCATTGGAAACAACAATCAGGCAGCTGCGATTGCCTGTTGACGAAAGGAAGATACGACTAGGGCAAGGGTGGGAGAAACTAGAAGCTGTTGAATCGTCCCACAAAAATGGACCATTGCATGAAATGACAAAAAAATTGTTACAAAAGACTCGAAAATTTACAACAGACGATCTTATCCATCATTTGAAGTCAGAAAATGGACGTAACAATGTTCTGAAATGGAAGAAATCAACGTTACACGATGAGCAACATCAGCATTTTGATGAGCGAAATGTGAGCAAGTTTTTACAAGATCGCATTACCAATGAAATAGCCAAACTTGAAAGTTACCATAGTCTTTGTGAGTGGGCAAACAACACGTTTGTTGAGGATGCCCGGGAAGCAGAAAAAACACTGAATATCCTGACCCTAGATGTCAGTGGTGGAAACACATCAGACAGAGATATTTCAGTCAATAGTGCCACCCTCAATGATGATGATGATGATGATAGTGATGACATCAGCCAGTCTACTAAAAAATTGAAATTAGCTGCAGCTGTTATGGCAACGCCATTGTTACTTGCAGCTGCTCCATTTGCTCTTGTTATTGGAGTCATTGCCACTCCTCTAGTTGCACTAGGAAAGATGATTGCGTCAGTAAAGCAAAAGTCTTTCAAAGCAAAAGTAGCAGAAGCATTTGATGCCTTTCTGACCCAATGCCAAACAGACGATGCAGAAAATCTACACAATCTAGTTTTGACTTTGTTAGAACAACATTCTCTTTCTGTAAAATTTGTCACAAAAGACGTTCCTGAACAAATAAAAACAACTCGCCAAAGACTGATGGCACTTGAAGAGCAGGATGAAGTCTATATTCCGAAATACAAGGAGTTGCTGTACAAATGCCAAGAGAAAAACGGTGAACTATCAAAGTTCAGTTTACAAATATACAGCTACCGTTATACCGACAACGATCTCAAATGGCCTCAGCCTACTAAATCAGTAGGTACCTGCAGTTTTGGTGCAGTGCATAAAGTCACTCTTCAATTTCCTGAAATGAAAGAAGCTGCACTGAAATTAATGGATGATCAAATTACACCACAAAAAGCCCTTGATTTCAGGAGAGAACTACACGCTTCCCGGTATTAATTTAAATCAGTAATGTTTATCAATATTATAATTTGTTTGCTTTGTATTGTCTGGCAGCAAGTGCAATCACCCAAACATTGTGAAGTTGTATGGAACAGTAGACGTCTTCGCAAACCTACTGAAAGTGGGATTGCTTTATGAATGGTGTGATGGCGGAAGTCTGAGAGACATCATTGCAGATGCCAAACGAGAACCTGCGTATACAGTAGCAGGATTCTCAGATGCTCAAGGTCTTGCACTAAATATAGTCAATGGCCTAAACTATTTGCATGGAAAGAGTGTCATTCATGGAGATCTGAAGCCAGAAAATATCCTGGTAAGTAATTACACAATCAGTAATGCCATGCATTATTATACATTATTGCTTATCTATAGCTGACCAAGGGAAGAGTAATAAAGCTTGCAGATATGGGTCTGGCAAAGCACATAAACCGATTGATAGGTACTGTATGTGAAAACAATGCATACATGGCACCTGAGATTATGAGTGACAAGCCCTACACGTGGTCAGCAGATCTGTTCAGTTTTGGAATCATCATGTGGGAGATATGGAATGGGAAAAAAGCATATTCGGACGAACAGGTCATGGGCCTCTCGCTCGAAGAATTCTGTAAGCACGTAGAAGACACAACACTTCGTCCAGACAATGGCACGTTTGCTGGTGAAGAGATATCATCATTGTATGCTAGTGACCCTGATGCTAGCCTCAGCCAATATAGAGCCAAAAAATGGGCAAGTGTGGCTAGAGTCTGCTGGTCATCTGACCCTCAAAGTCGTCCATCAGCAAAGGATACGCACGCCTCTATTGAAAGTATTGTCGATGCTACATGAACTAGTTATAGATCCATGATCAGTGAGCCACAAGGCTCCCAAAAGCAATATCTAACAGTATTTACTCATTAATGCAAGCACTGGAAACCTTAGGAAGTAAATTGCTTGCGGTTTGTTTTAGTATGCTCAAAATGTCTGCTGGACTGATGAACACTAAATCCATGTATGCATGGATTTTTAGTATGTATGCAGTAGTCTTCAGTCTACATTAATCATGGCGATGGTTTGCAGTTGCTGTCAGGAAGTAAAACTTGAGCAATCTTCCAATATATCAAATTGTGAACACTGGCTGTCAGCACAGTAATTCTCATGGATATAAGTCTCTATAGTCACTAGGCAAAGTATATCAGTATGCACATGTACGTGCTCATGCACATGCACACGCTGTGCGTGTGCAGGTGTGCGTATGCAGGTTACCTCATGAAACAATGTGTAGAAACCCTACACATGCCACTATGGTCAGTAGATGGTCAGTAGATCCACAGGCGTAGCATCGGGGTGGGGGAGACTTTAGTCTCCCCCACCTCTGGAAGCGTGTCAAGCAGAAGCGCTATGTTTCCCTCAGGTTACCAAACAGTCAGCTTAATCTTGGTGTGGTGTGTTGACGACACTACAGGTATATTTGGTAACTATTTGATGAAAAAACACATCAGCATTTCAGTATGGTGAAAGCTAAAGCCAGTGTCAAGAAAAGTAGTGACAGATAAAATGCGCATGCCCATCACACTTTCTCACTTTCTTGTCAATGGCGGACATCCATGCTGTAAAAGTAAACAGGTGTTGTATCTCGAAGAGAGTTTCCAAAATAAGACGTATATTGCAGTAACACGCAAGACTAGAATTGATAGCTGAAGTAGCAAGTATTGTGCTTAAACGTACACTGTTAGATCTAGGTGACACTCTGACTAATATAGTGTCAATCTAAGTTCTAGAATGTTCTACACTTAACCACAGTAGGATGTGAGTTAACCTACATGACATGAAACCTTAGGTGAGTCATCCAGAGTTCACGATGATGTTCATGATGATGTCGTCAACCGCAATTACCTGATTTTCTCAATCATATATTATACCTCCCACCAGCTCTGAAGTCTCCAAAAGACGGACAGAGGTAAACGTCAGCAATCCCAAATTGCTTTCCGTTTCCTAATCTTGGTAGATCGTCACGGGTTGTCAGGTCCATAGTATGGTAAGTTCTGGTGAACCGGCTGATCTGATGTCCTCGTCTGTTCAACATCTATAACTGACTCGTAGCTGTTCTACGTGACACTGCCAGATAGGTCCAGAGAATGTTCCCTTACATTCACGCTCCGGGAACAGTGTACCTTGATTATGGTTGCTAGAACCCATCTAGGCTCACTAGTGCGTTTTGGCCGAAAGTAGAGTGCATAACATGGTGTTCCTACTCTGTAGTGCACGTGGACATTATGGACAGTGCTTTATAACTCTTTGGCCTGTGACTTCGTGGTTTCTCGAGCTTGGTGTTCCTGAGCTTCATGGACCAGTGATGGTAGCAGCGTATCAATCTTTGTTCGCATCTGCCGATTGTTGAAAAATTCGCTAGGTGAATATCTGCTTGCTAAAGGCAAACGTCTGTATTGCATAAGAAATTCCTGAAGGGCTTCCTTAAGAGGTTTCTTTGACTTTTTAAAGAAACGCTTAAATGTTTGAACAAGTCTCTCAGCAGCACCATTGGTGGCTGGATGATAACGTGCTCCCATCAGATGCACCATTCCTCTTTCATGACACCAGGTTTGAATTCCTGTGATGAAAAGGTTGTGGCGTTGTCCAAAACCATGGCGTGCGGGTAGCCAAAGTGTGAGAAGTCTTCTTCTAACAATTGTGTAGTCGTCTTTGTAGAGGTAGAATTAGTCGCATGGATACATGAGTATTTGGAGTATGCGTCTATGACATGAGTTAATGGTGTCCCATGAAATCGATGGTGTGGTCGATGTGTATCCTACTCCAGGGTTTCTCCAGCAGCGTCCAAAGATGGTTGGCAGACTTTGCAGGTTTGTTTTGGTGTCGGCGCAGGCAGTGCATTGATGACAACTGTCTTGGATATCTGCGTCGTTCTTCAGCCAGTAGACTGCTGTTCGTGGCAGTTGTTTCATCCTTTGCATTCCAAATGGCCTTCATGCAGAATCTTTCGATTTGCTGCGAAAACAGGCGTCTCCTTGTGTGGCCCAAACATGGCAAGAACAGGTCTATGGTCGGTCACCAGTATGAACTGTTGCCCGTAAAAGAATTGATGAAATTTGTGCAAAGCAAAAGTAATGGATAAAGCCTCCTTTTGAATTTGCAAATACTTCTTTTGCACTGGTGATAACATTTTAGATGCAGTGGCAATCAGTCGCTCGCTTGCTCGCTTCCGTCTGAGTAGTGATGAAAAAGTACTGGCCCGATTTCAACTTCTGATGCATCGCATGAGATGCCCATCGGACAGGAAGGATCAAAGTGAGTCAGAACGGTGTCTTTGTTCAGCATTGACTTCAATTTGTCGAATGCGTCCTGCTCTGCTGCGGTCCACTTCCAACGAGTGTCCTTTCTGGTTAGGCGTGTCAATGGTTCCATGAACATTGCTAGATCTGGTAAAAACTTGCGATAAAAACTGAATTGATCCTAGAAGTTACCTAAGAGCCAGAACGTCTTTTGGTGGTGGCATTTGCATTACCATGTCCACCTTTGATCCCTTGGCTAATTCGTCCCGTGACAGGATGTATCCTAGATATGTGATTTGGGCTGCCCGCGAAGACACATTTGTCAAGTCGACATCGGAGGCCGTTGCTGTCCAGTCTCT
>CAXXBX010000043.1:0-24114 GCA_964274945.1 Dehalococcoidia bacterium | reverse complement strand
AACAGGACGTCAGATGGATGAGAATCTAGTAGTTAAGCTATGTGGCTTTAGCAAAAAGTCATAACCTTGGGATCAGAATCTTATTTGATGGACCCAAAGAGTGTGCTAAACTGTGGACTGCTCACTTTGTGTGCTAAATGAACACATAGATCATCAATTTGTCATCAACTTCAAGTACAAAGTGTGATCGAGATACGTGCTCTGAATTCAAGTGTAGTGGGCAAGGCTGCCACTCTTTCTATTTTTAAGTTAAGATCCCAAACATTTCCGATTTAGGGGTCATCCATGATTGTCGCCTTTTACTCAAGCGTACAAAGCGTACTCTTATCTCCTCCCCCTCCCTTCCCCTAAGCGCATAATAGATGTTGGTCATGTGAAGCCCTTTCAAAGATTGAGATGCACATTTTGTCGCTGTGGCCAGCGGTCTTCCATTGTCATTGCACTTTCTGCACAGTTTCCTCGTGAGACAAAAATGGCCTGGCGAAGACGAAAGTGTTCACAAACTGCTGGTACTGTTTGTTGGTGTTTTATGAACAGCACGAGGTCTCTTAGAGAGGCCTGTCAGCACCGCAGAGTACCTACCGTCTCATGCCGTACACACTTTAAACACATGCAACAAACAGCTAAGCGCACGCTATATGTGTCATACCCTTGCGACAGATAGTTAGTAACTTACACACATATACAACACATAGACGTACATGCAGTATCCTGACTTCTTCACTATCACTTTCTACTTCTGGACCAAAAAAGATCATTGACATTTTGTACTCCACCAAATGCATACAACTCTACCATTTCCCCCTAGCATATGCTTTGTACGCTTGAGTAAATGACAATTATTATGGATGACCCCTTGTCGTATAGATGTGTAGGGATGGTCTCTCAAGCAATACTAATACGAATTGATTGGATGTTTGTTTGTCTGTATGTGTGTCTGTCGGTAATGCTACGTCACCCTGGCCCATACATAACAATGGCCTGTATACAGCAAGGGGATGTTCTAAATCCTTGTCAAGCAGTACGACTGCTGCTTTGCCCAAAAGGTTAGGTTGGGTGTATAAAAACACAATTGCAATAGAATGCACTAATTTTTGCATCATAAAACTGTCTACTGCAGATTTCAGGTTGTAATTCAATGCTATCAAGCAAAGCGAGAAAAGCCAATTTACCCAAAATAGCGGTGTATGTATGTATAGAAACACGATTGCGATAGAATGTGCTATATGGATTTTAGGTTGCAACAGAATGCTAAATCGGTGTCAAGTGGTGCAATTTATTCAAAATGAAGGCAGACGTATGTATAGAAACACGATTGGGGTAGAATGTGTGCTGATTTTTAAATCATGTGACTGTTTAATACGGTTATTAGGCTGTAACGCTTCGTCACAATAGAAACAGGTATACATTCGGATTGTAAAGTGGCCCGTTGCCTGCATATGGCATAGCCTCGCAAGCCAGGCTCTTTTGTGCAGTCACTGAGCTAAACGCACGTGAATCACATGAGGAGGAGGGGCTTTTGCCAGAATTGCTCCAGTGCGAGAAGAGCCTGGTCGCTTTCAAGAACTTCATAGTGACTTGGGACCCCGGATCCGGTTTCATAGCTTGGATAAGGCTAATTCGATTTCCTAAAGAGCTCGTTCAGTGTAACTGCGTTTGATACATGAACTGGAAAGGAAGCCCTCTGCAGAGAGCGCTTGAACATGAAAGCCAGTGAAGCTGTTGATGGACAAAGTGCTGGCGAATAATGAGCCCAGGAATGGCCTACATGGGACTGGTCCGCTGAACCTACACTCTCCAGCAATGTTTCTTTCTACTGACTCATCTGCAGGTTTGCGCGAATTGAAACCGATGTAGAAGTGTTCATCACTCTTGCGCGTTTATCTGACATCTATAGTCTGTGGGGGGAATGTTGTGAGAACTGCTAGCCCTGTTTCACTCAACGGTTCATCAAAGCAGTGGCATACAGCTTGTTGACCTCTCCAGACGGGAACGGAGTCCACGTCATGATCAGATTGGTGTGTATTGCTAACGCAGTCTATCTGACGGTACTTTTGACTTAGCAAACAGCTCTTTTGTACGATAGTGGCTCTCCTCACGGTGTACTGGAAACATCTAGCTAGCGTGGGAAAACAGCAGTGCAGTGGACCTACCATGTTCAGGAAGTGTAGAGTTGACTCGTAGTTACATGTGTTGTGTACTACGTACGACTTGTTTCAATGCACGGACTCTGACTACTACATATATACACGAACCGCATACAACGAGTTCATTTCTCAAACTACCGCGCTGCAGATCTAGATTCGGCGGTGTGCACTGTTGGCGAAACTGAATGCTGAAAGGGAGTCGTGACACTGCAGAATATTACATGTCTGAGCTGTAGATATACGTACTAGAAGCGAACGATGATGTCAACTGCGTACTTCGCACAAAACAAGCAAGTGTGTGAAGCGATGTCGCGTGTTCTCAACTTTCATACCTTTATGTTTAGCTAATTGAATTAGCCTTATCCAAGCTATGAAATTGGATCTGGGGTCCCACATCACTACGACCTTCTCGAAAGCGACCAGGCTCTTCTCGCGCTGGAGCAATTCCGGCAAGAGCTCCTCCTCCTTGTGTGATTCACGTGCATTTAGCTCAGCGACTACGCGGAAGAGCCTGGCTTTCGAGGCTACATATGGCATGTAAGTGTCGATGTCAGGTGGCAGAAGTCAGACAGACAGCGAAGTAAACTGCATACTATTGGGATGGTCTCGCATGATGTCATTTACACATGATGTCATTTACACATGATTGTAGACATCATTATCTAGTTAAACATGTATTAGGCCTCATCAAAAATATTTGTGCTTCTAGTCAACAACCAATAAGACTATAAGACTAATAAAACATTTTACCCGGTCAATTGGGAAAATAGTTTTGGGGGAAAAGCTTGGTCTAGACATAGAAGACAGTAACTCAGCAACTTCCAGGTTTGCTCTCATTCTTTGTTTCTACATGCTCTCATTCCTAGACTCTTCAAGTGAGAAGGCAAAGTCTACATATGGTTTAAGTATAGATTTACTACTACCAAGAAAGATATATCAACGTGCTCATTTATTACCCATGCATTCATGCATTTGATTTCCAGCCCATGCCAATTTTGTAGGTACTGTGGTGCTATTATGCATTTCACATAGAATCATTGTGTATATAGCTTTGATAACAAGATCTAGCTATTACTTTTTACACTTCTTTGTTGGAGCTTTTTGTCTTTCGAAGTACATCACTACACACTGGTCAGACAATTTTAAATGTTTTCAAGAGGTCAGGATTGTGCATGACATCTTCCTCAGCGTGATCGGCACATCGGATGTTCTCCTGCACAAACACTTTGCCAAAAGTGCCATTCTCAAACGTCAGCAGTGACCCACAGATAAACTCAACAATGACAGAGCTAGTTGAGTTATGCCACGAGGTTTACCGCACTCCAGACACTTGATTGTGCTTTGAAGACGTTGGTCCACAAGCATCCCCACACTTTGCTGCTTTCCAGCACTTCATGCTTGCAGACACCTAATCACAATGACATGGATCATGTGTTGAGGTGCCAGGAGTCAGCAAGTCAGCCGCCATAGCTAAATTTAGAAGATGTGATTTAATACAGCACGTGACTGCAGAACGGTTTTACGCAGTCATGCAACAAGTCCCATCCTGTCACTCTAAAATGCCATCATTTGATGCTCAAATTTTTTTACAAATGGCAGAAATTACACCCGGTCAGCCGACTGGAAACGCAATTTTTTGATGTGGCCTTATGCAGCTACTTAATTTTCATTAGTTGTATTGGTAGTTTTCAAGGTTTAGTCCGTATCATCATGTTTGCAAGAGTTTGTTGATCATAAAAAATGTCATTTTTGGAGATCTGTTCAGCATTAGTTTAATTAATTAACCAGAATTGTTTTCTAGTACACATTGTAATAGGCTGTAGTGCATATTGAAGTGTATGAAGTGGTTGTTAGTACTAACTTGTAAGGTTGGTTAGTGATTTTAAACTTTTATTGACATGGTGTTTATGTACCATATTTCTGTGATTAATGCTGCCCTCGATTAAACATCACTCTTGTTTAATCGCGGCAGCTGAGAGTACAGATAAAATATAAATGCTGTCCTCGAATAAATGCCACATTTTAATAAATTCCAATAGATCTAGCTTGAAGTTTGAAGAAAAATCGTAGGACTTCTCCAGAGGCATATGTGAGGCAAACGTTTCACCTGTTTCATTGCATGATGTCTCAATAGTGTCCTAAGACAAAAGAATGTCTCAAAGTGTGAAATGCATACCAGTATGGTGTGTTGTTCTCATGAAAAGGTGTCAAGCCTACAGTATGTTTGTGTGCATACACACTCCTAAGCATGGACAGGAGTGTGTAACAAACTGGTGTTACGGTATCCGTAGTTGCTTCACATTGGTGAGTAACACGTTGCAATGGAGTTTTCTGACCGTCTACATAGCCTACTGAAACGCGTCGTCCTATCTAGACAGTACACGCATTTGTTGAAATCCTGTGTCATGGAAATTGCCGTAAACTTGCAAGCTTCCTACTAGAGTACGGGAGCAGGTGGCATTTAGCTCCTGAAAATGTTTCTCGGTTGTCAAGTACACACATGCTGTAGCTACAATACAAAAGGATGGGGCGACGGAACTTTATGAGGCTTTTTCATCGCCGTTTGGTCACTTGCACGAATCGTTTCGATACTGATCTGCAGTTGGACACAGAAACGGTTTTTTAAAGTAGATCTGTTGTGTGACCCGGAGTAGAAGCCTAGCTATGCTCGGCAAAAACAAAAATAAAGCCACTTTGAATAAATGCCGCCCTTGTTTAAACGCTGCATTTGAAACCCTAGCTAAAAAATAAATGCCACGGCGTTCAATCGAAGAAATATGGTATGCATATTTAGGTTTTAATGTTTGCTTTGCATGATTGCTTGTTTGGTCTTATCAAGATTTTGATTATGCTAATGTGTTTTTCTTTGATGGTTCTGTAGAGCCAGTTCTGTTTTTTGATGTTGTAAGCATGAAGGTGTCTGAGGATATTGGCGACATGCAGCTGCCGGTAAAGAGAACAGGAGACCTGACAGATGCAGTGAGTGTTGTGTGCTACACGGAGTCTGGATCGGCTACAGGGAGCACTCCTCCATACCTCTTGACAGGTTATTGTGTTATTGTTGTTATGGTGAATAGGTTTAGATGGTTGAGTTATAATTTATAGTTGAGTTATAATTTTATCTGTAGGTGATGATTATGTAACAAGAACAAGCTCTCGACTCTCAAAGATTGTGTTTGAACCTGGAGTGAGTGTAAAATTTTGTTCAGTCTCAATTTTAGATGATACCGTGACGGAGGGATTAGAGACATTCAGTGTGCATTTGGCACCTCGTGGAATAGGTGTAAAGGTGGATCAGAACAGATCAACTGTTGATGTAGCAATCATTGGTCCTAATGATGGTCAGTATCCATTGTGTTCAAGTGTTGCAGTTTTTGTGCTTCGTTTACCCATCTATCTACCTGTCTATTTCTCGATCATGCTTGTCAGTTGGTTACCTACCTGCCAGCGGCTTACTTACCTGCTTTATTGCACCTACCTACTTGTCTGTCATGACTTTAGTGTTTGCCGGTTTGCTTGATATCCATTTGTTTCTTTATTTGGCTATTTGCGTTTTGTGTGCTTTCTGCCATGCTTGTTCATTTAGCGAAATCCTTTGTGGTTTCTTCCTGAGTTGTATGTGGTTTGTTGGTTTGAGACTCCCAAGGTCATGCACATGTGACTGTTGAAATATTCACTTTATGTAATGGTTTGATAATGCTAGAATTAATCGGAACACCTTTGTTGCTGATATTATATTGGAAAGTTGCTGTGACAGCTTAGTTTTGAGATATTGTGAGAAATTGATTTAATTAGATATTTGAATAGGTGCTTAATTAATAGTTGTTAGCTGACTTTGTTAGAGTGTCATGTTCAGTGCATGACAACTCTTGCTAACGAAAATATTGTGTTGTATTATCACTTTGTATTAATTAAGGGCTTCTTATTGCTTTTTTAGAATCTACAGTCCAGTTTTCTTCTTCAAATTATTGGGTGAATGAGAGCAATGGTGAAGTTATCATTACCATCAATCGTGTTGGTCCAGATGTCAGTTTTTCAGTTGGTGTTTGGTTTACTACTAAGAATGATAAGCCAGCTTCAGCTCAACCTGACCAAGACTACATTCAGCAATCCAGACTTGTTGAGTTTTCTCCTGGTGTGACAGTGCAGACTGTAAGAGTAAGAATTGTTGATGATGATGTGGAAGATGGCCGGCCAGTATTGGAAGGACCTGAGAAGTTTAATGTGATGTTGGTTTCGGCAACTAGAGTTGGAATTGGCAGTCCACATGAAGCAACAGTTACTATAAATGATTGGGAAGACAGTAAGTAACAACTAACGAGATAAGACATTCACTAGGAATTTTTGCTTTGGGCAGTGTCTATTAATTCAGGGGTGCTGGAAGCAAATGTAGTTAGTGTTTTGGGGGCCTAGCTGTGTGTAAGTAGGTGTGGCTAATTGCCTCTTACAGTGAAAATGTTTAATTTAGTGCTTGTCACCTATCTAAGGCGTTTTGTTTCTGATTTCTAAACATAAGAGCATTGGCATCTTTTTACCAGAATCATATTAGACCATTGTAAAATATGGTAGTTATTTAATCTGCTCCCTCCAAATGGAAGTATGTGTCAAGCAACTGCTGAGATTTCAGTTTTTGAAAGTGGTCCAGACCTGGTGGATCGGTTTTGCTGCCTCTGTAATTGTTGTCTTTGCTGGGTAATGCTTTTCTTAGTATGTTTTGACCAAGCAAGCAAATTGAACAAATAAGACAAGTGACTTAGTCGTATCAATTGATGTGGTTTCTTTTAACTGATATGATTGGTTAGTGTGTGTTGATTTTGTGTTGTGTTTTCTTTGGCATGCAATGCACTGTGTGACTGCCATGTCTTGAAATAGGTGATTTAGTCTTTGTCATTTGTTTCCATTGGTGAGCACCTTGGAATGATATTTGATTAGTACATTCCTCTTGCAGAGGTATAATCTTTAATTGTTATCTCCATCTTAGCTGCCATCGTGGGATTCTCAGTTCCAACTGTTGTCACAGATGAAGGTCCACTCTTGCAGTTGGAAGTGATTCGGTTCGGATCCACAAACTTCTTGACCAAAGTTCGCTGCTACACAAGATCTGGGAGTGCTGAGAAAGGCACAGACTTTGCCGATCGTCCAAACACAGACATGTCAATTATCAAATTTGAAAGAGGGGAAGTCAGCCAGAAATGCTATGTTGTTGTACTGGATGATGACTACTTGGAAGGAGAGGAAACATTTACTGTGTTCTTGGATAATCTGAGTGATGGTGCTCGACTTGGGTTGTCTGAAGTCCGTGTGACAATTAGAGATCCAGATGATGGTAAGAGATCACAGATATAAAATCTGTGTAATAGGATAGATAATTCACTGTCATTGTGCAGATACAAATATGGATAAATGAAAACAGATAAGGGATTAGTTGTTTTGCAGCCTATTTGCAATCTCAGTGCATGCAATAAGGATGGAGCAATGTAGAACCTACACATGAATGAGCTTTCTTACCTGAGGTCCACTAGCTTGCACTCTTCTTATGTGTCTTAGGTGGAATGTGAGGGAGGCTATTAATGTGAAGTTAAATATAGAACAGATGTAGCAAACCCATTAAAGATTTTTAGAAGTCAGCTAGATTACAAAATATATTGGAACAGACGACAGACTACTGGAAACATGTATGACAAACTAATACAGTAGACTGGAAATGTAGATGATGATAGTTGGGCAAACGTAACTGTTATTGCATGCACAAGTGTCTGCATGCTTTGTGTGTGCGCACGCACACGTGCACACACACACACACACACACACAACCACCAACAACAACAACAACAACACACGCACACACACACACACACACACACACACACACACACACACAACCACCACCACCACCAACAACAACAACACACACACCACCACCACTACCAACCAAACTTCTAGCATGCAACCGATCAAATAATAGACAGGAGGTTACATGAGTGGGTGAGTGTGGGAATGTAGTGACTTACTAAAAGACAGTAAAGTATAAAATCAACTTCTAAAGAGGAATGAAGATGTTACTAAGTTGCCAATGTTGAGAATGGTTTGCTGACCCAATTTTTTTTCTCCAGTTCCATCGATACAGTTTGAATCAGCGACAGTGACTTGCAGTGAGCCAACCTCACCTAATGAACGTGATTCAAGCATTGTCACTCTGGTCCTTCAACGAGTAGGAGACCTCAACTTGAGCAGCAGTATTCGAGTTCATACACAGGATGGATCAGCAAAATCAGGAAAAGATTATGAGTCACTGTCTGACATAGTTACCTTCAAACAGTATGAAAGGCGCACCACTGTTTGTGTAAATATTTTGTTTGACCAAGCAAGGGCGTAACTAGCATTAAAATTTTACCGAGGCAAATTTTATATAAATTAATTAATTAAGCAATAATTTGTCTTTATAACCTACTTTATGTATAATGTAAGTAAACATAGCTTCTATAATAACAACTGTCCCAATCTGCGATGTCCTGTACAATCTTCGTAAGACTCTCTCTCTACTCACAGCCACATCTCTATGAATATATGAAAGAGCTAAGCCACTTAGAATGCCCGATCTTTTCTGTTATCTACTAACTGATGCATCTAGCAAAATTTTTGCAACGCCACACCCATTTTATTTACCGAGGCAACTGCCTCGGCTGCCTCATGCCTAGTTACGCCACTGCCAAGAGAGAGAATTAGGAGAGACCTTTTTTGTTGTTCTCGTACTTCCTCTGTATTCGGTAGATGTGCAGCTGGGAAATAACAGCGGTCTTACACTGTGGAACAGAAGTTGAGCTTTGTCAGAAGGCTGAAAGAAGAATTTGGAAGCAATATCATCTTTGTGTCGTGTGAGCTGGGTATATTGACCGGAAGAGAACGGAGAGATAAATTAGCCTCTAAAGAAACACCTGACAAGAAGTTTAGGAGGGCAGTTGGTTGGGTCTGGTTGTACCCCTAAGTATATAATAAAGACCAAGTATGCACGACTGGCCTCACACCTGCCTACTTTGTGGTACATGTACTCAAGTCATTTTTCCATAAGTTTCCTATGAAGCTTTCAGGTGCTTATTGGGAACGGATTTTCTTCCCTAAAATCCCAATTTTCGTATTGCAGTCCTGGCCGCTGTTTCAGAAATTCCCGTTATTTAGGTTTCCCCACATAACCCTACAGTGTTATTTAGTTACAGATTGTAGTTAGCTGTGTTCTAAACTGATGTATTATAGAACTCACCTTTTATTCATGGATCATTAATTTGGTTGTTGGAGTAGATTTTGGTATACCAGATCAACTTGATACTTGTTCTAGATTTATGTTTTCTGCCTAAGAACAGACAATAAGCAAGAATGATTACACTAGCATGGTCGCACAAACAGTGTCGGCAGGTATCGCAAATATACATGGGTGTTTTGTCTCCTTATTGAAGCTAAAGACATTATCAATTTTGAGACATTAATGAGTAGTGATTACAAGTTATTCAAGTCTGCTTAAGTTTTATAGAATTATGCTCAAACGTTCAGTCTTCTGGACTTTGTACTTTGCTGCAGTGAAAATGCTAATAATTTGTTTTAGTTGGAAGTTATCTGACTTTGTCTGATTGTTACTACAGTCAGACCTTGCTATTCCAACGCCCAATAATCTGACACCTAATCTCGCGTAGCCAGACTCTTTTCGCTGCATCATACTTCCGGCGAAAAGGGTCTGGCTACACGAGACTATCCGACACCCTCACTTTCTGACAGAGGTACACGTGAAGCCAATTTACATGGTCACTGTGTACTTGTTACCGATCATCTGACAGTTGCATCAGTCCGACAGAACCCAACGAGACAAACATTGACGGAATAACGAGGTCTGACTGTTATTGACTTGTGATAGTAAACTTCTTTGTAATTGAGTAAACACAATCAATTATGTTTATCCATTTTAATTAGGCCATTGTAGCATGAAACTGATTGGCTACAACATCTGCTTGTACCTTTCACATGGTTTTTGTTGCTCTTATCATTGCTGTGTAAAGAGGCAAACAGTGTTGTTGACATCTCGTTGTCTTACAGTCATCCATTATTTGGCAGAGGCATACTTGTATAGTTAACAGAGATTTCAAGGTATTCGCCCATTGAGGTATTCACCCAGTTTGCTGAATGAATGCCGATCGTCTGATAGCTAAGTGAAATGAACCAGTCACTACTGAGGGATTGACTGTTTAAATGTGATTTGGCTAGAGCTAGCATAATAGGCAACATGCATACACTGTAGTGCTTGGCGTTGTTGATTGTTTGTAAATGTTGTTGTTTATGTTTATTAGACGATCGAACACAGGAAGGGGGACAAACAACAACAGATGTTAAGGCCTAGTCAAATGACTAATTGAGAATAAGCAAAGCATTTTAGCTAGTGCAGTACGTCTTTGCTTGAATATAATTGCTATGGTGTTACGTTATTTGTGTTATTGCTTCTAGATGTGACGTTTGCTAGCCAAATACTTCTGCTAAAATACTTCTTCTAATAAAATAGCGGGCTGTAGTGCACCACAGGGTACATTACTCATCTCTTCTACACATGTAGCTCCATGCACTGTATATTTATTGCAACATGCTATCTCTTGTGAACTAGGCCCTACATATCGCTAATTAAGAAATAGACATTCTGTGAAAACTGTAAGAACTGATTCTTACCATCATCTGGTAATATAAACAGCTAGAGTACAAACTACTAAAAGTGCTGCATGTACAATTAGCAATCAAATCAATTAATTAAGCATCATCAGTGTACTGTACTGTCTTGCACAACGTCCCCATACTACTGTACTTGTACATGTTTTTAATTGTCTACAAAGTTTAAAATATCTTTAATATCGATAAGCAGTACATGTTTACTCTCTCTTCCGGTTAGAGTATGCGCATGCTCGCAACAACGCCAACGTCCACGCCTGGCACGTGTCTTAGTTAAGTTAATGTACCATTGCGTGTACACTCGCGCAAATGGCATGAATGAAGCCTCGTTTTATATAGTCGTTAGATTGAAACGGGAGATTGCGATCTGATGCCACAGTCTGTTCACCATATGCATTGCCGGTAAGTCACTAATTAGGTCTTTTTTAATTAATGCGTTTATTGCTCCTCTTGCAAAGCGACATGCACAACGAGAAAAGACTAAATCACTAAGTTAGCGCTTAGTCAAACAGCAAAACACCATAAGCATGCAATTGTACTATCAGGCGTATCTAGTACTAATAAATTGAAATTTGTAGAACAACTTGATCATAGTGTCTAGAGGTTGTGCTTAGGAAGCTTCCCATGGGACCAAAGTTTGTACTGGCTTTGGAGTTGTTTGAGGTAGGAAGGGTCTCTCTAGATGAGAGTAGTGTAGTGCCAACTAGTAATATATGTCTTTTAGAAGTCATTTTGAGTCTAATTGGTGCACTGCATGTCAAATGTGATATGTAGACTCAGCAGGACTTCTCACATTACTACTGCACAGGCGTAGGAAAGTGGTTACAATGGTGAGGGGGCATCTCGTGCATGCATCAGCACATGTGCATCAGCACATGTGCACTTGCACACATATTGTTAGCCATGATGTTGACACTTATACAAATAATAACTAAACATGACCAAAATAGTTCCTTCTTCTGTCACTAACGTTTATAGAGGAGTTTGCTATTTCATCTAGATCAATCTTATATGCTCTGTCCTTGTGCACACAGAGAGACATTGCATGATTTAGTCTTGCCTGACTTATTGTAGTTCTCGGGATAATGCAGAGGGCCCAAGCCTAGAAGAATTCTGAGAATGCCATAGCTAGTCTTATATTGGGTAGCAACCACAAGACAGCAAACGCAGAATCCTCGAAGGAAGTTTACAGCTAAAAAAAGATAAGACGACTAGGCCAATTTGTTCTAAAGAAGACAGTCATGTCAATGAGCAATTGTTGCCCTCAGTGATTGGGGCACGTGCATGGCTGCATCCTGTGTCACCAATTACAGCAGATGAAGGGTCAGACATATAATGTGCCTGTGACACTGAATTTGTGCATAATCATTATTAATGCATTATGCAATGTTTTGATTAGTAGGCAAACTTCTTTCAATAGTGAGTTTATATCTAGTCTGAAGTATGCACTGACTGACTAAAAAATTTACTACCTTGTTGACAGTTTAGTTAACTTAGTTTAGTATTATAATACCCTCTTTAATGTGGTAGTAGTAAGCAAGATCAAGGTGCTGCTATGGACACAATGTGGACACAAACATCAGTTTGGCCACCGCTGAAAGCGGCCGGTCCCACTAACCATCTCACTTATATCTAGTAGTAGTAGTAATAGTAATTCTTGTCTGATTTGTTATAGATAAAATTTTAAAAGGTTAGGGTATCTCATTTGTTATTGTTGCCTGTATAGTAGTTGTAGTTCAAATACCAGTCGTTCACAGCATTCCTATGGTAATTCCTGGGTCCATAAACCTTGTGTAGCCACTAAGTAGAAATTAGCATCAATGGCAGTGCCTCTACCACCATCATTCATTGCCATTAATTGTAACTACCACCACAATCACCTGTCGTCATCATGATCAATAACAATGCAACAAACAACAGTGAACAAGCCAAATTTATGTTTATAGCAAATACATACAGTAGTGAATACGATGCAACAAATAAAGAAATTGAACTAAATGTTGATGTCAATATAATTACAAGAAAGAATTGTGAAATGAAATAAGAATGAATGCCCTAAATTTAGAATGCCTGAAATTTAAAATGTTGGGTCAACTGTTTTTTCCTAGAGCATAATGTCTGACCAAAAATTTTGCCTTATATTCCACTCTGTATAATAATATCACAAATCTTTATGACATTTGTTTAGTGTAATTAGGGCTTATGTATAGGCTTGTAATTACATGGATTTTATTAAGTACATTATTTAGGTTAATACCCTATTCACACTAGCACTTGCAGTTACAAACCAAACCAGCCCTGTACCAATTTATATAATCAAGCCAGCCTCCATTGCTACAACTGACCTAGAAAGCCAGCCAGTTGGTAGGTGTTTTTTGGTATGGACACTAAACATATTCGATCACATACTGTAGAATGTTTGCACTACCTTGATCTTGAATCAGCAACAAGCTGCTTGCATTTTCTTTACAATGTGGAAATATGTATGATGTTGAAAAGAACTGCATCAAAGGACCCAATTTCACAGACTTGTTATTTTTTGTTTGGACTTGTATGCTGGTTTTGCCCCACAAATCAAGATACACAGTTTGATGTTTCAATCATATGCTCTAATGCTATAATATTCATGAGCGGCCTTCAGCACAGTTTGGCTGTATTTGCTAAAACAAGCCAGTCTGACAAATTTGTGGGCTACCTCAGCACTGCTTGTCGTGGTTTAGCCTGTGTTCACATGTGTTAAATATTATCTGTACTGTTAGTTGTTATCTGTACTGTTAGTTATCTGTATTGCTAGTTGTTATCTGTACTATTAGTTGTTATCTGTACTGTTAGTTTTTATCTCCACTGTTAGTTGTTATCTGTACTGTTAGTTGTTATCTGTACTGTTAGATGTTATCTGTATATACTGTTAGTTGTTATATGTACTGTTAGTTGTTATCTGTACTGTTAGATGTTATCTGTATATACTGTTAGTTGTTATCTGTACTGTTAGTTATCTGTATTGCTAGTTGTTATCTGTACTATTAGTTGTTATCTGTACTGTTAGTTTTTATCTCCACTGTTAGTTGTTATCTGTACTGTTAGTTGTTATCTGTACTGTTAGTTGTTATCTGTACTGTTAGATGTTATCTGTATATACTGTTAGTTGTTATATATACTGTTAGATGTTATCTGTACTGTTAGTTATCTGTATTGCTTGTTGTTATCTGTACTATTAGATGTTATCTGTAGTATTATTTGTTATCTGTACTGTCAGTTTTTAGCTGTACTGTTAGTTATGTGTATTGCTAATTGTTATCTGTACCACAATGAGTATTGACCACCAACCCACTATTAATGCAACAGTTCAGCAACAACATCGAGTGAACACACAAAGAGCACAAAAGCACCAACTGACATCCCAAAAAACAAACATGTTCTCTTCTTTGATGCCAAATTCCTTCACTTTAGCCTACAATGGGAATTTCAAACGACGTCAAACATGTTATAAAAATATATTATAGTGTCTGAACGTATGGTATTTGTAGAAAGGGCCACAAAATGTTAAAATGCCACAAGGTGCACATTAGTCCACAATCGTGACAGAAAATTATGGACTTAAACCAGTTTAACGAGTGGTTTTAAGCTAAACTGGTTTAGGAATTAACATGTTTCCACCTGCACTAAACCAGTTACCAGCTAGGGTATATTCTAAACCTAAACCGCTTTCCTAGACCTACTTTAATTGTAGTAGGTTTAGCAAAGTGATTTAGATTGAACTATGTCATGACAGTAGCGCGCTTGCTTAGATGGCTTCTCGACAATGCTGTTTGATGATATTGACTGTTTTGCTGGTATAGGATTACCTTGAAAGATGTAAGGGTTGTTAATTAATTAAAGGAGAGGGAGGGAGAAGATGGTGTCCTTGGTCATCGTCATGCAAATTCCTAGTACTATCATGTGACAACCAACAGTTGCTCTGACTCTGCGACAGAGCAGCCAATACTTCAAACCAGCCTACAAGTGTTCCTAAACTATTTGTCTTGCACAGCCCGGATGTGCAAGTTCCTAAGAGGAAACAGTCGCTTTCTTGAACTTGTTTAGTTTATAAACTCATCTAAGCTAAGCTAAAGTGCACTTAGTGGAAACATGGCCTATGTTTCTATCTTACAAGTATACAGATATAAAAAATCCTACATTTCCCAAGAGAAAACGCATCATGAAACTGTTCTCCATCATCAACTAATTAATAAGAAATTAAACAAAGTGAAAATGATGTAGCTTGGATTGCATAGTACAGCAATTGGTTAGCTTCCTTTGGGAATTTGACAAATCAATCGCACGTCAATCACACCTCAAGTACAACTATGTGTAACCTCCCCCCTTCTTCCTCCCCAAAGTGAAAAAAACCATCCACATTCAGTGCCTTACAGCTCAAAATATATTTGTAAATGAAATGTGACACAAAAGGGGGCAACATGCAACAAAATACTCAAAACATGGTCTGATGAACAAGCTGCTTGGTTGTTCACTGCATGGTTGTACACAAGACAGACTTGATTGCAACAAAAAAGACTTGATTTCTTTCTCAAAATGTAACTAGACTGCAATACATTGTAGTCACAGTACAAACACGTCTCATTTGCATCAAACTTTGTGCATCTGTATGTCATCTGTAGATATCTGTATGCCTATAACTATGATGGAAGAACTAACGTTTGGCTTGCAAGTTGGAGCAAAGCAATAAAATTGCAAGTATAAATCTATGCATGCAGATTTACTACCATATATGGCACACACTGTAGCAGTCTGCATCATGGATACGCATATGTAGCTAATTATAAAGTCGGCACGTTTGTAGCATTTTACCTTTAGATCAAACGCTACACACTAGACTATTGTCTTGGGAACTGGACAACTGGATGGGGAACTGAAAGTCTCCTGGTCCAGACAAGGTTTATGGTTTCTGGGTCAAGCGTATCACGTGTCTTCACACTGATCTGACTCGTAACTATAACCTGCTGGTTCAGAATCCAGACTCTGTACCCGACTGGTTGTCTCAAGGAATAACCACTCTGATTTCTAAGAATGACAAGACTGACCAGGCCAAAAATTACAGGCCTATCACGTGTCTGTCTGTCTTCTATAAGACCCTCACCTCAGTCATCTGGCAGAGGATTGCAGGGCATTTGGATCAGAGAAACCTCATGGCTCCGGAGCGGAAAGGTTGTCGACAGGGATCTTTTGGTGCAAAGGACAAAACTTATGAGGGCTATTATGGTTTTCTTGGACACACAAGCCTGGTACTCACACAAAACCGATGAGTCTTTCTCTCATCAGCTTACAGAGGCTGTTTCAATGCTAGTTGAGAATTTCCGAGCTGCTCTCGAGGCCAAGGCTACTGATCTAGCAGCAATTCAGGAAGAAGCCAAGGAGATGCTTGACTATGCACATCAATATCTTCGAGTGGACAGAGATGGGTATCAACATGTTTGGTACCGCTTGGCGTTTGGACCTGACTGCACGCAATTTAGGAATTTAGTTGCTATTGCACAGCTCCTTTTCAGCTTACCGTTTAGTACTGCAAAAGTAGAACGCCTCATTCTCCCGCTTAAAACTTATTAAAACTGATCGTAGAACAAGTCTTAGTCAGGAGACGTTATCTGATCTGCTAGAGGTCAGTGTTGAGGGAACTGAACTTGAAAATTTTGATTCAAGCGCTGCTGTACAGTTATGGTGGTCAGACTGTTCAAGAACTCGTCATGAAAGTCATCCCAAAAAAATAAAAATTGAATGCAGCAGTGAGACCATTCATCAACAAGAAGACACTTCAGCGATCAATGAGGCAACTGAAACAATATGTGAGGCACAGCAGTCGGTATCTCTGGATGATTGGGACTCTTGGATCTTGAAAGATGAGTGAAATATGGTCACAGTACCACAACTTGCATCGTCACACTACCACAACTTGCATCGTCACATGCACTAGCACAACTTGCATGATGTCAGAATAGCATCTCAGATCTGTAGTAACTAGTTATGTTCGAACAAATATGCTTATAGTGTGGTGTTAGAGTAAATTGCTTAATTTGATGTAAAACTGTAACATTATAAAGGAAAGCAGTTCACAGTTTGCTATGTTTTGTTAGTTACTGCAATTTTAGGTGCTTTCGTGTTGTAAACTAATGCCTACTTCCTTAGTAATATGTGTATTCAACTGACTCTTGTTTCTTGGTTTATGATTGCTAATTAAATTAGAGATTACTAATTTTTGATTACTAACTGCTTTTGATTACTAATTAAATTAGACGACCAGTAAAAAATTTGAATGACCGGCTAACTTCTGGCATTACTGGCCATACGGCCGACTAACTTTGAAAACTAATTTTGAGCACTGATGGTTTGTTCGTCGGGCTAGCTTCTCCTTCGTCTGAATGTGTATCTACTGTCTGTTCCCCATACGCGTGAACTTGAAATGAGTAATGAAGTAGAGGTCACACCAGGAGCTGCTCCAGTTGGACCATGTAATACCAATTATCCTAAATGGTTCCAGTTGCTGATCCGTTGGTCTTACAAGATAATTGGTTAATAGCCATTGCTCCACCCGTTTGTGTTTGATATGCACAAGTATTATCCTTCTGTTTGGTTTGCAGGAAAGGCTTAGATAATTTGATAAACAGAAATGCCACACCTAGCAGTTTCTAACGATACCGAGATCATCGCGAAAGTCCACTAAACAGCAGACATATTAATGATTTTCAAAGTTCACACTTATGGGGAACAGACAGTAGTGATTGTACTGATCTTTTAAGAAGAGGAAGAGAAGTGGAGAAGAACTAGATTACAAGTAGATGACTTTTAATAGTTCTTGTTTCGTGTTTTAATAGTACGTAGTATTTAAAATATTTAATAAATCATCTGTGCATCATTGTAGTTTATATCAATAATAAAATATATAAAATGTGCGCGCACAAATTTTTGAGCGAAGTTCTTGTCAAACAACTACTTTTTCTTATAGCCTAATGAGCAAATTCAATTTTTTATTTTTTATTTTCTATTTTCAGTTTTCATGTTTTTCAAATTGTTCGACTTATGTTTCATTTATTTTCCAAAGGTTTTTAAATTTTTCAAATTTTTTGACTCACTTTTCAATTTCCCCAAATTGACTTTGACCAGCAAATTTAGATTACAATTTTTAATTTTCCAATTTTCAATTTGTGTGTGTGTGTGTGTGTTGGGATAGCTCAATTGGTTAGAGAGTCTACTTACGGGGTGTTTACATCCGGGACCTTGAAGGATTGCAAGTTCAAGTAACAGTAATGGCGAGCTATGGCATAATCTCCTTAAGCAAGAAACTAACACACGTTTGCTTCTCTCGACTCAGCAGTGTAAATGAGCACCTGGTCATTGACTGGGGTCCTAAGCGGCCATCGGCTGTGACGTGACATCAGCTACTGGGGTCTTGGTGAGACTTCGGGTGCTCACAGCACAGTTGGCTTTACAAGTCGATGCTCCTGCGAGTACCTGACTTGGCTCCAATGGTTTGCTAGCGCAGGTCCAGAGTTCCCTGAGTAGCACACAGGGCCCAGTTAAGCTGGGGGCATGACCTCTGAGAGGTAGCTCCAGACATTTAGGATTTTTATGATATGTGTGTGTGTGTGTGTGTGTGTGTGTGTGTGTGTGTGTGTGTTTGTCTGTAGCTCAATTGGTTAGTAGTTGCATTTAGAGAATGGAAACATCTGAAACCTGTCAGTCATAGGCACAGATGTAATTCCCTTAGGCAAGGAACTCACACATAGTTCCCTTTCTCGACTCATGAGTATAAATGAGTACCTGGTCGTTGACTGGGGGTGGACATGACCACTGACTTGGTAGTAACATCCTGCGGTAGACGGGTATGTGTTGGCATTGGTGTCCAGTCGTAGAACTGCACCATAGTTAGTGCCCCTGGATGACTCTGGCCAAGAGATGGATCATCTAGTGCCGTTTTCCAGTTTCGAAAGCCTCTTTCAGTAAAGCATGCATCGTAGTGGCCATGCTTTCCGCTCTGCTCAGCTAGGCGACACGCAAAACAAAATGCAGAATCCACCTTCTCACTGTACTCCAGCCAAGGGAACTGGGAATACCAAGTCTCCTGAAAACTTCTTCGCTGACGCAAAATTTGCCTCCTCGGAAAACTTCCACCAAACAAATCTTTGGATCGAGGTTGATGAGGGCCTACTAGAACGTTAGCGGCTTCTAGAACCAATCCACTGGAAGGCCCAGCAGCGGTAGAAACCTCGCTAGGTGTCACTTGTTCGGTGCCTTGACCATCAGTGAGGCTGACTTCTGAATCTAACTCGACTGTTCCTTGAACTTCTTCAGACTTTTGCGAGTTGTCAGAAACTTGACCGCGGGAGAAGAATCCTATCGTATGAAAAACAGCGTGAACTGCCACGCGTATAGAGATCTAGAATACAGTACGTAAACAGCCATGATCAATGAGCTTGTAGTTGACAAACAACCTCAAACTGCTAAGAAAGCGCCACGTGCGTGACTGCGTTTCTTTGGAAAAGGTTGCTCAACAACTGAAAGTCCACTGGGGTCTGGGTAATCGAGGCAGTCACCTCTACCTTCTGAATTAGCTGAAGATGTGAGTAGTGTACGTAACCTATAATAACTAGAACGTCTAACTGTACCTCACATTTGTTGTCAAAATCTGGCAGCATACCTGTCTGCAAAAGGTCACTGGCGCATAGCGGGTTTGTTTGTCACAGTCAATGATACATGACTGACAAGCTATTGTCAATATATTACCTGAAATAGACGCCTGCTTCTTGGAACTTTCTTTCCCTCCTGCACAACTTTTCAGAGTCGCCATTAGATGGGCACGTGACTCACACGTGAAGCCTTGGCAGCCCGACGTCTGATTTGGGCTCCCACAGTGTCAGAGACGGGTTCCAAAGCATACGTATGCGCATTGGAAGATCAAGCACACAAAAATTGATGGACACGCCTACAAACTTTGGGGGGGCTATAGCCCTGTCTAGCCCATGCCACGCTACGCCCCTGCCACGGTACATGCATGAACGTACACAGGATGCCATGTGCTATGTTAGAAAGTTTGGTAGGCCTTCTCTTTTTATCACAATGACGTGCAATCCCGGCTGGAAAGAAATCACTGATGAACTGCTGCCCATGCAGACAGCACAACATCGTCCAGACCTAATTGCACGTGTCTTTAACCTAAAAAGAAAGGAACTCATCAAACAGTTGACCAAGCACTGCATCTTCGGCAAGACTATTGCATACCTGTGTTCCATTGAATGGCAGAAACGTGGTTTGCCACATGCTCATATTTTAGTTTGGTTACCTGCAGAGCACAGCATTCATGCTGATGACATCGATGCCGCTATTTCCGCTGAGCTGCCTGACGCTAACTCTGACAAGGTGCTGTATGATATAGTCATGACAAACATGATTCATGGCCCTTGCGGTCGCATGGACAAGCACTCACCCTGCATGCGAGATGGAGCATGCACGAAACGTTACCCGAAACATAGGCGAAGGAAGCCTCTGCTGAGTGGGGGGGCACAACGGTTTGTCAGGCCATAGAAATCCAAGAACACTGCTAACTCTATGCCTTAGGGTTAGGGTTAGGGTTAGGGTTACCCTAACCCTAAGATAACGGAGAGCATTTTGTGGGGGCACGTGCCCCCACGGCCCCCCCAGTTCCGTCGCCACTGCGAAAGAGTTTAAAAGTGATACTCAGAGCGGCCATGATAGTTATCCATTATATCGACGACGTAAACCCGATGATTGTGGCCATCAAGGAATAAAGAAGATCAAAGGTAACGATGTCTGTATAGACAATCGATGGGTAGTACCTTACTCTCCCTACCTCTGCCGAATGTTTGCCTGTCATATCAACGTAGAGCTTTGTACAAGTGTCAAGTCTATCAAGTATGTCCTAAAGTATGTCAACAAGGGCAGGGACATGGCAGTTTTTTCGCTAGAAAAAAACCAACCTATCGATGAAATAGATCTGTACCAGACAGCAAGATACGTCAGTTGCAGTGAAGCTTGCTGGAGAATACTGAACTTTACCATTCACGATCGTCATCCAGCAGTGACAAACCTTCATGTCCACCTACTAAATGGGCAGAGGGTTGTTTACAATGATCAAAATGCTGTTGCTCTTGCTCAACGTCCACCTAAAACCACGTTGACAGCTTTTTTTGATCTCTGCGCTCGGTATCGTCCAGATCTTGACCAGCTTGCTACGCCCGACCAGAGGTTTGTTCAAAATTTGCTTTATGTAAATGTGCCCGAGTACTTTACATTTCATTCAGGCACCAAAACCTGGAACCCTCGAAGGCTTGGCACAGCTGTTTACAGTGATGGTCAAATAACTTCATTTAAAAAAAGTGAGGTCATTGGTCGAGTGTACGCCGTGCATCCTAAGCAACAGGAATGCTTCTTTTTACGCCTTCTGCTTCACCATAAGCGGGGACCTTGCTCTTTTGATGACTTGCTTACGATTGATGCACGAAAGTGCCAGACTTTTCGCGAAGCATGTAACTGCATGGGTTTGTTGGAAGAAGACTTGCACTGGGCCATGGCCATGCAAGAGGCAGCCATGCGAGCCAGAGCATCTACACTACGTGCTCGGTTTCTGTTATATTGACCACGTGTGATGTTGCTGACCCTCTTGCCATATGGTCTGCATATCGAAATGATATGAGTGATGACATACTGCATCAGTGTAGGAGGGAAGCTCGACAGCCTGACATGGACTATAGTGATGATATGTACAACGAGTGTCTCTTTCGACTACAGGAATTAGTACAGCAGATGAGTGGACAGAAACTTGAAGAGTACGGACTGCCGCCTGTAAACAGGGGACATGAAGACAGACTGACAGTTGACCTACTTAGAGAAAAATCTTATGACAGAGAAGCACTGCAACAATTTGTAGACGAAAATGAAACGAATTTGACGATTGACCAACGCAACATTGACCTTCGCATTACAGATATGGTGGACCATGGGCAAGGAGGGATTATTTTTATTGATGACAATCAGCCAGACAGTGATTACAAATCAGTTGAAATTACAGAAATGAATGTTATCTAAACACAGTAATCACGTAATACGCAATCATTTGCTGATCAAATAATACACAAATACAGGTATAAGCCTACAGGCAGTCAATTCAATTAACTAGAAAGTGAGTATTGCATAAATTCTTATATCGTGGATGTAATATGCTTTACCTTCAAATTGGCACAGTTGACACCTCGACTGGCAAGGACTATATCAATCATGCTATTATTTTCTTAATTTTTTAACTTATTGCAGTATTAAGAATTCAGAATCTTGAAGACTAATTACACACATATGCAATGCAAACGTAAATTAGGAGTTTATGCTTTATAATTCTAATAATGCATGTTATCTTAGTAGACCCATTACAGAACACTGAGTCAACTGCAAGGTAATGAAATGTATAAAGGTTTCATATGAATAATAAAGTGAGGCGCCCATTTAATTAAGTTAATTAAGGATTTATAGCTACAACAAAATTCTTACTAATGCAAATTAATGAATTCATACGAACATGCCTACAAGAGTTTCTGTGGTAATTTAGGCACAGTCAAACATGGTAGCAATGTTGGCTGCACACTTGCCACGTACAGAACATATGAAAACACAGTTTTATGATAAATTACAAAACTGACAGGGTACACGATGAAGATGGGACCTCTGCTACTGAAGTCCTGTATATGTGCTAATTTATGTATTAATTGCATCTATGGTATACAATTCAATGATAGTACTCTAGACCATCTATGTACTGTACTACGAAATGTGGAGTTATGGATTGAATAAGATTTTGTTAATGACAAACAACCGGTATTGGATATAAGTGGATTTAAACCACTTATGGTCACAGGAACAGGTAGTGCAATCCATTCTAGCAAATAGATGCACTACAAGTTTATTACACACAAATCCCACTTAGAGATGGAAAAGCGAGATAAAGCACAATGTATCCAACTGTATTATGCCAAAAGAGCAGTACAGTTCGTATCAGAAATGATACCAAAGCATGTACTAACTGTACATGACACGACACATGAATTTGTGTCTAGAGTATAGCTGGATGCAGAATGGCTTGGAGTTAAGGGTCTGGAGATAAGGATAAAGGGGAGAAGGGTACCGGTGTTCAAAGGGATGTAACGTAACAGGAAACTACAAGAATATGATGAAGCCCAATACTGGATTCCAACTGTGAAACCATCTGGACTACATATATTTCTATATATACAACACATGTACACAGACCATGTAGACCTTCCACTATATCAATCACATTATTGTGCCCTGCATTGAAGTAGACTTGAGCCAGTCTCTCCCCACCTTCGTCATTTGATCTCCGGCCAGATTGTCAATTCTTGCCATAGTGATCGACAATCTGAGGAACAGTGGGGCGGGGAGAGACTGGCTTGAGTCTATAGCATTGAAGGGCTATTTATTAATCCAAGAGTGGTTACCCAGTTTCCAATAGGCAAGTGTGCCTGTAGCACATCTTTATGTACCAAGGAACCAATGCAGGTTGCCTCCATCATCCACTGAAAATTCGTTCGCAATAAGCACCTGGGAGCTTCATAGAAAACTATGAAAAAATAACTTGAGTACATGTACCACAGAGTAGGCAAGTGTGAGGCCAGTCCTGCATACTAGGTCTTATTATATACTTAGGAGTACAACCAGACCCAACTGCCCTCCTACACTTCTTGTCAAGTGTTTCTTTAGAGGCTAATTTATCTCTCCATTCTCTTCTGGTCAATACCCAGCTCACATGACACAAAGCTGATATTGCTTCCGAATTCTTCTTTCAGCCTTCTGACAAAGCTCAACTTCTGTTCCACGGTGTAAGACCGCTCAGCGGCTGTCTGGTTGCCATAACGATTCGTACACTGTAGTATAGTAACACACATTACTAAAACACAGCCTCAAAATTGGCTAGGAGTGAAATATTTCGGGCGTTTCCTAGTACTACGACTACGGATACAAGTGTGGTACACCTGTTACCTACGGCCGTCAACTCTATATTGAAATTGACTGTGGAGAGGGTCGATACAACGTCCAGTGCAAGGATGTTAATAGACAATAATATTATTACGTCTTCTGTTTTACCTCATCCCGTTGTTGTCAGTTCAGACATGTACAGATACGTAAGTACTCTGTCAAGCGTTGTTACTCCTGTACCTACATATCATTCACCTATAGCTACATTGTCAGT
>CAXXBX010000042.1:0-9821 GCA_964274945.1 Dehalococcoidia bacterium | reverse complement strand
TGGTCAGGTGAAGATTTTGCGGTGGGAGAACCCATTCGGGGTAACCGAACATGACACACCGTGTGGCTGAATAGGGCTACTTGTTTCCCCCATCTAGCATTCTTGAACTGTGGAGCTGTGTATCTTGTCGAACTAGAATTAGCAAAAATCCGTCTAATCCAACCCTTCATGGAAGTCGGTGAGCTCATGAGCTTACTAAATAATGTTCAAAGTATGGAGAGCCTGTGGAAAAATTCCCGTATCTCGGCAAGTACGCCCCCTACGCCGTTGATAAACATATCATTCGAGAGCACGTGACTAGCTATGGGCGGATTCAGATCTCTTGACAAATTAACTCTATTGATCCTGGGTTAGTAGATACAGCAAGCTTCCAGAAAGTAACTCTTTCCACGCGCTACCGACAAAGAATACCGCCACTAACTGGCACCCACGAAACTATTTGTATTAATCATTGTTGCCATTCTCGTCGTTTCCTAGGAGGATCTCTTCACTGTCTGAAGAGTCCTCTGCACTTACTAATCTTTCTACCGCTTGTTCTACCACGCCGTCCGACGTTCTGTAATAGTTTTCCACTTTCTGGATGACTTGGTCGACACACTTCTTCCATTTCGCCGCCGTCACATTTCCAACGCCTTCTCTGTTCGAATGGCAGAAAACTGTTGCACAGGATGGACCCTGACGTACTAAAGTAGATAGATAATAGGCAGTGAGGGCTGGGTAGCAACCATTGCTCTAATTGCTCATTTATCGGTTGTTAGTATTACAATACAGGATGATAGCAATATTGTTGTTTCCGCCCTATATGTCTTATCTGGTAACCACACTTCCCACGAGCTCTCCATTCTTTGAACGAACTTTAGCTAGATCACTTGATGTACCTTGGCCTGATTTTTTGTTTGCTATACAGAGTAATAGTCTTGGCTGCTGGTTCAATCCAACTTCACACCGATCAACCACATTTCTCGACACAAAACATGTAAAACTTGATAGTATCATTTGGCAGTGTGTTGAGCGAGTATGCCTTCCCTTGCAGCTCAGACTTTGCAGATGCAACGTCTTGCTCGAGCTAGAACTCTAATCTTGCTTTGAAGTTTAATTATTTCATTTGTTTGCTGTGCAATTATCCGACGTAAACCATCGGCTTCTGTCTCGGTGACATTTTTGACAATCAATTTTACCATCTTCACTTTTGAGATCACTACTATACACATGTCTTGATCAACTACGGATGAGGTAGAACGGCCTCTGCTTTCTGATTTAGACATTACAGCTATGGAATAGCGCGTATGTGTTGTGTTACTTTAGACAGAACTGTTGCTGGGACTTGTAGACTGCAGAGCTAATTGTAAACAAACTGTAGCTATACAGTACGTGTACTGTACCTATCGAGTGCAAGTTATCACAGTAACAACTTCGAATTGACCAATCACATCTTTACAGAAGCAGAAACAACGCGGAACGTCCGACATGTCTGGTTACCTCAAATGAGTTCCCAGGTGGCATGATTTCGCTCGCCAAAACTAATCCATCGCTAGGCAACGAGTAGTCTGTCTTTCCACTCCACGTATATCTGTTCAGACTGTGAATCAGGCGACTTCAGCTTGACCAGCAGTCTCTTACCCTCGCGAAGCCGTACGCAAGAAATGGCTTCCCACGTGTCTCTACGCAGGCAAAGTCTCTCACAAGATGCACGAAATGGTAAGTAGTAAACTTACTTACAAAACCTAGTCAACAGCAAGATAATCTACGGTTCAGAAGCAGACCCAGAAATGTGGACTTTGTGTACAGCCAGATCAGCGAAAGGTGCGTGTTACCCTCGAGATTGCTCATTCTCTATAAGCTCTGCCCCTAAATATCGTCTATACGAGATTCAACGGCTAATGCTTTACTGTTCCGTCTTCAGATGAAGCAGAAGGAGAAGCCAAAGTAATGTCTAGTACGGCTTCATTAGCTACTTAGCGATTTATCGCGACTTCAGATAGCACCGCTTCTTGTTGACCTTGTCATGATTGCAAACGGAGAGCTATAGTGCACGAAGCTATCAGTATTCTGTCTCCAAAATAGTGAGCCATCACACTTTTCGTTACTTTTGCAGAAAAGAGGCGTGGTCAGTTTCGTCAGTAGTACAGTACAGTATAGTTCCGGCACTCTAGACGGAACTGCATCGGAGTAACCTCGGCCTCCCAGACCCGTGTAGCGCCGATTCAAAATCGTCCTCCACGGGTCTGGGATGGTACTGCCTCTTCTCAATATATTGCGGTTGGTTCTAGAACCAGCATTAGTGTTCAGTGTCATAATGCATACCTTCCCAATTACAGCTGGAGACATCTCATGCATATCTGCTGTCTACCAAAGACTACACTGTACACAAACGACGACTTGTAGTGCGCTCTTCACGCAAACTCACGTCCCTATACGTCGTGGTTTGTTTTCTGCGCCTCTCGACGGCAGTAACGACACCTAGCAAAGCCGTTTGTTCGAAACGATGCTTACAAGCCAGCCAGCTGCATACTCAACTACTTCATGATCACGTCTACTAAACAAAGTCTTGCAGAGAATTTATGGCGAAGTTTTGTCGCGATTTCGCAGCAGGTCACATCGAATCCGGACGATCGAGTCATAGCGGATGCGCGCATCGCGAATTTTCATCGCGAATTCGCGGCTCCACGGGCGACTATCAGCTGCTCGCAGCGGATTCACGGCGATCAGACAAGGGCGTCACGTCTTAGGGGCTAGAGAGGGCGCTAGCCCCCCCACTTTTTTAGGGCGTGGCTTGCTATATTTTGAGTCAATTCTATTTTCAACGTTAATTAAACAGAAGTGTAGCTTGTCTTTAGCTAAATTAGCTGATTCAGCATAGATGTAGTACTGCTATGAAGGACTGCCTGGAAATCGAGGCTAAAGCACCCGGATACGGAAAATGGCAGCGGGAGACAGCTGTCACAGCAGCAGCTCTGTCAGCCTCAGCAGCGACAAGAACACAAAGCGGAAAGGACAGAAACTCCTTACCACCTTTCTAAGGTCCACTAACAACGTATCGCGGATTGTTGAAATGGAAAAGTAACACGCCAATTTTTTAGATCAAGAACTTCCCTGCAGCCAGAGTCGTCTCACTCCAAGTCTTTGTCATCTTTTTGTACGTCAAGGTTCGACGATACAGCTAGTTCTATCGTGACTGTGACTGTCTCTACTAGTACTACTGCTAGTGAATCTGGCCCGAAAGATTCTGTGTGTCATGCGTTTGATCCTTGCCGAGGTCCAACTGCTTGTTCTGTGACCAATGGCCCGTATCAACCTTGTGCAAAAGAACTGCCGCATGGGAAATTTCCTCAGACGAAATCTGGCACTTGTAATAGGTCCTTTCAACCACACTGGTACACACAATTTTGCTGGCTTGAGTACAGCCCTGCAGCGGATTCCGCGTTCTGCTTTCCTTGTCGGCTGACAGTAAAGCATAACCTGGATAAACAAGGTTGTCCAGACCAAGCGTTCGTGAGTAGAGGTTTCAGGAAGTGGAAGTCAGCAGTAGCTGACATGAGGCGTCACGAGGAATCTATGAGTCATATTTCAAATGTTGGAGTGTGGAAGAATAGCCAACAGCAGGATGCAACCAGAGGAAGTGTTATGCAACAGTTGAGTACAGTCTACCAGACACAAGTAGAGCTGAACAGACGCAATTTACGTAAAATTTTTGAAGTAATTTTTTTAATGGGAAGACAAAACATCCCATTGAGAGGCCACGATGAATCTAAAGATTCTCACAACAGAGGAAATCTGCTGGAATTTCTTGAATATCTGTCACGGTACTGCCCTGACTTAAAACGCCATTTGGAAGGAAACTTTCACTACGTAAGCCCCAAAAGCCAAAACGACATGTTGAAACTCATTGCATCTAACATTCAGAAGAGAATTACAACAGCTGTCAAACACTGCGGCTTCTTTGGACTAATATGTGACGAGTCACAAGACATATCAAGGGTAGAACAAATGTCTGTCAATGTAAGGTTTGTAACAGACAGCCTGAATGTAGAGGAGAGGTTTCTTGGATTTTGGCCTTTAAAAGGTACTGACGGAGAAAGTCTGTTTCAGCAACTGACGCAAGTTTTGCTTGAGACGGGCCTATCAATGTCTATGGTACGGGCACAGTGTTATGATGGAGCGTCAAGCATGTGCGGGAAGCACTCAGGTTTAGCTACCAGGCTTCAGGAGGTCGAGAAGAAAGCTGGATATGTGCATTGCCATGCCCACAGATTGAACCTCAGTCTTCAAAACAGCTGCGAGAACGTTACAGATGTGCGAAACGTTCTAGGTGCTGTTTCCAGTCTCTATAATTTACTTGAAGGATCAGCCAAGAGACATGAAAAGTTTCAAGATGTGCAACGAAGACAGAACGAAGGAAAGGGCCCGCAAGCAGTACTCCAACGACCATGTCATACTAGGTGGGGTTCCAGGCACGCAGCAGTCCATACTGTTAGGCAACAGTTTGCATCAATTCTGATTGCTCTGGACGAACTCTCTGACGATGCTGCGATCGGAAGTGAAGCTCACTGTTTACTGACTGTTGTATCTTCATTCAATTTTCTCTTCTATGTGTCCGTTCTAGACACTCTACTAGGATTAATCTCTCATCTATCCCAGTACCTGCAGGGAGAGAACGTAGATCTTCAGGCAGCAAAAAGATCAGCTGATAGCGTCATTGCTACTCTACAAAGTTTCAGAACAAATGAAAGTTTTGAGAATTTCTGGCAGTCATCGGAGAAAGAGAGTAAAGCAAAAAACCTGACTCCACCAGCTCTCCTTCGAGCTCGTCGACCTTCTCACCGAATTGACGAACGAAGCACGACCCAATATCAGCCACTGTCACCAAAAGAACGTTATCGACAAGCATATTATGAATTATTGGATATCATGGTATCAGACCTAACTCGACGCTTTTGTAGCAAAGATTACCGTGTGTTCTGTGGAATTGAGAAGTTGTTGTCCGAGTCAGTCTCGTTATCGGCGCCAGATCAGTCGCTTGTGAGTGAGATATTACACTTTTACACAGGTGACTTTGACAACACTCAGTTCACGTCTGAAATAAGAGTATTTTACAATTATTCTAAACTGCACTTTTCTAAAGACGTTGTGGAGACCGGCAACATAGGTGCTCTTGCTCGTCAGTTTGTTTCTCTCCGTTGCACAGAATTGTTTCCCCAAGTCTTCAAACTGTTCAAGTTGTTTCTCTGCATTCCTGCTACATCTTCAACTGCAGAGCGGTCGTTTTCTGCTCTAAGGCGACTAAAATCATGGCTGCGAACTAGGATGGCTGACGAGCGCCTCCGGTCCCTTGCTCTGATGTGCTTCGAATGCGACATTGCTAAGGAACTGGAGAGTAATATTGATGATCTTGTTTCACAATTTGGTGCTCTTTGTGACAGACGTCTTCCTCTACAATAGTTAGTAAACTTTTTGTAATGTTGATATTAAAAAGAATTTAATATATATGACGCCATGAATTACGTCACATATCTCAGCTTCAAATTTGCGCCCCCCCACTTTTGGGACCCATGTGACGCCCTTGGATCAGACACATGCCGATCGCGTCCGCGGCACCACTAGTAAAAGAAAGTGTTTCCTAACGTCCAGTTTGCGTTCACTACTAACACACAAATGATAAAACCGGAGCTATACTGTAAACACAAGGGTACCCGCGCAGCGGGATGCGACACGATGTTCTAAAGTCCGTTCAAAGAATGGAGAGCCCGTGGGAAATGTGGTTACCAGATAAGGCCTAGAGGGCGGAAACAACAATATTGCTCTCATCTTGGATTGTAATACTAACAATCGATAAATGAGCATTTAGAGCAGTGGTTGCTACTCAGCCCTCACTGCCTACTATCTATCTACTTTAGTACGTCAGGGTCCGTCCTGTTCAACAGTTTTCTGCCATTCGAACTGGCCAGAGAAGGCGTTGAAAATGTGACGGTGGCGAAATGGAAGCAGTATGTCGACCATGTCATCCAGAAAGTAGAAAATATTACAGAACGTCAGATGGCGTGCTCGAACAAGCGGTAGAAAGATTAGTAGGTGAGGAGAACTCTTCAGACAGTGAAGAGATCCTCCTAGGAGACGATGAGAATGACAACAATGATTAATACAATTAGTCTCGTAGGTGTCATTTACTGGCGGTATTCTTTGTCGGTAATGCATGGGAGGAGTCTCTTTCAGGAAGCATGCTGTATCTACTAACCCAGGATCTATAGAGTTAATTTGTCCAGAGATCTGACTCCACCTAGTCACGTGCTTTCGAATGATATGTTTATCAACGGCGTAGGGGGCGTACTTGCCCAGATACGGGAATTTTCCCACGGGCTCTCCATTCTTTGAACGGACTTTAGTAGGACATGTCTTCGTGGTTCTTGTATTACGGCCGTAATTGGAAAGATATGCATTTATGAAACTGAACACTAATGCTGGTCCTAGGACCAACCGCAATATATTGAGAAGAGGCGGTACCATCCGATTCTGAATCGGCGCTACACGGGTCTGGGAGGTCGAGGCTAGCATCTGAGTCAGTTCGCGAACATACAGTTTCAGAAACTAAATCAGACGCGAGTTCCAACAGTTCCGGAAGTTTTAGAATTGCCGGGACTGCAAATCGAACTTGCCACTCTAAACAGATATAGTAGAGTACTCTAGCTAGCTAGTACGCAATCGCAACTAACCAGTACAGTTCAATCATGTATATTGCAATACGTTTTCATCTCATCACTGAGAAACTTTCGAAGAGCGTTAGTACGAGTAGCATAGACAGCCACAAATTTGTACATCTGTAAGTCTAGATCTTGTTTAGTCTGCAAATCCGCTACGTCTCTACACTTGTTTGTACCGTCCAACTTCCTGGCAGGCTCAGAAGGCGAGACCAAATAACTGCGTCCGTCTATGACAGTACAGAGGAAGAACACTTCGATAGCCGGAGATGAATCGTTGCTTCGAGTATAATAAAATTTCGTCGATAAGTTCAACTTTTTCTGCAAGCAAAAGCATTAAATGTTATATTACGTTGATATCAATAAGATTGGTTATAACTGTTTACCGTAATTTTTAGATTTGTGTCGTTTCCGAGAGATAAGTATTGTCCGCCTAGTGTTTTCCAGTGTTTGCTCTTAGAATTGAAAGTTTCAACATCAGCAAATAGAGATTGCAGTGAAATGGGATGTTTCTCTGCATTTCTCAAGACCAGCGAGTGTCGGTGGCGTGTGACGGTGAGAGCTTTAGAAATACCTGACGCTGAGACTGCCATCAGAGCTTTGTAACGTGTTTCACAGACTTGCTTTCTTGTGTTCTGTTCAATTACGTAATAATTAATATTTTGATATAATATTAACACTCATTTTTACATTAAACAATAGAGAACGTTTGTGTGTGTGTGTGTGTGTGTGTGTGCGTGGGCGTGTGTGCGTGTGCGTGCGTAGGCATGTGTTTATACAAACACTGCTTCCTTACCTTACACTCTCTCACTCCATTTGTTCTTTCAAAGCAATAACAGCCTAACAAAACCACTAAGACGAATCTAAATTTTATCAAGTAGACAGGACTCAGATTGCTTGCTTTCTCCATCTTGGTCTGAAGTGCCCAGAGCTACTACTTACAGATCACTGATGTATACTGTCGCACAGTCTTCGACCAACAACGTTTATATACTGAGCAATTATCATAGCTATGCTATGTAAGCGGAATGGACATTGAAAAGTGATAAAGCTGCACTCCGCGTAGGTCGAATAACGCGCCTTAACATGGTTCTGTTCCAGACACTATTCTGTTTCAAAGGTGAAGCTGGCTAGCTTCCATGTTTCCTGGAATGCAGTAATTTGATTTACCCATTCCGACAATATCCAATGCACAGCTGGTATCTATAGTTATTAAAAGGAAACGATCAGCATACAGATCACTATTTATATTACGTTTTCTCCTTACGTAACGGTTGCGGTAAAGCTGTTTAGATAACAGAGAAGCTTTGAAGCTGTCGTGCATGCATGTTGTAGAGAGTCGATTGCTCTCTTTTCTGTCTAACACGTTAGCTATCTGACAGCATGTTGCATGTAAGAATGACTTACTAATGTTACGAAAGCAGAGAAAGATAGCTATAGAGTCCGTTCACGAAGTAGGTAGACTCAGAAGTGAGGGGTGGGAGGTATCAGAACAAACTACCAAATAGGCCAGATGTTGGGTTTATCTAGGAACTATCAGGGTTGGCGGAGCTGGGTGGGCCAGGTCCCATCATTCAAATATGGAACTTCCACCAACAGGGGTTTGGCGAAAATTTCTGGAAAATGGTATAGGTGATTAAATAAATTAGTTAATGTTCACCTCTACAGATGAGACAAACCAACCATTATTCGGAAGTTTACAACAAGAAATGTGGGACGGGCACAACAGGCCTCGCAAACCCAGTCACTCGTCTTGATGCGCGCTTACTGTTTGTTATCATTTGGTAGCGCGCTTGATTGAAATATCCCGGCTTACTTCCGTTACCGTACGTACGCAACATGTCACTGACTCTTGAAAGACTTCAAGCATTTCATCCTGACCAGCACTTTGCTTTCTCGCAGAGGAAGTTCGGAGAAAGGGAAACATCTTGCCAAGCACAATGGTTTGTTGATTACCCTTTCCTCCACTACGACGTGTCAAGAGACGCCGTCTCTTGCCACACATGTATGACTGATGTACAAGGAAGGAATATCCAAACACCCTGATTCTGCGTTTGGTCTTGTCAGTCTCTAACAGATGACAATTTTTGCGTTTAGTTTAGTAAATGATTAACTATTCTCAGAGTACAATACTACTAGTAGTTAGACTTTCCTCTAGTAACGTTGTCTTTAGCCAGGCTCCACCCTAGCTCTACGGTTTTAGTCAAAAGTTGTCAAGTGTATGGAGCCCAGCCAATCAAGGCCTGGCCCACCCAACATCTGGAGGGCTCCGACGGCCCTGACTAGAGTTCGTTAGATTTCACCTTACTCTAGTGCATTCCTAGTGTGTATAGTCACACAAATGCAAACGATAATAGCCCTAGACCAAAGCAACGATAGAAAGAGAAGTGTGAAAGGTCACAAGAATGTTACTCGGTTTGCAGAAGAATGCGTAGTATGTTGATACAATGACCTCAATTTGCTAAAGACATTTCCTCACTTGTTGGTCTTCCAAGTATTGATCTAGCCTGTCCTGTCAGTGTCTGTGACATGTGGTATGTTTTAGTGCTAGGTTACCTATATGCAATAATAATTTAGTAGAAATGACAACATGGTGTCAGGAGTAAGATTTGAGTGTGTAAGAATCTAAAGAAGCGTGAAGATTCCCAATTGTGTTGAAGAAATATGACATCCTCTTAGATTGCACCCCGAGGCGCTCAATTTCGCCAGCCTTACTAAAAATATGGATTTGCCGCTTCGAACGATTCTGTACGCACAGCTTCTGGATTAGAGGCAAAGACGGGAGGATTTGGTTTATGTGAGTTCGTTCACCCTCACGGGGAAGCAGGCGAAGAGCTGTGATGATGTGAGAAGCAACTTGATGCACACTCATGTTTATAGCGCGCGTTAGTCAAACTGTATGCAACACGTGACCATCAATACGGGACCCTAAAAACGCCAAGTGTCACGCCCACACGTGCAACCCGTTAATTGCGCTTGCTTGTGCAACAAGCTGTAATTCTCTAGAGCGATCAGCCAGCGCTTTGTCTCATCTTCTCGGTCTTCGACTTGCCGGTCGTCATGACTTCTGGTAGGAAAGAGTCACCGAGAAGCCTCGCAAATCCGCTGCTGTTGACGCGAGAGAGTCGT
>CAXXBX010000041.1:0-7013 GCA_964274945.1 Dehalococcoidia bacterium | reverse complement strand
CAGACGGACTAAAACAGAGAAATGGACAGATACACAGACAATCAGACAGACAGACAGACAAACAAACAGAAAGAAATACAGACAGACACAGATTCTGACAGACAGACGGGCTGACAGACAGACAGACTAGTTTGGAGCTTTATTTAGTAGGATGTTCGGTAGTCGTTGTTAGTCTCGCGTAGCCAGACTCTTTACGCCATGTCATGAATACTTCAGGGCGGAAAAGGGTCTGGTGAGCAGTCTTTGAAGTCGCTGTGTTGCCACCTAAGCCCAAAATCTGCCAACTAACTACCGGATTTGGTTTCTTAAATGCTTCAGTAACGACCAGATTGGTATGCACGCCATGTAATTCTATCACAATTATCTTCTCTTGTTTTGAAGACAACAACTTGAAAACTACAGCTAGAGTCGTTGCTGTTTGTGAAATCAATTTTAATCTCGTTGATGTCCACAGGCTTTGATCTCATGCATGTAGCATGATGGACGTTTAACCTCTAGTTGAGACGTATTTCTAAATTTAAATGGTTTGCAGCACAGCATGACTGAAATGGTGTGCGCTGCATGATGTTCCAACGGAGACTGGATAGGAACTTATTCTATACTGTTCGTCCAAAGCGACCACAGGCAGTCCATTGTGAGCGACACCTGAAGGGCTCAGTGGAGCTGATGTCATCGCAAGAAGATGAGTCATCTTCTTTGTTTGGGTAATGATCTTATGTGTTTTGTGCATTGCAAACAGCATAGAGTTACGTTTACATCCATTCAGTATGTTTTCATCCATCCAGCTGTAGTTTTCAAGATGTTCTCAACAAAACAAGAGAAAGATAATTTAGTTAGCAGATTTTTAGTTACGCAGCAATGCAGCGACTTCAAAGGCTGTTTACTAGACCCTGTTTTGCCCGGAAGTACGAAAAGGGTCTGGAAGTTGTTGTATGAAGGAGCCGCTAGCTGGGTCCCCTAAAATCGTAGCTTTATGTTTAGGTATGTTTTAGTGTTCGTGATGTTGTGCTGGTTTTGCTGATGTATTCAATAGAGAGCTAAGGCAGACAGACAGACAGACAGACAGATGAGCTGACAGACAAACTCAGACAGAACACAGAATGAAAAAGCACAAAGTGCCTAACCCGTCAGCTGTCATTATTTGTTACGCGCTTGGGTAATGTGACTTCATATGACAAGTCACATGATTTAAGATATAGACGTCATTATTTCTGACTCGCTTTCTTGTATCTGTGCATGGCAAGATCATATTCATCGATGCAACCCTATAAATCCTAGGGACTGTCGGCATCAAACATCCCAGTTAAAGACTAACCAGCACATTCGAACTGAATCTCCAAGGCTTTCTATGTTGCTAAAAATTAAATTATAAAGAATGAAAGTTGGCGCATGGATCGAGGCACTATAGATTGAACTTACTGAACCTTCCTATTGTATCGTCTTGTAATGAAAGGCTTATTTTATGTTTATCTAGCGTCTGCTGCGAGGGCTAATATCAATGAACAGCAGAAAGAGATAGATCATCTCAATTATGAAATTGAGAATCTCCAATATCAGCTGAACGAAGAGAGAAGAGAGAGAAGAGCCGTTGAAGAACAGTTGACGGTTCAAAATATCCAGAATCAACAAGGAAGGGAGAGCGTCCTAACTATCCCAACGAGTGACGTTCAGTTAAGTGACCAGACTTTAGGAAGTGGATCGTACGGAGGTATGTCAATGTGTGTACCCATTACTGTAGCTCCTCATTGTGATTGCTGCAAATCAAGGTTGAGGGCTTTCTAGTTTTTGTCTTGTTTGCGTATTTGATGTATAAATTCAATTAACACTTATATTAAGTATTAATTGAATTAGTTGAGCTCTGATTGTGGCACATCACTTATCTATACGTTAGAAGTATCAAAAGTCCAGCAGCATGTGTCAGAATAGCGTAGGTATACCATTGCAGTTTTAATTGTTTTTTGTATTTAACTTCCATATATGGATATAATTCACCAAGTTGAGGTTTGCCACAAACCAGCAAGGTAATGCCAACTGGAATAAGAGTTGTGAACTAACGGGCATAGCAACCATTGAAATTTTATTTTTTGTGTACTGAGCATTGATGCTAATAGTGATATCCGATTACTAATATCATATATTTAGTTACTTCATATATGGATATACTTCACAATGCATTGCGTGTCTGAAGTATGGTTTTATTCAGTTGTTCGTATTGGGTGGTGGCGAAGCTGTCCTGTGGCTGTCAAAATGCTTCACAAAGTTTTCGTCGACGTTCCTCGCTATATCCATCTTCTGCAGCAAGAAGTGTCGGTCGCATGGGCAATACATCATCCGAATATTGTCGCTATCTGGGGAGTTACTCTTCAATTGGAAGGGAACAAGAAAGAAGCGTGGGTTATCATGGAACTACTGCAGGGTTCGATGTCAGCTGTGATGAATGCATGCAAAGATGACATTCGACCACTGACGTTGCGTGAAAAGGTGGACATGGCAATAGATGCTTGTCGAGGGCTAGACTACATTCACTCCTTGGTGAGTAACCTTGATGACAACTTGCATGGCATTAGTAATGAATGTAAACAATGTAGTAAAAAGGAGTGACCTCATCACAGTCAATCTTCTGTTAGTAACCGTCTTTAGATTTGGTAGCAAAATACTAAGTATAGGGATAATTACTGGGGACTTGAAAGATAAAGCAAAGAAGCTATTGAAACCGTGACTATTAAATTACGTATGCAGCATGTAGATGTTCTGTATCAGGCAGACAGCTACAAATCCATATAAATTGTGTGATAGAACATGATATATTATATTTTAGAATACCAAGCCTAGAGCAGCTTGCTAGGCGGCCATCTGTAGCGATTATATGTTTGTATGGGGCGTTTGGTGGGACCACATGTGTTCATGGATTTCGAACTATTTCCTTGTAAGACAATAGGTAACACATTTTGACTTACACTCAAGTGCCATTCTGAGATTTCTGCATGTTATCCTAACACCAGAATGGGACACGGCGACAAAAAGCTATCTGTAAAGCTTTGAAGCCTTGCTGCACTTGTAATAGTATAGTAGCTAACTCACCCTCATATAGGAATGTCAAGCAAAGCGAAGTTTGGCATTTCAGACTACAAAAAGTCTGCTAAGTATATGCCATCTATAGTAGATAGCACTTCAACACTGGAACCAGTCTATAAAAAACTAATATACTTGCTTTCACGTATCGCTTTCTAGCCTGTCGCCATCCTTCACGGTGACATTCGTCCATCCAACGTGTTGGTGACCGAGATGATGACGGCCAAGCTGGGAGACTTGGGAGCGGCTCGCTTTGTCGACGCCAAGCTCTCTGCTGGCCCTATGAGCGCAGAATACTCGCCACCCGAACAAATAAGTGGCCGCTTACCGCACAAAACGAAGGAGACGGATGTCTATCGTATGGGAATAAGTCTCTGTGAGTTGTTTACCGGTGAGCCTCCCGGTCTGCGTGAGCGCCGACTCGCACAGATCAGGCGTATCGACGAAGACACCGTCCGCACTTTGTGTGCTGAAATGGTGAAAGAAGATCCTAACAAGAGAGAATCTGCCGCCTACACTCTTACTGCTCTCTGCTGTATTCGCGAGACCGTCAAGTACAAAGAATGCCGTACCAAGAGAATGGTGAAAGGAGGAGGAGAGGGCATGGTTACACTCGCTGACACTGCATGGTGAAGACCGGAACTTTAATAAGGATTTGCATTGTATTGCGTAATTTTAGAGCTAATAGTCGTAGTGTGATTACTAACTGTTTGTCATTGTGTAGTGGTTGCGTGTACATTTTAGTGAAATTATTTGCCGTAAATTGCATTGTAAGCTTTCAGGGGGGAACGTTTTGTCTTGTTACTGAGCTTTGGTAGTAGTTGCTGAATCAGTACGAAATTTATTATTGCCAATCAGACGAGCACACTGCAGCAATCGACAACCAACTGTCTAACTTTAGTACCTGCATGGGCCCATGCCCAAGAAGGGGCAAGTGACTTTGCAGCCCACACCCAGCAAATTTCTAGTACCATAACCATCACATCTATTAGTTTAGTAGATTGGCACTTTTTTCCACTTGAAAACGGGGCCAATAAGTGAAAAGGGGCTTATCTAAAGAAAATGAAGAAAGTATTTGACGAATTTTGGCAGATGTGAGAGGTTTCTTGCTACCCTAGAGGATCTCTCACTCACTTGTTACATCTCATAATCTGTTACTTACACAACTACGTAAACCTTCTATGACACTAGTTACTATGAAATCAGCACAGCAGTAATCTATTAGAATTGCATGCCTGCACTACATGCTGCTGCTGCTATGCCACATCTCCAATGAAACTATTGACCAACAATGGCACTACAATCCCTATTTTGTCTCTGTTGGCTAGTCTACTAATGATGTAATCAACTCTCTTTAGTGGTCTACAGAATGCTGTCTTTGTCTCTTTACCTAAACAACGTCTTAATAGAACATATCACAAAGACTGCCTGTCCTTTCTGAGGCAGCTATCTAATCTGGTGACTTGTTGGCATGCTGATGTCTAGTGAAATTCTATGCATGAGAAAGCAATAATTGATTGAGTGTGGTTTGTGTGTTTGCCTAAACAATTGTTAGAATGGGAGTATACATAAAGCAATGTGACTATACATATAGCAACAGACGTCAACAGGGGTCTAAAAAATAAGACAAAACCCTGTTTTGAATGAGCAAACAAGTTCTGGGAGACAAGAACAACTGTTGTGATACACCAAGGACGTTACATTCCAGCATATGCCAGAGTCGATGCAGTATGTAGTTTATAATGCAGAAAATTAGCTGTGTAAGACTAGTTACTATGAAATCAGCACAGCAGTAATCTACTGTATTATAATTTGATGCCTGCATTGTACCTGAGATTGTCAGCAGCATACAGATAGATGACCAAGCTGCATCAACTGTCTCAGAGGCCACCACGTGAAGGTATGCTGGACATTGGCCTCCACAGTGTCTCAACCATGTATTGCCAATGTCGTCAGCCTTCACACTGCTGCATCTGTCTAGGCCTAGTACACATATTTACTCCCATATCTAGATCCCACTGCAACCATTCGATGTCACGCCTAGAAATGGTGCAGCAAAAACGTGCAGACATACAACTGTCCTTTAGAAAATCAAAATTTATTTCATACTTAAAAGAGACACCGGACTCAGCATGTACAAACAGTCAACAAACAGTGTGGAGGACGATAGTTAGGGCATGCGCTGCATTCCAATTGTCAAGTTACTTACATGTATCTGTCATTTCTCGCTGCATCGTTTCTCGTTTGACCACAGAAGAGACAAGTGAGAGTGAGTGACGTATGAGAGGTAACTTTTATGCTTTTGATGCTCGCCGATTTTGGCCAGTTTCGTCTCTAGACGAAGAGAAACGACGTCGACGCTCGCAGAGATGATCGCATATCGTAACAGCGACCGCTGTTTGTCTCGCCTGCCTTTCTACGTTGCGTATTGACTGCAAACTTGTCTCTCCTCTCTTCCAAACTTTCCCTCTTGCTCTTTCCTATCTCTTTGCATTCTTCGTCTTGTGCGATGCGCCACGGCGTGTCGAGTCGTCCTCGCGTCGTTTCGTTTCGGACATTGTCAGTGTGACGGTTTGTACGTGTTGCAGCTCGCAGAGTGAATGCACAATATTTAACGGCAGACGTCGGAATCTCGTCGGACGAGCGAGCTTGCGTCAACGCACGACGCGTCGTCTGATGCGAGCGGAAAGGTTTGTTGTGTAGTGTCGTAAACGTCTCATGTGTGTGCGAACTGTCGTTAATGCTCTCGAGGTGAGGAAGTTGGTTGGGTTGGTGAGTGGGGCGTGGTCGCTTGTACTTGAGCTGTTCGGCGTTGTAACAGACTTTAGGGTGTACTCGTGTCTCTCTGTATTGATTGGTATGGAATGGAAAAGGCGGGAAGTTGTGTGTGTGTGTGTGTGTGTGTGTGTGTGTGTGTGTGTGTGTGTGTGTGTGTGTGTGTGTGTGTGTGTGTGTGTGTGTGTGTGTGTGTGTGTGTGTGTGTGTGTGTGTCATTTTTATCTGTTTGTGTGCTACAGCTGTGTCTTGTTGTGTGATTGTAGGTGATTGTTGGTTCGTTGAAACCTGCTCATCATCTCTGCTTGTTTCAAGTGTGACAGCGTTGAGAGCAAATACTTCACATTGAATTCTTCAGCGTTCACTCTCTGTCATAGAGTGCCGGCTCGTCAGCAGAGAACATGTCCAATGAACGTTAACACGTGACTATCTGTGTGTCACTATACTAGTAGGTTTGTTGACCGTTTTAATTGTTTGTGTTTATGTTTTGAAAGGATGAATGGAAGATGGGTGAGGAGAAGCAAGGAGACGGATGTCTACAGTATGGGAGTCACCCTGGTGGAGCTGCATGTTTACTGCTCGATCACCTGCTAGGATCCTCATCAGAGAGATGACCAAGTCCATCAACTATGACAGCAGAGACTGGTCACACTGGCATGTGATCATAACTGATGGCTGTGATGTCGACTAAGGGAAAGAAACTGGCAACTTGGGATGAGGATTTTCCTGTACAACAAGAGGAAAAATGAAAGCTGGACATTTGTGAGTGTGTGAGAAGGATATGTAGTGTTGGTATGAGTACATTAGCAAACTCTCCAACTGTGTCATGACGTGTGACAATAACTCTTCTAGCATATAGTCTCATGCTTACTGCATTACATCCTTGTCAGTCATTGGTATATATCACAATACAAGTACAGCAATAATTGTTATACTCTAATCTATCTAATCAGTATTTGCACTATTATAACAAACCGACTGCAACACAAATCGAGCACAGGCCGCCTGGCACACCCAGACATCATTTTCATGTGCACATATTCACCAAGTTAGCTTTTTTATCTGTTCTGTCTGTATCCCTTTAGTAGGTTGCAGGACCGTGCTCGTTGTGTGTTGATCGTACAGGAACAACATATGCAGCAGATGCATGACTCTTTCCGGTAGAC
>CAXXBX010000040.1:60000-91629 GCA_964274945.1 Dehalococcoidia bacterium | reverse complement strand
TTTGTCTGCAAGATAAATTTTTCTATTATGGTGAGTGTTATCCGTCGTCCGTATATTCGTGTTTGATTTCTCTGATTTCCATGAGATGATCAAGTTCGTAAGTCTAACTGCTCAAATCCGTTTTCCTGCAGGCTTGACAAAAGCTTTAGTGTAACCTCCCGACACCAAAATTGAGCACATTGTCACTAAGAAAAGACCTCGTCGTGAAAGATGACACAAATATCATCAATTCACCACAGTCTACATAGACGTCTCTCGAGCTTCCATAACAAATCACTGAAAACGAAGATTAGTTACTTTAGTAGTATTCTATATCTATTGTGCATACATTCCAACTCTGGTACATATCTATACTATATACCCTTACACCTTTCCTTCTTTACCAAAAACAGGAGTTCTCTTACTCTACGCTAGCACAGCATATAATCTGCTAAATATGCTAGCATTTTAGCTATTCTACCACTACTTTACTGAGTCTGCTTAGAACTGGTCTGTTGCTGTTGTACATGTGTTCTTTCTTGACTTGGTGTTCTTGTCAATGGCAAGCCTACTCCTGTCATCCTTTACCAGTCACTTGGCTCAGCTTCTGATTTTTAACTGTGTTCTGTTTCATTTGTCTCGAATCTTTTCTGTTTCTAATCAATTTGGTACCTTTTGTTGTCTTTACTTCATATGATCTTGGTCCTACTAGTTTTGTCACTGTTGCCTTTTGCCACTCTTTGCCATGACTAAAGGGTTCACTCATCACCCCAGCTTCTGCTTACAACTCCCTCAAAATCTTGGCTGTCGTAGTCATAGATTTTATGTTTTCTTTTGTTCCTTTGTATATTGGCCATGTCATCCTGAATGTGTCTCTTGAGAAGATTTTCTGTTGTTGGCAAGAATCCCTTTGTTCGTCTGCTCATCATTCCTTGAGCTGGACTCGATTCCATCTCCTCGGTGGTGGTATTACCATATTTAAGTAGTGCTGCCCAGGGGGCTCTGCCACAATTCTATTATTTTCTCATGATAGTTTCAATATTTTAACAGCATTTTTTGCTTACCCGTTACTTTGATGATGTCTAGGACTAGACATGTTGTGTTGAAATTCCCATGCTTTGGCAAAATCCTAAAATTCATTTGAGGTGTATTGCGGTTCACGATCTGTGATCAGAGTGTTTGGTATCTCCATATTGGGCAAATTGCTTTTTCATGGCCCTGATGATGCTGTTATATTTGTTGTTGTATCTCTTACAACTTCAATGAAGGAACTGTAGTAGTCCACTAAGACTAAATAATAATGATCCTTTATTTCAAACAAATCGCTACCGACTTTTGACCAAGCTCGTGATGGAACTTTATGGGACATAAAAGTTTCTTTATGCTGTTTGTGATCAAACAGTCTGTTGTCTCACATCGGTCTACATAGTCCCTTATTGCTGTTATCAAGCCTGGCCAAAACAAACATTCTTTTGCTCTCCTTATGCAACCATTGATTGCTAAATGGGCAAAGTGTATCTTTTCTAATATCATGTGTCGCAGTTTGAAAGGAATGACAATTCTTTCTCCTTTAAAAATGACATCATTCTGCACTAATAGCTCATTCCTAATCTAAAAGTATGGTACCACCAAGGAGTGTAGTTCTTGTTTCGTTTGTGGCCATCCTTGTTTAATTACTGCTCTTAGCTGTTTCATTGTTTCATCTTGCACAGTTCCACTTTTTATCTGTTGCACTGAGTCTGTTTTGATGTGCAGAAATTCAATTGCATTTACTACCTCAAGATTGCAAATGCTTTTCTGCTCTTTGCCTCTGATTCTGATATCCCACTCCTGATACTATGTATAGTATTACTGTATATCTATTGTGTATACATTCCCACACTGGTACAGATCTATACTACATACCCTTACAGTTACAGACGTATAGTCCTGTAACTTGGAATTTTGAAAATTATATCTCCCATATCTAGGTAATCCATAAAATCGATTTTCAGTGAGTAGCATGTTCTGCTCGGTTTAATCATTCTTAAGTCTATGTAACGGGTCTTTCCAAGTGTATAAACAAAAATTAAGGAAATGTGCATCACACATTTAATTAATAATGTTTTGTTTCGAATTTTGCTTTAATCATAAAAAAACGTATAAATCTACAGCTCATACTAGATACTAACAGGCGTTAGCCGACTCTTTGCTTTTGTTTTATGTTAGAAACAAATCTTTTCAAGGGCCGAGATTGCATGGCCCTTTGCATTGACACACGAAGTAACCGAATAGACTATAAAGTTACTGCGCTATATAGTGATAGTCAGGCACGTAAGCTGCTTTTTCCGTTTGGATTAAAAATTTGAAGAGCAAACATTTGTGACTTTATTTTCAAAGTTACGTGATTCTAATTGATATTAGACTGTGGGCAAGTTTGAAACGGCGACGTACTTACAACACCCACTTATGAAAGGTAACTACAAGAACAGTTTCCGTCGTATAAAATTTTTTGTTCTTAGAGTACATTCAACTCCAGTCTCGTCACATGCAACAGTTCATAGAGCTATTTATCTACAGATGTCCACAGTTTCAGTAGTCTAGTGTAGTTTAGGTTTTCTCATTGTGAATGTCATTGATAAGCGATCTAAAGACGATTCATTTTCTGTTAACGCACGCATGAATGATTTCAGGTAAACACGAAGCCGCTCTACCTAACCTTGTGTGTGTGTGTGTGTGTGTGTGTGTGTGTGTGTGTGTGTGTGTGTGTGTGTGTGTTTGTGTGTGTGTAAACGATACATGATTTTGCTTTGTACTGTATTATAACAAGAAACTTTAGAAGTTAATAAACACGGTTTCGTAAATTTCTAATTTTTTCTACAAGGCAAAATTAAAACAAAACTAAAATTTATAAAATACAAAAATTGAATCTATAAATAAAACTAATTAACAGTCAATGAGTACATTCTTGTTTATATAGTAAGGTACGTTCAATTATTTGGCTAGAATATATTGATTGGAAAATAAAGCGGTATTGCTAAAACATACCATCCTACTCTCCCTCCCTCTCTCCCTCCCTCCCTCTATTTCTTCTTCCCAGCTCTCCCTTTTCCCCTTCCCTCTCTCCCTCTCTCCCTCTCTCCCTCTCTCCCTCTCTCCCTCTCTCCCTCTCTCCCTCTCTCCCTCTCTCCCTCTCTCCCTCTCTCGCTCTCTCCCTCTCTCGCTCTCTCCCTCTCTCCCTCTCTCGCTCTCTTCCTCTCTCCCTCTCTCTCTCTCTCCCTCTCTCCCTCTCTCCCTCCCTCCCTCTCTCCCTCTCTCCCTCCCTCCCTCCCTCTCTTCCTCGCTCCCTCTCTGCCTCTCTCTCTCTCTCTCTCCCTCTCTCCCTCGCTCCCTCTCTCCCTCTCTCCCTCTCTTCCTCTCTCCCTCTCTCCCTCGCTCCCTCTCTCCCTCTCTCCCTCTCTCCTTCGCTCCCTCTCTCCCTCTCTCCCTCTCACTCTCTCTCTCTCTCTCTCTCTCTCTCTCTCTCTCTCTCTCTCTCTCTCTCTCTCTCTATCTCTGAAGTCTATGTAACGGGTTATTCCAAGTCTATAAACAAAAACAAAGAAAATATGCATCATACATTTAATAATATTTTGTTTAAATTTTACTTTGATCATAGGAAAACGTACAAATCTACAGCCCATCCTAGATACTAACAGTCGTCACAAGACTCCTTGCTTTGTTTTATGTTAGAAGCTAATCCTTTAAAGGGTCAAGATTGCATGACCTTTTGCAATGAGACGTGAAGCAACCGAATAGACTATAAAGTTACTGCGCTATATAGTGATGGTCATGCACGTAAGCTGCTTTTTCTGTATGGATTGAAAATATGATTAGCAAACTTCTGTGACTTCATTTTCAAAGTTACTTAATTTTTGTTGATATTAGACAGTGGGCAAGTTTGAAACGGCGACGTACTTACAACACCCACTTATAAAAGGTAACTACAAGAACAGTTTCCGTCATCTAAAAGTTCTTGTTCTTCGAGTAAATTCAATTCCACTCTCGCTACATTCAACCGTTCATATAGCTGTTTATCTACAGATGTCCACAATTTCAGTAGTCCAGTATAGTTTAGGTTTTTCTCATTGTGAATGTTGTTGATAAGCGATCTAAAGACGATTCATTTTTTGGTGACCCACGCATGAATGCTTTCGAGTAAACACGAAGCCGCTCTACCTAACCTTGTGTGTCTGTGTGTGTGTGTGTGCGTGTGTGTGTGTGTGTGTGTGTGTGTGTGTGTGTGTGTGTGTGTGTGTGTTTGTCTAAACGATAGATGATTTTGCAACGTACTGTATTATATCAAGATGTTTACAAGTTAATAAATACAGTTCGTAAATTTCTTATTTATTATACAAGGCAAAATTAAAACAACAGTATACTTTATAAAATAAAAAAGAATTTAAATTATAAATAAAACTAATTAACAATCAATGTGTACACTGCTGTTTAAATAGTACAGTACGTTCAATTACTTGGCTGGAATACATTGATTGGAAAATAAAGTGTTTTTTTTTAAACATATCCTCCCACCCTCCCTCCCTCCCTCCCTTCCTCCCTCCCTTCCTCTCTCCCACCCTCCTTCTCTCAATCCCTTCCTCCCTTTCTCCTTCCCTTCTTCCCTCCCTCTCTCCCTCTCTCTTTCCTCGCTCCCTCTATTCCACTAACCCTACCCCTCCTTTTTTTCCTTTTCTCCCATCTCCCTCTTCCTTTCTCCCTCTTTCTATCCCTCTCCCTTTCCCTGTCCTTCTCCCTCTCCCTCTCTCTCTCCCATTCCCTCTCCCTCTCCTTCTTTCTGTCCCTCTCTTTCTCCCTCACCCTCTCCCTTTCCCTCTCACTCTCCCCCTCCCTCTCTCTCCCTCTCTCTCTTCCTCTCCCTCTCCCTCTTTCTCTCCCTCTCCCTCTCTCTCTCTTTCTCTCCCTTTTATTCTCCCTCTCTCTCTCCCTCTCCCTCTTTCTTTCCCTTTCATTCTCCCTCTCCCTCTCCGTCTCTCTCTCCCTTTCTTTCTGCCTCTCTTTTTCTCTCTCTCTCCCTCTCCTTCTCCCTCTTCCTCTCCCCCTCCCTCTCCTTCTCCCTCTTCCTCTCCCTCTTCCTCTCTTTGTCGCTCTGTCTCTCTTTCTCTTTCTATATATATATATATATATATATCAATATTTTCTAATCATAGTAAAACGCATAAATTCTTTCACTCTCTTTTTAATACTTTTCATCAAATACAGTAGCGGTAGCATACATATAGGCTAAATTGAAATAACTACATGTAAGCCAACTACGATAACTCAATGTTCTAATTACAAGAAATTAAATAGAAACATCTAAGTAAAGTTTAAGCCAAAATGGCAAACAGTAACTGTATTACAAGTGTTTGGCATTGATGGCTGTTATCTTCCGATGACGTTATTGACCTTGTTGGACAGGATCCTTGCATTTCCTTTCAGTAAACAAACCGACAGACGGCGTCGCCATTCCTTTAATAACTCTTCTGGTGAGTATCCTGATAACGGTGCTGACAATCTTGACACTTGTTTCAGTGTCTCTCTTGCTAACTCTCCCAAACGACCAAATACTTCCAATGAGAATGGGCAAAATAGATAGCCTAGATCAGTAGACATTTGCAAATATTTGTTGTTCTTGATACGGTTTCGTTCTGCTGCTGCAAACCCTGCTGTTGTACAACTTCGACCAATATAATTCTGAGCCCAAGGATGAGCGATGGTTATGTCCAGCAATAGCTTCTTGCCATTGTCAAAGTTGTACACAGCAATGTCTGGACGTTGTTTGCCTTCAAATTGTTCGGTTACTTCTTTCCTGCATCTCAAACCAACTGAGGATAACATTTGATGTACAGTGTTATAAGACTCGATCGTGTCGATAAATAGCACCTCTTCCAAACTTGAATTTAAGGAGATGGCATCCAAAGTTATCAATAGCTCTCCGCACTGTGCAATACAGCGGGCTATAGCTCTAAGAGCTGACAAAGACGCACCAAGTCGCAATAAAGAAGACATGCAAAATTCTGCATTGCTCAATGTGTAATCTTGCAAACTAGGTATTGCGTATAGCCAGCAGCCAGCAGTACGTCCTCCACATCTGATCACTCTAGCCATGTCTTTTATAGATTGACAGTCTGCAAGAATTGATGAGAGTTTTTGTCTGTCTGTCTGTCTCCATCCGGCCCTGCTAATTAATGGCAGCATTTTTATACGAAATGCTAAATCTTCCAAAACTGATGAGCATTTGATAAAATGAGGCACTTTGAAATCTGTGTTCTACCTACTTTCCATCCAACTGCAATATTGGTCTAACAAGCCACTTTTACATAGCTTCTGACCACTAATACGTCTGACAAGCATATTACCTTTTATCATGGGATAGTAGTAATTTTAGTATAAATTTCTCACCCTAAAATACCTGCACAATAGAGACAGAAAGGTGAGATCACCATCATCACATTAGAACATTGGCCTCCTTTTACATATAACAACATGCAAGCTAGAGCCACTTGCCAGAAATTACCATAGCAGCGAGCAGTCTAATTGTAGTAACCTGCTCATTTGTATAAGCAAAATTGCAAATGTGACGAAATGTTTAAAACGCAAAAACTGTGTTTTATACAGGATGTTGCTTCGACTTACCTTATTCAGAGCAGTAAGATTTACGGTAGGAAGTTTATCTTCCTGTTCTTCGTCTAAACCAAATCGCCTAGCAAAACATCATCAAACTTGGGATCGTAGGAAACCGTAGAAACCGTAGGTTACCGTAGAAAACGGTTTCTCTCGAATCTGCTAAAACGATGCAGCTTTCATAAAGCCAGATCTGTTGTCGATAACAGCTGTCGGAGAATGTGGAGTGGCCATATTGCACAACACAAACTGATGACAAATGCACATATGGGTGGGTGCATCGAGTGACTACTTCCTCCGTGTAGGACTAGGAGTTGTAATACCTATTTTGACTATATTTACATATTTGGAATTATTAATGTTTATACAAACTTGGTTCAATCAGAAATTTGCAAAGAATGTCAAACATTTATCAATTGCTCGGTCTTCAGAAACGCTGTGTCGATTAGAAGCAATCACGGTGCTGTCTTTGCGCTTGAGAACACTATAGACACATGCAACGTCACAGAATAAAACGAGCAACACTTTAAGTGCTTCTTATCGCCCGGATCGCTGCGATATTTTGAAAAGTCGATTCGTCAAAGATAGACTCTTATTCCACTTAAGCATGCCCATCACTGGAACCAGAAAGAAACAAGAAATTGGATGACAACGGACAAAACGACAACGTTTCCTGAAAGGACGGAGACGGTTTTCACACTAACGGTGTAGCCAGACGCCGACCACAACATCTAGGGCGCGTTAATTTATTCTCTTCTGTCTCTTCTTGAGGAGTCTTTCACCTCTACCAGAAGAGTTGTCTGGAAGAAGAGGCGGCGACGGAATAGGTTCGAATAAAGAAACGACATGGAAGATGTGGCACATGTGCCGGTGTCAATGGACGATTTTCGTTCCAACTGGCAGGAGTGGCAGCAGAAGTGATGTTGTTGATTCTTTCTGATTGCGAAATGAGATTTTTCATCTGGAGAGCTTGAAAAAGTATTGCTCTCTTCCCCCTAATGGGTGAAGAGCGCGTTGCCAGAAATCGCTTACTTGGTTCTGTTGAAAGAGTTAGACGTCGCTGAAAGCAGTTGTTAACATAGAATTTGCAAATTTGAATGTCATGATACGCGTTACAGCCTACTAACCTACTAAATTCTCCGCGGAAAGTCATTTGTCTGCAACCCAAACTACGAACGCGCTAACTAAACAACAACGAAAATGAAACACAGCAAAGTTTATTACGTTACTTCTTGACTTCCAACTCTTAAGCTACTCTCCTGGAAGAGGCGGAAAAGTCTTTCGACACCTCTGACCACTTTTCTAACACCTCCTGCGAATATAAAAACCGAAGCAGAATCTCTTCTTTCTCTTCAGACGAGTCGGAAGAGAATAAAGAAACGCGCCCCTACAGAGGCGTTACGATAGAAGGCGTAGACAACAACCATGTACCACAACATTGACGACCAAGACACATTTTCCTTTCAAATAATTTTCTATTCTTTTGTAGTAGCCTAGACAACCACCATGATGATCGCACCTGCGCCGCCCAGTGACCTTCGCTCTTATTTGCCACCGCCGCCGCCGCCGCCGCTGTCGGCAGCAAACGTCTTCGTCGCCAACGACGAGCCATCTTATGCGAAAAGGCGGTGATGGCAGTGCTGCTGCAAAAACATTATCGTTGTTGTCGCAGTAGGAATGACATTGTTGGGATAAAAAAAGCGCCTTCGTCTTCATTGTTGCGGTGGTTGATTAATTAACTAATTGATTGTCTCCTAGTCATTCTGGTGATAAACGCTTCCATTTTTGTTGTTGTCGGCGTCGGTGGTGACTTCAGCGTCTTCGCTGGTGTGAAAAAAGTGTTCGTCCTAGTAACGTCGTTGTCGTATCAACTGTCGGCTATTTCTTGTTTACCTGCAGGCCACCCTAAAGTTAGCGCCCAAACAGCTAGTGCCGTGATTGCATCTAACTAGAATCGACCCTCAGTAAGCTGCGTTTGTGAAGAGCGAGCAAAATACAATTTGGCCTATCTGCAGAGACTAACGATGACGATTTGATTAAAAAAAATTTGCATCAAAAATTAATAATTTCAAATATAGTTGAAATGGATGGTCCATACACAATAATCACTCGACGCATTCCATACGGGCATTTTCATCATTTTGTGTTGTGTAATGGAACTTCATCGTATTCCATCAATTATTATCGACAACGGACATGGCTTTATGAAAGCCGGGTTCAGTGGAGAGAAACAGCTTCCTACCGAGACGATCCCATGTCGTGATGACGTCCTGCTGGGCGATTTTGTTGTGGAGAAAGTTCAGGAAGAAGGACTCCCTACCGTTAATCTTGATTCTCTGAAAGACGTCAGTCCAAGCAACATACTGCAAAACAAAAACTCTGCCGTTTGTGTTTTAAACACTTTGTCATAATTGTATTTCATTTATGCACATGAGTACTCTAGTACATCTAAACTGCGGTACGTTGCTTCTAAAATTTCTTGCAAGTAGCGAGCGCTTGCGAGTTTATTTAAATGGAAGACAATCTAATGTTCTCTTGAGCTCATTACGATCTCACCTTTGTCTCTATTGTGCGGCTACTCTGGGGTGAGAAATTCGTTACTAAAGTTACTACTATCTCATGACGACAGATAATATACTTGACAAACGTGTTAATGATAAGAAGAAACGTATACAAGCAGCTGGTAGGGAAGTTTACGTATAGAAACCAGATATTTTAAAGTAGAAAGTGTTCGTCATGTTTTAAATTTTTAGCATATAGAATGGAAATGCTAGCTGCTATCTAAAAACGTCATTTTATGGAAACCAAAGCAGAAATATAGATCATAGCGAGAAAGAGTAAGTCTCAGCATTAGCGTTCTTTTCTTTTTCTCCAATCATTTTAATACCACAGTATAATCACCTGCGCACCAATAGAAATCTGTTAATTAATTTTAGTTTCAAGATCTCGTCAATTCTGTAATTGCAATTGTACTATTGCTCCTTTATAAAAGTAATTACCTGTACAGTCTAGCCGTTTGATTTTAGTTCTACTTGTTATGTACTTCTGTAATCTGTCATTTGTCACTTTCTTATTCTGTCTGTCTGTCTATCTGTCTGTCTGTCTGTGTGACTGTTTGTCTTTCTGTCTGTCAATACATATATTTCTTGTACAAGACTAATATGATTATTACAGTCTAAAGTACGCCAACAATCAACAAGTTCTAAGACAAATTGGACCCAAGAGGTCCCTAACTATGATTAAAAGTCAAACAGATGACAATATACTAACAAAGTTACAAATGGCACCAACTGAGTCACCACTATACTAGACTCTGTTATCTTCTGCAGCAACACTCTTGCATTGCATTGCTGCATTACAATTGAATAGTCCAGTAACTTTTGAACTCGTCATGTCTGCACTCAGTTGTCTGTCTGTCGGCCTGTCTGTATGTTTGTCTCTCTGTTTGCCTGTCGGCCTGTCAATGCATCTTTTATATATCAAGTTAGTACATCAATGCTAATACACGTGATAAAATGTAAAAGATTTATGTGCGCTGTTTGTCTGTCTGTTTGTTTTTAGCTGTATTTGCTGTCTGTAAATAAGTATATTGTCATAAATGTACTATATCAACATAGCGGTAGTGATCATGGTTTTAGTTTATGGGCTACCAGAGTAATGACCGAGCAACTAAGAATTTGACGTATGTTTGCCAGACAAATCCTTAGAGATGAGACGATTTGTGGTGCAATGAGTAAAGTACAGTAAATATATATATATATATATATATATATAGTAGCTGGACATAACATAGCTAGTAAGCTTCAGGGAACACATGCAGTCCAGGTTAGGTGCATACTCGAACACATTATTTTTGAATGCGCGAATTACTAAAGCAAGAGAAGGCTGTGAGTCAAGAGGTATAGAGTGCCTTGTACTGATAGCCTGTTCAGTTTAAAGTGCTAGATTAGTCTCGCTTAACGAGACTCTTTTTGTCGCTTCTTACTCATATACTAGTACTATCCCACACTATTGGCGATGTCAATCTGGGCAGTGGCAGTCTATTGTTGTGTACGCCACTTCCGCGAAGAAGACGCACCTTACGTAACACACGGGCGGACAAACGTACGCAAAGCGGCGCGGTGAATCGGCTCACTCAGACTGCAGCGGGCGCATCTTACACTCTGTTATTAACTAATTAGTACAGGATGCCGTACAGTGGCTGACGAGTGCACCGCTTAATCGTCTAATTAAACAGACAACCCCGCGCATCTCATTTCAGGCCGCCAAAGTCTCATTTCTGGCCGTCGGGAACAACGTTCGTCTTCGACGGTCAAACTCGACAGGGCCTGTGCATCTTTTATTCTGGATTCTTCGTGCAAACGGGATCCGAAAAGTTTCTTGCAAACGGGATCCGAGCCGCGTGCTGATACCAACCGATTCAACCTCTTCATCGATAACAATGCAACGTCTCTGCGCTTACTCTAGCAGTTGTACGGCCGCGCTCTTTACGGCGACGCGGAGGTCGCCATTTGCATAATGTCTTTCACTGTGCCAAATGCACCGAAACATGTCACAGATCGCTTTGCAACTATTTTTCGCAGACTCTAAAAAATAAGAGAAGACGACAGAACACGTTTGCAGTCGCTGCGTTGTTTCCTCGATTTACTACAAAAAGGATCCCGTTTGCACGAAACTTCGTGCAAATGAGATCCCACATGTTCTCCTCTGCAGATCGCTTTGCAACTATTTTTAACGTTTTAGCATAAGTATATTAAAACGTGATATAATATATTATTTGTAACATAAGTACGTTATTCAATAACTCAAACGCCATTGCTACAAAATTGAAATAGAGATTAGTGACAGATTGTGTATCTACGTGAAGAGAAGCCACTTGAGATCGGTTCTACATCAAGATAAAGCAAAGAATTATTTGGTGTGTACTGAACGAAAGTCTTGTTATATTATAGAAACTATTTATATGCAAAAATTAAATTTGAAGGCTCAAGTCATTTCAATAACATCTATCTATAGCAGTTATGGAAACATCACAAAACTCTAAACGTACCACAAATAATGACATTGACGTAAAAACGTTACATGACCAATTGTTTTATTTATAAAATTGTAGATTGAAACAATAGTAGTCGAAAACAAATTTGTATTATAACAATTGAAAAATTTATCTAATTAAAATATTATTCTACACGATTACATAAAATTTATGAAACGTTAGTTACCTATAATATGATCATATTTAAGTATTTAAATATTTTTATTGTCTGTTATATTATATATTTATTACAAGTTTTTGTAAAAGTATTAGAAATATAGAAATCTGTTAACTTATTTCAAAATATTCTCGAATGATAGAACAAAGTACATCGTTATCTGATTTTATATATTTATTCACTAAACACGAATGCATAGACTTATTGAATTTTCTATATGTAATAGATAGATTTAGACGTATGTATTATCAAATATTTTGTAATATTTTAATAAAATGGATCTAATATATTATATTGGTGTCTGGAGGGGGAGTCTCGCAGAAACACCTTCGCCTCCATGATCCAAAAGTTAACCTTGACAAGAGAATTCGAATAGTGTCAGTCCTAGAGTCATTTTAGAAATGATTTCTGTGAGCCTATTGATTGTCTCAAGTTACAAGTGACTAACTAATAAAAAGAAGTACGTATTCAATAACAGGAAATGTTGATATGTAGCAGATGAGTTGTATGCTTGCTGTCGGTTTCTTCCAGAAAGTTTCGTAGTTTAGACAATTCATTGTGTTAGTTGTGGTAAAAACGAGTAACGTATGCTGTAGAACCTAGCTATAGGCTCCTACCTATCCTCAGCGCTTTGGTGAGTGGCTTTCTACGCCTACGATATGAAGTGATCCTCCTCTCTAGTAAATGGTTTCCGTGGGTATGAGAAAGACACTTGTGATTTGTAGTCACACAAAGAAATTATTTCTAGTTCAACAACGAAGGCACTCTTGAACGTAAAACATGCCATCTATCTAATGTATGCAGTAACTCCTACTTGACTTCTCGAGGTCAAATAGTGAAACTACCCTCTCTAGGTAGTATAGCATAGTAAGTTTTGTAGTGTGCGTAAACAGCTGCAGTCTAGTTTCCGTCTTGTTCTATTTGTTCTGTTTCTCGTAATATGTGTATATACAGAGTCAAATTGTGTAGCAGAGTACAATGGAAGATCAGACATATTAGTCTGAGTTGTTAGACATATTTACATATATGTATATATATATATATTCATCATCATCATCATCATCATCGTCATCATCATCATCATTATCATCATCATCATTATCATCATCATCATCGTCATCGTCATCGTCATCGTCATCGTCATCGTCATCGTCATCGTCATCGTCATCATCATCATCATCATCTGAGATCTTTGGTCAATGGTGGTCTAAATCGGCACACACAAGCAAACACAAACAAACTGAATCGCGCTCTAAGCTACATAGTCTTAGTCTCTAACATAGTCTGGCTTGGCATCATTGACAACTTGGGTTTGCTTTAAAGCTGTAAAATATTGTACAAGAATTTTTAGAGCTACATAATTATAATTTCTTTTCACAGAGTTTTGATGCTTCCATGTAATTTGCACTGACAGCTGAATGTCATTGTGACATGTCTACTAGACGTGTTGCAGTTTGAACCTGGCTCCAAGTAGCTGCTAGTGTAACACTATCGTAGCAATATGCATCGCAAACGAAGGTCAAAGACATAAAGAGATCATCCCGTGATGCTATTCTTGGTAGCATTGTATTACGAACACAGGTACAAGCACCATCGTAGCAGAAAGTGGCATACGTCAATATCTTTCTAGAGAAAACTGAAATTCTTAGTAGCTTTCAAAGTAATAGATCATTTCTGTGGGTATTACATTGTCACTGTAGATAACTTAATTTTAGCTGTAGCTCTCTAGATCGTGCGTATACACGTACACAATTGCCTGAATCGCGGCGATAGTGCAATAGGTGTACATTAACTTTTTTTCTAGCGCAATAGCACGGACATCCAGTATTCCTGTGGACTCTGTACCCTTGCATTGACCAAGGTGGCGCCGTGGTGCACCCCGCTGTCATGCAGACACATCATTATTTATATCGTGTTTCAGAGTTATTTTTATATTAGTGCATGAACAAACAACAGGCTATGCTCTCATTTGAAAACTATTAGCTAAAACAACGCAGCGACTTCAAACTTGTTCTGTTGTCTCCTTCTATTTTTCAGAGTCTGCAAAAAATAGTTGCAAAGCGATCTGAAGAGGAGAACATGTGGGATCCCATTTGCACGAAGTTTCGTGCAAACGGGATCCTTTTTGTAGTAAATCGAGGAAACAACGCAGCGACTCCAAACGTGTTCTGTCGTCTTCTCTTATTTTTTAGAGTCTGCGAAAAATAGTTGCAAAGCGATCTGAAGAGGAGAACATGTGGGATCCCATTTGCACGAAGTTTCGTGCAAACGGGATCCTTTTTGTAGTAAATCGAGGAAACAACGCAGCGACTTCAAACCTGTTCTGTTGTCTCCTTCTATTTTTCAGAGTCTGCAAAAAATAGTTGCAAAGCGATCTGCAGAGGAGAACATGTGGGATCCCATTTGCACGAAGTTTCGTGTAAACGGGATCCTTTTTGTAGTAAATCGAGAAAACAACGCAGCGACTCCAAACGTGTTCTGTCGTCTTCTCTTATTTTTTAGAGTCTGCGAAAAATAGTTGCAAAGCGATCTGTGACATGTTTCTGTGCATTTGGCACAGTGAAAGACATTATGCAAATGGCGACCTCCCCGTCGCCGTAAAGAGCGCGGCCGTACAACTGCTAGAGTAAGTGCAGAGACGTTGCATTGTTATCGATGAAGAAGTTGAAGCGGTCGGTATCAGCACGCGGCTCGGATCCCGTTTGCAAGAAATTTTTCGGATCCCGTTTGCACGAAGGATCCAGAATAAAAGATGCACACTACAAAACTTACTATGCTATACTACCTAGAGAGGGTAGTTTCACTATTTGACCTCGAGAAGTCAAGTAGGAGTTACTGCATACATTAGATAGATGGCATGTTTTACGTTCAAGAGTGCCTTCGTTGTTGAACTAGAAATAATTTCTTTGTGTGACTACAAATCACAAGTGTCTTTCTCATACCCACGGAAACCATTTACTAGAGAGGAGGATCACTTCATATCGTAGGCGTAGAAAGCCACTCACCAAAGCGCTGAGGATAGGTAGGAGCCTATAGCTAGGTTCTACAGCATACGTTACTCGTTTTTACCACAACTAACACAATGAATTGTCTAAACTACGAAACTTTCTGGAAGAAACCGACAGCAAGCATACAACTCATCTGCTACATATCAACATTTCCTGTTATTGAATACGTACTTCTTTTTATTAGTTAGTCACTTGTAACTTGAGACAATCAATAGGCTCACAGAAATCATTTCTAAAATGACTCTAGGACTGACACTATTCGAATTCTCTTGTCAAGGTTAACTTTTGGATCATGGAGGCGAAGGTGTTTCTGCGAGACTCCCCCTCCAGACACCAATATAATATATTAGATCCATTTTATTAAAATATTACAAAATATTTGATAATACATACGTCTAAATCTATCTATTACATATAGAAAATTCAATAAGTCTATGCATTCGTGTTTAGTGAATAAATATATAAAATCAGATAACGATGTACTTTGTTCTATCATTCGAGAATATTTTGAAATAAGTTAACAGATTTCTATATTTCTAATACTTTTACAAAAACTTGTAATAAATATATAATATAACAGACAATAAAAATATTTAAATACTTAAATATGATCATATTATAGGTAACTAACGTTTCATAAATTTTATGTAATCGTGTAGAATAATATTTTAATTAGATAAATTTTTCAATTGTTATAATACAAATTTGTTTTCGACTACTATTGTTTCAATCTACAATTTTATAAATAAAACAATTGGTCATGTAACGTTTTTACGTCAATGTCATTATTTGTGGTACGTTTAGAGTTTTGTGATGTTTCCATAACTGCTATAGATAGATGTTATTGAAATGACTTGAGCCTTCAAATTTAATTTTTGCATATAAATAGTTTCTATAATATAACAAGACTTTCGTTCAGTACACACCAAATAATTCTTTGCTTTATCTTGATGTAGAACCGATCTCAAGTGGCTTCTCTTCACGTAGATACACAATCTGTCACTAATCTCTATTTCAATTTTGTAGCAATGGCGTTTGAGTTATTGAATAACGTACTTATGTTACAAATAATATATTATATCACGTTTTAATATACTTATGCTAAAACGTTAAAAATAGTTGCAAAGCGATCTGCAGAGGAGAACATGTGGGATCTCATTTGCACGAAGTTTCGTGCAAACGGGATCCTTTTTGTAGTAAATCGAGGAAACAACGCAGCGACTGCAAACGTGTTCTGTCGTCTTCTCTTATTTTTTAGAGTCTGCGAAAAATAGTTGCAAAGCGATCTGTGACATGTTTCGGTGCATTTGGCACAGTGAAAGACATTATGCAAATGGCGACCTCCGCGTCGCCGTAAAGAGCGCGGCCGTACAACTGCTAGAGTAAGCGCAGAGACGTTGCATTGTTATCGATGAAGAGGTTGAATCGGTTGGTATCAGCACGCGGCTCGGATCCCGTTTGCAAGAAACTTTTCGGATCCCGTTTGCACGAAGAATCCAGAATAAAAGATGCACAGGCCCTGTCGAGTTTGACCGTCGAAGACGAACGTTGTTCCCGACGGCCAGAAATGAGACTTTGGCGGCCTGAAATGAGATGCGCGGGGTTGTCTGTTTAATTAGACGATTAAGCGGTGCACTCGTCAGCCACTGTACGGCATCCTGTACTAATTAGTTAATAACAGAGTGTAAGATGCGCCCGCTGCAGTCTGAGTGAGCCGATTCACCGCGCCGCTTTGCGTACGTTTGTCCGCCCGTGTGTTACGTAAGGTGCGTCTTCTTCGCGGAAGTGGCGTACACAACAATAGACTGCCACTGCCCAGATTGACATCGCCAATAGTGTGGGATAGTACTAGTATATGAGTAAGAAGCGACAAAAAGAGTCTCGTTAAGCGAGACTAATCTAGCACTTTAAACTGAACAGGCTATCAGTACAAGGCACTCTATACCTCTTGACTCACAGCCTTCTCTTGCTTTAGTAATTCGCGCATTCAAAAATAATGTGTTCGAGTATGCACCTAACCTGGACTGCATGTGTTCCCTGAAGCTTACTAGCTATGTTATGTCCAGCTACTATATATATATATATATATATATATATTTACTGTACTTTACTCATTGCACCACAAATCGTCTCATCTCTAAGGATTTGTCTGGCAAACATACGTCAAATTCTTAGTTGCTCGGTCATTACTCTGGTAGCCCATAAACTAAAACCATGATCACTACCGCTATGTTGATATAGTACATTTATGACAATATACTTATTTACAGACAGCAAATACAGCTAAAAACAAACAGACAGACAAACAGCGCACATAAATCTTTTACATTTTATCACGTGTATTAGCATTGATGTACTAACTTGATATATAAAAGATGCATTGACAGGCCGACAGGCAAACAGAGAGACAAACATACAGACAGGCCGACAGACAGACAACTGAGTGCAGACATGACGAGTTCAAAAGTTACTGGACTATTCAATTGTAATGCAGCAATGCAATGCAAGAGTGTTGCTGCAGAAGATAACAGAGTCTAGTATAGTGGTGACTCAGTTGGTGCCATTTGTAACTTTGTTAGTATATTGTCATCTGTTTGACTTTTAATCATAGTTAGGGACCTCTTGGGTCCAATTTGTCTTAGAACTTGTTGATTGTTGGCGTACTTTAGACTGTAATAATCATATTAGTCTTGTACAAGAAATATATGTATTGACAGACAGAAAGACAAACAGTCACACAGACAGACAGACAGATAGACAGACAGACAGAATAAGAAAGTGACAAATGACAGATTACAGAAGTACATAACAAGTAGAACTAAAATCAAACGGCTAGACTGTACAGGTAATTACTTTTATAAAGGAGCAATAGTACAATTGCAATTACAGAATTGACGAGATCTTGAAACTAAAATTAATTAACAGATTTCTATTGGTGCGCAGGTGATTATACTGTGGTATTAAAATGATTGGAGAAAAAGAAAAGAACGCTAATGCTGAGACTTACTCTTTCTCGCTATGATCTATATTTCTGCTTTGGTTTCCATAAAATGACGTTTTTAGATAGCAGCTAGCATTTCCATTCTATATGCTAAAAATTTAAAACATGACGAACACTTTCTACTTTAAAATATCTGGTTTCTATACGTAAACTTCCCTACCAGCTGCTTGTATACGTTTCTTCTTATCATTAACACGTTTGTCAAGTATATTATCTGTCGTCATGAGATAGTAGTAACTTTAGTAACGAATTTCTCACCCCAGAGTAGCCGCACAATAGAGACAAAGGTGAGATCGTAATGAGCTCAAGAGAACATTAGATTGTCTTCCATTTAAATAAACTCGCAAGCGCTCGCTACTTGCAAGAAATTTTAGAAGCAACGTACCGCAGTTTAGATGTACTAGAGTACTCATGTGCATAAATGAAATACAATTATGACAAAGTGTTTAAAACACAAACGGCAGAGTTTTTGTTTTGCAGTATGTTGCTTGGACTGACGTCTTTCAGAGAATCAAGATTAACGGTAGGGAGTCCTTCTTCCTGAACTTTCTCCACAACAAAATCGCCCAGCAGGACGTCATCACGACATGGGATCGTCTCGGTAGGAAGCTGTTTCTCTCCACTGAACCCGGCTTTCATAAAGCCATGTCCGTTGTCGATAATAATTGATGGAATACGATGAAGTTCCATTACACAACACAAAATGATGAAAATGCCCGTATGGAATGCGTCGAGTGATTATTGTGTATGGACCATCCATTTCAACTATATTTGAAATTATTAATTTTTGATGCAAATTTTTTTTAATCAAATCGTCATCGTTAGTCTCTGCAGATAGGCCAAATTGTATTTTGCTCGCTCTTCACAAACGCAGCTTACTGAGGGTCGATTCTAGTTAGATGCAATCACGGCACTAGCTGTTTGGGCGCTAACTTTAGGGTGGCCTGCAGGTAAACAAGAAATAGCCGACAGTTGATACGACAACGACGTTACTAGGACGAACACTTTTTTCACACCAGCGAAGACGCTGAAGTCACCACCGACGCCGACAACAACAAAAATGGAAGCGTTTATCACCAGAATGACTAGGAGACAATCAATTAGTTAATTAATCAACCACCGCAACAATGAAGACGAAGGCGCTTTTTTTATCCCAACAATGTCATTCCTACTGCGACAACAACGATAATGTTTTTGCAGCAGCACTGCCATCACCGCCTTTTCGCATAAGATGGCTCGTCGTTGGCGACGAAGACGTTTGCTGCCGACAGCGGCGGCGGCGGCGGCGGTGGCAAATAAGAGCGAAGGTCACTGGGCGGCGCAGGTGCGATCATCATGGTGGTTGTCTAGGCTACTACAAAAGAATAGAAAATTATTTGAAAGGAAAATGTGTCTTGGTCGTCAATGTTGTGGTACATGGTTGTTGTCTACGCCTTCTATCGTAACGCCTCTGTAGGGGCGCGTTTCTTTATTCTCTTCCGACTCGTCTGAAGAGAAAGAAGAGATTCTGCTTCGGTTTTTATATTCGCAGGAGGTGTTAGAAAAGTGGTCAGAGGTGTCGAAAGACTTTTCCGCCTCTTCCAGGAGAGTAGCTTAAGAGTTGGAAGTCAAGAAGTAACGTAATAAACTTTGCTGTGTTTCATTTTCGTTGTTGTTTAGTTAGCGCGTTCGTAGTTTGGGTTGCAGACAAATGACTTTCCGCGGAGAATTTAGTAGGTTAGTAGGCTGTAACGCGTATCATGACATTCAAATTTGCAAATTCTATGTTAACAACTGCTTTCAGCGACGTCTAACTCTTTCAACAGAACCAAGTAAGCGATTTCTGGCAACGCGCTCTTCACCCATTAGGGGGAAGAGAGCAATACTTTTTCAAGCTCTCCAGATGAAAAATCTCATTTCGCAATCAGAAAGAATCAACAACATCACTTCTGCTGCCACTCCTGCCAGTTGGAACGAAAATCGTCCATTGACACCGGCACATGTGCCACATCTTCCATGTCGTTTCTTTATTCGAACCTATTCCGTCGCCGCCTCTTCTTCCAGACAACTCTTCTGGTAGAGGTGAAAGACTCCTCAAGAAGAGACAGAAGAGAATAAATTAACGCGCCCTAGATGTTGTGGTCGGCGTCTGGCTACACCGTTAGTGTGAAAACCGTCTCCGTCCTTTCAGGAAACGTTGTCGTTTTGTCCGTTGTCATCCAATTTCTTGTTTCTTTCTGGTTCCAGTGATGGGCATGCTTAAGTGGAATAAGAGTCTATCTTTGACGAATCGACTTTTCAAAATATCGCAGCGATCCGGGCGATAAGAAGCACTTAAAGTGTTGCTCGTTTTATTCTGTGACGTTGCATGTGTCTATAGTGTTCTCAAGCGCAAAGACAGCACCGTGATTGCTTCTAATCGACACAGCGTTTCTGAAGACCGAGCAATTGATAAATGTTTGACATTCTTTGCAAATTTCTGATTGAACCAAGTTTGTATAAACATTAATAATTCCAAATATGTAAATATAGTCAAAATAGGTATTACAACTCCTAGTCCTACACGGAGGAAGTAGTCACTCGATGCACCCACCCATATGTGCATTTGTCATCAGTTTGTGTTGTGCAATATGGCCACTCCACATTCTCCGACAGCTGTTATCGACAACAGATCTGGCTTTATGAAAGCTGCATCGTTTTAGCAGATTCGAGAGAAACCGTTTTCTACGGTAACCTACGGTTTCTACGGTTTCCTACGATCCCAAGTTTGATGATGTTTTGCTAGGCGATTTGGTTTAGACGAAGAACAGGAAGATAAACTTCCTACCGTAAATCTTACTGCTCTGAATAAGGTAAGTCGAAGCAACATCCTGTATAAAACACAGTTTTTGCGTTTTAAACATTTCGTCACATTTGCAATTTTGCTTATACAAATGAGCAGGTTACTACAATTAGACTGCTCGCTGCTATGGTAATTTCTGGCAAGTGGCTCTAGCTTGCATGTTGTTATATGTAAAAGGAGGCCAATGTTCTAATGTGATGATGGTGATCTCACCTTTCTGTCTCTATTGTGCAGGTATTTTAGGGTGAGAAATTTATACTAAAATTACTACTATCCCATGATAAAAGGTAATATGCTTGTCAGACGTATTAGTGGTCAGAAGCTATGTAAAAGTGGCTTGTTAGACCAATATTGCAGTTGGATGGAAAGTAGGTAGAACACAGATTTCAAAGTGCCTCATTTTATCAAATGCTCATCAGTTTTGGAAGATTTAGCATTTCGTATAAAAATGCTGCCATTAATTAGCAGGGCCGGATGGAGACAGACAGACAGACAAAAACTCTCATCAATTCTTGCAGACTGTCAATCTATAAAAGACATGGCTAGAGTGATCAGATGTGGAGGACGTACTGCTGGCTGCTGGCTATACGCAATACCTAGTTTGCAAGATTACACATTGAGCAATGCAGAATTTTGCATGTCTTCTTTATTGCGACTTGGTGCGTCTTTGTCAGCTCTTAGAGCTATAGCCCGCTGTATTGCACAGTGCGGAGAGCTATTGATAACTTTGGATGCCATCTCCTTAAATTCAAGTTTGGAAGAGGTGCTATTTATCGACACGATCGAGTCTTATAACACTGTACATCAAATGTTATCCTCAGTTGGTTTGAGATGCAGGAAAGAAGTAACCGAACAATTTGAAGGCAAACAACGTCCAGACATTGCTGTGTACAACTTTGACAATGGCAAGAAGCTATTGCTGGACATAACCATCGCTCATCCTTGGGCTCAGAATTATATTGGTCGAAGTTGTACAACAGCAGGGTTTGCAGCAGCAGAACGAAACCGTATCAAGAACAACAAATATTTGCAAATGTCTACTGATCTAGGCTATCTATTTTGCCCATTCTCATTGGAAGTATTTGGTCGTTTGGGAGAGTTAGCAAGAGAGACACTGAAACAAGTGTCAAGATTGTCAGCACCGTTATCAGGATACTCACCAGAAGAGTTATTAAAGGAATGGCGACGCCGTCTGTCGGTTTGTTTACTGAAAGGAAATGCAAGGATCCTGTCCAACAAGGTCAATAACGTCATCGGAAGATAACAGCCATCAATGCCAAACACTTGTAATACAGTTACTGTTTGCCATTTTGGCTTAAACTTTACTTAGATGTTTCTATTTAATTTCTTGTAATTAGAACATTGAGTTATCGTAGTTGGCTTACATGTAGTTATTTCAATTTAGCCTATATGTATGCTACCGCTACTGTATTTGATGAAAAGTATTAAAAAGAGAGTGAAAGAATTTATGCGTTTTACTATGATTAGAAAATATTGATATATATATATATATATATATAGAAAGAGAAAGAGAGACAGAGCGACAAAGAGAGGAAGAGGGAGAGGAAGAGGGAGAAGGAGAGGGAGGGGGAGAGGAAGAGGGAGAAGGAGAGGGAGAGAGAGAGAAAAAGAGAGGCAGAAAGAAAGGGAGAGAGAGACGGAGAGGGAGAGGGAGAATGAAAGGGAAAGAAAGAGGGAGAGGGAGAGAGAGAGGGAGAATAAAAGGGAGAGAAAGAGAGAGAGAGGGAGAGGGAGAGAAAGAGGGAGAGGGAGAGGAAGAGAGAGAGGGAGAGAGAGGGAGGGGGAGAGTGAGAGGGAAAGGGAGAGGGTGAGGGAGAAAGAGAGGGACAGAAAGAAGGAGAGGGAGAGGGAATGGGAGAGAGAGAGGGAGAGGGAGAAGGACAGGGAAAGGGAGAGGGATAGAAAGAGGGAGAAAGGAAGAGGGAGATGGGAGAAAAGGAAAAAAAGGAGGGGTAGGGTTAGTGGAATAGAGGGAGCGAGGAAAGAGAGAGGGAGAGAGGGAGGGAAGAAGGGAAGGAGAAAGGGAGGAAGGGATTGAGAGAAGGAGGGTGGGAGAGAGGAAGGGAGGGAGGAAGGGAGGGAGGGAGGGAGGGTGGGAGGATATGTTTAAAAAAAAACACTTTATTTTCCAATCAATGTATTCCAGCCAAGTAATTGAACGTACTGTACTATTTAAACAGCAGTGTACACATTGATTGTTAATTAGTTTTATTTATAATTTAAATTCTTTTTTATTTTATAAAGTATACTGTTGTTTTAATTTTGCCTTGTATAATAAATAAGAAATTTACGAACTGTATTTATTAACTTGTAAACATCTTGATATAATACAGTACGTTGCAAAATCATCTATCGTTTAGACAAACACACACACACACACACACACACACACACACACACACACACACACACACGCACACACACACACACAGACACACAAGGTTAGGTAGAGCGGCTTCGTGTTTACTCGAAAGCATTCATGCGTGGGTCACCAAAAAATGAATCGTCTTTAGATCGCTTATCAACAACATTCACAATGAGAAAAACCTAAACTATACTGGACTACTGAAATTGTGGACATCTGTAGATAAACAGCTATATGAACGGTTGAATGTAGCGAGAGTGGAATTGAATTTACTCGAAGAACAAGAACTTTTAGATGACGGAAACTGTTCTTGTAGTTACCTTTTATAAGTGGGTGTTGTAAGTACGTCGCCGTTTCAAACTTGCCCACTGTCTAATATCAACAAAAATTAAGTAACTTTGAAAATGAAGTCACAGAAGTTTGCTAATCATATTTTCAATCCATACAGAAAAAGCAGCTTACGTGCATGACCATCACTATATAGCGCAGTAACTTTATAGTCTATTCGGTTGCTTCACGTCTCATTGCAAAAGGTCATGCAATCTTGACCCTTTAAAGGATTAGCTTCTAACATAAAACAAAGCAAGGAGTCTTGTGACGACTGTTAGTATCTAGGATGGGCTGTAGATTTGTACGTTTTCCTATGATCAAAGTAAAATTTAAACAAAATATTATTAAATGTATGATGCATATTTTCTTTGTTTTTGTTTATAGACTTGGAATAACCCGTTACATAGACTTCAGAGATAGAGAGAGAGAGAGAGAGAGAGAGAGAGAGAGAGAGAGAGAGAGAGAGAGAGAGAGAGAGTGAGAGGGAGAGAGGGAGAGAGGGAGCGAAGGAGAGAGGGAGAGAGGGAGAGAGGGAGCGAGGGAGAGAGGGAGAGAGGAAGAGAGGGAGAGAGGGAGAGAGGGAGCGAGGGAGAGAGGGAGAGAGAGAGAGAGAGAGGCAGAGAGGGAGCGAGGAAGAGAGGGAGGGAGGGAGGGAGAGAGGGAGAGAGGGAGGGAGGGAGAGAGGGAGAGAGGGAGAGAGAGAGAGAGGGAGAGAGGAAGAGAGCGAGAGAGCGAGAGAGGGAGAGAGGGAGAGAGCGAGAGAGGGAGAGAGCGAGAGAGGGAGAGAGGGAGAGAGGGAGAGAGGGAGAGAGGGAGAGAGGGAGAGAGGGAGAGAGGGAGAGAGGGAGAGAGGGAGAGAGGGAAGGGGAAAAGGGAGAGCTGGGAAGAAGAAATAGAGGGAGGGAGGGAGAGAGGGAGGGAGAGTAGGATGGTATGTTTTAGCAATACCGCTTTATTTTCCAATCAATATATTCTAGCCAAATAATTGAACGTACCTTACTATATAAACAAGAATGTACTCATTGACTGTTAATTAGTTTTATTTATAGATTCAATTTTTGTATTTTATAAATTTTAGTTTTGTTTTAATTTTGCCTTGTAGAAAAAATTAGAAATTTACGAAACCGTGTTTATTAACTTCTAAAGTTTCTTGTTATAATACAGTACAAAGCAAAATCATGTATCGTTTACACACACACAAACACACACACACACACACACACACACACACACACACACACACACACACACACACACACAAGGTTAGGTAGAGCGGCTTCGTGTTTACCTGAAATCATTCATGCGTGCGTTAACAGAAAATGAATCGTCTTTAGATCGCTTATCAATGACATTCACAATGAGAAAACCTAAACTACACTAGACTACTGAAACTGTGGACATCTGTAGATAAATAGCTCTATGAACTGTTGCATGTGACGAGACTGGAGTTGAATGTACTCTAAGAACAAAAAATTTTATACGACGGAAACTGTTCTTGTAGTTACCTTTCATAAGTGGGTGTTGTAAGTACGTCGCCGTTTCAAACTTGCCCACAGTCTAATATCAATTAGAATCACGTAACTTTGAAAATAAAGTCACAAATGTTTGCTCTTCAAATTTTTAATCCAAACGGAAAAAGCAGCTTACGTGCCTGACTATCACTATATAGCGCAGTAACTTTATAGTCTATTCGGTTACTTCGTGTGTCAATGCAAAGGGCCATGCAATCTCGGCCCTTGAAAAGATTTGTTTCTAACATAAAACAAAAGCAAAGAGTCGGCTAACGCCTGTTAGTATCTAGTATGAGCTGTAGATTTATACGTTTTTTTATGATTAAAGCAAAATTCGAAACAAAACATTATTAATTAAATGTGTGATGCACATTTCCTTAATTTTTGTTTATACACTTGGAAAGACCCGTTACATAGACTTAAGAATGATTAAACCGAGCAGAACATGCTACTCACTGAAAATCGATTTTATGGATTACCTAGATATGGGAGATATAATTTTCAAAATTCCAAGTTACAGGACTATACGTCTGTAACTGTAAGGGTATGTAGTATAGATCTGTACCAGTGTGGGAATGTATACACAATAGATATACAGTAATACTATACATAGTATCAGGAGTGGGATATCAGAATCAGAGGCAAAGAGCAGAAAAGCATTTGCAATCTTGAGGTAGTAAATGCAATTGAATTTCTGCACATCAAAACAGACTCAGTGCAACAGATAAAAAGTGGAACTGTGCAAGATGAAACAATGAAACAGCTAAGAGCAGTAATTAAACAAGGATGGCCACAAACGAAACAAGAACTACACTCCTTGGTGGTACCATACTTTTAGATTAGGAATGAGCTATTAGTGCAGAATGATGTCATTTTTAAAGGAGAAAGAATTGTCATTCCTTTCAAACTGCGACACATGATATTAGAAAAGATACACTTTGCCCATTTAGCAATCAATGGTTGCATAAGGAGAGCAAAAGAATGTTTGTTTTGGCCAGGCTTGATAACAGCAATAAGGGACTATGTAGACCGATGTGAGACAACAGACTGTTTGATCACAAACAGCATAAAGAAACTTTTATGTCCCATAAAGTTCCATCACGAGCTTGGTCAAAAGTCGGTAGCGATTTGTTTGAAATAAAGGATCATTATTATTTAGTCTTAGTGGACTACTACAGTTCCTTCATTGAAGTTGTAAGAGATACAACAACAAATATAACAGCATCATCAGGGCCATGAAAAAGCAATTTGCCCAATATGGAGATACCAAACACTCTGATCACAGATCGTGAACCGCAATACACCTCAAATGAATTTTAGGATTTTGCCAAAGCATGGGAATTTCAACACAACATGTCTAGTCCTAGACATCATCAAAGTAACGGGTAAGCAAAAAATGCTGTTAAAATATTGAAACTATCATGAGAAAATAATAGAATTGTGGCAGAGCCCCCTGGGCAGCACTACTTAAATATGGTAATACCACCACCGAGGAGATGGAATCGAGTCCAGCTCAAGGAATGATGAGCAGACGAACAAAGGGATTCTTGCCAACAACAGAAAATCTTCTCAAGAGACACATTCAGGATGACATGGCCAATATACAAAGGAACAAAAGAAAACATAAAATCTATGACTACGACAGCCAAGATTTTGAGGGAGTTGTAAGCAGAAGCTGGGGTGATGAGTGAACCCTTTAGTCATGGCAAAGAGTGGCAAAAGGCAACAGTGACAAAACTAGTAGGACCAAGATCATATGAAGTAAAGACAACAAAAGGTACCAAATTGATTAGAAACAGAAAAGATTCGAGACAAATGAAACAGAACACAGTTAAAAATCAGAAGCTGAGCCAAGTGACTGGTAAAGGGATGACAGGAGTAGGCTTGCCATTGACAAGAACACCAAGTCAAGAAAGAACACATGTACAACAGCAACAGACCAGTTCTAAGCAGACTCAGTAAAGTAGTGGTAGAATAGCTAAAATGCTAGCATATTTAGCAGATTATATGCTGTGCTAGCGTAGAGTAAGAGAACTCCTGTTTTTGGTAAAGAAGGAAAGGTGTAAGGGTATATAGTATAGATATGTACCAGAGTTGGAATGTATGCACAATAGATATAGAATACTACTAAAGTAACTAATCTTCGTTTTCAGTGATTTGTTATGGAAGCTCGAGAGACGTCTATGTAGACTGTGGTGAATTGATGATATTTGTGTCATCTTTCACGACGAGGTCTTTTCTTAGTGACAATGTGCTCAATTTTGGTGTCGGGAGGTTACACTAAAGCTTTTGTCAAGCCTGCAGGAAAACGGATTTGAGCAGTTAGACTTACGAACTTGATCATCTCATGGAAATCAGAGAAATCAAACACGAATATACGGACGACGGATAACACTCACCATAATAGAAAAATTTATCTTGCAGACAAAAGTGAGCCAATCTCAGTGCCTTGCAGACTCGTGCGCGTACAACAACAACAGGTAAGTTACGTGTTGGACTGAAGTTTGCAAAATAGTCTGTTTTTCAATTGACTAAATCAATGCAAGTTTGCACTACTAGAATAAAATTGCTTGTTGGCAGCAGTTGCGTGTTCAGTGATCCGTGCACGGATTCGTGATCTATTTCTATATTACTATTAGCTTGATTGTTGAATGCACAGAAGTGTGACAAGGTATATTCCTAATCTAATATTGAACAACCACCATTCCACAATATCGTACGCAAACAAACTTTGTAAACTTTAAGTAGCAAGAAGTATATTCAAATGCGTAAGATTTAAAAATAAACATTAATTCAATTAAAGAACGTCCACCAGTTAAAAAAATTATTGCCCTATAGTCAAATAAATAATTTTGCTTGTCAAATAGATAATTTTGTTCTTGACTATTATAAGTTCTTGTTATGCGCAATAAGCAATTTTCTTGCTCAGAGGGTTTGTTTTATGTTGATCTCTTTTGTAAACGTCCAAAAAGAATCTATCACTCGGTGTGCCGAGTCATCGATTCACAACCCATATAGAAACAAGCTGCACTTTACAAATCCATAATTTTGTGCGGCGGTTCTTCATTGCTGAAGTCGTTTTCTGCTAGATTGTCTACCGAACGTAACAATTTTATGAAGGTTAGAACGCCTGTCAAGGTCATTGCACATATGAGTGTGGAAACTAAATGGTGACCTATGAGGGACACAATATGTAACTACAATATAGTTAAAAGATACCGCTATTCTAAGGAGACACAGTGATATTGTCTTGAACTCTAAGCCTAAGCGTTATTTATCTGTTATCGAAAATTAAATTGGTGTTGTCACTGTCAGCTTAAAATGGTAGGTTGCATTAGGTGATTATTGTGAGTCATTATACGCAAATCAAAAGGTTATCAAATACTTGTCACTCTCTTTGTGTTTCTACTCTAATTGGGAAATTGTTGAGAAGTGGATAATTTGTGCATTAATTAATATATTAAATTACTGGAACGTTAAAGAATGCTCGTCGATTTGTAGGTTTTGAAAATTTCTATTTTGCAGACGTATCAATTAAAGATAAAACAAAATTATAAAAAAAGAATTAATTAATAAATAAATTTTTTATAAGAACTTTCTAAATTAGCCATACAACTGCTCTAACAATTAGGCACACAGACCACATACTTGAAGCAAAGGCGCATGCAGACAGGCAGAAAGACAGAACGACCTACAAACATTAGACATAGACAAACAGACTAACAAATTGATAGATGTAAAACTGATGGACTCGAATCACTACGTCTACTCAAAGCTCTTTTCTCATCCCAGCTAGTCTCTTGCCACCAAGTGCATAAACAGTCTGCGGTACCGAGGCCAACTAGATTTGTTCTTTTATCTAAGAAGGTCAACTGTATGTAGTCAACGCTTAATCTATTTGGTGCTGCTAAAGCAACCGTTAATCTCTGTAATTTGCATTCGATTTAAAACAAATTTGCATATTGATTGACAAGAACGAACTATAATGTCAAATATTGTCAAGTGGGCGGTCTCTCTCTCTCTCTATATATATATCGATTTATCCGTCGAGTCATTTCCCATACCGGCATTTGTCTTCAGTTTCGTGTTGCATACGTTATGGCAAGTCGACGTCTTCCGACAATAATTATCGACAACGGAACAGGCGTTTTGAAAGCTGGACTGAGCGGAGAAGAACAGCATCCTGCCGTGGTCATGCACCGTAGCGCTATCAAGTGTGACATTGAGCGTCATGCTCTTGCACCTGTAGATCTCATGGACCGACCTCGATCGCACCTAGATTTTGAATTGTTGACGGAAGTGAGTCGAAAGAACATGCATGCTTTGCAAAATCAGTAACTTTTGTATACATTTTACAAATCATTGAATTTCGTGTTTGTCACAATTTGTTATAAGTAGAGAGAGATTGTCAACAACAGATACGTATTGAGCATGCATGGTTGACTGCATGGATACTCGAATCACCATGCATTCATCAGGCAAAGACATCGATCCAGATTGGACGCGACGAACTGTCGTCCGTCCGTCCATTCGGCAACATTTCGCGAAGTCGAGCATCTAACGCCTCCTTGGCCTCGGGCGAGAATGTTACCGTAACACTTCTAGCTACAACCAAATGGCGTGACAAAGGATTTATAGCGTCGTTACGGTCATGCGTAATGCATTGGTTTAGTTCATTTTTTGTTCCGACGTCGCGCTAGTTGACATTGAGTTGTCATTCGAAGTTCGTGCACATTAGAGGAATATGCAGATCATGCTAAAACATGTATACGATTGCATGCAATGATTTATGCTGATAATCGATCAAACATCCGCATGCAAGTCATTTCTAGGTTTCATGCAACAATGTAGAAAGTCACGTGCACTTTTTGATGTGGAATAGAGCGTGTCTTACAGTATCTAGTGAAGATTTGTTAGCTAGCGTTTTTCTACAGTGGTTTACTTTATAGTTCCAGGGTGTGGTATGCCGTGTGCCAGTTTGTTCTTTTGTTTCGAATGGCAATTGTTGTGCACATGTAACTACAGTAACTGTTGTAAGTACACTCTAGAGTTGCTGACTACCGTGTGGTACGCGTGTAGTCCCGTCGCCACGGGCACGACGCATGTACTCTACACGGTTGCTTACTTTCTCTACGATTTGATCAGAACGTACAATCATCTGCCTATATACGTAAAAACTGCGAATTCGTGAAAATGCTTTGGTTAGTGTAACAAACAAGCGAAAGATATTTCTAAATGCTTGTCATAAACGTTTAGTAAATGGCATCGTCATACAGTACATTGAGCGAAAACTATTTTTCTTTATCTGTGAAAAGCGATGTCTCATCAAGTAAATAATGAATATTTTTTACAATGTAATAATTGTAATGATTTGTAAACAGTAAATATTTGAATTGATTTTGGAATTAACCATTTTTAAATATTCTTGCGAAAATGCTAACTAGAAGCTCGTAACTCACAATACATTCTTAACTAAACGAGGTTCACAATATGCGACGAAAAGCAGTCGATTCCAGATCCGTTCCGTCGCGTCGCGTCTAATAAATTAAAGGACAACGGATTATTGTGCCTTTACGTTATACGCGTATACGTTGCGTGACTGTGCCGACTTTGACGGACAGGACATAGAATTCTGTTCTATCTCATTGTCAATACCGCACGTGGTCTTCGGTCGAGCTGAAATAAAATTGAGTAGATGACCAATCAGCGCAAAGGGCTAAGATTCCAATTAGCTCATGTGAATATCTCGTATAATCGCTGAAGACAATGACGAACATTTCTATACACTTCCTTTTACACACTTACTTTTCTTCTGCTTCTTTGGAGTGCCACAGCATACACAAAACGACAACAGAATTTTCTTTTCGCTAAGAAATTGAGTTGAAATCCTTGAGTACGCAGAGTAGACTACGCTACAAATTGCGTCAACGTTTGACACTTTTGTAACGAACCTGCCTGCAAACGTTACAAAACGGAACGGACTGCTGTACGTTACATATTGTAAACCCGGTCTAAGTTAGTTGACTGAGATGTTTAGTTGGCGTTTATGTACATGTGGCACATTACCAATTGCGTTGTTGTGTGAGAGTATGTGTGTTTAGATGTATACATGCACTGCAGTCTAAATACAATTTTACTGAGCAATATCAAAATTATTAGAATTATTGAATAAATTGTAATGTTTCTATTTTTATTGTTTAGATATGGAAAGACATGACAAGACAATTGAAAATCGATTTATCCGAACACAACATCGTCCTCAATGAAAGTGAAATGTACATCAAATCCGACATTTCAACAATGCAAGAAATTATGTTTGAAGAATTCAGAACGCCAGGACTCTACATTGGCAAGGAATCCGCGTTCTCACTCATTTGGCATCGCAAGCCGACCGGCGTTATTGTAGATTGCGGTGATTACATTACGTCTGTTGTACCCTTTCACAACAAACATCGTCTTTCGAATAACTGTCTACTTAGCTACGGCGGTCGGAATGTTACTCTGAAATTTTTCAGAAGTCTATCTAGAGAGGGATACGACGAGCTAGACTTTAGCAATCGTCATCATTTTGAAGTATTGAGAAAGATTAAAGAGGAACATGGATATTCAACAATTTGGAGAAAAAATCTGAAAACAAAAGAGCAACTCCAACCACTGAAAGTTTCTTGTGAACTAGTACCCAGAAACGTAAGTCATGTAGAAAGTATACAATATGTTAATAAGTGACTGCATGAAGCA
>CAXXBX010000040.1:25000-57500 GCA_964274945.1 Dehalococcoidia bacterium | reverse complement strand
CGCCGAACGTATGACGTCTTTCAGACTAAATCCTTATAGTCTATTACGGCGGTCACGATGTGTCCAATCGCCTCTTTAAGAATGCTATGGATATACATGGATAATTCGACTTTAACAATTTTGCTTATCTCGAGATTGCTAGGGGAGACAAGGTCAAGTTATAATGTTTAGGGATTCGAACGCGGAGTTTTCAACCGGGTAGATGTGACATGTACTCTACTGAGAAAGGAGGTAAGTTGTAATCGATTTTGGTAATTTTGAATTTTTAATTGACGTCTTAATTATTTGACATGTTAACTAATTGTTGATATATTATTAATTAATTAATTTTTATTGAATTATCGATTGACGTGTTCATTATAAATTGACGTGTAATAAGTTATTTAAAACGCAACTGTATAAAGTAGAGGACGCTCATTACCTATATACCGTCATTTTAAAGAAGCGTTGAATACAGATCGATAATGTGCATAAGCAAGTAAAATATTTAATCTGTGATGAGAAGTCATTGAATCACACACCAGCGCCAGCGCATCTTAACGGACCGGATATAAAAAAACATTAATTGAAAACATACTAATGCATAGACGTATACATAACATAACTAAAGACTGGGTTTCTAACCCTTTCTGCCAGACTACTAATTTAACTGTTTGTGAGACGTGATACCACACATTTGGCCTCTCCAAAGTTTAAATATTTTATATATATTATTGCTCTGATTCTCGACGAAAAAGTAATTCTTAATCAAATTGTATTTCTGTTGATGATCTCAGTAGTTCAATAAAAACATTAATTTCATAAAGAAATTGAATTTTATCTTTATGTAATACCAGGGATCATTCCGATCATTTGAAATCGACCCCTATGTATAAACATAACTTATTACTACTTCTGTAAATGTGCAGTTTTTGATTTATAACTGCACATACAAACTTGTACTGATCGTGGTAATATTTGAAATATTTGAAATATTTGATATTAATATTTCTATCTATATTAGTTATCTGAAAGTTAATTTAGCTGCGAATTATTAAGTTACAATGCATATATAATGAATATAAATTTTTCACATTTTGTTGGCAGCTAACCAGTGAGTATTTATACCAGTATCCACATTTTGATTAGCAGACATAATCATTCTTTATCTTGGATAAGATGATTGATGATTTTCTGAAGCAGAATTGCACACAAGCTGCTCTTTAAATTTATCCTTAGGAGAGTTATGCTGAGAACTTATGAACTTGGTGACATGTTGCCAAAGAGAAAATATTCTCTCTCATGACACATTTCTCAGAACTTCTGAGTCTCATGAGAGTTATGAAGTCGTGAGAGAGAATGATAATTAACTAGTGCAGTGAAAATAACCAACTAACTGATTCCTAAACCTTCTGTGTTGTGCATGTTGTTGATGATAACTGATGAAGCTAAAATCTTACAATCAACAAGATCGTAGAATGTACACAGTATACAAGTATGCAGAGTTCTGGCATACTAAAAATGAATTTTGTGATATTCAACTCATGCCAGAATGGATTTAATGTATAACTTAAAGATGATGTAGTGTATTGATACTAATCAGTAGGAGAAGTTATTGATATGGAATGAGTTACTATTAAAAACTTGTATTGGTCGTTGGAGATGAGAAGAGTTGTAGCGAGCTTAGTAGAGTTAGTGTCTAGTTTGGTTGTGCGTATAGAGTTTATTGTAAGGAAATATTACAGCAGTGCTCAACCCGTGTACGTAACAACTGACGATAAGGATGTTACAAGCAGAGCATACGCTGGGAAGTGTAGAAGAATGTGATTCAGACAAAACGGAGTGGACAGAATACAAAGAAAGGTTATATCTGTACCTGAAGGCAAAGGGTCTTGCAGGTAATGGTGACGGTATAGAAGAGCAGAAAGCGGCAATATTCCTTACTATTATTGGCAGCACAACGTACAGGCATCTCCGTAGCCTGACGTCACCTGAATTACCAGCTACGAATACATTAACGAAAATGTAGTCAGACCAGCTAGCTCCCAGGTCATTCATTATATTTGCGAAGAAGTTCAAGTTTAGAAAGCGACATCAAAGGAAGGAGAGAGAGTTGCAAAATTCACTGCAAAGCTAAGACGTCTCACAGAGCATTGTTAATTTGTGGAGAAATTAGAGGAACAGCTAGCGGATCAGCTAGTGTTGGGTTTACGGAATGCTACAACCCAGAAGAAGCTGCTGTCAGAACGCAATCTCACCATGTCGAAAGCTATGAAGATAGCGGAAACGGAAACGGGTCACCTGCGATGCACAATGACAGATCGCAATGGCGACAACTAAAGTAGTGGCGCCGTACGTGGACGTGGTACGTTACAGAGAAAGGATAAAGAAATTTACAGAAATCTAGAAAAGCTCTAGATTTTTCAAGAATGCATGTCATCGATGCGGAAAGAAAGGTCATGCAACACTGAAATGTTGGCATCGTGTCGAAGACTGCAGAAAATGCAGTAAACGTGGTCATATCTCTCGAGTGTGCAAGCCAGAGAAGCGGAAAATTAAAACCTGGAAAAAAACGAGTGGAACTGTCGTCGTATGTTGAAAACAAAGAGAATAATAAGATTACAATTAGAGTAAAGGCGGGACAAAGCCTAAGCGTACACATGCAAGTGGACGGAGTCAGGCTTCCTATGGAAATGAATGCTGGTGCATCAGTATCAACTGTCAATATGGCAGAGATGTTTTGATAAGCCACTTCAGAAATCAAATTTGTTGCTTACAACTTATTACAATTAAACGAGCAACGTGATTGGCCAGACCATGTTGCAATGTAAAATATGATGGTCAGGAAGAAACCTCTCCTTTGATTGTAGTAGCAGAAAATGGTCCGACTTTATTTGGCAGGGACTGGCTGGACAAAATTGAAATAGACTTGAAAGGCTTTAAAGTACAGCACGTAGTCAAAGACAGACACACAAACACTGATCAAGGTGTATGAGGAACTGTTTCTGTCAGGTAAGGGTTGGAACTTGGAAAGGTATATAGCAAAGCTTTTCTTGAAGCAAGGAGCAGTGGCCAAGTTCTTCAAGCCACAGAATGTACCCTATGCAATAATAACGGCTTTGAAAAGAAACTCGACCGATTTGAAACGGAAAGAGTATTGGAAAGAATATCATGGAGTGAATGTGCATCACCCATAGTGGCTGTTTCGAAATCTAACGACTCAGTAAGGATTTGTGGAGACTAAAAAGTGTCAATAAATCCCAGTATGAATGTGGATCAGTATCCATTACCAAAGCCTGACTAGATGTTTGCAGAAATTGCAGAGAAAGCCAAATTACAAACTAGATCTGGTCCAAGCTTACCAAAAGGTTTTGTTAATAGAAGAATCAAAATTTTTTTGTTGTAGTAAATACACATCGAACATTGTACCAGGATACAAGACTACCCTTTGGAATGATCAGCGCCCCAGTAGCGTTTTAGGACATTATGGAACGCGTGTTGCAAGAAATTCGTAGTGTCGTTTGTTATCTAGACGACATCCTCATCACAGGAAAGGATGCTCAAGAGCATTTAACCAATTTGGAAGCAGTTCTAAAGCGATTGCAAGATTTTGGTATGAGATTGAAACGAAACAAGTGCCAGTGGATGCAGATCAAAGTGGAATACTTGGGTTATTACATACAAGCACAAGGACCAGGACGAAGCAATGTACAAGAACTAAAGTCGTTCTTGAGACTGGTACACTATTACGGTTCTTTCTTGAATAATCTCTCAATGACTTGTAGACCACTGAAATGCAACTGCTAGGAAAGAGTCAACCATGGAAATGGAGCAAGGATTTCAGGGAAGCCTTTTACAAGTTGAAGGAACGACTTGTTTTAGCTCAAGGATTAGTTCACTACGACAGTGAGTTATCGTTGCGGTTAGCATGCGATGCTTTAGCATATGGAATTGCAGCAGTACTATCACATACTATGCCTGATGGAAGTAAACGTCCTATTGGTAATGCTTCAAAACCTTGAGTATAGCAGAGCAACATTATAGCCAAATAGAGAAAGAAGCACTTAGCCTAACGTTTGGTGTAAAAACGTTTCACCGATTTCCATATGGAAGAGCATTCACTTTGTTTACAAACCACAAGCCCCTGACTACGATCTTTGGATCTAAGAAGGGAATACCGACACTAACAGGAGCTAGATTGCAAAGATGGGCAATACTACTCATGGCATATCAATACCAAATTGATTATCGATACACAAACCAACAGAGCAATGATAATGGATTATCAAGATTACACTTGAAAGAGAGTCACGTTGACGAGAACAGTTAAGCTCACGTAAGCACGGTCAATTTAATGCAACCGGACTCAATACCAATCACCAATGCTGATTTGAGACAAGCTACCAGAAAAGATCTATTGTTGTCCAAATTGCATAAAAATGGATGGTCTGCAAAAGTTAAAGAAGAATTACGAGCACATTTTGCAAGGAGACTAGAGATTACCGTGGAAGATGAGTGCCCTTAATGGAGAATTCTAGTAATCATTATACAAAAATTTTAATTTCAGTTGCTCAAAGAATTACATGAAAGTCATCTGAAAATAGTGAGAATGAAAGCAATATCACGGAGACATATTTGGAGGCCTGGAATAGATAGGGCCAAAAAAGGAGTTGCTAAGAGATGTAGCGCATATCAAAGATGGAACAAAGAGCCAGGAATGGTTACTTTATATTTCTGGGTGTGGCCGGATACCCCATTCCAAATGATCCATGGGAATTTTGCAGGACCATTCCTAGAGACGAACGTTTGTTGTGAACGCTTATTTGAAATGGATGGACGTCATACCGATGTCTAGAACCACCAGTGAGGTTACGATTGAAGCAGTTCAAGATCTGTTTGCTTGTAGGTCTGTAGATCTGTAGCGAGACTGGTACAGTTAGTGCCTAGTGTGCGTATAGAGTGTATTGTAAGGAAATATAATACTGGTGCTGAACCCCGTGTATATACGTAAGAGATGATTAATCTATTACTCACAAATATGCTTCTTAGCACTAAACAAGATGTACTAAAGGTTATATTAATTATTATTTTAAAAAATTACAGTTTACAAAGACGTTTGTCTACAGTTTAGCCAATTACTACAATTTGCTATAGAGCACAAGGTCACTACAAAAAATCTTTAATCAGTCCTAGTCGACTGTGCCCGTATGTGTACAATGCCCAATACAGGAAAGACCACTTACTTAAAAGTAGGTCGATCACTTTTCTCACCGCTCTGCAACAGACAAACTGAAGAGACAAAACCGGCTATTTAGTAGCCTAAATATCCAAAGCGAACCTCTCAATAGACGTCTCAATTCGTCTTGTAGAAATGCTATGAAAGCGACTGACCGAGATATGATCCGAATATCCGAGTATTTGTCTCTCAAATTTCACGTACTCCCGTAGCAACAGCAGGATGAGCACAAACATCAGCCTGTTAGTCTATTAGCCAGCGGTAATGCCTACAACATTAGCCTCAGATCTTCTTCTGAAGAGAGACAATCACTCGAGATCTGATCTGATGACCGAGATTTATGTCCCGTGAGTCATCCGTCTTTTTCGTTGTCTGCAAGAGTAGATATTGACAAGACAAAACAACAATTTGGCCAAAGGAAGTCTTATAATGAGCCTATCAACAGAGATGACTTGCGTCTCAAACAAAGTTGTTTGAAAATGTGATGGCAAGCACTGACCGAGATATGATACTCTGTGACCGAGAATAGGTGCGATCCGTTTTCAAGTCTACAGCAGCAACGTTGCGACGGATGCTGACATGACCTGCTCTACCTAGTTGTTATCCAGTAGGACTATGAAGCTAGCATAGCAGCTAGGTCTGGCTGCAGGTATTGGCAGAAAACGAGTAACCGACATTTAGAAATTACCGAGATTAGACCTTGGACTCTATATACATGTATATATTATCAATTTAGAAGCAATCGAAACTTCATTATTTATTAAATTAAAACAGTTTATGTTTATTAAAATATTTAAGAACACTTATTTAAATATTTAAAATATTTAATTAATAAATATATCAAGAACCCTTATGTAACTTATAGCAAAATGTTTTTAGAGAAATCTTGAACAAAACAGCCTGCAATGTTATTCAGATTGTAGAGAACATGCATCGTGATAAATTTAAGGACTGAGACGGTCACACTCTATTAATATATTACTGACAAATTTTAGAGTGTCTTTATAGCTAGTTCACAACAAGTGCTTACACAAAACACTATCCAGAAAATAGCAGAATATTAGTATTTATTTCCAATATTATCTACTTCTTGACAACTTCCAAATTAGAGTAGGAGCAATGTAAGAGTTTAGTATTTCACAATCTATCTTTGCGAATAAATATAATGACTCTGAAGCTATTGCAATCAACCATTATACTGACCGTGACTAAACCGTTCCAGTTTATGATAATAGTCTTTACTATTATAACGCATTGTCTTAAAAGTGCAAAGCAGCTGCACAATACTCTCTTCTTCTTGGTCTTCTTAGAATACCTTCGCCGGTTTCGAGATAGCGGGATTTGCTAACCATAAATATGTTGTCAATGCATTTCTCTTTGGTCATCAATTTACTCGCTCCCAACCATACGCTGTGTTCACGTTCCTCATGAGCAATGACCTTGAGAGACGTTCTGACCTTCATAAAATTGGTAATTTCGGTCGACAATCTTTCCGGAAAGGCCTTCAACAATGTGGTGCCGCCGCACAAAAGTATGGATTTGTTGAGAGCGGCTTGTTTTTATATGGGTTGTGAAACGATGGCTCGGCACACCGCGTGATGGATTCCACATTGACCTTTACCAAAGTGATGAGGATGAAACAAACCCTCTGAGCAGGAAAAATGCTCATTACGCATGAGAAGATCCTATAATAGTCAAACGGAAAATTGTTTATTTGACAAAACGCGCAATAATTCTGTTTATGTTGTTTGTGTTTTTAAAATTTGATTAATTTTATATTTAAGCATTTGAGCTTTTGCTTTGATCTTTCTTGTTACATACCTAAACTATACCAAGATTGTTCTCGCACGACTTTCAGGAATGCTGCATGGTTGAATAGTATTGGACAAGGTATACTAGATAGGGAAATTTTTGTACATTCAAATTAATACTAGTAATTGCGTTAGCATATGTATTGTGTTTGGCAAGCTAATTTTAAATATCTAGTTGAGTAACAACGGTTGCGTTATGTAGCATTAATTTCTGTCGATTAAACTAGACGAAAACTCAGAAAACAAACTTTTCTCTTCTTTAGCTTTTTCTTTCCATTGCTTTTGTTACGCGTCAGTTTTATTTACTTATTACTCGCATACGGGAACAAAATCGAGAGTCATTCCACTTTTCTCGCCGCGAAATTACAATTTCCTCGACCCCTCGAAAGGGGACGGTTGATGTAATTTTAGCGCGTATGTCGCGGAGTGAAAATTGCATTTGTCTGGCATTCTATTAGTCTCTCCGTTTTGCCAAAAATCCATATGACAAGTGCTGAAACACGAATAAATATGTATATATAAGTAATATATATAAGTAATATATATAAGTAATATATATATATATAAGTAATTGCTCGTTAGCATTGTGTTAAGCAAGCGAAAGTGTTTTGCATGTCTTTGCTTACACGTGCTAGTTGCCTAGCATTGTGGTTGCGTCTCTAATCTCTTTCAAACAAACGCGGGAAGTCTGAAACAGACTTTCAGTGTCTTTAGATATTCGTCTATGCTTTCTAGTTTTTGTTTCTGCGTTCTCATTTCAATCCTTTCACTGGTTTACGTAGCTGCCTGCGTAACAACAATTGTCGCGTATTCAAGTGACAATGGTTGCGTAGCAATAAAATGTATGTCAAACTATGGCGCGGAAACTCAGAAAATAGACTTTTTTCTTCTTCTAGCTTTTCTTTTCCATTTCTTTTGTCACGCGTCAGTCTCCTTTGTTTCTTAGTCGCGTATGGGAGCGAAATTGAGAGTCATTTCACAGTCGTCGCCAAGAAATTATGATTGATTCGACCCCTCGAAAGGAGACCCTTGATTATAACACCGATATTGCAATACTGACTGTAGACGCAGACAACTTCATAGTTTACTTATTGAGTTTTTGAAACGAATGCATTTGTTTGTGCTTTAACGGTCACTCCATACGGTCTAGTTTCAATCAAGTTAGAAGTCGTAACGGGATTCTAACCGCCTGAACTAGGTATATAGAAACCAAGTGTTGCTACATACCGACTTGTTCAATCTAAATAACTCAATACATTCAGTTTATGCTGCAAGCTAGCAGCTTAATTAATATCATGTTGAATACTCTTTGTCGTCTTCAAACCGATCTTTTGGCGGACGTGGCTTTCTCTTCATAGTCTCTGTCGACATATGCTTTTCCCGAAATATAACTTCACCCGTTTCATGGTCCATAGATCTGGTGGGCATCACAGTCTCGAAGAAGTCAGAGTCCATACGGCCTATTTCGCTGGCACGTACCAGGCGCTGTATTCACGGTCAATATTGTGATGGATATTGATATGAGGAGCGAGGCGATTTTCTAATCTCTTTAGATCAAGGGCGAACCGCTCGACAAACCACGGTAACATCGAGCAGCCACCGCACGGAACGACGTTGTTATAGAGCTTTACCTGCATTTCTAGAGGTTGAGATCGAACGACTTGACGCACACTCATAGGGATTCCACATCCGGTCTTTTCGAAAAAACGAGGATAAAAGAGACCATCCGTACAGTCATGTCTCTCTTCATGAAGATAAATATACTAAACCAAAAACTTGGATTTTAGTAATAAAATAAATTTAATTAGTTATATTAATATTTTTCTTTAATTACATATTTATTAATAATTAATTAATAAATTAAAAGGCTATTTCAATGTTTATTCCATTTCGCATGCTTTTTGTCAAAGTTGAAATTACAAAGACGACATGCATTTTTTGCAAACTGGATATTTGTGAGTAGCACCCAAGAGTTAGAGAAGAACAAGGTTACACATGACAAACATTTCCTTTGTAGTTTTTCGGTTCTGCAGAGCCCCCGAACCTTCTCCAATTCTACTGCTGATACATTGTGTACAATACAAAAAATGTATTTTGCTGCACATTACAAAGAGTAGAAAGCTGTTTAATTTTTTGGTTGCAAAATTTGTATTATTCCCTCTCACAAACAGTTGAATTCATGGGCTGGAAAATATGGGTAGCACCCCAGATCTTGTTATGTATACGTCAATGCATTAGCCAGTCCGTAAGCTTACTGTGCTGGCAATGGTGTGATTCAATAACTTTTTATCGTAGATCAAATATTTTACCTTTTAATGCATGTTATTTGTATTCAAAATGACGGAGTAGGTAATGAGTGTCCTCTACTTTGTGCATTTTCGTTTTGAATAACTATCAACAGCTTCTAGCACGTCAACTAATAATACAAAATTGTCAAACCGTTGAAAACTTATCTCTCCCCCCCTCCCCGAATAGAGTACATGTCACCTCTACCCACTTGAAAAAATCCTGGTCCGGATCCCTGAACATCTCTTGACCATGTTTCTCTTTCCAAACTCTAGCAACATCGAGATGAGCAAAATTGGTACAATTGAATTTTTGATGTCAAATTTTGCGTAGCAATGAAACGAGGCCACTGGTCACGTCGTGACCGCCGTAATTGAGTATGAGGATTGAGTCTGAAAGACGTCGAACGTTGGCGAATAGTACGATAGTGGTGATAATAAAGCCACAGTCGACTATGACGCCCGTTGAATGGCGACTCCATCGCAACGTGAGATCCGATTCATTGCCGATGTACAGTCCGGCATTCTGAATTCTTCGAATATGATTTTTGCCATCGTTTCGCGGTCTTTGTCGATGTTGAGTTCTTTTTCTGTTAGTGTAATGGAGTGTTCGTCCGGGATAACGGACAATTTAAACATTGCATCCGACCAATACTAAATGGTAAACACATTGCCCTTATTAATTGATAGATTATTAATATTTAATATATTGTTAAATTACAGCATGAGTTTGTTGTAAACGCTGTCAAAGCAAATAATTAGGCTTATGAGAGACAATTCACATTTACATGCACGTGCCTTGATTTTACCATACCCACTATACCATGCACACGCACACACACAAACACAAACACACACACACACACACACACACACACACACACACACACACACACACACCACACACACACACACGCGCGCGCACACACACACGCGCACACACACACACACGCGCGCACACACACACATACACACACACACACACACACACACACACACACACACACACACACACACACACACACACACACAGAGAGAGAGAGAGAGAGAAACGCATACGCAAGCACGCACACATTCAACATTGACAACAGTCTATTTTTGTTGCAGTTAATGCTAACGGTGTTGCCAAGAAAAATCTGTGACTACAAAAAGTTTAGAAAATTAATAAAAACAGTCAAGTGTAGTCACATTCTAATAACGTTGATATCATAAGTATTTCTTGGCACATATATATATATATATATATATATATATAGACATTGCCTGCAGCTTACAATTAATATCAATAGTTAGAAAGCATAGTCTGGTGTTGTCACAAAATATTTACTGTCATTTCACTATTTCACACTGCAAATGCCGTTCTAGCACCAACTATTTACTCACCTCTTTCAGACGATCAAAATTTGTAACAGAGCGTTGTTGGTTTCGATCGAGATTTGGAAGATTATGACTCAACGTAATTTTATCAATCGTATTAGGACATTGCCTTTTTACTGTCGGACGCAGGTTATGTCCACTGAGGCCAGCTTTCAAAACGCCCGTCCCGTTGGAAGACTAGAGTAGTCCATAAAGAAAAGAGAAACGTAGAAATTGCCCGACTGTCGAAATGACTGAACGAATGAGAGGCAAATACGGCCCTCCCCTATAGCCTTATGTGGAAGTACTACATTTGGTTTTCTGCATATATTAAATTAAGTTATTCAATTAGCGAATCAAACACGGGCGATCATGATAGATGCCATGTTGATTACCTTCTGTTTAATTTATTGTAGCAGCACGCGGAATACATACGAATTATCACAGGAACGTATTTCAAAGGGTTTATAGGTGCTCGAGAACTAAATATTATTGTTACAAGTGTTACAGAAACATTGACTATTCCTTGCCAAAAGTAACTAGGCAACTCAATATGATTTTCACACGTCGTAACCGATGATGTTGTCTAGGACATTGAATGTGGTTAGAATGAGGGGCCGTATTTTATGTTGTCATACCTCGGATTTCCAACGTCAAGCCAACCGATGGCAGCAATAAATTAAGAGCAACAAAAATATTTGAACAGTTACAAATTTGCATGTTTATATAATTGCAGTTGCCCATTATTTATTTATTATAAATTTAGGAGCAATCACGACTTTATTAATTATTAAAACAGTTTATGTTAATTAATATACATTTTTAATAAAATACACTAAGGACCCTTAAAATTCTAGCAAAACAATTATATAGAATTCTTAAACAAAGCCTGCAATATTATTCAGGTGGTAGGTCATTGTGTTCAATTTATGCAATAAGGCGGCCACGCTGTATTACTTTATTGCTGACAAATTTCAGAATGTCTTTATAGCTAGTAGACCAAAAGTGCTTACTCAAAACGATAGATAAGAAATGCTAGAGTACTAATATTTATTGCCCATATTATCCACTTCTTGACAACTTCTAAATAATGGAATAGAAGCACTGTGAGAGTGGTAAGTATTTGACAATCTATAGCTTTGCATATATGGAATGACTCTGAATAATTAACTATTGAACACAACCATTGTACTGACAGTAACCACACCGTTCCAGTTTATGATAATAGACAATACTATTATAACGCTTTGTCTTAAAAGTGCAAAGAAGCTGCATCATTCTTTCTTCTACTTGTTCTTCTTAAAATGTCTTCGCCGGTTTCGAGATACTGGGATTTACTAAATATATCGCGGTTAGTGGATCCCTTTTCGGTATACCACTTATTCGCTCCCAACCATACGCTGTGTTCACGACCCTCATGAGCAATGACTTTGACAGGCGTTCTGACCTTCATAAAATTGGCAATTTCGGTCGACAATCTTTCCGAAACTGACTTCAGCAATGTGGTGCCGCCGCACAAAAGTATGGATTCGTAGAGTGCGGCTTGTTTATCTATGGGTTGTGACACGATGGCTCGGCACACCGCGTGGTGGATTCCACTCTGACGTTTACCAAAGTGATGAGGATGAAACAAACCCTCTGAACAGGTAAAATGCTCATTGCGCATGAGAAGAACCTATAATAGTTAAGAACAAAATTGGTTATTTGACAAAATGGCGCAATAATTTGTTTAAATTAGGCGTGTCTTTAAAATTGCATTAATGTTGTATTTTAAATATTTGAAGCATTTTAATTTTGTTTACTCCTTCCTTTTGCATACTTAAAACTTTAGCAAGTTTGTTCTAGCACTACTTTCAAGAATGTTCAGTATGGGGTAGTTATGTACATGTCTGTACATTCCAGTTATACTAATAAATACGTTAGCAGTGGGTTTGGCGAGCGATGGAGTTTTGTCATTACTTAGAAACGTTACAACGGTTGCGTTACGTAGCAACAATTTCGGTCAAACTACGTGTGGAACTCAGGAAACAGACTTCTTTCTTCTTCTAGCTTTTTCTTTTCATTACTTATGTCACGCGTCAGTTTTCTTTACTTCTTAGCCAAGTACGGGAGCAAAATCGAGAAAAATTTTCCTTTTTTGTCACGAAATAGAAATTACGATGACCCATTGCAAGGGCCCTTGATTCAATTTTTAGCGCGTACGTCGCGGAGTAAAAATTGAATGTATCTGGCATCGTCGTGATGTCGATCCGCCTCTCCCTTTACTAATATATATATATATATATATATATATATATATATATATATATATATATATATATTGAATGCTCGTTAGTATTGTGTTAAGCGAGCAAAGGTGTTCTGTATCTGTTTACTTACACGTGGTAGTCGCTTACCAATGGTTGCGTCACTAATTTAAACACGGGAACTCAAAAACAAACTTTCAGTTGCTCTAAATCTTTTTCTAGCTTTCTAGGATATATTTATCCGTTCACATTTTAATAGTCGAACTCGTTTACGTACCTTGTCGCGTAATACCAATGATCGCTTAGTCACATGACTATGGTTGCGTCGTAATAATGTCTGTCAAACTAACGCGTGGAAACTCAGAAAACAAACTTTTCTCTTCTTCTGCCATTTCGTTTCCATTTCTTTTGTCACGCGTCAGTCTCCTTTGCTACTTAGTTCCGTATAGAAGCAAAATTGAGAGTCATTTCACTCTTCTCGCCAATTAATTAATTGAGTCAACCTCTAGAAAGGAGACCATCGATTCATTTCTAGCGCATATGTTGCCGAGCAGAATAACATTCATCTGGCATCGTCGCTACGTCATTCCGTCTATCAGTTTTGCCTAAAATCCATATGAAAAGTGCTGACGTGCGTACGTACACACACACACACACACACACACACACACACACACACACACACACACACACACACACACACACACACACACACACACACACACACACACGCACACATGTAAATATGTAATATATCCCAACCTCAATTGACAAGACAAGAGAGAGGCTCGCTCCGCTCGCCGATTAATAATAAACTTTAAAGTAGATCACGAGTCCGCGCACGGATTGTTGAGCACAAAAATTCTGTCAAACAAGTAATTCTATTGTGTATCCTACATATGCATTCATTTAATAATCAAGAGATATATATGTCTTTTTCAAACTTCAATCCGACCTATAACTTACCTGTTGTGGTTCTAGTTGGCAGAGAACTGACGTTGGCTCAGTCTGCTATGCAAGATGCATCTCTTTTTCATAGTCAGTGCTTATACGTCCGTATTCGTGTTTGATTTTTTTGATTTCCTTAAGATGGTGAAGATTTTGTGAGTCCAACTGGTCGTATCCATTTTGCTGTAGGCTTGACAAAAGCTTTAGAGTAACATCCCGGCCACCAAAATTGAGAACATTGTCACTAAGACGTCGGCCGTTGTGGAAGACGACAACAGAAGTGATCAATTCACCGCAGTCTACATAGACACCTGTCCCTTTGCCATACCAAATCATTGGAAAAGAAGATTCGTTGCAGATGGCCAGTCCTTCTGCTCCGAATTCTTCCCACATTATGTCTGCTATATCGTACTTGTCTTTTTCCGTAAACAATCGATTTGCAGTAAGTACGAAGATGTACTCAGCTGGATCAGCTTTCTGTCTATATAGTGCGTTTTTCCACATCTAAACAAAAGAGCAAATGTACTATTTGTTTTGTTTGAAAATTGCCTTTGAAATAAGAAAAACGTATAAATCCACAGTGACGTATCCATAGTTTAAAACTAAAGCAATAGGACGCGTGTGTTGTACGTTCTAGCGCTACGCAGCTCAATAGATTGCAAACTTGCCAAATAGGTGTGTGTGTGTGTGTGTGTGTGTGTGTGTGTGTGTGTGTGTGTGTGTGTGTGTGTGTGTGTGTGTGTGTGTGTGTGTGTGTGTGCGTGTATGGTAGATTGTCTCTAAAGTAACACGTAAGCCCTCCCCACAATGACATTGTGATGGATGGGCTACTCTACGTGCCAATTAATGGACGACTAGCGAAAGTTATTTTATGCATTTTCTTTGCTTAAAATAGCTATGTACCTACTATCTACTACAGGAATACGCCAACCCACACTTCCGTCTGTGTGAACGTCTAGATGGATGTCTGTAACGCGCCGATCGACACGACACCTGTGTCGGATCGTCGCGAAAGGCGTCGGCCCGGTCGAGTTCGACCGTCGAAGACGAACGCTGCCCTCGACGGCCAGAAACAAGACTTTGGCGGTCTGAAATGAGATGCGCGGGAGTATTTGTTCAATTAGACGATTAGGCGGTGCGCTCGTCAGCCACTGTACAGCATCCTCTAATTAGCTAATTTTCAGAGTGCAAGATGCGCCCGCTGCAGTCTGAGTGAGCCGATTCAACGGGCCGCTTTGAGTGCGTTTGTCCGTCCGTGTGTCACGTAAGGTGCGTCTTCTTCGCGTAAGTGCCGTACACAACGATAGACTGCCACTGCCCAGATTGGCACCACCAATAGTGCGGGGTAGTACTAACATATATGTTAGAAGCGACAAAAAGAGTCTGGTTGAGCGAGACCAATCTAGCACTTTAAACTGAACAGGCTATCAGTACAAGGCACTCTATACCTCGTTACTCACAGCTTTCCCTCGCCTTAGTAATTCGCGAATTCTAAAAGCATGTGTTCGAGTATGTACCTAACCTGGACTGCAATGTTCCTTGAAGCTTACTAGCTATGTTACGTCCAGCTACTGTATTTGTGATGCAAATTAGTTTGATCAAATCGTTATCGTTAGTCTTTGCAAATTGTCCAAATTGTCTTTTTTTCGCTCTTCCCAAACGCAGCTTACTGAGGGTCGATTCTAGTTAGATGCAATCACGGCACTAGCTGTTTGGGCGCTAACTTTAGGGAGGCCTGCAGATAAACAAGAAATAGACGGCAACTAATAAGACAACGACGTTACTAGGACGAACACGGTTTTCACACCAGCGAAGACGCTAAAGCCACTAATGACGCCGACCACAACAACAATGGAGGCGTTTACCACCAGAATGACTAGGAGACAATCAATTAGTTAATTAATCAACCACAACAACAATGACGAAGAAGGTGCTTTCTTTATTTTAACAATGTCATTCCTACTACGACAACAACGATAATGGTTTGCAGCAGCACTGCCCTCACCGCCTTTTCGCGTAAGATGGCTCGTTCGTAGGCGACGACGACGTTTGCTGCCGACAGCGGCGGCGGCGGTGCATAAAAAAGGCGGACGTCACCGAGTGGCGCAGGTGCGATCATCATGGTTGTTGTCGTAGGCTACTACAAAAGAAACGAAAATTATTTGAAAGGGAATGCGTCTTCGTCGTCAATGTTGTGGTACATGGTTGTTGTCTACGCCTTCTATCGTAACGCTTCTGTAGGGGCGCGTTTTTTTATTTTCTTCTGCCTTCTGCTTCGGTTATATATTTGGAGGAGGTGTTAGAAGAGTGATCAGAGGTGTCGAAAGACTCTTTCGCCTCTTCCAGGACATGAGCAGATAATTTGGAAGTCAAGAAGTAACGGAATAAACTCTGCTATGTTTCATTTTCGTTGTTGTTTAGTTAGCGCGTGCCTAGTTTGAGTTTCAGACAAGAGAAATTCCGCGGAGAATTTGTTATTAGGCTGTAACGCGTGTCATGACATTCAAATTTGCAAATTCTATGTTATCAACTGCTTTCAGCGATGTCTAACTCTTTCAACAGACCCAAGTAAGCGAGTTCTTTCTACGCACTCTTCACCCATTAGGCGGGCAATACTTTTTCAAGCTCTCCAGATAAAAAATCTTATTTCGCCATCAGAAAGAAGCAACAAAATCAATTCTGCTGCCATTCTCGCCAGTTGAACGAAAATCGTCCATTGACACTAGTGCATGTGCCACATTTTCCATATCGTTTCTTTATTCGAATCTATTCCGTCGCCGCCTTTTCTTCCAGACAACTCTTCTGGAAGAGGTGGAAGACTCTTTCAGAAGAGACAGAAGAGAATAAAGAAACGCGTCCTAGGTGTTGTGGTCGGCGTCGGGCACCACTGCTAGGGTAAAAACCGTCTCCGTCCTCTCCGGGAACGTCTTCGTCTTGTCCGTTGTCATCCAATTTCTTGTTTCTTTCTGGCTCCAGTGATGGGTATGCTCTAGCGGAATAAGAGTCTAACTTTGACGAATCGACTTCTCAAAATATTGCAGCGAGCCGGGTGCTAAGAAACACTTAAAGTGTTACTCGTTTTATTCTGTGACGCTGCATGTGTCTATAGTGTTCTCTAGCTCGAAGACAGCGCCGTGATTGCTTCTAATCTTCTGAAAAGCGACCAATTGATAAAACGTTTGACATTGTTTACAAAGTTCTGATTAAAACAAGTTTGTATAAACATTAATAATTGCAATTATATAAGTATAGTCAAAATAGGTATTCCATACTCCTAATTTTACACGTCAGCAGTAATCAACCGAGGCACCCATCCACTCCACATCCTCCGACAACTATTATCGACAACGGATCTGGCTTTATGAAAGCTGCATGGTTTTAACAGATTCGAGAGAAACAGTTTCCTACGGTGACCTACAGTTCTAACGGTTTCCTACGATCCCAAGTCGTGATGAAGTTCTGCTAGACGATTTGCATTAGACGGAGAACAGGAAGGTAAACTTCCTAGCGTAAATCTTACTGCTCTGAAAGAGGTAAGTCGAAACAACATCTTGTATAAAACACAGTTTTTTCGTTTTAAACATTTCGTCACAATTGCAATTTTGCTTATACAAATGAGCAGGTTACTACCATTAGACTGCTTGCTGTTTTGGTAATTTCTGGCAAGTCGCTCTAGCTTGCATGTTGTTATATGTAAAAGGAGGCTAATGTTCTAATGTGGTGATGACTATCTCACCTTTCTGTCTTTATTGTGCGGGTATTTTGGGGTGAGAAATTTATACTAAATTAGTACTATCCCATGACAAGAGAAAAGAGAAAAAAGGAGAAGAAGGGATGGTGGAATATAGAGAGGGAGAGAGAGGGAGAGAGAGGGAGAGAGAGAGAGAGAGCAAAAGAGAGAGATGGGAGGAAAGGACAATATGAGGGAGATTTGGAGGAATAGATGGAGGCAGGGAAGGAGAGAGGGAAGGAGGGTGAGAGGGAGGAAAGGAGGGAGGCAGGGAGGGAGGGAGGGAGTGTGGGAGGGTATGTTTCAGAAATAGCGATTAATTTTCCACTCCATATATTCTAGCCAAATTATTGAACGTACTGTACTATATAAACAGCAGTCTACTTATTGATTGTTAAATATTTTAATTTATAATTTTCCTTTTTTATTTTATAAATTTTACTGTTGTCTTAGTTTTGCCTTGTAGAAAAAGTGTAAAATTTACGAATCGTATTTATTAACTTCTAATGTTTCTTGATATAATACAGTACGTAGCAAAATCGGTTATCCTATACACACACACACACACACACACACACACACACACACACACACACACACACACACACACACACACACACACACACACACACACACACACACACACACACACACAGACACACACACACACACAGACACACACACACACACACACACACACACACACACACACACACACAGACAGACACACACACACACACAGACACACACGCGCGCGCGCGCGCGCGCACACACACACACACACACACACACACACACACACACACACACAAGGTTAGGTAGAGCGGCTTCTTGTTTACTCGAACGCATTCATACGTGGGTCAACAAAGAATGAATTGTCTTTAGATCGCTTATCAACAACATTCACAATGAGAAAACCTAAACTATATTAGACTACTGAAATTGTGAACATCTGTAAATAAACAGTTATATGAGCGGTTGCATGTAACGAAAGTAGAATTGAATTTACTCAAAGAACAAAAATTTTTATACAACGGAAACTGTTCTTGTAGTTATATTTCATAATTGCGTGTTGTAAGTACGTCGCTGTTTCAAACTTGCCCACTGTCTAATATCAACTAAAATTAAGTAACTTTGAAAATGAAGTCACAGAAGTCTGCTTTTCAAATTTTCAATTCATACGTGCAAAGCAGCTTACATGCCTGACTATCACTATATAGCGCAGTAACTTTAGAGCCTATTCGGTTGTTTCGTGTCTCATTGCAAAGAGCCATGCAATCTCGACCCTTGAAAAGATTTGTTTCTACGATAAAACAAAAGCAAAGAGTCGGCTGACGCCTGTTAGTATCTAGGATGGGCTGTAGATTTAAAACAAAACATTATTAAATGTATGATGCACAATTCCTTCCTTTTTGTTTATACATTTGAAAAGACCCGTTACATAGACTTAAGACTGACTCAACCGAGCAGAACATGCTACTCACTGAAAATCGATTGTATGCATCACCTTAATATGGGAGATATAATTTTAGGACTATACGTCTGTAACTGTAAGGGAATGTAGTAAACATCTGCACCAGTGTGGGAATGTATACACAATAGCTATAAAATACCAATATACATGGTATCAGGAGTGGGATATCAGAGTCAGAGACAAAGACCAGTAAGGCAGTTTGCAATCTTGAGGCAGTCAATGCAATTGAATTTCTGCACGTCAAAACAGACACAGTGAAACAGATAAAATGTGAAACTGCGCAAGCTAAAACCATGAAATAGCTAAGAGCAGTAATTGAACAAGGATGGCCACAAACGAAGCAAGAACTACACCCCTTGCTGGTACCATACTTTCAGAAAAGTAATGAGCTATTAGAGCAGAATGATGTCATTTTTAAAGGAGAAAGAATTGTCATTCATTTCGAACTGCGACACATGGTATTAGAAAAGATACACTATGCCCATTTAGCAATCAATGGTTGCATAAGGAGAACAAAGGAATGTTTGTTTTGGCCAGGCATGATAACAGCAATAAGGGACTTAGTAGAGCGATGTGAGACAAGCAGACTGTTTGATCACAAACAGTATAAAGAAACTTTTATGTCCCATAAAGTTCCATCACGAGCTTGGTCAAAAGTCGACAGCGATTTGTTTGAAATAAAGGATCATCATTATTTAGTCTTAGTGGACTACTACAGTTTCTTCGTTGAAGTTGTAAGACTTACAACAACAAATATAACAGCAGTCATCAGGGCCATGAAAAGTCCGTTTGCCCAATACGGAGATAACAGACACTCTTATCACAGATCGTGAACTGCAATACACATCAAATGAATTTTAGGATGTTGCGAAAGCATGGGAATTTCAACACAACATGTCTAGTCATGGATATCATCAATTTAACGGGAAAGCGGAAAGTGCTGTTAAAATAGTGAAACTATCATGAGAAAACCAAAGAAGTGTGGTAGAGACTCCTGGGAAGCAATACTTGAATATCATAATACCACTATAGAAGAGATGGAATCGACTCCAGCTCAAAGAATGATGAGCAGACGAACAAAGGGATTCTTGCCAACAACAGAAAATCTTCTCAAGAGACACATTGAGGATGACATGGCTAATATACAAAGGAACAAAAGGAAACATAAAATCTATGACTAAGACAGCCAAGAATTTGAGAGAGTTGCAAGCAGAAGCTAGGTGATGATTGAACCCTTTAGTCATGGCAAAGAGTCGCAAAAGGCAACAGTGACAAAACAAATAGGACCAAGATCATATGAAGTAAAGACAACAAAAGGTACCAAATTGATTAGAAACAGAAAAGATGCGAGACAAATGAAACAGAACACGGTTAAAAATCAGCAGAAGCTGAGCCAAGTGACTGGTAAAGGCATGACCGGAGTAGGCTTGCCATTGACAAGAACACCAAGTCAAGAAAGAACACATGTACAACAGCATCAGGCCAGCCATAAACAGACTCAGTAAAGTAGTGGTAGAATAACTAAAATGCCAGCATATTTAGCAGATTATATAATGTGCTAGCGTAGAGTAAGAGAACTCCTGTTTTTGGTAAAGAAGGAAAGGTGTAAAGGTATATAGTATAGATATGTACCAGAGTTGGAATGTATACACAATAGATATAGAATACCACTAAAGTAACAAATCTTCGTTTTCAGTGATTTGTTATTGAAGCTCGAGAGACGTGTATGTAGACTGTGCTGAATTGATGGCTTTTCTGTCATCTTTCACGACGAGGTCTTTTTCTTAGTAACAATGTGCTCAATTTTGGTGTCGGAATATTACACTAAAGCTTTTGTCAAGCCTGCAGCAAAACGGATACGACCAGTTAGACTTACGAACTTGATCATCTCATGGAAATCAGAGAAATCAAACACGAATATACGGACGACGGATAACACTCACAATAAAAGAAAAATGCATCCTGCAGACAAAAGTGAGGCAATCTCAGTGCCTTGCCGACTCGTACGCGTACAGCAACAACAGGTAAGTTACGTGTTGGACTAAAGTTTTCAAAATAGTCTGTTTTTCAATTGACTAGATCAATGCAAGTTTGCACTACTAGAATAAAATTGCTTGTTGGCAGGAGTTGCGTGCTCAATGATCCGTGCACGAATTCGTGATCTATCTCTAGATTACTGTTAGCTTGATTGTTGAATGCACAAAAATGTGACAAAATATATCCCTCACCTAATATTGAACAACCACCATTCCACAATATGGTACTCAAACAAACTTTGGAAACTTTAAGTAGCAAGAAGTATATTCAAATGAGTAAGACTGAAGTATAAACATTAATTCAATTTAAGAACGTCTACCAGTTAAAAAAGATATTGCCCTCAAGTCAAATAAATAATTTTGCTTGGCAAATAGATTATTTTGTTCTTGACTATTATAAGTTCTTGTCATGCGCAATGAGCAATTTTCTTGCTCAGATGGTTTGTTTCATCCTGATCACTTTTGTAAACGTCCAAAAAGAATCTATCACGCGATGTGCCGAGCCATCGTTTTACAACCCATAGAAAAGCAAGCTGCACTTTGCAAATCCATAATTTTGTGCGGCGGTACCCCATTGCTGAAGTCGTTTTCGGCTAGATTGTCTACCAAACTTAACAATTTTATGAAGGTTAGAACGACTGTCAAGGTCATTGCACATATGGGTGGATCAAACGAAATGGTGACCAATGAGGGACACAATATTTAACTACAATGTAGTTAGAAGAGACCGCTATTCTAAGAAGACACAGTGATATTGTCTTGAACTCTAAGCCTAAGCGTTATTTATCTGTTATCAAAAATTAAATTAGTGTAGTCACTGTTAGCTTAAAATGGTTGGTTGCAATAAATGATTATTGCGAGTCATTATACGCAAATCAAAAGGTTGTCAAGTACTTGTCACTCTCTCGGTGTTCCTACTCTAATTGGGAAATTGTTGAGAAGTGGATAATTTTTGCATTAATTAAATAATTAAATTACTTGAACGTTATAGAATGCTCGTCGATTTGAAGCTCAAACTAGCAGTTTTGAAAATTGCTATTGTGCAGACGTATCTATTGATGATGAAACAAAATTATAAAAAAGAATTAATTAATTAATTAATTTTTATATAAGAACTTTCTAAATTAACTATACAACTGCACTAACAATTAGGCACACAGACCACATACTTGAAACAAAGACGCATGCAGACAGGCAGAAAGACAGAACGACCTACAAACATTAGACATAGACAAACAGACTAACAAATGGATAAATGAAAAACTGATGGACTCGAATCACTACGTCTACTCAAAGCTCTTTTCTCATCCCAGCTAGTCTCTTGCCACTACTTGCATAAACAGTCCGCGGTACCGAAGCCAACTAGGTTTGTTCTTTTATCTAACAATTTCAACTTAATTTAGTCGAGGCTTAATCTATTTGGTGCTGCTAAAACCAACCGTTAATCTCTGTAATTTGCATTCAATTTAAAACGAATTTGCATATTGATTGACAAGGACGAACTATAATTCCAAATATGGTCAAGTGGGCGGTCTATATATATCGAGTCATTCGTCGAGTCATTTCCCATACCGGCATTTGTCTTCAGTTTCGTGTTGCGTACGTTATGGCAAGTCGATGTCTTCCGACAATAATTATCGACAACGGAACAGGCGTTTTGAAAGCTGGACTGAGCGGAGAAGAACAGCATCCTACCGTGGTCATGCACCGTAGCGCTATCAAGTGCGACGTTGAGCGTCATGCTCTTGCACAAGTAAATCTCATGGACCGACCTCGATCGCACCTTGATTTTGAATTGTTGACAGAAGTGAGTCGAAAGAACATACATGCTTTGCAAAATCAGTAGCCTTTGTATACATTTTACAAATCATTGAATTTCGTGTTTGTCACAATTTGTTATAAGTAGAGAGCGATTGTCAACAACAGATACGTATTGAGCATGCATGGTTGACTGCATGGGTACTCGAATCACCATGCATTTATGAGGCAAAGACATCGATCCAGATTGGACGCGACGAACTGTCGTCCGTTAGTCCATTCGGCAACATTTCGCGAAGTCGAGCATCTAACGCGTCTTTGGCCTCGGGCGAGAATGTTACCGTAACACTTCTAGCTACAACCAAATGGCGTGACAAAGGATTTATAGCGTCGTTACGGGCATGCATAATGCATTGGTTTAGTTCATTTTTTGTGCCGACGTCGCGCTAATTGACATTGAGTTGTCATTCGAAGTTCGTGCACATTAGAGGAATATGCAAATCATGCTAAACCATGTATACGATTGCATGCAATGATTTATGCTGATAATCGATCAAACATCCGCATGCAAGTCATTTCTAGGTTTCATACAACAATGTAGAAAGTCACGTGCACTTTTGACGTGAAATAGGGCCTGTCCTACAGTATCAGCTAGTGAAGATTTGTTAGCTAGCGTTGTTCTACAGTGGTTTGCTATATAGTTCCAGGGTGTGGTGTGCAGTTTGCCAGTTTGTTCTTTTGTTTCGAATGGCAGTTGTTATGCACATGTAACTACAGTAACTGTTGTAAGTACACTCTAGAGTTGCTGACTACCGTGTGGTACTCGTGTAGTCTCGTCGCCACGGGCACGGCGCATGCACTCCACACGGTTGCTTACTTTCTCTACTATTTTATCAGAACGTAAAATCATCTGGCTATATACATAAAAACTGCGACCTTCCGTGAAAATGCTTTGGTTAGTGTAACAAACAAGCGAAAGATATTTCTAAATGCTTGTCATCAACGTTTAGTAAATGGCATCGTCATGCTGTACGTTGAGCGAAAACTCTTTATGTTTACCTGTGAAAAGCGATGTCTCATCAAATAAATAATGAATATTTTTTCTACAATATAATAATTATAATAATTTTTAAAGCAGTAAATATTTAAATTGATTTTAGGATTGACCGTTTTCAAATATTCTTGCGAAAATGCTAACTAGAAGCTTGTAACTCACAACACATTCTTAAACGGGGTTCACAATATGCGTCGGAGAGCAGTCGGTTCCAAATCCGTTCCGTTGCGTCGCGTCTGCTAAATTAAAGGACAACGGATTATTGTGCCTTCACGCTATACGCGTATACGTGGCGTGACTGTGCGGACTTTGACGAATAGAAGATAAAATTTGTTCTATCCCAGTGTCAATACCGCACGTCGTCTCCGGTCGAGCTGAAATGAAATTGAGTAGATGACCAATCAGCGCAAAGGGCTAAGATTCCAATTAGCTCATGTGAATATCTCGTATAATCGCTGGAGACAATGGCGAACATTTCCATACACTTTATTTCTTTTGCTTTCTAGGAGCGCCACAGCATACACAAAACAACAACAGAATTTTCTTTTCCGCTAAGAAAATAAGTTGACATACTTGAGTACGCAGAGTAAACTGCGCTACAAATTGCGTCAACGTTGACATTTTTGTAACGAACCTGACTGCAAACGTTACGAAACGGAACGGAATGCCGTACGTTACATATTGTAAACCCGGTCTAAGTTACAGTTGACTGAGATGGCTAGTTGGCGTTTATGTACATGTGACACATTACCAATTGCGTTGTTGTGTGAGAGTATTTGTGTTTGCGTGTATACATGCACTGCAGTCTAAATACAATTTTCCTGAGCAATATCGAAATTATTAGAATTATTAAATAAATTGTAATGTTTCTATTTTTATTGTTTAGATATGGAAAGACATGACAAGACAATTGAAAATCGATTTATCCGAACACAACGTCGTCCTCACTGAAAGTGAAATGTACATCAAATCCGACATTTCAACAATGCAAGAAATTATGTTTGAAGAATTCAGAACGCCAGGACTCTACATTGGCAACGAATCCGCGTTCTCACTCATTTGGCATCGCAAGCCGACCGGCGTTATTGTAGATTGCGGTGATTACATTACGTCTGTTGTACCCTTTCACAACAAACATCGTCTTTCGAATAATCGTCTACTTAGCTACGGCGGCCGGAATGTTACTCTGAAATTTTTCAAAAGTCTATCTAGAGAGGGATACGACGAGCTAGACTTTAGCAATCGTCATCATTTTGAAGTATTGAGAAAGATTAAAGAGGAACATGGATATTCAACCATTTGGATAAGAAGTCTGAAAACAAAAGAGCAACTCCAACCACTAAAAGTTTCTTGTGATCTAGTACCCAAAAATGTAAGTCATGTAGAAACTATACAATATGTTAATAAGTGACTGCATGAAGCAAGGTTAGTACGGGAGGACGCTTTACCGGTGTTGCCGGTAGAATTCGCCTAGATTGTGGCCTCAGCTTGGAGTCACAACTTTTGGTATTTCTTATAATTTTTCTAGTTTTTATATTAATCTAGTCAAATTTCATAGTGCACGTTTCGTGCTAAACATTCTAGACAAATGATTTCAGACATGATTAGTCTCCCTAGCAATGCTCTTCCGTTGGTATCAGAGGAAATTGACAGAATATGATTTTTAAGTGCATTACATTTCTCAGCAAAACAGATGTTTTTTCAAATTGATGACTATTATGTAAACTTTATTATTATTCTGTTTTAGGTGACAATAATTAAACGAAAGTATACCTCATCACCATAAAAGGCAGCCATGCATGTTCAGTCTACTGATCGTAAGAGTGTGACTTCAAATCGACAAATATCAAAGCGTCGTTCATATTTTTGCGCATGCTCACAGACATCTTTACTAATAACCTTCTGCCCGAAGTGGGCATGCATCTCCTGTCTTACCGAATAAATCCATATATGTATGTATGTATGTATATATATATATATATATATATATATATATATATATATATATATATATATATATATTGTCTAATAATTGTTATAAAATAGAATTTAATTTGTGGATTTTAGGGCTTCTACATTTATCATGAGACTTTCACTGCTGCAGATGGCTTGTTTCTGCCTGGCTGCTTCTACAGTTTTCATGGCGCAATAGGAATTCAAAATGCCGTCGTCGAAGCCATCGAGACACAAATCGACTCGGTACAGCAACAGCTCCTCGAATCTGTCCTTTTGTGCGGTGGCTGCACTCTGTTGACATCGTTTGCACACGCGCTTGCAATGACGTTTGACGATCTTAAAAAGTTTCCAAAACCTGTCAACGTCATTAAGATTAAGAATCGTGAACACAGCGTTTGGCTTGGAGCGAATGAATTCGCGATGAAGGAGGAATGCATCAGTCAAGTTATGGTTACGAAAGAGGAGTATGATGAAGTGGGAAAGCACATTTATAGAAAAAGATCTGACAATGAATCGGCCGAGGCTAGTTCTAGAGGAGAACGGGTCCGTCGGGATGATGTATCAAGAGAGGCTATTTCTAGAGGAGACCGGGATACCGCAGCGCTCTTGTACTTCTCCAGCGGCACGCGGAGTAAGTAATAAAATACTCTTCTGTACTGTCAAAGACTATAGAATGATATAATCATTGTCCGCGTAATGATTCGTTGCAGTATCTACAATTATTATTCACATTTATTGTGTGCAAAACAGGGCTGTTAATTAACATAAACTGTTTTAATAATTAATTAAGTTTCGATTGCTTCTAAAGTAACCAAATGTGATACTTCCATGTAAGGCAATAGTGGGTGGGCCGCATTTGTCTGCTATTCGTTCAGTCGTCTCGACATTCCGGCATTCTCTACGTCTTAAGAACTACTTTAGTCTTCCAACGGTTATCATCGACAGCAGGAAGACTGTTTTAAAAGCTGGCCTCAGTGGACATAACCTGCGCTCGACAGTCAAAGGCAAAGCCCTAATACGGTCGATATAGTTGCATTGAGTCATAATCTTTCAAATCTCGATCGAAAACAACGACGCTCTGTTACAAATTTTGATCGTCTAAAAGAGGTGAGTAAACAGTTGGTACTGAAACGATATTTGCAGTGTAAAGTAGTGAGATGTTAGAGTAAGTATTTTTGTGACAGCACCTATCTACTTACTAACTATTGACATAAATTGCTAATCTGGAAGCAATGTCTATGTATATGAACCAAGAAATATTTATGATATGAATATTATTAGAATTTGACTACACTTGACTATTTTACATTATTACTGCAAACTTTTACTATTTACAGTTTTTCTTTGACAACACCGTTAGCATTAACTGCTACATAACATTGGCTGCTGTCAATGTTGAAAGTATGCGCTCCTGCGTGTGCGTGTGTGTGTGTGTGTGTGTGTGTGTGTGTGTGTGTGTGTGTGTGTGTGTGTGTGTGTGTGTGTGTGTGTGTGTGTGTGTGTGTGTGTGCGTTTGCATGTTGCTTGTTATAGTGGATATGGTAGAATCAAGGCATGTGCATACGTGTAAATTAATAATAATTCTTGTCTGCCTGTTTTTATGTCTGTCTGTTTGTTTGTTTATCTGTTTTGACTGTCTGTCTGTTTTTCTGTCTGTCTCTTTGTTCATCCATATGTTTGTTTGTTCATATGTTTGTTTGTATTATAATAATTATTAAATAATAATTAAATTATTGAATAATAATAATAATAATAATAAAAATAATCATAATTTACTTACTCTCACTAAATGCAGCTCCATCATCACCGCCATCATACCATTCGCCGAACGTACAACGTCTTTCAGACTGAACCCTTATAGTCTATTACGGCGGTCACGATGTGTCCAGTCGCCTCGTTACAATGCTATGGACATACATGGACAATTCGACTTTAACAATTTTGCTTATCTCGAGATTGCTATGGGAGACATGGTCAAGTTATAATGTTTAGGGATCTGAACGCGGAGTTTTCAACGTGGTAGAGGTGACATGTACTCTCCTCAGAAAGGAGGTAAGTTGTAATCGATTTTGATAATTTTGAATTGTTAATTGACGTGTTAATTAATTGTTAATGAATTATTAATTAATTAATTTTTATTGAATTATCGATCGACGTGTTCATTATATATTGACGTGTAATACGTTATTCAAACGCAACTGTACAAAGTAGAGGACGCTCATTACCTATATACCGCCATTTTAAAGAAGCGTTGAATACAGATCGATAATGTGCATAAGCAAGTAAAATATTTAATCTGCGATAAGAAGTCCTTGAATCACACACCAGCGCCAGCACAACTTAACTGACCGGCTATAGAAAACATTATTTGAAAACATACTAATGCATGGACGTATACATAACATAACTAAGGACTGGGTATCTATCCCTTTTTGCCAGACCATTAATTTAACTGTTTGTGAGACATGATACCACACATTTTACCTCTCCAAAGTTTAAATATCTTATATATATGATTGCTGTGATTCTCGACGAAAAAGAAATTCTTAATCAAATTGTATTTCTGTTGAGGATCTCAGTTGTTCAACAAAAACATTAAGTTCATAAAGGAATTGAATTTTATCTTTATGTCATACCAGGGATTAATCCGATCATTTAAATCGACCCTTAAGTATAAACATATCTGATTACTACTTTAGTAAGTGTGCAGTTTTTGATATAAAACTGCACATACAAAGTTGTACTGATCGTGGTAATATTTGAAATATTTGAAATAGTTGATATTAACATCTCTATTTATATTAGCTATCTGAAAGTTAATTTAGCTGCGAATTATTAAGTTACAATGCATATATGATGACTATAAATTTTTCACATTTTGTTGGCAGCTAACCAGTGAGTATTTCTAGCAGTATCTACATTTTGATTAGCAGACATAATCATTCTTTATCTTGGATAAGATGATTGACGATTTTCTGAAGCAGAATTGCACACAAACTGCGTTTTAGATTTATCCTTAGGAGAGTTATGCTGAGAATTTATGAAATTGGTGACATGTTGCCAAAGAGAAAATATTCTGTCTCATGACACAGTTCTCAGAACTTCTGAGTCTCACGAGAGAGTTATGAAGTTGTGAGAGAGAATGATAATTAACTAGTACAGTGAAAATAACCAACTAACTGATTCCTAAACCTTCTGTGTTGTGCATGTTGTTGATGATAACTGATGAAGCTAAAATCTTACAATCAACAAGATCGTAGTATGTACACAGCCTACAAGTATGCAGAGTCCTGGCATACTGAAAACAAATCTTGTGATATTCAACTTGTGCCAGAATGGATTCAAAGGTATAACTCTATGATGATACTAATCAGTAGGAGAAGTTATTAATATGGATTGAGTTACTATTAAAAACTTGTATTGGTCGTTAGAGATGAGAAGAGTTGTAGCCAGCTTAGTAGAGCTAGTGTCTAGTTTGCCTGTGCGTATAGAGTTTATTGTAATGAAATATAATACCAGTGCTGAACTCCTTGGTCGTAGCAACTGACGATAAGGATGCTACAAGCAGACCATAAGCTGGGAAGAGTAGAAGAATGTGATCCAGACAAGACGAAGTGGACAGAATACAAGAAAAGTTATATCTGTACCTGAAGGCAAAGGGTCTTGCAGGCAATGGTGACGGTGTAGAAGAGAAGAGGGCGGCAATATTCCTTACTATTATTGGCAGCATAGCGTACAGGCATCTCCGTAGCCTGACGGCACCTGAATTACCAGCAACGAATGAATTAACGAAAATGTAGTCAGACCAGCTAGCTCCCAGCTCATTTATTATATTTGCGAAGAGGTTCAAGTTTAGGAAGCGACATCAAAGGAAGGAGAGAGAGTTGCAAAATTCACGGCAAAGCTGAGACGTCTCGCAGAGCATTGTCAATTTGGGGAGAAATTAGAGGAACAGCTAACGGGTCAGCTAGTGTTGGGTTTACGGAATGCTGCAACCCAGAAGAAGCTGCTGTCAGAACGCAATCTTACCATGTCGAAAGCTATGAAGATTACGGAAACGGAAACTGGTCACCTGCGATACACAATAACAGATCGCAATGATGACAACTAAAGTAGTGGCGCCGTACGTGGACGTGGTACATTACAGAGCAAGGATGAAGAAATTTACAGAAATCAGAAAACCTCCAGAGTTTTCTAGAATGCATGTCATCGATGCGGAACGAAAGGTCATGCAGCACTGAAATGTTGGCATCGTGACAAAGACTGCAGAAAATGCAGTAAACGTGGTCATATCTCTCGAGTGTGCAAGCCAGAGCAGCGGACGGTTAAAATCTGTGAAAAAACGAGTGGAACTGCCGTCATATGTTGAAAATGAAGAGAATGACATGATTACAATTAGAGTAAAAGCGGGACAAAGCCTAAACGTACGTACACATGCAAGTGGACGGAGTCAAGCTTCCTATGAAAATGGATACTGGTGCAGCAGTATCAACTGTCAACATGGCACAAATGTTTTGATAAGCCACTATAGATAATAATAATAATAGATAATAATAGATAACATATGATTGTGATGCAGTTGCTTACCACACAAGATGTTTGCGTTTGGTCTTCCACTCTTCTAGTTCCATTAGGAACCTCAGATCGGAAACACACGGTTTACCTCTGAAGAGACATAAATACACACGGATACGGTTGGCATATCAATAAATAAATTAGGAAGGAATCATGTAGACAGAAACGAGTGCATGTAAGTACAAGTTTGTGTTGTTGTTGCTGTTGTTGTTGTTGTTATTGCCGTTGTTGTGTGTGCGTGCGTGCTCAGGCGCGGATACAGATCCCCAAGACGGGGTGAACGATCAAATAATTTTTTTATTAATTAACTCAAAAATTAGTCTTAAATTAAAGAAACTCGGTAGTTACGAAACGGCACTACGCACTAAGCTGCCAATTAGTCATCTGAGTCTAGAATATAGATTGATTAATTAATTCCATCCTTAGGGGTAATCATTGATGACTCCCTCGTGTTCTCTTCATGTCGTAGTGAAAGTGTGACAAGGCGAGACCGTTATTAATTGTCTGTCCCAATATAGAATATGCACAGATCTAGAGTCGTAGTAGTTCACTGATGCTCGAACAGCTCACAACTACAAAATTAATGGTTACTAGCTGGTAGTGTACAAATAATTCTCAAGAGTGTATTTACAAAATACTGTTAATCTGTTCCTCCTGCTAGAGTCTGCATGCTACAGAGTTTAACCAAGTCTTCGATCTCTTCCGCGTCTTTCCAAAATGGGTCTGTATACGTCTAGCTAACTAGAGGGATAAGGTTTAGTCCAAGTACTTACTTCTAGTGCGTTTCAGAAACTTGTGCCCTGAGCAATTGCACAAACAAAAGAATCTTCAAGGTCCAAGCAGCATAAATTGAGTCAAAACAGTTACTCTATTTGACCAAGAAAGTGATCCAGAAACAGAAAGACGATAGTTCATTTATATGGTACTCTTCTACTGTCTCTGATGAAACATTTGCGAGGTTCCTTTGTCTACCACAACGACAGAGTAAGGACGGTACACAGTCAACTACAGCTTCATAAACCGTTTCAGGTGCAAATTTACCATCGGTCATTGGTTCCTACACCTAGCTTGTCCCTGAAATGCTGCAGCCCTTGGCAAGTCCTATCTACGTGTTTGTATGCTTTACTTATGTATATAGAGGACGACTGTATCTGCACACTAAGGCCCTTTACATTAAGCATTACTTAACAGAGTAGGGAGAGCATACGTGAATATTCCTCTACACACACCCACTGTGTGGGGGTGCACGTGCACGTGCACCATCTCTGGATTCGCGCCTGGTGCTGTGCTTGTGCGTGTGCTTGTGTCCGGCAGTGTAACGCGCTAAGGCAAGGATCTGGCTACACGAGGCAAACAAACTACACTACACACAACCGTGTTATGGCTCTGACTACACTCACTTGCATGTAGCCTACCTTTGACGCATGCATGCATGCAATAATACGTATTGTCGTGTTCGCTGCTATTCGCTTAGCTGTAAATAAATTTACCGTCGTAGGAACTAAAGCCTCCTCGTTCGTTTACATACGTCGTTCTTCAGACTTACCTCATTGCTGTGCTGATCATCGGTAGCTAGACTACAGCACAGTGTACACTGGACACCTGTGAAACGTGCTTGCGCACAGTATCGCATACCGGCGTCTGACATTCAAGGCTTAGTGATACGGTTCGTATACTGACTATTCAACTATAACATTAACAGACTTACTTATTGCCGTTAAAGACTTAATTAATTTAGTACATTTATTTAGCAAATGTCTTTATACAGTTGTACTAATTACCTTCATTAGCTAACGTAGGTAAAATATCTTCTCTTCTGTCTTCGTGAAACCATATTAAACTATTCTATATATTAGGCGACAAAGGAAAAATAACTCTATTTAATAGATCGATTAGTTTTAAAGAAAGGGGTTTAATTTACGTTGTATTTCGATACTCAATAAACATTTGTGAGCAAAATCTGCTATTTCGCACAGATCTAGGAAACCTGACGGAGCTGTTACTAGACGCTCGTACATATTGGGGGGGGGGGGGGTTCGAAGGGTGCAAACGAACC
>CAXXBX010000040.1:0-22500 GCA_964274945.1 Dehalococcoidia bacterium | reverse complement strand
ACTCGATACAGTCAGTGAGATCGAGGTGTTGAACTTGAGTCAGCTCGTCGTAAGGACTGCAAGCGGTTACTTCTTTCAGCTGCAGGGCATCAGTCTGACTGGCATAACACTGACTTGAGGCGGTCGCATATAACACGCTTGGCTCGCTGTAGACGATTTCGTTTGGATAATTGGGCTTTGCAACGCTGAGCAACATAGAAACGCATTTTAGTAATTTTTACCATTTTGTTGCTGTTGCACTGGCATTTGTTCTACCATGAGAATGTTGTCTTTGTGAGCCAATTAATAGATTTGCGCCAGCTGTGTTTCCATACAAGGAGACAAGTGTAGGCCAGCATTGCTGTCGTATAGTCGTACTTGTTTGCCAAAGCAGGTTGAAGTCACACAATGATGACTTCCTGTAAAATGAATCTGAATAGCTGTACAAAAATGCATTTGTTATTATTACAAACCACATGAATGCTTATAATATTATTTTAAGTGTAGTGTGGTGTAGTGTTGTGTTGTGTGTGTGGTATTGTGTTGTGTGTGTGTGTGTGTGTGTGTGTGTGTGTGTGTGTGTGTGTGTGTGCGTGTGTGTGTGTGTGTGTGTGTGTGTGTGTGTGTGTGTGTGTGTGTGTGTGTGTGTGTGTGTGTGTGTAGTGTGTTTGTGTGTATGTCATGTCAGTGAGAGCGGTATTTATTTCATACCATCACTTGTTACATGAGCGAATCCGTAAGTCTGGCAAAGGAGTGTTGACTCTAGTCCACTGATGTAGGGAAACTGCTTTAATAGAAGCTGATGAGCAGCATGCATGTGCTTGTCAGTTAGAAAGCCGTCGGCACACTTGCCTTGTATAATACATTTATCAGTTTAATTGAGATCCAGACCATGTACCCACTGCAGAAGAAAATTTTATAACAAATCTTCTGGTTATTGCCACTGGCAAATTCAGTTGACTTACTCTTTGTGAACTCTCGGCAGCTGATGTTAGACTAGACAATGTTTGAGGCATACTTGCTCTCTTATTAACTACCTCAAACAAACTTATATCATATACCCACAGGCATAGGTCATCAAGTTGAGAGCTGCTGATGTTGACATACACATTTTGATATTGAGACACCCTTGGCAATGAGAGTGCTTTGTCAGTTTCCCAGACCTTAATCAAGTCCAAGGCTAGTAGTAATTGCAATTCTGGTGTTATTTCAGCTTTTGAAAAATCATTGAACTCTTGATGAACAACAGGATTTACTAGCACAAAATCACTAACTCGTTTTAATGTTGGCTTATTCTCATATGTTCGACAGTCTAGCCACAGAGCCAACATTTTTCAACAGAGCTTGTATGTTCAGCAAGCTGCAAAACACAAAGTACGTGCAGTAACCATAACATAGCTAATCAATTTGTGCCAGTAGCTAGATGTAAGCATACCTCTCTCTCGTCGTCTTCAGCTTTGCAAGCCTCCCATATTGCTCCTGTGCGCCACAGCCATAACAGACTTTGATTCATCATCTTTGCTTGTCGCATTAGCCAATTCAAAAGACTTCTGTGGTGTATTGTAGATCTTCAGCTGACTAATATTAACTTTGCGCTTCATTGTTGAATTAGTTTTGATGCAACGAAGGACACAGCTACCAGATGCAGTCATTTCTATAACTCTGTATGGTCCAAGCCAGGTGTCTTCCATCTTATGACATTTCGTTGTCCTTTTTAGCATATTTAATCGCAAAACAGTCTTTCCAACCTGGATAGAGTTTGCTACAGCTCCTTTTCTTTTTCTGTATTGTTGTTTCTGTCTTTCCTGATTGTTTTCAATGTTTTCTTTCACTTGAGGGAAAACTTTTATTCTCATTTCCTTTAGATGATGTACTGCTTGCTACACATCACCCAACTGACTGACAGAAGTGATCTCACTGTTTTCAGCTTCTAAAGGAAACCTAGCTTCTCGCCCATGCATTAAAAAGAAAGGAGAGAACTTGGTGGACTCTTGAACACTGATTCGAATAGCAAAGAGAACTGGGTCAAGGAGTTCATCCCAGTCTTCTTCATGCTCTATTACCAATTTTTCAAGGCATCTATGTAGTCATAATACTCTAATTGCAATAGAACTACACTTATCTCCTTATATTGTTTATCTTACTTTCTAATTGTTTGATTTGTTCTTTCATCTAGTCCATTAGACTGAGGATGATAAGCTGCTGTTGTTCTTTGCCTGACATTAAATTGACAATGGAGTACCTTACACACCTGTTGAAGGAAACACGGTATAAACATCCAACTAGTGGTACATACACCTACAGGTGAAGCAAAGTTTACATTGGACATACATGATTTAATTAACAAGCACATAGGACATATCTCATACAACCTGGTTATACAACCTGGTTGACAAACTCTCTGCCTTGATCAGTGATGATATCATTTGGTGCTCCATGCCTACAGTAGGCAGTGTACAAAGCCCTGGCCACTGTAACAGCAGTTTTGTTTGATATGGGGAAAGCTTCAACCCATTTACTGAAATAGCATGTCATTGTTAGTATGTATTGGTTTCCGTGACTTGTCATTGTTAGCGGTCCCATGAGATCAATTTCAACTAGACTCCACACTTCTGAACGAAAAGGAATAGGGTGGAGTTCGTTTGACTGCAATTTGAGAACAGAATTCGTCATCTTGTACCTATCACATTTTCTTATCTAGACAACATTAATTGTGCTAGTTAAATTATTTTACAAGATTAGTAACAAAAAATTCTACCTGATTTGCGATATCAATGTACTGGTTTGGCCAGTAGTATCTGCTCCTTATTTTGTCAGTGGTTTTAGTTCTTCCCAGATGACCGCCTGTTGGATTTACGTGACACTCCTACATCAATCAACAGAATGATTCTTCACTCATATACATAGCTATATTTCAAATAACTGCAACTAATTTTTATTATGATGCACTAGCCTGAAAGGCACGATCTTGCTAATTCTTGCTACCAAGTGCCAGTCTGAGTAAACCTGAAGTCTTTGTGTTGTACAACCTTATCTCTTGAACTGTAAAATCTTTTGCTCTTCTTCTAAATGACTTCCGTTTGCTGCTTGGAATATCAGTGTAGTTTGTCCCTCCAGAGACTAGGAACTCTTTGTATGAGTTCTCAATGTTTTTCGACCATTGTTCTGCTGAAGTTACAGTATCTACTTCCTACCGCATCATTAAATTAATCGTTGCAATTGTTTAGAGCATTTCTCCAATACTAACGCATGCAGATGTCAATGCTATCTTACTGTAGCTTCTACGTCTGACTCTGCATCTGTCAACTCTGGATTGTCCATATGGCTCTATCACGCGCGTCCAGACTGAGGCAACTTATTACAAGTCAAATGGAAGCAGAATAGTACGAAATCGTAGATACAGCTACAACTCTAGAGTAGATCGACTGTAGCTAACCAAAGAATCAATTCTACGTGCTATGATACACAACTGCTCGCGACTGTAGACACTCAACTGCACAACTGCAACAACCTGCACCTGAATCCAGCGCTAGAGCTGTGTCTCTTAATATATAATGTACCCTCGGCATGCCGCAGTCATTATTCGATTGAGTCACATGTGACTGTGATCACAGTCATCTGGTTGAGTCACAGTCACCACCCGGCAATTTTAGGAGTCAGTCATCATCCGGTTGAGTCACATCATACATCCGGCTTCTTCTATTCAGTCATCATCCAGCTTCTTCATCTATCACACACAAATATGCTAATTAACACTAAACCGGATGTACTAAAGGTTATATTAATTATTATTTTAAGCAACATAGTTTACAAAGACGTTTGCCTACAGTTTAGCCAATTACAAGAATCTGCTATAGAGCACAAGGTCACTATAAAAAAATTTCAATCAGTCCTAGTCGACTGTGACCGTATGTGTACAATGCCCAATAAAGGTAAGACCACTTACCTGAAAGTAAGTCGATCACTTTTCTCACCGCCCTGCAACAGAGAAACTGAAGAGACAAAACCGGCTATTTGGTAGCATAAATATACAAAGCGAACCTTTCAATAGACGTCTCAATTCGTTGTGTAGAAATGCTATGAAAGCGACAGACCGAGATATGATCCGAATATCCGAGTATTTGTCTCTCAAATTTCTCGTACTTCCGTAGCAAAAGCACGATGAGCACTAACATCAGCCTGTTAGTCTATTAGCCAGCGGTAATGACTATAACATTAGCCTCATATCTTCGTCTGAAGAGAGACAATCACGCGAGATCTGATCTGGTGACCGAGATTTATGTCACGTGAGTCATCCGTCTTTTTCGTTGTCTGCAAGAGTAGATATTGACAAGACAAAACTACAATTTGGCCAAAGAAAGTGTTATAATGAGCCTATCAACAGAGATGACTTGCTTCTCAAACAAAGTTGTTTGAAAACGAGATGGCAAGCAATGACCGAGATATGATACTCTTTGACCGAGAATAGGTGCGATCCGTTTTCAAGTTCTACAGCAGCAACGTTGCGACGGATGCTGACATGACCTGCTCTACCTAGTTGCTATCTACTTCACTGAGTCTGTTTAGGACTGGCCTGCTGCTGTTGTACATGTGTTCTTTCTTGACTTGGTGTTCTTTTCAATGGCAAGCCTACTCCTGTCATGCCTTTACCAGTCACTTGGCTCAGCTTCTGCTGATTTTTAACTGTGTTCTGTTTAATTTGTCTCGAATGTTTTCTGTTTCTAATCAATTTGGTACCTTTTGTTGTCTTCAATTCATATGATCTTGGTCCTATTTGTTTTGTCACTGTTGCCTTTTGCCACTCTTTGCCATGACTAAAGGGTTCAATCATTACCCTAGCTTCTGCTTGCAACTCTCTCAAATTCTTGGCAGTCCTAGTCATAGATTTTATGTTTCCTTTTGTTCCTTTGTATATTGGCCATGTCATTCTGAATGTGTCTCTTGAGAAGATTTTCTGTTGTTGGCAAGAATCCCTTTGTTCGTCTGCTCATCATTCTTTGAGCTGGACTCGATTCCATCTCTTCTGTGGTGGTATTATGATATTCAAGGAGTGCTGCACAGAAGTCTCTGCCACACTTCTTTGGTTTTTCTCATGATAGTTTCACTATTTTAACAGCATTTTCGCTTTCCCGTTACTTTGATAATGTCCAGGACTAGACATGTTGTGTTTAAATTCTCATGCTTTGGCAACATCCTAAAATTCATTTGAGGTGTATTGCGGTCCACGATCTGTGATCAGAGTGTTTAGTATCTCCATATTGGGCAAATTGCTTTCTTATGGCCCTGATGACTGCTGTTTTAATTTTTGCTGTAAGTATTTCAACTTCAATGAAGAAACTGTAGTAGTCCAATAAGACTAAATAATGATGATCCTTCATTTCAAACAAATCGCTGCCGACTTTTGACCAAGCTCGTGATGGAACTTCATGGGACATGAGAGATTCATTATGCTGTTTATGATCAAACAGTCTGCTTGCCTCACATTGCTCTACATAGTCCTTTATTGCTGTTATCATGCCTGGCCAAAACAAACATTCCTTTGCTCTCCTTATGCAACCATTGATTCCTAAATGGGCATAGAATATCTTTTCAAATATCATGTGACTGTGCGGACCTTGACGGACAGGAGATAGAATTCTGTTCTATCTTAGTGTCAATACCGCACGTCGTCTCCGGTCGAGCTATTATGAAATTGAGTAGATGACCAATCATCGCAAAGGGCTAATATTCCAATTAGCTCATGTGAATATCTCGTATAATCGCTGAAGACAATGACGAACATTTCCATACACTTCTTTTTCTTCTGCTTCTTTGGAGCGCCACAGCATACACAAAATGACAAAAGAATTTTCTTTTTCGCTAAGAAATTGAGTTGACATACTTGAGTACGCGGAGTAAACTACGCTACAAATTGCGTCAACGTTTGACACTTTTGTAACGAACCTAACTTCAAACGTTACGAAACGGAACGGCCTGCTGTACGTCGCATATTGTGAACCCCGTCTAAGTTACAGTTGATTGAGATGGTTACCGTATTCCCTCACATAAAGGCGCGTGCGCTTATAAGTGAGAAAGCGCATTTTTTCTTGCCGAAGAAAACACTTTTTAAAACTCATTTATAAGCGCATGCGCTTCAATAAAATTTTTTGTTTAATTTTTTTATTTTGCTAATGCATCAGTAAACATACAGTGAGAACAGGTCCTAGTCGTCTTCATCAGTTTCTAAAAGTGTCTCTTCATCGCTATCAGTGCACGTGCTAGTGTCCGACTCCGAGTCGCTAGACTGCGATAATTCTTCGCTAACATCTTCTCCACCCAACATCATTCCATGAGCGATTTTTCTAACTCAGGATGTCTTCCGTGCGAGCTTTCGGTTTGCAATGGTCGTCTTCTTTTGCGTGTAGGGACGTCTCGCCTCTCGGATGCTTCATCAAGCCTGCTCTCTTGCTGTCACCACCTCTGCACGACTTTTCGATGGACTCCGTACTGCTTTGCTGTTTTTGAAACATTTCCGTCGTTTACTTTCAGAGAGTCGAGAAGCTGACGCTTAAATTCAAGGGAATAGGACTTGCAATGCATGTCGCGTGTACAGATGCTGTCCGAACACGATTATCCCTCGCCTAAAAGCGCATGCGCTTGTACTCGAGGTATAGGCGCATGAGCTTATTCAGTTCACTTATAAGCGCACGCGCCTTTATGTGAGGAAAAACGGTAGTTGGCGTTTATGTACATGTGGCACATTACTGATTGCGCTGTTGTGTGAGAGTATGTGTGTTTGGGTGTATAAATGCACTGCAGTCTGAATACAATTTACTGAGCAATATCACAATTATTAGAATTATTGAGTAAATTGTAATGTTTCTGTTTAGATATGGAAAGACCTGACAAGACAATTGAAAATCGATTTATCCGAACACAACGTCGTCCTCACTGAAAGTGAAATGTACATCAAATCCGACATTTCAACAATGCAAGAAATTGTGTTTGAAGAATTCAGAACGCCAGGACTCTACATTGGCAACGAATCCGCGTTCTCACTCATTTGGCATCGCAAGCCGACAGGCGTTATTGTAGATTGCGGTGATTACATTACGTCTGTTGTACCCTTTCACAACAAACATCGTCTTTCGAATAATCGTCTACTTAGCTACGGCGGTCGGAATGTTACTCTGAAATTTTTCAGAAGTCTATCTAGAGAGGGATACGACGAGCTAGACTTTAGCAATCCTCATCATTTTGAAGTATTGAGAAAGATTAAAGAGAAACATGGATATTCAACCATTTGGAAAAAAGTCTGAAAACAAAAGAGCAACTCCAACCACTGAAAGTTTCTTGTGAACTAGTACCCAAAAATGTAAGTCATGTAGAAAGTATACAATATGTTAATAAGTGACTGCATGAAGCAAGGTTAGTGTGGGAGGACGCTTTACCGGTGTTGCCGGTAGAATTTGCCTAGATTGTGGCCTCAGCTTGGAGTCACAACTTTTGATATTTCTTATTATTTCTCTATTCTTTATATTAATCTAGTCAAATTTCATAGTGCACGCTTTGTGCTAAACATTCTAGACAGATGATTTCCGACATGACTAGTTTCTCTAGCAATGCTCTTCCGTTGGTATCAGAGAAAATTGACGGAATGTGATTTTTAAGTGCATGATATTTCTCAGCTAAACAGATGTTTTTTCAAATTGATGACTATTATGTAAACTTTATTTTTATTCTGTTTGAGGTCAAAAAAATTAAACGAAAATATGCCTCATCACCATAAAAGGCAACCATGCATGTTTAGTCTACTGATCATAAGAGTGTGACTTCAAATCGACAAATATCAAAACGTCGTTCATATTTTTGCGCATGCTCACAGACATCTTTACTAATAACTTTCTGCCCGAAGGGGGCGCGCATCTCCTGTCTTACCGAATAAATCCATATATGTATATATATATATATATATATATATATATTGTCTAATAATTGTTATGAAATAGAATTTAATCTGTGGAATTTAGGGCTTCTACATTTATCACCAGACTTTCACTGCTGCAGATGGTTTGTTTCAGCCTGGCTGCTTCTACAGTTTTCGTGACGCAATAGGAATTCAAAATGCCGTCGCCAAAGTCATCGAGACACAAATCGACTCGGTACAACAACAGCTCCTTGAATCTGTGCTTTTGTGCGGTGGCTGCACTCTGTTGACATCGTTTGCACACGCGCTTGCAATGACGTTTGACGATCTTAAAGAGTTTCCAAAACCTGTCAACGTCATTAAGATTAAGAATCGTGAACACAGCGTTTGGCTTGGAGCCAATGAATTCGCGATGAAGGAGGAATGCATTAGTCAACTTACGGTTACGAAAGAGCAGTATGACGAAGTGGAAGAGCACATTTATAGAAAAAGATCTGAAAATGAATCGGCAGAGGCTAGTTCTAGAGGAGAACGGGTCCGTCGGGATGATGTATCAAGAGAGGCTATTTCTAGAGGAGACCGGGATGCCGCAGCGCACTTGTACTTCTCCAGCGACACGCGGAGTAAGTAATAAAATACTCTTCTGTACTGTCAAAGACTATAGAATGATATAATCATTTGTCCGCGTAATGATTCGTTGCAGTATCTACAATTATTATTCAGATTTATTGTGTGCAAAACAGGGCTGTTAATTAACATAAACTGTTTTAATAATTAATTAAGTTTTCATTGCTTCTAATTTAACCAAATGTGATACTTCCATGTAAGGCAATAGTGGTTGGGCCGCATTTGTCTGCTATTCGTTCAGTCGTCTCGACATTCCGGCATTCTCTACGTCTTAAGAACTACTTTAGTCTTGCAACGCTTATCATAGACAGCAGGAAGACTGTTTTAAAAGCTGGACTCAGTGGATATAACCTGAGCTTGACAGTCAAAAGGCAAAGCGCTAATACGGTCGATGAAGTTGCATTGAGTCATAATCTTTCAAATCTCGATCGAAACCAACGACGCTCTGTTACAAATTTTGATCGTCTAAAAGAGGTGAGTAAACAGTTGGTGCTGAAACGATATTTGCAGTGTGAAGTAGTGAGATGTTAAAGTAAATATTTTTGTGACAGCACCAATCTACTTACTAACTATTGACATAAATTGCTAATCTGGAGGCAATGTCTATATATATAAACCAAGAAATATTTATGATATGAATATTATTAGAATTTGACTACACTTGACTATTTTACATTATTATTGCAAACTTTTACTATTTACAGTTTTTCTTTGGCAACACTGTTAGTATTAACAGCTACATAACATGGACTGCTGTCAATGTTGAAGGTATGCGCTCCTGCGTGTGCGTGTCTGTGTGTGTGTGTGTGTGTGTGTGTGTGTGTGTGTGTGTGTGCATGTTGCTTTTTATAGTGGATATGGTAGAATCAAGGCATGTGCATATGTGTAAATTAATAATAATTGTTGTCTGCCTGTTTTTATGTCTGTCTGTTTGTTTGTCTGTTTGTGTGTCTGTTTGTTTGTCCATCTGTTTTCCTTTTGTCTGTTTGACTGTCTGTATGTTTGTTTGTCCATCTGTTTTGTCTGTCTGTCTGTTTGACTGTCTGTCTGTTTTTTTGTTTATCTGTTTTGTCTGTCTGTCTGTTTTCTGTCTGTCTGTTTGTCCATTCATATGTTTGTTTTTTCATATGTATGTTTGTATTATAATAATTATTAAATAATAATTAAATTATTGAATAATAATAATAATAAAATTAATTTTAATTTATTTACTCTCACTAAATGCAGCTCCATCATCACAGCCATCATACCATTCGCCGAATGTACGACGTCTTTCAGACTGAACCCTTATAGTCTATCACGGCGGTCACGATGTGTCCAGTCGCTTCGTTACAATGCTATGGACATACATGGACAATTCGACTTTAACAATTTTGCTTATCTCGAGATTGCTATGGGAGACATGGTCAAGTTATAATGTTTAGGGATCCGAACGCGGAGTTTTCAACGTGGTAGAGGTGACATGTACTCTGCTCAGAAAGGAGGTAAGTTGTAATTGATTTTGGTAATTTTGAATTGTTAATTGACGTGTTAATTAATTGACGTCTTAACTAATTGTTAATAAATTATTAATTAATTAAATTTTATTGAATTATCAATTGACGTGTAATATGTTATTAAAAACGCAACTGTACAAAGTAGAGGACGCTCATTACCTATATATCGCCATTTTAAAGAAACGTTGAATACAGATCGATAATTAGTCTCGCGTAGCCAGACCCCTTTCCGCCGCGGCCTCCCCGGCGAAATGGGGTCTGGTGTACGGCCTTTGATGTCGCTGTGTACCGCGTAGCCAGAAATCGGCTATCTAAAGACCGGATTTAGTTTCTTAAACGCTTTACTAAAGACGAGACTGGTATGCACGCAGTGCAATCTTATCTCAATTAGCTTCTCTTGTTTCGTAGAGAACAACTCGAAGACTAGAGCTAGAGTCGTTGCTGTTTGTAAAATCTGCATGTCTACAGCAGCAATTAAACGCGGCCGCGGGGACGTTGACGTCGACAGGCATCGATTTCATGCAGCCTTGATCGACGTCGTACGATCTAGCGTTGTGCGCTCTTGTCACAACGGAGACTGAATGCAAACGTACTCGGTGCTGTTTGCTGTTTGCTGTTTTTTGACGTCTAAAGCGACCGCATACAGTCCGGAGTGAGCGATGTCTGGAAGGGCTTGGAGCTGCATGACGTCATCGAAACAAGATGAGTTGTCTTTCTGTGTTTAGGTAATCATTTCATGTGTTTTGTGCTTTGCTTTGATGAACACATACAGTAGCAACCAGGAAGAGACCACGTTGTGATTGGAGTAATATGAACGGAAGCAGCTTGGGTTGCAGACTTCACTTCTGACACTGCATGTCAGACATCTATGGAACACGCAAGTCTCTACTACTTACATTAGATGATATCTGCCTGGCCCTGAGTAACCTTTACGTAACGATCAACACTGCATGCGTATACTGCATGATCTTCATGTATTAATTCATAGATATACGTACAGCTCATATATGGTAGTCCATACATAGCTAGTCTAGAGTTTTCATGCTTACAATACATATCAATATATCAAGAACCCTTATGTAACTTATAGCAAAATGTTTTTAGAGAAATCTTGAACAAAACAGCCTGCAATGTTATTCAGATTGTAGAGAACATGCATCGTGATAAATTTAAGGACTGAGACGGTCACACTGTATTAACATATTACTGACAAATTTTTAGAGTGTCTTTATAGCTAGTGCACAACAAGTGCTTACACAAAATACTATCCAGAAAATGACAGAGTATTAGTATTTATTTCCAATATTATCCACTTCTCGACAACTTCCAAATTAGAGTAAGAGCACTGTAAGAGTTTAGTATTTTACAATCTAGGTTTACGAATAAATATAATGACTCTGAACTTATTACAACCAACCATTATACTGACAGTGACTAAACCGTTCTAGTTTACGATAATAGTCTATACTATTATAACGCATTGTCTTAAAACTGCAAAGCAGCTGCACCATTCTTTCTTCTTCTTGTTCTTCTTAGAATGCCTTCGGCGGTTTCGTGATAGTGGGATTTACTAACCATAAATATGTTGTCAATGCATTTCTCTTTGGTCATCAATTTATTCGCTCCCAACCATACGCTGTGTTCACGGCCCTCATGAGCAATGACATTGACAGGCGTTCTGACGTTCATAAAATTGCTAATTTCGGTCTACAATCTTTTCGGAAAGGTCTTCAACAATGTTGTGCCGCCGCACAAAAGTATGGATTCGTAGAAAGCGGCTTGTGTTTGTATGGGTTGTGAAACAATGGCTCGGCACACCGCGTGATGAATTCCACTTTGTCGTTTACCAAAGTGATGAGGATGAAACAAACCCTCTGAGCAGGAGAAATGCTCATTGCGCATAAGAAGAACCTATAATAGTCAAAGAGAAAAATGTTTATTAGACAAAAGGCGCAATAATTCTGTTTATATTGTGTGTGTTTTTAAAATTTTGCTTTGACCTTTCCTGTTACATACTTAAACTTTACCAAGATTGTTCTCGCACGACTTTCAGGAATGCTGCATGGTTGTACAGTATTGGACAAGGTATACTAGATAGGGAAATTTTTGTACATTAAAGTTAATACTAGTAATTGCGTTAGCATATGCATTGTGTTTGGCAAGCTAATTTTAAATATCTAGTTGAGTAACAACGGTTGCGTTATGTAGCAATAATTTCTGTCGATTAAACTAAGTGAAAACTCAGATAACACTTTTCTCTTCTTTAGCTTTTCTTTCTATTGCTTTTGTCACGCGTCAGTTTTATTTACTTATTATTTGCATACGGGAGCAAAATCGAGAGTCATTGCACTTTTCTCGCCTAGAAATTACAATTGCCTCGACCCCTCGAAAGGGAACAGTTGATTTAACTTTAGCGCGTATGTCGCGGAGTGAAAATTGCTATTGTGTGGCATTCTAGTAATCTCTACGTTTTGCCATGAATTCATATGACAAGTGCTGACACACGAATATATATATATATATAAGTAATATATATAAGTAATATATATATATATATATAAATATATATATATATATATATATAATATTATAGGTCCCATAGGGGACTAGCAGTACCATCTAAACTACATCTAGCTAGTATCATTTTAGCGTTGCTACACCACAGTCTAGTAGAGAGTTGCTGATGAAAATGACAAACAGACTGGCTAATTGAAACATTATGTTTAAACGAAGCTCTACGTGCTATGATCTTGAGCACTTGAAGGCTAGCAGCTGTCCAGAGACCCAGAGTCTCTACTACTAGCGGATGAAAAAGGCTGCCTGTGCTGGACACATTCAGGTGATGTCGTTCGTCCTTTTCCATCTCTCCTGCATCAGATGCTGCACCTGGATGACTTGCTGCTTGAGTGAGAAAAGACGGTTGTAAGGAACTTCGTACCGATAAGTCAAAGTAGGCAGGCAAACCGCGCTCGAAATCTGGATGATAAACATCTCCTGGTCTTGTTTGGTTGCTACTGCTACATCTTGCCTCCCGACGACAACGAGAATCATCTGTAAGCAGTGCGTTGTACACCACTTCGCATATATATATATATATATATATATATATATATATAAGTAAATGCTCGTTAGCATTGTGTTAAGCAAGCGAAAGTGTTTTGCATGGCTTTGCTTACACGTGCTAGTTGCCTAGCAGTGGGGTTGCGTCTCTAATCTCTTTCAAACAAACGCGGGAAGTTAGAAACAGACTTTCAGTGTCTTTAGATATTCGTTTATGCTTTCTAGTTTTTGTTTCTTCGTGTACATTTCAATCCTTTAACTGGTTTACGTAGCTGCCTGCGTAACAACAATTGTCGCGTATTCAAGTGACAATGGTTGCGTAGCAATAAAATGTATGTCAAACTATGGCGCGGAAACTCAGAAAATAGACTTTTCTCTTCTTCTAGCTTTACTTTTCCATTTCTTTTGTCACGCGTCAGTCTCCTTTGCTTATTAGTCGCATATGGGAGCGTACTTGAGAGTCATATCATTTTTTTTCGCCAAGAAATTATAATGGATTCGACCCCTTGAAAAGAGACCTTCGATTTAAATAATTTTAGCTCTTATGTTGCCGAGCAAAAATTGCATTCATCCGGCATCATCATTATGTCGATATATATATATATATATATATATATATTAAAAGTCCGCGTGCGGATTGTTGAGCACAAAATTGCCGTCAAACAAGTAATTTCTATTGTGTGACCTACATATGCATTCATTTAATAATCAATCGAAAAAGTCTTTTAAAACTTCAGTTCGTCGCATAACTTACCTGTTGTGGTTCTAGTTGGTAGAACACTGAGACTGGCTCAGTCTTGTATGCAAGATTCATCTCTCTGTCATAGTCAGTGCTCGTCCGTCCGCATTCGTGTTTGATTTTTTCGATTTCCTTAAGATGGTCAAGATTTTGTGAATCTAACTGTTCGTATCAGTTTTGCTGTAAGCTTGATAAAATCTCTAGAGTAAAATCTCGACCACTAAAATTGAGAAAATTGTCACTAAGACGTCGGCCGTCATGAAAGACGACAACAGAAGTCATCAATTCACCGCAGTCTATATAGACACCTGTCCATTTGCCATACCAAATCATTGAGAGAGAAGACTCGTTGATGATGGACAGTCTTTCTGCTTGGAATTCTTCCCACATTATTTCTGCTACATCGTATTCGTCTTTTTCCGTAAACAATCGATTTTCAGTGAGTACAAAGATGTGCTCAGTTGGATCAGCTTTCAGTCTATATATTGAGTCTTTCCACATCTAGACAAAAGAGCAAATATACCATTTGTACTTTGGTTGAAAATGGCCTTTGATGCAAAAAGACGTAAATCTACAGTGGCGGATCTATACTTTGTCTAAAGGGGGAACAAGCGACTAAGAGCTGGTGTGACATTATGACGGTACGACATTCCGACAGATATAATTATGACTATATAGTTAGGACATTTGCATGTGTGTTACTGTTCTGCGGCAGGTTAACGCAAATTATATTTGGGCAAAGATTCTAGCAATGACATGATTTTAGCACCGTTATGCTTTGTCTTGAATGTGAATTTGGTCATAGAACAGACAATAGAGAAAAAAATTAATAATTAATTAAGAGTGAAAATCCAAGACATGATGCTCATTTGCTGTTTCTCCACAGCATGCAAGCCATTCGATTATAATTACTGAAAACATGCACCTCTGTATACTTGGAGCAATCACGAGAAGGCTCAAGGGCATTAAAAGAACATTGTCCAGACGTTTTGGTACGCACTGGTGTCTCTCTCATATATTTGTACGGGTTTGAAAAAAATGGATGCATACGAAATCATGTAAAGTCTAAATCTTGAAATCAGAGAAACCTAGCACGACAGCTGAAAGAATATGATAATCTTAGTATATAATACCACAAAGTCTACATTCTTACTGCACGTAATTTGGGCCTTGCATACGTAGATTAGGGAGTTTGCATGCATGGGTCGTGCGCAGACAGGGTACAAGAGAGAGCCTATTTTACATATCCTGCACGTAGAACGTATGAAAATGCCGTTCGAAAAGTAAGTGTTTACAGCGGTGTTTTTTCGTGCCCTCAAAGTGCATTCGTGACAGAAACGGTGGAAATGTCGTATTCCGCAATTGCGCGCGAGTGGAAGCAGAACTGCAAAGTCGGTGACAATGTTTCCAGGCAGAAGCTGTACTGCTGAAAAGAATGCTTCCACTTTGAATGTTGTTCAATCTTCCATCGTCCATTGCTCTTTCTTTATGTAAGCTACAGTTGTGGTACAGACTTATATATATATATATATATATATATATATATATATATATATATATATATATTTTAAACTATATTAAAAGAAACCATGTCATAGCTAAACAAACCTAACTTATCTACTATCAATTTAGCATTGTACTGCCAAAGCTTACATGATAACTGTTCGTGTAAATTACATACAGTTTTACTAAAAGTCAATCCGTTGAACAGAGAGTTGTTTTATTCGCAATGGATTTCAAAACCTTTAGGCTGTGCATTGACCACACTCCATAAGTTTTAATTATTAGAGGATAGAAAATCCCCCTTGCAACTGCAACGTTCTCATCATGTTGAAGATCTTTCTCACATTCCCCATCTTTAGCAGCCACACCTGCTTTACTTGCAGCGTTGATAATGCGAGAAAGGCCGAATGAATTCCTGACCGACACATCAAAATAGGCAGGTTTGCCCTGAGAAAAATCAGGGTGATAAACATCACCCGGTCTATCAATGAACAGAGTCGAGCATCCTTGTTCACGACGTGTACCAGCATTTTCCTTCAAGAGACAGTGGTAGATAACATCACATACATCCTCATGACGTTTAATTCTCAACGGTCCGCAACCAAAAGCATGGTCGCCATGTTCATCAAGGACATGATTACATGTAAATCTGTATGACGTGGGATGACGTGGAAATACAGCTATTCGTAGACGTAATCGCAAGGCAGCAACAAACTCCTGAGGGACATGGCAAGGCCGAGACTGCGGTGAGGAATTATCCTCAAACAGGCCCCCGAGTAAGGAGTCGTCACTGCTTTCAGTCGTGCTTGATCACGTAGGCTGAGACAGCTTTCTTCAATATTACATTTCGCGTTGCTATCCAAGATCTGCTGGATATCATGTTGATTAGAGACTGGTGTTATACAGTCACTGAAACCCGGAAGAATACTTGCCAGATGTTGTTGGCATTGAGTTTCACCAGGGATGATCAGGTCAACGCTTTTTCCAAGTTGGTACGATGGGTCGTTTTCAAGAATTGATATTGGCATTGAATTGTGTAGTAACCGAAATGAAAGCTGACGTGATGAATTGCAGCTTCCAATAAATGCTGCAGAGGAAGCTCTGCTGGCGTCTCGAAGGCCTACACCACCAAGGCGAATGGGAAGGGTTTTCTGTAGCCATGTCTGGTCCGAAATAGATGAGGCAGTCAGCGTTTCAAAGCTTTGTCGTAAGCCAGCATTAAACCTGAGCAACTTATCAAAAATTTTAAGAGGTGGCACCGTTCTGATAATATGGTTCATCTTGCATAAACCAAGGCAACTCGTGAGGAGATGTAGTTCCACCTGAGGGTCATCCAACACTGACAACTGAATCTGTTGGAACAGAATTTTGTCAATCCGTTTGGATACGGGACTAATAAAATATACTGTAAGTATGAAGCGACGATAGCCTCGCAAGCCAGGCTCTTCCACGCAGTCGCTGACCTAACCGCACGTGAATCACACGAGGAGGAGGAGCTTTTACCGAAATTGCTCCAGCGCGAGCAGAGCCTGGTCGCTTTCGAGAACGTCATCATGACCTGGGACCAAGGATCCGGTTTCATAGCTTGGATAAGACTAATTCGATTTCCTAAAGAGCTCGTTAATGTTGATACATGAAGCAGAGAGGTAGTCGTCGTAGAGAACGCATGAACACGAAATCCAGTATAGCTGTTGATGGACTAAGTGATGGTGAGTAATGAGCATAGAAATGGCCTACATGGGACTGGTCCGCTGAACCTACAGTCTTCAGCAACGTTTCTTTCTACTGAACTCATCTGCAGGTTTGCGCGAATTGAATCAGACGTAGAACTGTTCACCACTCTTGAGCATCTACTCTGACATCTATAGTCTGTAGGGGGAATGGTGTGAGAACTGCCGGCTCAGTTTCACTCAACGGTTCATCAAAACAGTGGCCTAGAGCTTGTTGACCTCTCCACGTCATGATCAGATTGGCGTGTATTGCTAACGCAGTCTATGTGACGGTACTGTCAACTCAGCAAGCAGCACTTTGTACGATATTGGCTCTCCTCACGGTGAACTGGAAACATCTAGGCATGGGAAAACAGCAGTGCAGTGGACCTACCATGTGCAGGAAATGTAGAGTTGACTCGTCGTTGCACGTGTTGTATACTATGAGTTCATTTGTCAAACTACCGCGCTGCAGATCTATATTCGGCCGTGTATTGTTGGCGAAACTGAATGCTGAAAAGGAGTCGTGACACTGCAGAATATCTCATGGCTGAGCTGTATAAATACGTACTAGAAGCGAACGATGATGTCAACTACGTACTTTGTGCAAAACAAGCAAGTGCGTGAAGCAATGTCGCGTGTTCTCAACTTTCATACCTACATGCTTACCTGATCGAATTAGCTTTAGCAAGCTATAAAACCGGATCCGGGGGCCCACGTCACTATGACGTCTCGTAAGCGACCAGGCTCTTCTCCCGCTGGAGCAATTCCGGCAAAAGCTTCTCCTCCTCGTGTGATTCGTGTGCGGTTAGCTCAGCGACTGCGCGAAAGAGCCTGGCTTGCGAGGTTAAAGCGACGATGGTTACGCGAGACTAATCTATCACTGTAAACTGAACCACCTATCAGAATAGGGCACTTTATACCTCTTGACTAACAGCCTTTCCTTGCTTTAGTAATTCGCGCACTAGAAGGGCGTGTGTTTGAGTATGCGCATAATCTGAACTGCATGTGAAGCTTACTAGATATATTATGTCCAGCTACTACACTTACTGTTCTTACTAGCAACATATTTATCCAGCATGTGGTCGTTCCCTGGACTTATGAAAGCTACAACACGACGTTCTGCTTTTAAATTAGAATCGCAGCGAAGACTAGACCCAGCGATTGCAGACAACATATTGTACCTATAGCCAGAGCTATCAAGGACGCTCCTGAAGAGGAGCACGTGTTCCTAATGCCCCATCTAAATCCGCTATAATCCATCCTAGTAACTAGCGTCAGCTGAGCACACTTCAAGAGGCTCTATGTGTTACGTTAGAAGTAAATCCTTTAGCAAGGGTCGCAGTTGGCTCTTCGCAATGAGACGCGAAGAAACTAAAATGAGGTGTAATATAGTAATTAGAGTGGATCTGGATCTCCATCGAGTTCATCGCGTCGCTCTGGTATTATAGGATACACGTTATCTACGTAACTTAATTATAATAGCTTGTTGACAATATTGCTATCTACTGTAATTAAAATAGAGAGACGGACTGTCAAAGAATCTTAAACGATAACTTATTTGCTATGTAATTTCGAACAAAAAATTTTGAAATCGATTTCGTTTTCCCTATTTTTGTCAATTTTATGAAAGGAGCAACAATCCAGTTACAATTACAGAATTGGCTAGATCTTAAATCTATGTTAATTAATAAAAGTAATTAACAAATTTTAATTAGTGCGTTAGTGTTTATACTGTGCTTGTAAAATGATTGGAAAAGGGAAAAGCGCGCTAACTGCTATGACCTACTCTCTCTCTCTCTCTCTCTCTCTCTCTCTCTCTCTCTCTCTCTCTCTCTCTCTCTCTCTCTCTCTCTCTCTCTCTCTCTCAGTCTATGTAACGGGTCTTTCCAAGTCTATAAACAAAAAGAAAAGAAATGTGCATCATAAATTTAATAATATTTTGTTTTGAATTTTACTTTGATCATAGAAAAACGTATAAATCTACAGCCCATTTCAGATGCTAACAGGCGTAAGCCGACTCTTTGCTTCTGTTTTATGTTAGAAGCAAATCCTTTCAAGGGGCGAGATTGCATGACCTTTTGCAATGAGACACGAAGCAACCGAATAGGCTCTAAAGTTACTGCGCTATATAGTGATAGTCAGGCATGTAAGCTGCTTTTCCCGTATTAATTGAAAATTTGAAAAAAAGACTTCTGTGACTTCATTTTCAAAGTTACTTAATTTAATTGATGTTAGACAGTGGGCAAGTTTGAAACGGCGACGTACTTACAACACCCACTTATGAAAAGTAACTACAAGAACAGTTTCCGTTGTATAAAAGTTCTTGTTCTTTCAGTAAAATCAACTCTACTCTCGTAACATGCAACCGTTCATATAGCTGTTTATCTACAGATGTCCACAATTTTAGTAGTCCAGTTTAGTTTAGGTTTTTCTGATTGTGAATGTTGTTGATAAGCGATATAAAGACGATTCATTCTTTGTTGACCAACGTATGAATGCTTTCGAGTAAACAAGGAACCGCTCTACCTAACTTTGTGTGTGTGTGTGTGTGTGTGTGTGTGTGTGTGTGTGTGTGTGTGTGTGTGTGTGTGTGTGTGTGTGTGTGTGTGTGTAAACGATAACTGATTTTGCTACGTACTGTATTATATCAAGATACATTAGAAGTTAATAAATACGTTTCGTAAATTTTTCATTTTTTCTACAAGGCAAAACTAAAACAACAGTAAAATTTATAAAATAAAAAAGTGAAATTACAAATAAAAATAATTAACAATCAATAAGTACACTGCTGTTTATATAGTACAGTACGTTCAATAATTTGGCTAGAATATATTGATTGTAAAATAAATTGTTCTATCTGAAACATACCCTCCCATACTCCCTCCCTCCCTCCCTTCCTTCCTCTATTCCTCCAACTCTCCCTCATTTTGTCCTTTCCTCCCATCCCTCTCTCCTGCTCTCTCTCCCTCTCTCTCCATCTCTTTATTCCTCCATCCCTCTTCCTTTATTCTCTTTTCTCCCATTTCCCTCTCCCTTTCTCCCTCTCCCTTTCTCCCTCTCTCTTTCTCCCTCTCCCTTTCCCTCTCCCTCTCCTTCTCTCTCTCCCTATTGCCCTCCCCCTCTCCTCTCACTCCCCTTCCCACTCCCCCTCTCCCTCCCCTCTCACTCCCCTTCCCACTCCCCCTCCCCCTCCCCCTCTCACTCCCCTTCCCACTCCCCCTCCCCCTCTCCTCTCCCTCCCCTTCCCACTCCCCCTCCCACTCCCTATCCCTCTCCCTCTCCCTCTCCCTCTCCCTCTCCCTCTCCCTCTCCCTCTCCCTCTCCCTCTCCCTCTCCCTCTCCCTCTCCCTCTCCCTCTCCCTCTCCCTCTCCCTCTCCCTCTCCCCCTCCCTCTCCCCCTCCCTCTCCTTCTACCTCTAACTCTCCCTCTACCTCTACCTCTACCTCTAACTCTCCCTCTACCTCTACCTTTCCCTCTCCCTCTCTCTCTCTCTCATATATTTGAAACAAATCTTCGACGTAGATACAGAATGTGATCTAGAACCATCAAGTCAGTCGCTAAGCAAACTACCATACGCTATTTATGCACAAATACAACTTTTACTCTACATCAACACTAACACGCAAGAATAAAACTAATTTACGTAAAATCGATACTGTAATGTCTTGTTTCAATATTGTTTATCGAATTAGGATCTATTGGAGTCGGTCCTATAATTGCTGCAATCTTGTTATGTATCATATTTGCATTTCCTTTCTGAAGGCAGACTGCCAATCGACGATGCCAATAGTTTGCAAAGTCACAGTAAGACATGTCCATTGCTGCTGGCGCGAGACTGGCAGCCTCCTTTAAAGTGTTCGCACTCTCAGCACTGCAACAACCAAACACTACCAAAGCAAAAGTCGGAACACGTCCCCTTGGTCTATTGCTGCATACAAATACTTGGTACTCTTTGAGCGCTCTTCTTAAGATGCAGCATAGGCTGATATTGTTTTGCTCGATCCGATGTTATGCAGTGCCCAGGGATGAGTAACTGTCATGTCCAACAGAAAAATGGCGAACAGTAACTGTATTACAAGTGTTTGGCCTTGATGGCTGCTGTCTTCCAATGATGGTATTGACGTTGTTGGACAAGATCCTTGCATTATCTTTTTTGTAAACAAACGACAGACGGCGTCGTCATTCGTTTAATAACTCTTCTGGTGAGTATCCTGCTAACGGTGCTGTTAATCTTGACACTCTCTTCAGTGTCTCTCTTGCTAACTCTCCCAAACGACCAAATATTTACAATGAGAATGGGCGAAATAGATAGCCTAGAGCAGTAGACATTTGCAAATATTTGTTGTTGTTGGTACGGTTTACTGCCAATCCTGCTGTTGTACAACTTCGACCAATATAATTCTGGGCCCAAGGATGAGCGATGGTGATGTCCAGCAATAGCTTCTTGCCATTGTCAAAGTTGTACACAGTAATGTCTGGACGTTGTTTGCCTTCAAATTGTTTGGTTACTTCTTTCCTGCATTGCAAACCAACTGAGAATAACATTTGATGTACAGTGTTATAAGACTCGATCGTGTCTATGAATAGCACCTCTTCCAAACTTGCATGTAAGGAGATGGCATCCAAAGTTATCAATAGCTCTCCGCACTGTGCAATACAGCGGTCTATAGCTCTAAGAGCTGACAAAGACGCACCAAGTCGCAATAAAAAAGACATGAAAAATTCTGCATTGCTCAATGTGTAATCTGGCGAACTTGCTATTGCGTCTAGCCAGCAGCCAACAGTAATTCCTTCACAGCTGATTATTCTGGTCATGTTTTTCATAGATTGAGTCTGCAACAATTGATGAAAATATTTGTCTGTCTGTCTGTCTGTCTGTCATGATCCCACCCTGCTAATTAATGGAAGAATTTTCATGTGAAATGCTAAATCTTTGAAAGCTGACGAGTATTTGATAAAATGAGGCACTTTGAAATCTGTGTTATACCTGCTTTCCATCCAACTGCAATATTGGTCTGACAAGCCACTTTTCTATAGCTTCTAACCACTAACACGTCTGACAAGCATATTACCTGTTGTCATTGAATAGCAGTAATTTTAGTATGAATTTCTTACCGTAAAATACCCGCACAGTAGAGACAGAAAGGTGAGATCGCTATCAACACATTACAACATTGGCCTCTCTTTACATATAGCAACATGTAAGCTAGAGCCACTTGCCAGAAATTACCAAAGCAGCAAGCAGTCTAATAGTAGTAACCTGCTCATTTGTATAAGCAAAATTGCAATTGTGACGAAATGCTTAAAACGCAAAAACTGTGTTTTATACAGGATGTTGCTTCGACTTACCTCTTTCAGAGCGGTAAGATTTACGGTAGGAAGTTTATCTTCCTGTTCTTCGTCTAAAGCAAATCGCCTAGCAGAACTTCGTCGCGACTTGGGATCGTAGAAAACCGTAGGAACCGTAGGTTACCGTA
>CAXXBX010000039.1:0-61692 GCA_964274945.1 Dehalococcoidia bacterium | reverse complement strand
GTAATTAACAAACAGGGTTCTAACAAATACGCCAAGATGAAGAGATCTCATCTCTTCAGAAGTCAGAAATAAAATGCACGGTAGACACCAACCTCCCTTGTCATCCCTTGATTTACCATAGCGAAGCCAGTTATCCTCTCGAAGCCAACTTCTTTGAAATGTAATCTGCTTGACCTTCCGCTTAGAATCTCCAGCAGGAAATGACCTTGTGTCCAACTCATCATCCCGGATGTCGTCTTGCACGGTAGTTAGCAAACGGTACTTGTCATCGGCAGTTAGCTCTCTTGTATGTCTAATTGCAATCTAAAGGAGACTGCTTTGCAAACCCTCCGGCTCCTGTAGTTGACTTTTGCTGAGGGTCGCCGTCGCAGGTTGTACATATTCTTGCGACAGTTGGCTTTGTTCATTCCGCAACCCTGATTCTTGTGCTCCGTAGCCTTCATCGAACGCTAACTCAAACAGTGTTGGCTGCTTGAATTTCTTTGAGTCAGATGTCATGATCAGATGCTAACGCCACCGTCAGCCGCCCTTGGCAATATCCCGGATATGTGCTACAGTCGCTGGTGGACTTGAGTTAGACTGTCTTCACTCAATTCGCTAGTAGCTATCTAGTACAATTTTTTCACACTCCAATATGTCTCACTTACGACCACTAGCTAGCCACCCCCTTCTAAAAAATCATGGATCAGCGCCTGATAAAGCCATGCTGATCGTTGAGCACACCGCTACTGCATGCTTTCTAGATTTGGCCGTTTAGTATACAGTAATCGAAGCCTGTCTGCCTACGCATCTTCTTGCTAGAAAGTTGAACCCTCGGTGTGTTGCTTTTGCTAGATAATTATAGGGCTGACTGTAAGAGCATTTAGAAGGTGGGGAAGCTACGTAGTAGGGAAGATTACGCGGGCGATTAGCGTCAGTCTTTGCGAGTTCTGATCCACTTCATCGACGCTACCATATGCATACACGTTTTTGGATGAATGCAATAGTGGACGTCCCTGCTGTGGAGGTGAAAGGACGTCGATCTTTTTTGTCTGGTGTTTTGATCTGCCCGTCCGAACTGGAGTCGATGGCACAGTGCGCTTCAATTTATTGCGCTAGCCTTACATTTTGTGAGAGGATACAGTCAAGTCTACCGAAAGAAAGTGGACTCTAGCATGTCTTTGCATTGCATGTACTAGTAGTGGGACATCTTTGGTATGCGTATTTGTTACACCCTTGCTAAGATGATGATGTAACGAGGAAGACGAAACGGTGTGACTGTAGCCTCAATTTACAGACTACATCAGACTACAAATTAATTGCTTTGTAATTGTGCTTGACAGATACTCTCTGTCACAGACGTTTCATGTTGTAATTGGATCATCAAAAGCCGTGCAGCACGCTCTCGAGCCTTAATACCGTTGAGACCATTTCGTCTACGTCGCTGCGTCTGTTCACGTACGAGTCTCTGTTTCTGTTGTATATCACGCGAGGTCGCCCCACATTATCTTTGCAAATTGATCGTGACTGGACTATGTCACACATTGGCACAAAGCAATAAAGAACAAGTTCAGGTACAATCGATCTTTATCGGACAACAATGCTTACACTGCTAGTTCAGACGAAGATCCAGTTGTCGACCTATTATACTTGCTAGACAGTTCTCGGGCCGCTGGTATAGGATTACAGTCGGTGGTGTTGAGGACTATGTTCTGCTCCGAGTACAAACTGTCTTGAGCACGTCACTGGAGAACAATAATGCGGATACTTAAGCTCTTGTTTTGGAGAAGGCGGTTCAGTGGCGTACGTTTCTGTTCGATCTCCGATGAGCAATGTTAATAGCACCAACATACGACTGAACTGTTCAACCTGCAATGGCGAGGAGTCTAGCTAGAACATGGGACTTGTCACTGTTGCTCAATTGTACGATTAACACTACTGCAACGTCTACGTCTGACTTGTCTAATGGACAGACATACGCCGCTAGTTGTGACGTTACTGCAAACGTCATTCAAACAACGTGGGATTGTTTGCTAATCATTGATCGCTGTCTCTCTTTTGACTATGTCGCAGAAAAAGTTATTTATAGCATTGCATTGGAGAAGAATGCAAACACAGACCGTTGGACTGGCGCTACATACTGTTGAAGACAGATGATGTTAGAGCGAAAAACCGTTTTTGTGCTGTTTGGAACGGTTTGGATAACTCAACCCTAACGATACAAGACATTGAATTGGAATCGATATGTGCACTTCCAACAGTGTTGATGTTGCACTTTGATGTATCTGCCTTATTAGCAAATGAAGCTACATTTGAGAAATTTTCTGTTGTTTAGCTAAACTTTACATGTCCTCATCACATACAAGTCTCTGAGAATAAAAATTGCAGACCTGTTTTAACATTAATATTCTGAAACACAACACATCAATGTGTGTCCAAGAGAAATACAGTTTTTCAAATTTTGTCAATACGACAGGTGATTCTGGAGTCCAACCTATGTTGCAAAATATGATCAATTCGAAAGCAGATTGTTACGTTGGCAAAAGCAATCATAGTATAATTTGCAATAGAAATGTCTATTTATCCTGCGAGAAAGTGTTTGCTCTGAAGCAGACCGAACTCTCTGTGTTGGACAAAGAAAATATATACGATCACGTGACTGGTGACTCTCCATGCATGCGTTGTCTAGATTGAGAAACGTCGGCGAGTAGGCATTTGGTTTTGTGGAAAAAACCTATATAAAGCTAATGAGCTAATATTATCATTTGCTCAAAAACGCAGCAATCAGACAAGAACACGAGCGCAAAAATTCTTTAGAAACTAGATTCTTTGTAATAGATAAAATATACACGATGTACAGTAGCTGCATCGGCAATCTGACTTATACACTCAGCTAGTATACTGTTACAAGTAGCGTAAAGTTTCTCATAGTCAACGTTTACGACCATACCACTCTGAATATACCGGTTCTCGTCCGATCACCGAAGTCAAGCGGAGTCGGGTCGGGTCAGTACTAGGATGGGAGACCGCCTGGGAACACCCGGTGTTGTAGACATTTTGTTATAATTTCTCAAATTTTTAAATTAACGTTTTCTGCACTCCAGCCAGACTGCCGGTGTAAGTTACTGGACGTTTCAATCCCAAAATCCAAACATGAATGCTTGTAACTAAACACATTGTTGAGACACTTACACATTGATAGCTTTGGGAAAAACTCTATAGCTTTGGATTCACAACTAATTAATTTACAATTAATAAACAGTTATCGTAAGAAAGGAATCTACGAACTATGATTCTCAAAAGACCAAAAATTATTAATATAGGGTTATTTATCTACAGAGACTTAGTCTCGCGTAGCCAGACCCTTTTCCTGTGTCACACTTCGCGAAAATATTTTCGCGGAAGTAGGAGGAATGACGAGGAAAAAGGGTCTGGCTACGCGAGACTAACTGAGATTAGCAACAAGAAATGTTAACAACTTTATCTATCAATACGTTAACTATTATACATTAATGTAATTAGGCTGCGGTTCTCATGCAGCCATGGCATGGGTACTGACAAAGAATGATCATAAGCAGCTTGAACGTTAGTGACTGTTGCTGCAGCCACTCTGCCTTCATGTGGTTGAAACATTCCTGGGCAACGAGAATTTGCATGAGCAGCAACCATGTGGGCCATATCAATCAGGGTGATGGTTGGAGAGTATTTCAGAGACAGCAGAATGTCAATATAATCTCTAGGACTTTCAGCTCTTAGTAGAAATTTTAAAGCATAAACGACTTGATGGGGACAAGTTGCTGACAGCCACCCACCTGAAAGTAAAGTTGAAAGAACTATAAACTATAGCTATGCAGTTTAGACAAGAGTATATAATAAATACCAACCTGAAGCTCCCCAGATCTTTGAAAAAACCTTGTCATAGACTTTTCTGGTGTTCATTTTGTTTCTTAATCGGAGCACACAATTGATCTTTGTTCCACTATCTTCTACACCTGCCTGTCTACATATTTTCTTCACTGTTTCCCTCTATAAGGTGATCAAACTATCATTTCTTTTTTCTAGAAATGTTACTTTATCTAACAGTGCTATTGCTGAGAAGATCAATTAGTCTGTCTTCTGAGACCATTGCCAAATCATTGTTATCATGATGAGTGGTCTTGGCAGATGGACATTTCCTGTACTCTGTGTTAATGACAGTGCTACCACTTCGAGTATGTGGTCCAATCCATGGAGCCCAAAATGTATACTCTGGATTAACAGCATATGGATTGTTGTTGCCTGCATGTAAAGTAAACACTAAAAAATCCTGCAACCATTGCTCCCATTAGATTACCTTCACAAAAACTCTTTCCCAGCATCTCATACTCAACGTTATTCCAGAAACTTGCACAGTCAACAATATCGTTCTCCAAACTGGATTCAGGAACTTTCAAATCAGACACTACAAGCATCAATCAATCTGTTAATCTGTTAGTCTGTTAATCTGTTAGTCTGTTCTACTTGCTATACAAAAGATTAAACAACTTGCCTGCAAGAGAGAATGCTGCCTTTCTGTTCACATCAAAAGTCAGGATGGGGGGGGGGGGGTAGAATCCACAATGAATGCAGTAAAATTTATATTTGTGTTCCGATAAAGCTTCAAAATGACAGTAGGCATTTAAGACAGTGTTGTGCGATAGTGATTTTCCCGTCATTGATTCTATCACTGCTACAACTCTTCCAATGGCAGTATGTGCCGACAGAAAATCAACTGATAACTTACAAAGTAGTATTGTGATTATACTAATATTTACTTGCAAGCTGTGACGAAGGAATAAGCATAAATGCAGTGTAAGCATGGTGGAATCGTTGAAATTGTGTACACCATCATAGTATTCTTGGTACCTGTAGAAGAGATTACACTTGGGACACTTCTTGCAGTATATCTTCATATCTGAGGTTGAGATATGATTATTATGTTTAAGTTATGTACACAGTGATGACTAGTTTCTCTTACTTTCAACAATTTGATCAAGTCCTATCACTTTACCCTTTGTTGTGATTGTGAGAGGGCCTTCCAGTTGAACCCCAGAACAGAACTTGCATGTAGTCTCAGAGGGCATGTATTGTGTAAGCTTGGGTGTGTCTAAAGCCAGTCTATTGTCAATAGCAAGTGGAATGCTTTTGTATTGCTTTAGGTAGTCCAGCATTTTTCTCAACAAGTGTCCTTGAGTAGGATAGCAATAAAGGCTCCTAGAATGTTCTTCACTTGTCTCATCTTTTGATTCCTGTTCTGGGAGATACTCAGAATCACTGGTCTTTTCTGACCACATCAGGTAAGAGTGTTCTTGATGGCATAACCATTTGGCTACTGCTCTGTGGATGCAGCCTTTTTGTTGGGAAGCAGAACAGCGACATGTCCACTTCATAGTTTTAGGGTCCAAACAGACAACAGTTCGACTCAGCCTACCCCAGTAGTGTACTCCATTGGCAAACACTGAAAAAAAGACATACCTGCTACCAGCTGGAGTTAGTTGGCTGTTCACTGAGCTAACTGCAACTGGACAGTTGGCACTGACAGCTTTGCTTCGATGTGCTATGCAGGCAGTACGTCTGCTTTCTGAAAACAGATGGCGTTTCACAAGACAATCAAGACTATCATCTCTTAGTTTAACATTGGGGAGATAGCTCTCATCATAGCAAACTGATTGAACATGATCACATTTGAATGAAGGCCTGAAGCTTCGAGCTGCTGTTTTCTTGGCATCAAGACACTTACTAAGCTCACAAATAGATGCTGAGTTTCCGGGCAGTGTAATTTTCTGCACATGTACTGGATGGGCAACACCTCTCAAGGTTTGACTGACAAGGTACAAGCCTCTATTGGCATCAACGCAAACTGCACGATGATGCCTGTCTTGATTGATGTGCTTGCTGGCTTTAGAGTGAACAGTCCTTTTGTGGCGTGCTAAGTTCTTTGACAGTAGTTCAAGAAAGCACACATCACACTTGACTCTTGACTCAGGAGTAGTACTTACTTTGACTTTACTGTTGCTGGTGTACAGCAACTGTTGACATTACTGTCTGTGCCATTCGAGTAATTTGCAGCAGGTTCTTGTACTGACATAGATGGCAGAGACATTGGATATGAAGAAGACATCTCTATGGATGATTCCAATACTTTGCTATCGGCCTGCTCAGGAGTATTGACAGACGCAACAAGTGGAGACATAGGAGACGAAAACGTTAGATTAGAGATATCAATTTTTGAGAGGTATTCAGATGAGGCAGTAGTAGCTATGGCAGCTGTAACACTTGGAACTTTTTCTGTAAAAAATTGTGACAGATAAACACTATGATACTTTGCTAAAATAGTAGATGATTATGTCTAGACTTAAGTTTGGATAATTGATTTAGGGGAGTAGCACTTTATAAAAGACATTTTTTGCACTTGGAAATGACTTTTCTTCTAAATCCAAGGAGCAAATAATAGGTTTGAGAAGATCGAGCTTGCAGTTTGAGTGCATTGTACTTCCCATTCAATCCAGCTGAGGATTTCCCTAATCAAGCCACTTGTACATGTGCATTATAACACATGGCAAGCATAGAGTCCCATTGTTGTTGTCATGAAATGTTAGTTTACCTTGAGGACTATATTTCACTTTTTGGTTCTCGTTTCTAGGTGTAAGAGCAAATTGGTTTCCTGTCACATCTTTTGCTTAGGAGAAAATAAAAATCTAACAAAGCCTTGAAGAAGTGAAAATGACGGAAGTTTGAATAGGAAATTTCTAGATGTACAATATTTAAGAAAATGTAGCTATTCAATCTTTGATGGCAATCTTATGTCCATACCCATCAGGAAGGTTATAGGGCCATTGGGTGTGACATCTGTTCAATCCCTTTTTCTAACTGTTTGAATCTGACCGTCTAAGTAGTTCCAAATTGTTTACCTGCTTGATGACAACGATGGATATGAGTTACAAAGTGGTATTTTCGCCCGCAGACTATATCACACATGGGGCAGTGAAAGTGGCTACGATGAACAGCAGATGTTTCTTTTGTTGTGGCACAATGTTGATGGCAAGGTAAGACTGTTCCATCTGCAGATGAAATAAAGCATGGCAATATTAAGTAAATTTAAAATTAGTTAACAGCATATATCACAGAAAGGCATTTTTACCTCTTACTTCTACAGAATGTTTTTCATGAGCTTTGAGGTGCTTGTAAAGCTTAGATTTTCTGCTTGGCTTGAAAACAGTTGGTGGACAAAGGGGACATGTAGGGCTGATAGATCACCTTTTTCAAACTGCTTTGCGACAGTAACCCGTTACCCAGTCTTCAAAGCTGGTTCTCAATATTGACGGATGTGTGGTTAGCTGACCAAATGAAGCTGAAATTCATACATGTTGCTCTGACAAACTGATTATCATTACTCTGCAGGTCATGATGACACGCTGCTTTCAAATGAATATATATATATATATATATATATATATATATATATATATATATATATATATATATATATATATATATATATATATATATATAATATTGATGTACGCCATCAAACATAAAGTATTCAGTACATGTAAAATAACTCTAAGACTACTGACTATTTCACACGTTGTCTTGATTTAGTTTCTAATACTATAACTATAATACGAGAACTGCAATTTGTAATTATAGCAGTATCTTACTTAATTAGGTATCTATTTCACAACATGAGCATCACAACATCAACTTCACGCAAGCATGCACGCATGCATGCAAACACTAATATTTTTCTGTTTTATTTTAGAGTTGATACAATTTAATGTTCAACCAATTGTCTATCAGTAAGAAGTACAAAAATGCTAATGCTACTCAAATACATGTGGGAGAGGCTGGCTAGACGAGATTAGCTAAATGACGTCACGTATGTCACGCGTATCTAGTTGTAGAGCTCTAGATGATCTAAAACATATTGAACTTACCCATGTAAGTTGAAGAAAGCAAACTGTCGATTTCCAGAGGCTATCCTATTTGGCGCGAAGCGTAAGGTCACGTGCTCCGGTCACGTGTCAATATAGTCTGTACAAGTGCCTTTTCACTAAAATTGATACCGGTGGTGTGACTTACTATACATCATACCCTAGATGTAGTCTACTAAAAGTTGTTCTAGCATTAACTTAAACCATAGTTCACATAAACATACACAAGCCCGCACACTTCTATATATGTTTTCCTAAAATAACCTGGCCAAACTTAAATAGGAGTGTCGTGCAGGTGCATGCCTATGTATGCGTGTAATATAATAGAATATAATATAATATAATATAATATAATATAATATAATATAATATTAATATAATATAATGTTAATATAATATAATATAAATATAATATAATATAAATAGAATAGAATATAGAATATAATATTAATATAATATAATATGATATGATATAAATATAATATAACATAAATATAATATAATATATAATATAATATTAATATAATATAATATAAATATAAATATAATATAAATATAATATAATATAATATAACTAGCTGAGCAGCCCTTTCTTCGCCTAGGCAAAGTTTAGAGCTGTGATTTGTTATTAATTAAATTGATGTTCAGTAACTGACCGTTTGCCTGCCTGATTGACTGATTGCACGACTGACTAACTGATTGTTCAACTGACTGTACGACTGTGGACTGAGTGCACAACTGACTGCACGACTGTCTGTATAAACGTCTTCGTTAGGGTCATCTCATTGAATCAAAATGGTGTGCTGCGTAGCCCATTCTTTGATCAAGCATTACTCAGTGAGCCAAAATGTACACTACTACTACTACTATGAGACAATGAGATGAGTCGATGAAATGAGCCTGCAATATGAGATTACTAGAAGAGGTCATGCAGCTACAGCGTTTATATTTCTCTACAAAAATTTATTTTAAAAATTCTAATTACAACTACAATTATTATTTTCAATAATTATAATTTTAAGAAATAATGATAATTAGATTTCTACGCTTGTGTGTTTGCTTTAAAAACCAAGCGAGTACCTATACGCCCACGGTTTTAGACTACGCACAAGTAGCTAAAACATGCTGTATCTTGACACTAGCTGCAGCTTATTCTACTTCCCTAGAATCGCGCGTACATATGTCTAAATTATTGCCTCTCGGAAAATCCCCTTACATGTGTCACAGGATACATTAGCTAATATAGGAACACTTCCTACATGCTAATAACCACAGTCCTCCTATTCCCAGAATGAACCTAGACGTATAATCTCACGGATTTTCACACCCTAGTCAGCGTCCGCACTCTTCGTTGTCTGAGCATGCGATGTCTGCTGTTTCTCACTCACCGTATTTGAGTCTGCGGCTAACTAAAAATTGTGATCCGCCTGCGAATTAACTCTTTCCCAATTTTGGGTCTGGAAGTGCGCGAAATCTAAAGTGTCATACAGATGACAGGCGAAATTTACATGTGAACGCTAACTAGACCCGGCTGCCCATCGCCAAACCGTGTAAGTGCACATGCATCGAGTCTCAAATAACTTTGTGATGACATTCTAATCGTCACAGGGAGCGATGTTGAAAACCATATAATTTTATAGTACATTAATTTCAATGTCAGCTAGTCACGTACCTCTTAAAATCAACCTTTATTATCTAGATATTTCTGTAGTCTAGCACAACCATAGATTAACTATCAAGCATCGAAAGGTAACAGAAACTTTAAACTAGTGCAAAATTCAAAATGGGTCTTGTTAGGCAATTCCTTATTGTATTCTAACACAATAATCATAGAACCAAACATGCATCTACTAAAAGCCTAGTCAAATCTAGCAAAGAAAGTAGTGTAAAATTTATGTGTCATATTTATACAATTCCAAAACCCATTGATTGAAGTTCAGTGGCTGTTCTGAGAGCGTCAGAAAACTCGTCATATAAGGTGTAGTTAATAGGGAGCTCCAATATCATTGCACACGTCGAGCAGTTTGGATAATGTGACCGGATACTTGAAACTGTGATGCTATCCGGCATCTGGAATCCCATCGGAGGGACTACTGACACTCCACTGACAAACTGCAGCAGCAAACGAAGGTGTTTCTCATCTGTTTCAACAAAAACCGGGTAAAATAGTAGATGCATATTTATACAGCTAGCCTAGCTAGCTAGACTAAAAAGGCCAAGTAATCATGCAGTTGCGTCAATGATTAAAAAGCATGTTACATACCTGTTCTAAGACGTACCGCTCAAAGTAATCCTTCAAATGTTGAGGTAACGTATTTTCATACGTCACAAGCTTAAGAAATTCAGAAGCAACGAGTGGCACTTGACCTTCGTTTGTAAATAGGCTCGACATTACTTTCCCGTGCTCCTTTACCATCGTGCAGATTTCAGGTCCGAGTCCTGCTATGACTTGGCCAATTTCTGAACGTCTGCTCAAAATTATCTCATGCACAAGCAGGCTGCGAACAGCTTCTCCATGATTTTCTTTAGTAAGTCGGTAAGGATAGCCAGCTGCAATAACAGAATCTTGTAACACCGTTACATGAGTTTCAAATTCTTCATTTGAAATGTCTTGTCTTCCAATCTAATAAGCAATACATTAGATATCAACTTGTAATACAATAAACAATTAATAAATAAAATAAACAATTATTAAATTTAAAAATTATTATTACCTGCTTAGCAGAGTGAGCAACAGCTGAGTCTGGAATGTCATCAGGCGTTGCAAGAGCATACACATCATCTAGGTCTTGAGTCTGTAAATATGCATAAAACGCACTCGAGAACATCGGAAAGCCCGGTCCTCCTAGAACAATAGACGCTGCAATAATATTGCCAGCAGACTTGAACATTCCTCCCATGAGAGCGTCGATGTTGTGAATTGGCAGTATATGACCAGCCTTACCCTCGAAGAGACGAAAAGGAGTATCCGGAGCAATTAAGCTACGCAAAAGCAGAGTAAAAAAACTCTCGTCCTCCATCAACAGCTGGTTCGTTCTCAAAACGAACTCTAAATGTGCTTCGTATGTCAAACTTCTTGCTTTTTAAAAAAAGCGACTGTGTCAGTTAGTATGCTGCCTCTTGCAACAGCTATTCTTGTTGCTGGCAAAGTACCGAGATCGGGGCAATAGCTTTCCAGGAGATCAGACAATGACCCACTTCATCGGTGTAGACTGTTTGTGCTGTTGGGCTCTGTATGCATAGAGAGATCAATACGTTCTATCTTAGAAATTTAGTTTTGAGTTTACCTGTGGAATACGTCCATCCAGCACAGCTTCTACAGCGCTCTCAACGGTAGAAAAATCGTGAATCGCTCTTTTCAGAAACGATTCAGTTCTATCTGGAAATACTTGACGTAGTTCTCTAACTTGAGACATCACAAAAATTTCTAAATATGTAATTGTATTGCTCATTTTGAAGTCTGAATATATTTGTAGTAAATTAATATACCTGATGATGATGACGCGTACGAGAGGCAGTGGGTGTCAACTGCAACAGAAAAACAATACCTTTGCAAATGTAGTCACCAAACATACGATATAACTCTCACTCGTGGAGATTGAGGTGGTTCGTTTTCTACTGTTTCAGAAGAACTAGAACAGCATCTCAAGTGCTCTCGAAGTGATACCTGAACAATGTCAGCACCGCATGTATCGCATGTAATAGTCGGTTCCTGCTCTTCACCTAGATTCTATAACAAATTAGCAAAAACAAATATTGTAATAAGTTATATACTAATTTAAAAACAGTCAGAATTAAATAGAACTTAACGTACTGTTGGTCTTTGTGATGTATCCGTTAGGGGTAAAGAATGCTTTATTGGTCTGAGATACAATTTCGCCTGGTTCAAGGCTGCCTTGACATTTCTTGCGTTTAGGATACCATTTGCTGTACGCAGGACTTCGAGAGTTCTCCGACTTGTAAGACGCATCATTCATATCCTGCTCTTTCCAGGGGTGAAAACGTCTGAACAATTGCATTGTGGACTTCCATGATAGCTTCAGCTTAGTTTCGCGAGATGGAGGAATGCTTTGCTGGTGATCCGATAAACAAATTGCATGGATTGTAATCATTTGCCTTTTGGTTGAGCGACCGTAGGCATGACGTGTCGTTGTTTGTGATGAACGACTGGCACTGCCGTGTCGACCGCTAGGTCTAGAACTATGTCGACGACTGTGACCAGAAGATCGACCAAACAATCTTCTTTGTTCTGCTGTCAAAGCTGTCGACCTCATGAAAGCCACGTTGTCGCTGTCTAGTCGTTCTCTAGATGATGACGATTCTCTAGGTTTTTTGAGGTGTTTCTGGAGATCGAGAATCTTCTGTTTGCTTACAGCTCATCTGTTGTGCCACTCGATCTAATTCTATCATTGCATTCTGTAGCATACGTCTAGCATTGCTGAATTCACTCCCTGATTTTCTGCTCGACTCAGACATCTCAAAGCAGAAAGTAAGTTCCTCTGGTACCAACCAAGAGCTCAACTGAGCAATACGTGAGAGAGTTGAATTATTTATACCAGTAATGTTATGTCATGTTTTTTGGGATAGGTTGCAAACTTTAGATTCTTTCTCATCTGATTGCATGTTGCTTAGTACGATTATGACACAAACATCAAACTTTCTCAAGTAAAGAATTTACTGAGGCTACGTTCAGACAGTTTCTACAATAGTGGAAATGCTTTCTCATCAGATGATTTCAAAACAATAAACTTTGACATTCTGTGATAGTGCTAAATGATTGTTTGGTACCACACAAACATCACACTTTCTCAAATGAAAAATGCACCGAGGTTACGTTCAGACTGTTTCTACACTAGTCAAAATACTTTCTCATCTGATGATTCCACTAAACATCCAAACAATAAACTTTGACACTTTGTGATAGGGCAGCTAGTGTTAGACAATCGCTTGGCATGGCACAAACATCAAACTTTCTCAAGTGAAGAATAAACTGAGGTTAGACGAGTGCATATGTCAGTGATGACGCTTGACCAATTGTGGCTCTAAATGCAATGCCTCTAGTAGAGGGCGGGATTTACATGTCAAATGGAGGAAGTAGCTCGCCATAATACATTAACATATGGCCCCTCCTACTCACGTGCTTTCGAAATCATGTCCGTTTCCCCGCTTGTGTACATGTACGCGTGCTCAGGATTTTGAGATCAAACTCTAATTAGCAATGCTTGAATGTACTTAGCGAACACTAACGACGTCAAAGCCATGCACACTAGAATGGTTGCAGGATGCGAATATGCTCGTCTGTCGATCAACATTAAAACAAAAATAAAATAAGAATGACAAAAATTAGAAACTTAGATATCGCCTAGGCTAAAATTTAGTGTCCTATCACCCATGCATGCACTGACTGGCCTGTCTTATTTTAGCGTTTTCGCACTAGGGTTAGGTTAACTACCGGATGTCTGAAACACAATACTTAATTGGTTTGGGGTTACGGCCTGCCATTATCGTGAACCTATCTGTGTTTAAGAGGTGTGGTCTATAATGATCGACTCTACTGTATGTTGACTGTAGATAGTTGCTTGGAGTCTTTCCAAATCGAATAGGTGTCAACTTCCCAGTGCAGGCTAGACGTTGATCTCGTTGACTATAGATGCCGTAAGCGTGCTTCTATGCAACAGGCTTCCCTTGTCGCCCTAAGGAACAGCTCATGCTTGGGCGTGACGGTTGATGAGAGCCAGGTGCAAGTGCTTACCGATTTGTTGTTAGAGGTCGGTCGCGTGGCTTTCTCGTCCGTCTCTTACGAATAAGTTAGTTGCATTACATTGCATGCGTGCCAGAGGCACGGCTGGGCGTGGCTAAGCTAGACACATCGTCTTTCAATAGAATAGAATATTGAAGTCACCGGCGACCGTCTGCGCGGTGTCATTATGCTGTTTATGAGATATGGCTCATGCTAGCAACTTTCTATTTACATTTAGTGTACGGAGAAAGAAAATTGCATCAGAGGCTATATTTTAATATTTATAATTTACGAAAATTGGACGGATGGAAAGATTGAATCTATTTGCAAAGTAAGTGAATATTGAAATAACAATTGGTCTTCAATCAATTTCTATTTTCAATGTAATGGAATATTGTAAGAGCAAGCAACGCCAATCAATTTTTAATTTGACATTTCATTTTCAATTTGTCTCAAAAATTAAAAATGGAATGGACGAATTGGCCACGCAAATTCAAAATTTAAAATTTAATTTTTAAATTATAATAAATATTGAATTTAACATTAAAAATTGAACTAACGTGCTTGTAATTTCAATATTCTATTGCATTGAAAAAGGAAATTGGTTAAAAACTAAGAGTGTTTTCAATATTCATTTTAATCCGCAAATAATTATAGTTCGTCGATCAATCAAATTTTAATTTTCAATAGAATTGACTAGTGAAATTGCAAGCAACTTCTAGGCTATTTTCAATTTCTAATTCAATATTCAATTGTTGCCGGAAATTGAAAATGGATGGACGAAATGGTCACGCACCGTCACGCACCCCCGCTGCATACTGCCGACGACGAAGAAGTAACAAGAGCACAGTTTGGAGGATGTAATGCTGCTAGAAACAGGGCGTCAACAACAAGAATCTCGCGCGTGCAAGATGACCGATGACCGATGACGTCATTTACGTCGCTATCGCAGTGCTATAGCACAGAGTACCGAACTGTTATGTCGTTTGTCATGCGGAGTATTCTAACTCTGTTGTCAGACGCCATGTCTAGAGATTCCTGCTCAAACAATGGATCACGATAACGTGCTAGCTTGACAAACCAGGTAATCAAACCCAGTCCAGTCTGAACACAGGTTTGTACTGTACGCTACCTCGTATCACGCAAATCAAAACATAACCACCATGTTTTGGAAACCATAGTGTAAACACACCTACTTTAGTGCTAACCAAGAATATGACACCAAAATACTCTCAGAAGGTCTCGGTAGTTATCTATAATTAAGTTTGCTAACCAAGGTCGCTAACCCTAGTGTGAAAACGTCATAATCTACCACATTGGCGTAGCCCAGCTGGTTGGCATCAAAGTAAGGACCAGCCCATCTTATTATCTATCTGACAAATGGATGCTTTCTTCGGTCAGGTGCGTTTGTTTCTGCGTAGACTTGACCAGTGGCTGACAACTGCTGATGAACCAGAGGCAATGGTGCAAGGGGATGCTGATGATCTTCTTCTCCTTGGTGAAACCATTCATCATCATCTTGTTGGAATGGTGGAAGGCGGAGAGAATGGACTGACTCCATTAGGCCGATATATTGGAAGCCTCGTAGAAGCGTTTTCCGCGATAGCCAGTTCGTTTGGACACACAGTGGATATGCGAGCGTTCACAGCTGGTGCCATTGCAACAGGGAGCAGGGGTAGACCACGACTGGACATCGGGCAGGAACAGCTGATATTTCTAGTTGATCGTGGCTTTTCTGTTTCATCCGATAGCTGAGCTACTTGGAGTGTGCAGGAGTATTGTCAACAGACGAATGCGTGAATGGGATCTATCGGTAGCTCGAAGGTACGCAGATATAGACGATGCTGAGCTGGACAGAACCGTGCTAGAGATCAAACTGGGATTTCCGGACGCTGGATACAGTATGATGGATGGACTGCTGCGATCAAGAGGTATTATCATCCAGCGACATAGGATACGCCTGTCGGTAGCTAGAGTTGACCCGATTGGAGTTGCTGAACAATGGGCTACTTCAATTCCTAGGAGAGTTTACCGTGCCAGTGGACCTAATGCGTTGTGGCATGTAGACGGAAACCACAAGCTGATACGGTACGTATGATAGGTGCATTCACACGACGTTTCTAGCTAGGTTAACTTCAGACGCCATTTAACAAAGTTATCCTAATTAATGGCTTCAGCTAACCTAGGTTATCGCTAACCCACTTGCAAGTTAGGTTAGAACTCGGTCGCTCCGCCTACAACTAGGTCACTCCGTCTTCTAGCATAGCGAAGAATGGCGCGTTTTCTAGAATGTGCTACAAACGCTTCAAAGCTACACGGGCGCGTCTTCAGTGGAAAAGGAGGAGGCGAAGAAAAGCGCGTCGGCAACGAGAGGTTCTTTTTACTACTCTTCTAGTGTTGCTGTGCAGAATGTACAACCAGATGTTGCTTGTAAAGATCATGTCCCTAGTGAGAGGACGAAACCCTCCAAACCTTGCAGACATTGACAGGACAACAATGACAAGATATACGTAATTAGTATCTAGATTAGTTAGTGGGTCATTACTGTGCTGTGTGAACACTGCGCAGTGTTAACCTACTACATTTTCCCTAGGGTAGTGTTACTCAGCTTGCTTAAATAGGTTAGCCTAAGGTCAGTGTGAAAGCACCCAAAGTCATTTTCGAAAGTCTTTTCTACTGAACAGAACAACACCTGTTTGCCTGTCTTTGTCCGTCTGTCTGTCTGTCTGTTCGTCCTTCTGTCTGTCTGTTCGTCTTTCTGTCTGTCTGTCTCTCTGTCTGTCTCTCTGTCTGTCTCTTGTCTCTCTACGTGTTGTTGTGATTGTCTGTTTGTTTTTATGCTGTCTTTTGGTTTGTCCTTCACTCTCTGTGTATGCATATTTTTGGTTTTCCGAATCATTAGTAAAACGGTAGAAAACTGATACAATATGATTATGAATATAATATAAATATAATACCATAAAATATAATACCATAAAATATAATACCATAAAATATAATACCATAAAATATAATACCATATAATAAAATAGATGAATTATGAATCTTGCCTATGTGCATCAATTTAATTAAGTATAATCAGAGATGCATGTGAGTTTCAATTCTACACTTAGTGTACTATTCTGTATTTATGTGTATATCTTGATGTTGGGTTTTTGCAGATGGCATTTTGTCATCCATGGTGGAGTAGACGGATATAGTCGAATACCCGTGTTTTGTAAATGCTCTACTAACAACCGTGCGACAACAGTGTTGGAGTCATTTCTAGAAGCTGTTCGACAGTTTGGGTTGCCATCAAGGGTAAGGTCAGACAAAGGAATGGAAAATGTAGAAATATCAAGGTTTATGTTAGAACACAGAGGACCAGGATGAGGCAGTATGATAACCGGACGGAGCGTGCATAACCAACGGATTGAGCGTTTCTGGAGAGACCTTTTCCAAGGATGTACCTTTCTTTTCTACTTTCTGTTCCGGAACTTAGAAGAGTGTTTTCTCCTTGATGTAACAAATGGTAAAGATTTATTTTGCTTACAGTATGTGTACCTGCCCAGAATAAACCACGCTATTAAACAATTTTGTGACGGATACAAAAATCATCGACTTCGGACTGCTAGAAACAGTACACCTACTCAGCTATGGATAACAGGAATGCTGCAGGGGGGCAGAACTTCGAAATATGGAAGACCTGGACATTGTTAGTGATGCTATTGTCCTTCCTAGTGATTACTAATTATGCGATTATTGTTTCTCTTTGAGGGTGCAATTGACGGTTATGGCATTGATGGCCACGGACCTATTCCATTGAATGGTCTAGATGATTCTGATGTTGTTCAAGTACCACAGATAGAAGACGCCCTCTCTCCTTTGCAATTGCAGTATCTGGTCATGCTGATAGACCCAATGGCTGATTCTGACTGTCAGGGAGTAGATATTTATGTTAGAGCCCGTGAATTTGTCTATGCTGCAAATGCATGAATATATAGGTCATGTGTAACATGGAGTTGTCAGTCAGTGGATGGTCTGGTCATTTAATTTTCTATATTTCAATTTTTATGTTTTCATTTTTTAATTTTTATTTATTTTTATTTAATTTTCTAATGTTTTTAATTTTTAATTTTTATTTTTCAATATTTAATTTTTTATTTGCATTCTTATTTAAAATTTGGTATATCTTAAATTTTAACTTTTAATTTTTAATTTTTTTATTTTCCTTTTATTATTTATAGAATGGTTTTTATCTGATGACGTTTGATTCTTGTGATTTTTAGATTTATTTTTAAAGTTTGATGTCTAGGCACTTATGTGCTCAGAACTAGAAACTTGAACGCGCAGTTCGCTTATGCTGTTTGTAGAAATGAAATGACTGAAGACACTAGACACAACGGGGGTTCCAGCGGGGCTTCTATTCGAACGCATTTCTCAGGAGATCACATTTCCAACACACAAGCAGGTGTTTTTTTACTTTACTTTTCGTCACGTGCCAAACCACGCTGGCAGCTCTTGGCCGCGGACAACTCCGCTCACTCGTCGGACACGGAACTACTAATCGTGTTTCTATCCAAGGTGCTGGTGCCTCCTTGTCACGCAGCTTGACTGCAGATGTTGACGCGGATAGTTCACTTTTATTAGTCAATTGCCAATTGCATGGAAGACGAAAATTATTGTACCGTATGCATAGCCTGGCCACATTCATCCACGCTCATATTTCATTGCATTGAAAAGGAAAACTGATCAAAGATTGAGTGTGCTGTTTGAGTCTACAAATAACTTTAAATTGTACCCATCAGTCACATTTTTCTAACCTATAGAATATTAAAATTGCAAGCAACTAATTTTTAATTTAATAGTTATTAATGCAAGCGTATAGTGAAAATATAATAGACAACCCCACCCTGTTGGATACTGCATGTGGCTAGAAAGAGACTTAGTCTGTAATTAATGATTTACATGGAGAAAGCCAGGAGTCACTCCGTAATTAAGTTTCTCTTGTCTTCTTTCTTTCTTCATCTGTTAGTTGCAGACAACAAGCGTCGAATAAAGACTCTCTAATAAAGAAAAAAAATGACACTTTTCAAAGACTTGATAATGATTAATTAACTGCAAACCCAAAATTACTAGAGGTGATAGAGTGCATTATGAAAAACCACCATCTATACGCACATAAGAAAAAGACGACGTAAGTGCATGTGTGCACGCTGACTATATACGCAAATCCGTGATGTTGTGTCAGAGATTATGTAAGTTTTAATTAATATGGAAGGAGGACTGTGGTAAAGTCAGTCTACTAAGTGTTCTACACGTGTAAGGGGATTTCCCGAGAGGCAATCATACGAAGTCCCTATATCTACAAATTTTAGACGTGTTTAGGTATCGGCAACCCAATCAATTGTAGAAATAGAGTAAGTTGCAGCGAGTGTTTAGCGCATACAAGATCTAAACGACATGTTGTAACTATACCGAAGACTTTAGACTCTGCATGCGTTGTCTAGATTTAGAAACGTACGTGGGAGAGTAGGCACTTCAATTGGTTTTGTGGAGCTCAAAATGCAGCCTTGATAAGAACACGAGTAAACAACCTTCAAAAACTAGATTCTCTGCAGCAGATAAAATAATTATGAATCTCCAGTTTCCCATACAGTAGCTGCATGAGGTACCTCATATCGATGCATGCAGTCTCATATTGCAATCTCATATTACAATCTCATATTACAGTCTCATCGCCTCATCTCATTGTCTCATCGCATGATCTCACTGTCTCATCTCCTTGTCTAATTTTGACACAAATGGCACGTCATAATCTACCGCTCAGACATACCAGCAGTCTCGTACCACGACCAAACTTGACCGAACGCGCAGTTAATATCTACATGTCGATATCGGCAACTAAAAAACGGATGGCATTTCCGGCCCCATGTGGCAGCGGCCCTGTGCATCTTTTATTCTGGATCCTTCGTGCAAACGGGATCCGAAAAATTTCTTGCAAACGGGATCCGAACAGCGTGCTGATACCGACTGCTTCAACCTTTTCATCGATAACAATGCAACGTCTCTACACTTACTCTAGCAGTTGTACGGCCGCGCTCATTACGGCGACGCGGAGGTCTTCATTTGCATAATGCCTTTCACTGTGCTAAATGCAACGAAACATGTCACAGATCGCTTTGCAACTATTTTTTGCAGACTCTAAAAAATATAAGAAGACCAGAGAACAAGTTTGGAGTCGCTGCGTTGTTTCCTCGATTTACTACAAAAAGGATCCCGTTTGCACGAAACTTCGTGCAAATGGGATCCCACATGTTCTCCTCTGCACATCGCTTTGCAACTATTTCTAGCAGACTCTAAAATATAAAAGAAGACGACAGAACAAGTTTGGAGTCGCTGCGCTGTTTCCTCGATTTACTACAAAAAGGATCCCGTTTGCACGAAACTTCGTCCAAATGGGATCCCACATGTTCTCCTCTGCACATCGCTTTGTAACTATTTTTAGCAGACTCTAAAAAATAAAAGATGTACAGGCCCCATGTGGCAGCAAGGTCCCGGATACATCGCGTTAGTTGCAGTTGCACTTGGCGGATCGACTGGGAGGAGGTATCAATCGGATCGCGATCGATCGCCATCACAACAGGCGTGGACAGGGCGTGAGTCTCATGGAGTCGTTTCAACCTCTAGCTGTGATTCTGTTCGCGTGCCTTTCGACACAATCAAATGACGTCCCCTTCACAAAGTGCTACCAACCAGATGTCCATGCCAATACAACATGTCCACTAGGAGCATCATGTTGGAACGGCATTCAATCAGAGTGGCTAGTCGTCATTAGCAGAGACAATATTTGCTCGAACTGCTTCGTCTCTCAACTCCTCCCTTTCTTTGTTCCAAGCGTTAGTGCTACAACGCTCAAATTCTCGAAGGATGAGAGTTTTCCTCATCATTTGTCACTTTTCCGGGTAGACTCCGAGTCCATGTTCGACTCCTGCTCAGCAATCCCACAAGAAGTCGGGCAACTAAATACTTCGGTCTCACACTTGATTGTTTTGGTTGGCGAGCTCGACATGGGAGTAAACTATTTTGTTGCCGTCGGGGAGACCAACACAACTTGTGGCAACGGAACGCGACTTCGCGTTTTTGTTGGAAAAAACAACTGCAGTGACACTAACGATGCTAGTCTCGTCTGTAGCAACCGTGCTCCGTGCGTTTTCAATGATGAACGTGTCGAATTTGCATGCCAGTGTGCCGGAAGTTACAAAGGTGAGTTGTGCCAAGACATTAACGAATGCCACAACAACAGTCAGTGTCAACATGGAGGACGGTGCGTAGACGGCGAGTGTAGCTTCGAGTGCGAGTGTGTCGACGGTCGTAGTGGAGTGTTTTGTGAATGCGAATCGAGTCCGTGTCAGAATGGAGGAATCTGCTACATTGACAAGCAGACACCAGAAATTAGTAGGTACAGTTGTCAATGTGCTAGAGGATACACGGGACTACATTGTGAGACCGAATTGAACGAGTGTCTGTCTTCTCCCTGTCAGAACGACGGCACTTGTCAAGATCTTGCTGGTCAATATTTCTGTGCATGTTCTCATTGGTTCACTGGATCAGATTGCAACGAAGACATAGACGAATGCACCGGAAGAGAGGTATGTCCTGGTGCATTTTGTAACAACACGTTTGGTGGTTACAGGTGCATCGATATAATTGGCATTTGCCTGTCAGCAAATTGTAATGATCGTGGAGAATGCTGGATTCTGGATCTGGATGGAGGAAGGGAAGGTTGCTCGTGTGGGCTTGGTTTTACAGGAAGTAAGTGTCAATATCAATTAGACAATGGTACGTGTCTCTCCAATCCTTGTATGAATAACGGCACGTGTCAGTACGAGAACCACGACTACGTTTGTGACTGTCCGAGTGGCTATGGTGGAGACTACTGTCAACTTGATATAGACGAATGTCTGAGTAACCCTTGCTTATCGGATCAGGAGCACTGTCGTGATCTTGCTGATGGATTTGAGTGTATTCGAGTATGTGGACCTTGTGCTCAGCCTCCGTCACTATGTCGCTCTTCTCCAAACATATGTGACCAAGTTACTTGTAGCCCGGGAAGCGTGTGTACAGTTGAAGATGGAATACCATTGTGTCGATGTTTACAAACCTGTCAAGACGCATACGTGGCCAATATCAGTCTAGGTATGTCAGCTTCAAAGGCTGATTTGTCTGTCTGTCTGTGCCTGTCGATTTTTTTGTCTGTTTGCGTGTCTGTCTGTCATTCTGTCTGTCTAAGTTGTCTAAGTGCAATTTTGATGATTTTCTGTATCATAAAGACGTTCAATATTTTGTTCATTGACGGTTATTATTATTTATACGTAAAGTTAGCGATTGTTATTGGTAGAGTACGAGTTCAAATATAACTGTCTGTCTGTCTGTCTGTCTGTCTGTCTGTCTGTCTGTCTGTCTGTCTGTCTGTCTGTCTGTCTGCCTGTCTGTCTGTCTGTCTGTCTGTCTGTCTGCCTGTCTGTCTGTCTGTCTGTCTGTCTGTCTGCCTGTCTGTCTCTGTCTGTAACTACATCAAGCACGTCCGATCTCCACAAAACCATGGTAAAGACTGCGTTTCACACCCCAATGCAAATAATCGTTTCGTGATTTATAACAGTTGCTATAATTGAAAAAGGGTCCCTTTTAATTTAGGTCCAGCAACAGACACTAGAGGCGAAGATGATATATAATGCTTGCATGACAAACATGCCAGTTGATGTCGGACGGACGGTAAAAAGCACACTGGCCGTCTGATTCTAGACTCGACTCAGTCTCTCTCCTCCCTCGTCATTCCCCGGATAGTCAATCCTGGAGAGACTGAGTTCAGACCGCCCACTGACGTCACTAAAATAGTGCTATCTGTATCAGCATGCACAGTGACGCGTACTAGTAGTTTATCGTACGTATATTGTTGCAATAAATGGCTCCCGGAAGCGATAATTTATGCAGGATGTAAACCAAGCAGCCAACGATCCCGTACGTTGTACAAAGACAAGCAGGCATTACACTTCGACACATGAACTGGGTCTTAGCCGTTTCTTGTCTAGACCCACTTGCATTGGATTCGGAAGCTCTCGGAGGCAAACTCATAGCGCAAACGACGCGTAAGACGTCCTGATCGTGTGACAAAAGACAAAACTCTCGTTCAAAGCCGCGCTAACTCATCAATGCGAATCTAGGCGCAGAAGTGATAGGAACGCTCTCCTGGCGATTTGTAAAGTGTTTATGCTCCACGCCTTTGCAACCACAGCAAGGGCGGTTACCAGGCGTGTGGAAATTGCACAAGGCAGCTGGCACACACTGCGCACAAATGGTAGCCTCGACGTTAGGCCATCTTCGCCTTACGTTGTGTAGTAACGCGCGCGATTATGCGTAGCGCCACATGACCGGGAACGAAGTTGCCACCTTAAGACTAAGATTGGCATAGGGACAAATTATGCATAAATACCTTCACGTGACTTACTACCCAATTAATCAACAATTTCAATTGCTTTAATGAAGTAAGCTCCTTCTGGTTCGTCATCATCACCTCTCATTCCCTAACTACTGAGCAAACTGGGGGAAATGTTTTCAGCTCCGTAGGCTACAGATCAAGCGACAGCCAGCTGCAGATCAGCAGAACATTACAACTCCGTTGAACTGCAAGGTTGATGTGGAAGAATTGACACACACTTGCCACGCTAACGGCGATTGTAGACATGTAGTCTGCGTCTGTGCATGCGCCACTCTTTGTATTGTTGAGGTCCTGAGAAGACATCTAGTCACAGGATCTTTGGGGGCACAGGTAAATTACACTCGCAAAGCGGCACCAGTCCTATGTGCACGCATAGACGTAGGTTTTCGTTCATTTTTCTCGGCTTCGATCATTTCTTATGCGCCCGCATTCTATTGCTAATTAACTAACTGACTTTACAGGCACCGCCTAGCAATAATCATTAAGCTAATTTAATTGCAGACATAATGCATGAACAACCAATCGCAACATGAAATGCTGTCACGTGACAAACTAGTTTGTCATGTGACCTAATGCGTATCTTCGCCTTACGATGGCAACTTCGTTTCCGGTTATGTGAATTCTACGCATAATTGCGCGCGTTACTCAACCACGTAAGACAAAGATGGCCTAGCGACGAGGCTACACTAATGGCAGCATTTAGTGACGTCAGTGGGCGGTCTGAAACCAGTCTCTCTACGGCGGCGATTGACTATCTTGGGAATGATGAGGGCGGAGAAAGACTGGGTCGAGTCTAGTCTGATTCCGGTATTTAGGAGTCTGGCGACGCTTGTCTGGTGAGAGTCGTCATGTCTGCAATCCGACATCCGGGAAGTACAGTACATTCCTAATACGGTAAACGTTGCACTTACCTATATGTTTAAACGTGTAGATGCTTTTTAAATATAGCATTTTTGTCGGGCGGAAAAATAAGCTGCTCAGTCAGCCGCAATTAAGAACGTTCCAATCGGCTATTGGCTGCATGTGTTTTATCGTGCCCTTTTTCGGGGTTATGATCAAATATTAATACAGATACGATTCTTTGGTATAATATGCCAACCTCCGCTTCCGTATGGATGTCTGTCCACATTTCTGTAACGCGCTGATCGACACAGCGCCGGTCTCAGATCGTCGCGAAACGCGCGGAAGGGTCGATGTCGGCCGTCCGAGACAAACGGTCGAGTCGGATTTTGCCTAGACTGCGTCGGACGGCCAGAAACGAGACTTTGGCGTCCTGAAATGAGATGCGCCAGAGTTTTTTTGCTCAATTAACCGAGTATGTGGATGTGACGTGCAAGTTGTCTCCACTGCAGTCGGAGTAAACCGGCTAACGGGGCCGCTTTTGCGTGCCTGCGCCCGTTCATGCGTGTGTGTACGGAAGGTGCGTCTTTTTTGCGGAAGTGGTGTCATTCTCCACGAATAGATCATGACGTATTACGTGGGAGGAGTTTGAGATGGGGATGTCAGGTGTGCTGTGGCGAAAGTTCAGTTTACATTTTAATAATATAAGTGTAAACGCGCAAAGATAGATGCTACCGCCCATATAGGGCGGGGGAGGACTAGTACATCTATAATTCTCTGGATAAATACATATGTATTTCCGAACAATGCCGGAGGCTTCTGTTATTATCTACTTTAATGGAAATTAAGCCCTCTGTCTGTTTGTCAACGCAAGACGGCAAGACCGGATGGCGGATCGGGCTGAAACTGTATCGACGGTCTAACGTTTGACGGAGAACAACATGGAATATATGGTTTTGACGTCCGACTTAATTGGGTCCCCTATTGAAGCTAGCCTCCACTCGCGCATGAATTTGTCTAGAACGGCGCATCGTATCTCGACCAAATTTAAACTGTCCATTCTTGACTTCGGACGGTACGCACAGAGCCTGTCGTTTATTGCTGACGACGTCGAGAAAGGCAAGATACTATTTAGTGTATCCGGTTCTTTAAATACGCCTATCTTCGTATGGCCGTGTACGCGCGTCGAATAGCTGCCACGCTCAAAACACTTGTTTCCTGCAACGACAACAACGTCTTCGGAACGGTAAATAGGAACGACACAGAAAATAGCATATAGAAATGAAACATTGGAATGACACAGAAATGGCGCATAGAAATGGCACATGCATGGGAATGGCAAGCACATAAGAAGGACACATAAATATGGCACATAAGAATGACACATATAGAAATTGAGCATCGCATCTGTCAACAGACGGCGTCTACAAGGTACGCAAACTCTTAAACCGATTCGTTCGGCCATAGGGAACGAGTCTGCCTTGGCTAGTAAAAATATCCATTTACGTGCATGGAGACTTACCGTATCAAGGACATAAGATGAACTCTCTACAACACAGCTGTAGCTATGCTATCACAAATATTGTAACGGATTGCTACCAAATAGAATTAATAATGAAGTTTTGTTCTATGTCATGCGGCGTGTACTCTAACTCTATTCCTTTTCAACATAGATGAGACAAGCAATGCAATGAGAGCAAACTACATCAGATGTGTGGCATTGGTTTTTGTGTTTTATAGACGTATCTATGGCGAGAGGATTCAACGCAGTAGATGGATCATTTGCAACGTTTAATTTAAATACTGACGTTTTGTCGTATTCCAAGATTTTTGTTACCTTGAGACCAGACGATAAGGATGGGTTGATAGTATACTACGGATCCTCCTCTGCAGAGTTTCTCGAGCTTGTGTTGAGCGACGGCTTTGTACAATTTCGATTCAAAATAGGCACTGGGATACTTCTGTTAAGCAGTAGCAAAAAGCTTTCTTTGTACACGTGGCACACCATTACAGCCGAACGTCACTTTAAACAAGGCAAGCGTTTGATCTTATGCTTAGCATTCTAATTAATTAAATTCAATTGACGGCACATCCAATAATTCTACGTTTTGTACACACACATATAGGTTGGCTAACGGTGGATGGAGAACTTTTTACAGGAACGTCACAAAGAGATGCCACTGGATTAAATGCTTTTTGTCAAGTTCTGTTTGTTGGTGGACATTTTGATTTTTCGGTAACGTGTGTATGCGTGTGAATACGTTTAGAAGTGAATCTAGAATTGCGTGGTTGTGTTCTTCACAGGTTACGTCAACAAATTTAGGATTTTCCGGTTGCATCGGTTATCTAGAGATTGATGATCAAGTCGTCAATCTGACAAACTCCCGTTCTTCAATGACAATCACAGAATGCATTGAACGCCCATGTAACCTTACATGCAACGAAAGAAGGGACAATTTGTTTACGATCAGCAACAAGTATACTTGCAGATGCGATGATGTAAGCTTGTTGCCCACCTGTCGTTTGGACGTCGACGAATGCGCTCTGGGACAAGATAATTGCACACAAGGCACGAAATGTGTTAATACCCTCAATGGATTTGATTGTATATTCAAGTGTAAGTTTGACACGTGTTATAACAACGGTACGTGTCAAGAACATTTGTACAGTGGAATAAAAACATGTGAATGTCAATCGAATTATACCGGATTACGATGCGAGACAAACCTCGACGGTTGTTGGCCATCGCCTTGTGTTCAAGGAACATGTGTACCGAACGAAAGTGGCGCTACTTGTCTCTGTATGGTTGGTTTTACAGGACCATATTGCGACGTAGAAATAGACGAATGTCAGTCATCACCATGTGGCCATCAAGGTACGTGTTCCGATCACGTGAGTGGATACACGTGCGTCTGTAAAGACGGATATGTTGGAGCAAACTGTGACATCAATATCAACGAATGCGCAAGCAATCCTTGTAAGGAAAATGAATTATGTCAAGATGACATCAATCGATATCGTTGTATGCGAGTGCATAACGCGTGCGACGTAAACGTGTGTGCACACGACGGCGTCTGTCTCCGACTCTCCGACAAAGACCATTGTTACTGCACGAATGGATATCACGGTGTCCACTGCGAAGTCGAGGTGAATGAGTGCAGTTCTAGTCCTTGCTCTAACGGATCTTCTTGTCTAGACGGTATCGGTAACTACACGTGTGTCTGTCTACCAGAATTTGCCGGTCCACACTGTGACACAGTAGTGACTGATTGTGAAATATTAGAGTGTGGGAGTAATGGTGAGTGCTTGAATGGCACGTGTATATGTCAATCGAATTATACCGGATTACGATGCGAGACACATCTGGACGGTTGTTGGCCATCGCCTTGTGTTCAAGGAACATGTGTACCGACCGAAAGTGGCGCTACTTGTCTCTGTCTGGTAGGTTTTACAGGACAATTTTGCGACGTAGAAATAGACGAATGTCAGTCATCACCATGTGGCCATCAAGGCACGTGCTCTGATCACGTGAGTGGATACACTTGCGTCTGTAAAGACGGATATGTTGGAGCAAACTGTGATATCAATATCAACGAATGCGCAAGCAATCCTTGTAAGGAAAATGAATTATGTCAAGATGACATCAATCGATATCGTTGTATGCGAGTGCATAACTCGTGCGACGTAAACGTGTGTGCGCACGACGGCGTTTGTCTCCGACTCTCCGACAAAGATCATTGTTTCTGCACGAATGGATATCACGGTGTCCACTGCGAAGTCGAGGTGAATGAGTGCAGTTCTAGTCCTTGCTCTAACGGATCTTCTTGTCTAGACGGTATCGGTAACTACACGTGTGTCTGTCTACCAGAATTTGCCGGTCCACACTGTGACACAGTAATGACTGATTGTGAAATATTAGAGTGTGGGAGTAATGGTAAGTGCTTGAATGGCACGTGTATATGTCAATCGAATTATACCGGATTACGATGCGAAACACATCTCGACGGTTGTTGGCCATCGCCTTGTGTTAACGGAACATGTGTACCGACCGAAAGTGGCGCTACTTGTCTCTGTATGTTTGGTTTTACAGGATCATACTGCAACGTAGAAATAGACGAATGTCAGTCATCACCATGTGGCCATCAAGGCACGTGTTCTGATCACGTGAGTGGATACACTTGCGTCTGTAAAGACGGATATGTTGGAGCAAACTGTGACATCAATATCAACGAATGCGCAAGCAATCCTTGTAAAGAAAATGAATTATGTCAAGATGACATCAATCGATATCGTTGTATGCGAGTGCATAACTCGTGCGACGTAAACGTGTGTGCGCACGACGGCGTCTGTCTCCGACTCTCCGACAAAGATCATTGTTTCTGCACGAATGGATATCACGGTGTCCACTGCGAAGTCGAATTGAATGAGTGCAGTTCTAGTCCTTGCTCTAACGGATCTTCTTGTCTAGACGGTATCGGTAACTACACGTGTGTCTGTCTGCCAGAATTTGCCGGTCCACACTGTGACACAGTAATGACTGATTGTAAAATATTAGATTGTGGGAGTAATGGTGAGTGCTTGAATGGCACGTGTATATGTCAATCGAATTATACCGGATTACGATGCGAAACACATCTGGACGGTTGTTGGCCTTCGCCTTGTGTTAACGGAACATGTGTACCGACCGAAAGTGGCTCTGCTTGTCTCTGTATGGTTGGTTTCACAGGACAACTTTGCGACGTAGAAATAGACGAATGTCAGTCATCACCATGTGGCCATCAAGGCACGTGTTCTGATCACGTGAGTGGATACACTTGCGTCTGTAAAGACGGATATGTTGGAGCAAACTGTGACATCAATGTCAACGAATGCGCAAGCAATCCTTGTAAGGAAAATGAATTATGTCAAGATGACATCAATCAATTTCGTTGTATGCGAGTGCATAACGCGTGCAAAGTAAACGTGTGTGCACACGACGGCGTCTGTCTCCGACTCTCCGACAAAGATCATTGTTACTGCACGAGTGGATATCACGGTGTCCACTGCGAAGTCGAGGTGAATGAGTGCAGTTCTAGTCCTTGCTCCAACGGATCTTCTTGTCTAGACGGTATCGGTAACTACACGTGTGTCTGTCTACCAGAATTTGCCGGTCCACACTGTGACACAGTAATGACTGATTGTGGAATATTAGAGTGTGGGAGTAATGGTAAGTGCTTGAATGGCACGTGTATATGTCAATCGAATTATACCGGATTACGATGCGAGACACACCTCGACGGTTGTTGGCCATCGCCTTGTGTTCAAGGAACATGTGTACCGAACGAAAGTGGCGCTACTTGTCTCTGTATGGTAGGTTTTACAGGACCATATTGCGACGTAGAAATAGACGAATGTCAGTCATCACCATGTGGCCATCAAGGCACGTGCTCTGATCACGTGAGTGGATACACTTGCGTCTGTAAAGACGGATATGTTGGAGCAAACTGTGATATCAATATCAACGAATGCGCAAGCAATCCTTGTAAGGAAAATGAATTATGTCAAGATGACATCAATCGATATCGTTGTATGCGAGTGCATAACTCGTGCGACGTAAACGTGTGTGCGCACGACGGCGTTTGTCTCCGACTCTCCGACAAAGATCATTGTTTCTGCACGAATGGATATCGCGGTGTCCACTGCGAAGTCGAGGTGAATGAGTGCAGTTCTAGTCCTTGCTCTAACGGATCTTCTTGTCTAGACGGTATCGGTAACTACACGTGTGTCTGCCCACCAGAATTTACCGGTCCACACTGTGACACAGTAGTGACTGATTGTGAAATATTAGATTGTGGGAGTAATGGTAAGTGCTTGAATGGCACGTGTATATGTCTCGACGGCTACATGGGTAACAGATGTGAGAGTGAGATCGACCCTTGTGTTTCGTCAATTTGTGATTACGGGGCAAAATGCGTACCTGACTATCCGTCTTACACGTGCTTGTGTCCAACAGGAACAACTGGTCGCCATTGCGAAATTTTTCAATATTGTGGTATTAATAGTGACGGATTTGTGCCGGACTTTGACAACTTTAGAGCATTCTCGTTTGGAGAAAGTGCAGTTCAAGTATCCTGGGAGTTACGGAATGCGAGCAATAACCCGAAAACAAGGAGATTTCACGTTTTACGATATTTGTTGGAATACAGCACACTCGACAATCTGTTCGCTCGAAATGTTACGGTCAATGGCACCAACGTGGTTCTCGAACATTTAAATCATTTAGAATTTCGTTTCAGAATTGCTTCAATTATCAATGACAAGGACCGGCTGGTCTGTAGCAATTTTTCCAATGTGTCAGGAGCTGTTGCGCCAATCATTTCTTGTTAGTTTGTGTGTTTCTTTATGTCTATCTATCCATGTATCTATATAAAGGCCTTTTCACACTATGCACTCCAATGCGCATTGGCGTTTTCACACCTAATGCGCATTGGCTGTCAAACCGCATTCCATGCGCGTTCGCTCAAACCACATACGGAGGTGGTTTGTAGTGGATTCAATGCGCATGTTCCTTGGTGGCTGCACGTGGCATTACGCCTACGCACGAATCTCTTCATGTCGTCAGGCAGCAGTGACGTTGCCTCCCTATCCTATGCTTATGTATGGCGTAGATGGATGTACTGTAAGCAAAGATAGAGAAACGTCTTCGCGAAGAGACCGGCAGCCCTAGGTAGGTTCTAACGCATGTTACTTACACGGGGAGACGTGTTTATGACCTTCACGTGGATTGCCTTTTCCTTGTGTGAAATATTTCAATGCGCATCGAATGCGCACATCTGCTGCAAATTGCATTGAATGCGGTTTGATGCACTTGAAGTGTGAAAAGCTTGTATGTGTGTAGTCTAATAGTTAACAGGAAACTGTCACTTTATTTCAGATCCCACAGCACAACCGAATGACGTCATTATACTGTCGGTGGCGACGAATCGGCTCTCCGTCAAATGGAGTCCGATCAACCCAAACTTTGCTGGCGGTCCGAATCCTCAATACATCGTTTACTGCACGCCGCTCGCTCCCTTTACGTCGCGCTCTTACAATGTCACTGCTTCGACTACTTATGCTGACATCGGCGGTCTAGATGCAGATACGTTGTATAAAGTCGAAGTGTCCGCTGTGGTCGTTTTGTCTAGAGAAAGAGAACTCGTAGGGCCACGGAGCAGGCCGGTGATGATAAGAACAAGTTTGGCATGTGAGACCCACATTGTGTTGTGTTCAAGTATTTCGCCGCTATCGCGTGTTTCCTTGCAGATATTCCTTTTCCAGAGAACGTCGAGGTTGTGCCTTTAGACTGGCGCAGCGCTCGTGTTACGTGGAGATTGCCATCTAGTATATCTAATGATCCCAGTGTGAATATCTTTATCAACGTGTTCAAGCAAAACCAATTAATCAGGAGACATGTTCTTCCTTTTAACCAACGCCACTTAAATCTTGTGCATCTACCACCTAATACAACTTACACTTTGAAGGCAGCAATTAACAGCTCGAGAGGAAACAGCAAAGGAACCAACGAGACCATATTTAAAACTTTTCGTGAGATATACAATACATAATAAATTTATGATTTCAATTTTTCATACTGTGTACTGTAATGTTTTTAACAGCTATGAATGATTGGAATTTTACGCTTTTGACTCATAATTCTACTTCACTTGGGGTCACATGGTTGGTGCCAAGGCAGCACAGAACTGTTAATGGATCTGTCAGGTTGATAGTTACGGAACAAACACATGGAAGCAGATTAGTCCGCAGAGCAACGAAAGTCGAGAAATTAGTTGATATATCAAGCGAAGAAGCGGTTCTTATTGGTTTACTACCTTCGTTTCTCTACAGAGTGCAATTTAGTGTATTGCTATTAAATAATACGAAAATTGATTTTGGCTACTATTCTCAATTTACTGACCAAACAGGTGAGAAAATCGACGTATATAAATGTGTGTGTGTGTGTGTGTGTGTGTGTGTGTGTGTGTGTGTGTGTGTGTGTGTGTGTGTGCGTGTGTGATAGAATAATTTTTTATGTTGCAGCTCCATCTAAACCAAGGAACATCCGTGTCGTACTTGGTAATGATCCATCAGTGGCTCAAGTGTCTTGGGATGCGCCAATTTATCCAAACGGTCAAGTCGGTTATCGTCTGCGGTATTACGGCAATTCATTCGTTCATACTTGTCTCGAGGCACAGGAACGTGTCGTTGACGTGATAGACAACCAACAATGGCTCATTACAGACTTGAAACCATTTGAAGAGTACACAGTGCAAGTTACGTCATATAATTTGTTGCACAACATTAGCTGCTGTTTATTAAACGACAGCGAAACGGCGGAAATATATACGTTTTGGACGCCAACGTCACGTAAGTCTCTCGTTTTAAGTGTGTGTGTGTGTGTGTGTGTGTGTGTGTGTGTGTGTGTGTGTGTGTGTGTGTGTGTGTGTGTGTGTGTGTTTAGGCAGGCACACGTTGCTGTCCAAAAACTAAATTTTATTTAACGTATGCGATACGTTTAGGTCTGAATGCTCCAAAGTCTGTCAGCGTATTCAGCAACAAGTCTGGTGGAATAGAAGTACATTGGGACAGCGATGGTTGCCTGTATGACCAGCCCGTTTCTGTCTCTGTCTATTACGCCCCTGTCGTCGTTGCTCCAAAGCAAACGATCTTTCCTCTCATCTTCAGTCATATCATCGATCTCTCGAAAACTCTTCACAAAACATATTATATTAGTGGAGAATATTTGCTAAGAAACAGTACGTACGCAGTTTGGATGCAACTGGATGCCCAAGATAAACGAGGATTTTACTCTCAAATATTCTATCGAACGTCTCTGCTTACACGTAATTTGCATATACAATATGTTATAAATATAGTCTATACCTTCGTTTGTAAATTTGTTATGTAGATCCACAAGATGGAGTATCGGCGTTATCTGTGTGGAAGCGAACGCCCATCTCTATGTCTCTTGAATGGAAAGTGCCCAGTCAAGAGTCACTCAACGACGAAACGGGAATCTTTTTCTATCGCATCACGTGGCAATCTGAGTCGAACACGGCTAGCGGCGACTTTGACTATTACTCTGACAGAACATATCCTGACCGCTCTCTCAGTGACCGTTACACCGTTAGAGATCTCCAACCGGCAAATCTTTATGAACTATGTATTTACGTTGCAACCATCGACAGACAGAACGGAAACGTACTGTTGGGACCATCACAATGCGTGAACGATTCTACTGACTTTCTAAGTAAGTCGTACAGTACAGATGCATTTTTGTACTATTCAACTTGCATTATATGGGATATGTGTAGATTATTTTAAATATTTGTATTTCATAGAACCTTCTGATGGCTTTTTCAACTTGTGGTTATTGGGATGTCCACGTGTACCATCGCATCCAAAAATATCTTGGAACTTAAACGAACAAAAACAACCCGGACCAATCAGTAGACAAAACATAACACTTAAATACAGCTCAGCTGATGAACTAGATCCAGCAGTTCTATCCTGTTCGAAAAGACCTCCAGTGAACGCTACGTGTGAGAGCTCATCCGTTTCACAAATTCCTTTTTGCTGGTGGATGGTACCAGACGTCGAAGCGTTTTGCAACATATCAGGACTGCAGGCTTACACTCTTTACACGTTTCAAATAAGAGCATGTAATGCCAAAGGATGCGATGCAAAATCAGTAAAAGATAGAACATGTCCTGACAGTAAGTGTCATGATGTTTATTTCATATTTGTATTGTTACATGCAGATGGTGGCTTTTGCTTCCTAGTTCCGTTACCATCGACACCACTTGACTGTCAAATAACATCAAATTCAAACGCGTCCTTTTCAACTTTGTTGTGGAAGAAAGGACGAAGCAACAGTCAATCTGTTAATATTACTCTCATGTGGATTAATGACGATCTTCGTTCTGACCGTTCGTTTTCTCTCGACGGCTCATCGCTAAAACCTCTTAATGACGACGATCCCATCCATTGTTTGTCACAAGATGACATAGTCAACTGTACCATACGACAAGTGACTGTAGATCACCGCTACCGGTTTAGGATCATTTCTGTCAATGAAATTGGAAATTCTACTAGTCAATCTCAATATTGCGGTCATTTATCATCAAATTCTAACAAAGGTGAGGAACAGATAGTAATAGATTCTCTCTAAAAATAAAATATATATTCATATATTTATATATAATTTTTTAATTGATATTCTACCTAAGTGGGAAAATCTAATCTGAGAAGCTATCTATAACTAAATGTAATCTATTTAGAATTTAGAATCATTCTACTATTGTAAATGGAAAGTATAATTGATAGTTGTTTATGTAAGTTACACACACACACACACACACACACACACACACACACACACACACACACACACACACACACACACACACACACACACACACACACACACACACACACACACACACACACACACACACACACACACACACACACACACACACACACACACACACACACACACACACACACACACACACACACACACACACACACACACACACACACACACACACACACACACACACACACACACACACACACACACACACACACACACACACACACACACACACACACACACACACACACACACACACACACACACACACACACACACACACACACACACACACACACACACACGTACGCACGCATGCACGCACACGCACGCACGCACGCACGCGCAAGCGCGCGCGCAAACACACACACACACACACAAACACACACTAACTGAACTTTGTATGTTTGTCTGTTTTACAGAAGCATTTACAGCCTGGGTTGTTCCCATTTCGGTTGTTGCCGCGCTTCTTATCGTTTCCACAACTTTAGTTGCCTTGTATTACATTTATCGTTGGAGACCAAAGAAAGTGCTAGAAAGAGAATTGGACGACGACGGTTTGCGGCAGGTCGAACTCCAACGCAGCAATCTAGACTTACCGGAAGACACCCAGAAGCTTGGATCAGGGGCATTTGGCTGCGTGATGATGGGATGGATATGCTCGCACGATAACAGTAGACGAGTGGCTGTCAAACAACTACAAACAAACACTAGTTATGACTTGAAAAGTGACTTCATTAGAGAAGCAAAGATTTCCTTGCGTGTCGATCACGTGAACGTCGTATGCTTGCTGCACGTCTGCTCTCAAGACGAACCTTATCTTATGATTATGGAATACGTCAATAGGGTAAAAGATATCATTGACACTTTCTTACAGTATACATACATACATACATACACACACACACACACACATAGGTTATCGTATATTAGCGTGCTAAATAATACAGTAAAAGTCATATAGTACGCTAATTATGCGATAAATTATTTATACCATGGTCACGTGACGTGTACAGGTGAGTGCTATAATAACCGGAAGTAAATTATTACACATTTGCCGTGCAATAATTCATATACACCACCTGAATACGTACTGGTCGCATGTTACGTGACCATGGTATATCTATACCTATATCTCTATACCTATATATATATACTATATATATATATATATATATATATATATATATATATATATATATATATATATATATATATATATAGTTTTCCATACGGCATTGTTACCGTGTATCTCTTCCAGGGAAATCTAAACCGACTACTCAAAATATTGAAACCAAAAACAGCAGAGAATTTTGCATCAACGTTTGCTGCTCTTAAATGCGACCTTCTCCATCAGATTGCATGCGGTCTTCAAGCGGTCAGCAAACAGAATATCATTCATCGTGATATCGCAGCCAGAAACTGCTTGATTCACGAAGACGGTGAAAGACTGATTGTCAAAGTGAGCGATTTCGGAATGGCCGTCGTCATCGACGAAGAATTCAGAGAAATTCGAATGAAAAAGGGACAAGGAAACGTACCGTTTCGCTGGATGAGTCCGGAGGCTTCGTACGAAAGGCGATACAGCGAGAAAAGCGACGTGTGGTCGTTTGGTGTTCTCTGCTGGGAAGTTTATAGTTTTGGTTTGACGCCATACCCTGGGCTGTCAAACACTGACCTATTTCGCTATATTTCTAATCGCCTCCCTCTACCTCCTCTACCATTTCTCATCACTACCAAAGTAGGAAATACTCTTCTCATTCCAATGCAAGAGCAAGAGTTGCTGTTCGATTGCTGGAAGATTAACGTCGATCAACGTCCTTGTTTTGACGACGTCGTCAATACGTTGGATCGTACATTGAGTGCTTACGGAAATGCTCTGGACGACGACCTGGTTACTGCTCAAGAACTGATGCTAGCTGGTGTCGTAGCAGACGATGAGGGCAAGGACACGGCACTGTAATTGACTTTACCATGAATGAGGAACACCATCTTGCACAATACAATAGCGCAATAGTTCTGTTTGGACGCCTGTCCACGTAATAGTACGATTATTGTAGTTTGATGGTGATATTAATAGTTTTAACTGTTGGGGTAGTGCTGGGTATATACGGGGTTGTATCATATCTCGCATGGGAGTAGGAAGCATGCAGATCGGCAGGTTAGACATTCGCCGGACTATTTCTTGAAACGTCATTTTATGAGCGGGTTTTGCTGTAAGCTTCCAGGATGGAGTATAGCTGATTAAATATATTAGTTATGTGTAAAGTCTATAAGCGTGTTTATAAGAGTCACGTGCTCTTAAGTTGCTACCCTGATTAAGTTAAGATACTCTGTTTGAAACTCGTTTTCTAAACTTGTTTTAAGTTTATGTATCATACTTCCAAAAATAATTTATACTCATACTGACGTCATAAATAAAAACTACTGTATAAGATGAATATTGGTAAGGAATTTATTTTGGCGAATTTTTCAGTGTCCACCAATATAAAATCCGCCATTAATTTGGCCTCCGGGATATGTTGACGTTATCAGGCACATGGACCAGCAAACTTGTGCCTTTGCAGTTGGAGACCATGCAGCAAGCATGGAAATGTGAGCCACAAACACTGCTGTCAATCACAAACACATCAAGAACACTTATGGTAAGACATATATTAGTTATCAAACAACAATGTCCAACCGCTAAAAATAAAATCGGCCAATATCTATGTTTTGTCCGTCAATTTCTTAACAAACAGCCAAAACGTATTCTCGTCAATGTTTCATCTTGTATACGGTATCACCGCACCACCACTCAGCAAAATCGTGCATTGGATCCACACACACATACACACACGCGCGCGCGCGCGCACGCACACACACACGCACGCACGCACGCACGCACGCACACACACACACACACACACACACACACACACACACACAACGCAGAAACCCGTAGATCAAACAAGTATATTGAAGAGACTCACGTTAGTAACTCCATCCGGTTTTACAATTTACTGTCTGATGCAGGCGTGTCAACAACTATAAACATCCGGTCTCAACAATCTGTCCGACGTCGCCTCTGACAATAAATTCATTACGAATCGAGATAAGAACGCAACCGTACGCAACAAAGTGGATTTATCTTAGGCTGATTAGCATTAGAATTTCTGTGGACGCGTAGATCACGTTCATGTGGGGTGTCGCAGAAGTGGCAGGCTCTAAATATTTTTTTGGAAAATATCTAGCCCACCTATTCTGCCAATATAGATCGGTGGACGAGATAACGGTGTCACTAAAGTCTGTCGCGTCAATTAAAGCGAGTAGATGGATACAACAAGCTGATTACTCGTCGTCGTCGTTATTGCGCTGGTTGCAGTAAAGCTGCCCGTCGTTACCTCCGACATTAACCTGTGTGAGCCAACTGAGCACGTGAAATGTTGATGCAACGGATTTGGTGTCTACTTGTCGCTTTACTGTGCGATGTGCAGTCAAGAAACGAGTATTTGTAACTGTAACGCAACGCTTCACGTCGACGACGCTCACTGCGACGTGTGCGAGGAAGGATTTCTGAGCGAGAACGTTGAGACCGTTCCAGGAAATGATAGATGCCCACTGGCTCACATGGATGCCGTAACTTTCGATGCTCTCTGCGATCCTGAACTTCTTGTCTAAGACGTAGGACTCGATCCGAATGGAGAGAGGACCACACCAACGACAAGAAGATTAGAGCGTTTTGCTCTAGATGCTCCGGTAGGCGTGGTGTCTAGCGACCGCTCAGAGTGTCTGCATCATACCACAATGTGTCTGTTAAAGGACTTCCAAAAACGCAGCTGCAGTGGGTGTGATCGACAAGTCAGCCGTCTCCAATGATTCTGAGAGCGAGTTCGAACTATTTGGTCCTGTATTTAAAGAGAATATCAAGGTAGAAGTGGAGCCGAGAAAGACAGGTAAAGATGACGTCGTGTACCCGTATTGTGCGACTCTCGCACAAACTCTCTTGAAGCAATGGGGCTTGCGGTCGGTGCCGAGAATTCGAATACGATTCAATTTTTACGACTTCTTTATCACAAGTTGTTTTTGCTTTCGTTTCTCGCACGACACTTCTACAGTGGATGAGAAGTCCTTCTATTGACACAGGATTTACACCTCAGCGCCAACAGTTGGTCTCCATCCACTACTTTTCTTTGGCCGACCTACAACGGGATGACGATATTTGCAAGATGGTTCTGTGTTTCTAAAAAAGAGACTCTGCAGACTGCCAGTAAAGAATGGTCGACCGACTTGATTGACCGCATGATGACGCACCTGCAAGTGCGCTGCTCCGAGCCACCACCTCGACCGGAGTTCGTGTCCAATGTAGAAACGTTTAAAGTTCTCATCCATGTTCTCTTTGTGTCTCACGCTCTGCAGCTTATTTGGATGGAGAAGTCTGATGAATTTGGAGTACCCAGTCATGCCGTTCTCGTTTACAAATACAGCATGGGAGAGTTTCATTCTAGGATCCCCGATTGGGATCTGAAGAGCAAACACTGTCGTTTGACTTGTCTACAAAACGTTTGACCCTTACCGTAACGGCGGATATAACCGATTTCGTGTCTACAGCCACACAGCTTTCCAACTAAGCGACACGGATATGGAAACGATTTACAATAAGACGTGTATCGCCTTCAACGATTCCAATGCTCCAGGTAAGATAATTGATGCACAAAATTGCGAATAAATTAGTGATTTGCACTTGATATTACAGACATTGTGCTCGATTCGTTTGATATCAACATAAGGGCCAACTCAATTATTGTACGTGGCAGAGTTGTTCCTAAGCCTGGTCAGCCATTGTCTGCTGTTGTCTTTTCCATGGCGCGCCATGTGTGTCAAAAGTCGTTTCGTCGGCTCACTGATGTCGATTCGTCGGCTCGTTGCTGTCGACGTCGGCTCGTTGATGTCGAATCGTCGGCTCGTTGATGTCGATTCGTCGGCTCGTTGATGTCGTTTCGTCGGCTCGGTGATGTCGATTCGTCGGCTCGTTGATGTCGAATAGTCGGCTCGTTGATGTCGATTCGTCGGCTCATTGATGTCAGCGGGTGGCCTCAGGGTGCGTGACCATTTCGTCCATCCCACTCAGAGTACTGGATTGTGATGTAGAAGATGAGCATGATTAAGTTCATACTCATCCCCATCATTTTCTCAAAAATGTTTTTTTCGTATTACAAGTGCATAGTAATGACTAGAGTTACATCATAGCAAGTGTCTAGCTAATTAGGCGGGCTCTACATGTAGGAGTACGTCTCTAGGCACAGTTTGAAAAGATCGTTAGCGATTGATCGACTACTGTCAACTACTAGGTGGTGCCTTCTAGTTATTGTCATTATCTAGTATAGTCATAGTACCAGTATAGTCATTATCTAAAGAACGACGTACGTGCGGTCTGGTCTCTAATGAGAAATATGTAGCTAATGTAAGTCTGTCGTGCTGGGAGAATGCTTGTCAGAGAAAAGAAATTTTTTCTGACGCAATGCTGTTTGATTAATCGCTAGATAGTGTAGACACAAACTCTAGCTAAAATTTTAGGGCACAACATGACGTACGACATAATAATTGGATTTATAGTAGTATCGCCTACTGTAGCTTTCTGATCTAATTTTATCAACACAGCGGTAGAGCGTGGATACACGGAAAACGTTTTAACAGGCGTTGTTTAGTATTAATAACACTAATCCGACGGCAAAGGGTCTGGCTACGCGAGACTAGTAGCTATTATGTAATACAGTTATGTCTTGCCGTAGGACTATATGATTTTGATTGCTCAACCGCCATGTGATTAAATGTCTAATTAATTAATTAAATTTATTACTCTTAAGAGTGCGTATTTAGATACGATAAATTAATTAACGCATCTCTATACATCTTAACAGTGATATATTAGCATGGAATTGTACAAGAAAACAGCTTATCTTTTAACTTCTATTTATACAAACCCTTAGCCAACAAATACGCTCTCTATAGGTTGAGTGTCTCTGCATGGCTAGTACACTAAAACAGTTTCTCAGAAAAGTTTCTAATCCTAGCTATACTTTGCTGAACTCAACAATAAACGAAATCGTCAAAATACTATACTAATAATCTCTATACTATACTAATAATCTCCAAACGACAGCTGCCCGACATGATATGCTGGACATGAAACAGCTCCTGTAACGACAACACCAGCAACAGCAACAACTCCTCAAACAACCCCAAATCCTGTGGCCTGCATGTCGAGAACCGTATCTAAGTTGGTTCTGAGCTGCACTTCACTCACGCACTGTCCAGGCAATTCCAAGATCATGGAGCACGTTGAGACATTCGGATATACTGATCTAGTAGTCGAAATCTCGATCTTTTCTGGAGAATGGAAACCCATAATTGGCACGCTTGCACTTCCAGTGCAAAACTGAAGAAGATCGGAAAGTTTCTTGCTGCCTATATATATATATAATATATATATATATATATATATATATATATATATATATATATATATATATATATATATATATATATATATATATATATATATATACAGTGTACAAACAGTGCAAACAACTGTGGTGTGTGTGTGTGTGCGTGTGCGGGGGGGGGGGGGGGGTGCGGGTGCGTGTGTGTGTGTATGTGTGTGTGTGTGTGTGTGTGTGTGTGCGTGCGTGTGTGTGCGTGCGTGCGTGCGTGTGTGTGTGTGTGTGTGTGTGTGTGTGTGTGTGTGTTATTTAGGAAGGATAGACATAATTCTTGTGCTTCTAGACCTTGTAACAATTAATGCACGTGTTCGCACCTGCTTCCTGAACGTACTGAATAAACGAAGTTTTGAGATCGGCTGGAACAGTGGGCTGAAAAGTACACAGCTCTAGAAACGATTCAGAGGTCAATGGCTTCAAATCTGTAGCGGTAAAAAGGGAACGCATTGATTCCGGATTTGCTTTTGCAAGTTCAAGTACTGGACCCAGTCCCAGCGCCAGTTGGTCAATTTCGGCTTTTCGAGATAGTATTACATCATGCAGCATTATCTTTAGCATAGCATCCGCTTTGTTAGTTGATGTTAGCTGATGGGTGTAACCAGCAATCGCAAGTGGTTCAGAAAGACTACTGGCTACATTGTGAAACTCAGGATTGTCATCTTCCAGTTCACTGATCTGCAAGAAAGAAGAACTTGTTGCAAGTTGAAGAAACATGAAATCATCTCAACTACACGTCTAACCGTTTTTAGAGTTTCAGCTACGAATGGGTCTGACAGATCGTCCGGACTAATGGTGTCCATAGCTGTCTCCAAAGACGAAGTCACAAGATACGAATAGATAGGTGGAGCAAGGCAAGGAAATCCTGGGCCACCTTGCAAAGCAGATGCAGCAATAATTTGGCCATAAACTTTGAATAAGCCGCCAACCAGTGCATCAAGGTTGTGCATGGGGAGATACCTACCGGGTCGTCCCTCAAACAACCTATACTGAGATGTAGGAGAAAGCATCTTTTGTAACAGCAAGGAGAAGAATTCCCGTCGCGGTCCTCCTCCATCAACTGCAGGCTCTCCTTCAAACCCCACATTCAGTGGCCTGTCATGATGGTATTGTCCTGACTTGAAGAACGCGATGGCATCAGCTAGCAAATCAGTTCTGCTCACGGTTAACCTCATTCTTGCCATCCACGAACGAGGGGCAATTGAACCTAGAACTTCTGCTAGAATTGTGCCGCAGTCTTGTTGTCTAGCCTGTACGTGCAGTAAAAAGCAACATTATGCAACGAACAATACACTAAAAATTTTAAGTCCGTTCACTCTGACTTCTCCCCCAGAAGCTTGTGTGGTTCTTGCGTGGGCAGACACTCCCAGCGTTTATCCAATGAGCGATTAGTTATTACCATTTGAGGTGGGTTTGTCTTTCAATTGAAGGTTGTCTATTGGTTAGAGTAGGCTACGTAAACAATTTGCATAACAAGGTTGTCGGAAGTTCATTTGCAATGCACACCCAAAGAACGGCGTGACCATGAGCTAAAATGAAGTGTTTAGCGTGTTTCTAGGATCTTGCTGTCAAAGTTATTCAGGATTTACTGAGGGAGAAGTCAGCGTGGACGGACATAGAATCCAATAAAAGGTATACTGTAGTTTGCCAGTGAATGTCATCATCATCATCATCATCATCATGGTCACCATCATATGATGTCAAGTCAATGTCGCAATTATCTAATTTCAGATAGAAAGTTAATTACTCGAATCTAATTAAATATTTTACACTCTAACCGGAAGCTTCTACAACAGTTTCCACTATGCAGTCGCGTTCATTAGTTGAAGCTGTTTCCTCTGTTGGCTATACGTCAATAACACTATCATTAACGTCGATTTAAACATCAATACTAAATGACTATGCAGATGACAATGCCCACGAAAGTAATGACAGTAATTATTGTAACAAAATAAAATAGAAGTAATTGTAGAAATAATATAAATTTGAACTCTAGTATAAATGTAAATTGTAGTAAGCTCTAGATGTGAACAGCAACAACAATTAAGAACCGTTTACAAAACAACAGTACTAGCAACATATTCTGCAACCCATTTCGCATACAAATATTATAAGCAGTTTACCTCAATCAAATTATCCAATACAGCCAGTACAGTCATTTCAGTGTTCATTTTGTATGAGTCGAAGGCTCTTTGCAAAAACTCTGTAGAATGATTCGGGAAAATTGATTTGAGTTGTGAAATTGGCGACTGACAACTTTCATCTAAAGTTATTAACAATATATAGAAACATTACATTTAGATTCATAATACAAGTCAAGACAATTATGTTTCACCTCTGCTACTTCCTGAGCCAGAAACATGGGTGCGGCTGGAAAATGCGTTCCAACCAGTCTGTTCAGCGCTGTTATTCTGCAATTCATTACCAGAATTATAGCCTAACATTTGAGCAGCTGGTCTACACTCAGCTATGACCATGCTCCTTCAGTTGTAGCCACACACTGTTCTACGTTAGCTAGTTGAGTTAATTACTTTGAGTTGAGTAAATACAGTTCAGTTCAGTTGACTTCAACTAGAGTTCAGACGGCGTTGACGATGGACGTGAATGTCTGTTTACTTGGTGAGATGTGCGACGTCATGCAAATGAGAAATGTGACCTGCTATAGAGCACCACGCCCACCCTTGTATACGGTACCGGTACCGTGTACATCTAGAGTGTGCCCGTGAAAGCGCGCGCTTAATTAATTGTAGTAGGCTGACGGTTTCGTAGTAGGTTGACTGTTTCGATGTTCTAATTGTGTCTCGATTTTTCCTAGACAACAAACGTCGTTCTGTATACTTCGTCACCACAGGTGCTAACTCGGCGATCCGCTAGTGAAAAGCGTATCTACATACCTAGATATTTGTAGCATTTCTCCTCCAACCGGTTCATCTACGGTAAACGTAGCGTGCTGTGTACAATGCACGTACCTACACAGCTAGAGACCGCGGTATTCACTGTCACAACGTTGTGTGTCAGGGCGGAGTTGTCAAGAGCTGCCAAACCACGTGACTGAAAGTAAAGTAAAAACAAACACTTGCTTGTGTGTTGGAAATGTAATCTCCTGAGACACGCATACGAATGGCAGCCCCGCTGAGACCCCCGCTGAGACCCCCGCTGAGACCCCCGCTATGTCTACTCTCTGTTCGCGTTCACTGTGTATTTACAGAATCGCTATAACTCCTGTGTCCTTTGTTGGTAAGCGACGATCTTGGCATCACTCGAATGCGCAAGAGCCCGGATTTCTTCTAGGGATTTCTTCTAGACGCTGAACATAGCATGTAAATAAGACACAGCCAGCAGGATAAGGTTTTTGCATATCAAAGATCATTAATTGCGGTTAGACTGATAGCTGTCTAGATACGGTACAGTGCACAGTAGGCGACGTCTAGCTAGAGAATCGGCACAAACAACAAGACGCCTACAGAAGCTGCGCAAAGAGCGAGACTTTTACATTGTTGTGAGCTGGAAAATCGGTGGTGAGCTGCTTGTTTGGTCTCCATTTGTAACCTAGGTTTCCCACCAACAAACAGAACAATGATCACGCCCGTTACTTCATCACGTAAGGCGAAGATTGCCAGCCGACCTAGCGTCGAGGCTCTCCGACTTGTAACATTTGGCTTGTTCCATCATTTGGGAACAACTGCATTTGTAACATGCATTTAGAAACAACGCCTAATCTAGCTGCATTTTTTGTGATGCTAGAGCTCTATGATGTCTTTCCTGCATCCCATCTTTTTTTTCTAGAAATTTTCTCCTTTTTTCTACGTGTTTTGCAGGTATTGTAAGTCACAGTAAAACACGTCTGTGTCAGTGGCTGTGTTCACACTAGGGTCTAGAACTGGGTGTGCTACTGCCTAGCACAACCAATTAGAATACATCAGGTCTGTTTACGACAGGAATGCGGGCTAGAGCAGGGCTAGCCTAGCCCTTCCGAAATGTAGGGTTAGCGCTGGGTCTAGCTGGGGTTAGCGCTTGTCAAAACATTCCAGTTTATTCATATTGTGTATCACAGCAATGAATCAAGATTCTCTACTTTGTGTTGGTCTGGCAGTTTTTTCTTGAGCAAATCGAATCCACAGCACGACTTGCGGAATTCTGCAGTGAAAGACGTTGTCGCATCCGTAGATTCAAGCAACTGCTGCTGTTTAATCATAGGCATGTGGTCTCGATCTACACCTAGAGAAGGCACTCGAAGACAGAAAGCGGTCGGAAGTCGTTTCAATTCTTGCGCTGGAACTAGGTAGCGTAGCTCGAGTACATGATACAATCAGTTGCAGCCTGCTAGAGTTCACACAGCCTATTTTGACTAATTAGAGGCAACTGGACAAGCTCAAGCTCAACATGTGAGAACACACCGACCTTGCGCATGATAGCACAGCAGGGTGTTATGATTAATTAGCGCAAACCCGAGTTTGCTAACTCAAGTATGAACACGGCATGTTACAGTAAATCCGGAGTCACAGTAAACAAGCTATTGATGTCATTATCACTTAGTAGGTCACAGGCAATTAGTGAAGTGTTTCTAAACCAACACAGGTGCTTCATTACGTAGTTTCAGATTCACAGTGAAAGCGAACAGAGAATAGTGTCTTCGGTCATTTTCAATTTTCTATTTTCTATTCATCTTAGAAATAGAAAAGCGAACTGCGCGTTCAAGTATCTAGTTTTGAGCACGTATGTGCCTAAAAATCAAACTTTAAAAGATAAATCTAAAGATCACAAGAATCAAACATCAAAAGATAAAAAAACCATTTTACAAAAAATAAAAAGGAAAATTAAAAAATTAAAAATTGAAAAAAAAATTAAAAAATTAAATAAAAATTGAAAATTGAAAAATGAAAACATGAAAATTGAAATGTAGAAAATTAATAGCCGGACCATCCACTGACCACTCAGCCTCTCTTCTACAACAATACAGTTTTGGTTGACATGCGACAGTACACAGCTAGTTCACGTGTGTGTGTGTGTGTGTGTGTGTGTGTGTGTGTGTGTGTGTGTGTGTGTGTGTGTGTGTGTGTGCGTGTGTGTGTGTGTGTGTGTGTGTGTGTGTGTGTGTGTGTGTGTGTGTGTGTTGTGTATGTGTGTGTGGGTGTGTGTGTGTGTGTGTGTGTGTGTGTGTGTGTGTGTGTGTGGTGTGTGTGTGGTGTGTGTGTGTGTGTGTGTGTGTGTGTGTGTGTGGTGTGTGTGTGTGCGTGCGTGTGTGTGTGTACTAATCCTTGGGTTACGTTACGCTGGGTAGACATTGTGTGTGAATCAACTCTATCAGATACACAGACATGCAGAAGCACAAACGCGTGCGCCATGCACACACACACACACACACACACACACACACACACACACACACACACACACACACACACGCACACGCACACGCACGCACGCACGTACGCACGCACATACACCAACAAGCACAAACTTGACTAATGCAGAATTTGTCTAAAGAGAAATAATTCAGTTTACTTACAACTGTGTATGGCTCAGAAGATTCTATCTCTTGAACAGAAACACTCCGCTCCCCCATGGAAGGTCTTCCTTCCTGTACGTACACGGCACAACGAAAATTAGAGTAAACCAAAGCCGACTCTCCACTTCTACTGCATAGGTCTGATTAGCTTGCGTACTAAAAAGTGCTAGGAGTATTTTATTAATTCCTTCATTCTTATATTTAGGTAAGCTTACAGACATAGAAAAGGATGCCAGTGCATACCACTGCAGACGCAGGCAGTACAGTTTCAGATCGTGTTTCTAACTGTAGTCTGGCCTGTTTCTTGCGCTTTCGTCCTTCTCGTCCTTTTCGTACTTCTTGTGAACGCCTTCTGGGGCTCTGAGGTTTTGTGTCACAACTTGAATGGATCTTCAAATGCTCTCTCAGAGATGGCATTTCCACGTCTATACCACAATGAAGGCAGGGAACCATTCGCTGTACTTTGTCTGTGCTCGTGCTATCGTGCTGCATAATACACAAACATATCTATTGAATTTCACTGAAAGCACCATGCAACTCAATCTAGAGAGCAACGTTACCATGTCTACGGTCTCCAATTCAATGCTATTAGCAATCGGTCTGAGATACATCTTGGCTTGATCGAACACTGTCTTCAAATGTATAGCTGTCATATCCAAAGATGGAATAACTTCCAGTTGGCGCCGAGCAGTCAACCTCATTACCTCGTACCCAGTACTCTTCAGCGCGGGAAAATGTTCAAGAAGTGTGTTGTGCACCTCGAGGTAGTCATCTGACTGTCCAAGAGTGACTTTCTTTTCTCCCAAGCCAGCTGCAAGCAGCTCCAATTTCCGATCACGAGAAGGAGGTGTGTCACGCTGGTTGTCAGCTAAGCACATAACACTAAATGTCCATACTTTGCGATGTCCCAGTTGATAAGGCTTTCTCCGATCACTGTTTGCCGGCGCTTTCCTCTTCACACCTCTCGGAGTTCTGGACTCACAGCCTCTTGGTCTGCTGCCATGTCCAAAAGACGCCGCTGTTCTACTGCTATTGACGTAATTCCACAGAACTGGACTGATGGCTGACCCTCTGGTTGCCTTCAACAGGGCGTGAGCCTTCTCGCTGATTGTGTTGATTCGTAACCTCTCCAGATGGGCTAAACTCTTGCCGAGTATCACCTTCTTCCGCTCTCTCTAGATGGCGCATAGCGTCGTGGAGAATTCTCTTTGCAGCAGATATTTCAGACTCTCTTTGATCCATTATTGCCACAGAGACAGCTAGTGTATGAATGTGCAGGCGTTCCTGCTGCTAAAGCTGTTATGCATCCAATGCATCGGTGCAATGGTACGCTATTCAGTCAGTCGGATAACTTAACTCCTCCTTCTTCCCATGTTTTGTGCTTCACGTGTGATTGATTAGTGGAAGAGACCGACACTTGCGCTGAAATAGACGTGAACCATATCTACATGTTGAAGCAAGGCTAAGATGGAAGCGTTTATGCGTAACGTCCGTCAGTTTCTAGCAACTGTGCAAGAGATAATTGTAACTGAAGGCGGAGACGTGCCAAGAGAACATTTCCTAGATGCTGCAGTCGACGGGCAGCGACTTCACCGGCATCTCACTCGACTAGTGGCAGCGGGAGATAACAGCCTTAGCGCATTTGGTGAATGTATAGGAGCTCTATCTGAGCAACTAGACTTGATTTACCGCATACCAGCGGAAGAGGAATGTGCGTACACAACAGTAGCGTTAAATGATGGACACACAGGAAGACCAAGACTGGCGGTTCGCAGAGATCAACTGACATTTCTCCTAGATCACGATTCTCTGTCACAAAAATTTGTGAGCTACTTGGTGTGTCAAGGAGTACTATTCACAGGCGTATGCTGCAGTGGAATCTACAAGTATCGCAGCGATTCAGTGCCATGTCCGATTTGGAAGTGGACCGTCTAATTGTAGAGGTGAAACGGGATTTTCCCGATGCCGGATATCGAATGGTGCAGGGCCAATTGCGTTGTAGAGGGTACAGCATTCAGAGACAAAGGATAACAAGCTCACTAGCACGTGTTGATCCAGACGGCATAGCAGAAAGATGGGCAAGAGCTATACCGCGGAGACAGTACAAGGTTCGCGGTCCCAACGCACTTTGGCATGTGGACGGCAATCACAAGCTAATAAGATGTATTGCTGTGAATTGAATATATGTCCCATAATGTTTAATTAAATCAACCTTTATCGTGTGGTGTATTTCTAGATATCGTTTTGTTATCCATGCTGGAATAGACGGTTATAGTAGACTACCCGTATACTGCCGATGCTCTAACAACAACCGTGATGCTACCGTGTTTCAGTATTTTAGAGAAGCAATTGCAAATTATGGAATGCCTTCCCGAGTTCGATCAGACAAAGGCGGAGAAAACGTTAATATCTCGCGCTTTATGCTTCAACTGAGAGGAACTGGAAGAGGTAGCATGCTTACTGGGAAAAGCGTACACAACCAGAGGATAGAGAGGTTCTGGCGAGACGTATTTGAAGGCTGTACCGTTCAATTTTACTCACTCTTTGGTGATTTAGAAGAATCTCAGGTACTGAATCCTACCAATGATATTGACTTATTCTGCCTTCATTATGTCTACACTCCAAGAATTAATAGAGCACTAGATCTATTCTGTAAGGGAAATCGAAGACACACACTCAGCACTGCAGGACACAGAAGTCCCTTGCAACTCTGGATAGAAGGAATGCTTAGAGGTGCACGCCTGGAAGACATTGAAGAGATGACGGCTGTAAGTGTGTGACTATACTTTTCAATTGTTTAAATATATAAAATTATAATTTATCCAGTTTTCTATAGGTGGCAGATTGTGACGGGTATGGAATAGACGATGATGGCCCTACAACTCTTGAAAGATCCGATGAACACTCTGTGACAGTCCCTGAGATACCCTCAGCTCTTTTGCATGAGGACATAGATGCTCTCCGAGTACTAGTAAATCCTTTGGCACATTCCGAATTCAATGGAGTGGAGTTGTACCTTCAGGCACGTGACTTCGTTGAAAACAGATTAGCCTAGTTAATTAAAAGGTTAATATACACCTAAGGCTTAATTAAGCTATCAGCTAGGGAAGTAGCATTAGAGATAGTACTGGTGGTTGTCAATTCTGAAGTACGTATATATGACTAGATTTAGACTGTACTGCGGTGTTAGTGAACAAGAATTCGGAATTGTTTACAGAACGTTTAGACTTCAGATGATACAAATGCGTATGCACAATAGAAAGTACACGCTCAAGCACGTACAGACACTTGCACCCGTCTATAGACATACCTCTGCATGCATGGGTGCGTGGCCATTTCGTCCATCCCATTTTCAATTCCCAGCAACAATGGAATATTGAATTAGAAATTGAAAATAGCCTAGAAGTTGCTTGCAATTTCAATATTCAATTCTTTTAAAAATTAAAAATTAACTGATCGGCAGACTATAATTATTTGCGGATTAAAATAAATATTGAAAACATTCTCAGTTTTTAACCAATTTTCATTTTCAATGCAATGGAATATTGAAATTGCAAGCACGTTAGTTCAATTTTCAATGTTAATTTCAATAATCAATTTAATTTAAAAACTAAATATTAAATTTTGAATTTGCGTGGCCAATTCGTCCATTCCATTTTTAATTTTTGAAACAAATTGAAAATTGAATGTCAAATTAGAAATTGACTGGCGTTGCTTGCTTTTACAATATTCTATTACATTGAAAATAGAACTTGATTGAAGACCAATTGTCATTTCAATATTCATCTACTTTGCAAATAGATTCAATCTTTCCATCCGTCCAATTTTCGTAAATTATGAATATTAAAATATAGCCTCTGATGCAATTTTCTTTCTCCGTACTAAATGTAAATAGAAAGTTACCCGCAGCTGCTAGCGCGAGCGATATCTCATAAACGGCATAATGACACCGCGCGGGCGGTCGCCGGTGACTTCAATATTCAATTCTATTGAAAGACGAAAGTTGGGTCTAGCTTAGCCACGCCCAGCCACGCCTCTGGCACGCATGCAATGTAATGCAATTAACAGATAGATGCGATAGGCACGCGATCGACCTCTCACAACAAGTCGGTAAGCACTTGTACCTGGCTCTCGTCAACCGTCACGCTTAGGTGTGAGATATTCCTTGCGGCGATGAGCGAGGGAAGCCCGTTGCATGGAGGCACGCGTCTAGGGCATCTATAATCAACGAGATCAACGTCTAGCCTACACTGGAAATTTGACGTGAAGTCGATCTGGAAGACTCCAAGCAACTATCTAGCTAGAGGACATTTGCGTGGATCATCTAGACCACGCCTCTAAACATATGAGGGGAAGCCCAAGCCGGTATCTATCATCTCATGATATAACGGCAGGTCGTGCATTCTCTCCACTCTCGATCTCCATGGACGAAGTTGACGAAGATTTTGTTCGGAAGCGAGTCGAAGAGGGTAATAGTCATGCTGTCATCAGTGAAGAATTACAGACGATGTTTCCAGGACTTTGGGGACCTAGCGAACGATCTGTTCGACGTTTCTGTACAGACAGAGGCATAAGTCGACGTTGTTCTCTGACTAAAGAGGAACTAGAACGCTGCGTGTCTGACGCCGTAAGCGAGGTGAGCACTAGCTATATATCTCTAGGTAGCTGGCTGCATGCTCATTATAGTTAGATTAGGTCATGATTTGCTCATGATCACTATAGCTAGGTCATGATTGTACACTGCATGTATACTGTGTGCATGGCCTATAATTCCTGTATGCATGTATATTTATATTGACTTTGACAGGTCGGACCATCTTGCATCTTCAGATTGTCAAAAAGCAAGAAGATGGCAACGGCTACACAATGTAAGTCAAAGTCTAAGATTTCTTGTACTTGCAGGCGGTCGCCAGTAAATTTTTCGATTTTTTGCTTTGACTTTTACAAAATAATATAACTATACATATGTTAACTGCTAATACGGTCTTGTTTCAATAGCATTCTACGTCAAAATTGTAACATGGTAGCACCTGAATATTATAGACTCATGATCAGTTATAACTCTTGATCACAGAATGTCATCGCTCTAGTTTGTCTTGTTTAGTCTTTTTAACTTTTCTTTGTAATGAAACCTAGCATATGCCCATTTAATATATATATATATATATATATATATATTAATCTCATTGCATATTTTTTGGGAACAACTGTCTATTATTTATATCAATATGTTCATTATGTTAGAAACTGCAGAGAAGATCTTCAGCTTTAGAGATGTCCACAACTTTGAACGACGAACAAAAGAAGACGTACGCTATAGCTAGTGCCATGAAACTGGAATTGCTGTCATCAGAAGTCTCTGAAAATAGCAGTGCTAGCGAGCCACCGTCTGAGGGAGCGAGCCTCCACTGCTGGACGTTCACAACTCCTGATCCGACCTCTTCCGTGGAGAGCCATTGAAGCAACTAAGGTGTTTGAGTTTTTGGACAGAAAGTACGCCAGAAGGCAGACTCAGAGAGGAACAGTACCAAGCGGAGCTCCGTCTATACCAGAACACGTCCGGAAATGACATTGTACCAGAGTGGGCTCTAGAAGACTTCTGCTAATTATAATACGTTTGATTTTAATACATGTCAAAGAACATGGATATATAGAGCTAGATCATTCAAATTTGCTGTTAACATTGTTGTCCATTGCCAAAGTTTGTTGAACTAGAGAAATAGATCACATGACAATTGAATCACCTGGTTTGTGTGTCTTAAGACTACCTATAGCTCATATTTGGAAAAATCTGTATCTGGTATTTAGGACTCCAAATGTGTGCCTAAATGTAATCCTAAAACCGGTATTCGATCTATATAGGCCGTCCTAAATGTGTTCTATACACTATATTAGGATCGGTCTAAATATGTCTAGATATGATTAAAGGTGGTATTCAGTACACATTTAGAATAGGTTTAGACCATGCTATGTTTAAGCTTTCATGCAGTGCATGCATGATCGAGTGTCCGTCCTAGTTCTCTCGATCGTCGCACGTCGGTAGCGTCTTCACACTTCATACCAATGGGGCGTGACGGTTGCATGACAATTGACATCTACGACGTATGAACAAGTCTACAAAGATTTGTTGTGTCCAATTTACAGACAAATTTACAGGCCTGTAAAGGCTTTCTCATAACACCAAGTCTTTACCTGCGAATTTTCAACACTTGCTGTGTCCACTGTGGACGCGGGCCCGCCGCACGCGGGGAAGTCCCTAGAGGCTGTATAAAGGCTTTCTTATAACAGGTACCCTAGTGGACACAACAAGCTACGACGTGTTAATTAACATGCTTACGTCTCTAGACAACAATGTTTACAACAACGTGTAGAGGTGCCTGTACAGGCCTGTAAAGACCTTCTCATAACACAAAGTGTTTACCTGTGAATTGTTGATCTGTTGTGTCCACTAAGGTTAGTACCTCTAGGGACTTCCCCGCGTGTGGCGGGCCCGCGTCCACAGTGGACACAGCAAGTGTTGAAAATTCGCAGGTAAGAGCAAACAACGCCAGTCAATTTTAATTTGACATTCAATTTTTAATTTGTCTCAAAAATTAGAAATGGAATGGACGAATTGGCCATGCAAATTCAAAATTTAAAATTTAATTTATAAATTAAATTGAATATTGAATTTAACATTGAAAATTAAACTAACGTGCTTGCAATTTCAATATTCCATTGCATTGAAAAAGAAAATTGGTTAGAAATTAAGTATGTTTTCAATATTTATTATAATCCGCAGATAATTATAGTTTGTCAATCAGTCAATTTTAATTTTTAATAGAATTGAATATTGAGATTACAAGCAACTTCTAGGCTATTTTCAATCTCTAATTCAATATTTATTCAATTGTTGCTGGGAATTGAAAATGGGATGGACGAAATGGTCACGCACCCTGAGGCCACCCGCTGACATTAATGAGCCGACGAATCGACATCAACGAGCCGACGAATCGACATCAATGAGCCGACGAAACAGATGGCGCGCCATACTTTTCGTATGTGTTTAGTAATGATTCTGAGGGACAATCCATCGCTCGTGGACGTGTGCTTTTAGATTCTTCCGGTCGCTTCACAAAAGTTATAGTAGACATCGGCAATGGACAGCCTAAGATTGTATTTGTAGCTGGTGGATACGTTCCATCAAGAATTGTTACTTGGACCAAGCGTCATTCTCATTTTGTACCTCACGGGCGGCCAGTAGCAAGTCTATATATCCGCCATGGCTATTCCCAACAACACATAACCAGAACAGGAAAACCAAACTTGCTAACTGTGACGCTTACATGGGATGACGGAGCATCTGATATTGTCTTACACGTTTCTGAACCAGGTGGAAGACACATTTATTACAGAGATAAAGTGGTACCCCATTCTTGGATTACGACAACGTACGGTGTTACAGACCTGAGCATTACGTCATTGATCCAGATTTCCAAGCATCGCCTAAAGGAACATTGGAAGGCACGTACAAAACTCAAATACTCTATTTTGCAGATCATGGAGAAATTGAAGGCAGAAGCATCCGGTGGACTCTCAGAATAGAAGGAACGACGCAAGATAGACCTGAAAAGACTTTCAGAAGTTTTGCAAACCGAAAACAGTTGGAGTGAGTACTACAACGTAACAATAGACGGTGTGTATTTTATTATATATTAACGCAAATCATTACCTTGCTATTTTATTGACAAACCTCGGTGTATTTTCTTTAGTTGTACATTTTATTGCTATTGCTGATAGAAAATTGGACAAAATTTTATTACAAAAGACTGATTTTTATCATCACTCCTCTCAGCTGTGGAAGAACGTCTTCGTGTTGGTCAATAAACAAACAGTAGAAGAAGTGTCGGCATTGCAAAAAGTTGAACTCAATGGCAAGCATAGAGGGAGGCGTTGAACTGCTAGTAGAACCATCTTTGAGATGTTGTAGTTACAAAGGATGGCGACTCCGCAAAAAACTATTGCAATTGAATGAAAACGATGAATGTTGGAAGACGTTGCTATTTCACGCATCCACTTTTCCGATACTGGAACGCACTATATCTCGGTCTTCAAACATACTGACTGGAGCATAGTGCAAACCAAGTAGAACGAAATGATAAGTAAAGCAAAGACGTACCCATATGCAGAGCAACCAGGGCCAATCGCCAAGTATCCACAATCAATCTATTGTTTCGATTTCTATGTCGATGTCGCTGTCGATGTCGATTTCGGTGTCTATTTCGATGTCGATGTCGATGTCTATTTCGATGTCAACAACTCAAACACTTTCATTCGTTGGCTGTTCGACAGAATGTCATTTGACAGAGAAATAAAAGATGGCTGACATCCTGGACGGAAGTCACCGCTACCCGTCACGACGAGATCATTTCAAGATAAACTTTTTTGCAATGGTACTCCGCCAACACTTACTTCCGGCACCGAATGTGGTCTTCTAGATAAAGTTGTGACCAGGGTGGCTTGCCTAGATTAAGCTGCTCAAGATGAGAATTCAATGAAGCTGAACTCTTTAGACACCGAACGCTAGTGCACGCATGTACTGCAATGTTATTTTTCCTTTGTAACTTTAGTTTTTTTGCCTTTCCTCTTTGTTTCGTCGTCTCTATCTAATCATGTAGACATTGGAGCCATAACTACTGACGTTAAAAATCATTAAATACGATAAATTTTTATAATCTTTATATTCTTACTAAAAGAACTACTGTAGAATACTGAATAGCCAAATGCATCTATGCCAATATCTATGCTACTACAAACCGAATGAATGATCCTACTCAGGGCCTTAAAATGTTTTCTGTTGGGTCAACTTGGGATCTTATAGAGAAGCATTTAACAGAAGGACATTAACATTTTTATGAAGACGATGCCTTGCTGTGTCTTTAACACAACGATTTCTTATTTTGTTTAAAGCCATGCTCTTGCCTTTATAAAGGGTGGAGCAAGACTGTCTCAGTAAAGTAGCAGGTCAAGTTTGCTCATTTCCAGGTGTAAGAGTGTGGACTGTCTTCCACGGTATTGAAATTCTTGATGGTACAGTATTTCAAGAAGTTTATTAAATTAGTACGTTAACATTTGTCTTTGCACCAATTCTTGATCAATTAGATTAGCTTGTGTTGAATAAATAGCCAGAACATCTTTGAAACCTTGTTGTCAAACTAATAACAACTACATAATAAATAATTATCACAAATTTCTAGCTTGAAGCCACATTTTTAGCCGGGGGCCTCTATTTTCCATCAACATCGAAACAGCAACCTGGTACATGTATGTCGATCATTGTCTCGGCCGCGCATGAGGACCTGGGTACGAGGCTATCTAATACCTACTCGCATCTTTACAATTCTCTCACTCACTATCGAAAAGCTAACCTCAATACAATAATTCGGACTTACGTATATATGTTATCAAACATGCGTGGCAAAGTCAGCCGCCAAACAACATGGTAATTCCTAATATCCGGGACTGTTGACATTGTTGCGAACACAACTCTATCCAGTTTTGCAATTGACAGTGGAAACGGATGCAGACGTGTCAACAACTAACGTCCGGTCTCAACAATTGTGTCCGATGTCGCATCTGCCAGTAAATTCGTTATGGAAAGCATGCAGAACGCAGCTGTATACGCAACCCAGCAAATTTGGCTTAACCTGCCTAGCATTAGAATTTCACGGTTAGGTCGGGTGTCGCGGAGCTGGCAAGGCTCTAACACTACAAAAAAGAATTGAAATGTCAGTATTGGTATCAGCCGATACTCATCCGAGATATCGGTATCGGTAGAATAATAATTCTAGTGGGGCTAGAAATTGAAAGGACACTTAGCATGGTACCTCAGCGAGACTCTCACTCCAACACGTGTGCTTGGTCATCGCGTTTCAACAATGTATGTGTTATACTTGCGGTCACGTGCCAGGATAACGTTATACCACTGGCTTTCGATGCGAATGACTCTGCACCGGTAAAACACCGTGGCTGTGAATCATTCTGCGTGTATACAACACAGTTGTGAAGTACTGTACATGCACTTAAAGTCTTCTGCAACAATAATGGCGCTTTCAATATCAACGACAAGAGGAGAAGTTATATCTAGACAAAGGCCTGGCCTGTTTCATCAAACCGTGCAGTTGACAAATGTTTAATTAGGCATAACACTCTATGCTACGAGAATAAACACAAAACATCTAATCGCCTACGTTAACTGTGCAATCTGCTATCGTACGGTACAGTGCATACCTTGGTGGGCGCTGTGCTTTCTGGTTCCTAGCGCTTTATATAAATTTGACTAAAAAGACTGTATAGTTATACTGTGCTGTACGTCATTTTCTGTATATTATAACCGTTGCTGTTCCGTATATATGATAAAGTCAATTACAGTGCCGTATCCTCGACCTCATTATCTCCTACGACACCAGTTAACATCAGTTCTTTAACAGTAGCCAAGTCGTCATCCAGCGCATTTCCGTAAGCACTCAATGTACGATCCAACGTATTGACGACGTCGTCAAAACAAGGACGTTGATCGACGTCAATCTTCCAGCAATCGAACGGCAACTCTTGCTCTTGCATTGGAATGAGAAGAGAATTTCCTACCTCGGTAGTGATGAGAAATGGTAGAGGAGGTAGAGGGAGGCGATTAGAAATATAGCGAAATAGGTCAGTGTTTGACAGCCAAGGGTATGGCGTCAGACCAAAACTATAAACTTCCCAGCAGAGAACACCAAACGACCACACGTCGCTTTTCTCGCTGTATCGCCTTTCGTACGAAGCCTCCGGACTCATCCAGCGAAACGGTACGTTTCCTTGTCCCTTTTTCATTCGAATTTCTCCGAATTCTTTGTCGATGACGACAGCCATTCCGAAATCGCTTACTTTGACAAGCAGTCTTTCACCGTCTTCGTGAATCAAGCAGTTTCTGGCTGCGATATCGCGATGAATGATATTCTGTTTGCTGACCGCTTGAAGACCGCATGCAATCTGATGGAGAAGGTCGCATTTAAGAGCAGAAAACGTTGATGATAAACTCTCTGCTGTTTTTGGTTTCAATATTTTGAGTAGTCGGTTTAGATTTCCCTGGAAGAGATATAAGGTAACAATGCCGTATACAAGACTTATACCATGGTCACGTGCCTTACGAACAGCCATGAGCGCGTACTGAGGTGGTGTATATGACGTATTGCACGGTAAGTGTGCAATAAGTTACTTCCGGTTATTATCGCACGCTCACTTACACGTGACCATGGTATAAATAGTTTATTGTATGATTAGCATGGTATATGGCTGTTACTGTATTATCTAGCACGCTAATCATACAAGTGTCAATGATATGGTATACCCTATTGACGTATTCCATAATCATAAGATAAGGTTCGTCTTGAGAGCAGACGTGCAGCAAGCGTACGACGTTCACGTGATCGACACGCAACGAAATCTTTGCTTCTCTAATGAAGTCACTTTTCAATTCATAACTAGTGTTTGTTTGTAGTTGTTTGACAGCCACTCGTATATTTTCATCGTGTGAGCATATCCATCCCATCATCACGCAGCCGAATGCCCCTGATCCAAGCTTCTCGGTGTCTTCTGGTAAGTCTAGATTGTCGCGTTGGAGTTCGACACGCCGCAAATCGTCGTCGTCCAATTCTCTTTCTAGCACTTTCTTTGGTCTCCAACGATAAATGTAATACAAGGAAACTAAAGTTGTAGAAACGATAAGAAGCGCGGAAACAACAGAAATGGGAACTACCCAGGATGTAAATGCTTCTGTAAATCAGACAAAAATACATATTTCGGTGATAGTGTGATGTGTGTGTGTGTGTGTGTGTGTGTGTGTGTGTGTGTGTGTGTGTGTGTGTGTGTGTGTGTTTGTGCGTGTAACTTACATGAACAACTCTAAATTAGACTTTTGACGTATAATAGTAGAATGATTCTAAATAGACTACATTTAGTTATAGATAGCTTCTTAGATTAGATTTTCCCACTTAGGTAGGATATCAAATAAAATATTATATATAAATATATGTATATATATATATATATATTATATTTTCAGAGAGAGAATCTATTACTAACTGTTCCTCACCTTTGTTAGAATTTGATGATAAATGACCGCAATATTGAGATTGACTAGTAGAATTTCCAATTTCGTTCACAGAAAGGATCCTGAACCGGTAGCGGTGATCTACAGTCACTTGTCGTATGGTACAGTTGACTATGTCATCTTGTGACAAACAATGGATGGGATCGTCGTCATTGAGAGGTTTTAGTGATGAGCCGACGAGAGAAAACGAACGGTCAGAATGAAGATCGTCATTAATCCACATGAGAGTAATATTAACAGATTGACTGTTGCTTCGTCCTTTTTTCCACAACAAAGTTGAAAAGGATGCGTTCGAATTTGATGTTATTTGACAGTCAAGTGGTATCGATGGTGATGGAACTAGAAAGCAAACGCATCCATCGTAACATTACAAATATGGAATATATGTCACTTACTGTCAGGACACGTTCTATCTTTTACTGATTTTGCATCGCATCCTTTGGTATTACACGCTCTTATTTGAAACGTGTATATTGCATAACCCAGCAGTCCTGATATGTTGCAAAACGCTTCGACATCTGGTACCATCCACCAGCAAGAATGCACTTGTGACAGAGATGAGCTGTCACATGTAGCGGAAACTGGAGCTTTTCCCGAACAAGACAGAACTGCTGGATCTAGTTCATCCGTTGAGGTGTATCTAAGTGTTATGTTTTGTCTACTAATCGGTCCGGGTTGCTTTTGTTCGTTTAAGTTCCAAGATATTGTTGGATGCGATGGTACACTTGGACATCCCAATAAACGCAAGTCGAAAAAGGTATCAGAAGGTTCTAATAACATACACATATTGAATACAATCTAGACCTATTATATATAAAAATAACTAACAAATAATAAATATAAATTGAATAATAAAGAAATGCATCTGTACTGTACGACTTACTTAGGAAGTCAGTAGAACTGTTCACGCATTGTGATGGTCCCAACAGTACGTTTCCGTTCTGTCTGTCGATGGTTGCAATGTACATACATAGTTCATAAAGATTTGCCGGTTGGAGATCTCTAACGGTGTAACGGTCACCGAGAGAGCGGTTAGGAGATGTTCTGTCAGAGTAATAGTCAAAGTCGCCGCTAGCCGTGTTTAACTCAGATTGCCACGTGATGCGATAGAAAAAGATTCCCGTATCGTCGTTGAGTGACTCTCGACTGGGCACTTTCCATTCAAGAGACATAGAGATGGGCGTTCGGTTCCACACAGATAACGCTGAGACCCCGTCTTGTGGATCTATGTAAGAAATAGAAATGAAGGTATACACTACAGTTAAAGCATACTGCAGTTTCGAATTACGTGTAAGCAGAGACGTTCGATAGAATATTTGAGAGTAAAATCCTCGTTTATCTTGGGCATCCAGTTGCATCCAAACTGCGTACGTGCTGTTTCTTAGCAAATATTCTCCACTAATATAATATGTTTTGTAAAGATTTTTTGACAGATCGATGATATGACTGAAGATGAGCGGAAAGAGCCTTTGCTTTCGAGCAACGACGACAGGAGCGTAATAGACAGAGACGGACACGGGTTTGTCATAAAGGCAACTATCGTTGTCCCAATGTACTTCTATTCCACCAGAATTTTTGCTGAATACGCTTATAGACTTTGGAGCATTCAGACCTAAACGTATCGTATACATTAAATAAAATTTAGTTTTGGACAACCATGTGTATGATGATTATAATCACACACATACACTCAAACACTCACACACACTCGCACACACGCACATACACACGCGCGCGTACTTTGAAAACGAGAGACTTACGTGATGTTGGAGTCCTAAACATATATTTCTCCGCTATTTCGCCGTTTAATAAACAGCAGCTAACGTTGTGCAACAAATTATATGACGTAACTTGCACTGTGTACTCTTCAAATGGTTTCAAGTCTGTAATGAGCCATTGTTGGTTGTCTATCACGTCAAGTACACGTTCCTGTGCCTCGAGACAAGCCTGAACGGAAGATTTGCCGTAATATCGCAGGCGATAACCAACTTGGCCGTTTGGATAAATTGGCGCATCCCAAGACACTTGAGCCACTGATGGATCGTTACCAAGTACGACACGAATATTCCTTGGTTTAGATGGAGCTGCATGTAACAAACATTATTCTAGCAGATATGCACGAATATCTTTTTCTATTTTATTAAATACTACTTTGTGTACGCCAGTTTTCTCACCTGATTGATCAGTGAATTGATAAAAGTAGCCAAAATCAATTTCCGTTTTATTTGACAGCAATACACTAAATTGCACTTTGTAGAGCAACGAAGACAGCAAACCAGTCAGTAACGCTTCTTCGTTTGATATATCAACTAATTTCTCGACATTCGTTGCTCTGCGGACTGATCTGCTTTCATGTGTTTGTTCCGTAACTATCAACCTGACAGATGCATTAGCAGTTTTGTTTTGCCTTGGCACCAACCATATGACGCCAAGAGAAGTAGAATTATGAGTCAAAAGCGTAAAATTCCAGTCATTCGAATCTGTTAAAAACAGTACAGCACGCAGAATAAAAAATATAATCATAAATCTATTATGTATTGTATATCTCACTGAGAGTTTCAAATGTGGTCTCGTTGGTTTCTTTGCTGTTTCCTTTCGAGCTATTGATTGTTGCCTTCAAATTATAAATTGTATTAGGTGATAGATCCACAAGATGTAAGTGGCGTTGGTTAAAAGGAAGAACATGTATGCTGATTAAATTTGTTTGCTTGAATACGTATATAGAGATATTCGCACTGGGATCATTAGATACAGCGGATGGCAATCTCCACGTAACACGAGCGCTGCGCCAGTCTAAAGGCCCAACCGCGACGTTCTCTGGAAAAGGAATAACTACAAGGAAACCAGCGATAGTGGTGAAACACTTGAACGCAACACAATGTAGTCTCACATGCCAAACTTGTTCTTATCATCACCGGCCTGCTCCTGGGTCCTACAAGTTCTCTTACTCTAGACAAAACGACCACAGCCGACACTTCGACTTTATACAACGTATCTTCATCTAGACCGCCGATGTCGGCATAAGTAGTCGAAGCAGTGAGATTGTAAGAGCGTGACGTAAAGAGAGCGAGCGGCGTGCAGTATACGATGTATTGAGGATTCGGACCGCCGGCAAAGTTTGGGTCGATGGGATTCCATGTGACCGAAAGTTGATTCGGCTCCACAGAGTGTACAGTGACGTTACTCGGTTGT
>CAXXBX010000038.1:0-12039 GCA_964274945.1 Dehalococcoidia bacterium | reverse complement strand
GCTAAGTAAATATGTAAATATAGACCGTGACGTCCTTCTCTACATGTACAGCTAGAGCCAGTTAACTGTAACCCTGTGCAATGCTTAGTAAAGTCGATGTTGTTTTGAATTCGCTTGAAAGTAGCTAGTTCCTATTATCTCTCTTTGTTTTCTGTTTTTAGTTGTTTTGTTGGGCACGCTGGTGCTCGTTCTGGTCGTCGTTTTTGTTATTTGTCGTCGTTGTCGGGCAAAGGCGTATCACAGGTTGTTCTGTACGTTGTCACCTGAAGAGGAGAACGCGCTGCCAAGTTGCAGGAACTTTCTGAAAGTTGAGCGTTGGAGGGTGAAGTCTAGCAGTCCGGAGGTAAGAACATGAAACTGAAAACAATTGGGGCATGGCTAATGTGGCTGAACATACAAGATCGAGGTAAATGGGTAGGAGAGTGTTGCATGTCTGTTTCACATCACCCATCACCCAGGCTGACACAGCGGGCGTTTTATGACCAATATCACTATGTACACGTGACACTGGAATGCAGCGGGCAGAGTATTAATAATACTCAAGGCAGCAAGAGGTAATACAAACTCTAGACATCATCATGCAAATGACAGCTAGAGTGACTTTAATTAACAACTATTGGACGATCTGTGTTTGGTTCTGGTCCTGAAGTTCTTTCTTGACAGGGCGGGGGAGTAGGGGGCCAGGTGCATGGCCCACCCATCCTTGGAAAATGGGACTTCTACCAACAGGCGTTTGGCGAAAACTTCTGGAAATGGTATAGGTGATTAAATAAATTAGTTATTGGTCATCTCTACAGATGAGACAAACCAACCATAATTCGAAAGTTTACAGCAGGTAGTGTCATTAAATATTCTCAGAGTACAATACTACTAGTAGTTAGACTACCCTCTACTACCGCTGTCTTTAGCCAGGCCCCACCCTAGCTCTATGGCTTTAGTCAAAAGTTGTCAAGTGGGTGGAGCCTAGCAAAGCAAGGCCTGGCCCACCCAACATCTGGAGGGCTCTACCGACCCTGCTTGAATATTTACAGTAAACCATGTAGGTAAGAAGAGCAGACACTGTGCAATTAAAAGAAATGAGACACAGAAGATAGTTCAGACATATGCCATGTGCTCTGGTCGTATTGCACATGCGCATTACATGAATAATGGCATAACGGTGAAATCAGTGCTGCCCTGTCGTTCGGATGCGGGCGGGTGATGTGAAACAGACATTGAACAAATAGGGGCCTAATGTAACTCATAGAACATGCAGCGCAACGAAGTTGTACTGTTTCAGAGCTGTTAGTTAGTCAGTCTGTCTGTCTGTCTGTTTGTCTGTCTTCCTGTCTTGTCTGTGTGTATGTCTGGTTGCTTGTCTGTCTATGTGTCTGTTTGTGTGTCTATCTGTCTGTGTGTCTGTCTGTATGTGTGTCTGTCTGTATGTCTGCCTGTCTGTGTATGATATCTGTGTGTTTGTCTGTCTACCTGTAAGCACAATATCTCTGTGATGTTGACATATCAATATGAAATGCACTCAGGGTGAAAGTTTAACCCTAAGATAATGAACCTTTTACATTTTGACATGTTATATTTTGGTCACATTAAATTTGACAAATATGTTAATACCGTATTCGCCCCTAATAATGCCCTGGGCATACAGAAAGAAATACTTTTTCTGGGCGCATGCTAGGGCATGGGCGTTAGTTTGGTCCCAGGCATATACATGGTTGCAAAATGCTGGCCAGTCATCATCTAAATACTTGAAGACAGCAATACCATAAATGCTTGCAATTTTCCATTTGCAAGATCAAAAAGGTACTGGTATCCGTACAGCATCAGCGTACATGCAGAAACTAAACACTATATATGTATACACATGCAAATCAGAGTGGTCAGCCTGAAACTCGTCAAAAGCATCAGGGTCGGTAATTGCAATGAAGACATGAGTCTAGCAGTTAGCACTTTCACTCAACACTGACACCACCTCATCAAATGCACACAGATGGAGACGAATGTTCTGCGGACCCATTTTGTTTTGTCTGCGCATGCGTATCCTGGGCTTATACTTGGGCATGGGTGTTTATTTGGGCTGACAGTTGTGACTTGTTGCACATGGGCGTATATACGGGCATGAGCGTTATTTTGGTATGGACGTTATTGCCGGCGAATACGGTAAATTAATAAATCCAATCAAGCAATTCATGTTGCTATTGGAAGTTCGAGATCAAAATTGTGAGATTATCGTAAATATTTAGCTGACACCCCAGGATTAACTCAAAGAGCACACTCTGCTTGGTATGTGGGTTATGGCATTCTGTCATAGATGGCATCTAGGTACAATAAAACTTTACTAGAATTTGTAGTTTGTGTTTGTTGGTGCGTTATGCTAAAGTTTGACAAATTACGTAAGTTGGTGGAAGTTTTTGCCTGTCGTTGTCTTTAATTGCCGATGAGAGAATGTAGAGGCTAAGAGCAATTGACTGTTTGCTCTCTATGGTAACTCATTTTTGAATTGATGAATAATTGTGAAGCAACTGTTGAACAGAAGTGTTTTTTCTACAATACAATTTTACATCTGTGGTTACAAGTTTGGAAGTCTGGTTGCAAGCCAGATTGTCTAGTCGTTTGTGGAATGCAGAAGTGATGTGACGTCATTTGTTTGGTCTATTTCAGACCTTTTATCACTACCTACAGTTTACATAGCCTTGCCCCAGATGCAGTGTGGATTGCAGTCCTGAATGCCCTGCCATCACCATTACAGTAATGGGTGTGATGGTAGTGCATCTGGGACATACTGTGTCTGGGGCGAGGCTACAGTGTACATGCGTATCTTCCAGACTACAGTGAAATGAATATGAGACTGTTAGCTGTAGTTTTGATTTGAATGAGATTGCCATCACCACTTGACTTGTAGTATGAGCTGTCATATCTGTACAAGAAACAAAAAGTATGAAGACCAGTCTACATTGTCACGTGACCGGCCAAATTGTAAATTATAGTGGTCGCAAGTCAAGGGTTGCCTAGGAAAAACCTTTCAATGGAGAGTATGTTGGTGGTTTTCTCTTATTCATATTCCTTGTTGTAAAAACTGTTTTTATGCTGTATTTTTATTTTTCAACAATTAAGTGTGTTGGTTGTAGCGTTCACCATTGTTGGATGATAATAATTCTCAAATGGAGAGTCACGGTAGCGAATCTACGAAACGCATGAAAGGAGATTCTAGTTCAAACAAGACACATGATTCTAAACATAATAGGTGACACTGATTTGTTTGATATGATTTTTGCTCATTATTTGTACTTGTTTATGTCAGTAATGATGAGCTGCTCCCTCCACGTATTTGTCCAGTTCATGGCAACAGTGCATCATCTTTGGAGATGAGTGAAGCAAGTAGTTTTGGCAGTAGTCCGTCGTGGGTTATTGTGACTAAACGTAAGGATGCTGAGGGAGGAGTCCAAGATGGGTATAAAGACAATTAGCAATTGTGTTTAGTATACAGTAGGAATGGGTTGAATTTTGTTGCAGGTCAGACTATACTATGGATAGTGAAGATTCAGATATTGTAAAAGCAGACCCTTCCACAGAAAGTGCAAGGTTGGAGTTTCAGCAGCAAGCAGCTTCAGGAGTTGATTCTAATCCAAGGAATAGCTCATTATCAGCAAGGGAAAGTACTCACAACCACAAATCTGATGACTGGGATCAGAAGAGGCATCCAATTGATGATCGAGATGACAGTCACATGTTGGAGAGGAGTCATAATCAACGATCGCAGTTAGAAAATATGGAAAATCGTTCTACACAAACATCGCAAGTGGAGGCTAAGGTAAGCGCCACTGGTACAAATCAGTTCCTGGTTACAGCAATTGTTATTCCATCCATCAGAAGAATGAAATACATTCAAGATACAACTTTAGAGATTCAAGAGTGGCAACATCTACAGTCGCCGGAGATTTTGTTCGTAGCAAACCCGGTGGTAGTACTGACAGTCAATCAAGTCGTCGACCTCCAACTAACATCTGTACGTATGCAAGTACTGATGATCATTCAGCACAAGCATCGCAAGGGAAAGCCAAGGTAAGCAGTTAGTGTCCACGGGTATAAATCAGTTCCTGTTTTACAATGATTGCTATTTTGCCCATCAACAGGACAAACCACGTTTAGGATGCATCTCTAGAAGTTCGCTGCTGTATCCAACGGGAGCAAATTCTTCAACAGTTACCGGAGATTCTGGTCGTAGTGGTAGTGCCTATGGTCAAAGCGTGATGCATCGACCTCCAATCAAAATCAACACCCATAGTAATTCATCACCACAGTCATCTGATTGGTGGCAAGGTAGAGACAAGATTCCTAACTCTGAAACTGTTTCTCCACATGCAGACCGATCAAGTTCATGGCAATCACACGAATCGTCAACATCACAAGAACGTAGAACTGAAGATCTCGGGTCTGATTCAGCAGTGCATTCTTCGCGTGCAGGACGAGTAGCGCAACAACACACAGGAAGAAATGTTACTGATGAAAAAGAGCATGCATTGCAGGATAAGTCTCGTTATCAAAATGTTGATCAAAGTAAGAGAGCAACCACAGCGAATGAGGAGTGTCATCGATCACCTTATTTAAGCAGGAGCAGGCAACACAATCAGCCACCAACTCGGCCACCAGATGAGGCAGTAAAACCTCTTCAAGATTATCCGTATGTTCCTGATCAACACTGTACTTCTGACCAAGTGCGTGAATCAGAGACTTGCATACGTAATAAGTCTGTGGACTCACAAAGCACTAACGTTGAGCAAGTATCAGAACCTCATATCCCTCTGTCTACTTACCAACTACCACCCGGGTTCAGAGGTCCAGCACCTACAACAGAAAGTAGAATTGTGGGGTATAGTATGCAGGGGTCAGATCCTTCTCATTCGTCAACTTTTGTACCTACTGCTCCTTCAGTTACTGATACAACTTCACACAACAAGCAACAGAAGACAAAAGTGAACGCTACAGAACCAGACGGAGTCAGTGATTTGTTTATTATTAATGATTATGCTGCTTGTGAATGGAAGGGAACGACGAGTAAAGCTGTGAAGATGCTGAAGGTACGTTTTGTCGACTGCAATTTACAGGAATGCGTATAGAACGACTTTCCTACAGGGTTACAAGATGATTCCGGTGTTCATCCGTTGCACTCAACTTCGTCGCATTCGAGGCGACAATTACTGTGCCATCCGCGCATCGATGTTTCAAGCGTTTGTTACTCGGCTACCAGTGTTGGAACACTTTGCGAGTGAAGACCTGAAGAAGGTAGGACGGCATTGAAGTAACAGTCAGCTTGGTAACAATGTTACACTTGTGACAATATTCGGGCGTGAAACAGGAATATCGTTACCATGTTTTCTCGAATAGTAATCTGTTTATCTAATCAGTTTGAAGAAATAGTAACCCATGGATGTTATTAATTTGAAAAATAGTTACCCGTGGATCTTATTAGTTTGAAAAATAGTAACCCGTGGGTCTTATTAGTTTGAAGAATTGTAACCCATGGATTTTATTAGTTTGAAAAATAGTTACCCGTAGATCTTATTAGTTTGAAAATAGTAACCCGTGGGTCTTATTAGTTTGAAAAATAGTAACCTGTGGATCTTATTAGTTTGAAAAATAGTAACCCGTGTATCTTATAAGTTTGAAAAAATAGTAATCTGTGCTCGATTAGTAGCTCATGCCTTGGATGTCGGAGACTGTGACATTATGCATGTACATTTTGAGCAAGAGTGATGTCCGAACAAGAGGGAACAAGTTTGGCAGAAGAGACACAGTCAGAAGAAGATGAAAATCATAATGATGAGAACGTTATGGTTTTGACGATGAAAACACTGAGTAAACTACCGGTAACCGAATCGAAGTTATCGTAACTTGACAGTTTTGCATGCATCAACAGTGTGCTCCTCTAATACTTGCATAGCTCTTTACTTCAACTTGAACCCCAATAGCAGACATTGAAACAATGGTAACTGGTGCTTGATTGGTAACCCGTGGTTCCAAGCAGTTTTAAAATAGTAACCCACGGGTTACTATTTGAGCAAATCCAGTATAAGAGTAGATTGACTGTACTTTAGGGTACATGTATATCGCATGTATTGAATTGATATCAACATTATTTTAGGTGCCTAGGCGTTTATACGAGGGAGGGTGCCATTGGTTGTGCAACTGGAGTTTTGCAAACAGAATGGCAAATCTACAAAGAGAGGAGGTGATTGATCATTTGGAGCAGTGCTTGGATGTTCTTAGTTTGAGAGTGAGAACGACACTTAGTGATGGTCACATTTTACTGTTTATCTAATGCGTTTCAAAATTTAGGCTTCACATGTAAACACATTTCGTGATGGCGAGAAGTGTCTGAGGTACGTGCTGCGTGAATTCAATGGAGATCGGAAAATCGATTTTGCGATTATGGAGGCGATGAAGCTGCTGATGCTGGAGCAGGCGGTTTCGTTGTATCGACGAATGCAGCGTGGCGAAGACGTTCCGGTGTGGGTGTTCATTCTGTTCGCACGCGACACGTCGCCCGATCCGCAAACGTTGGTACGAAACCATTTCAACAACGTCGGCGATACGGGAGGATTAGAACAGGTACGTGACACGTTAATAGTGGCAGATAGACAAATCATGGTGGCCAAGACAACTGACTGGAAACCAAGTGTGTTTCGAGGCGGTAGACATACAGTGGCACAGCATGTCATCACACAGTGTGAATGCTACATGTGTTTAATTGATGAAGAAAACAGGGCAGATTCAGGGGCTGTCTGTGATTATCGGATCGATACCCTGACCACCCCCTCTGGTTACACCACTGTTAATTAACGGACTATGAGGTGTGAAAGTCGTAGAGCTTCGATCAACGTTGGGGGATTGGGGGCTTGCTTGAACCCTGGGGGTAATAAACAAGCGAGCACGGTAGTAGAAAATCATGCCAACTGTGCTGCTGCTAAAAAGCTGTTTATCTGACGTTCGATTTCTGACCTTTTGGTAGCTACAGTACCTGCTGCTTCCAATGTTTTTGAGTAACCTTTTTTTCCAAAAATTTTAAACTAAAAAATTATAGGATAAATTAATATATTTTTTTGGCCTAAAAAATTTGCTGTCTGGGCTGCTACTTTGTGCATGTCATTGTCAAGAATGGCCGCTAGCTCAGGATGGAAACTCAGCAAGAAGTGAGCGACTTCTCTTCTCAACTACAGTTTCCACTTTCTGCCAGTACTACTTCCCATGCGATGTACTACTTGTGTAGAAAGTCAACTGGCAGGAAGCTTTTGTCACTGTATTGTGATGAGCGTCGTTAAAAGAGTTCAATCAGCTTGATTAAATAATTAATTAAATAAAAATAATTAATTAAATAAAAATAATTATCTAAAAAATGACTAATATCGCACATCAAGACCTAAAAATAATTAAATTCAAAAATCAATTCAAATTATTTTGGAGCCTCGAAAAGAGTTAGTCTCGAAAAACATTTGAAGCGCCGGTATCATCTTGTCTTGCACGTATGCCGATATTACACTCAATGCTAATGTTACATTCAGAAACAAACGAGCGATTGAACTTGTCACACTTTGTTATAGATCGAGATGTTTTTATTGGGTCATACACTAAAGGCAACACTGCAAGTGTTTCGACCGTCTCAGGTCGATGCGGAGGACTTTGTCAGTCGGTATCCCGACGATCTCGGCGAGCACAGCCCCGTGCTGCCACTCATCGCCGAAGACGATCGACATTATAATATCATTGCCACAAACATATATAGCATCGTGTGAAGCAAACACAATTTATAATGCATTGATATCAATCAATATGCTTTGTAGAGGATTATTTTGGGGATATTCGGTGTAACGGGTAACCGGTTTTGTCGAATAGTATTGTAGTGTCTTTGTTTTGTGTCCGGTATTGGTGATTGTATACATTTCTGAAATTCCAGTCTTCTGCATCGTCTCTGAAGTGGCACTCATAATCATTGACATACACAGCCTACATCTGTGTAGTATATGTACCACACTGTAAGTCTAGGCACAATGGTAGAACAGTTATGACAAATACTGCTGTGTAATGCATAAGGCACTTGTTGAACACAATCCTACCAAATGAACAACCATACCCATTAACCACCGAGTTGTAGCAAACATTGAAGATGGTTAGGCAATGAGTAGATATTAGTATTAGTTGATTAGTTAATTATAAAAATTTAAATATCTAGTTTTATTGAATTATACACGTGACAATACACATCTTGATCATGGGCATGTTTTGATGTGGGTGTCTACCATAGCAATCCGGGGGGGGGAAGTGATGTGTTAGATCAAGCACCAGTCTTCAGAGGTGTGTGTGTGTGTGTGTGTGTGTGTGTGTGTGTGTGTGTGTGTGGTGTGTGTGTGGTGTGTGTGTGGTGTGTGCGCGCACATGTGCATGTGTGTGTACTGCTCTGCCAGTCTGCCCCCCCCCGACATTCTAAGCTTCTCTCGTCTTAAAATGAGAGAATCCGGGAACATCAAAGGCAGAACGAGTCTAAAGATGTAAAATATCTAATATATTTAATCAGCTACATCCTATTCCGGAAGTTTACTTTAAACACCAAGACAAAACTCAACTTTTTGAAAATGCCTGGCCCGTCGGACCGCCTGCTACATCCCTGCCACTATCCCTGTAACTATTTCTTCCCTTTGTGATCAACAAAGTGCCCCAGATGTATACCCAATTGTCTGATAGTTGTAAGTGTATCAAAACGCCAATAATTTGACTCTACGAACCACCAGCCGATTTTGTCACGATAATGTGACAAGTGAAGCATCAGTAGATACAAATTGGTAAGTCAGGTGTAACTTTTATTGACAATAGAGGTAGGTAGCATAATCGTACGATAGTTACAATTCTTGTCGTCACTTCTTCTTGAGCGGATCTTGCGCTGCTTCCTCGGCTGCTTTCTTTGCTTTCACTGCTCGAACACCGGCTAGACGAGCGTTAGCGCGAGCTACACGCATCGAGTTGAACACACTGATCTTTCGTTCTTCGTCGGTGATCTCGCGAGCTTTGCTGGGAGGGAATACTTGTTGTATGGGCATCAGAGGACCACCCAACTGTTGTGCCAACTTGAGTTCCTCGGCCTATAAACAGGCAATGATCACACACACACACACACACACACACACACAGACAGACAGAGACAGTGAAGCAGACAGACAAACAGACAGATTATTCTATTGTTACAGATCCTCTACTTGTACACATCCTAGACTTCTATGATGAACCAGTCCTTCACAGTGAAATACTTTAAAACATTAGTGGACTTGGATAATGTCAAAATCAAATACTAAACCATCTAGAGCAAACATTGATACAAGAAAATGAGTTGATGAAGAGTAGGCGACAAATGACAATCCAACTGTGAGACGAAGGCGGGCGCCAATCTCAGAGAGCAGAAAAAAGGTGCATACACAACCCTGACTGATAGCAGACGCCAACTGAAGCCACAAGAAGATGATGGGACAAAGAAATGATGACAGGAGACCATCCAGCTGCGAGATGAAGGCGGATGCTAAGCTCAGAAAGGAAAAGATGCGTGCACAACCTTGGCCGACAGCAGACAGTGACATAATCCACAAGAAGGAAGACAGAGCACCAACAAAGGAGATGACATTGAAGACACGTGGACACGAATGACAAAGAAAGGGGCCCCGACGGGCAACGATGTTCCTTGGGACGGTAGCAGCCGAAGCTGCACACGTCGACTTGAAATTCCTGCTCTCTTGGCCCTCTGACAACCGTCTTCCCGCACAATACAAAGTAGAAGACAACGATACCAACATCCGGGACAGACAGACAGAGACACACAACAAACAGAGACAGACAGACAGACACACACACACACACACACACACACACACAACAAACAGAGACAGACAGACGGACAGTGAAGCCGACAGAGACAAACAGACACACACAAACAGAGACAGACAGACACACACACACACGCATGCACACACACAAACAGAGACAGACAGACAAACAGACACACACACACAAACAGACACACACACAAACAGACACACACACACACACAAACAGACACACACACACACACACACACACACACACACACACACACAGACACACAACAGAGACAGACAGACACACAACAGAGACAGACAGACACACACACAGAGACAGACAGACACACACACAGAGACAGACAGACAGACAGACAGACAAACACACACAGACACACACACACCATAGAACAAAAAGTTCGTGCATTCGACAAACTCACATCACTATCGCCCTTCTTCGGCTTGCTCAACTTCTTCGGAAATACAATAAGCTTGCTTCTGTACTCCTTCAACCTCTGCACGTTCGCCTGCAACGATTCCGTCGACTTATTCCGCCTCCGATGGTCCACAGCAATTCCTATCGTCTGCGCATACTTCGGACTAATACCCGCAGCCCTCAGCTCCTCGAGAGTAAACCCACGACCGGCGCGCACCTTGCAGTTGTACTTGAAGGTCGGGCACCTGACTATCGGTCTGAGGGGACCCGCCAACGGTCGAGGCGCTATGGTTCGTGCCTTCTTCACACGAAGCAGACGGCGTCGCTTTTTGCGTCCCGGCTGGTCGAAATACGTACGCACGCGCCGATCCCAGTGTTTGTGGAAGTGCGCGTTGGGTATCATGTTGTTTCGCTTTAGCGCCATGGTGCCGGCTAGAGAGAGAGATGGTGCTTCGTATCAAACGCAGAACAGACGAAATAGAGAGAAGATGGCTTACGTGTTTAGAGATTGAGGTCTAGCTGTGTTGAGACTTAGAGAGAGGCGTACCTAATGAGCATGCGTAGAGTGTTAACCTCGCTGTCCACACTGCACATTGCGCCAAACTTAGAGCAACTTTGTAAACTTTTGTATTCTTCTTTTTATTACTAATTAATACTTTTGGTCTAGTAGCAATTTGTTTTCATACATAATAATAAATTTTGACGTAATTACGGTTTTATATCAATGTAATATATTAATTATGCTTTTGTTGTTGAAAACTATTATAAACTAGAATTTTAAAGATTTAGCGTGTTGTCATTAGCGTTAATTAATTAATTAATTAAACCTGTTTAATTAAATGAAAACTTAATTAAACAGCTTTCGTTTTGCAGTCACGTGATGGTATACCATGGTATCATAACGCACGTTGCTGTGGATCATAAGTTTTTTAGTGCCTATATATTCAACTGAATATGCAATGGCAGTTACAGCCAAAGATTACCACATACGGGGTATGCGTTGCAAATGTTGGATTCCCGTATAATTTGTTAAGAGTACACGTTACTTGTCATTCTTGCTCCTGTGTGCGACGTCGATCGCAAACAATTTCAGACTAGACTTGACAAATTTGCAACACAAATTGCATTCATCACATAGAAATCAATCGGGAAAATCAGAGACCTCTCAAACTAGATCACACATAGCAGTTGATACTTCCGGCGCAAGCTGCAAAAGTCACACTAAAAGAGCAAGTTTGAGTGTATATATATATACTGCGTCGAACAGACAGGCAACTGTGCTACTACACGTAGCCGTTCATTTCCCCTTGTAGTTTCTCTGTCAGATCCATTGCATCTCTGGCCTCAGCAAACTCGTCGGCCAACTTGAGAAGAACCTCTCGGGCAGCCACTCGAACTGGATGAATAAAATCGTTTCTCCTACAGTACACAATAGCAGAGTCAGTTTGCATAGAAACCTACGCCTTGCTGGCATACACTAATTAAATAATTTATTTAACTTAGAATCTTATGGCAGACGTAGATGTCATCTTGGCAACCTCACAATTTTTTTCAGTCAACAAGGAGTTTAGGACTTTTAGATGTATTTTGTTAATATCAAATAATGATACAGATTGGTATGGCAATTAAATAAAATTCCGGGACTTCAGAGGTGTCACTCTCAGTCGGACCTGTTCTACTCTACAGCATGAAACAAATTTCTTGGGTCCACCATAACTTGAGTGAATTCATCAGGATGGCAACCTAGTTGGCATA
>CAXXBX010000037.1:0-35186 GCA_964274945.1 Dehalococcoidia bacterium | reverse complement strand
GGTTGCCGTTTTCTACGTGTACGCACATGTCTAAAGATTTGGTGTGCCTCGTGACCAAAATTTATACATAAAATAAATTATTCGTGACGTCATTAGTTGTGTCTGTGATCAAACTAACTGATGACGTTATTTCAAATTGCTTGCAACGTCATTACCCGAGGCCCGGATATCCGTGCTAAGGGTACAGTAGTCGTCTGACGTGCGACCGACCGTACCACCGTATTTGTACTCGATTAGTGCAAATGCAAATGAAGCTATTCCGACCATTAGATGAGAAGTGGTGTCATTACCGACTAATAGACAAACGTGATGTCATCGTAAGGCTCCACCTGAAGTCCATTCGAGAGCCTAGGGGTCGCTTGGCACGTTGGATACTTCTCTTAATTAAGCGAGTATGAGTGGTCTAGCTATTTGCCACTGACCTGGCAAACGTACAACACACCAATGCTGATGCATTGTCCAGACATCAACCGCCTTCTGTCAACATGCAGCGCCAGTCATCATGCGACACTTGATAGGCGCCATGATCTATTCAAAGGACTTATGGATCCACAAGTCCTTTGAATAGATCATGGCGCCTGTTAGAGCTGTTCAGGACGTCCTAGGTGCTGTGGGAACGACACCTACTTGGTCATATCGTGATTTGTGTAACATGCAAGCGACGGACCCGATAATTTCACAAGTGTTGGCTCCAGAACGTCCCTCCGCTACATGCAGGGCGATGGAGAGCTCATCCCAAATTGATTACTTATCGCAATATTTGGCACCAGCTGGCCCTCGATGATGGCATTCTATATCGTTTTCGCCCTGCCACTCCTGCTGACGGTGAAGAGGATAGGCAGTTCCTTTTTTTTACCAACTCGTCTACGTTAGCACTGCGTTAGAGCACGTTAGTATCATACTATGACATCTTGACTGTTGTCTATCTAGACCATTGCACTTGCTAGATTATGTAGTGTAGTCTGCCTTGAGTAGAGCTAGAATAGAGTTGCTCTACTGCTGCGCCTGAGAACTGCATCTGATGCAAGCACTAACAGTGACGAGTGCTACAGCTGTATGCTGAAGTGCTGGCCTGAGTCCCACGTTCGAGATGCAGATTTAGATTAGTTGAATTACACTAACATGACCCTAGAATTAATATATAGTAATCAATGCAATACAGTAAAGTGTAAATACTTTCTTTATTAACAATATTCTAACTCTAACCAAAATCTAACACTTTTAAGTTAATTAAGTTAATCAACAATTTAATTAAACTATTGTTTTTATGGTTTAACTAAACCAAACACCTTTCAGCACAATATTGGAGAGATTTGTACACATAACGATGCACTGTACCTATTTGCTTTTAGTCTAATAAAAAGTAGTTCGTTATGGTCTACAAAGTAATTCTACCCAGTGGAGTTTGGGAAATCCTTCAAGCGTAGCGCCCATAATTGGACCAACTAGACTGATGTGTCATTGCTAGCAAAACCAACTGCAATGCATTGCCTGCTACACTGGTGTAGTAAGTTGTTAGACTGGCGGTTTGCGTGAATGTTGCTTCGTGTCTGGATAAGTTTAGCGCACGTTACTACAGACGTCATCGTGTCGTGAATGGTCAATGAAACAACCAATCACCTCGTGTTTGACATAGGGGGTTCCCCAAACAGGGCATCATACGCTAAAAATAGAATAGACGCTACGACAACGTCCCTTCAGTACTGACTCAACACGACGACTTGTGCTTCTCAGCGAAGGACGATGTCGTCGCTAAAAGGGGAAACAAGCTTTGAAATTATTGAGAACGGATCTAGCGACAACCAACGTCGCTACATGCAGATCGACCCTCTTTCCGGCAATGGCGACTTAGCGAATGGCTCTGGCGACGCTGTAGACATGGCTGGGCTTCTTGAGCAAGTGCAGGGACTTAGCACGGAGAACCTACGTCTGCAAGCAACTCTGAAAGACAACAACTCTCAGCTACGCTCGAAAATGGAAGAACTTAATGGAATAAAGTCGAAGCAGGAAGAGGCGTTTCAGCGAATCTTGACACAGCAAGAGAGTAATAAGGCGAAGATGCAGGGGATGACAAGCAGGCAGAAAGAATTGGAAACGCAGCTGGAAGTCGAAAGGGCAGAGAAAGAGAAGCTAGCGAGACAAGTAAGTTAGTCACGCGATGTCGGTGTCATGGCTAACAATTTATGCGAGTATTTTGCAATATAATTCGGGCTTCGTAAATTGAGTTTCGCGATTGTACGTACGTGTAGCTTTCTTGAATCTCGGATTCTCTCAGGGTGATAGGATAATGAGGGCGTGGTCTTTATGCCAACATTTCAACTTTTCGATATATTTGTCTGGCCTATAGCACTGTACCTGTAGTGGTATGAAACAAAATATATGTGTCGTTATGCCCCTCCATAATGGGCAAGTGGGGTCTTTACCCATATATTATGTGTCGCTATGCCCCTCCATAATGGGCAAGTGGGGTCTTTACCCCCATCTGGGCGCCCACCAACCCGGCAGGTGAGCCCAGCGGGGTACATGTTTCCGTGTAGTCCATACGGCAATCAATGACTAGCCAATTCGATATAGATTGCAGGCATTACGGTGACCGCGAACTCGCGGACAGTACGCCTAGTGGATATCAACGACCACCAGGAAAGCACTGAATGTCGTCGTCAACGGACCATTCGCCAGACCACAGAAACTCCCCAACGACTGAAACGAGTCATAGTCTCATGGATAAAGCTAGAGAAACATGAGAAAGAAAGACAGACAAGTTTCACAATTTACTGTCGTCACTGGGGTTTGAACCCCCAAACCATGGAGTGGTAGCCATTGTCGCTAACCACTAAGCCACGGCGGTGACTTTTATATTATTATTATATATATTATAATTTATTATATATTTTGTAATACCCACATCTAGCCATCCCCTCCTCAACTTAGATCTTAGTAATACAGCATAGTGTCATCTAAAGAAGAAGAACGTGTCCCCAAACGCAAGATCATGCTCTAATGCAATTCTTCTTAAAATTAACTTTGCATTGTACTCCCAAAGCTCAACCGATAATTGTTCAGAAAGATTCCGGAGATCTTGATTGAAAGTAGTCCCAGAGAACGTTATTGTTTTCAAAGCTATAGTTTTTAGAGTCTTAACACTGGCCGGAGTCCAATATTCAAAACTTTCTATAGAGATATGAAAGAAATCTGCTCCACATTGAGTCACATTAAACTCATGTCTCTCGTCTTTTTTCGTTTTCCAGCATTTTTGGCTGCACCAGCTTCATGGCAGCAGAGCAGACAAAATGTGGTTGCAATGAATTGCGGACAGTGATGTCAAAAAGCTGGGTTCCCATGATAATATCACCAGGACGAGATTGATGATTAGCAGAACAGTTCTGTTCTCTTCTACAAGATTGTTGTCAGACAGTAATGCATGCCACATTATATCACATAAAGCGTTGTGGCGTTTCAACAAGGTACTGTCATAGCTGCAACCTGACAGATGATCGCCAAAGCGGTCACTTGACCACATATACATTATTAAAGCGTTGTTGGAATTTGCTGCAGGAAATATAGGAATGCCCAACCATAACCTGATGGCAACTATAAATTCATGCTGAAGCATGGCCAGGTCGAGATTTCTGTTTTGTGTTGCTCTTAACCAAGCTCCAGCATAAGGAGAAGCTATAGTATTGATCCTTGCTTTGTCTCTGATGCTACACCCTTGTTTCAAAGCCTGCAGTTGAATTCCGTCAAGGTGTGACTGCATTGATTTTTGTGAAGCAACAGAAAGATCTGGAAAGTGGCTGGAAGGACACTTGATAACTGCTGACAAAGCAAATCGTTTATCACAACTTCTCCCTGAATTTCAACCATATCCACTGTAGAAGTAGAAGAAGCATCATCTAATTCTGATGACAAAGATTTAGAAGAATAGCCTAATAGCTGATTAACAAGCTGATGGCTTGCGTTACAGCTACCAACAAAAGCAGCAGCAGCCAAAGATTGAGCAGAATGCAATCCAAGACCTTCTAAACGAATTGGCAAAGAAGCTTGCATCCATGCCAAGTTTTAGATGGAAGAGCGTGTTATATAGCATAAAGATCTTTGCATCCCGAGGTCAAAACGAGAAAGTTGGTCACTGACCATGTGACTGGGAACTGTGTGAATAAGATAGTTGAGTTTGCAAATACTTTTGCAACTTCTTAACTGAATTTCCACTTGTAAATTGTTAAGATCTAAAAGTAGTTCTTGCGCCTCCAGACCTTTGTCCACTTTTTTTGCTAAAAAATTCTGCAAAGTAATGGTCAGAGCCAAGTAATGGTGCACCCAAGAGCTCTATTCTTGCATTACAAAAAGACCCACTTCTAATTATCTCAGCAGGAAAGTCATGAAACAACTGGTCACCAGAGGGCCAAAAGATTTCTCATTTCTTTAGGTTCAGTTGAAGGCCAAAGGCTGGACCCTTGGAGATCATAAGAGTTAGAAAATTGGAAACAGAGTCTTTCTTACCAATGAATGTGCTGTCATCAAGATACCAGATAGACAATTGAATGTCACTTGTGTTTCCGATGTCATCTAAAAGCTCAAGAACAACAAGGGAAAAGAGTAGAGGACCTAAAAGGGTCTCCTTGTGGGACATCAGTTGTAGAAGAAATGTGGTTTTGGCCAAACCTTAGCTCTCCTGCAGATTGATAAGACCATCTAGCCCATGCAAATAAATCTGGAAATTCTACTTGCAACCGCTGCAAGAAAGATTCTCAGTGACATTCATTGAAGGCTTTTTCATGTCAATTTTTAGACAACACATGTTCTTGTTTAAGCTATTCTTTTCAATAAATGTTCGAACAGAATGTATAGCGGCCTCTAGACCACCTTTCACTCCCATAGGGTAAAAGTATAGCTGGAAGATGTGGTCGCACAGCAGTGCAACAAACACGACTAGCTAACCTCCTTAGTACTTCTCCAACAGCAGTAGGGCGCACACCGCCACATTTCTTCCGAAGAGCTATGAGTGGTGTGTCAACCAACCAAGGAGCAATTGTCTCATAAAGCTTTCCTGATAAAAGTTTGTTTACCAAAATAGTCAGTTGGTCACGACAATTTTGTGCATCAGGAGAAACATTGCCCACTGTTGCATCGATCAGATGTTGTGCTAGAAGTTTGGAACGATCTGGACTTGTGCCTCTAGGAAATGCTTTCAGAGCAGACAGCATAGCAACAGAGTCTACAGTCAAGAAGGTGGACAATTGATAGAAAGGTTAGGTAGTGAATGGCTAGGATGTCTTTCCAGAAGTTCCTGAAAAGCTTCAACGTCATCGTTTAAAGCACAACCAAGAGAACTCAAGCACTGCATGGCTTGACCGTAACGACCGTGTTTGGATAAATTCATAGCCCTTCCAATAGTGTTGCATTTGATAGGTTTAGCATCTGGTGAACAGTGGTTGTTCCGAACATTGCGTAGAGGTCTAACATCGAGTCTGGCTGATTTCCATAATTGAACTAAGTCACCATCTTGCTACTGACGAAGGTGAGTAGAAATCAGAGAACTACATATATATATATCAGTATTTTCTCATATAACTGCACTAGTTTTTACTGTAAGCCGAAATAAGGTGACTCGTATGCTTAGTTATAGTAGCTTAGAATAGTATTGTACACTAATTAAATATACTGCTATAAGTTGGAATGGTGACTGGAGACTGAAGTCGCTGTGTATTTTAATTTTATTGTTTGTTTTGTGCTAGCGTGATGAATACTCTAACTACAGCAAATTTGTACACGAGTTGCAAGAACAACTTCAGCATGCCTCAAAGGAGCAGGAAGATCTTCGTCGTGAAAATGCTCGTCTTACAGAGTCTTTAGAGAGACAGAGTGAAACACAACGGAAACTAGAAAACGATTGTCAGGAAATGAATGAGCAGCTGTGCGAGCTTGAAGTGGCCAATCAGGAGATGGATGAACATGTCAGAGGCCTGGAACTACAGAAAGCAGTGCTCGAGCAGCGGCAGCAGCAGCAAATGCTACAGTTACAAGGAGGGGATGTAAATGTTTCACTGCTTCAAGAGAAAGAAGAACTTCTGTCTCAAGTACAGGTTTTTACAAGTGCAAATCAAGAGCTAAGGCAAAAGGTAACACAATTAGAACAAAATGTTGAAGAATTGAAACAAGAACTAGATCGGAAAGAGATTGAAACATCTGTTCGTCAGCGCAGAGGATTACTTACTTTAGGATCAAACTATGAGATAGTAAATTTTGGAGCTGATACAGATGAGCCTCTTCAACAAAATTCTGAAAGCTCGAATGATGAAAATCGTTCTGAAATTCAGCGTTTACAAGAAGAAAATAATCGGCTGACTCAGGAGTTGAAGCAAGTACTACATTTCCAACAAGACAAAGATTGCCTTACTCAGCAACTGGAATCAGATCGAGAGCAACTTCAAATGGAAATAAATAGGCTTCAGCAAGAGGTGGATGAAGCTCATGAAGCTGGCAGTTCAGCAGCTCTCTGGAAACAGCATTATGATGAAGTCATTAAGCAAGCAGATCAATTTAGATTACAGCAAACCATGAAGGACCGTGTATTTCAGAAGAAACTAAACGATTTGGACAATGAAAAGAAAGATGTTGAAAGACAACTTGAAAAAGCTCATGCACAGCTTGATGACTTAAAGAATGCTGCATCGGGGGAGAGAACAGAAGATATTTATACAAGGATCCAACAGTTAGAAACTGAAAACAAGGATCTCCAATTGCAGTTAAGGTTTCAACAGTTGGATGTTGGTGAAGGTAAAGATGAATCAGGATTTGAGCAAGATGCATCTAAATTGAGAGAAGAGATAAGTAGCTTGAAAGATAGGCTGGAACAGCAAGATCTTGAGCTAAAGGAGGTGTTAAGCCAAGATGAGCAACGTGCTCATGAGTATCAAAAGGAAAAGGAAACATATAAGCAGCACATAGCAGAGCTGGAGAGACGTTTAGCTGATGCAAACTGTGACTTGAAAAAGGTATTGGATGAAGCTGACAAAGTTCGAACTGAGGCACTAGCAAAACAAGAATATGAGCTAAATATGCAATTCCAAGAACAGAGGTTGGAATTACAGAATGAATGGGAAGAAACTAAAGAAATGCTTCGCAAAGCAGTCGAGGACAAGAGGGTTATGCAGGAAATGCATGAGCAGCAATTAAAGCCACGACCTGTTCCTGTTCCAAGGGCTCGTCCAGAAATTGTAAAGCAGTTGCAAGAGAAGACTGAATCTCTGAATGAGGAGATTTCAATTTTGAAAGAAAAGATCTCAGTCTTGCAACGAGAAAAACACGAAATAATGCAACAAAAGGATCATTTAACACAGCAGATGGGGGGTTTGCGTAGACGTGTGAATAATGAACTAGATGAGAGAAATGAGCAAGCTCGCATAATTAAGTCACTTGAACAGGTAATAGAGTCTAAGAGACAACGTATTGCATGGTTTGTTGTTTGAAGAATTGGAATTGTGCTTTGCAGGAACGATCAAGCCAGGCCAGAGAGAACGAGCAATTGAAGCAGCAGTTTGTCACTCTTTCTGATTATTCTCGTGCTCTACAAGAGAAGCTAGATGATGCTCTTCGAAAGCGAGATTTGGAGCTAGAGAAGAGTGAAGAATTGGATCACCGCATAACAGAAGCACGGCAACAGATCAACATAGAACGACAGACATCTTCAGCTGAAGTAAGTCGTCTGCAACAGCAAATACAGATGCGCGATGCTGAGTTTCGTCAGCTGCAAGAGTACAGCCAGCAGCAGCAGCAACAACAACAGCAACAGCAGCAACAACAGCAGCAACAGCAGCAACAACAACAGTACGACTAACGAAACAGCAGTCATTGCCGGGTGTGGTTTATATATGTGTTTGTCATTCTAGGCGCTCTTTCCAAGATGCATATGATAAATTGAGGGCGGAACGTGATGCTGCTCTACGTGACAAGCAGCAAGGCAGTAGACGGTACGAGGAATTGTCGAATCAATGTGAGATGCTTCGAAAGCAAAAAGAAGTTTGTTTTGTATTGGTGTGTGTGTGGCATGTAATGGGCAGCTGACAGCGTTTCTTATTGTTTTCAGCAAGTGGAACACCAGCGTAGTATCATACAAAACAGCCTCGATCAGATAACAGCTCAATTGATTTCTGACGAAGAATTGATTGGAAATAAGGATGATGCCATTAAACTAATGGAACAGGAAAAGAAAGATATGGAAGCAGAAATACATGATCTGCAGAAGAAAGCAAGGAGAATTCCTCTTCTTGAGCAGCAGGTAGGTGCAACTCTTTGTACTGATTAATATGGTTTTTCAGTCACTGATTTATGGTAGAGTGAAATATGGAAAGGAGATTTTGAAGCCGAACGCGAAGCAAGGGAAAAGGTAGTAAAAGACAAAGAAATGATATTTCAAGATGCTGCTGATCTTCGAGATGAGAATCGACGTCTCATAGATGAAATTGAATCATTGAGAGGTGACCGTCTGCGTGAGCTGCATCGTCGCAGGGCTGAAACAGGGTATCAGCAACACAATAATGGAGTTCCGTCAAATTTTCACCGTGACAGAAGCAATGTGGCATATGCTATGGCTGCCCCTCACGTTGATAGGAATGAGTTTCAGCAACAGCCAGAATCATTGCAAGGTGGGACAACACAAGTGGTATGTCCTCTCTGTCAACTTGAATTTCCTGATATGGATACATTCAACATTCATGCAAATGACTGTATTCAGTAGGTGATATTATGTTAGCCATGTTTAGAATTTATTCGCGTATGTTCCACTGCTCTGTGCATGTAAGTGATGGAACAATCACCAGCATAGTTTTCTGGTGACGCAGCTAGGTTTGCAGTTAGTATTATACCCATATGACATGTTTATATTTCATTTACCATAAACCTATGCTCTGTTTAGTGTTGTTACCAAGACAACTTGTTTTGTCAGTTTTCATGAAAGAGTAAACAGTCTCATACCAAGCTCTTTTCCACGTGGTAGGGGCTGCATAGCTATACCTACAACACCATACCACTACCACCATCTATATGTACAGTACGTGTACTGTACCTGGATTCAGTGGAAGTGACAAGTCAATTGTCAAAGATGAGGATTTGGAGCTACGCATCAGTAAACATACAAGCTTCTCCCAAAGAACTTTTCTGACACATGCTGAAAATCTGATATTGATATACAATACTCATAGCACTGCATCTAGTGCTGTTGTGACGCCCTTGCTTGATCTACTACGTAGATATTCGAGCTGTCTTGATATCGCACAAATTAAACCGCAAGGAGTTTTTGAAGCGCACGTTTGGGGCATGCAAATTCGCACAATATTTTAGGGTTACACAAATTTCTGGTTTTGCGTTGATTGCTAAAGTCTGTTCACGAATTAGATGGACTCGTGCCTGAGGGTTGGACCTTAGCTAACAGATTATCAAGAAAGCCGGATGTTATGTTTGTATAAGAAGCTATCCTAGACTGATTGCATTCTTAGCGTGTGTTGTCACAAGGACGCAAACCACTAGATATGGTGATTGAAGTAAACCCTAACGAAGAGTCAGATGTTGGTGAGTCTGATTCCACAGAGAGCTATGACGAAGATCAAATGCAAGCCACAGGAAATCAATAAATGCTTGCTTGCACTGTATATGAGTTTCTAATTGTTTGCGTCATTAGTATTTTGTTACACCCCTTCTTAGTTTGATAGAGTTATCTCACTGGGGGTTGTCTCTAGATTGATCTGATTAAGCTTGTCTCCACCCGCTAACTCATTACAATTCCGGAAGTTGCTTATGCTGGTCTTCTGTTCATAGCAAGAAATATATGATTATTATAATTGAATTAAGCTCTTCAAGAGCAGTCCATCGATATCAATTAGACCTCGGAAACCCATAGGATAGTTCTGCTACGCGCTGAATTCCTCAGTCCATCTAATGCGTGAACGGACTTTAGGATACTCAAGTCTACGGAACCGCACTTACAACAATTTGCCACGTACGTTACTGGTTCATGGCAGGAGATGACTGTGGTGGACAGAAATGGCAAACGCCAGGTGATATCGATTTCGAATCAATTCAAGGTAAGGCAGAACAACAGTTGTTAGAGAATCGTGATTGCCAACAAAACAGTCTTGCTAGCGCTGAGCACAAATCAGTCGTTTGGTGGCAAGAACGGTATAAACTAGTTGCTGAGCAACTGGAACATGTAAGGTTACAATTACTTTTGACTAAAAGACAGCTTTTACGGATTGAAACTGAAAGGAAATCTGCTGAAAGCGAACTGATAATACTTCGAAAGCAACACGCATCTTTGTTGTTTCATATTAGTGAAATGACAAGAGATGAAGAACGAGTCTGGTTGAACATAATCTAAAACGTAAGAATGAACAGGAATATTTGCAGTTTCAACTCAGTGTTCAACAGATGGAGACAGGGCAACAGTCTACTTCAGCTGTGGCAGCTAGAGTTGACGAGAAGTCACAAGGATCCGTAGCCATACTAAGTCAGCAGTTGCTGATCATGGGGTCTCAGAAACATAGATATAGCTACATATTAAAACGAATATGAAACAAAGTCACAATTTGCTAATGAGAGTCTTCAGAAGTTGCAGTTAGATCTACAATCAGAGAAGGGGATGAAAAAGACGGTAGAGAAAACGATGATAGCTAGTAGGGATATATCTGTAAAATATGACATGGTGGTTACAGAATTGGAAGCACAACATCAAAGCCAACCCAATATTAGAGAACTCTCTGTTCCTATTCCAAAACCAAGACAAAAACTTGTTACATTGTTGAAAGCTGAAAATGAAAACTTGCAACAAACAATTAATTAAGGAACTGGAACAAAAGCAATCTGTCAGAATGAATGAAAAACTTTATGCTTCACTCGAGCAAGAATCATTGCTGCAAGAAGAACTTGCTGCTTATAGGGAAGAACTAAAGAGTTTACAGCAGGAATTACATGATGCTATGAAAGAACGAGACAAGGAGTGTACTGATAAAGTGTAATTAGAACACGATCTTGCTACTATGTCAGTTACAAACAAACGTCTTCAGGACGAACTGAATTATATCTTACAAACCCTTCATTTTGTCAAAACTGAAATTTGAGACAGCATGAAGAAGTGAGACTGTGTCAACTGTAAGCTGACTTTGCATGACAATGTAGCCTTGCACCAGACCCTCTTGCACTGTCTTGGCCTGTTTTCGTATGTACCGGCCATGACAGCACGAGAGGGTTTTAGTACGAGACTAATGCCAATGTGCGGTGTGTAATATTGTATAAAGTAGGTTATACCATGGTCACGTGATGTGCAACCAATCACGAGCACGTGCTTAGATGGTTATATGATGTATTGCACAACAACTGTGCAACAAGATACTTGTTAATCGTACTCTCACATATGTACAGATCTTGTGATCACGGTATAAATTATCTTGTAATTAGCATGCTATATGGCTTTTAACAGCACTCAGAGTGGGGTTATAGCTCTTGGCTTTGCCTCGGATGATAAACTCCACCCCTCATCATGGCGGTCCTGGTTAGGCATCTTAAAGCCATATAGCACGCTGATCATACAATAACCTATACTGAACTTAAATGATGCTTTTCACTTTAATTTCTAGCGAAGAATATCATCAGCTTCAGTATGCTCATGAAACTGCCCTTTCTGAGAAAGGTATGGCTTTACACAACTATCAGGAAGCTATGGAAAGATTGCAAGCACTTCAGCGTAAAAAGGAGGTAACATTTTTTTATAAATTAATAATGGCTTGGTATAGTTTTTTTTGTATGATTAAGGAAGTAGATCAAGAGCTATGGCAAACTTGTCAGAAGCTTGAGCGGACTGAGTTGCAACTTGTTGCAGTTGAGGAAGCAGTGCTGGAAAGGACACTGAAATGGAAAGATTAGGCGCTGAAACACAGATGTTACAAGATCAAGTAATGCTTTTCTGCATACTAGTGTACCATCTAGCTTTCATTTGATGTAATTTGTTTAGACGGATAATATGCGTCGCATCACTAGTTAATTGCATTTTAAATATATCTATTGCTGTAAAGTGATAAAGGTGAGCTAGATGTATGTCTAGTCTAGTCACTTTAGGTTTTCTAGATATAACGGAAGATGCATTTTGAGTTTAAAGTAAGGTCCAATTTCATTGGCATTATTGTTCTACACCACAGGTCAAACACTAGCTTTTGCCAAGTCATTCATTAGAAACATGCTTGAAGAACGCTAACAGTTTTACAAGAGTATCTAGATGTATGATCATATAGGATGATGAGAATCTCATTTGAAATTGTAGATTGTCATGGGTGAATTTGTAGACAAAGTTGGAATAGCATATAGGCACTGTCTTAGTTAGACAATTTTATTAGAAAGTGTAATTTTACCAGCACCTGATTGAATCAAACTTTTTAGCAGGAGTGTACATATGCATAACGTTAATCATGTACTAGCTAGCCTAGATGTGAAGATGTGTCAATTGTTTTCAAAATATCAGTATGTACAGCAATACGTATACCTTCAGGGTGATCGATGTAAGAGCTTTGATATCCAAACTTCTGTTATACTATAAGTACATTACATCAGTAACGTTAATCAGTATTTAGTAGGCATCAGTAACTGTAGTTTGCATTATCAAATTAGGAATTTGACTACTAGTAATGGATCAAAGGATTGAGTAATCTAGTTAATGAACGCTTGTGTTTTTAGGCAAGTGTGTTTCGTTAGACTTTGAAGCTGAACGCAAAGAAAGATTGCTGGCTAACAAGAATAAGGAGAATATTGAAAACCAACTGTCAGAAGTTCACCAAACTTTGATGCAATTGCAAGATGAAAATGAAATTGAAGGAAGAAATCATCAGTCAAGGCAATGAAAGACTGCAAGAGCTTAGACATTGACGGTGTAGTCTAATACGCGAAGGGAAGTCTTTTGAGTCTCCTGGACTTTCTATACGAAGACACCAACAGGACTATAGCACAATTGAAACTGTCCAATGTCCAAAATGTCAACTTGAGTTTCCAGATATGGATACGTTTGAAATTCATTCAAATGAATGTTTGGAGTAGCCCTACAATGATAGAAAGGATGAAATGCACTGTATGCACGTGCATGGCTAGTGGGTTTGTCATGAAATGTTGTACAGGTATGAACTCCTATAGTTTTCAAATTACTTTCTAGTGGCCGACAGTCTACAGATACTCTTAGTGTATTTATATTTTTTTATACTATTTACGGTAGATATTTGTCATTTGGACATAGGCATGTGTTCGTAGCTTTTAGATCCAGAGTGTAGGTTTTTGGTCAAAGTGGGGTGAGGATGTTACCGCTAAACACCTCCAGCTCATGCATGTGCATGTGCATTTGTGCATCCATGAGTCTTAGATGTTATAAAACATTAATTAATTAGAGTGTTGTATCCAATAGTTGCATCACAGTACGGTACGGCAAAGAGTAGCCTCGAACTTCCAGACCAGAGAGCGCGGGAAGCGCGCGAACTCTACAATGATTTCGGAAATAGCCCTTCTAAGCCAATCAGCTTCTACAACCCGAATCTCGGTTGTAAATTCTGATTGGCTTAGCAGTAATTGGTTATGCTAAGTGCACTTTTAGCACTGATTGCGCGCGTGTGAAATCCTCGTGGGCGGCTAAGTGCACGCCAGAACAATGACTAAACTCTACATGCCAGAACAATGATTAGACTCTGCACGTATACATCTTAGTTTCAGCTTCAGTTCTTTGATATTTTCAAGCTTGCGGTGACAGGACATGCACAGCAGCGTCGCCAGACTATCACCTTTGACAACTGGTCGAGCGGTTAGACTAGCTAGCGGTCTGCCGAAGAATCAAAGAGTCGTCGTTTCATGCCGTCTACCAAGATATAACTGCAAACACGGCAGACATCTCTTTCTTCGTGAGATCTCATGGCATTTACAAATGATATGTTGATCTAGGTAAAACGATCCTATCCTGTTACACACCATTTAGCATCGCTATTGATAAATACTTTCGAAATCATTTTAGTATCGACTTGGTCCAGACTAGAGTTCGCGCGTCTCTGGTCTGGAAATTCGAGGCTATGATACATAGGCAAAGAGACGTATTAGCTATTCAGAATATGCCTTTACCATTCCGTTCTCATATAATATTTCTGTATACACTGTGTACATCTACTAACTTAGTACTACTAGTAGTATACCTTAGTGTTTGGGACACCGAGGGCATAATATATGTTTTCTCATTAGAGTATCCTGGAACTTATGCTTTCTTTTTTTGCTAATTTTATGTGGGACGGAGTCAGCGTTCACCACTGTTTGTAGTGACAACCTCTTATTCTTCAGTGTATCCTACATGTAATGTGCTTTCTGGTTTAGGTTCTAGTGTGCTATGGCCGAGCATCTCATCGCCGGATCGAAATACACGCCAGAGGACGGACTAACAGGAGCGCAACTTGTAACGTCGGGTAGCGGACTGACGTACAAGTGAGATATTCTATGCAGATGATGTGCAAGTGGTAATTGCATCGGTGGTAGAGGGTAGCGCAATTTTTTGGCGTAGATTGAGTTGATCCCTGACAAACGTTTCGACAAAAGTTTTTAAATTCATCTATCGCTAGTTCGTGCAGTCTAGTTGAGACAAATTTTCGGACTTCAAACTGTCAGGTGTGCTGTGCCTAATTGACGGAAGGTATACCAGATCTCTACACGTGTGACGTGTGGCTGCCACAAGTTTTTGGCAACTGCATTCATGATTGCCACAGCTGAATTCTCCTCTCTCAAACTCAATTTGCATCATACTTAGACTGTATTTCTTCAATTAATTAAACACCGCAGCGTTTATGTTTTAGCTAGGGTGTTAACTGCACCATCTAAACAAGGGTGGCGTTTATTCGAGGGCGCCGTTTATTTGTTAAAGGTTTTCTGTACGTGCTTTAGGAGTGTGTACGTGTACATGCTAAAGGATGACACCTTTTTATAGAACAATTAACACTTTTAATACTGGAGAACTACACTTACAATACTGTATGCATTTCACATTTTGAGACCTCATGTGGTGAAACAGTATCTGGGTAGTCTAAAAAACGTCTGTTTCACTATGCCTCCGAAGAAGTCTGATTTTTCTTCGAACCTCAAGCAATAGATGTTGCTGGATCTATTGGAATTCATTGAAATGCGGCATTTATTCAAGGGTAGCGTTTATATTTTATCTGTACTCTCAGCTGTGGTGTTTAAACGAGGGTGGCATTTGATCGAAGAAATACAGTACATTACGTTATTATGTACTGAGTTGTCTGGTATTGCAGATCAATGTAACAAGGTTTACTACTGGAGACTGTTGTGAGATCGAGACTTGCGTTATACAGTTTACTTTCAAGCTCTTGTGCGACTAGGATTCTAATTAAGATGCTAGTAAGCAAACTGTTGCATGTCTCACAACAGTATTCTGTTGGACTAGTTTGCAGTGAATCATACTGCATATTCTCTCTCTTACTGTTTGGTCAGTTTAGCAGGATCCAGCGGTGCATTCGATTTGCGTATTCCAACCATTCTGTAATAAAGACTTAAGAGAATGGTCATTCTAAATCGAACACTCATTTAACTTAAACTGCCACTTTCCAGAAGGTGGGGTGTGTTGTTGAAGTGTGAGTCGTGTGCAGTAGTTTCTGTACTTTATACCGCTGCGTTTCTTTCTGTAGCATTAAATCTAGTGGAGACTCTCTTTGAGAGCTCCTCCTCAGAAGAAATTTTATGATGGTTAACCAGTTAACACTGATCTTGCATGGGGATCACCATCTGACGATGTCGGGTGACCTCGAGTTAGGAGGTGGAAATAATAGCTAGGTGGATAATCAGTCGTAGAATACGAGTTTGGCTGACTTTCTCGCGATTCAAAGAGTTGCGCCATTTGGCAGTATGGCAATGGCAATGGCAATGCGCATGTATGGTTTGGGTTTGGTCAAAATGAACAGATATTCCTTCTGTTCTCATACCTCTAGTAACCCTATAAACCAAGTAAACCTGTTGACAAAGTGGTCTACTCGGAATAGTAAACCAATCATTTCCGGAATGCAAATTGAACGATTATTCTTGTATTCCCAGTATTCCGTAATGGTTGAAATTGGCGAAACGAATGCACCCCCAGTGTAAGCAGACATTTAGAATTACTTTGATGAAACGTTGCCCTTGAATAAACACCGCCCTCGTTTAAATGTCGCAGCTGAGAGTACAGATAAAATATAAAAGCCACTCTCGAATAAATGCTGCATTTCATCTATTGCTCGTAAAAATTGTACGAACTCTTCGGAGGTATACGTGAGGCAAACATTTCTTTAGACTACTCGGATACTGTTTCATCATATGATGTATCAAATTGTGAAATGTGTACCAGTAAATTAAAGGTTGTTATCTTGAAAAGGTGCAAACCTGCATGACACTCCTAAAGCAAGGACAGAGAGCCTTTAACAAATAATAGTCGCCTTCGAATAAATGCTGCTCTCCTTTAATTGCCAAAGTTGGAGCACTATCTAAATATACGCCGCGGTGTTTATTCGAAGAAATACGGTCTTGTGTGATTGTTGAACTTAGTTATTACGATTGCTTTGTTTAAGATAACTTTATTCTTTTAGAAAATCAGGTAAATGGGCGTAGCCTTTTTTGTTAGTAATGAAATAACGTAGAGATTGAATTGTGAGTAGGAGAAGTGCAAAACACATCTGTGTCACTTGTCTTAGGATGTATGTTTTGGTTTAGTGACTTCATTCTACTCCCAGGATTTATCAATTTTACAACTGATGAAGTGGTGTGTTATCTTTACTTAATTTAGTGCTAATTTTGTCACCCACATGGACTATATACAGGATTTGTCATCTCCATTGACAAAGCATATTTCATTGAAAACTCCATTTGTGAGTTCTCCAATGGACACTGTTACAGAGGCAAACATGGCAATTGCTATGGCAGTATGTGTCCACGTATGGTTACGCAGCAGATGTATATTGAAGTTACATGTATTGCGACATTAGTTGATGGGTGGTATTGGTATCTTACATCACAACTGTCCTCCTGAATTTCAAGCATCTCAAGCTCGTAGTGTCAAGGTAAGAATTCTTGTTATATATCTCTTGTTTCTCTCTTTTTCTCTTCTTCCTCTCCTATTTTCCTTTGCTTGATTTCACTTCCTCTCCGCTTTGCAATTGTTTGTTGAGTTATTAGTTTATTGATTTAATTTCTTTATTAGTGGCTGTGATGAGTTTTTTATGTTATAGAAGTACAAACAAGGGTTCATTGTGGATCCTGTTGTGCTTTCCCCTAATAAGACAGTGTCAGATGTCTATAGAATTAAACAAGAGCGTGGATTCTGCGGTATTCCTGTGACTGGTGAGTTGCTTTTGAGCACTGGGACTGACGAGTATCTGTTCGGTGATTTTATAATTACTATAGATACTGGTGATGTCAATGGTAAACTACTGGGTCTAATTGCAGCTCGTGATATTGATTTAATTGGAAAAGATAGATCAATGACTTCTGTAGAAGAGGTTAGTGGACTGTTAATTTATTGTTTAAGTTTTCTTTTAAGGCAATAACTTGCTGTTGGCTACAATGTTATAGTGAGGTGACAGATTCTTATTCCTTTGGCTTGTTAAAATATTTCAAGATTTATGCATAATTCATTTAGTCTTGTGCTGTAGTAACAAAGAACAATTATTTATTAATTAATAAATTGATTTTACTTATCTGTCGAACCTAATCTCTTTTTGCACCATATTGCACAGTAATAGTTGGAACAAGAAACAAGAAGAACAAGATACATGTTGACATGTTGATTTTCTTTCTTTGGACTAGGCTACTAATGTTGTGCTACTAATGTTGTGCTACAGCCCTCCCGCTCTTTTTAGCTTTTACAGGGACTTGTGGAAGGCTTGTCCGAGGCTCACATAGTGATGACAAAGAGCTAAGTGAACAATATTTGGGTTTTCTTGTATTGTGCCTTGATAACGGAGAATGTGGTAAAGCTCAGAGAGTTGACCAACTGTGCAGACATTTTTAGGCACCCCGTGAATGTATACCAGCATTTATAAATGTGTTAAGACTTGTTATGATGATGTCAGGAAGGCTCAAAAGTTTTGCAGGGCTAGATATGACAGGGAAGAAAAGCCTTGTGTTGGGTTATGCAGGCATCAAAGGTACAGTGTTGTCTGCATCTAGTAGTTTGCCTGTCGATTTCTCTTGCTGGTTTGTATGTTTTATATTCATGTACTGGTGTAGCAAACTTCAAAACAAAGGAGACTTCAGTAATATGGCAGGCTTATGGGTCACTAGGCATATGCTAGTAGATTAAATTTAGCTTACTATTTTTCTAATTGCTAAGAAGTAATAGTTATACAGACAATATTTGGGGGCGGAGCTTCTAGAACATGCACAATCTCGAGGGTAACACGCACTTTTTGCCGATCCCGCTGTACACAAAGTCCAAGTTTCCGGGTCTGCTTCTGGACCGTGGATCATCTTGTGAGAGACTTTGCCTGCCTGCGTAGAGATGCGTAGGAAGCCATTTCTTGAGTATGGCTTCTCGAGGGTAAGAGACTGCTGTTCAAGCTGAAGATGCCTGATTCGCACTCTGAACAGATACACGTAGAGTGGAGGCACAGACTACTCATTGTTAGTGATGGATTAGATTAGTTTTAGCGAGTGAAATTATGCCACCCGGGAACCCATTTGGGGTAACCGACATGTAGGACGTTCTGCGTTGTTTCTGGGCAGTCTAGCTTGCTTCTGTATAGATGTGATTGGCCAAGTCGAAGATGTTACTGTGATAACTTGCACTCGATATGTACTGAGGCGGATCAGAGTACAGTACACTTACACTATAGTCTGTTTATTAGCATTGCCAGCCTACAAGTTCCAGCAACAGTTATGTCTAAAGTAACGCAACACACACGTACTAGCTATTCCATAGGTGTAATGTCTACTAAATCAGAAAGCAGAGGCTGTTCTACCTCATCCGCAGGTGCAGTTGATTAAGACATGTCTATAGTCGAGTGATGATGTTGATTGACGAAAATGTCACTGAGGCTGAAGCTGATGGTTTACGTTGGATAATTGAACAGCAAGCAAATGAAATAGTGGTTGAAAACAAGATTAGAATTCTCGAGTAAGACCTTGCATCTGCAAAGTCTGAGTTGCAAGGAATAATCGCTCAACACACTGCTAAATGATAAAGTCAAGTTTTACAAAGGTTTTGTGTCGAGAAATGTGCTTTATACAGTGTAGAGTTGGATTGAACCAGCAGCCAAGACTATCACTCTGTATAGCAAACAAAGAATCAGACCAAGGTACATCAAGTAATGTAAGTTCATGAGCTCACCGCCTTCCATGAAGGGTTGAATAGGCTAGACGAAGTTTTACTGACTCTAGTTCGACGAGATACAAAGTTTCACAGTTCCACAGTTCAAGAACGCTAGATGGGGAACAAGTAGTCCTATTCAGCCACACAGTGCGTCACATTCGGCACCCCGAATGGGTTCCCCTACCTCAAAATCTTCACCTGATAAGAATTCCATCACTAGGCAATGAGTAGTCTGTCTTTCCACTCCACGTGTATCTGTTCAGAGTGTGAATCAGGCGACTTTAGCTTGAACAGCTGTCTCTTACCCTCGAGAAGCCATACTCAAGAAATGGCTTCCTACACGTCTCTTCGCAGGCAAAGTCTCTCACAAGATGCACAAAATAGTAATTAGTGAACTTACTTATAAGGCTTAGTCAACCGGCAAGATGATCTACGGTTCAGAAGCAGACCCGGAAATGTGGACTTGTGTACAGCGAGATCGGCAAAAGGTGCATGTTACCCTCGAGATTGCGCATGCTGTAGAAGCTTTGCTCCACAAATATCGTCTATTATTAAATGATATCACTGTTGCTGTTTAAGGCATCAAGTATTGACTGCTTATTAATGTATGAGTCAGGAACTCGTAATGGTGAGGTTTGTAAAGCGAGATGATTAAAGGGGCATGCTCATGCTACTGCATGTGCATTCCATTGCATTTGAATTAAGTATACTAATTCAAACACTCGGTAACTATGAAGTTTTGGGCACTCTAATTTGAACTGAAGGCAAAGCTGACTGAAGTCTTCTATAGCCTGAATTGGAAGGATCAAGACATTGCAGTAAGAGGTTGCGTTAGAGTGACTGTGTGTCTAGTAGATAGACCGTATAGATATAGCTAGCTTTTTGGCACTTTGAGCCAGATTAGGGTTCCTTGCTGTATGTTTGTGACTTGGAAAGCACACATCTCGTTCCCATACGTAGTACCTACTACTCTAGTCACCGTTTCCTTTGAGTAAGCAAGCACACTCAGTTCACAGTGAGCACTGAAAATTTGCATTGTTTAACGCTTACATTGCTTCCATCTCCATCAATGAACGCCTGAATAGACAGCCTTGTGGTATTTTCATCCATTGACCCTTGCACATGTGCAACCATGAATAGCACTAGGAAGGGCTTACTGGTGATTGAAATTGATTTTCTTGCCATGGCACTTGAACATATATCACTTACCATAGCTACAATGTGAGAGCTGTTCCATTTGAAATCAGCTCAAGTGAGCACGTGCAACTGTGAGCATGCTTCTTTAAAGAGACATTTTGGAGATTTGCGTTAATGCAACATTTCAGAGACGCGCGCTAACGTAAATTTGCAGCAAAAAGCAATGGCTGCATGCGCTGACATGCTGTGATGGAAGTGACAAGAACTGCAACACGAAGTTACAGTTGAGTCCAGTTTTTATGACAGGGCTCCCTTCGGTGTGTGGTAGGAACAGCTGTTCATACGTGGTCTGTCGCACATGAACACAACTAAAAGGATAAAGAGGTGAGCGGTATTGGCGTCCGGATCTGTTTCCCTGTTTGGATCTGTTTCGGCGTCCATCGCGCTTCACCGACTGCTGTCGATGTCACGTGATGTTACACGTGATGGTGAGAAAACCCTCTTCAGCGTCGCGTTAGAAAAGCGTCGACCGCTTGATAAGTATGAGTAAGTTGTGCATAAGTGTTTCAGCTACTGAACCAAACAGCACGCTTTGCAAACTGCGATCTACGGTACATATTTGAGAAGTTGGAGCCCCGATCGAAAAAGTTACAAACGCGTCCGATAGAATTTTATCATTTAATCAGTTAAAAGCGTACGTAAGCATATCTCATTCTGCAAATGCGTCAAATGTCTCAATTTGATTGTTGGTAACCAACAATCAAAGGTGTATGCTGGGCGCAATTTACTAGCGCATGTGGCCGAAATGTTCCTTTAAGTCTATAGTGAGAAACAAGACCTAGGAAAGCCTTTAAACGAGAACTCCCATGCTACTACAAGTTAATGTCTAATCAAAGTACTAGTTGCCACAACTCCATTCGCACAACAAGTATTTGCCTACGCTTGTCAGGAAGAGAGAAACAAGAAGGCAAATTGAGGGCGTGTCGCACTGTCATCTTAGATGATGATGTAGAAGTGTCTTACCTTCACGCATGTGTACATTGCTGCGTAGGCAAATCTTCGTAGGATGGTGTATTGCATTGCGTATGGCTGTAACAGTAAAGATAAGGACAGACAGCGTGGTGTTGGTTTGCATCGATTACCGCTTAAGAACAAACCATTGCTGAAAGAGTGGTTGTACAAGCTTTGTCTGAAGGATCTGCCCTTGTCACCAAACAGTTGCGTGTGTACAGAGCACTTCCACTCTGACTGCTTTGAGCGAGATTTACAAGCAGAGCTCTTAGGAACAAAACAAAGGGTGTGCCTGAAGCCCAACACTGTTCCAACACTCTTCTCTTTTGTAAGCAGTACATCAGTGAGGGTGACAGGCAAGCAATGACAGCATGTTCACGTAAATAATCCCCACTTCTATAGTACAAACTAGGAACTAGGAAGTTAAGAATTTTTTGTAATATGCAGGCTGTTACTGATATACTAGAACAGTCATCATCTAAAGCAGCTAAAGAGGAATCTCACGAAGAAGTTGAAGGATTGGAAGACCAGGAGATACCAGAGTCAAACACTCTATCACTAATGTGAGATGCATCAACGCAGTACGATCTGTCACACATTGTGAATGAAGAAGAACATTCATATTGTTTAACCTCCTCTCCCATTCCTTCAGCTTCTAGGGCATTTCATTCCCCTTCATTCTTGATAGTTAGCAGCTGACCCAGGGAGTCCTACTGCTTACTGTACAGAGTCTGAGAGAGAGGTATCACGTGACATTTATACTGGTTTAGAGTACGATCCTTTCAATGATACAGCTGCTGCAGACACATCAGTAACATCAGTTCAGTTAGATAGGGAAAAAATACCGCCAGAAGCAGAACCAAAATAATTTGTTTTCAGTAGCTGCTTCCACACCCTTCTTTGATTCTGTTCAACCTGCAGAGCAGTTGTAGAAAGCACTTCAGAACACTCACAAGGAAGCATGTTGACTGTGACACTGCAGTGCTCCAATGGTCATTTCATTACTTGGAACTCACAGCCATTAGTCAAGGACATTCCAGCAGGCAACTTATTAGCAGCCAATGCAATCCTTCTCTGTGGTGGAAGCTTTGCAAAATTTTCGCAATTTGCCCATGTTTTTAAGTTAATGAGCGAGTCTACCTTTTATCGAATTCAAGATGCGTACCTCATACCAGTCATAAATGACTCTTGGGAAGAACACCAGAGATCCATTCTTCAACAGTTCAAAGACACCCCCTATGTCTCCTAGGAGATGGGTGCTGTGATAGTCCTGGCTATTCTGCCAAATATGGCACATACACTCACATTGAGCAAGAAACTGGACTAATACTTGACTTCCAACTTGTTCAAGTCAGGGAGGTTGCCAACTCTATTGTCATGGAACGAGAAACATTTGAACGTTCACTTCAAAAGCTTTAAGGTGAAGGCTTACGCATCAAACAAATTGCAACTGACAGACATATCCTAATTACAGCTACCATGAAAAAGAAGTACCTCAACATAGACCACCAATTTGATTTTTACATGTGTCTAAAGGAATAGCAAAAAGCTGACACAGAAGGGAAAATCTAGGAGATGCACTAAACTCCTGCCATGGATCCAGTCCATCTCCAATCACCTGTGGTGGTCTTCTTAGTCTTGCAATGGAGACTCCCAAATACTTACTGAAAATTGGACATCAGTTATCCACCACATAGTAAATGCCCCCACTCTTGGGAAGGTGCTAGCAAGTTTACAGCATGTGAACACGAAGAGCTAACACGAGGATGTGATGAAAAATCTTGGCTTCGATGCCCATGAGGCTCTAAAAGAGGTTGTTTTAGACAAAACGTTACTGAAAGACATAAAAAGGCTCACCAAATTTTGTCACACAGGCATGCTAGAAGTGTGTGTGTGTGTCACTCACTTGTCACAAAGTACTGTCCTAAATGGCAGCATTTTGGGTATAAGGGCATGATGGCAAGAATCCAGCTCGCTGCTCTGGGCCATAATCCACAACATTGGTCGAGAATAAGCAACAACAAGTGAAGGAATCAAGAGGTATAAAGTTGTACTTCGTAAAGCTACCAAAGCCTTGGTAGCAAAGCCTATAGCTGAGACAAAATCATATGAATACCTTCACGAAATTTCAATGTCTGTGCTGAAGAGTAGATAAATGGAGCAGAATCCCATCAGACACCACAAAGGTAAATCTCCACCAGTGGACTTAGCCACAAATATAGCTGGGCATGAACAGCCTCCCAAAGATGAGATGATACGTCGAACTAGTGCTCGATTCCATTAGAAGTACCCTGTCAGTTGTCTGTGTCAACTATTTATTCATTTGGTAATACATCACTGAGAATCATTAGCATCTCTAAAGGCAACGTAGTGCCCACTCTCTTCTGGAAACGCTCTGCGTACGGCAGACACCACACACGATGGTATGACTACTCGTACTCCTCTCCCCAACTTCTCGCGAGTCCAGTGAGTAAATTGGCGGTAAGCCGCCAGTCTCAAAAGCCTACACAGAGTGACCATTGTAGTATATACATCTGGGAACTTTGATTCTGTTAGTTCAGTCATTGACCGGCATTTAGGACTAGCCAGTCATTCTTGAAATAGATTGATTTGAGTTAACAGTAAGACTGGCTGAGTGCGTGCTAAGGATGCAGTTACTTGTGACACCATGCACTGCAGGCGAGAATGAAGGTGATCGTAGCTTCAAATCGTACCTGGCCGTAAGAGGTTCTGTTAGGAGCCTGGAGAGATGTTTATGACACCTACCGCTGTGCGGAGAACTTTATAGTGCAAGGAGACAGTGTGAAAACTGTCTTGCGCTGTCACACATCTTACGCCATGAAGTCTCCGGCTCAGAGCATTGACCTCCTTGCAGCAGATGCATTCTGTAATGCTTGGCATGACGATACACAAACCACAAGTACACCATTCGATGTTTTCTATTCATTCAGTACGCGTATCAGGGATATGATGTGTTTGGTCATGGTCGTCGCTACCGCCAGACTCACTTTTTGACATTCTCCAACACTTCGAACAGGTTCAAAGTTGTACGGACGTATAGTTTCCATCGTTCTCTTCAGCCACTGCGAGACATGTGCACGTGTAAGACATTTCTACTTCATCATCCAAGATGGTGACACTCATGTGACACGCCCCAAATATGCTTTCCTATTTCTCTCTTCCTGACAGGCTTAGGCAAAAACTTGTTGTGCAAATGGAAGTGTGGCAACTAGTATTTTGATTAAACACTAACTTGTATTAGCGTGAGAGTTCTTCTTTAAGAGGATAGGTAGTTGTCATGTTAATTATTGTTATTATGTATGTTGTTTGCAGTTTTAGTTATTTGAATGGTGGTAATGATTAAATTTCTATAGGCATTCTATACTTTTTAGTATTTTTGCACACGTTATGTATAGAAAGGAATGTTGTTACTGTTTACACATCACTGTCTTTGCAGGTGATGACACCAAGGAGGGATCTTGTGATTGCTCACCATGGTTGCTCTCTAGATGAGGCAAATCACATTCTACAAGAAAGCAAGAAGGGCAAGCTACCTATAGTAAATGAAAATGATGAGTTAGTTGCACTGATTGCAAGAACTGATCTAAAGAAAAGTCGAGATTTTCCTCTTGCTTCCAAAGACGATCTAAATAGGTTGAGAGGTGATTTCAGTGAGTTGCTACTGTTGGATGAAATGGTCATTAGTTAGTGTGTATGCAGTTGGTGCCGCAGTGAGTACACATGAAGAAGACAAAACTCGGATAGAACTATTGGTAGCTCGAGATGTGGATGTGGTGGTTCTGGTATGTTCTTTAATTAATTAATTAGAGTTATTATTACTCATCTAAGTCTACTACAGTTGTTATTGTTATGCTAGCCAGTTGCAATTTACTTTTCTTGGGGTAGTGTTATCTAAGTGTAATTATGACAAACACATTTTTATTGAAGACTGCAACTACAACAAGGAGCGCTCTCTAAAAAGGAACAAAACTGTGGCTATGTAGTTTATGTACTGGACTATGGTGTGATAGAGGAATGTAGGCATACAAGCAATGCCTGGTCATGAAGCAGTGTTTGCATCAGGTCATCACATGAAATGACTAGGCCAATGTCTTATTCAACAATGACGATAGCTTATGGGACAATTTCGCAGTGTGGAATAAGTTTGTTGTCATTGTAGGGCTGGTTTATTATTGGCATCATTGAGTCGGCCTAACCGTTTGCTTAGATGACGTGAAAGAAACATGCTCTGTTTTTCTTTGAATAAATGGTAGGGAGATCGATCATTTTGTTAGTGCTCTCAGATGCAGCCATTATGCGAGACAGCATCGAGTACTTTGGCTCTGCCTTTGAAGTGTAAATGCTATAGGATGTGGCATCTTTCCATGGCAGATGTAGCTTACTGGTAGCCATTTGACACACTGCAACGTCATGTGGCAGAGACAGCTATCCAGGATTTCCAGAAGAAATCTTCTCGAGTATATTTAGTTTAATTAACAAATCATGCTTCTAAAGAAGCATGAGGTCAGCAAAATAGTCTTACGTTCAAAGCTATTTGATCCTGGATAGACCATTTTAGCTCTGGTAAATGAAGTGCAGCATCTACTTCTAATGCTTTTTGCCAAGTGTGGCAAACAGGGTGGTGAAGAAGTACTGTATGTCTTCTTTATTGTGATGGCAACAACTCTTGTATGCACTATGGTTAGCAAGAAAATATTGTAAACCGAGATGTTTGACTGCTTGAGTCTCAAATAACATTACATAGGCGTTTCTCACAGGAAACTGATTAGGTGAAGACATTCTGGCGAAATCATTGCCAAATATACTACAAACAGGTGGGATCGAAAAGGCTCATGATATTGGAAAAAGTCAGCATGTGAATAATCACAGTAGTCAATAACAAAATTTACAACATCCTGTAATGCAGTGTAAATAGAAGTGTAGGTTTTAGTCGTGGTTGTTGTGCGGCACTAGTATATTCTTCTCATGCGCAGTGGTTAGATGTTGCACTGAAGAACATTATGGTCACTGTGCTTTAGAGTGTCATTGGTTTTGACTGCTTTGTGTATTGTACTAAACAATTTAGTAGCACACGTGACATGCATGGTCTTACGTAAACTACAAATGTTTCTTACCCGCAAGCTACATGTTGTATGTCACATTCTTGGAGTTTTTGTGTTTGTTGTATATGCAAATATGTGTTGCTATTAAAATGCCCTCGCAGTTTGCTTGGAGAATTTTCTTGGTTATTGTTTGCTGCTAGACAGCTGCTGATTTAGCTGGAGTATGTGTAGAGTGTGGCCATTATCGTTACTTCTAAAAGCCTTTGACAAGCCTTTTCTAGTCATACTATGTACTTTTTGAAGGAGAGTTTGCAGCACTATAGTAAACTGCATGCGAATTCAATCATAGGAATGCAGGTTAGCTGACAAGATCTGTAGCAGTAAAGTTTGATAACCAACTCGGAATAGATTGTTGCACACAGGTCATATAGTTAGTTACCTCTGCAAGTTGTGTTTAAACTGAGCTAAATATGCTTTTCAAGTAACCTGTTTTTGTTGGCTGAAATTAATGCAAGAAACTGTAAATCAACAAGATTTCGTAAGCGAAGAACTCGTCCAAATTCACCATTTCGTAAGCAGCAAACTTTCGTAAGCATTGATGAACATAGCCACTTTTCTGTGCAGAACATCAACACGAAATCAACAGAAAATCAAAACCACAGCACCACGTAAATATCAGTACAGGTCAAGAGGTCCCAGGTTTTGCATATGAAAAGGGCTTTGGAATCGTCAAATCCTTTTGTTAGAGGGCTCGTACTTATGACATATAGAGGCAGTTTAGGACATCCATCGAGGTATCCTGTTGGAATCTGTTTGCTGTAAAGTATAGCGAATTGAAGTCTGTGTTGACTTAGTTTTATTTGTGTTGTGTTCTTGCCTTGTTGATGTAGAGTCTTTATTGCTATGCTTGTATGTTATGTCTTGTGTTGCCCCTGCGAGGGAACTGCAACTGTAATTGTTGCGTTAAGAAATATTTATTAGTTTTTAATATTTGCTGTTGCTTAGGCATGTGTTTTGTCTCACCAGGTGTTGGTTTGTCTGGCATGCGTGACACGATGATTATTAGTATTATGCGAAGTGTCGCTAAAAACCGAGAGCGACAAAATTAGTAAGCATTTAAGATTGCTTACAAAATTTACGAAATTTTGTTGATTTAACTTACAGTAATCAAATTGGCCTCCAGTTTTTTCTACAAATCTTTTATTTAGTTTCGGTAAATTTGATTGCGAAAGAATGAAGGTTAACTTGAGATTAGGTCACATTAGAAAAGGCTGTGTAAGGTTTTTGTGTAAGGTTTTGAAATTTTGTAGTTGTAGTCATCATACATGCTTGAGATAACTGCAGTATAGTGTGACATATAACTGAAAGTGAAAAGGGATAGGTGAAGGATGCTGCACCTGTTACTAAACTGGTGTGCTCTTTCAGTAAGGATGTGCTTGATATAGGGATTGTAGTTAAGTTAAATAACACTCAACAGTTAGGAAAGCATGTGTTTAGTATCTAAATTGGAGGGTGTGATAGCAATTTAATAATGCCCTACATCTGAAATTCTATCTCCTAACGTGTGTCAAGATGTCAATTAGCATTTAAACTTTTGGTAACGCTTAATTAATTAAAATTTGTAGGTATGTGACATTGTGTGGTAGTAGTAGTGTTTCTGTTCTATGTTGGAGCTAAGGTCGACACAACAACAGTAAGATATTGTCATTTCTAGATATTTCAATTTGTTTTAGTAGTTGTTTGAAGGTTTTTGTTGTGTTAGGATTCTTCTCAGGGAAATTCTATTTATGAGATGGAGATGATTCATTATATCAAAAAAGCGCATCCTGAATTACAAGTAATTGGAGGAAATGGTAATATGGTGGTGCTAGCGACGTGCCAAGTTGTGTCTTGTGGGATGTTGATTTGTTGTTGGTTGCAGTTGTGACTGCTGCTCAGGCCAAAAATTTAATTGACTGTGGTGTGGATGCACTTCGTGTTGGTATGGGCAGTGGGTCCATTTGTATCACACAGGAGGTGACAGCAGTTGGTCGACCACAAGGGACTGCTGTGTACAAGGTGGCAGAGTATGCTAGGAGATTTGGTGAGTTTTGACTTTGTGGTGCATCTGTATATGGGTTTAGAGTACACACACAGACATACAGTGTAACAGTCAGACATGTTACATTGTAGTGTATTGTGCATTCTTATGTTTCGTTGTTGGACATGTACAGCATTAATTTCTTTTGAAACTTAAGTAAATTTTGGAAGTTGTTAGTGGTGCTATTGGTCAGCAGCACAGTCTTGTGTAGAGACAATTTCACAAAGCTGTCTTCTGATGTAATTGCTGAAAGACTTTCTTCTTGTTTAATGGGAATTCTTATGAAAATACAAGTTATGTTCTGATGATAGTACACTAAGTGTTCTGATTCTATTGCTACATTCTTTCTTAACAGAGAAATTGAAGTTCCAACTTGAGGACGTTCTGCCTTTTAATAGTGGTGGTGATATGGGAATAGGTTACTTTTTGTACATGTATCATTTACACTGTCATCACTTTGCTTCCGTACACTTTGTACCAAACATGATGACACTAAGGACAGTATGAGTTTGGGGAACTCTACTACAGTACTATAGTACTAATTAGACACAGAGACATGCTATAGACATTTTGCACAGTTGGTAGCCTTGGAGCACTTACGATAGGAAGATGCCCTCTAATAGGGTTACTCGTCGACCAATCATTTGTCAGCTGTTGTATCAGTAGATTGTAATTTTTCAGAGGCAAGTGATAGAAACACACACCATGTTTGATCTCTGTTTGTGTTGATAAACTGAATGGAATAATGTATTGCAAGATTGGCAAGAGAGTAAGCTACTATGTCGTTGCTGCTTCAGGTGGCACAGCCAAGTTGGAAGCTGAATTTCTCTGTTCAGAAGAGTTTTATTAAGGAAGTAAGGTATTGATGGCACTAAGGTAGTTAGTATTATTATCAGAGCATCATTTATATTTGCATGGGAGTTTCCCTTTACCTTTATAGCAATTTCTTTTCTTCTATCAAGTGGAGTCAGTTGCGAAAGATGAATTTGAGGAGACTATACACATTGTTTGGACACTGATTCCTGAGAAATAAGTTTAGGAAAAATTTATTTGGTGTTTGTTGGTCTTTGCTTGTTGGAATCCAAGGAATTTTTGAAAAGTATCTTAATTTATGTTTTTGCTTGGTCCAAGCAGTTCTGCATTTCTAAGTTTGGTCATATCATGTCATGAGTTTGTATTGTAGTATCGAACACTTTTGAAACTCTTGTGTAGAGGTTTGGGTGACCTGTCGTTTTGGTTCCTGCCACATAATTTGAAATAACAAGCTTTTCGTATGTTGTACCTGTAAACCAGCTAAAGAACAGAGCCAGGTGTTCCTCACATTTCTTGCCGGACTCTTCAGTGTTGTCATTGTTATTTTCTTACTGATTACATAGCTTCCTTTGAGATACCTCTATCTGCAAGAACTTTTTCAGCAGCTATATGTAAAAAGTTTGCAATTTTATAGGAGTTTTATAGTGTTGGTGAAAAAGAAAACAAAAGCAGTTGTTGCCAGTGGTGGATTATCGTAGCATCTGAAAATGTGCATTTTTCTTCTAAACATGAGAGGGAGGGGTTTGGCTAATTTTTGGATGAAAATCACATAATCTTATGTTCTTTGTTGTGTCTGATCAGTGTCATCGAGCAGATGTGATGGTCAAAATATGATTGGATACTGCACTGAATTTTTAAACGTGATTTGAGAATAAAATCAGGCATGGCCAGGACGTTTTATGTGTGATTCACTGACTTTTTGTGTGCCCACTTGACTATGTGTGTGGTTCTTACAGAGTGAGTAATCACATGTAGTCAATGTATAGAAAACTAAAGGAACTATGAAGAATTTGTCAGTGCCTTTTTGTGAAAACGATTTTTACAGTTCACCTTATTTGCTTGCACTATTCTTGGTATTTTACTTCATTACTTTTATAAATACGTAGATGGGATCATTTTAGTGTGTGAAACATCTATATATGATTGCGCTAAGCACCATTTTGTCCATACGCGGAAGTTGTTTCATGTCCATAGACGGCAAGTAGATTGTTCGTGTATGCATGCAGTGCGGCGGGACGGATGGATGGATTGGCGCGTCGATGCTGCCGGACGAGTGCGATTTCCACTGCCTACTGTGTGTGCTCGGGCTTGCCGGGTGGAGGCTAGTATTGTTAATTACGCATTTTCTGCCTATATGACAAAATACGACAAGGGTTTCAAATGAATGGGGAGGGAGCTTTGCTCTATAAGAAGGGAGTTATGTTTGGAAAGAAAGTTCAAATTTTGAGATGGTCCTATCCTTTACCTGAGTTATTGTCACGGGCATAATTATAGATCCACTTAGATAAATCTAGCACACGTGACCACAACCGTAATTGAATTAAAGTTTATGGAAATTCTGCTTCACTGATCTTGTTGCATTTGACTCCTGCAGATAGAGTATTAACAACACATTTTTTACGGTTGGTTTATTGTTAAATCTAGGCTTTTCCTGAACTTTTCATAGGCATAAGAGTGAGAATGGGCTGCTTGCCACCTAGCTGACTGAAACGGCAGACTAAAGGGCCTTGCTTTCTCTGAGATTTGTTGTGGCTTTTATCAAAGCAGGTTTAAGTTTATTGTGACTAATGACATTAAAAAGAATGGATCAGTACTTAGTGGCCTTTTCCTTTGCTTTCTGGATTGGCGCTTTTCTCATGGGAACACTCGCTATCAAGTTTTTGACCACGTGTCTTGGGGAATCTCTGTCTATACGGGTCCCATACTGCTTCCCAGAGTCATTCTTGAGTTTCAAGATGGTGCTGATTAGTGGTGACCTTTAAGCAGTGCCCCAGGTTTCATTTGGATTGGCATCGTGTTACTTCATATAAAAAAAAACCATGCACGCTTTCAGTTCTTGATTGTGCAGGTGCTGGTGTGCTACCACCCACTCGCGAAGACAATGCTGGTGTTCCGGTGTCAACACGGCCTTTTGTGAGGTCGACACACGTAGACATCTATTTTTTGAGACAATGAACAATGGATCTCTCAGATAGGGACTTGCCTGTTGCAGTGGCAAAGTGTCTGCTCAGCAGCTTCGAGACGTAACTTTTCTGTCAGCAATGGTGAATCTTTAACAAATGATCATCTCATGCAATCGTCGCTTTCTTTCCTGATTTAGCTAGTTGCCAAACTACCTTATATCTTTACTCTAAAATTGCTTGAAAACTAAAAAGACTAGCTGTGTCGAAAACAGCATAACCAACCTGAGTATCCAAACTCTTGTTACCATTTTATTTAATTTAGTTGTGTAATAAAATGTGTTTATATTTTTACTATATCACATATGCTAAGTGGATCTATATACCATATAAGATGAAACATTGGCAGGAATTTAGTTTGGCGGTTTGCTAAGCAATTGACGGACAAAGCATATTAGTGGATTTTTATTTTGGTGGTTGGACATCGTTGTTTGTATATAACTTACCATAAGTGGTCATGGTGGAGTTTGTGATTGACAGCTGTATTGGTGGCTCACATTTCTCTAACTTACTGGTCTTTAACTACTGCATAGTGATGAAGAACTGCTGTGTCAGTGCAAAGAACATGACCTGCATGAACGTGACAGCTAGTCCAGCTTCATCTATAGCCTCATGAACAGTCTTATGGACAGGCACAACAGACGGCAAGCAGGGATTACCTACTGTACCATTTTGTGGCCTCATCCGTTTGACGTATCACCACTTCGCCATTAGACTTGCCTGATGACGTCAACATATTCCGGTGCCAAATTAATAATGGCAGATTTTATATTGGTGGTCGCTGAAAAATCTGCCAATCTGCCAATCTGCCAATCTGCCAAATAAATTCCCTGCCAATATTTCATCTTATGCTGGCATGCCGGTTACTGTAGTTTTCCAGGGTGTCAGTCACAATATTGTAAATTATAAACAACGTATGTAAATTTTGTTGTTTCTAGAACTGATAGTCTTTTGTTATTGTGTAGGTGTTCCTGTGATTGCTGATGGTGGAATACAAAATGTTGGTCACATAGTCAAAGCACTTGCTCTAGGTGGATCAACAGGTAGTCGACTTTGTTTGACAGCATCCACTTTTATCGTCGTTAGTTAATTTAAAATATCTAGTCTTGAATGGACTGTGTGAAACGTACTGGACTTTTGTGTTTGGTGTCACTAAGAAGCAAAGAAGTATAGGAAACGTAACTAAATAGGGATAGAAACTGCTGGATTTAACAAGGATTGTGACATATATACGAATAGTGTGATGTACCACCAAAGCTGTTACAGCTGGGAGGATAAAAATTGAGGAGAGTGTGAAAATAGATGGTATCACACAGTATTGAAACTGTGTCAATGTCTGATTTACGCATTCTTGCTGAAACCATGTGGGTGTAGCTTCTCTGCAACGTTCAATTATGGGCGAATGAGCTGAAGTTGCTATGTGGTTAAAGGCAAGTGTATAGTCAGGAGGCATCATATCGATGTGGATGCTAAACATTGAGGAGCAGCTACATGTTAGCTATGAGGAGGACAACAAACACGATGACTGTGTTGCTTGTGTGAAAAGCAGATTGAACCTCATAACACTGTGGTTGGACATGTACCTCAAGAAATGTCACTCACTTGTGGTTGTTTGTTAGAGGAACAATTGAGTAGGAGGTAACCAGTAGAAAAAGTCAAGGAAGCTACAGTGCCCTGCACATATCACTCTAGTAGTGAAGAGAAACCTTTGAATAGGTTTACTTAGCAAACGTGAACTAGACAATTTTGTCCTGATTGATCATGAACACTTACACAGTACCAATTAGGCAGGTCAGCAAGAATGAGAGCCGGATTGACGAATAGGGCTGCTTCGGCGGTGCTTTACGGTACACAAACTTCAAGAAGAATTTACAGTTGACAGTCAACTGTGGAAGAAGTTAGATATGTTGTTACAACACCGAGGTGTCTCTATAATACTGTCAAGTGTTGGTAGTGGCAAACATCTTCTGTTTTCTACCAAGCACTACAGTACTTTGGGCATATCATGTAAGGAAAAAGCTACATGTCACAATTCTCCAGTTTTTGCTATTGTCAAAACTATTTAGACAACTATGGGATTTATGGCATGGCATTTCCCAATCATTGAATTGTTTATTATTGACGAGGATGTTGTAATTTCATGATCCAAGAAATGTGTAGGGAGTAGCCTGTGACTGCATGTTAGTGAGTGTCGATCAAAGCAAGTCAAGTCAGCATATCTGACTATGCCAAGTGCTTCTCAATGACAGATGTGATGAAGACAGAATGAATACTCATAAATCAGTATTAATTATCTTGATATTTGAGAGTCAGATAATAGTTTTCTCAAATCAGTAATTATTGGATGCCCAAACTAGGCAATCAGCTATTTGTCACTGATTAAAACAAATAGTTATCTGGGTTAATTAGACTGCAACACCACTGGGCAGTTGGGGACTTACTGTAGCAGAAATCTTTATGCTATATTTAAAGCTAAATGATTTGGAATGTTGCAAATATTTGGGAGGGCTAGCTTTCTTGCTTACTTATAAGGTTGTGTTAGTCTGGAGGGTGCAAATACTATCTAGAGGCATAATTTAGAGCCTGTTGAATGGCTAGGGTGGCACTTTTGAAGGTAAATTGTAAATAGCATGTTTGCTGCTGTTGCTGGATCTTTTATGCAGCAATCGTTTACTGTATACCGATACTGTGCAATGAATAAGTGTACTTTTTGCAGTAAGCCACATGTTTCTGACGACAGTTAGTTTTATCAATGCCTCGACATCGCCTGATCAGCCCAGGAACTTTCTATTTTGGTGGTTGAATTTAGAAAGAAGTAGTAATATGAGTGAAAATACTGTTTTTGGATAGCTCTTTTCTATCGCTTGTAAATATTGTCTGAGGTAATGACATTATTGAAGCCTGTTACACATCACCTTTATTGTGTTTGCTACATGTTTCTGATACTTATTGTTTTGTTGACATACATTTTTGTGACTGTTTCTTGTCTGTTGTCTATTACAGTTATGATGGGTTCTTTGCTGGCTGGAACTAACGAATCTCCTGGTGAATTTTTCTTTCAAGATGGTGTCAGGTTAAAGAAATATAGAGGTGAATACTAGACTTTGTTTATTGCATTGTATGTAACAGTGATGTTTCTTGTATCTCATCTTGTTTGCTTGTTCATATGTGATGAAAGTATGTGTTTTATACGTGCCTGTGAGGGGTGCCCATCTGGGCTATGGCGCTGCATGCGTACAAGCCATTTTTGCAGCGCCAAGATTGTAGTAATACTTTGGCACGTCCATTACACACTATCTTGTGCAGTGTAGGTATGTCAGTATGTCAAATCGAAAAACGATTTGACTCCTGCTGGCCAACCAAAGCAAGTCTGGTCTGGTCCTGAGATGCAGACAGTGGCTGTTATACATACTTTGCATAAATTATAATTACCAGTCATACATACATATTTTATCAGTACATGTATGTGTGGGAGTGTCCCATTGTGTCAAAGTACGAGCAACACCAAGTACGTTTTGGTGCTGCAAAATGCCAAATGCGCCAACCATTTC
>CAXXBX010000036.1:0-4199 GCA_964274945.1 Dehalococcoidia bacterium | reverse complement strand
TGATGTAGCCTTGGTTCATCCTTGGGCAACAGACACATTGTTCCAGGCTTCTAAAAAGGAGGGAGCTGCTGAAACAGGTAAATCAAGTCTCTCTCCCTGGTGCGTTTTCCTTGACATTTTTTCCGCTTGTGTTTGAGAATTTTGGTCATTGGGGAGAACGAGCCACCAGATACCTACAGGAACTATCAACCAGGTTGACGGATGATGATGGCAATAAGAATGCTAAAAAATTCATGTGTTACCGGACAAAACAATTCTCAACAGTGCTACAACATAGCAATGCTACGACTATTGCTAGGAAACTATCACGCCTTTTATCCATGAGCTCTAGTAATGTAAATAACTATCATAGTCAGTTTTGTGTACATTATTTTGTGAGGTGTATTGACCCTATTGAGTCTCTGGAACATTTAAATAGTTTTGGTTGTAATAGCATTCATTTATGAAAATATATGAAAAAAGACAACAGACAGACAGACAGACAGAGACAGACAGACAGACAGACAGAGACAGACAGACAGACAGACAGACACAGACAGACAGACAGACAGACACAGACAGACAGACAGACAGACAGACAGACAGACAGACAGACAATCACAAGACACAGAAGGCTCAAAGAATGAAGCAGATTTCAGAGGTTTCTGAAGAAATTCTCCATAATATTACAACGATGCAATGCTAGAGTCCTTCTGCATAAGCTAACTTGAGTCTTATCTGGAGCTGGAGAAGTAGATGACAACATTTACAATAAAGACTATCCGAGTAATTTGCATTAAAATGACAACTCAGTAGTCATCTTACTTTTAGTGCTAAAGGTGTGAGTAGATGAGTAGGTTGTTTCAATAAAATCAAGTTTACAGACAGACAGACAGACAGACAGACAGACAGACAGACACACCCCAATAAAAATATTGGTGGTGGCGGTTTCAAATTTTACAGTGCCGTTTGTTGCGTGATTTTTGCGTTCTTACCTGAATGTCTCTCTCTATAAAGTTTCCCTACCAATCTTGTAAAGCGTCTGGAACATTGCAGCGAGTTCTTGGCCACATTCGTCAAGTTCATAATGCCAACTCTTTCCTGGTGATTTCATTTGAGCGCTTCAAACTTCAGCAATGTCCTGATTGTAAAAAAAATGGTTTTTGAAGCTGGGGCAATATTCTTCTCAATGTAGAAAGCAGGAGATATCAATCTCAAACCAGCCAATGCAGAAGATGCCTACGCGTGTCAACTCACTTTCAAGAGAGAATGTCGCACCTCAATCTGTTTGAAACAAACCGAGTGAAAAATCTGACAATCCAGCTAGCACACTCTCCAATTTTCCAACGCATAGTACTACTAATCATGAATCTGTGCTTGGAAGTTCATCCGGAAATTGTCGGTGGAAGTGATACACTCAAAGTCACCCCCCCCCCCCCCGAGAGTGGTCCAAACAATCAAGCCATCTGTCAAGGCATACTTTCAAAACTGCTGTGCTGTGGCTCTACAGAAAATTCACGAAGACCCTGGGGATGAGTCAACATGGAAACTTCTTTTTCTCTTTCCTCGTATGATTCTCACTCCCTTCACAAGAGGAAGTAAACAGGGCAAAGGAGATGCAAAGTGTGTTTGCCAAAAATTCCTTAATTGGCGATGGGCAGAATTAGTCCACCTGAGTGAGACACAGACAAGGAAAGTATCTCATGGCAATGAAGAAGCCAGGAGAGCGGCTGCCCTAAGACTTGTTAGATGTAGTGAGCTGTCCAGAGCATCTAAGGTTCTGACTAGCAACAGATTAGCCCCTGCATCTGCTGACACAACAAAGAAGTTGGCCTCCAAACGTCCATCAAGATCCAACAACGTAGAGGTTCATTTGTCTCCGCATAATACATTTACCTCTTTGCAGCAATCTTTGCTCTTTGACATTATCAGGAAATCTCCTCGAGGATCAGGGACGGGCCTATCACGGTGGAGATTTGAGCATTTTAGGGTTTTATTTGATATTGATGCCACAGCCAATGGCCTGTTCTCAGCTTGTTCAGCTATTGCCAAAGGCATTCTTCCTGACACAGCTATGAAGCTCATGTCTTCTTCTAAATTGATAGCCATCCCCAAAACAAATGGAGACGTACGACCTATAGCAATAGGAGAATCTCTCCGTTGACTCACAGCTCGGGCTATGTGCATGCAAAAGAAGGAGGCTTTTGCTGACTTTTTTCTCCCAGTTCAACATGGAGTCGCTACGAAGAGTGGTCCAGAGCTAATTACTTATCACATCCAGCTAGCTCTCCAAGAAAATCCAGATTGGGTTGTCATCAAGTCCGACGTTAAAAACGCGTTCAATTCTATTAGCAGAAAAAGTATGTTAGATCAGTTGTCAACAGCATTTCCCGATTTGGCAAATCATGCTAATCAGATGTATGGAGAATCTAGTTCGCTTCTATTCATGCAAGAGTCCTCTCCGCTTGCCATCTCATCTGAAGGAGTCCATCAAGGAGACCCCCTGGGACCAGCTCTTTTTGCCATAGCCATACAACCAGTTTTGCTGGATCTGGAGAAGGATCATCCTCAGATTCACATCCTGGCATGTTTAGATGATGTATTTCTATTGGAAAATGCAACTGATGTCTTGTGTGCCTTCCATGATCTCATAAGGGCATTTTCCAGCATCTCTTTAGAGATTGCCAATCACAAGTGTGAGATCTTCTGTCCATCCAGTGCAGTTGCAATCAATGAATCAGCCGGAATCCCTGTCAACTATCAAGGTTCACTATTCCTTGGCACATCAATTGGCTCTTCTTCTTTTGCTGAGTCTTCTTGCTCAACAATTGCTGAGTCTGGCAACACGCTGTGTGATCAACTCACTAAACTAGAAGACATTCAGAGTGCAATGCTGTTATTACGACACTGCCATGTTCCAAAGCTGGACAATTTGGCTCGAACGTTTTTCCTGGCCACTTGACTTAAGCTGCCAAAATTCATGACACTCAATCGCATAACACCTTTTCCAACCTACTTGGATATGACCAATTAGACGACTCAATGTGGCAGCAGACATCTCTGCCAATTCGATTGGGTGGCTTTGGCATGACTCTTTTGACCTCAGTGTCTCAGCATGCATTTGTGGCATCATGAGCCCATACAATCATTAAACTTCCGTTTCAATTCCCAGCTCTGATGCCACTCATTGACTCCCTCGTCGTTTCTCCACCACCTAGTCCAATTGGACAAGCCTTGTGTCAGTCCCTTCCACCGGACAAGATGATGTCTGACTTTCTAACAACCATTCACAAACTTCAACATCAGCTATCTAAAACTCAAGCTGAGTCTCTGTCAGCAAGTCTTATTGACAATGCAGCTACAGCACGAGATGCTTCCAGACTTCGTTCCATCTGAGGGAAAGAAGCTGGGGCTTGGCTTAGTTCTATCCCGAGCTCTCAAAGGTTTGCACTCAATTCCTGCGACTATCGCTTGGCATCCCTTTCGAGACTTGGAATGTCCCTCCCCTTTCAGACTGGCTTCCTAAATGCCACTGCGGGACCTTGCTAGATGACAGGGGCTATCACCTTCTGACTTGCAAGTCAGGGGCGGTCCTATTTGGACTCACAAGGCCATTGCATCAGTATGGTCTGACTGTCTACGAGACCTTCGTATTCATCACTGACGCAAGCCAAGACATCGCTACTCCAACTCGGACAACAGACCTGACATCATAGTCTACGACCCTGAGGCAGGAACTAACACTGCTTTAGACATCGCCATGGCCCATCCACGGAGTTCGGACATTTTCCCTAAATCAGCCGAGGAAGATGATGCAGCTGCAAAGAGAAGAGAAGAACGAAAAATGGATAAATACAGAAAGGTATGGCTTCCTGGTGGATCAATGGTCAAAGTCACTCCCTAGTCCTGGAACACTGGGAGATGAGGAGAAGAGGGAAAGAAGTTTGTGCAAAAGCTTTCAAAACATTTATTGGATGAAATTGGAAGGCCAAATGCACCAGAATTTATTGACTATTGGAGGAGAGATTCTCAGTACAACTACAGAAGTGTAACGCCAGAGTCCTTCTGAAGAAGAGTTCCGCACTTTGCAGTGATGGTGTCAACAAGCTCGTGTCCTACTGCACTCAGTTTTTTAGTCACTGATTGTCTCTGGGTTGCTGCATGCTCACAGTTTATAGCTCATTCTTAGTAAAGTGTATAGTGTGTCGATTATGGACAAG
>CAXXBX010000035.1:0-5000 GCA_964274945.1 Dehalococcoidia bacterium | reverse complement strand
TTATTTGTAGGCGTGGTCGTAAAAATTTTGTACTGTAAAATACGTGTGAGGACCAAAGCTGTATATAGTATATGCACCATCCTTTTTCCAGTCTACCATATCTCTCAATTAGAAAGCAATAAAAGTGGGCGTGCTCACGCAGCATCGTGAGTTTAGCTCCTATTTCTAGAGGTCACGCTACACCCCTGGTGTGTGTGTGTGTGAGTGTGTGTGCCTTTCTGTTTGTTTATCCGTTTGTCTGTATGTCTGTCTGTCTCAGTACATAGATTCGTTTACCTCTGTGGCAGGCCAACCAATTTCAGAACAATTGTTACTAAAGTAAACTTCATGGTCTTCGACTTAGCGTTGCCGTATACTAATCTTTCTACTGCAAAAACAGCTGGTTTGTGTAACGATTTACCATAATGTCTATTATCAATGGCAAGTCTAGTTATTTTTATTCTGATGACTGACATTACACAGAAAGGCAGTGTTGCCAGAATGTCTTGAATTCCTGACTGTTCTTTTTGTCACCTGTTTGTCTGTCTGTTTGTCTGCTTTCTTATTATAACTATTTTCTTATGTTTCTTATGTTTCTTATTATAATTATCTGTTATTATAGTATGGATTGACACCATTGTATTTTGCTACTCTCAACAATCACTCCAAAGTTGTTTGTATTCTGTTAGAGAATGTTGAAGTAATGTCAATATAAAAGACAATGTAAGACATGTTGATGTGAATGTGAATTCACATCAGCATACAGTTACCAGTTGATCAATGTAACCAGTTGATGTTCACAATGTATGGGTTTTCTGTCTTCTCTGCTAGCACTGATGAAAGTCTAGTCTCTTAATTAATAAAGCGTTTGTAGGACAGTTTCAGCCCCTTGCAAGGGTAGACGATACAGCCATAAGGAAGAGTGTTTCACTTAATACTTTGCTCATATTTTCTCTTCTTTTCTAGTTCTTTATGTCTGTGGTAAGAGTAAATGGAAGTGTTTCTGTAAGATGGAGCATTTGTGTCGAAAACATGCATGGACGTCGGGAAATGTAATTTTTTTGAAGACTTTGTAAGTACTGTGTACCTTTAGTCCTATACTCATTATCCCTGCTATATATGTACCCCACCTTCTACTATCACATTTTCAAATTCTCTACCCCTACTACAACCTGGTCACCACCACTACTGTATGTACCAACCATGCACCTACATCTCACTCAGCATCATCACACTATGTGTATACCATTATCCCACCACCACAGCACACCACCCAGTTTACTTTTTCATGCACTATCATCATTAAATATACTACTATCACTAATTACCACTATATAGTAAACTCATCTCCACTTATGACTAACACACTGTGATTCTGAAAGTAAATGGCGCAAGCATAATAATTATGTTGGACTATTCTATAGACAACAGTGTAAGAAGTAAGCATGTGGACGTGTACATAAGAAAAGCCTATAGGAACTTATAACCTACAAACAATATGCTACTGAATTATGCAGTTTCTATGAAATCATTTTGCGTCAATGACCAACAGATACCAGTAGTAAAGTTCTCTATGTAGACATCATGTCTATACCTAAATGCCAGGACATGTACTGAGATTCAGGTATAGATGTGACGTCAGCACATATATCTGGAATGCTTGAACACAGAGCCGTTTATTTGCCCAGTACCACCGCATTAGGCTACTGACATATGTACATGCATTTATATGCATCATTGCTTTAGTGATCCATTTTGTTTTATTTATGCAGCATGGTCTTACTGATCCATTTGCAGATGCACATACATTCAGCCACATCTGGTAGAATCCGTCAATGTCCAACCAACAACCTGTTTACATTTGTCAGGTTTCTGCTACAATGAAAGAAGAGAGCGAACCGCACTAGCTTTTTTATTGTGATCGCCTAAAAGGCAGACGCAATGACTAGCAACCTTCGTTACACTAAATATGTGTGTGTACATTAGGTCTAGAGGTGTCGTTGTCGTGTCAACATACAGGTATACATAAACGTGGTCACTAGAGAACTTAGTGAATTCTGCAAAGGCCTATATCACACATCACGTGACAAGACGATCTTTGTCATTGGGAAAAAAGATTTTTGCTCTCAAATTTTCTCAAGGTTGCGTTTACCCTCCTGTTTATTTTACGTCTTCGAAAGAAGGCGTGGTTGTGTAATTGCGGTCATGTACGTGCCTGAGGTTTACGCAAAATTTGACACCTGCGTTCGGTTGAGATACCCAATTGTCACATCTAGACGCCTGCATGACGGTCGGCTGTCGTCTGTTTCACACGAGCGACTCGTACGGTTCGATCCCCTTTAGTTCATCCATGGTCGCAAGAGGAATGTTTGTTGACTTGTTATCCGGGCACGTGCATGGGAAGTTGTCAGTTTCCTTCCTTTCTTCCACCTGTCGACTTTCTCTGTTGTTTTTCGCTTCTCGATTCGTCTCACGTGTTTGAGTTCGCATTTTCGGCAGAAAGGTGAGCTCGTGCGGTGAGAGCATCGCGCCTATTTCGACTTTCGGGCACAAGTGCGTGGGACTGAGTGATCGGATTCGCTGGAGGGAGGAATGTCAATCAACTGCACACTGGCTATTGTATGATGTGCGACAGCTAGTCGCGAACAATGGGCGATACGAAGCGCCACTGGTCGCACAGGATCTCCTATTTATCGCTCTGTTGTTGTGACGGAATGGTCACTGTGGCTTGAGTTCGATCCCTTCTGTGGCTTTCGTTTTGTTTTTGAGCGATTTCTTCGTTGATGCTTCGACTAACTAGCGTCGGAGCCGAAGAGTCGATTTAATTCGACGGCTCTCTTTATGGTGCTTCACACCAGGCCCGTGATAGAGTTTAGCAGCCTCTCTGATGTGCTCGTCTACAGTTGCAAATGTTATCAGTCGATCGAGATTCGTGATTAGTGTCAGTAATGGTGTGTGACTGGATTTGCTTTAGGCTCAAAATGTGGTGCCTGTTTCCGCAATTTTGACAGATCAGACCTATGATGTGATACCGCAGAAACGGGGATTGATTTAGTTGTAATGCGGCCAGGGGATGCCATGTACTGTTTGTGCAGAGGAAGTACGTAAACCATTGGGTTGGTAGCGCTGTCGGCCCTCGCTTGTCTATGGTGTCTCGCAGGTGTTGATCTGTGTTGCCCTGATCTCTAGAACGCGTGCGTTTGTTGTTCTTGATGCAAGTGGAACAAAATGCACGTGCCAAAACACGCGGAGCGCGCGAGGAGGAGGACTGGATACTGTACCAGTCTAATTAGGTGATCCTTTTAGCTGCAAGAGAATGCCGCAAATTGCTTGTGTTCAACCCCGTTTAGTTATGCTATCGAGATAGCAGAATGCATCTGTGAGCTTATTGCTTGGTGGAATACTGGACATTCATGCACGGTACCTGACATGACTCTGCATGAGATGCATGTTAGTATGAGGATGAGATACACTGTATTTTATTGTGTGGTTTCTTCTAATGAACATACTCTTGAAAAACATGCATTCAACTGCTAGTACACAGCAGTGTAGTCCAGCAGTGACCATTTAATAATAGCCTGGTTTGTGTGCATTTCACAGTGAGGTGATGAAGTCCACAAAATGTCTACTGCACAAGATGATGTGGTGTGCATTAGTGTCTGCTCTGTTGACAAAAGCAGGAGCACAAAATGAAAGTAAGAGTTGAACAATAATTTTGTTACATAAAGGCATTAGTGTTTTTTTAAAGAAAATAGGAATTTTATTATAATCTATGTAACAATTTGGTGTGTCTGCTTCGGTTTTCTTTTTATATTATGAGCATTAGTAGGCTTGTGGAAGTCAGATGAAGAAAGTGGCAGATTGAAAATGCTTTCTCTGATTAGTTGACTCTCTCAGTCTGTGTCTTATGCTGGAGTGCATTGATATTACCACAGGTGTATGTATATAGCTTGTGAGATATGTCTTATTCAGTTTCATTGTTTGCCTGAATTGGTAGTGGCAGTAAGTTGTTGTCCCAGTTTCTGAAAAAATTAGTTTGTTAATTAAGAACAACTGGATTATACATCATGTAGGTTTACTGTCCTACAGTTCTTCATTGTGTATCTTTATAGCAACTGATGTTAACTGCGACATCTTCACAACCATGTTACTGGTGATCTTGATGTCTTACATTTACCGACAAGTAGGCTAATGCTTGTTCAGAAGTTGAAAGATTATTTTCTATCCAACAAAAAATTCAAATTTATTGCAACATACTTAACAGTATTGCCACATTGTTGTGGCTTATTAACTGCAAGGCAATAAGAATGCCTATGTAAATGTAGTGTTTTAGAAAGGTTTTTTGAGCAGCACTTGTCGATACTTTGCTTCATTTTTCATGTGCTCTGGCCCACCTCAGATGAGTCCTTTTCATTTTGAGTTATAATTGAGCAGGCATGAACTACATTGAGTACAATTCAGGGACTGTGCGTGCACGGTTCTGCTAGCTCAAACTTGCAGCAGGACACTAGCACATGGAAAAAGGAGATTAGCTAAAGTTTAATGCCATCGAGACAGAATGGACAGTATGATGTGGCAAACGGTCTGGGCTTTGGCAAGGCTCATCATCATTGAAACAGTATTTCAAAAATTGATATGATGTCACATTCAACCTTCTACTCAGTAACTTACCCTCCTATTCAGAAAAAGAGTTTTATCTGTCCTTCTCAGAATAAGCAAAATAATACGCAAGCTGAACGGTCTGAAACTCTTGGTTATATGGAGTTGATGGACATGAAGATGTGTTTTGATTCAGGGTCTGGTAGTGATACCAATGACTCTAAAGCATTTGGGAAAGGTAGTGCAAAGGTAGGAAAGACAGAAAGCAGTATTCCCTTTTGACTGTTGTATGAGAAGGTGCTTGTATTGGTAACTCATTGCCTGCTCGATTCAAATTCTGGCTTGAACACCGAACTTGTTGTAAATAGAAATACACTAAATTTCTCAGTAATATTGTAGTGCTGTATCATTAAAGCCATTAT